>NZ_JADNHQ010000025.1:0-1238 GCF_015553985.1 Alistipes sp. D31t1_170403_E11 | reverse complement strand
CGATACTTCGAATCCAGCATCCTCGCGCCGTAATCCGTATACGGCACATCGACAAACGACTGTGTCTCCTTGCCGTTGTAACGGTAGCGGTTGTCCGACAGTTTGCCTGCGTTCCACCGAAGGCCGAAAGGATAGTAGTCGTTGCGTTCGATAACCTCCCCGTCGTTATTAACAACTGCCCGCACGCTCCCCAAATGGTCTGTCACGAAATAATGAGACTCGATCCCGTTGGAAGTGACGATAAAACGACCGCCGTTAAAAGCTGCGCTTTCCAGCGATAAATCGCCGTTCCGGGAACCATATACCAAAGAACCGAGGTAATAAAGCCCGTTGCCGTCGGCATCCGTCGCCGAGAGTTTCGTGCCATCCGAAAGATACGAATATTTTGCCACGATTGTATCGCCGCGAAGCACTTTTTCAATCAGATTCAGGTGGTTATATCGAATATTCAGTCCTTCCATGGGATCGTACAGCATATTCCCGTTCACGTCGTAGACATATTCGGAACCGCTGTAAATGCTGTCTTGCCGAATCCCGGGTTCGGTCGGTTTGTCCGGATCACCCGGACGTACGACCACGGATGGTATGTCGGGATCAATGCCGCCTCCGGGATTGGGGTCTGTGGGGTCTGTGATTCCCGGAGGAACGACGATACCCGGCCCCGGATTATCCGGACCGATCGGGCCTATGGGATCGGTGGGGTCAACGGGCTCGACAGGATCGATAACCGGAGGAATAATCACGCCCGGATTCCCGGGATCGACCGGATCGATGGGCCAGATCGGAATTCCCGGATCAATCGGGTCGGGGCGAATACCCCCGAGGGAATCTGCAGAACCCCAATTTGCGAAAGAACGTGATCGCGGAGAAGCCTGCATATCGGAAATTGTTTTCAGCTGATTCCCGGTATAGGTATATGCAAAATTACTTTTCAATTCGCCGTGTTCATACCGATGCAGGCTTTGGATATTGCCGTTTCGGTCGTAGGACAGGTTGCGTTCGACGAATTGATCGACTTCCAGCCCGTCGATATACTGGCGGGTATCGGTCAGACGCGATTGGCTGTCATAGGTGAAGGAATAGGTGTTTTCTTCCCCGGAATCTGCGTGGGTCCAGTTCCATTCGGTAATGTTGCCGGTGTAACTGGGGGCGGCCTGTGGATGGTGCGGAGCGTTATAAGCCAGCGTCATCGAGAACTTCTCATTCGACTTGGAGGTCAACCAGCCCCGGAGGTTGTA
>NZ_JADNHQ010000024.1:0-1453 GCF_015553985.1 Alistipes sp. D31t1_170403_E11 | reverse complement strand
GACTCCGGCATTTATTTTCCGAGTTTCGGCCTTTACTGAACCGTGATGCTGTTCAGCAGGTCCGTCTTGCCCTCATTCACCAGCTTCAGGATCAGCTCCCCGAACAGCGTGTTCTGCCACGCGAACCACGAACGCGTAAACTTCGCTGGATCGTCCTTGTGGAAAGACTCGTGCATGAAGCCCGTGCCGGCGTCCGTCGTCAGCAGCATCTCAATGCAGCGTTTGATCTCGGCGTCGTCCGTAGACGTGAAGGCCTTCATCATGATGCTCATCGGCCAGATCATGTCGTAACCGATATGGGGACCTCCGATACCTTCGCCCGCCGAGCCTTTGAAAAAGTAAGGGTTCGATTCGCTCCAGACGAAACGGCGCGTATTCCGGTAAACAGGGTCCTTCACATCCATATCACCCAGGTAGGGCATAGCAAGAAGGCTCGGGACGTTTGCGTCGTCCATCAAAAAGCGGTTCCCGTAGCCGTCGACCTCGAAGGCGTAGATCTTCCCGAATTCCGGGTGATCGTAGGTCGCGTATTTCCGGAGAGCCGTCTCAACTTCCGAGGCGAGGGCCGTACATTCAGCCGCCAGCTGCTTCTCCTTGTTCACCTTCGTCAGGATTTCAGAAGCTTTGCGAAGCGACGTAACAGCGAAGAAGTTCGAGGGAACCAGGAACAGGAACGTCGTGGCGTCGTCCGAGGGGCGGAACACCGAGGCGATAAGGCCCACCGGGTTGACAGGGTTGCCCTTGCCGTCGTTGCAGACCGTATCCAACTGGCGTTCCGTGCGACGCTGGAACGTATAGGGACCCACACCATCCTTGCGCTGTTGTTCGCGGAACGTACGGAGGATATTCTTTACCGCGGCAAGCCAGTGTTCGTCGAAGACCGAAGCGTCGCCCGTGATCTTCCAATACTCGTAGGCAAGGCGAAGCGGGTAGCACAGCGAGTCGATCTCCCATTTGCGTTCGTGGAGTTCAGGGCGCATCTGCGTCTTGTCCTTCATCCACTGGTGGTCCGGGTTCGGATCGTAGGGGTCCAGGAACGCGTTCGCGTAAGGGTCCAGTTCGATGCACTTCATCTGGCGCCGGATTACCCCGGCAAGCATCCGACGAAGGTGTTCGTCCTTATGGGCCAGTTGCAGGTAGGGCCACACCTGGGCCCCGGAGTCCCGGAGCCACATCGCATGGATGTCGCCCGTATAGACCACCGTATCGTCCTTGCCGTTATCGTCCGTACGGTAGCGAACGGTCGTGTCCAGCGTATTGGGAAAGCAGTTCTCGAACATCCAAGCCAGTTTCCGGTTCGTAAGAACACCTTTGATTCGTGCGATCTCAGATTCGACGGCCGACGATTGGAACAACCGCTCCGATGCCGACGGACGCTTCGTTTGAGTGTAGTCGGGAACTACGGCAGAAACGCGTGTCGCATCCGAGACGATAAGCTGGGCGGCGGACGCCC
>NZ_JADNHQ010000023.1:0-1838 GCF_015553985.1 Alistipes sp. D31t1_170403_E11 | reverse complement strand
TTTTAAAATAAAAAGTTCACAAGCAAAGATATGAAAATGCTGCATCGTTTACAAATAAATTATTAAAAAAATTTACCAATATAACATATCCGCAGAGGATCGGCTGTTAACGGTTACGATTCGGACAATATGATTCTACGACGGTTACAGATTGTAATCGTCGTTTTTAGGTGTTTTCGGGTATTCCGGCCGAATATGTCTGATGTGTGACCTTCTGTGTATACACAAATCCGGCCTCAGAAACGCTCTTGAACCCGATCCAGGTCTGAATCCGGATACAATGTATCGAGCCGTTTCGAGAGGCGTTCCATGTCGCCGTCGAGTTTCGAGTGTGTGATGGTGGCATAAATTTGCGTAGTGCGGATATTCTTATGCCCCAGCAACTTACTGATAGTCTCGATTGCCATTCCCTGCGAAAGGGTGATCGTCGTGGCAAAGGTATGGCGGGCCGAGTGGAACGTAATGTGCCGCGGAATGCCTGCCAGGGACATGATGCGTTCGAGGCAGATGTTGCACCAGCCGTTGCTTGGAAGGTTGAATATCTGCGCGTTACGCTGTCTGGGCTTATATTTCAGCAGGATGGCATACGGAACGGCGAAAATCCGCACATTGACGGTAGCTCCGGTTTTGCGACGTGTCGTGCTGATCCACAACTGTTTACCATTCTGTTGAATGTGCTGGGATGTAAGCAGGCTGAGGTCGATATAGGAGAGCCCCGTGAAGCAACTGAACAAAAACGCATCCCGCACCAACTGCAAAGTAGCGTCGTCGAGCTCCAGGCGGATTAGTTTACGTATCTCGGCCATGGATAGATAGTTTCGAGTGACAAATTCGCTGTGCAGTTTGTAATTGGAGAAGAGGTCCTTGGACATATAGCCCTTACTACGAGCCAGCATAAGCACATGCTTGAGTGCGATCATGTAAATCCAAGTCGTGTTTTTCTTGTGTCCGCACTCCTGTGCAATGTACTGGTGAAACCCCGTCAGGAACTCCTTGTCAAGCTCTTTGAACAGCAAATCCTTGCGGTTGAACCGGTCGTTGACATAGCTTTCGAGATGGTTGTAAACACACCTATATTTATAATAGGTCGTTTTGCTGCGGCTAATTCCGACCATCCGGCTGAATTCTTCGTTGTGATGCTTGAAAAAAGCAAGCAGCGTTTCATTGCGCTGGTCGTTACCGAAATACATCTCCTTGACCATTCCCGGGGTGACCAGCGAATGCTCGTAGAATAACGTATTATAACATCGTTCGATGTGGAAGCGAATCTGGGCGAGTTGTTCGTTTGTACGTACGGCAACCGCGCTGCGTCCTGCCACTCGTCCCATACTCACACTCCACAAATTCGGATTCACAGATAGTTGCGTCGACAGCTGCGTCCGCTGTCCGTTGATCGTAATGCGTCCCATTATCGGTGTGTTCCCATTGCGTAAAGGCGCATTCTTCTTGATGTAAAACAGTACTTTGAACGTGTTTCTCATTCCCTTCTAACCTTTATTGAAACAATAAGTTAACCGCGATAAAGGTAATGATAAAGTTACTGCCAAATGGTATACTAATTGGACCAAATGTCTTATTTTGGCTAAGTTATCCCCTTTTTGACAGTAACTATCTGGTTACAGAACCCGGATACGCGGAGGTAACGCCTATTCATCTTACACGCTTAGTACCAAACTATTATGTTTTTTTAGGAAAATCGGGCTTATTTCCTGCAATTATCATATATACAGAGGCTTAATATGCAAATTTTGGGATGCTAGATTTTTATTTTAAAATTTTATTAAAATTAACGCTTATGGTAAGAAAAATTGTACTATCGTTAATTGCTATTTTGGGCC
>NZ_JADNHQ010000022.1:0-1890 GCF_015553985.1 Alistipes sp. D31t1_170403_E11 | reverse complement strand
CATGCTTTATCATTTATTGTCAGGTTTAGGAATCGAGAAGTACGTTTCGTCACGTTACTTTTCGTCGTGGCTTATCCTAGCCATCGATACCGTCGTCTCAGTTTTCTCGACGTTCGTCGCGTACCTGCTGGTGCGTGGACTCTTCCCGCATCCGGTTTTCACGGTTTGGTACGGTTTCTGGCTATTGGCGGGTTCGTGCGCCCTGAGCGTCTTCTCGTTTATCCTTTTCCGTACATTCCGTAGCGTAATCCGTCATACGACGCTTCGCGAGGTCTGGAAACTGGGCGCTGCCGTGATGCTTAAAGACGTGCTGATGTACGGCTATGTGCAGTTGCTTCCGCAATCTCCCGCCCCGCCCCAGACGGCTATCGCCATGGGTTTCCTGCTGGACGTGCTGGTCACGCTCTTCCTTCTGCTGGCCCTTCGTCTTTGCATGATCATCCTCTACGACCTGATCAAACTCAAACATGCCCGCCACGATAATTGCCAGCAGGTGCTGGTTTACGGTACGGGAGATAAATCGGTGTCTCTGGTAACGCGCCTACAGAACTCGCCGCATTACCAGGTCTCGGGCTTCCTGACCTACGGGAAACTGCTGAAAAACCATACGATCGCCGACCGCCCGGTTTACTACTTCGAAGACGAATGCAGCATCGAATACCTCCGGGACCGTTACGACATCGACGGCGTTCTTTTCGCCACGAACGACGACGCCCAGTCGGAACAGGAACGCCTGATCCGGTATTGTACGGAAAAGGGCGTTAAGATCCTGATCGCGCCTCCTATCGACGAGGTTATCGACGGCAAGATCATGAAGCAGTCGATCCGAGAGATCAAGATCGAGGACCTGCTGGGTCGTCCCGAGATCCGCATCTCGATGGATGAGATCATCGCCAATTTCAAAGACAAGACGGTCCTGGTTACAGGCGCCGCAGGTTCGATCGGCTCGGAGCTTTGCCGGCAGTTGGCTACGTTCGGCATCCACCGTCTGATCCTTTTCGACAACGGGGAGACTCCGATGCACAACCTGCGCCTGGAGCTGGAAGAACGCTATCCGGATTTGAAATTCATCCCGGTTATCGGTGACGTTCGAATCCCTGCCCGGCTGGACTTCGTGTTCCGGACCTACCATCCGCAGGTGGTGTTCCATGCCGCGGCTTACAAACACGTCCCGCTGATGGAGGAGAATCCGTGCGAGGCGGTCCTGGTGAACGTCGCGGGCACGCGCAACGTGGCCGACAAGTGTATCGAATACGAGGTGGAGAAGATGGTTATGATCTCGACGGACAAGGCTGTGAACCCGACGAACGTGATGGGCTGCACCAAGCGCCTTGCGGAGATCTACGTGCAGTCGCTGGGGCTGTCGATCGAACAGGGTCAGACGCCGGGCAGGACCAAATTCGTGACGACACGCTTCGGGAACGTGCTGGGTTCGAACGGCTCGGTGATCCCGCGTTTTAGGGAGCAGATCGCCAAAGGCGGTCCTGTGACGGTTACGCACCCGGACATTACGCGTTTCTTCATGACGATCCCCGAGGCTTGCCGCCTGGTTATGGAGGCTGCCACGATGTCTACGGGCAACCAGATCTTCGTGTTCGACATGGGCGAGTCGGTTAAGATCGCACACCTGGCCCAACGGATGATCTCGCTGGCGGGATTCGAGCCGGACAAGGATATCAGGATCGAATACACGGGCCTGCGTCCGGGAGAAAAGCTGTACGAGGAGGTTCTGTCGAACAAGGAGAACACGCTGCCCACGTCGCACGACAGGATACGTATCGCCAAGGTGCGGGAATATGACTATGAGGAAGCGTGCCGCGTCGCCGAAGAACTGGAGACGCTCTCCCGCTCGGTCGACATCCCGCAGATGGTAAGGCTGATGAAACAGAC
>NZ_JADNHQ010000021.1:0-3081 GCF_015553985.1 Alistipes sp. D31t1_170403_E11 | reverse complement strand
GAGCCGCAACGCGGGAAGCAGAACTGATCCGGATCATCCGGTTTTACAATCGGATGATTGCCAAACTGAAAAGAGAGTAGTAATGATAGGAAAAATCGTAACGGGCAAATCGTTCGGCGGAGCCGTCGAGTATGTCCTCAGGAAAGAGAAAGCCCGCCTGCTGGAGAGCGACGGGGTAGATACCGAAAGCATCCGGACGATAATCGACGACTTCAACTTCCAGCGCAAGGCCCGCCGGGAGATCGCAAAGGTCGTGGGGCATATCTCGCTGTCGTTCCACCGGGACGATGCGCCGACGCTGACCGACGATCGGATGCGGGAATTGGCGGCGGCCTACATGGAGTGTATGGGCATTGCCGATACGCAGTATATCGTCGCCCGGCACAACGACACGGAACATCCCCACCTGCATATTATCTACAACCGGGTGAAATATGACCGGACGCTTGTGGCGGATAAGAACGAACGCCGCCGGAACGTCAAAGTCTGCAAACAGCTTAAACGCCGATACGGGCTGACATTCTCCAACGGCAAGTGGGACATAAAGACTGAACGGCTCCACGGAGCGGACAAGGTGCGGCAGGAGGTGTTCGACGCCATAACCCGCATCCTGCCCAAATGCGACCGGATCGCCGACCTGTCGGCCAAACTGAAACGGCAGGGGATCGGCGTGCAGTTCGTCCACCGGGGCAACGACCCGAAGAAAGCGGTTCAGGGCGTAACCTTCACCAAAGACGGACTGACATTCAAAGGCTCACAGGTAGACCGCAAATTCAGCTATGCCGGATTGTCGGAGACGATCCGCGAACGGGTCGAGGCGTTAGCACGGGAAACGGCCGACGAGGAGATTAAATACATGCAGGAAAGACGGCGGGAGCAGGAACGCGACACAACGCCGGGGCCGCGGAAAGTCGAAAGACCGCAACCGCCGCAGATCAAACGGGAAGAAACGCCCCGCCTGCAACAGTCGCGGCAGATGCAACCGGCTTCAGCCGAACCGAGACCCTCCGCACCACGGCAGGTCGAAATCGGCGGTACGCGATTTACGCAGGAGCAATGGCGGCAGTTGCAGGAGACCCGGACGCTGCGGATAATCGTTCGCCGCAGCGATGCAAATATGCTGCGCGAATACTGGTTCGACAATGCAGGAGGGTTGCAATACACCCTTATCGCCCTGCGCCGCAGGGATGAAGCCTTTACCCGTGAATTGGTTACGGCGATAAAAGGCTGTCGGCTGACGGTGCAGGAACAGAAACAGTTGTATTCCGAGCAGGGGTTGATTAAGGCGTTCCGCAAGCAGGACGGAACGGTTTACCGATCCCGGTTCGGAGTGGAATCAAAGCCCGGACAGAAAGATATGCTGACCGAGTGCGTATTATCCGTGCAACAGCCGCAAGAGGTAAAGCCTGATGTAAAGCCGCAGGTGAAGCCGGAACAGCAACAGAAACCGAGGCCGCAGGTGAAACAGCCTGAAAACATTCAACTACATAGGAAAAAAGGACGAGGAATATAAACAGCACTATTCTGGAGCGGATTCTTCCGGTAATATAGATGCTAAATCACTCTCAATATCAATTCCATATGCGACAGCAATTTGTGCAATCATTATTCCAAATACACCCCGCAGTTCGCCCAATGCAGAATCGAATATTAAACTGGGGTAATATCCTCCATGCGGCCTATGTATTCCTGTTTTTTTATCTGAAAACTTATCTAAAAATTTCCTGCAAGCAATTCGCATTGCTTTTAAGTAAGTGTAGAATTCACTGTCTTCATTGATATCTTGCAGTTCAGATGTTAAAAAATGACGAATATCAATAATCGAATGGAAACAATGATCTCTGCATTCCAATTCATAAGGATTATATAGCACTCGTCTATCCTCTAAAAAACGAATAACCTTATGTGCTTTGATTCTATCACTCTCTGGCGGAGTCCAAGATATACCAAATATTGGACAACTGACTCCTGTTAAATGATTAATTATGTTCTTAAATTTCATATGGTTATGGTAAATTGAGCAAGAATCGTATTTTGTTGCAGTTGAAAATGCCCCCTATTGCTATTCTATTGCGTCAAAGAAATCCTCAAAAGAAATATCATAGAATTTGCATAATGCCGATAAGGTACTAACTGTAATATTAGAGTTGCCAGATTCGATGCGCCCCAAATGTATACCTGAAAGTCGATAAGCCTCGGCTTGAGTAATACCTTTTGACTCTCGTAAGCTTTTCAATTTCAAAGCGACAAGATGCATCAAGGCTTCGTTATGTCTTTGATTTTTCATATTATACAAATTATGGGTTGGGCATCCCTTTGAAAAAATCCCTTAAAGAAATATTATAATAGGCGCATAATTCCGCCAATGTGCTTAACGTTATATTGTACTTCCCTCGCTCAATACGACCCATATGTAGCTCAGTATCAATATATACGATTTGCTGGGATAACCCTCTGTCTTCCCTTAACTGTACTAATTTTTCAGCTATCGCCTTAATTAATACATCGTTACGCCTTTGTCTTTTCATAATACAAAGGAGTCTATTAATGACACAAACATCTGGGATGTATTTGTCATTAAAGCCAATAAAAATTACTATCTTTGTTCTTGAATTATAAAGGCAGAAAACGGGCCATCATTTGAAAAAAGATGAAAAGATGTTATCTTTGTATTTGAATAGTACGGCATAGCCGACGGACATAACATATAAAGGGTAAACAACTCTTTATACTCTTTGCAAACTTGGGAGCCTCTTCGGAGGTTGTTTAATTCGGGTATAATAGTTGTCAGTCCTTGTTATGTCCTGCCCTTTATGGGCAGGGCAGACAAGGGCGCAGGACAGCTTCCGAATTAAGGTTCCCAAGACCTGCGAAGAGGGCTGCAAATGCGCCCCTTTTTTATTTCCATCCGGGGCGCACTCACACAATCTCAACCCTGGTATTATGTCACGGCAAATCAATCGAAAAGAGGCGTTTTTGGCATCCGTCGGCCCTTGGTCGGCGAGCATTGCCGTGTCTGCCGGGGGCTTCACAAGGACGGCGGACATGGCCCTGAAATCTGGTAGTAACACGCAAGTAATC
>NZ_JADNHQ010000020.1:0-5011 GCF_015553985.1 Alistipes sp. D31t1_170403_E11 | reverse complement strand
ATCTGCGGAATGGCCCTTACCGCGATACCGGCCTCTCCAGGAGTTTTCCAGTCGAGAATCATCTCGAAGTTTTCGTATTGCTTCGGGAATTGGATCGCGGGAGCGTTTGCTTGGGCCGTGAGGATACCGTCTGTCAGGACCCATTTTTGCGCCATTGCTGCGTCAGCCTCCAGTTGTGCCTTTGCCAGGGCCTTTGGCTTCATGGCCTTTCGGGTCTCGGGGTTTCCGACTACGGCTTTCCGGTTCTCCGGTTCGAGCGACAGGGGCTCGAATCCGGCCTCGGGGAGTTTTGCCATAAGTCCCTTTATCTCGTCGACGGCATACCCTGCATCGGCGTCGGCCTTGGCGAGTTCGACGTATACTTCCAGGGCCTTTTTCAGGGCTGCGGCTACCGTCTGACCACCCATGCCGGGGTTCTTCGCAGCGACGGTCTTCACGACCAATGCCGCCGTTTCGGCCGTCGCGGGAGCGTCCATATACTTCACGGCGAGTACCAGGGCGGGGAATACCGGGGTCTTGGAGAGCGCTTTGAGCAGTTTGTTCTGCGTTTTGGCCGAAGGGTTGGCTTCCAGGCCTTTGCGGTAAAGCTGGTATTTGCGCATCGGCGTATTGTCGGAGGCCGTTGCGAAATCGGTGTAACGCGAGATGGCGGCATCGGTCCAGTCGGGGTTCTTCCCGGCCAGTTCGTAGAGCACGTCGATCATCACGGGGTTCTTCACCGTGAGTAGGGCTGCGAAGGCGGCTTTCGGGTCGTCGGCTTTCAGCAGCGCGCCGATGGCCTCATCGGTGGCGGCCTGCGCCAGCAGGGGGTAGTAGCGGGCCTTCTGCGGGGCTGCGGCCATGCGTCCCGCCACCAGCTTGTACTGCATGTCGGGAGCCGCCGGCGCCAGGGCGTTCCTCAGTCCGGCCTGCAGGGCCTTCACGTCGTCTCCCTGCGCCTTGTCCAGCAGGTCGCACAGGCGGTCGAAATCGCCGGCGGTCGTGACGCCGGCCAGCGCGTCGTAAGCTGCCGTGCGTACGGCCTTGTCGCCGGATCCGAGCAGGGCGAATACCTTGTCGGCCGCGGTCGTGATGCGCCGCTTGGCGACGAGCTTCAGCGCATTGGCCTGCGTGGCGGGGTCGCCGTCGAGGGCCGCGACGAATGCGGCGTTGGGCTTTCCGTTAAAAGCCGCGAGGGCCGCGGAAGCCTCTTTGGCATGTGCGCCTCCCAGTTGTGCTATCAATGCGTCGAGCGCCTGCTGTCCGCCGATCTTCCCGGCAGCACGGACGGCTGCCAGGGCCAGCTCATCGTCCGGCGACGACATGGCGGCAACCACGGCGGCGCTCTGCGATGCGGCGTGGCGCGCTCCCAGCCAGCTTACGACATCCGTTTTCGCGGCGTCGCTCAGCGACGGGAGCTTCTTGACGAGGGCGGCATAGAGCGCCTCGTCGGCGAAGGCATTCGCGTAATCGAGCGCAGCGCAGCGGTAGGCCCTGTCGGCGTCTTTGAGCGCGGCGAGCACCGTCTGTGTCCGTTTTTTGGCATCCGCAGCCAGGACGATTTCCAATCCCGCGGCGCGGACGTTCTGCGGCAGGGCGGGTTTTTGCAGGGCTTTGGCCGCGGAGAGTGCCTTCTGCTCGCCCGCTGCGGCGAGCCGTGCCAGCAGGTTCACGTAAGCCCCCGTGGCGTCGTTCTTCGTGAACGCATAGCCGTCGGCTTTGGCGGCTGCGGCGAGCGGCGCTATCGAAGCGTGCGTGCCGCATTTGGCCAGCGCGTTGTAAACGGCCTGCCTGGCCGGGGTGTCGGCCGTGGGGTCGGCGGCCCATTTCAGCAGCGCGGGCTCCGCGGCCGCAAGGCCTTTCTCCGCCGCGGCATAAGCCAGCAGGGCGTTCGGAGCGGGGCTTTCGCCGATCAGCGCCAGGAGGGTCGCTTCGGTTCCCGGCGTGGAGATCAGGCCCCGCACGGCGTAATCCGCAAGGTAGTCGTCCCCGGCGTACTTCACGAAGACGGGAGCCTCCCGGGCCGTTGCACACAACTGGAGCAGCGAGAGCAGGAAGGCCTGGTTGGGTTTGTCCGTCGAGGCGGCGACGGCGTCGGCCAGTCCGGTGCGGACCTCCCGGGCGAGCGCCTCGCGGCCTTGGGCCGAGACGTAGCTCACTACGCCGCCGAGGGCGTATTCGACCACGGCGTTCTTGCCTTCGGAGGCGGGGACAAGCATCCCGGCCATCATCCGGATTCCGTCGGCTCCGGTTGCCGCGAGTTCCTGCATCAGGCTGTCGAACGCCTTGGGCGTCTGGGCCGGAAGTTGGGCCAGGGCATCCGCCACGATCGTTTCGGCGGTACGCTGGCGGGCATCCTGCGCTCCGGCGGCGAAAGGCACGAGGGCGAGCAGGAGTATGGCGATGAATAACTTCTTCATGGTTTTTTCAGGTTTGGACGTTATCAGATTTTCCACGGAGTGCGCATCGGCTGGTCGATGAGGCGGTTGGCGGCCTCGTCGCCGACGAAGAGCTGCTTGTCGGGATCGAAATGCAGCGTGCGGTTCAGCCGCAGGGCGCACGCGCCCAGGTTGACCAGCGTGGAACTGCGGTGTCCCTTCGCTTCGTCGAGGGCGAAGGGCTCGCGGCTGCGGACGCACTGCAGGAAGTCGGTGTTCTGAGGCTCGGGGTCGGGCATCTCGGCGATCTTCTCCATCACGTCGGGAATCGTACACTCGAAGCCCTGGTAGACCTTGCCCAAAGGACCTTCGATATAGGGAACCTTGCCTTTGCTCTCGTAGCCTTCGCCTTCGAGCACGATCTGGCAGCCGTCGTCGTAGGTGTAGACGATCCTGCGCCAGATGCCCACGGCGTCGGGATGCTGCTGCGGGGCGTCGACCTCGATCTTCACCGGAGAGGTCTCGTCCTTGCCCAGCAGGTACTGAACGGGGTCCATGTAGTGCTGGCCCATGTCCGTCAGTCCGCCGCCATCGTAGTCCCAGTAACCGCGGAAGGTCTGGTGCACGCGGTGTTTGTTATAGGGTTTATAGGGCGCCGGGCCCAGCCACATGTCGTAGTCCAGTTCTTCCGGGACGGATTGCGGCCGGAGGTTTTCCTGCCCCACCCAGAAGAATTTCCACGTGAAGCCCGTAGCCCCCGAGATGGTCACCTTGAGGGGCCAGCCCAGCAGGCCGCTGTCGACGAGTTTCTTCAGGGGCTCGACCGTCGTGCCCAGTCCGTAGAAGGTATCCTTGAAGCGGAACCACGTGTTCAGGCGGAAGATCCGCCCGTTCTGCCGGACGGCCTCCACCACACGTTTACCCTCGCCGATGGTACGCGTCATGGGCTTCTCGCACCAGATGTCCTTGCCGGCTTTGGCAGCTTCCACGGCCATGATGCCATGCCAGTGGGGCGGGGTGGCGATATGTACGATGTCGACGTTGGGATCGGTAATCAGGTCCCGGTAGTCGTGGTAGCTTTCGAGCGTCTTGTCGAACTTCTTGCGGCCCAGCGCGACGGCGCTTTCGAGGTGCTTGCGGTCCACGTCGCAGACCGCAACCAGGCGGCACGCGTCCGAGGACGTGAAGTGGTAGCTGCTCTTGCCGATGCCGCCCACGCCGATGATACCCTTGGTGAGCTGGTCGCTCGGGGCGACGAATCTGGAGCCTCCCAGAACGCTGCGCGGGACAACCGTCAGCAGCGCCAGTCCGCCTACCTTTTTCAGAAAATCTCTGCGGTTACTCATTTTATCTCTTTGTTTTAGGTGCTAGTTTGAAGAGGTTGAAAGCCGGGATTCCGCATAACGAAACCCCGGCTCTGTTTTACAGCGTCGTCAGCCGGAGGTTACGCCACAGGACCTTGATGCCGCCGCCGTCGTGAATCTGAAGCGCGATGCGTCCTTGCGCTGCGCCGATCTTCGCGTCCGTGAGGTCCACCATCGCTTCGCCGTTGAGCCACGTCTGAACACGGTCTCCCTGGACCTTCAGCCGCAGCGTGTTCCAATCCCCCTCCTTGAGGATCGACTCCTTCTCGTCAGGGATCTGGGCCAGCCAGCCCCGGCCGTAGGATTCGTAGATGCCCGCCGTGTCGTGGTTCTTCGGAGCGACCTCGCACTGCCAGCCGTGAACCTTCACCGGCGGCTCGATGAACGAACGGAAGAAGACGCCCGAGTTCCCGTTGGAGAGCTGCTTGAACTCGACCGTGAGGTCGAAATCATCGTAGTATTCGCGCGTGGCCAGGTAGCCGTACTGCTTGTCGGGACCGCTCTCGCAGACCAGGCAGCCCTCCTTGTCCACATACCACTTCTCCGTGCCGTAGGCTTCCCAGCCCGTAAGGTCCCGGCCGTTGAAGAGTTCCACTTCGCGGCCTGCCTTGCGGGGAAGCTCCTTGATCTTCAGGTTGCGGAAAGAGGCCGGATAGCCGTGGTCCTGAAGGCACAGAACGCCCCGCCGCGCCAGACCGTATTCGGGTGCAGTCTCCCATTTGCCGCTGTTCTTGCGCGAGAACCAGTCATCGGTGTAGGCTTCGAACTCAAGGATCTTGTGCCCGTTGAGCCAATGCTCCACGTGCCCGTTGTCGCACACGATGCGCGAATTATTCCACTCGCCCTGCGGATTGACAAACAGGGAATCCGCAGTCGGAAGGTGCATCGCGTAGTCCACGCCCAGCTTCTGCCACTCTTCGAGCTTCGTCGGAGCGTTCTGAGACTCCCAGCCATCGTTGTCGATCAGTTGGTACTCGGGACCCGTGACGTAGGGAACCTTGAAATAAGGATTCTCAACGACGTGGTAAAGCATGCCGCTGTTACCTCCGTAGGAGAGCTTCCAGTCCCAGTCTACGATGAAGTTTTCGTATTGTTTCTTGGTGACGATATAGCCCGAAAGGTCGCTCCCGTCGCCGTTAGCCTGGATGCACCCGTCGACAACGTGCCACGGCTGGGTCAGAGAGTCCCCGTTGAAGTCTTTCCATTGATCAAGGCTATTCCCGTCGAAAAGCAATTCCCAGCCGGAGGCGATCTCCGATTCGCTGAGCGTGTTGTGGCGGGGAACGCAGG
>NZ_JADNHQ010000001.1:0-886902 GCF_015553985.1 Alistipes sp. D31t1_170403_E11 | reverse complement strand
GCTATTCCCGTCGAAAAGCAATTCCCAGCCGGAGGCGATCTCCGATTCGCTGAGCGTGTTGTGGCGGGGAACGCAGGCGCAGAGGCTGGCTGCGATGAGTCCCGTTCCGAGCAGGGTGCGGAACAGGTTTCGGCATGATTGAGGTTTCATTGGGCTTGTGGTTTTTGTCAGATTGTAGGTTTTTTGGGTATTTGTATATTCTAAAAATATTCACTATGTGAATGAATCTTTACAAAATTAATTATTTTTACGATTAATCCCTTCTGGAAATGTAAAAAAATACCGCAGATGCCCGATAAAAAGCATCTGCGGCGTTTTCCAGGCGTATCGGTTCCGGCTGGTTACAGGTCCGGGAGCGTTTTTCCTTGCTGTTCGATGCTGATCGTGAGGGTCTCCCCGTTGCAGGTAACGCTCAGCGTCGCCGTACGGAGGGCTGAAGTTTCGTTGTCTGTATAGCGGATGGTGATTTCCCGGGTTGCGTCCGCTTCGGCCGGAGTTACAGACATCCATTCGGGAATGCCCGTGATGGTCCAGGCATCCGGCGCCGAGATAATCATCCGCTGCATGCCCTCCGTTTGGCCGAACGACCATGCCGCGGTCGATACGGCAAAATCCGGAGCGGTGGGTGTATCGTCGTCGCAGGCGGATGCGGCCAGCGCGACAAGGGCGATAAAGATCGAATATACCAGTTTTTTCATGTTTTTCTGTTTTATGGTGAAACGGTCGGTCAATAACCGGGATTTTGGACCAGGTTGGGGTTTTTGTTGATCTGGCTCATGGGAATTGCCAGCCAGTAACTCTTCGGCGATTCGAAAACGCGCACGCGGCCGCCCTGATTGGCCGGAATGACCTTGTAGAAATCGTCCTGGGTCTTTCCGTCGCGGTTCCACGAACGGGGTTCCTTGTTCATCACCTCGGGAGCTTCCTTCCAGCGGCGCAGGTCGTGGAAGCGGCGCCCTTCGAACAGGAATTCGATCGAACGCTCCTGATGCAGGACCTTGCGCAGCCTTGCTCCTGAGGGAATACCGCCCACCAGGGCCCACGAATCCTGGAAGCGGGGCAGTCCGCAGCGCTTGCGCACCCGGTTGAGATACTCCAGACTGGTGTTGCTCAGCGATCCGTTGTATTCGAAGTCGGCCTCGGCGTAGTTGTAGAACAATTCCGGGAGCCGCAGGTACGGATAGGCGTATTTGCGGTAATTGTACGAGTTTTTCGACTGATTGTAGGAACTCGATTTGTGAATCCATTTCTGGCAGAGGTAACCCGTGCAGCTCTGGTATTCGTCGGTCTCCTTGAGCGTCGAGCCGTGCAGTTCGCCGCCGCGGAGCTGGAGGGTCAGAATCTTGTCGTCGATTTCGAACGTGCCGCGGTCGAAACCGATCGAGGCGTAGAAGCGGGGTTCGCGGTTGCGGTGCAGGCGGGCAGTGTTGTCACCCGGGGCGACGCTGTACAGGTCCTCGTCCTTGGTCAGCGGGTCGACGTCGAGCGGCAGCCCGTTCTTGGTGTAGTACATCTCGACGGCCTCCATCGTCGGCACGAGAGTCGTTTTCCAGCCTTTCGACATGTTGTTTTTGATCGAACGCGGTCCGCCGTAACGCTGCAAAGCCTGAATGCCGCTCTGCGCGCCCTTGGCCAGGATGAATTCGGCTCCGTTCCAGGGCTCTTCGACGAAGGTGTCGTGGTAGTTCTTGCGACCGCGCTGGTCGTCGGGCAGGCTCGAATCGGCCGAGGTGTAGAGGTCGTAATTCGGTTTTTTTGTGTCGGTATTGATCTCGTCCGCGAGGGCGATTGCCGCCGCTGCCGCGTCCAGCGCCCGTTTCCATTTTTCCGGGTCGTAAGTCGTGTTCATCAGCGGCGTTCCGTCGGGGTTGTTGAACCCTATGTAGTCGGGATTGCCGTTGACCAGCGGCGAGGCGGCGTAGAGCAGCAGACGGGCCTTGTAGCTAAGCGCGGCCATTTTCGTGGGCAGGCCGAGTTCGGATTCGCCCACTACGTCGGGCAGCAGTCTGGCCGCGTTGTCGTAACATTCGGCGATATAGTTCACGCACTCGTCGTACGGCGTACGCGGGGTGAAGATTTCCGATTCGGGCGCGTCGATGGGGATGAACTTCTTGACCAGTACGATCGGGCCGTAGTATTCGAGCAGGCACTGGTGGTAATATCCCACGAGGAACCACGCCTCGCCCGCGTAACGGTCGGCGTTTTCCTGCGAGACTGCGGGAACTTTGTAGATGTTGTCCAGCAGGTAGAAACAATAGCGTATTCCGCGGTAGATGTCGTAGTTCGTACCGCCCGAGGTGCAGTTCGGGGCCCAGCGGCCGAAATAGGTCAGGTTGGCGTTCTCCTCGCCGTAGAGCAGGCTCTTGCTTGAAAAATAATAGGTCGTGCCGCGGGCCCCGGTGATGAAATCGTCGCCGGCGAACTGGTCGGGCGACCAGTTGTACCCGATCAAGTTGGGCATGTAGGTCTGCATGTAGTAGCGGTAATTCTCGGCCTGCTCCTCCGTTTTCCAGATGTCCTCTTCGGTCGCTTTGCCTTCGGGCACGACGTCGAGGTAGGAGCAAGAGCATAGCAGCAGCAGTGAAAGTGCGGTGATTATCTTTTTCATGGTCTTTTGCTGTGTTTGGGTTAGAAATTGAACTGGAATCCGAGGTTGTACGTCCGCTGGAGCGGGTATCCCAGGCCGTTACCCGAACCCTTCTCGGGGTCCCAGTACTTGAACGGGGCGAAGGTCAGCAGGTTGGTTCCCGAGACGTAGACGCGCATTTTCTTGTAGGTGTAACCGATCTCGGCGGTCTTCAGGCGCAGCATCTTGCCGTTGCGCACGTAGAGCGTGCTGGCCTTGGTGTTGTTGTTATTCCACAGCGGCGACAGGCGCGGGTAGAGGGCCTTGGGATTGGGGTCGTCCTCGCTCCAGTGTTCGTCGGCGATCCACTGCATCAGTCCCGAACCGGGCGTCGCGGCTGTCGCGAAGGGGTGGTAGTTGTACATGATGATCGACACCTTGCCTTGTCCCTGGAAGAAGGCCGAGCAGTCGAATCCTTTGTATTTGAGCGAGAACCCGAATCCGTAGATGATCTCCGGTACGGTAGGGTTGCCCGTCCAGCACATGTCGTTGTCGTCGATGATCTTGTCACCGTTCAGGTCGCGGTATTTCACGTCGCCCGGCCGGATGGGATAGGTCGTGGCATAGATGTCCTGCGAGGGGGAGTTGGCGATATCCTCCTCGTCGCGGAACAGCCCGTCGGCGATCAGGCATTGGATAGAGTTGATCGGGTGTCCGGCCTTGTACTGGTAGGCCCATTTGTATTTGGGTTCGTCCATTTCGACGATTTCGTTGTGGGCGTAGGTGAACGTGCCGCGCAGCGAGAGGATCAGGTCCTTCGAGAAGGCCTTGTTGTAGTCGACCGAGATGTCGACGCCGCTGTTGTCGACCTTGCCGATGTTGGCCCACGGCGTGATGCCCGACATGCCGAAGGACGAGGGCAGCGACGTGCGCTGCATGAAGATGCCCGAGCGCTTCTCCTTGAACCAGTCGAAGATGATGTTCAGGCTGTCGAACAGGCCGATCTCCACACCGATGTCGAGTTTGCGGCTCTCCTCCCATGTGGCGTTGGGGTTGCCGTAAACGGAGAGGATGGGACCGTACTTACGCTCGAAGTTGTTGCCGATATAGACATCGTAACCCTGTCCCATGTCGACGGTCGTGAGGTAGGGGAAGCGGTCGGCATACTCTTTCGAAATCACGTCGTTGCCGACCAGTCCGTAGGAGGCGCGGATCTTGAACAGGTTGACCTTCTCCTTGATTCCTTTCCAGAAGGGTTCGTTCGAGATCACCCAACCCAGCGCGACCGACGGGAAAAACCCGAAACGCTTGCCTGCGGCGAAATTCTCGGAGCCGTTGTAGCCGAAGTTGGCCTCGAACAGGTAGCGTTTGTCGAATCCGTAGGTGACGCGGCCGGCGAGGCCCTGCTGGCGGTAGGGCAGCGCGGCGTACTCCTGCTCGTCCGAGATGTTCATGTTGCGCTCCTTCTGCAGGTAGACGATCGTCGCTCCGACATCGTGTTTGCCGAACGTGCGGGAGTAGTCGATCTTGGCCTGGAACGCCAGCTCGCGGTAACCGTCCTTGCCGCGCGTTGTGCCCAGGTAGGTGGTTCCGGTATTGGTCGAGTTGCTGGTGTAGCTGTAATTGCCCGCCTCGTCGATATTGTAGTCGGTAAGCTGGTACATGAACGGCGTGAATGAGCGGTAGACGGCCGAGTAGACGCGGTTGTAGAAGGTCGCCATTCCGGTTGCGCTCAGCCCCTTGGTGATGAAGTCGAGGTTCTGGTTAACGGTCAGCGCCGAGGTGAAATGCCCGCGGAACTGGTCGCCGTAACCGCGGCACAACTGGGCGTAGGGGTTGGTGAAGAATCCGCTGTTCCAGGCGTTGTTCGTACCGAAGCGTACGAAGGTGTCGGAGCTTTCGCCGGGCAGTGTCGCGGGGAATTCACAGGGCATGCCCGTCATGGCGTATGCGAAGAGGTCTGAAACGCTCTGGATCGGGGCGTGGCGGTAGTGCAGTTGGGTGTTCATCTTCAGCGACACGCGGGTCGTCTTGGTGGCGTCTGCCGAGACGTTGGCCTGGAACAGGTATTTCTGTGCGTTGATGTTGGTGTCGAATTTCGACGCCTCGGGCTTGCGCATGATGCCGTTTTCGTTATATACCGAGGCATTGAGGAAGTAGTCGATCTTTTTGGCGCCGCCCGTCATGTTAAAGTTGAAATTCTGGTTGAAAGTGCAGTCCTTGAACAGCATGTCGTACCAGTCGACGTTGGGGTAGACGTAGGGGTCGAGGCCCAGTTTGGTTCCCATAATCTTTTCCTTGCTGTAATAGGGCTGTTCGCCGCGGGTCGTGCGGGCCTTGTTGAAGGTCTCCATATAGGTGATGCCGTCGGCGACCTCCGGAACGCGCGTCGGGGCCGAAGCGCCGAATTCGGCGCGGAGGTTGATGGTCATCTTTTCCGAGTCGCGGCCGCTCTTGGTCGTGATAATCATCACGCCGTTGGCGCCGCGTGAACCGTAGAGCGCCGTGGCGGTGGCGTCTTTCAGTACGGAGAACGATTCGATGGTCTCGGGCGGGATGTTGTTGAGCATCTGGTTGGTGATTTCCACGCCGTCGAGAATCAGCAGCGGCGACTGTCCCGAACCGAAGGTCGAGATGCCGCGAATCCAGAAACTCGCGCCGTCGGCACCCGGCTCGCCCGATTTCTGCACGGCGATCACGCCGGCGATCTTGCCGCTGAACGAAGTCGAAAGGTTGCTCGACGAGGTTTGCAGGTCGCTGGGCTTGACTGACTGCACGGCGCCTACGAGCGACTCTTTTTTCTGTACGCCGAATCCGACCACTACCACGTCTTCGAGTTTGTTCGAAGCGTCGGCCAGCGTGACGAGCTTGAAAAGATGGATGTCCTTGACAGCTATTTTCTTGGTGTCGTACCCGAGGAATGAAACGGTGACGGTTTTGGTCGCGGGCGGGACGCTCAGCGTGTAATTGCCGTGGATGTCGGAGGTCGTTCCGATGGTCGTGCCTTCGACGAAGATGTTCGCGCCCACGATGGGTTGGTTGTCGGCCGAGGAAATGACCGTTCCGGAGAGTGTCAGCGCCTTATCCGACTGGGGCGGCGTTTGTGTCTGCGAACGCCGGGAGATAGTCACCAATTTCCCCCCCCCCGTTCACGGAGTAGCGTAACGACTTGTCGAGCACCCGGTCGAGTACGGTCTGGATCGTCGCGTCACTGAATGTAGCCGTTACGGGCCTGTTGACATCGACCTCTTCGTTCTCGAAGAGGAACGAGTAGCCGGTTTGCCGTTCCACTTCTTCCAGCACCGTTTTCAGCGGGACATCCCGGAAGGTTTTGGTGACGGTCTGCGCATGGACCATTCCCGCCAGCAGCAGGCAGAGCGTCGATGCGGCGATCCTCTTGAATCGTAGATTTACATGCATAAAATTAAGGTTTAGGTTAGTATGTCGATTGGTTGAGTCTTGCTATTCGGTTTTGCTGCCGACGCAGTATCGGCGGCCGCAGTGGTTGACCGTGATCGGCAGGATGTCGCCGAGCGCGACCATGATCGAATGGATGTCCTGCGCTTCGGTGAGCGATATGCGGAAGGTCTTGTTGTCGAAGGCCGCGGTGCGGAGGTCGATTTCAACGTCGTATTCACGCGCCAGCCTTCTCAGCAGTGCCGGCAGCGTGATCGCGTCGTAGCGGATGACGCCGTCGATCCAGCTTCGGTACTGGTCGGCATCGACCTGCTCGCGGCGTGCTTGCTTCGTCGCGCAGTCGTAGGTTATCAGGTCGCCCGGCATCATCTTCTCCCTGTCGCGGGCCGATTCGAACCGCAGCGAGCCTTCCATCAGCGCGGCGAGGACCTCCGGTTCGCTGTCGTAGGCCGAGATGTTGAATTTGGTTCCCAGGACGGTGAACCGGCAGCCCCGGGCCTCGACGCGGAACGGAAGGTCGGCATTGCGGGCCACCTCGAAGTAGGCTTCTCCCGAGAGGTCGATATCGCGCGACGAGCGGTTGAAATCCGATTTGTAGCTGAGGGTCGATCCGGCGTTGAGCCATACCTGCGTGCCGTCGGGCAGGGATATGCGGCTGTTGGTTCCCTGGGGGGCCTGTACGGAGAAGAGTTGTTCGGGCGTCTCCAGGCGCATGATATACCGGGTTGTGAAGGCGGAGATCAGGATCAGTACGGCTGCGGCCGCCGTAAACCGAAGCCCGCGGCGGCGGTTGAGCATTGCGCCGTCGCGTTTGCGGATTTTCGCCTTCAGCAGGCCGAGCGAGTCGAGCACGCTGAGCGACGGTATGTGTTCGCGTTTCCACTCCTCTTCCCATTCGCGCATCCGGGCGGCGTTTTCCGGGGCGGCGGCGATGAATGCGAAGAGTTCGCGCTCCTCGTCCGGGGAGATCGGTCCTTCGAAATAGCGGACGGCGAGTCTTTTCAGTTTTTCGTTCATAGGGCTGTTTGGGGTATGCATACATTAATACAACAATTCAGGCGGATTTTACCCCCCCCCCCCCTGTTCCGGAAAAATGAGATTTTCTGTGAGAAAAAGCTGTTTTACGCCGGTCTGAGGACGAAAAAAAACGCCGGACTGGATGTCAGGCGGCGGGCGGCGGGGTTTTGCCGGCGGACTCAGCAGTTCGGGCCGGTCAGCCAGGCGAGGATCAGAATCTGGAGGTAGATCGATTTTTCGTGTTCGAGGGCTTCGGCGAAGATTCGCAGGGCCCGCTGAATATGCCGTTCGACCGTATTGAGCGAGATGTGGAGCCGTTCGGCGATTTCGCGGTTTTTCAGTCCCTGGAAACGACTGAGAATAAACACTTCGCGGCAGCGCTCGGGCAGCGAACCCATGATGCGCTGTATCTGCTGTTCCAGTTCCTGATACAGATAGGGGTGTTCGTTCTCGCTGAAGGAGAAGTCGTAGTTGTAGAGGCGCTCTTCTCCCGCTTTGGCCCTGGCCAGGTAGCTGAGCGTGTATTTGTTGACGATGCTTTTGTGCTTGAGGTAGTTGAGACACCGGTTGCGGGTCATGACGAACAGCATCATCGAAGCCTCCCGGGCGTCGAGCGACGCATGCCGGTCCCAAAGGGTCGCAAAGCAGTCGTGTACCAGGTCCTGCGCTTCGGCGGGGTCGTTGATGAAACGCCGGGCATAGGCCAGCAGCCGGGGCTGGTAGTCGATATACAGTTTTTCGAAATCGGACCGTATGGATTTGCCGTGCATCTTTCGGGACGTTTTCTTTTTTTTGCGGTTTGGGCAGCCTTCCGGCCGAAATGTAATGGCAAATATAACAAAAAATGAAAAAAAAGCCGCAGATGCCCCATGAAAAGCATCTGCGGCGTTTCCGTCTCGGAGAACGGCCGGGCTACTTGTAAAGCCCTGCGACGGTGTAATCGAGGATTTTGCCGAACCCGTCGAACACCAGGGCGTTCGGCTGGTCGAGCTGGCCGCTGCCGAAGTTGATCTGCGGTACGACGTGCAGCTTGTCGTTCATGTCGTCCTTCGAGGTGACGACCACCACGGCGCGGCTGCTCCACGCCAGCGAGGCGTTGCTCGGGTAGGACGCCGAACCGTCGTAGTTTTCCATGGCGTAGTATCCCTGCACGTAGAGGCGCGCCAGGGTGATGTGCTCGCCTGCCGGAGCGGTGAAGACGGGTGTCGGATCGAAAACGACGCTGCCCGCCGTGAAGACTGTCTTGTAGATGCCGCTGCGGGTGGCGATGTAGAGAACCGGATCGAACCGCGAGAAGAAAACCGACACGGCCTCGCCCAGGACACTGTTTGCCTCGGCGGGGATTTCGTAGATCAGTTTGGCGGAGGGAGCGCCGGCCGAAGCCGAGTAGTTGCCGAAGGTGTAGAGCGCGTAGTTGCCGTCTGCCTTCTGCATCAGCAGGGTGTGCGTGGCGTTGTCGACGCTGATGCCGCCTGCGATGCTGTGCAGTCCGGGAGCGTTGCCCGGATCGAAGGCGCCCGACGGCACACTGCTGCAGGAGTAGAACGACTGGTTGTATCCGTAGCAGAACTTACCCCGCACCTTGTCGTAGAAGATCGTGCTCGGGCGCCGGGTGCTTGCCGGGGCCGAGTGGGCCGAAACGACGTTGTTGTCGACGGTCATCTCCTCGGTTCCGTTGACGGGCATCGAAATCCGGTCGCGGCTGAGCAGCGTTTCGTAAATATCTCCGTCGTTGACGATCATCGTGCATTGATAGGTATTCAGCAGTGCTTCGACATGCAGCGTCCCCGGCAGGTAGACGAATGCCTCCTCCTTGTGCCCCAGGATTTCGTAGTACTCGGTCTCCACGCGCATCAGGTCGTCGGGGGTCGACACCCACAGCATGTTACGCTTGCTGGTTTTGTCGTAAGTGTAGAGCAAATGAGTGACCGGCGATGCGAACGGACTGCCGTTGTGTCCGTCGATCAGGTCCTTTTCGATTGTGCCCTGCCCGGGGCCCGCATAGGTTTCGGTCAACTGCCGGTGCATGACCAGTGCCAGGTCGGAGGTGGTTCCGTTCTTGGTGTAGGCTACCACGAGCCCTTCGTTGTACTGGGCCGTTACGAACAGTTTCCAGCGGTACTGGTATTTGAGGTCGTTCGTGGTGTCGGTGACCGTCAGCAGGAACAGGTAGCCCGCCGAGGAGATCGGCAGGTCGATCACTTCGTGGAACTCCTGCGTCGTGGCGAGCGAAATCAGTTCCGAGTCGTTTTCGGTCTTGCTTACCGACCATTCGTAGGCGAGGTCTTCGGGATTTTCCTTCCCGTTTTTCGTAATGCGGATGCCCTCGACATCGAGCCGGGAGTTGTGCACCACCGAGAGTTGTGAGGCGATAGATGCCGGAACCTCGATCTCGACGGGTGGAATTTCGACGGTCTGCAACGTGCTTTTGTCTTCGTAACACGATGCGGCGAGCAGGCTCCAGCCCGCCAGCAACAGATATAAGCTGTATTTTCTCATAATCGCTGGTTGTTTACTTGGTGCGGATCGTTACTTCCTGGCCCTTCATGGAACCCGATTCGTGGACGCGTTTCTGGCCGGGGTTGGCGGCCTTCCATTCGTCGTACCAGGCTTGCGCCTTGGCGCGCCATGCGTCGATGTAGTAGCTGTAATCGGTTCCCCAGTCGGGCAGAATCTCCCAGCCGAAAATGTCCATCAGCAACTGGTGTCCCGCCTGGCTGTATGTGTCGGGCGACGTGCTGGCGGAGGTGAGTTCCGAATTGATAAAGGCGTTGTAGGTCGACCATTGCTTGTTCGTGACCGGGCGCGGCAGCATGTTGTGCCACGAGATGTTGGCCTTCAGGTAGTTGTGCAGTCCTACCAGGAGGTCGGGCGAATCGGTCAGGCGGAGCATCAGCACGCGCTGCTGCGTGTCGAGTTCGTCCGATTTCTCGACTTCGATGCGGATGGCGCCGTAAGTCTCCCCGGCCGGGATCGTCGCACCGAGGAGGCTGTATTGCCCGGGCTGCGCCGTGGTTCCCTCGTCGAGGATGCGGACTCCGATCTGCCGGTCGGAGCCGGTGGCGGAGCCGATGAGTTTCACCGGAACCTCGATCACCGCTTTGGTGGCTCCTTCGGGCTGCTGTTTGAAGGTTATCGAGGCGTAGAACGTGCTGTCGGTTTTCGAGTATCCGGGATATTCGGTCGTTTCGTTAGGCGCGGCCCCCGGGAAACAAACCCGTCCCTGCGACATGTCGTAGCGCTTGGGGTCGTCCTTTTCGCAGCCGGCTATTGTCGCTGCGGCCAGCAGGATATAGATCAGTTTTTTCATTCTTCTCAACAATTAATCGTTCGACTTACTGTACGCGTCCCGACTGTTTCTCGAAATCGGGATAGGGCAGCATGTAGACCGCGTCGCCGACGACGGCCGTGCCGCTCATCACGTCGCTCTGGCGGGGCAGTTTCTCGTAGCCCAGCCGCTTGTAGAAATAGAAGACCACGCCCTCGCAGATGAACTCTTTGCGGTACTCTTTTTCGAGTGCGGCCATCAGGCCCTCTGCGTCGAGGTTTTCATCCAGTTCGTTGTAAACCGCGCGGGCCGTGCGTACGGCCTGCAGCAGGCGGCGCGCTTCGCCCAGGTCCTTGTCCGGGCCGGTGATGTAACACTCCGCGGCGATGTAATACATCTCCGGCAGGCGGATCAGCGGCATCAGGTTCTTGTAGCTGTATTCGGCGCCCGTCGAGGTCTGCTGGTAGAGTTTCGAGGGAGTCTTGGTTCCCTCGGGCCAATAATCCACGTTGTGGTAGAGCTGCTTGTAACGGCAGTCGGAGACTCCGTCGCCCTTGATCTCGAAGAGGTTGTCGGCGATCGAATTGCTGATGCACAGCGTGCGGTACTGGCGGTCTTCGGCGGAGTATTCGCGGTTGAGATTGGTTGCGATCTTCTTGGACAGGTCTGTCACGCCGAGTGCGAAGATGTGCTCGCTCGGGAAACACATTTCGGTCGTGGGGGCCTTTGCCGCATCGGTGAACGTGCGCAGTTGCAGTCCGCTGGCGAGGAAGACTGCCGCCGGGTCCTTGATCACTTCGAGGGCGGCCTGCAGCGCGGTGCGCTTGTTCTCCGCGCTGCCTTCCCACAGGCAGATGCGCGCCAACAGCGCTTTGACGGCGAAATAGTTCAGGTGCATGTGGCGGAAGTCGTAGAATTTGTCGACATTGGCCTCTGCGTAGATATTGTCGGGATATCTGGCCCGAATCGGGTCGATCTCCAGCAGCCGGGCGGCCTCGGTCAGGTCGGCGATCATGCGGTTGATCGTCTCTGCATAGGTCAACTGCGGCGCCGGGTCCTTGCTGACGACCGTGGCGTAAGGAATCGTGTAACGGCTCTCCAGGTCGGTGCGCCCGGCGAGGTTGCTGCATCCGAACAGGCGCATCAGGTCGAAATGGACATAGGCCCTGACGGCGAGCAGTTCGCCTTTGATGATGCGGTAGTTGACCGAGTCGAGTTCGTCCTTCTTGCGGTCGATATAGTCGAGGGCCTCGTTGGCGTTGGCGATTACCGAGTAGGCCTTTTCCCAGACAGGTTCGATCACCTTTACCGATTTGTCGGCCGTATAGTTGTAACGGTCGAGGGCGTAGTCGTCCGCCGTCGAGTTTTTTCGGGCGTCGTACTGGCGGCCCAGCATTTCGACCATGTGCCACGTCAGGTTTTCGCCGTAGAGTTCGGTGGCTCCCATGGCCAGGTAGCAGCCGACGAGCGTCTGCTGGAAGCCTTCGGCCGAAGAGTAGTGGTCCTCGGCTCGGATTTCCGACGGAGGCGTCACGTCGAGCCACTTTTCGCACGAAACGGTTGCGAGGGCGGCGGACAGGAGAAGGTATTTTATGCTGTTATTCATGGCTTCGAAAATTTGGTGTTAAAAGGTTCCGGTCAACTGGAACGACATGCTCCGCGCAAAGGGATAGGTCGTACCGCGTTCGAGGCGGATCGTCGAAAGCGTGCCGATGTTGTTCATGTAGAACGCCAGCTTGAGCCGTTTGAGGCGGATTTTGCTGATCAGCCGCGGGTTGAATTCGTAGTAGACGCTCAGCGACGAGAAGGTCAGTTCGTCGTTGTTCTGCACGAAGCGGGTCGTGGCGCGGGTCTTTTCGTCGTGCTGGTCGCCGTTTTCGTCGGTGTAGGAGCCCAGTTTCTTGAACATGGCGTTCTGGCCCGGGGTCTGCCAGCGTCCGTAGAGCACGCGGCGGTCGACGTTGTAGTGGATGTCGACGTTCTCGACCTTGTTGACCAGCGTGGTGTTGTACTTCTGTCCGCCGCCGAGGAACGTGCAGGTGGCGCTGAGGCCGAATCCTTTGTATTCGGCAGCAAACCCGAAGTTGCCGCGGTATTTGGGATCGCTGATGCCGGCCACTACCTGGTCCTGCGCGTCGTATTCGTAGGTCAGCGTGCCGTCCTTCTTGACGTAGATTTCCATACCCGTCGTGGGGTCGATGCCCAGCGACGGAACGGCCCAGATGGCGTTCATCGGCATGCCGTCCTGGTAGATCAGCACGGGCGTCGAATTGCTCTTGTCCTGTGCCAGGGCCATCATCTTGTCGTTGTAGGCCTTCAGGCTCTCCGAGAGGCTGATGATGGTGTTCTTGTTGTAGGCGATCGAGCCGAAGACGCTGAAGAAGCCCTGCTTGCCCTGCCAGAGCGTGTAGCTCAGCTTGGCCTCGATGCCGCGGTTGCGGACTTTGCCCAGGTTGTCTTTCACGGTGTCGAAGCCCGAAGAGGTGGGGATCGCCACGTTGGTAAGCATGTTCTCGGTCACCGAATTGTAGTAGTCGAAGGCGATCGTGGCGCGGTGGATCATGATGTCGGCGCCCACGTTGTAATCCATGCGCTGCTCCCATTTGAGGGCGGGGTTGGGCATTTTCGAGAGGTAGGCGCCCGTCTGTCCGTGGTAGGAGGCCTCGGTGTAATAGAGGTAGGTGGCCAGCACTTCGTTGGTGTCGTAGTTCTGGTTGCCCGTCAGGCCGGCCGAGGCGCGGATTTTAAACTCCTTGAGAAGGTCCTGGTTGCGCAGGAAAGGTTCGTTGTGGAGGTTCCATGCCACGCCGGCGCTCCATGCCGACGACCAGCGGTTGTCCGCGCCGTAGAGCGACGAGGCGCTTTCGCGGAAGGTGAGGTCGACGTTGTAGCGGTCGTCGTAGCTGTACGACGCCGTTCCCAGGAAGCTGATTTCGCGGACGATCGATGAGACGCCGACCGGTTTTTTGTCCTGGGCGTATTGCCGGGCGAACGTAATGTCGGCCGTCTGGCTGTTGGGGAAGCCTTCGGCGTAGTGCTGGTAGGCGCTGTACGTATTCTCGGCGATCTTGCCGCCGGCGTTGACGTAAAGGAAATGTTTGCCCCATTGTTTGGCGTAGTTGGCATAGATTTCGCCCGAAATGTCGCTGCTTTTGCCGTTGTCGAGCTGGTAGGAACCTTTGCGCATCTGCATGCTCGTGCTTTCGTAGGTCGCGCCGGCAAATTTCGAGTGCTTGGCGGGATAGAATTCGTCGGCGTCGCTGCGTTTCACCGCGATGCCGAAGCGGGCGGTGAGTTTCAGCGCCTCGGTGGCCTGCCATTCGGCGTAGAAGTTGTCCGTTACGCTGGTGTAGGTCTCCTTGTCGAGCGTGCCGAGCGTGGCGTCGTACATCGGGTTGGCGACTTTGTCGTAGGCCCAGCGTGCGGTCTGGCCCGTCTGGGGGTCGATGGCACTCCAGTAGGGATTCATCAGCGCATAGCTTTCGAAATCGCCCCACGGTGAATTCTCACTCTTGGTGTTGCTTACGCTCAGGATGTTGCGGAACAGGAAATCCTTCTTGCGGTACGAGAGGTTCACGTCGCCCGAGATCACCGTGCGTTCCGAACCCTTCATCACGCCTGCCACGTTGTTGTACGAGAAGTCCACCATCGCCCGCAACTTGCGGCTGTCGCCCAGTTCGAGTGAAAGGGTGTGTTTGTGGCCGACGCCCGTGCGCAGGGGTTTTGCAAGCCAGTAGGTGTCCAGTCCGCCGAGTACCTGCGCTTTCAGGTCGTTGTAACGTTTCGTGAGGTCGACCTGCGTATTGGGGTTCGTCGAGGTGAAGACGCCTTCGATGCGTTCGGCTTCGAGTTTCTCCCAGGCGTTGCAGAGGTTATAGCTCGACAGGTCGGGCATCGACAGTTCGATGCTTCCGGTGTAGGTCACCAGTTCCTGGTTGCCGGCGAGGCGCTTGGTTTCGATGACGATGACGCCGTTGGCGGCCTTCGAACCGTAGAGCGCCTTGGCCGCGGCGTCCTTGAGGATGGTGATGCTTTCGATGCGGGTCATGTCCATGTCCATCACCTTTTCTGCCGTGGTCTCGAAGCCGTCGAGGATGAACAGCGGCTGGTTGGGCCGGTTCTGGTAGTTGCCCTTGATGTTCACGCCCGTCGTCGATTCCGACGGGAATGTGGTGATGCCTCGCAACTGCATGTCGGGCAGCGTGTTGGGGTCGGAACCCATCAGTGTGTTGTCCAGGATGTAGAGCGACGGTTCGATGTTTTTCAGGCTTTCGAACACATTGCGGTTGCTTGCACGGGCCAACTGGCTCGACGTGATGGTCGTGGCCGAACCCGTGTAACTCTCCTTCTTGCGCGTGAAGATACCGGTCACCACGACGTTTTCGATCTCCTGTTCGTCCTGCACGAGTTTGACCAGTTTGGCCTGTGCCGAAGGGAGCGTCTGCGATATGTAGCCGATGTAGGAGAAGATCAGGTTGTCGCGTCCTTCGGGCATCCGGATCGAAAATCCGCCGTCGGAGCCCGAAACGACGCCCGTGCTGGTCCCCTGGATCAGGATGTTCACGCCGACGAGCGGTGCGCCCGCCGTGTCGGTCACGCGTCCGCTGACGACCTTGTCCGGGGCTTTCCGGGGTGCAGGATCATTCCCCCCCCCGCTCCGGGGGCGGATTACGATGGTATCGTCGTCGATCGAATATTCGAGCCGCGTGCCGCGCAGCGCTTCGTCGAGCACTTCGCTTACCGGTGCGTTGGCCTTGCTGAAAGAGATGCCTTTGACCTCCTGCACGACATCGCTATTATAAAGGATGTAATATCCCGTCTGTTGTTTGATCTGCCGGATAACCTCGGTCAGCGATGCATTGCGGAACGATACGGAGATGCGCTCCCTGCGTTGCTGCAAAGCGTCGGCTGCGGCCGCCTGCCCGGGGATACCCCAGACGGAGATCGCCAGCAACCACGCGCACATGATCAGCCACGGCTTCCGGTGTGATACTGATAGGTAAAGTTTCCTCATAGTAGCATTGTTTTAAGTGACATAATTGCCGCCCCGTCGGGCGGCTCCCTGACTAACCGGCATCAACTGTCGTCACGGTCGATGCAAAGTACGATCTTTTCGTCCCGGACCTCCGCGCGTATCTGGTTGGTCCGTTCCAGCAGGCGGGCCATTTCGGCAAAGGTTTCGTAGCGTTTCACGATGCCCGTGTAGCGCATCTGCCCGGCCTCGGCGCCCTGTGGAACGATCTCGACGCCATACCAGCGCGAGAGTTTGCGGCAGATCGAGGCGAGCGGTTCTTCGTTGAAGGTGAAAAGTCCCCGGGTCCAGGCCGCATAATCCTCGGCGGCGACCGGACGCACGTCGAAGACGGCGCCTTCACGTCCTACGCGGGCCTGTTGCCCTGGTTCGAGCATCGCATGCCGGCGGCCGCTCCGGACCTCGACGCTGCCCCGCACGAGCGTGGTTTCGATCACGCCTTCGTCGGCATAGGCCGAGAGGTTGAATGCCGTGCCGTAAACGCTTACGCTGACCGTGTCGGCATGTACCACGAATTGCCGTGCCGCGTCGTGCGCCACGTCGAAATAGGCTTCGCCCGTGACGGTCACCTCGCGCGGACCGTCGCCGAAGCGGACCGGGAAGACGAGGCTCGATTCCGAATTGAGCCAGACCTGTGTGCCGTCCGAGAGGCGGAGCGAGAACTCTTTGCCGCGCGGTACGGTGACGGTGTTCGTCATTGCGATCTCCTCTTCGGCTTCCTCCTTGTGGTAGGCGAGCTCGTCGCCGCCGATTTCAATGCGCGTGCCGTCCTGTTCGACCAGCATCCGCTGGCCGCCCTCTTCGAGCGCTACATTCTCGCCCGACGAGAGGGTCAGCACGGCGCCCCGTACTCCGGGGACCACCTGCTCGATGTAGGCCTGTTGTGCGAGCTGTCCGGCACGGCGGTCGAGCGCCCACCAACTGCCTCCGGCCAGCAGGGCCAGCGCTGCTGCCGCCGCTGCGTATTTCCGGACAGTGCCGGCCAGCGCCTGCATCCGGCGTTTGCGGGCCGCTTTGCGGATATTGCCCCATACGCGCTGCTCGTCGTAGCCGTAGATGCGGCCCAGTAACGGAAGGCTGTCCGTCGATTCTTCCAGCAGGTCCAGCAGTTCGCGGTTCTGCGGCGAACGCTCGAGCCACTCCCGGAGGATCGCCAGTTCCTCTTCGGTCGCTGTCCCTTCGAGGCGGGCTTTGAGGATCTCTTTGATCTGGTTTTCGAAACTCATTTCGTATTTTGTGCTTTTAGGTCGGTTTTGGTCGGTTGGAAACAGACGCTTCCTATGGAATAGACCGAAAAAGAGTGCGCCGGACATACAATGCCGGCGTATTTTTCTTTAAAAATTGCAGGGTGGTTACGAATTGTAAGGCAAAGCCTTGTTTTTGTTTTTCTTCTTTCGGCCCTTCGGAGTGGATCGCATCGGATTGAAACCGGGCTTATTCCTCAGGCGGCGCTGTTAGAAAAACGAGAAGAAGAACAGCGACATTTTGCGCAGGGCTTTGAACGAGCGCGACATGTGGGTCTTTACGGTGTGGAGCGACAGCGACAGCAGGCGGGCTGTTTCGACGTAGCTTTTGTGCTCGATGCAGATCATCCTGAAGATGCGGCGTCCCTGTTCGGGCAGCGCTTCGATGCGGCGGTAGAGGCTCGCAACCTGCTCGATGAGTGCCTGTTCGTCGATGTGACTGCCTTCTTCGGCCGCCAGCCGCACCATCTCATTGGAGTTGATGTCGTAGAAGCGGTTTTTCATGCGGGTGTGCAGGTGGTCGAGGGCCGCGTTGCGGACACAGCGGTAGAGGTAGTTCTCCTTTTGGCGAATCTGGCTGAAGTCGGTGTCGAGCAGCGTGATGAAAACCTCCTGTACGATGTCTTCGGCTTCGTGGGCCGAGCCGACGATGCGTTCCGCATAGAGCGTCGCCAGCCGGAAATGCTGGCGGAATAACGTTTCGTATTCGGATGTGATTACAGTTTTCATGAGGACTTTACCGCTGATGCATACGGCGTTCCGTTGCAAAAATAAGCGCTTCGGATGAAAAATGCAAACGATTTGTTACATTCTTTCGTCCGAAGCGCCTGTTTTCAGCGTAAAAATGCCTCCCGGAGGGGTCAGGAGTGCCTGCGGGCCAACTCTTTTTCGAGGTCGGCGATCGAGCATCCGGTGGCTTCCAACAGCACGAGCAGGTGGTAGACCAGGTCCGATGCCTCGTAGATCATGGCATCGCGGTTCTGGGCCACGGCTTCGATGACGGTTTCCACCGCCTCCTCGCCGACCTTCTGTGCGATCTTGTTTACGCCGCGGTTGAAAAGTTTCGTGGTGTAGGAACCTTCGGGCATCTCGGCGTGACGGCCCTGGATGACGCTCTGCAGGTAGCGGATAAATCCTTCGTTCTCGGGCGTTGCCTCCCCGAAGCAGGTTTTCGACCCCGTGTGGCAGGTCGGGCCGTGGGGGATGGCGCGGATGAGCAGCGTGTCGTTGTCGCAGTCGGCGGCTACCGATACGATGTCGAGGAAGTTGCCGCTCGTCTCGCCCTTGGTCCAGAGGCATTGGCGCGAACGGCTGTAAAAGGTGACGCGGCCTTCGGCGAGGCTCTTTTCATACGCCTCCCGGTTCATGTAGCCCAGCATCAGTACCTGCAGGGTGCGGTCGTCCTGGATGACGGCGGGAACGAGTCCGCCGGGGAGTTTCTCGGCGTTGAGCGCCGAAAACGGTTTTGCTTCGATTTTCATAGTGGTTTATAATCTGACGTTTATATTGCGTTTGTTCAAGGCTTGCTTTAATACGGGGATCGGAATTTCATTGTAGTGGAAGATGCTGGCCGCCAAAGCCGCGTCGGCGCGGCCGAGCGTCAGTACGTCGGCGATGTGGTCCACCGTGCCTGCGCCGCCCGATGCGATGATCGGGAGGGGCAGTTCCGAGAGCCGTGCGAAGGTCTCGCACGGATAGCCGTTTTTCGTGCCGTCGTGGTCCATCGAGGTGAAGAGGATTTCGCCCGCACCGCGGTCGGCGGCCTCGCGGGCCCAGGCGAAGAGTTCGCGCTCGGTGGGGCGTTTGCCTCCGTGGGTCGTGACGATCCATTGGCCGTCGACCGTCCGGGCGTCGATCGCCGCCACGACGAACTGTGAACCGTATTTGGCGGCAATGGCGTCGATCAATGCGGGATTTGCCACGGCGGCGCTGTTGAGCGTGATCTTGTCGGCTCCGGCGTCGAGCAGCCGTCCGGCGTCGTCGACCGACGAGATGCCACCGCCGACGGTGAACGGAATGTCGATGCGTGCGGCGATGCGCGAGACCAGTTCCGTGAAGGTCCGGCGCCCCTCCTCGGAGGCGCTGATGTCGAGGTAGACCAGTTCGTCGGCTCCTTCGGCGGCATATTTCGCGCCGAGTTCCACGGGGTCGCCGACTTCTCGCAGCCCCACGAAGTTGATGCCCTTGACGGTCTGGCCTTCGCGGATGTCGAGGCAGGGGATTATCCGTTTCGCAAGCATCGTTCGAGGTCTTTGAGGGTGATGCGTCCTTCGTAGAAGGCTTTGCCGACGATGACGCTCCGCAGGCCCTGCCGGTCGAGTTCTTCGATGTCGTCCATCGACGAGATGCCGCCGCTGACGGTGATTTCGACGGCCGGGAAACGGCCTTGCAGGTCGGCGTAAAAGGCGGCCGAGGGGCCGCACAGCATGCCGTCACGTGAAATGTCGGTGCAGATAACCTGTGTAAGAGACTGCGGGATAAATCGTTCGATGAGCTGGGGCGCCGTGAGGGCCGAACTTTCGAGCCAGCCTTGAATGGCTACTGAGCCGTCGCGGATGTCGGCGCCGAGGATCAGCCGTTCGGGGCCGAACTCCGTGAGCCACTCGGCGAAGCGTTCGGGTTCGCGGACCGCGAGGCTGCCGCAGATGGCCCGGCGGGCTCCGGCGGCGAAAACGTCGAAAAGCGCCTGGCGGCTCTTGATGCCGCCGCCGTACTGCACTTCGAGCGAGGTCTTCGCGGCGATACGTTCTAACACGGCGAGGTTGCGGGGTTCGGAAGCTTTGGCGCCGTCGAGGTCGACCATGTGCAGGCGGCGGATGCCCGCCTCTTCGAAGCGGAGCGCCGCTTCGAGCGGGTCGCGGTAATAGATCTTCCGGCTGGCGTAGTCGCCCTGTGTCAGGCGTACGCACTCGCCGCCGATGATGTCCGTTGCGGGTATGATTTCGATCATGGTGTCAAAGGGTTAGGAAATTTTGTAAAATCCGGGCTCCGGCCGAACCGCTTTTTTCGGGGTGAAACTGCGTGCCGAAAAAGTTGTTGCGGGCGAGAGCCGCGCTGAACGGACGGCCGTAGTCGGTCGTCGCGATTGTTGCGGCGCAGGGCTCTGCGGCGAAGGAGTGGACATAATAGATATAAGTATCTTCGGCGAGGTCGCGGAACAGCGGGGTGCTGAGGCCGGAGATCGTGTCCCAGCCCACGTGGGGGACTTTGAGCTGTGCGCCGCCGGGTGTGACGGACGGCAGCCGCAGGACCCGGGCGGGGAAGATGCCCATGCAGCGGGCGTCGCCCTCTTCGCTCGAAAGGCACATCAACTGCATGCCGATGCAGATGCCCAGTACGGGCTGTGTGAGGGTGGGGATCACGGTGTCGAGGCCCCGTTCGCGGAGTTTCGACATGGCCGAGGAGGCTTCGCCGACTCCCGGCAGGATCACCCTGTCGGCGCGGCGCAGGACGGCGGGATCGGCCGTGAGCGTGAATTCGGCTCCTGCGCGGCGCAGGGCGTCGGCAACCGACCGCAGGTTGCCTGTGGCGTAATCGACGACGGCTATCATAGGACTCCTTTGCTGCTGGGGATGTCGTATCCGAAACCCTGCCGGGCCACAGCCATGCGCAGGGCGCGGGCGAAGGCTTTGAAGATGGCTTCGGCCTTGTGGTGGTCGTTCTCGCCGCGGGCCGAGATTTGCAGGTTGCAGCGCGCGGCGCTGCAGAGCGCGTGGAAGAAGTGGCGGAACATTTCGGTGGGTACGTCGCCGACCCGTTCACGGCGGAATTCGGCATCCCATTCGAAGTCGATGCGTCCCCCGAAGTCGAGGAGCACCAGCGCCCGGCAGTCGTCCATCGGCAGGGCGAACCCGTAGCGGGCGATGCCGGCCTTCGATCCCAGCGCGCGGTCGATGGCCTCGCCCAGGGTGATGGCCACGTCCTCCATGGTGTGGTGTTCGTCGATGTCGAGGTCACCCTGCGCATCGACGGCGAGCGCGACGCCGCCGTGGTGGGCAATCTGGGCGAGCATGTGGTCGAGGAAGCGCAGCCCGGTGGAAATCTGTCCGTTGAAATCCCCGCGGCCGTCGAGGTCGAGGCGCACCGCGATCTGCGTTTCGCGGGTCTCGCGCCGGATTTCGACCCGCCGTTCGCCGCGGCGGATAAAATCGGCGATTTCGGCCCACGAGTCGGTGACCAGTGCGCAGGCATCGGCGACGCCTGCCTTTGCGAGCATTTGCGCCCCTTCGGCGGCGGGAGAGAGCAGGATGCCCCGCGCCCCGAGGTTGCGGGCCAGCAGGATGTCGGTCACGCGGTCGCCGATGACGTAGCTTGCGGCGAGGTCGTATTCGCCGCCGAGGTAGTTGCCGAACATGCCGGTGCGGGGTTTGCGCGTGGGGGCGTTGTCCGCTTCGAAGGTGCGGTCGATCAGTTGGTCGTCGAACGCAACGCCCTCGCCGCCGAGCGTCGCGAGCATCTTTTCGTGGGCGGGCCAGAAGGTGTTTTCGGGAAAGGAATCTGTCCCGAGGCCATCCTGGTTGGTAGCCAGTACGAGGTCGAACCCGAGGCCCGTGAGGGTTTTCAGGCCCGAGATAGCCCCGGGGACGAACGTGAGTTTTTCGAGGCTGTCGATCTGTTCGTCGGCGGGTTCGGCGATGATCGTGCCGTCGCGGTCGATGAAGAGGGCTTTTTTCATAAACGGAAATTTTTGACGGTTTCGAGCATCCGGGCGTTCTCCGAAGGAGTTCCGACAGTGATACGCAGGCATCCGGCACAGCCCGGGATGCGCGAGCGGTTGCGGACGATGACACCGGCCGAGATCAGCGCGTCGTAGAGCCGGTCGGGTTCGGGCGTGCGGATCAGGATGAAGTTGGCGTCGGAAGGGTAAACCTGCACGACGGCCGGGCAGTCGGCGAGCGCCCATGTGAGGGCGTTGCGCTCGGCGCAGAGCTCGGCCACCTGCGGCGTAATGTCGTCCGAGAGCCGTTCGGCGACAGCCTGCTGCGCCAGGCAGTTGATGTTGTAGGGGTATTTCACCCGTGCGAAAAGCGCAGCGACGGCGTCCGAAGCGAAGGCCAGTCCGAAGCGGAGGCCCGCCATGCCCCACGCCTTGGAGAGGGTTTGCAGGATGATCAGGTTGGGAAATTCGTCGAGCCGTGCGAGGAAGCCCGGCATATCGGAGAAATCGATATAGGCTTCGTCGAGCAGGACCATGCCGTCGAACCGGCGGAGAAGCCGCTCGATTTCGGCCTCGGGGAAGGCGTTGCCCGTCGGGTTGTTCGGGGAGCAGAGCCACAGCAATTTGGTGCGCTCGTCGGCTGCGGCGAGCAGTTCGTCGACCGGGAGCGAGAAGTCTTCGCCGAGCGGGACTTCGCGCATCTCGACATCGTTGACATCGGCCGCGACGCGGTACATGCCGTAGGTCGGGGCGATCGAGACGGCGTTGTCGACACCGGGGCGGCAGAAGATGCGGTAGGCGAGGTCGATGGCCTCGTCGCTGCCGTTGCCGATGAAGATTTGTGTTTCGCGCACGCCTTTCAGGGCGGCGATTTTCTGTTTGAGGACCTTCTGGTGCGGGTCGGGGTAGCGGTTGACGCCATTGTCGTAGGGGTTTTCGTTGGCGTCGAGCCAGGTCGAAATTTCCCCGCCGGCATATTCGTCGCGGGCCGTGGAGTAGGGTTTCAGCGCCCGGATGTTGGGGCGAACGAGTTCGTCGAGCGGTCTCATAACACACCCCCTTTCATGCGGACGCGCACGGCGGCGGCGTGTGCCCCGAGACCTTCGGCTTCGGCCATGGCGATGATCGTCGGGGAGAGGAGCGCAAGTCCGTCGCGGGAGAGTTCCTGGTAGGTGATCTTGCGCAGGAACGAATCGGTGTTCACGCCGCTGTACGAGCGTGCCCAGCCGCCCGTGGGAAGTGTGTGGTTGGTTCCCGAGGCGTAGTCCCCGGCGCTTTCGGGCGACCAGGGGCCGATGAAGACGCTGCCTGCGGCGGTGATCTGCGCCGCGGCCTCCCATGCGTCGCGCATCGAGATGATCAGGTGTTCGGGGGCGTAGGCGTTGGCGAAGTCGATCATCTTTTTGCGGCTGTCGAGGACCACGATGCGGCTCTGGCGGAGCGCTTCGCGAATGGTGTCGCCGCGGCGCAGCTGGAGCAGTTGTTCGCCGACGGCCCGCTGGGCGTCGCGGGCGAACTCTATCGACGGGCAGACCAGTACGGCCTGGCTGTCGCCTCCGTGTTCGGCCTGTGAGAGCAGGTCGGCGGCGGCGAAAGCGGGCGAGGCTTCGTCGTCGGCCAGTACCAGCACTTCCGAAGGGCCGGCGGGCAGGTCGACGGCTACGTCGTTGGCGCCGACGAGTTGTTTGGCTTTGGTGACATAGCGGTTGCCCGGACCGAAAATCTTGTCGACGCGCGGGATGCTCTCCGTGCCGTAGGCCATGGCGGCCACGGCCTGCGCTCCGCCGACGGCGAAGATGCGGTCGACGCCGCACAGGTCGGCGGCATAGAGTATCTCGGGGGCTATTGTGCCGTCGGGCCGGGCCGGGGTGCAGAGGATCACCTCTTTGCAGCCGGCGACGCGCGCCGGAACGGCCAGCATCAGCACGGTGGAGAAGAGCGGGGCCTTGCCGCCGGGGATGTACAACCCTACGCGGCCGATCGGCAGGGCGCGCTGTACGCACCTCACGCCCGGCATCGGTTCGGAATCGACTTCGGGGGCGAGCTGGGCGCGGTGGAAGGTTTCGATATTGGATTTTGCGGTAGCGAGGGCCTCTTTGAGTGCGGCGGGAATAAGGGTTTCGGCCGCGGCGCGGGTTTCGGCCGACACTTCGAATGTCCGGGGTTCGCGCCCTTCGATGCGGCGGGTGATTTCGCGCAGCGAACGGTCGCCGCCGGATTTTACCTCGGCGAGGATTTCGGCTACCTGGCGCGTGATCTCCTCCTCTTCGCGGGTGAAGCGTTCGGTGAGGGAGGGCCACTCCGCGCGTTCGGGGTTGTTGTAGATTTTCAGGATTTCCATAGCGGGTTCCGGTTTAGCGGATCATGTTTTCGAGTGCCAGGATCAGGATGCCTTCGGCGCCGATCTCCTTGAGGCGTTCGATGCGCTCCCAGAGCTGTTCCTGGGAGATGACGGCGTGGATCGAGCACCAGCCCTCCTGCGCCAGCGGCAGTACCGTCGGGCTGCGCATGCCGGGGAGTATCTGGATGGCGTCGTCGAGCCGCTCTTTCGGGAGGTTCATCAGCACGTATTTCATGCCCCGGCTGTCGAGGATCGAGTTGAAGCGGAACGTGAGCTGCTCCGTCTCGCGGCGTTTGTCGCTGTCGAGCTCGGGGTTGGCGATGAGCACCGCTTCGGAGAAGAGAACCTTCTCGACCTCGACCAGGCCGTTCGAAATGAGCGTGCCGCCCGAGGAGACGATGTCGAAGATGCCGTCGGCCATGCCCACGGCGGGGGCGATCTCGACGGAACCTTCGATGGTGTGGATTTCGGCGTCGATGTTCTGTTCGGCGAAGTAGCGGCCCAGAATGTTGGGGTAGGAGGTGGCGACACGCTTGCCGCGGAAGAACCCGAGCCCTTCGTAAGCCGCCGTTTTGGGCACGGCCAGCGAGAGGCGGCAGCCGCCGAACCCGAGGTCCATGACCTGCTCGACGGGGAATCCCTTTTCGGAAACTTCGTTCAGTCCCACGATGCCCAGGTCGGCGACGCCCATGGCTACGGCCTGCGGGATATCGTCGTCGCGCAGGTAGAGGACTTCGAGCGGAAACCCTTCCGCGCGGGAGATGAGTTTGCGTTTGCTCTCGGCAACGCGGATGCCTGCTTCGGAAAGCAGTTCGATGCTCTGTTCGTTCAGTCGGCCTTTGGCCTGGATGGCAATTCTCAGCATATTCGGTGTGTGTTTGATTGTTTTTCTGTTTTCTGGACACCCACCTGCGGTACGGCACATGAAAAAGCCCACCCGCAGGGGGTGAGCTTCATGTATAAATATTCGTTTACATATACATAATCGACCTACCCCTTGGTAAAGCGGTGATGGTGATGATGGATATGGTTGAAATTCGTCATTTGTTCTGTCGTTGGGGACAAATATAGGGCTTCTGTTCGAAAAAACAAAATCCGGGGAGGAAATTTTTTATTTGCCGAACACGCCGGCGAGCAGTTCGTCGAGCGATGCGTAGAGCGGGACGCCGTATTGTTCGCAGGTGACTTTTACGTTGTCGTAGCGGTAAAAACTTGGCTCACAGGCAACGTGCAGTTTTCCCGAGCGGATGTGAATGCCCATTTCGAGCAGCGTGATGGGTGATTTGCTCGTCCCGAGGATGTTCATCACGATCAGGTCGGCCTTTTCGAGGTGTTCCAGTTCCCAGCGTATCTGGTAGTGCATGTCCCCGGTCGTGCCGTCCAGTCCGGCGGCGCGCCGCGGGTTGAAGAACAGGTAGCGGCCGTCGTTCCGTTCGCGGAACCGGCGGATCGTTTCGGCCTGCCAGTCGACGCTGTTGCCCATGTCGATCGTTCCGGCCAGGAAGATTTTGGTGTAGGTCGCTTCGTCGACCGGGGTTTCGCGCTTGGGCTGCTGCTCGGTGACATCGGGCGGCAGGGCGCTGCGGCTGCACGATGCGGCCAGCAACAGGAGTAGGCAGATCAGTCGTTTCATCGTTGCAAATATACGCCAAAACGGCGAAAAGAAAAATCCGGAACCCGAATATTCACGGCGCGGGAAGAGGAAAAAGAAAATGAAATTGCAGTTTTTAAGAGTTTTTAGTATATTTACGGCCTACTTACTGGAAAACGGCCCGTGCAATGTGCAGGGGCCGTGTGGCCGGCCTTCCGGATTGTTACTTGCTGTCCGGGGCCCGTGTGCAGACCTTATTATTTAAAACGAAAAAATAATGTGTGACCCTATTCAGTCGATCGCGACCCGTTTGCGCGGGCTGCGCGAAGCGCTCGAACTGACGGAGCAGGAGGTGGCTGAAAGCTGCAACCTCCCGGTCGAGCAGTACCGGGCGATGGAGAGCGGCAAGACCGATTTTTCGGTGAATGTGCTGCAAACGATCTCCCGCCATTACGGAATCAGCCTCGATGTGCTGATGTTCGGCGAAGAGCCCAAGATGAACGCCTATTTCATTACCCGCGCCGGGAAGGGCGTATCGGTCGAGCGGCAGAAGGCTTATAAATACGAGGCGCTGGCGGCAGGATTCCGCGACCGGAAGATCGATCCCTTTATCGTGACGGTCGAGCCCTCGGCGGACGACGCCCCGATGCACCTGAACAGCCATGCCGGGCAGGAGATGAACTACGTGCTGGAAGGCCGCCTGCTGATCGGCCTGAACGGCAAGGAGATCGTGCTGGAAACGGGCGACAGCCTCTATTTCGATTCGAGCCAGCCGCACGGAATGAAAGCGCTCGACGGGAAAACGGTCCGGTTCCTGGCCATAATAATGTAAGGTATGGTAGAACGATTTTTATCCCAGACGACATTCTCCTCGCAGGAGGATTACCGGAAGAACCTGCACATCCGGGTTCCGGAAAATTTCAATTTCGGCTACGACGTGGTAGATGTCTATGCCGCCGAACAGCCCGACAAAAAGGCACTGCTCTGGACCAACGACCAGGGCGACGAAGCGCAGTTCACCTTTGCGGACATCAAGCGCGAAAGCGACCGGACGGCCTCGTGGTTCCGGACCCTCGGCATCGGGAAGGGCGACGTGGTGATGCTGATCCTCAAGCGCCGCTACGAGTTCTGGTTTTCGATCGTGGCCCTGCATAAGCTGGGGGCGGTGGTGATTCCCGCGACCCACCTGCTGACGAAAAAAGATGTCGTCTACCGGTGTAACATGGCCGGCATCAAGGCGATCGTGGCGGCGGGCGAGCCGGTGATCACCGACCATATCGCGGCGGCCATGCCCGAAAGCCCCACGACCAAGCTGCTGATCAGCGTGGGTCCCGAGGTTCCCGAAGGGTTTCTCGATTTTCACGCCGGCGTAGAGACGGCGCCTCCGTTCGTGCGCCCCGAGCAGGTGAACACCAACGATGACATCATGATGATGTATTTCACTTCGGGAACGACCGGGGAACCGAAGATGGTGGCCCACGATTTCACCTATCCGCTGGGACATATCACCACGGGCCTCCTGTGGCACAAACTCCACGACGGCAGCCTGCACCTGACCATCGCCGACACGGGTTGGGCGAAGGCCGCATGGGGTAAACTCTACGGGCAGTGGCTGGCCGGGGCCAACATCTTCGTGTACGACCACGAGAAGTTTACGCCCGCGGACATGCTGCGCAAGATCGAACAATACCGGATTACCTCGCTGTGTGCGCCTCCCACGGTGTACCGCTTCCTGATCCGCGAGGATATGAGCAAATACGACCTCTCGTCGCTGGAGTACTGCACGACGGCGGGCGAGGCACTGAACGGCGCGGTTTACGATGCGTTCCGGAAGTTGACGGGCATTCGCCTGATGGAGGGATTCGGGCAGACGGAGACGACGCTGACGCTCGCCACGTTTCCCTGGATGGAGTCCAAGCCCGGAAGCATGGGCGTGCCCAATCCCCAGTACCGGATCGACCTGCTTACGCCCGACGGCCGTTCGGCCGAAGACGGCGAACAGGGGCAGATCGTGATCCGCACCGACACAGGCAAGCCCCTCGGACTTTTCAAGGGGTACTACCTGAACGAAGAGCTGACCCGCGAGGTCTGGCACGACGGGGTTTACTACACGGGCGACGTGGCCTGGCGGGACGAAGACGGTTACTACTGGTTTGTGGGCCGTGCCGACGACGTGATCAAGAGTTCGGGTTACCGCATCGGGCCGTTCGAGGTGGAAAGCGCTCTGATGACCCATCCGGCGGTGGTGGAATGCGCCATTACGGGCGTTCCCGACGAGATTCGCGGGCAGGTCGTGAAGGCGACGATCGTCCTTGCAGCAACGTACCGCGAACGTGCCGGGGAGGCGTTGATCAAGGAGCTGCAAAACCATGTAAAACGCATTACGGCTCCTTATAAATATCCGCGCGTGATCGAGTTCGTGGATTCGCTGCCCAAGACCATCAGCGGTAAGATCCGCCGCAAGGAGATTCGCAACAGCGACGAAGGAAAGTAATTTCCGGATCGTAAACCGACCGATCGAAAAGGACCGGGGCCGTTCACGCAGAGCGGCTCCGGTCTTTTTGCGGATGTCGGAATGCGGGTGCAGGCGGGCCTCGTTACCGGATTTTAACGAAGCTGCGTATTGCGGTTCTGAAAAAGTTTCCTATTTTTGTTCTCAGAAAGCCTGAACCCAGCGAACGTGGAGAAGAAAAAGAAACTCGAAGATTTGCTTGTTTCCGTAAGCGAGAACGATGATTACGCTTTCCGGGTTTTCTATGATCTCTATTACCGGAGCGTTTTCCGGTTTACCTATTATTTCCTGCGGAACAAGGAGGCCTGCGGCGAAGTCGTCAGCAACGTGTTCGTTGCCGTGTGGAAATCCCGCGTCTCGCTGCGGCGGATCAGCAATATCGACGCCTATCTCTATGTCGTCGCCCGCAACGAATCGAACCGTTACCTGAGGGAGTGCCAGGCGCAACGGCGCTGCCTGTCGCTCGAAGATATTCCGATTTCGGTGCTCGACCTCAATTCCCCCCCCCACGACGGAGAGGCTCCCGATAGCCGCCTGCTGGAATCCGAAGTCGAGGAGTTGGTACGCCGCCTGATCAACGACCTTCCCGAACGCTGCCGCACGGTGTTCCTGCTCAACCGGCAGGAGGGGCTGTCGTCGCGCGAAATCGCCCGGGCGCTGTCGCTCTCCGAAAGTACGGTGCGCGTCCAGATCAAAATCGCCGTCGACCGGATCGTGACGGGCATTCGCAAACATTATCCCGACCTGAAACTGATCTCCCTGCTCATGTTCCTGTTCTCATCGCGTTTCTGACGCCTTCCGGACGGAAAAATCGAAAAAATACGAAAAAAGCCGCGGTTCCCTTAAACGGAACCGCGGCTTTCGTACTCTATAACTGTATACACGACTAAAAAAGAGAAATCATGCAGATAAAAAATAGGGAGAAAGAGCCGGAGATGGCCGAAATGATCGAAGGTTCGGAACGCGACCGCCGCAGGCTGTCCGAATTGCTGAACGGCATCCGGGTGGGATCCGGAGTCGACGCCATGGCCGATGAGATGCGGGAAGCGGTATGGACCGATGTTCGTACGCGTATCCGCCGCCGGGGACTCCGGATGCGGATTGTGCGCTATGCCGCGGCTGCGGCCGTGATGGCGGGTGTCGTCTGCGGCAGTTGGTTTCTGGGCGGACGCCGGGTCGAGAGCCGCCTGGTCGCCGAGGCGCATCCCGTGATTATCTCGACGCCGAAGGGTGTGAAGTCCGATGTGGTGCTGCCCGACGGTTCGCGGGTGCGGCTCAACGGCGGCACGCGCATCGTCTATCCGACCCTGTTTGGCGACCAGCGCCGCGTAGAGGTCGACGGAGAAGCCTATTTCGAGGTCGAGCACGATGCCCGAAGGCCTTTCGTCGTCGTCACGGGCGAGGTTGCTTCGACGGTCCTCGGCACGACCTTCAACGTACACGCCTATTCCGAGGACGAGAACTACCAGATCACGCTTGCGACGGGCAGCCTGCTGGTGGACGGCGGTCCCGACTCGCGGAGCGTGCGGCTGCGGCCCGGCGAACAGGGATTTTTCGAACGGACCTCCGGGATGCTGTCGCTGCGCCGGGTGAACGTCGGGCAGGTGCTCTCGTGGCAGGAGGATAAACTCTATTTCAGGGCCGAACCGCTGGCGTCGATCGCCCGGAGCCTCGAAAGGCAGTTCAACGTCGACATTGCGATTGCGGACGAACGGCTGCGTAAAATCTGCTTCACGGGCGAGTTCGTCGACGGCGAGAACATCCAGGAGATTATGCAAATCATCTCGGCCGACAGCCGTATCCTCTTCCGGAGCCGCAAAAACCATTTCGAACTTTACAGAAACCGATAAATATTCACCCAACTATTTCACTACAACCTAAATTTTAATCCTTATGAGTAAAAATTCTACCAGCAGGAGGTCCTTCCGGGACCTTTTCGGACGGCGGACACTGGGCAGACTGAGCGGATTGCTCGTTCTGTGTTGGTTTACGGTCGCAGCGCAGGCTCTTTATGCGCAGAATCCTGTGATTTCGTTGACGCTGAAGGACGCTACCGTGCGCGAGGTGATCGAGGCGGTCAAGGCGCAGAGCGGCTACTCGTTCTGGTATCGGGAAACCGAAATCGACTTTGAAAAACGCGTGTCGGTCGATGCCCGGGAGCAGAACGTCATAAAACTGCTCGACGGCGTGTTGGCCGACCAGGGGATTCTGGCGAAGATCGAGGGGCGTCACATCGTGCTTTACAAGCCCGAGCAGGGGCGTTCGGGGGCCGAATACCAACTGACGGGCCGTGTCGAGACCGAGTCCGGCGATCCGATCGTGGGTGCAAACGTGCTGGTCGACGGCACGACCAACGGCATGGTGACCAACTCGAAGGGCGAATTCGCCCTGAACGTGACGCCCGGCGCACAGCTCAGCGTCTCGTTCATCGGCTACAATCCCGAGCAGGTGGCGGTGGGCAACCGGACGCGCCTGACCGTGGTGCTGAAAGAGAATACCCAGATGCTCGATGACGTGGTGGTGATCGGTTACGGCGTGCAGAAGAAGGTCAACCTGACCGGTTCGATCGCCGTACGCCAGATGTCGGAGATCGAGAACCAGCCGATGACCCACGCTTCGCAGGCGCTCTATTCGATGCCCGGCGTCTATATCAACCAGGCTTCGGCGAAGCCCGGCAGCGACGGCGCCACGATCCGCATCCGCGGCGTCGGGACGATGAGCAGTTCCAGCCCGATGGTGCTGGTCGACGGCATGGAGTATTCGCTCAGCGAACTGAATCCCGGCGACATCGAGACGATCTCGGTACTGAAGGACGCTTCGGCTTCGATCTACGGCTCGAAGGCGGCGAACGGCGTCATCCTGATCACCACGAAGCAGGCCCGCAAAGGTACGCCTGTGGTGAAGCTCAGCGCCAACTTCGGTATCCAGTCGGCGACGTATGTTCCCGACGTGGTGACCAACCCGATCCAGTACATGCGCATGCGCAACCAGGCCGAGCTGAACGAGGGTAAACTGACGGTGACCTACAACGAAGACGACATCCTCGAATACGAGGAGGGAATGAAACACGATCGGTACATCTATCCCGCTTCGGACTGGTATGACCTCTGCTACCAGAACGGCTTCCTCCAGCAGTACAACGCCCGCGTTTCGGGCGGCACGGACAAGATTTCCTACTCGCTGGGCGGCGGTTACATGAACCAGCGCGGTATCATGATCGCCAACGACGATGCCGAGCGTTTCTCGTGGGACATGAAGATCAACGCGCAGGTGACCAAGCGCCTGAAGGTGGGCGTCAGCCTGCTGGGCAACCTGCGTTACAACACCGACCCGATCTACGGCGTTTCGACGACGGTCAACGTCATCAACCGCGCCCTGCCGATCTTCGGCACGCAACTGCCTGACGGCAAGTGGCTCTCGACGTGGCTTTCGACCCCCGGGCGCAACAATCCCGAGAACCCGCTCATGGAGCTCAACGAGGGTAACACCCGGCGCCAGTATCACCGCATCCTGGGCCAGATCAACATCGGTTACGACCTGCCGTGGGGGATCAAGTACAACGCCAACCTGGGCTATGTGAAGATCGACCACTATTCGAAGGACTTCAAGCATGCGATGTACACCTACAATCCCAAGACCATGGAGCGCAAGGATTTCAGCGCCTACGTGTCGGCCAAGGACTGGGACAACAACTCGATCAACTACACCTTCTACAATACCCTTTCGTGGGGCAAGAGCTTCGGCGGCAACCACAATCTCAACATCATGGCCGGCACGGAGTACAAACGCTACGACGGCAAGAATTTCCAGGCCAAGAAACGCGACTACTTCAACAACCAGTTGACGGCCCTGTCGGTAGGGGCTACGATGGATGAGATTTCGGGCGGTTCGTCGCTCGAACTGCTCTTCTCCTACTTCGGGCGTATCACCTACGACTACAAGGAGAAATACCTGATCGACGTGACGGCGCGTTACGACGGCTCGTCGAAGTTCGCCAAGGGCAACCGCTGGGCCTTCTTCCCCGCCGTGTCGGTCGGCTGGCGTATCGACAAGGAGAATTTCCTGCAGAACGTCCGGCAGATCAACGTCCTCAAACTCCGCGGTTCGGTCGGCGAAATGGGTAACCAGGCCATCGGCAACTACGAATACCTGATGGCCGTGCTGGCGAGCAAGGATTACAATTACAGTTTCAGCGACGTGCTTGCGGGCGGCGCGGCGATCAAGGACTTCGTCGACGAGAATATTTCGTGGGAGACCACCCGCACCTACAACCTCGGACTGGACTTCGAGGCCTTCGACCACCGCCTGTTGTTCAGCGTCGACCTCTATAAGAAACGCACCGAAGGTATCCTGCGCGACGTGAAGATTCCGGCGCAGATCGGCAACCTGAACGGCCCGAAGCAGAATATCGGCGTGGTGGCCAACGACGGCGTCGAGCTGAACCTCCAGTGGCGGAGCACGATCAAGAATTTCCATTACAGCATCGGCGGTAATTTCTGTTACAACAAAAACATCGTCGTGGACCTCGACGGCCAGGAGTATATCAAGACCTTCAACATCATCCGCGAGGGCGAGCCTATCGATGCGTGGTATCTCTACCAGGCCGACGGATTCTACAACAGCTACGACGAGATCGCCAACTCGGTGACTGTCGGCAGCGGCGTGAAGCCGGGCTACATCCGTTACAAGAACCTCAATAACGACGACAAGATCGACGACAACGACCGTGCTGTCAGCGGAAACCTGACCCCGAGCATCACCTATGCCTTCAACTGTTCGCTGGGCTGGAAGGGGCTCGAACTTTCGGCGCAGTTCCAGGGCGTTGCCGACGTGAAGACCTATCTTTCGGGCAACCTGGCCGCGCCGTTCTGGAACGGAGCCGGCGTGTTGAAGGAGTGGGCCACCGACGCATGGACGCCCGAGAACCACAACTCCCGCCTGCCGATCCTCCACACCGCGACGGGCGCTCCCGAGATGCACGACTACAAGAATACGCAGTGGCTTTACGACGCGTCGTACCTGCGCTGCAAACAGTTGCAGCTCTCGTACACCCTGCCCAAGAAGTGGATTTCGAAACTCGGCATGAGCCAGTGCCAGATTTTTGTCAACGGCGAGAACCTCTTCACGATCTCCCCGCTGAAGATGTTCGACCCCGAGATCGACCTTTCGTCGACCAACCTGATGCAGTATCCCTCGCTCAGGACGATCAACTTCGGTTTCAATATTACTTTCTAATCGCTTCAAATACGGAAAATTATGAAAAAGATAGTATTCGGATTGATGCTTTGCGGTGCGGTGACGCTGGGCGCCTGCAACCTCGACACCATTCCTACCGACAAATATACGGTCGAGACGTTCTGGGAAACCGAAGAGGGAACCGAGGCCGCTATGTCCGGGTGTTACAACATCCTGACCAACAGTGCACTGTTCGGTGATTCGGCGCCGCTGATGGAGGAAACGTGCTCCCCGAACGCCTATAATTACAACAACTCGGGCGGTTTCAACGTGATTGCGCAGGGTACGCACACGGCCAACAGTTCGGGCATCATCGCCAACCGCTGGAAAAAGTGCTACGAAGGTATCGGGCGCTGCAATACCCACCTCAACCGCCTGCCCGGCGCTGTGGTGGCCGACGACCGCCGGGTTCAGATGGAGGGCGAGGCCAAATTCCTCCGCGCACTTTATTACTATATGCTGGTGACCTATTACAACGGTGTACCGCTGATTCTCGAAGAGCCCGTTTATGCGCACGGCTCGCTGCCCCGCGCTTCGCGCGAAGAGGTGGTCCGGGCCATCCTCGACGACCTGAACGATATTATCGACCGTGAACTGCTCGACTGGAAGTGGTCGAAGACTGCCGACCAGGGGCGTGCCACGCGCGGCGCGGCGATGGCCCTCAAGGCCCGCGTGCTGCTCTTCGAGGCCAGCAAGCTGGTCAACCCCTCGAACGATGTCGAAAAATGGCGGGCTGCGGCCAAAGCGGCAGGCGACCTGATCGAAAAGGAGGCGCAGGCGGGTTACGACCTCTACGGCGACTACCGGAAACTGTTCCTGCCGGCCAACGAGCACAGTTGCGAGTGTGTCTTCAACATCGAGTTCTCGAAGACCAAGAACACGGCTGTCAATTCGTTCAACGTGTACAGCATCCAGTACCGCAACAATGCGCCGCTGCTCGACCTGGTGAACGCCTATGAGACGAAAACCGGCGGACCGGGGACGATGGGCAAGTACGACAACCTCGATCCCCGTTTCGCGGCGACGAACTTCTATCCCGGCAGCACGTTCCTCGGCAAGGCCAACTGCCCGGCTTCGGAGGTGTGCCAGTTCACGGGCTTCGCGCACAAGAAACTCACGATCTACGACGAGCAGAAGCGCGATTCGGACGACTCGAACGGCGAGACTAACTACATGTTCATCCGTTACGCCGACGTGCTGCTGATGTTTGCCGAGGCGCAGAACGAGGTCGATGCAAGGCCGTCGGACGCTGTTTACGACGCGGTGAACCGGGTACGCGGACGTGTCGGCATGCCGACCTATACCTACGGTTCGAAGACCCAGGCCCAGATGCGCGAAATCATCCGCCACGAACGCCGTATCGAGTTTGCCGGCGAAGGCCTTTATTACAACGATATCCGCCGCTGGATGACCGCCGAACTGGATATGAACGCCGTGATTCAGGACTATGCGGGAACGGACATCGCCGTACGTGCGTTCGACCCCGACCGCGATTACTGGTGGCCTGTTCCGGCGGATCAGATCCTGCTGAACAAGAAACTCGAACAGAACCCCAATTATTAATCCGACAAACTGCAAATTATAACTATGAAAAAGTATCTGTGGATTCTGGCTGCCGTATTTTTCCTCCAGGCTTGTAGCAAGGACGAGGAGGAGGGGCCTTATGTGCCCTGGAGACCCGGGGACCAGAAGGAAGAGACGATCGACCTGGACAAGGCCACGAAGGTGATGATCCTGCCCGAGCAGAGCAAGAACCGCATCGTGATGATCGACCAGCCGACGGGAAAGATCGCCTGGGAGTGGAAGGCTGCCGACAGCGGACTTTCGGCCAGCGAGCAGGCGTGGTTCAATACCCCCGACGAGGCCAAGCCGGTCTATAACCGTACGTGCGTGCTCGTTACGGCTTCGGGCGGCGGCGTGGGGCTGATCCGTATCGCGGACAAGAAGTTGTTGTTCTATGCCAAGCCGGGCGGAAATCCCCACTCGGCCGAGGTGCTTCCCGATAAAAATATCGTGGTGGCGTCGAGTACGGGCAACCTGCTGAGCGTCTATGTTTATAATGAAGCCGCGGCATATGTCGCGAAGCCCGCTTTCACCATGTCGGTCTATTCGGCCCACAACGTGGCCTGGGACCTGAGGCGCAACTGCCTGTGGACGGCGACGGGCGCCCAGTTGCTGAAACTCTCCTACAACGGCAACCGCACGGTCCCCGAACTTTCGCAGGTCAGGTCCTACGACATGGGGACGGGTAACACCATGGCGCACGACCTCGCCCCGGTTTACGGCGAGGAGGCGATGTATGTCACCACGGTCGAGCACGTTTACAAGTTCGACTGCAAGACGGAGAAATTCTCCGACGTGCAGATTTTCCAGCAGAAGGACATCAAGAGTATCTCGACGGGGCCGGAGGGCTATTCGACGATCGTCATGCGTCCCACGTCGGGCGGCTCCAACTGGTGGTCGGCCGAGGTGTCCGACCTGAGCGGCAACCGCCTGTTCAACCGTGCGGGTTACCAGATTTACAAGGCCCGTTGGTATGTGGAGAATCCGTTCGGATACCCCGAGGTTCACACTTTGTAAAACCTAAAACGTTAAAACCATGAAAAATATCCGAAAATATATAGTGGCCGCGGCGTGTATGGCCGCAACGTCGGCACTGGTCGCCTGTACCGAGGCCGTGAAGCGCGACACCGAGGAGGAGATGCAGGAGATGACCGTTCCCAAGAAGCCCGGGCCGATCACGAAGGTTCCCGCCACGCTGACCTGCAACGGCGGCGAAGAGTTCACCTTCTCGGTGACCAAGGTCCAGTGGGCCGATACCTACGAATGGATGATTGCCGAACAGGAAAAGTCGAAAATCTCGATCGTCGACGGGCAGGGAACCAACGTCATCACCGTCAAGGTGGTCAACGACGACGTGGTGATTCCCGCGCAGTCGGTTTCGGTGGTTGCGAAAAACGAACTGGGGACGAGCAAGGTGCGCGAGTATTTCGCGGCGATTACCGTTTCGGTTCCCATCGAACTGCCGGGTTACTCGATCCGCAAATACGGCAAACGCTGGTGGATGACCGAAAACTGCCACGAGGCGGGCGAAGACGGCCGGTTGGGCGTCGCGCCCGACCTGACGGCCTTCTCGGTCTCGGGGCTGGAAGCTTCGCACCTGGCACGCCTGGACGCTGCCAAGGGCCGTTTCTACACCTGGTACGAAGCGATGACCGGAATTTCGGGCTGTACGTCGGCGCAGTGTCCCTATGTGCAGGGGTATGAAGGGGTGGACGACGTAGGCAACGCGTTCAAACTCGACGGTACGGAAGAGGGCGAATACGGCGTCCAGATTCGCGGCTGCTGCCCCGAAGGCTGGCATGTGGCCAACGCCAACGACTGGTGGGACATGCTGATGGCTATCAAGAGCGAATATGCGATTCCCGACGATTTCGCGCTGGGCGGTTACACCTTCTCCGGCGGGCATGACAAGAATCCGGCGAATGCGGCGACGAAAGCTTCGTTCTACATGTCGGGCTGCACGGTCAAGAACATGGGCAACGTCGGCGCGTGGCTGCGCGGCGGCAACGGGCGCGTTGTCGACGGCGGCATCTGGATTCAGTCGAGCCTGACGCTTACCGACGCCGGGGAAGCCCTCCTGCAATTCGTCGAAGGGGCCGAAAGTATCGGTTTCGGCTGGTATCCGCTGGGTTACCAGAAGGCGGACAACAGTTTTAACAGCAGTGCGCTGGGCAAGTGGGGATACATGTGGTTCATCGGGCAGACCAATGCGACGACGGCCCGTTCGCTGGTCATCAGCGGCACGAGCCTGAACCTCCAGGCCAAAACCAACAGCGAAGCGGCCAAGGATATTTACCTGAGTGTCCGTTGCGTGAAAAATTACACCAAATAACCGGGAAAGATGAAAAAGATTTTGTTTACGGCAGCCGTGCTGCTGTGCGCCGCGAAGCTGACGGCACAGTGTCTCGGCATCGGCAGTTCGACCAGCAGTATGAGCCCCGAAGAGATGGCACAGGCTGCGCAGGCGGGTATCGGGTATGTCGAGATCGGCATCAGCGGCCGCGGAACTGTGGCCGAGATTCGCGAAAAGGCGCTTCACGCCAAGCAGAAGGCCGACGAAGCCGGGCTGAAGGTGTGGTCGTGTCACCTCCCGTTTTCGCGCACGATGGATATTTCGGTGCTCAGCGACAGCGCCCGGATGGCCAACGTCGAATTCCTGACGGAGATGATCGCCATCTGCGGCGAACTCGGATCGAAGAAACTGGTGCTGCATCCCAGCTCGGAACCGATTGCGGACGCCGACCGCGAACAGCGCATCCTGAACAGCATCGCCTCGATCGGCGTGCTGCGCCGGGAGGCTGCGCGGATCGGTGCGGAGCTCTGCATCGAGGATCTGCCGCGCACGTGTCTCGGACGAAACTCCGCCGAATTGCTGCGCATCATCGCGCCTTATCCCGACGTGAAAATCTGCTTCGATACGAACCACCTGCTTTCGGAGGACCTGCTGGATTTCGTCGAGGCGTGCGGTGACCGGATCGGGACCGTCCACGTCTCCGATTACGACATGGTCGATGAGCGCCACTGGCTTCCCGGCAAGGGCAAGATCGACTGGCCGGTGCTGTACAAGGCGCTGATGAAGGCCGGTTACAAAGGCGTGTTCATGTACGAACTCAAACGCGGCGAGGGATCGTTCGGCGAGATGGTAGCCATCTACGAAAAGATGGCTTCCGATGCAGCGAAGCTGAAGTAATCTCTTCCCCGGGGAGACGAAAAGGAGGACCGCCAGACATGGCGATCCTCCTTTTTCCGATGCCCGTTTCGGGGCGGGAGCGATTAGGGTTTTTCCTTTACCTCCGTGAACGACGCTTTTACATTGTCGATGTAGAAACGGTTGCCTTTGGCCCGGATGGCGCTGAAACGGATACGGGTCTCCTTGGTCGCGCCGTTGACGACGCAACTGCGGGTTTCCCAGTAGTTGTCGCTTTCGATGGTGAAGGTCTTCGATTCGCTGCCTTCGACCGAGCCGCTGTTGAGTACGATCAACTGCATGTCGCTCCGGTCGCTGCCCATGATCGCCACGTTGAAAGTCACGGTCACGTCGACGCGTTTTTCGCCCACGGCCGCCATCGCCGGACTGGTGAGGTAGCCCAGGCCCGAGGAGGTCCCGATTTTCGGGAATCCGCTGTGCATGTAGACCAGGTTGCCCTCCCAGCCGTTGCGGTTGCTCACGGTCGTCATGTTCGAACCGTCGTTGCCGGGCAGCGTGCTGTTGGGACCGACGCACCAGTCGAAAGCCTCGTTGAAGACCGGGATTTCTTCGTACTCGACGATGTCCTCGACGAAGGTGATCGTTTCGCCCCGTCCGTCGCCTTCGGCCAGCGTCACGTCGTCGAGCCGGTAGGCGCCGGCTTTCCGGCCCAGGAAGCGGATGTAGAGTTGGTCGATGCCTTCCGGCAGGTAGAAGGGGATGCTCACCGCTTCCCAGCCGGCGCCCGACGACCGGTCGTAGGCGATCGGCGTCCAGTTGACGCGGTCCTTGCTGAAGAATACCTGGAACTGCGCAGGGTCGAAGGCTGCCTGCGAGGTCATGCAGCCGAACGAAAGGTTGAAGTTGATGTCGCCTTTGAGGGCGATGCCGCCCAGGATGAAGTTGGCCGAATCGACGGCGAAAACAATGCCGTTGCCGCCCGAGGCCCCGACGTAACCCGAGGAGGCCTGTCCGGAGTCGGCGTTGACATCGTTACCCCAGTACTGACAGCGCAGGCTGCCGATTCCGTTGCGGTTCCAGCCTTCGAACTGTACGACGGGCAGGGCGGAGGCGCCCGTTCCGAAGTCGTCGTTGAAGAACCGGATCGTGTTGCCGTGTCCTTCCTGCCGAAGGGTGATTCGTTGCATCTGGCCGTGTTCGGTCTCGAAGACGAGCGTTGCACTGCGCTCCTGCCCGGTGTTGGCGGCGATCGTCACGGCCACCTCCTGGCTGCCGGAGCCGGCCTGGGGCGAGAGCGTGAACCAGTCGTCGGCCTCTTGCTGGCGGATGATCCAATAGGTGTTCGACTTCACGTCGATATGCAGCGTCTCCCCGTCGGCGGCCAGGCCGCGTTTGTTGGCGGTGAAGGTCGGGGCGCCGGTCTCTACGTAGGCCGGTTCCGTTTCGGGGTCGTCGTTGCAGGCTGCGAGCGTACCTGCGCAGAGCAGCAGGACGGAATAGAGGTATGTGCGAATGTTTTTCATTGCGGTTGCTGGTTTTGGTTGTCTACTGCATGTTTACGGCGAAGGCCTTGGGGCGCGACATCACCTCTTTGTAGGTTTTACCGAAGCGGTCGGTGACGGTGACCGTCAGCGTCGTGTTGGCGTCGGGGGCCGTGACCGCGAAGAGGTGGACGCAGGGCTGCGTGGCGAAGGCGGCCGTGTAGGAACCGCCGTCGGAGACGCGGGCCACCTCGTAGCTGACCGTGTGCAGCGGGTCGAGTCCGTAGATCTGCTTGACGGGGAGTTCCTTCACGCCGTCGCTGACCGAGATCGTCCATTCGGGGTCCCAGTTCCAGACGTTGATGTAGACCACGTTGCTGCCCACGTCCTTGTAGTCGTCGCGCGTGGGGTAGGCTTTGAGGAACTTGACGGCCATCTGGTTGGTGCGGAAGTAGTTCTTCACGGAGTTCATGTCGTAGGTGATGAACTGCTTTTCGCGGGACAGTCCCAGTCCCTTGTAATGCCACCGGATATCGGAGCCGTCGATCTCGTAGACGCCGTAGCCGCCGGGCGTGCCGTCGCGGCTGATGTGCCCGTTGCCGTAGTGGCCCGTCCACCACCAGGTGGCGCAGACGGCCGGGGTGTTGTGCTCCATGATCGACGCCGAATAGACCGTGTTGTGGGTGTCGTGCGTGTGGCCGGTGAGGATGTGAACGTCGGAGAAACCTTCGAAACACCCGATTAGGTTTTCGTTGTCGGCCAGGCTGTTCATCGCGTTGGTGATCTCCAGCGAACTGTTGAATCCGAAGACGGGGCAGTGGAGCCCGACCACGACGGGCGTGTTCTTGCTAACCAGCGCGAGGTCCTTTTTCAGCCAGTCGAGTTCGATCTGGGTGAGGTAGTTGCCGAACGACCTGTCGCCCGACGTGCCGACGGAGGCGCCGTTGTTGATGTAGACGTTGTTGTCCAGGGCGATGTAGTGGACCTTGCCCAGGTTGAACGAATAGTAGGTCGGTCCGAGGTACTTCTTGTAGGCGGCTTCGGCCTGGAAATCGCCGGCATAGTAGGGGTCGTTGTCGTGGTTGCCCGGCAGGTGGTAGAACGTGCTGGGAATCTTGGCGTCGGCCAGCGTCTTGAGGTAGCTCTCCATGTTGTATTTGGTGTCGTACCAGAACTGGTCCCAGGTCATGTCGCCCAGCACCATCGTATAGACCGGACGGCCGCCGTAGGTTTCGATGGTCTGGGTGATATCCGGGATGAACAACTCCTTGTATTGTTTGAGGTCGTTGACGCGGTTGGCCAGGTGGATGTCGGCGGTGACGAGCATGACGTGGTTGTCGTTGTCGACCTTCTCCAGTTCGAAATTGTGCTGCTCGCAGACGAACTGCGATTCGGTGAGCGGTTGCCAGAACTGAGGCAGGGAGTTTACCGTAAGGGGGTCGTATCCCGAAGGTTGGGACACGAATACGTAGCCGTGGTATTTGCGCGACCCGAGCCAGTAGTAGCCGTTGTCGTCGGTGGTGGTGACCTCCTCGCCGTCGGATACGACAGCGCCCACGACCGGGGTGCTGCCGCAGAAGACGGCCCCTTTGATGGTCATCAGGTCTTTGTCGGGAACGTCGAGGTTGATGCTCCGGCGGAAGGCCAGCACGCCCAGCGGCTGTTCCTGCGTTCCCCGGGTGAGGATCAGGGTGTATTCGTCCGTTTCGATCTCCTGCGGAACAGCGAAGGTGATGTAGGCCGGGTCGATGGCCTTCAGGGTCAGCGGCGTGTCCTGGCGGCCTTCGCTGCGCAGGCTGAACGTATCGCCCTGTCGGAATCCTTTGCCCTGGATGGTCAGTTCGCTGACGGTCGACGTGTAGAACGTCGTGCCCGGGATGTAGAGGTCGGTGACCAGCTTTTCCTGCTGGAACGGCTCCTGTGCGGTGTCGTCGCTTTTACAGCCTGTTATGTGCGGCAGCAGGAGCAGGAAGCACAGCAGCCGGATCGAGAAGAATTTATTGAGTTTCATTTCGTATAGCTTTGAAGGTTCGTAATTGGATGTCGGCCGGCGTCGGCCGGAGGGAAGCGCGCGGCCTCCCTCCGCAGCCGGCAATGGGTTATTTCCGTTCCGTGATCGCCCAGAATCCGATTCCCGAGTAGCCGCCCGAAGAGAGCTTGCCGCCGTCGTTCGGAGCCCGGAGGTTGGCCATGTTGCGGAAGCGGATCGTGAATTTCTTCTTCGTTTTCAGTTCGTTGGGCAGGGCCACGGAGAACTGTTTGAGTTGGAAAGAAGAGCCTTCGTTCCACATCGGGCTGAAGTAGTCGGCGATGGCGTGGTATTGGTTGAGCGCCGCGTTCTCGTCGTCGGCCCATTCGATGTGCATCTTGAGCGGGCCTCCCCAACTGCTCGCGGTCGTGAAGACCAGCATGAGGTCGCCGCCCGAAGCCTGGAAGTTGGTGACGTTGAAGACCCAGGCTTCGCCCTTGTAGTCGGGGTCGTCGTTTCCGGTGCGGTTCATGGTCGAGCCGATGAAGTTCCAGAAGTTGCTGGAATAGAGGTAGGGATACATCATCTGCTGGGTCACGGCGGGACTGGCGGTCTGCTTGCCGTTGGGGGCGACGGTGATCGTGGCCGGGGTGTCCTTGCGGGTATGGCTCCAGCCGTAGGTCATCGCCCCGGCGCTCTGCACGCCCCGGTAGGCTGTCGATTTGACCTCGCCGCTGCCGACGGCGGGCGTGACGGCGTCGAGCGGGGTGGCGTTCCAGTCGAACGGCCCGAACTGCACCAGCGTATTGCTCAGGCGCGTTGAGGCGTCGGCGGATACCCCGATGTCGCTGAGGCTCCGCATCCGGAGCGTGTTCTCTGTAATGTCGTTCTTCGTGTATTTGAGCACGATGCCGCTGACGGGGCCGCTGCCCGAAGGGATGATCTGGGCGTAACGCTGGAGGAAGTAGCTGAGCGTGTAGAGTTTGGCGGTGTTGCCCGCACGGTCGCGCAGGATGTGCCCGTAGCGGGTGAATCCGTCGTTGTAGGGCGCCGAAGCTGCATGTACGGCGGTGGTGGCATAGCCGTCTTCCTGGCTGTTGTAGTAAGTGCCCAGCGGAACGGCGAATTCGACCTCGGGCAGCGTTACCAGTGTGTTCTCGTAGCGGTCGAGTCGGTCGATGGCGGTCTCGACAGGGACGACGGGCGTGCCTTCCGACTGTTCGAAGACCGAGTTGGTGGTAAAGGCGGCCAGTTTCGAGCCGAGGGTGACCGGATCGCGGACGAACTCGGCCTCGTAGAGATGGATTTTGAGTTTGTCGTTGAGTTGGTAGGTGTTGTCCTTCGCGTTGGCGAACTCGATGAGCATGCCGCGGCCGCTGTCGTCCTGCACGACCATCTGGTTGTTGTCGAAGTTCAGCAGTTTCTGGTCGCTGACGACGGTGGCTTCCACCCAGCAGTTCTCCGTGACGCGGCCGATGCCGTCGCTGAGTTTGCCCATCAGTTCCGCGACGGTCAATTGCGTACCGTTGTAGGGGTCGTGGGCCTGGTCGAACTGCTTGATGTTGACGGTGGCCTGGAAATCCTCCAGCCCGGTCCCGAGGGCGTAGAACCGGACCTGGCCGGTGCGTTCGTCGCCGTCGTTCCTGCGGATGGTGAGGACCTGGGTGCTGTCGGTGGTTGCGCCGAGGGTGATCCACCCGGCAGCGTCGCCCATGGCTTCGGCCTTCCAGCCGATGTTGGTGATCAAGCCGATGGTGAACTCCGAGCCTTTGGCCGAGGCGGTCATGTTGTTGCCGCCCATATCCAACTGGAACTTCACGTCGCTTGAAAGCTGGCGCACGGTGAACTGCTTGACGGATTTGCCGCCGACGACTACGTTGACCGTTCCGAAACGGCTGTAAGCCGCTTCGTTCTTGTCGACGGTGATGGTGAAGCGGCCGCTGTTGCGCCCTTCGCGGGGCCAGATGTCGAGCCATTGCCCGTCTTCGGCGAAGGTGGTTTCGACGGTCCAGTCCCCCATGTTGGTATACATTTCGATCTCCTGTTTCCCGCCCGATTTGTCGTAGGAGAGGGACGTGATCTCCTCGGTGAAACGGATGTAAGGATCTTCCGAATGGGTGTCGTCCTCCTGGCAGGAGATGCCCAGAGCGGCCGTGCATGCCAATATGCAGGCGGCGGCATGGCCCAGGACCCGGTTGCGGAGGTGGTATATTTTCGTTTTCATGAAATCATTGGGTTACGGTGAATGACTATTTGCTGGTTGCTTTCTGGCTCCACCATACGGGAATCCGCATGTTGTCGCCGCCCATCTCGCGGACAGCCTCTTCGTAGTGGACGCTGTTGGTCTGCTGGGCCCGCGAAGGGTACATCAGCCGCGTGGGGAGGATGCCGTTGTTGTCGGTGGCCGTGCCGATGATCAGCACCGGATAGCCCGTCCGCCGATAGTCGGCCCAGGCCTCGTAACCGCACCAGAACTGCGCGATGTATTTCTGGGTCATGATCTGCTCCAGTGTGTTGTTGTAGGTCGTTTTCAGGATGTACTGGTCCTTCTGCGCCTGCGTTACGCGCACCGTCGACGGGTTGACGCTGTCCCAAAAGTCGATCGAGGCGAGAATCGCCTGTTCATAGTAGCGCTGCGCCTCGATCTCGCCGCCCCGGAGCATGCCGCGGTAGGTCGCTTCGGCGAGGATGAACAGCACTTCGTCGTAACGCATGTAGGTGGAGGGCGAGGTGTAGTCGCCCAGCACGTCCTTGTTCAGCGTGGCGCTGCCGTCGTTGATCGTCTCGGTCGTGGGGTAGCCGCTCGCGAGCCCTTTCCACTCGTTGTTCTGCTGCCGGGCGTAGATGACCAGGCGCGGGTCGCCCAGCTCGTCCATCAGTTTGATGACGTATTCGGCCATGACGCGGGTGTTCGAGGAGAAACTCTTTTCGGTGTACTTGCCGAAGCGGTTGACGTTCGGGGATATGTTGGTAAAGGTCAGCACGGCATTGTCGGCGTTGCTCGTGAAGAGCGGATAGGTCGTGGGGTTGCCGACGATCGCCTGGATTCGCTGCGTGACGTTCATCTCCTGGTCGCGGTTCGAGAGCCGCATCAGCAGGCGCAGGTGGAGCGAATTGGTGAATTTCCGCCATTTGCTCAGGTCGCCGCCGTAGATCAGGTCCTTGGTCGGGGTCTGCAGCGGTTTCTTGACGTTGTAGAGCGAATTGGCCAGCTCCAGGTCGTCGAGCAGTTGGGTGTAAACCTCCTGCTGCGTATCGAACCGGGGTTGGGTGACGGCGACGGTGTCGCGTCCCCGGTAGGCCTCGCTGAAGGGAATGCTGCCGAACAGGTCGGTCTGGTTGGAGACCATCAGCGCGCGCATGGTCAGTGCGATGGCCTGGCAGTTGGGTTCCTCTTTCAGGATGGCCAGCCGCCGCATGTGGTCCGCGTTGGCGGCCCATTTCGACAGGTAGCTCCAGGGGGTGTTGACGTAGTTGTCGCGGATGATGTAGCGGTGGATGTTCTCCGACTGGAGGTTGACGGTGTACTGCATCAGTTCGCCGTTGAGCTGCCAGGTTCCGTACATCAACTCGTCCGCTGCGGAGAAGAGCAGTTGTTCCATCATGCTTTCGGGATGGATCTGCCACATTTCGGTATTGTTGGGATCGCTGTTGTATTCGTCGAACAGGTGTTCGCAGCCCGTCAGTGCGGCGCACGCGATAACAGCCAGGTATTTGAGTTTTTTCATGGTTCTCGGAGTTAGAAGTTCAGTTTAAGGTTGAAACCGTACGTGCGCGTCAGGGGATAGGCGCCGGCTTCAATGCCCCGGCTGATGGAGGAACCCACCATGTAACCGGCTTCCGGGTCGTAGATCGGGAAGTTGGTCCAGCAGAAGAGGTTGGTGGCGTAGAAGGCCAGCGAAGCACCCTGGATGAATTTCGTCTTCCGGCAGATTTTCGACGGCAGGGCGTATTCGATACGGAGTTCCTTGAGCTTGAGGAAAGAGGTGTCGAAGGTGTTGTTCTCGGCATTTTCACGGGCGTAGACATAGGTCGAGTAGTAGTCGGCGATGTCCCGCGTGATGGTGGTGTTTTTCTGGTAAGTGCCGTCTGCATTGAGGTTTACGCCCTCGTGGATCAGCCCGGCGTAGCGTCCCGGCAGCGAGTTTTTCAGTTTGCCCTGGTAGGCCAGCGCAAAGTGGGTGACCGAATAGGCGTTGCCACCCCATTGTCCGGTGAAAGTGAGGGCCATCTTCAGGTTCTTGTACGAGAAAGTATGGGTCATGCCCGCCTTCCAGTCGGGGTAGATGCTGCCCAGGTCGAGCAGCGGGTCTTCCGTGCCGGTCAGCACCGGGGCCCCGCTCGCCTGGTCGACGACGACCTGTCCGGCGCAGCTGATGTTGCGGCCCTGGGCGTCGGTGTAGAAAGCGCCCTCCGGGGCCCGTTTGTATCCGCGGCCGTAGAGGCGGCCCAGTTCCTTGCCCGGATAGGCGTTGATGTAGATGTTGCCGCTGATGTTCATGCCCGAGTTGAGCTGCCACACCTCCACGCCCGGGGCGAGGCTGACGAGTTTGTTCCAGTTCTTCGACCAGTTGAGGTTGATCTCCCAGCGGGTGTGCTCGGTCCGGACGGGAACGATACGCGTGGAGAGTTCCACGCCTTTGTTACGGACTTCGCCGGCGTTGATCAGCATGCTGGTGGCGCCGGTGGTCTGGTCGACGGGGACGCCGATGATCTGGTCGGTCGTGCGGGAGTTGTAATAGGTGGCGTCGAATGACCAGATGTTGTCGAACAGCCGCGCTTCGAGGCCTACTTCGTAGCTTTCGACGTTTTCGGGCTTGATGTTCGGGTTCTGGATCGTGCCGGAGAGGTAATAGGCGCTGGCGAAACTGCTGGTCGAATAGACGTGGTTGAGGCTGTAAGGCGAGGTGTCGTTGCCGACGTTGGCCCATGAACCGCGGACCTTGAGCAGGTTGATCCACGGGGCTTTGTCGCTGAAATTGAATATTTTGTCGATCAGGACGCTGGCGCTCACCGAGGGGTAGAAATAGGAGTTGTTGCCGCGGGCCAGGGCGCTCGACCAGTCGTTGCGGCCGGTGATGTCGAGGTAGAGCATGTCCTTCCACGAAAGGTTGATCAGTCCGTAGAAACTGTTGACCGACTTGTTGCTGCGGCGGGCGTAGCTGTAAGGGATGGTCTTCGAGTTGCTGATCTTGAAGATGTTGTACTCCTGCAGGCCGTCTTTGGCCGTGAGTTGTACGTTCTGGTAGTTATAGACCATGTTATTGCCGCCGAACGAGGCCGTCAGGTCGAAATCCCCGAAGCGTTTCTTGTAGGTGAGCAGGAAATCGTTGTTCATCTCGAAATTGCGGACGGTCTGTTCCTTGTAGTAGCCATATTGGTAGCCCGAAGAGTACCAGGGTTTCTGCTGGGTGCGGAAGTCGTTGTAGAAATCGATGCCCGAACGCAGGTCGAGCGTCAGGTTCTTGTGCAGGTCGAGTGTCACGGCCACGTTGCCGTAGACACGGTCGCGGTCGAGCGTGTTGAGCTGCTGGTAGAGCTGCATGTAGACGTTGTCGGCATAGGAAGAGTTGATCAAAAGATACTCCGTGCCCGCCTGGTACATCTGCCGGATGCGGTCGTTGTTATACTCGCGGGCGTAGGAATCCACGCCGATGACGGTCGGATTCCACAGCAGCGTGTAGAGCGGCGCCGCGGGGTTGTAGCCCGACATAGGGAGGTTGTCGCTGTTCTTGCGGTAGTAGGTGACCTTGCCTTTGAAGGTGATGAAGCGGTTGAGTTTCTGGACGACCGAGAAGCTGATGTTCTGGCTCTTGTAGCCCGTGTTGGGGATGATCCAGTCGTTGCGGGAGTCGCGCAGCGAGAGGCGGACCGAACTGCCTTTGCCGTTGCTGCCTTCGACGGAGATGCTGTTGTTATAGGTGATTCCGGTCTGGAAAAGCCCCTTGTACCAGTTGTCGTTGTATTTCCAGGGCAGTTTGTGGTATTTCCCCGTTTCCCAGTTGCGCGATTCGTACTGGTAGAACATCTGTCCTTCGAATTTGGAGCCGAATCCCATGCGGGAGTAGACGCGGTTGGGGGCTGCGATGCCGTCTTCCGCCTCGTCCGCCTTCACGCTCCAGTAGTTGTAGTAGCGCTGCTGGTCGATGTTGGTCAGGTTGCCGTTGCCGGCGCCGTATTCGGTCTGGAAATCGGGCCAGAAGCCGGCGCGCTCGAACGTGAACGAGGAGTTGAACGTGACGCCGATGCCTTTGCCGGTGCGTCCCGACTTGGTGGTGATGATGATGGCGCCGTTGGCCGCACGGGAACCATAGAGGGCCGTAGCGGCGGGACCTTTCAGCACGGACACCGATTCGATGTCCTCGGGGTTGAGGTCGCTGGCTCCGTTGCCGTAGTCGATCGGGGCGTCGACATCGAAAGCCTGCGAGGCCGAACTGCTGGCGGTCATGTCGCTGTTGATGGGGATACCGTCGACGACGAACAGGGCCGTGTTCTTGTCGTGCGACAGCGAGCCTTCGCCGCGCAGCGTCACGCGGATCGATCCGCCCGGGCCCGACGAAGTGCCTTCGAGGTTGAGTCCGGCGACTTTGCCCGCCATCGAGTTGAGCCAGTTGCTCGAAACGGTCGAGTTCAGTTGTTCGTTGTTTACCTTCGAGACGGCATAACCCAGCGATTTCTCTTCGCGGGTCAGGCCGAGGGCCGTCACCACTACGTTCTGGATAGCTGTCGAGGTGCTTTTCATCGTGACGTTGACAACCGACCGGGAGGACGATACGGGGATGTTGCGCAGGTCGTATCCGATGAACGAGAAGAGCAGCACGGGTGAGGTGTCGCCCTCCTGGATGGCGATCCGGTAATCGCCGTCGGCATTGGTCGTCGTACCGCGGGTCGTGCCTTGCAGCAGGACGGTGGCGCCGACGATCGGTGAGCCGTTTTCGTCGGTGACCTTGCCCGTGACGAACCACTGGCCGTTCTGTTTCATGGTATCCCGGTCGGCCAGGAGGATGCGCCGGTCGGTAATTCGGAACGAAATGCGGGTTCCGGCGAACATTTGCGTCAGTGCGGCGCCGAGGTCCGCGTTGGTCAGTTGGATCGAGACGGTCCGGTTCACGTCGACGACTTCACGGCTGAAGGCGAACGGGAGGTTGGTTTGCCGGGTAATCTCCTCCATGATTCGTTCGATCTTCGCATCGGAAAACAGCAGGGTCACTTTCTGGGCCCTGAGTTCCGGAATCGAAAACAGTGTGAAAAAGAAAAACAGGCAGATAAGTCGGGCGTAGGGGCGTTTTTTTTGCCGGACTTCCGCCGATTGTAATTTGTTTTTCATACATTTGTAGTTGTTAGGATTGGGTAATTTGTGTACTGGTTCTGACACCTGAGTCGGGTATGTGGGGCATACCCGGCTCTTTTTTTGTCGGGAGGGTTGGTTTCTAGGTCATGGTCTTATGGTTTAGGTCATTCGGTTTTCAGTTTTCTTTGCCGCTACCTGTCGAGCGGATGGATTGTGATCGAATCGGCGACGCGGACGATACGCATGGGGGTGATCCGCTCCATGGCGGAAAGAATCTGGTCGACCGACTCGTTGTTGAAATTGATCGTATAGGTGTATTTGTAGAGGCGGCTGTCCGTTACGCGGCACTCTACGCCGTAGTTGTGTTCGAGAAATCCGAGCAGGTCTTTCAGCGGAGTGTTCTTGAAGTAGAAGCGTTTGTGCATCCAGCCGACCACGGCGGCCGTGTCGGCATTGGGCAGCAAGGTGCAACGGCCCGATACCCGGTCCATTTCGAAGAGTTGGCCCGGGGCGATGTCGTAGCTGCGCCGTTTGCCCGAGAGGTGTTCTTCGATGCTGACCCTTCCTTCCTGCAGGTAGAGTTGCGTCGATTCCGGGGCCGATGTGTTGAGGTTGAATTTGGTCCCGAGGACGCGGACCGTCATGCCGCCGGCTTCGACCCGGAACGGGCGGGCCGGGTCTTTGGCGACTTCGAAATAGGCCTCGCCCTGCAGGCGTACGTGGCGGTTCCTGCGGTCGAAGCGGGCCGGGTACTCCAGTGTAGTCTCGGAATTGAGCATCACGGACGTGCCGTCGGCCATCAGCATGCGGAGTTGTTCGCCGGCAGGGACATATATTTTCTGGTAGGCGATTTGCTCCCCTCCCCAGTCGTAGAGGCGGCCCAGCAGCAACAGGTTGAGGAACACGAGCGGAAGCGCGACGGCTGCGATGCGGGACAGCGTCCGGATTCGTTGTCTGCGGCGGATGCGCAGTCCGATTTCCCGCAGGATTTTCTCCCGCAGGCCGGCCGGAGGCATCGGGGCGGCATTCCCGGCCTCCCCGTTCAGAACCGAGGCAATGTCCTTATCCATCAACTCCGAGGCCGCTTGCTGCCCGGAGGGGGTTTTCAGGTAGAGCCGGATGTCGTTTTCCTGTTCGGAAGGGCATTTTCCGTCGAAATAGGCAAGGAGCAGTTCTTTGTCATATATAGGTGTGCGCTTCGGTTGCTTCATACTGGGTCGTGTTTTATAGTAATACACACGACGCCGTAAAAAGTATTATGGAGAATTTGCTTTTTTTGAAAAAATCGCTGCGTGCGTCAGCGGCTCACCAGCAGGATGAGCAGGATGGCGTAACCCGAGTGCATCAGTTTGCGGAGTTGGGTGACGGCTTGGTGGTAAAGCACCTTGACGGTATTGATCGAGATACCCAGTTTTTCGGCGATTTCGGCGTTGGAGAGGCCTTCGTGGATTTTCAGGCGGCAGACCTCGATTTTCTGCGGTGAGAGTTGACCGATGGCTTTGTCGAGCTGTTCCATCAGGTTGTGGCGCTCCAGGTCGGGCAGGAACTCGCTTGCGGGCGCCGTCGTGTCCTTGTATTCGGACTGTGTCGGGATGTAGTCGCGCAGGGCGTTGAGCGTCAGGTTCTTTGCGATCCGGAAGAGGTAGCCGGCCAGGCCCGAGGCGGGCAGAAGCCTCGAACGGGTTTCCCATAACTTGAGGAATGTGTATTGTACGATATCCTCGGCCAGTGTGCCGTTGCGCGTATACCTGCAGGCAAAGGCATACAACTGCCGCTGGTATTTATCATAAGCCATGGTAAATGCCAGTTGGTTCCCGTCGCGTATTTCCCGGGCCAGTTCGTTGTCGGTCATTGTAGTCGTGGTCGTTTGCATGTTGCCGCCTTGGTTCGGGCAGGGTGTCGGCAACATCAATGGAAGTACTAAGATAGAAATTATTTATGAAAATCCGCGTTTCCCGGATTATTTTACAGCGGGCCGCGGATTCGGCCGGCGTTGGCCGCCGGATTCGGAGCGGAGATACAAAAAAAGGTTGCGACGATTCGCAACCTTTTTCAGTGGGCCCAGAGGGGCATGATCCCACGACCTTCGGATTATGAGTCCGCTGCTCTGACCAACTGAGCTATGGGCCCGGTCCTGCGCCTGTGGAGCGCTTTTGTGGCGCAAAGATAAAAAAAGTATTCAGATTGCGCAACTCTCCGGCCTTCGGAGTGTGAAAAAAAGTGCGCCGGATGTTGTTTGTTGCAAATTAATTCGTACCTTTGTCCCGCTTAAGCAATAATTAAAAACAAAAACAACGAAATGAAAAAGGGTATTCATCCGGAGAATTATCGTTTGGTGGCGTTCAAGGACATGTCCAACGACATCGTGTTTTTGTGTCGGTCCGCCGTTTCGACAAAAGAGACCATCGAAGTGAACGGCGAAACCTATCCCGTGTATAAGATGGAAATTTCCAACACGTCGCACCCGTTCTACACCGGTAAGATGAAGTTGGTTGACACCGCTGGTCGCGTCGATAAGTTTATGAGCCGTTACGCAAAACGCTACGATAAGAAAGGTGCGAAGTAATCATGCTTCCGCATTTGCAAAAACGGGCTGCAACGAAAGTTGCGGCCCGTTATTTTTGGCTCCGGCACGGAATTTTCAGGCTTTGTGAAAAATTCTGAACAAGGTCTTGTTTTTATATATATATTTGCGCCCGAAGGCGAACAAGATTGTAAAACATAGAGTGTTGGAGCCATGAAAAACAAGATGAAAAATAGTTTGATCGCCGCGGCGCTGGGCGTCGTTGCGGTCTTTACCTCCTGCGTGAGCAAGCAGGTCGCAGTTCAGGCGGAGAGCCAGCGCGATTCGCTGGTGACGGTCGTCAGCGCGAAAGATTCGCTGATCAATGCCGTGTTTGCGGACATCAATGCCATATCGGAGAACCTCGCGCTGATCAAGTCGCGTGAGAACCTCATTACCGTGGCCGGGGAGGCCGAGAGCGGCCGCCGTCCCGTCGAGGAGATCAACAACGACATCAAAGCCATCGACCGCCTGCTGCAGGAGAACCGATCGAAGATCGAATCGCTGCAACGTTCGGCGGCCCTGCTGCGCAAGGCGAATCTGCGTATCGACGGGTTGGAAAAGATGATTGCCGGCATAAACAAACAATTGGCAGAGAAGAATGCCGAAGTGGAACAGCTCCGTGAGAACCTGACCCGAATGGGAGCCGAAGTGGAGAACCTCACACAGGAGGTGGCTGCCCGGAGCGTCCAGGTCGAGAACCTGAGCGGCGAGAAGGTCGAATTGCAGAACCAGCTCAATACGGTTTACTATATCGTGGGGGCCGAGAAGGAGTTGCGCGATGCACAGATCATCAACAAGCAGGGTTTCATCGGCCGCACGCTGACCGTCGGGAAGAACAGCAATTTGGACAGTTTCACGATGGCCGATTCGCGGCTGCTGTCGGAAATTCCCGTAGGACAGAAGAAAGCCTCGCTTGTCACGTCGCACCCCGAGGGGTCGTACGAACTGGTGACCGACGCGAACAAGGTCGTCGAGAAACTGATCATCACCGATCCCGTGCGTTTCTGGGAGTCTTCGAAAATTTTGATCATTAGTTATAAATAGGCATTTTGCCGCCTTTGCGATGTTTTGCAGAGTCCCTGCCGGTTGCGGCAGGGACTTTTTTTAGCCTTGCGGACGCCTATTTGCTTGCTATTCTGATTTTTTTTGTAATTTTGTCTATAAAAATCACATCACACAGATTTATAATTTATGGATTATCAACCCCAACCGCAGTTTGAGGAGTCGTCGCTGAAGGAGAGTTGCACTGCGGATTGTAGTAGTTGTCCTACATTCCCAGCACCGTTTCGCCGCATCGGCGATTCGACCTATTGCCGGTTTTCGCAGCTTACGTTTGCGGCCGGTGAAGGGGTAACGTTCCCTGCCGACCGCATGGTGCGCATCCTTTTCGTCATGTCGGGATCGCTGAAGCTGGAACACGGCAACGATACGGTACGTCTGGTTACGTCGAAACAGTGCGTGTGTCTCGCCCGCAGCGAACGCTTCGTCGTTACGGCCCAGGATGACGAGACCCATGTGGTCGTGTTGTCGCTCATTCACCGTATCGAGTTCTGTGAGCAGGATATTTTCGACAAAGTAATGCCCTACGACTCGGTTGTCCCGACCGAATCGGTTCCCACGCTTTCGATGCACCCGGCGATAGAGCGCCTTTTGGGCACATTCTTCACAATCCGCCAGATGTTCAACTGCGTGCGCTACCACCGGATGAAGGCCACCGAGCTTTTCATGATGATCAAGGTGCTCTACACGCCGACGGAACACGCTTACTTCTTCCAGTCGATGATTCAGCCGCAGGACAATTTCCGCGTCTTCGTCTGCAACAATTACGACAAGGCACAGGGTGTCGCCGAACTGGCTTCGCTCGCAGGTATGAGCCTTTCGGTGTTCAAGCGCCGCTTTGCCGAGCATTTCAACGACAGCGTTTATCACTGGATGATGCGCCAGAAGGCACTGAAGGTCTTTACGGACATCCGCGACGGCGAGGACAGCACTAAGGCGCTGATGAACAAGTATGGATTCCGCCACTACACGCAGTTCAGCCGGTTTTGCAAGAATTACCTGCAGGCGACGCCCGCGCAGTTGATCAGCTCGATCAAAAAGAAATAGGGCGGCCGATCGGTCCGGATAAGAGGAGGTTCTTCGGAGCCTCCTTTTTTAGTGTGTCAGCACGTAGACGTTCAGGTCGATCCACGTCCCGTCGGAAAGTTGCTCGCCCTGCATTTCGATGTGGCTGCGCAGGAAGCCGAGGCGCTGCGGGATACGGTTGCTCGGGAGGTTGCCCACTCCGCAGCGGATTTCCACGCGCTGCATCCCCATTTCTCCGAATGCGAGGTCGCAGAGCGCCCGCACGGCAGCCGTCATGATCCCCTTGCCCTGCTGCTCTTCGCGCAGCCAGTAGCCGATCTCGATACTGCGCTTGCGGCCGTCGGCCGATTTGAACCCGATCAGCCCGGCAAAGGTGCAGCCGTCGCGGAGCGTGAAGACCGGGTTGGCGGTGTCGGCAAGCATGCCGGCCACTACCTGCCGGGTTTGTTCGATCTGGTGCGTGTCGGCTACAAACGGAAGCCAGCGCCCCAAATGGAGGCGCTGCGTGTCGATCGAAGCGAAGATATCCGGGGCGTCTTCCGCGCGAAGAGCCCGGAGGCTGTAAGGGCCGAAAAGGGGTATCGTTTCCATAATGCATAAATTCTCAGGTTTAAAGATACGAAAAATAAGCGAATTCGGATTTCTTATATAAAATAGGTATTGCGGCCGCGGAAATATTCCTTGGGAGAACCGCCGCGATGCCGGTCGGGCCGGCGCGTAATATAGTTGGCCCGGAAGGGCGATATTTTTCGCAGAAGCTGTTGTGTTATTCAAAACTTTTCCTATCTTTGCACCCGATTTCGCCCCTGAAGTCAGGACGATCGGGCGACGTTCTTTGAGAAGAGTGAAAAAGTAGAAAATTTATCCCGAATAATTTGCGAGGTAAATTTTTTATGCCTACTTTTGCAATCCAAAACGGTGAATACGCCGATGTAGCTCAGTTGGCCAGAGCAGCTGATTTGTAATCAGCTGGTCGGGGGTTCGAATCCCTCCATCGGCTCGGAGAGCCGATGCGAGAAGCGGATCGAAGGATCCGGTCGAACAAAACGAGCAGCGGCAAACGAAAGCCCCCTCCGAAAGAGACGGCGCATGGCTCGAAGCCAGGTCGGGTTTCTTCGGAAACGGAAAACAAAACCGGAACAGGGAGCACAAAAATTGGGAAGTTACCAGAGTGGCCAAATGGGGCAGACTGTAAATCTGCTGGCTTACGCCTTCGGTGGTTCGAATCCATCACTTCCCACTAAAAGAGAGTGCCGGTTGGAGTTGCAAGACCCGGACGCCGTCGGAAGACGGTGCGAGGGGAGGGATGACTCTGATGCGGTATATTTTTGCGGAAGTAGCTCAGTTGATAGAGCATCAGCCTTCCAAGCTGAGGGTCGCGAGTTTGAGCCTCGTCTTCCGCTCCAGTACGCAGCAGCGTGTGATGCGAACGCCTCCGTTGAATGAAATGGGGAGTTTGTGTCGCTCGCTCGTTCTGCGAAATGAATTTTAAAACTTTAGGACAATTTTTAACAATACTTTAAATACTTAATACTATGGCAAAAGAAAAATTCGACCGGTCGAAACCGCACGTAAACATCGGTACCATCGGTCACGTTGACCACGGTAAGACCACTCTTACCGCTGCTATCACGACCGTTTTGGCTAAGAACGGTCTGTCGGAGCTCCGTTCGTTCGACTCGATCGACAACGCTCCCGAGGAGAAAGAGCGTGGTATCACGATCAACACCTCGCACGTTGAGTACCAGACGGCCAACCGTCACTACGCTCACGTAGACTGCCCGGGCCACGCCGACTATGTGAAGAACATGGTTACCGGTGCCGCTCAGATGGACGGTGCTATCCTGGTCGTTGCCGCTACGGACGGTCCGATGCCCCAGACCAACGAGCACGTGCTGCTCGCCCGTCAGGTGAACGTACCGCGCATCGTTGTTTTCCTGAACAAGTGCGACATGGTTGACGATCCCGAAATGCTCGACCTCGTCGAGATGGAGGTTCGCGACCTGCTTTCGAAGTATGAGTACGATGGCGACAACGCTCCCATCATCCGTGGTTCCGCACTCGGCGGCCTGAACGGCGAGGCTAAGTGGGAAGAGAAGATCATGGAGCTGATGGCTGCTGTCGACGAATATATTCCGATTCCCCCGCGTGAGAACGAGAAGCCGTTCCTGATGCCTGTCGAGGACGTGTTCTCGATCACCGGCCGTGGAACCGTTGTAACGGGCCGTATCGAAACCGGTATCATCCACGTAGGTGATCCCGTTGAGATCGTAGGTCTCGAGGAGAAGACCCTCACGTCGACCTGTACGGGCGTCGAGATGTTCCGCAAGCTGCTCGATCAGGGCGAGGCTGGCGACAACGTAGGTCTGCTGCTCCGCGGTATCGACAAGAAGGATGTTAAGCGCGGTATGGTAGTCGCTAAACCCGGCTCGATCACCCCGCACACCGAGTTCGAGGCTGAGGTCTACATCCTGAAGAAAGAAGAGGGTGGCCGCCACACGCCGTTCCACAACAACTATCGTCCCCAGTTCTACCTGCGTACGATGGACGTAACGGGTGAGGTTCACCTGCCCGCAGGCGTAGACATGGTTATGCCGGGCGACCACGTAACCATCTCCGTAAACCTGATCTACCCGGTAGCTATCAACGAAGGTCTTCGTTTCGCAATCCGCGAGGGTGGCCGTACGGTAGGTGCAGGTCAGATCCTGAAGATTCTGAAGTAATTCACAATCGATATTCCGGGAGGCGGTGAACCGCATCGCCTCCCTTTTTAGGAGCATAGTTCAAGGGTAGAATAGCGGTCTCCAAAACCGTTGATGGGAGTTCGAATCTCTCTGCTCCTGCCAAGAGTAAAAGACAAAGATATGTTCAAATACGTTAAAGAATCTTACAACGAGCTTGTAAACAAGGTAACGTGGCCTACGTTCCCGCAGCTCCAGAGTTCTACGATCGTCGTGATGGTGGCTTCGGTCATCTTCGCCGTGGTCGTTCTGGCAATGGACGTGACGTTCGAGAACGTGATGGCAGGCATTTACAAGACCCTGGGAAATCTTGGCCGTTAATTGTTTGCTGAAACGATGAGCGAGATTAAGAAACAGTGGTATGTCGTCCGTGCTATCGGTGGTAAGGAGGGAAAGGTCAAAGAGTATATCGAGGCCGAAATCCGCCATAACCATCTGGAGGACTACATTTCCCAGGTGTTGATTCCTACCGAAAAAGTCTATACCATCCGCAACGGAAAGAAGGTTTCGAAAGAGAAGGTTTCTTATCCGGGTTACGTGTTGGTGGAGGCCGCTTTCGTCGGCCAGATTCCGATTATAATTCGCAATACTCCCAATGTGCTGGGTTTCCTCGGCGACACCAAAGAGGACAGCCGCAAGATGAACGCTACGCCCCTGCGTCCGCAGGAGGTTGCGCGCATCCTCGGCCGCGTCGACGAACTGAGCGCACAGGAGGAGGAGAACGAAATACCCTTCTTTGTCGGCGAGACCGTCAAGGTTACGGACGGTCCTTTCTCGAGCTTCCAAGGTACTATCGAGGCCGTCGACAACGAGCGCAAGAAACTCACGGTATCGGTGAAGATATTCGGGCGCAAAACTCCTATGGAGTTGAGTTTCACCCAAGTAGAAAAAGAATAATTAACCAAGGAAAACTATGGCAAAAGAGATTGCTGCATTTATTAAATTGCAGATCAAAGGTGGTGCCGCCAATCCTTCGCCCCCGGTTGGTCCCGCATTGGGTTCTAAGGGAGTCAATATCATGGACTTCTGCAAGCAATTCAATGCTCGTACGCAGGACAAGGCGGGAAAGGTTCTCCCGGTCATCATCACTGTTTACAGCGACAAGTCGTTCGACTTTGTCGTAAAACAGCCGCCCGTAGCCATCCAGCTCAAGGAAGCAGCCAAAGCGAAGACGGGTTCCGCTCAGCCTAACCGCGACAAGGTCGGTCAGGTGACGTGGGATCAGGTCCGCGAAATTGCTCAGGACAAAATGCCTGACATGAACTGCTTTACACTGGAATCCGCTATGCGCATGGTTGCCGGTACTGCCCGCAGTATGGGTATCAGTGTCGTCGGAGAATTTCCTAATATGTAATTGCGAAGAAGATGAGTAAGTTGACAAAAAATCAAAAGATCGCCTACGCTAAGGTGGAAGCCGCTAAGGCTTACAAGCTCCCGGAGGCTGCCGCTCTTCTGAAGGAAATTACGTTCACGAAATTCGACGCTTCGGTGGATATCGACGTGCGTCTGGGTGTTGACCCCCGCAAGGCGAACCAGATGGTCCGCGGCGTGGTGACGCTTCCCCACGGAACCGGTAAAACGGTGCGTGTGCTGGTGCTTTGTACTCCCGAGAAGGAGGCCGAGGCGACGGCTGCAGGCGCTGACTATGTAGGTCTGGACGAGTATGTTGACAAGATCAAGGCCGGCTGGACCGACGTTGACGTGATCATCTGTACTCCCAACGTAATGGGTAAAGTCGGTGCGCTGGGCCGTATTCTGGGTCCCCGCGGACTGATGCCGAACCCCAAGACCGGTACGGTTACTATGGAAGTCGGCAAGGCCGTAAGCGAGGTGAAAGCCGGTAAGATCGACTTTAAGGTCGACAAATTCGGTATCATCCACACGACGGTAGGCAAGGTTTCGTTCTCGGCAGATCAGATCGTGGAAAACGCGAAAGAGGTGCTGAATATGATTATCAAGCTGAAACCGGCTGCTGCCAAAGGTTCTTATGTGAAGAGTATTTATCTCTCGACCACCATGAGCCCCGGCGTGCAGATTGATTCCAAATCAGTAGAAACCAAATAAGAAGGAGGAGAGAAGAGATGACTAAGGAAGAAAAACTGGTTGTAATTAACAACCTCGCCGAGCAGCTCCAGGCTTATCCTCACTTCTACATCACCGACATCGAGTCGCTGGATGCAGAGCAGACCGCTGCCCTGCGCCGCAAGTGCTTCGAGAGCGATGTAAAATTGGTGGTCGTTAAGAACACCCTCCTGGGCAAAGCCCTCGAAAAGGTGGAAAAGGCCGATGCTGATCTGGTAAAAGTATTGGAGGGTCCTACCTCGGTTATGTTCACGAACGTTGCGAAAGCTCCCGCTGTTTTGATTAAGGAGTTCCGCAAGAAATCGGATAAGCCCGTCCTGAAGGCGGCTTTTGCCGAAGGATGCGTTTACGTGGGCGACAACCAGCTGGACGCTCTGTGTAACATCAAGAGCAAGGAGGAACTCATCGGCGACATCATCGCGCTGCTGCAGTCCCCGGCCAAGAATGTTATTTCTGCATTGCAGGCTAATGCAGGCCAAAAGATTGCGGGCCTCGTGAAGACGCTCGAATCGAGAAACAACTAATCACAAAAGAATTAAAAACAAATTAATAAGCTTACAACTATGGCAGACGTAAAGAAACTTGCTGAAGAACTGGTAAACCTGAAGGTTACCGAGGTAAACGAACTCGCACAGATCCTCAAGGAGGAGTATGGCATTGAGCCGGCTGCTGCCGCTGTTGCCGTTGCAGCTCCCGCTGCAGGCGCAGGCGAGGCTGCTGCTGCAGAGAAGTCGACGTTCGACGTAATCCTGAAGAACGCCGGTCAGGCCAAGCTCCAGGTTATCAAGGTAGTGAAGGACCTTGCAGGTCTTTCGCTGGGCGATGCTAAAGCGCTCGTTGACGGTGCTCCCAAGGCCGTTAAGGAGGGTGTTTCCAAGGAAGAGGCTGAGCAGATCAAGGGCCAGCTCGAGGAAGCAGGTGCTGAAGTTGAGCTCAAGTAGCATTGCTGCTTAAGCGTCAATAGAAGACGAACAGGTATAGGGCTTACCGCGTGTAAGCTCTATGCCTTTTCTTGGTCTAAAGACCGGAAGTGCCGATCAGGAGCTGTGTCCGGTTTTTGGAATATAGGATGCTCCCGGGGCGTAAGACGCCTTCATACGGGGGCATTGCCGGGATAATGACCCGCACATTTTGGGGAGCGTAACCCATTACACTTCAACTAATTTGGATTTTACGATGTCCGCAGCAAAAACACAACAAAGAATTAGCTTTTCGACAGTAAAAAACCGGGTTCCTTACCCGGATTTGCTGGAGGTACAGCTTAAATCATTCCGGGACTTTTTCCAGATGGATACCACGGCCGAGAATCGCAAGAACGAGGGGCTGTACAAGGTGTTTCAGGAGAATTTCCCCATCACGGATACCCGGAACAATTTCGTTCTGGAGTTTATCGACTACTATATCGACCCGCCCCGTTACTCGATTGAGGAGTGCCTGGAGCGCGGTTTGACATACAGCGTTCCGCTGAAGGCCAAACTGAAGCTTTACTGTACGGACGACGAGCACGAAGATTTCGGTGTTGTCGTTCAGGACGTGTACTTCGGGACGATTCCCTACATGACCGAACGCGGTACGTTCGTCATCAACGGTGCGGAGCGTGTCATCGTATCCCAGTTGCACCGTTCGCCCGGCGTGTTCTTCGGACAGAGCATGCACACGAACGGAACGAAACTCTATTCGGCGCGAATCATTCCTTTCAAGGGTTCGTGGATAGAGTTCGCTACGGACATCAACAACGTGATGTACGCTTACATCGACCGTAAGAAGAAACTGCCCGTTACGACGCTGCTGCGTGCCATCGGTTACGAGGCCGACCAGCAGATTCTGGAAATCTTCGACCTGGCGGACGAGGTGAAGGTCAACAAGGCCAACCTTAAAAAAGCCGTAGGCCGCAAGTTGGCTGCGAGGGTGCTCTCGACGTGGGTCGAGGACTTCGTGGACGAGGATACGGGCGAGGTTGTCTCCATCGAACGAAACAACGTGATCGTGGACCGCGAGACGGTTCTCGAGGAGGAGCATGTCGATCAAATCCTCGAGAGCGGCGCAAAGACGATTCTGCTGCACAAGGAGAATCTCTCGGGCATCGATTTCTCGATCATCTACAATACCCTGCAGAAGGACCCGTGCAACTCCGAGAAGGAGGCCGTGGTTTACATCTACAGGCAGCTGCGCGCTTCGGAGCCGCCCGATGAGGCGACGGCGCGCGACGTTATCGAGAAGCTGTTCTTCTCGGACAAACGCTATGACCTGGGCGACGTGGGTCGTTTCCGCATCAACAAGAAGCTGGGTTTGGATACCGATCCGGCCATTCGCACGTTGACGCGCGAGGACATCATCGCCATTATCAAATACCTGATCCAGCTGATCAACTCGAAAGCCGATGTCGACGATATCGACCACCTGTCGAACCGTCGTGTCCGCACCGTGGGCGAGCAGTTGTCGAATCAGTTCTCGGTCGGTTTCGTGCGCATGGCGCGTACGATCCGCGAGCGCATGAACGTGCGTGACAACGAGGTGTTTACCCCGGTGGACCTGATCAACGCCAAGACCCTCTCTTCGGTGATCAACTCGTTCTTCGGAACCTCGCAGCTCTCGCAGTTCATGGACCAGATCAACCCGCTGGCCGAGATTACGCACAAACGCCGTCTTTCGGCCCTCGGCCCCGGCGGTCTGTCGCGTGACCGCGCCGGTTTCGAGGTGCGAGACGTACACTATACGCACTACGGCCGCCTTTGCCCGATTGAGTCGCCGGAAGGCCCGAACATCGGTCTTATCTCGTCGCTGTGCGTTTATGCGAAGATCTCCCCGATGGGATTCATCGAGACGCCCTACCGCCGGGTAGAGAACGGCAAGGTCGACATGGATAATTCGCATATCCACTATTATTCGGCCGAGGAGGAGGAAGACCTGGTCGCCGCACAGGCGAACACCCCGATCGACGGGGAGGGCAACTTCCTGGAACCCGACCGTATCAAGGCGCGTGAAGGCGCCGACTTCCCCGTGGTTACGGCCAGCGAAGTCGACCTGATGGACGTGGCTCCGAACCAGATCGCTTCGATTGCCGCGAGCCTTATCCCGTTCCTCGAGCACGACGACGCCAACCGTGCGCTGATGGGTTCGAACATGATGCGCCAGGCCGTGCCCCTGGTGACTTCGGAAGCCCCGATCGTCGGCACGGGTATCGAGAAGGACATGATCTCCGACAGCCGCATTCAGATCGTGGCCGAGGGCGACGGCGAAGTAACGTTCTCCGACGCGACGAAGATTCAGATCAAATACGACCGTACGGAGGATGAAATCCTCGCATCGTTCGCTCCGGAGGTGACGACTTACACGCTGCCGCGTTACCGTCGTACCAACCAGAACACCTCGGTGACGCTGAGGCCCATCGTGCTGACGGGCGAGAAGGTGACCAAGGGACAGATTCTGACCGAAGGCTACTCGACGCAGCACGGCGAGCTGGCCCTGGGCCGCAACCTCAAGGTGGCGTTCATGCCCTGGAAGGGTTACAACTTCGAGGATGCTATCGTGATCTCGGAGCGCATCCAGCGTGAGGATATTTTCACCTCGGTGCACGTCGACGAGTATATCATGGAGGTTCGCGATACCAAGCGCGGTGTCGAGGAGCTCACCTCGGATATTCCCAACGTTTCGGAGGAGGCTACGAAGGACCTCGACGCCAACGGTATCGTACGTATCGGCGCCAACATCCACCCGGGCGACATTCTGATCGGTAAGATCACCCCGAAGGGCGAGAGCGATCCTTCGCCCGAGGAGAAGCTGCTCCGCGCGATCTTCGGCGACAAGGCCGGCGACGTGAAGGACGCTTCGCTGAAAGCCCAGCCGTCGCTGCACGGCGTGGTGATCGACACCTGCCTTTACAGCCGTGCCAACAAGGAAGGCAAGAAGAGCAAGAGCGCCGAGAAAGCTCAGTTGGACAAGCTCGACGAGAAGTTTGCAGCCGAAATCGCGGAGCTCACGAAGCGCCTGGTTTCGAAACTGTGGACGCTGCTCCAGGGCAAGACCTCTACGGGTGTTACCGACTACTTCGGGGTGGAACTCTATCCCGCAGGAACGAAGTTCTCGCAGAAGATGCTGGAGGAGATCGCCCGCAAATCGTCGGACGAGAAGACCGGCGTGGTGATGGGTTACCTGAACCTCGGTTCGTGCAACTGGACGGGCGACGCCCATACCGATGCACTTATCGAAGCTACCATTAATAATTACACCATCGAGTGGAAGAAGGCCGATGCCGCCATCAAGCGCGAGAAGTACAACATCACCAACGGTGACGAACTTCCCCAGACGGGCGTTATCCAGATGGCCAAGGTTTACATCGCCAAGAAGCGTAAGCTGAAGGTGGGTGACAAGATGGCCGGCCGCCACGGTAACAAGGGTATCGTTGCCCGTATCGTGCGCGACGAGGATATGCCGTTCCTCGAGGACGGAACGATCGTCGACATCTGCCTGAACCCGCTGGGCGTGCCTTCGCGAATGAACCTCGGCCAGATTTACGAAACCGTGCTCGGATGGGCCGGCCGTGAGCTGGGCATGAAGTTCGCGACGCCGATTTTCGACGGCGCTTCGCTCGACCAGATCAACGAATACACGGCACAGGCCGGCATTCCGCACAGCGGACGTACGTACCTCTATGACGGCGGTACGGGTGAGATGTTCGACCAGCCGGCTACGGTGGGCGTGATTTACATGCTCAAGCTGGGCCACATGATCGACGACAAGATGCACGCGCGTTCGATCGGTCCGTACTCGCTCATTACGCAGCAGCCGCTCGGCGGTAAAGCCCAGTTCGGCGGTCAGCGTTTCGGTGAGATGGAGGTTTGGGCGCTCGAAGGTTTCGGCGCCGCCAACATCCTGCAGGAGATTCTGACGATCAAGTCCGACGACGTGATGGGCCGTGCCAAGGCGTACGAGGCTATCGTCAAGGGCGAGAACCTGCCCAAGCCGGGTATTCCCGAGGCGATGAACGTGCTGCTGCACGAGCTTCGCGGTCTGGCCCTGTCGGTGAAACTCGAGTAAGGTGTATTTAAGAGGAAAAGAAAAACGAGAACAAATATGTCAATTACCAAAGACAATAAACCGAATAATGGTTACAGCCAGATTTCGATAGGCCTGGCCTCCCCCGAGGAGATCCTGGCCCAGTCGGCCGGCGAGGTGCTCAAGCCCGAAACCATTAACTATCGTACCTATAAGCCCGAGCGCGACGGTCTGTTCTGCGAACGTATCTTCGGCCCGGTGAAGGATTACGAGTGCCACTGCGGTAAGTACAAGCGCATCCGCTACAAAGGCATCGTCTGCGACCGTTGCGGCGTGGAGGTGACCGAGAAGAAGGTGCGCCGCGAACGCATGGGACACATCTCGCTGGTGGTTCCGGTCGTGCACATCTGGTATTTCCGCTCGCTGCCTTCGAAAATCGGCTACCTGCTGGGTATTCCGTCGAAGAAGCTGGAGGCGATCATCTACTACGAACGTTATGTCGTGATCAACGCCGGCGCCGCTTCCGAGCAGGGCATCGAGCGCCTGGCCACGCTTTCGGAGAAGGAGTACCTCGATGTTGTGGCTGCACTGCCGAAGGGCAATCAGTCGCTCGACGATTCGGACCCGAACAAGTTTGTCGCCATGATGGGCGCCGAGGCCGTGTATACGCTCCTGAAGCAAGTGGACCTCGATACGATGTCCTACTCGCTGCGCCACAAGGCTTCGACCGAGACTTCGCAGCAGCGTAAGTCCGAGGCTCTGAAGTGCCTGAACGTCATCGAGTCGTTCCGCGCTTCGGAGGGCAAGAACAAGCCCGAGTGGATGGTGCTCAACGTGATTCCCGTGATCCCGCCCGAGCTGCGTCCGCTGGTTCCGCTCGACGGCGGCCGTTTCGCCACGTCGGACCTGAACGACCTTTATCGCCGCGTTATCATCCGCAACAACCGTCTGAAGCGCCTGATCGAGATCAAGGCTCCGGAAGTGATTCTGCGTAACGAGAAGCGTATGTTGCAGGAGGCTGTCGACTCGCTGTTCGACAACTCGCGCAAGTCGAACGCCGTGAAAAACGAGTCGAACCGTCCGCTCAAGTCGCTGTCGGATTCGCTCAAGGGTAAGCAGGGCCGTTTCCGCCAGAATCTGCTGGGTAAGCGTGTCGACTATTCGGCCCGTTCGGTCATCGTCGTCGGCCCCGAGCTGAAGATGCACGAGATGGGTATTCCTAAAGATATGGCCGCCGAGCTTTACAAGCCGTTCGTGATCCGCAAGCTCATCGAGCGCGGTATCGTGAAGACGGTGAAGTCGGCCAAGAAGATCATCGACCGCAAAGATCCCGTGATCTGGGGCATCCTGGAGAACGTTATCAAGGGTCACCCCGTGCTGATGAACCGTGCCCCGACGCTGCACCGACTGGGTATCCAGGCGTTCCAGCCCAAGCTGATCGAGGGTAAGGCCATGCAGTTGCACCCGCTGGCCTGTACGGCGTTCAACGCCGACTTCGACGGCGACCAGATGGCCGTGCACCTGCCGCTGGGCAATGCCGCCATCCTGGAGGCGCAGTTGTTGATGCTGGGTTCGCACAACGTCCTCAATCCCGCGAATGGCGCGCCTATTACCGTGCCTTCGCAGGACATGGTCCTCGGTCTCTACTACATCACCAAACCCCGCAAGGGCGTGAAGGGCGAAGGCCGCGTATTCTACGGCGCCGAGGAGGCGATCATCGCTTACAACGAGGGGCAGGCCGACCTGCACGCCATCGTGAAGTGTATGGTCGACGACCTGGACGAAAACGGTAACCAGGTGCGTGTGCTGAAGGAGACGACCATCGGCCGTATCCTCTTCAACCAGATGGTTCCCAAGGAGGTAGGTTACATCAACGAGATTCTGACGAAACGTTCGCTGCGCGATATTATCGCCGTGGTGATGAAGAAGGCCGGCGCCGACAAGGTGGCCGCGTTCCTCGACGATATCAAGAACATGGGTTACCGGATGGCCTTCCGCGGCGGTCTGTCGTTCAACCTCGATGCCGTGATTATCCCCGAAGAGAAGGAGAAACTCGTGCAGGAGGGTTACGAACGTTCGGATGCCATCATGGAGGACTACAACATGGGTCTTATCACCAACAACGAGCGATATAACCAGATCATCGACGTTTGGACGAACATCAATACGAAGCTGACGAAGGTTGTGATCGAAACGCTGATCAAGGACAACGACGGTTTCAACCCGGTATACATGATGCTCGACTCCGGAGCCCGTGGTTCGAAGGAGCAGATTCGCCAGTTGAGCGGTATGCGTGGTCTGATGGCCAAGCCGCAGAAGTCGGGTGTCGAGGGTGGCCAGCAGGTCATCGAGAACCCGATCCTTTCGAACTTCAAGGAGGGACTTTCGGTGCTCGAGTACTTTATCTCGACCCACGGAGCCCGTAAGGGTCTTGCCGATACCGCCCTGAAGACGGCCGACGCAGGTTACCTGACGCGCCGTCTGGTGGACGTTGCACAGGACGTGATCATCAACGAGAAGGACTGCGGCACGCTGCGCGGACTGACGGCTACGGCCATCAAGCGCAACGACGACGTGGTACAGACCCTCTACGACCGCATCCTGGGCCGTGTGGCCCTGAACGACGTGATTCACCCGCTGACCGGCGAGGTGCTTTGCGAGGCCGGCGAGGAGATCACCGAGTCGATTGCCGAGGCCATCGAAAAGTCACCGCTGGAGTCGGTGGAAATCCGTTCGGTGCTGACCTGCGAGTCGCGCCGCGGTGTTTGCGCGAAGTGCTACGGCCGCAACCTGGCCACGGCCCGCATGGTCCAGAAGGGCGAAGTCGTCGGCGTTATCGCCGCGCAGTCCATCGGCGAGCCGGGTACGCAGCTTACTCTGCGTACGTTCCACGTCGGCGGTGTGGCCGGTGGTACGGCCGTCGAGACCAATGTCGTTTCGAAATACGAAGGTCGTCTGGAGATCGACGAGCTGCGCACCGTCAAGGGCAAGAACGCAGCCGGCGAGGCCATCGACATCGTGATTTCGCGTCAGTCGGAGTTCCGCATCGTCGATCCCAAGACCGAAATCGTACTTTATACGCACAACCTGCCCTACGGTTCGACGCTCTTCATGGGCGACGAGGCCGAGGTCAAGAAAGGCGATCTGATCTGCGAGTGGGACCCCTACAATGCCGTTATCATTTCGGAGTACGAGGGACGTGCCGCCTATGAAAGCGTTATCGAGGGTATCACCTACCGCGACGAACGCGACGAGCAGACGGGCCTTTCGGAGAAGGTCGTGATCGAGTCGAAAGACAAGACCAAGAACCCCGTTATCAAGATCGTCGACAAGGAGGGTCTCGAGGTTAAGCAGTACAACCTGCCCGTAGGCGCCCACGTGGTGGTCAAGGACAACGCCCGGATCAAGGCCGGCGATATCCTGATCAAGATTCCGCGTGCCGTCGGCAAGTCGGGCGGCGACATCACCGGTGGTCTGCCGCGTGTTACGGAGCTTTTCGAGGCCCGTAACCCGTCGAACCCCGCCATCGTATCGGAGATCGACGGCGAGGTAACGTTCGGCAAGATCAAGCGCGGTAACCGTGAGATCATCATCACCTCGAAGCAGGGCGACGTGAAACGTTACCTGGTTCCCCTGTCGCGCCAGATCATCGTGCAGGAGAACGACTACGTGAAGGCCGGCAGCCCGCTGTCGGACGGTGCGATCACTCCGAGCGACATCCTCAATATCCTCGGTCCTACGAAGGTACAGGAGTACATCGTCAACGAGGTGCAGGAGGTATACCGTATGCAGGGTGTGAAGATCAACGACAAGCACTTCGAGGTCATTGTTCGTCAGATGATGAACAAGGTGAAGATCGAGGACCCGGGAGACACCCGTTTCTTCGAGGATCAGATCGTCGACAAGTGGGAGTTCATGGATGTGAACGACGAACTCTACGACAAGGTGGTTGTTACCGACGCCGGCGAGTCGACTTCGCTGCAGCCCGGACAGATCGTTTCGCTGCGTAAGCTGCGCGACGAGAATTCGAGCCTCAAGCGCCGCGACCAGCAGCCTGTTCAGGTGCGTGACATCGTGCCCGCGACCTCGACCCAGGTGTTGCAGGGTATCACCCGTGCCGCATTGCAGACTTCGAGCTTCATTTCGGCGGCTTCGTTCCAGGAGACAACCAAGGTCTTGAACGAGGCGGCCATCCAGGCCAAGGTCGATCCGCTGGAGAACCTCAAGGAGAATGTGATCTGCGGTCACCTGATCCCCGGCGGTACGGGCTTGCGCGATTACGACGACCTCGTAGTCGGTTCGAAAGCCGATCTGGAGAGCCTCCAGCAGGTACAGTAGTTGAAGGGCCGGTTGGGCCGGACCGTCCTCCGTATATCGAAAAAAGCCTCTCCTTTTCGGGAGAGGCTTTTTTGTGCCTGCCGGGATTTTTTTCATACCTTTGTGCCGTCACTATCTCAGAATTATGCAGAAATCGAATCGGTTTGTCTTGCCGGCGGCTGTGCTGGCCGTGCTTTTTTTATTGGCCGGATGCGTTGGCCGTCCGAAACAGAATGCAGCGGCGCAGGCGCAGGCGGAGACATCCGGCAGCGGGGCGCCTGCGGACAGTTGCGAAATCCCGGTGCGGCATAACGGAGCGTGCCTGGCGCTATTCGAACTTACGGGGCCGGTGGAAAACTGCCGGGTGGAGAACTGGCAGACCGGAACCGCCGAAGGGGAATACGCGGAGGCCGACATGATGTGGAGCCGGGATTACGGATTCAATCGCAGGGGATATCTGGTACTCGACGGATGCGCCGAATACACCTATCGGGCGAATACGGTCTTTCTGTATGGCGAGGATGCGCAGGCCGGGATGTCGGCGTCGCTGACCTATGATGCCGCAGGAAGGATCGTTGCGCAGAAACTCGAATACCAGGGGGATGCGGTGGGCGACGGCGAGCAGTCGACCGAATTTTCATACGATGACGCCGGACGGTTGGCGCAGACCTATGCGGCGCTATGGGAAACCGGCGTGGAAACCGTCTATACGTATGATGCGCAGGGACGGCTTGCGACCCGTCGGGAAACTGCCCATAATTACGATGAAGATACGGAGCGAATCCATGTCTATGAATACGTGAGTTTCGATGAACACGGCAACTGGACCGAGCGCAAGGTAACCGTGAAAAGTACTTCCGTGCAGCCGGTCGAGGGGGCCGAACACGAGCGGTCGGAGGTCGTTCACGATCCGGACGCTTATCAGTTGGAGTTTCGGAAAATCACCTACTACGAATAGCGAAAATCCCGGGGCCGTTGCAGGCTCCGGGATTTTTCTGTCTCTGAGGTCGTCTTATTCGAAGGCGACGGCCTGTCCGTTGAGTTTCAGGTTGCTGAAAACGGCCTCCGAGGTCTTCTTGCTGTCGCCGCTGCTGGCTGCAAGGCCGAGCAGTAACTTGTCGGGCAACCCGCTGATGGTGACGGACTTTTCCTTGCCGAACGTTGCACCTCCGTCGAGCGAATAGGATGCTGTGAAGGTGTCGCCCGAACGTTCGAGCCGGACGACGGGGCTGCTTCCGGTCATTGCTTCCGGAGCGCTTAACTCGCCCTTTCCGGCTTTTCCGGCGGCTTCTGCCCGGTTGGAATAGTAGAATTTCGCAAGTCCCTTGGCTGCCATGGCGTGAATGAAATCACCGCTTGAGGCAGTTGCCACGTCGGGTGTGACCAGCAGGCCAGCCAACGCCTGGTTGGTCTCTTTCAGGGCTGTGTAGGAGTCGACTTGTGTAGTCGCGACGAAATTGCCTGTAACCTCCTTATAGACGAATCCGAAAGTCTGTGTACCGCTTTCGAATTTGCCGCAGGCCGTCAGGGTCAGTTGACTGCCCTTGCAGACTGCCGTGGCTTGGGTCGTGCCGTTGGAGAGCAGTGTCCAGCCGTTGCCGAGGTCGCTGCCGCCGGGTTGATCGGGATCGGTTCCCGGGTCCGGATCGGTTCCGGGGTCGGTTCCGCCGCCCGAAATACCGCCGTTGTCCGCCTCTTTGGGCGCCGAGGCGTAACCGGAGAGTTTGCCCGTACCTGCAGCCGAAGGAACGATCTCGGCCAGCCGGTCGGCGGGGTCCACGATGTAGTTATACGAGGGCTTGAAGTCGTCGTAGGTCAGCGGCGCGGCGAGTTTTTCGCCGTTGTAGGCCTTGTACTCCACGTTGGTGAAGGGATAGGGCGACGTGGCGTCGGCGGGCTTATTGTTGAAGACGTTGCCGCGTTCGTAGAGATAGCCGGCCACAGAGCCTTGCAGATTCGAAACCCAACTGCTGCCGCTCGGTTTGGCGGGGTAGGTGCAAATATCGGTAGGCAGTTTTACGCCTTCGAAACAGTTGTCCTCGACGAGTACCATCGCTCCGTAAGCGCTGCCTACGCCGTAGGTGGTAACCTGGTTGAAGTAGTTGTTAAAGACGTGGGCGCGGCCGAAGCGTACGCGCGGGTGGCGCGAACTCGACAGGTCGAAGAAATTGTGGTGGAACGTTACAGTGATCTTCGTGTCGGCCGTCTGGCCGTTCGAATGGCCTACGAGGCACGACTTCTGGGTTTTGATGAAGTGACACCACGACACGGTGACGTTGTAGGTTTGGTGCGTTACGTCACACGAGCCGTCCTCGTAATCCTTGGTCTGGTTCACCGACTCGAAGGTGCAGTGGTCGACCCAGACGTTATTGCTTTCCTGCATCGAGATGCCATCGGCGCCGTTATCCGCCTTGGGCATCTTGATGTAGATGTTGCGGATGATGATGTTCGAGGCCTCGTTGAGGAAAAAACCGATGTTTTCCATCACGAAATCGTTCGTGCCGTAAATCGAAAGGTTCTTCGTGCGCTTAATGTCGAACCACGGGCTTGCGGAACTGCCTCCGCGGCCGTTTTCCTTGGTGAACCTGCCGCTCAGCCAGACGATTGCCGGGACCTCGCTCTTGTTCTTTTCGCGGAGGTTCAGCCACTGCTGGAATTTGTCGCCGTCGTTGAAGTGGTGTATGTTGGCTTCGGTGGCGCCGGCGCCGCCCGTCGTGCCTTCGGCATAGCCGTAGAGTTTGTCCAGTTCGACGTTGCCTGTTACGGGAGGCGTCGGGTCATCAGGCTGGTCGGGTTGGTTGGGATTCTCCGGATCGGGGTTCTCGACGGGTTCCTTGCCGCCTTCCTGTTCGGTGATGTTGGCGATGCAGACGGCGTTGTTCACCGAAACGATGTCGGCATGGAGCAGGACCTTTTTACCGACCAGGTCGGGATGGTCGACGATGTTCAGGCGGGCCTGTATGTCGGAATTGTCGGCCAGTTCGACGCGGATGCACTTGTCGGGGCGGTACTCGTTGGCTTTCGATGCAAGCAGGATGTTGCTGCGCGAAGGTTTGTCGGAACCTACGGACATCGTGCTCGCTCCGGCTTCGGCGCCCGCGACGTAGCCCCGTATCCAGACGGATGACTGTCCGCTGATCCCGGCGATGTCGTTCACGCCGAAGGGGTCGTCCTTGGTTCCTGCCGGCAGGGTTGCGGCGGGAGGTTCGGGCGCAGGGTCTTTGGTCGTGTCGTCGCTGCAGGCTCCGGTCAGCAGCGGGATGGCCAGCATGAGAAGTAAAAATCGTTTCATACGTATTGTGGTTTTAGGTTGACGTTAGCTGATAACAAAATTAACCCGCCGGAGGCACTCCGACGGGGAAATTTTATCCGTTTACAGGGAAAAATCGTCACACGCCGGAAAGCTTGTTCCGGCGCGCCTGAAACCTTAGCGTTTGAAACGTTTGGCAAGGCCGCCTTCGGAGGTCTCGCGGTAGAGGCTCGGCAGCGCATGGCCCGTTTCGTTCATCACCTCCACGACCTTGTCGAAGCTCACCATGTGGGAGCCGTCGGAGAGCGTGGCGTAGGCGTTGGCATCGAAAGCGCGGGCAGCGGCAATGGCGTTGCGTTCGATGCAGGGGACCTGCACCAGCCCGCATACGGGGTCGCACGTGAGGCCCAGGTGGTGTTCGAGGCCCATTTCGGCGGCATACTCGATCTGCGACGGGGTTCCGCCGAAGAGTTGGCACGCGGCGGCGGCGGCCATGGCACATGCCACGCCGACCTCCCCCTGGCAGCCGACCTCGGCGCCCGAGATGGAGGAGTTGGTTTTGGCGACGTTGCCGAACAGCCCGGCCGTGGCCAGCGCCCGCAGGATGCGGATGCGCAGGAAGTTACGCGAGGTGGCCAGGTGGTAGAGCACCGCGGGCATGACGCCGCTCGACCCGCAGGTGGGGGCCGTTACGACCGTTCCGCCCGAAGCGTTCTCCTCGGAGGTGGCCAGCGCGTAGGCGTAAATCTTGGCGCGCGAGGAGAGCGAATCGGTATAGCTTTTCGATTTGACCCAGTAGGTCGAGGCCTTGCGGGCGACTTTCAGGCCTCCGGGCAGTACGCCGTCGTTGTTCAGCCCGCGGTCGATGGTCTCGCACATCACGGTCCATATCCGGTCGAGGAACTCCCAGATTTCGGGGCCCTCGCAGTCGCTGACATACTCCCAGTAGGTTTTGCCCTCGCGGTAGCACCACTCTTTGATCTCGGAGATGGTGGACAGCGGGTAGAGGCTCTGGGGTGTTTCGAGGCGGGTGGCTTCGTTGGCCAGCGCACCGCCGCCGATGCTGTAAATGGTCCAGGAGTCGGTGACCTTGCCGGCCTTCAGCCCTTCGAACAGCATGCCGTTGGGGTGGAAGGGGAGGACGACTTCGGGTTTCCAGACGATTTCGGCCGGAGCTATCGGTTCGAGTACCGAGAGGATCGCCACGTCGGTAAGGTGGCCTTTGCCCGTCGCTGCCAGCGATCCGTAGAGCGTTACACGGTAGGCGTCGACATCGCGGCAGCGCTCCGCAAACTGTTCCGCAGCCCGCTTGGGGCCCATTGTGTGGCTGCTCGACGGGCCATTGCCGATTTTATAGAGTTCTTTGAGCGATTCCATGTCGTCTTGTTTTACGGAGCAAAGATAGGTAAAATTCCATAAGAAAAGGAGGAATAAACTTTTCTCGTTTTTTAACTACATAGATGTGCGGAAGTCTCCCTTTTCAAAGGGAGATTTAGAAGGATTGTCTGTATGAGCCCAGGGGGCTACGAGAAAGGGAGGAATTGATATTCCTCCCTTTCTCGTAGCCCCACCGCGACTCGAACGCGAATTTAGGGTTTAGGAAACCCTCGTTCTATCCCTTGAACTATGGAGCCGTTAAAACAATGCGGCGCACCTCGGAGAGATGCGCCACAAAGGTAATAAATTTTTCCGTTTTTAGAAACTGAAACCTACGCCGAGGGAAAATACGTTGGCGTGGAGCTTGTAGTTGCCCGAGAAGACCTCTTCGAGTTTGCCGCTCGTATAACCGTAGACGGGGTAAGAACCGCTGCGCTCGGGGTCGGCCGACGATACGTAGCAGTAAGCCAGGTCGATGGACATGAATTTCGTGGGACGCAGGCTGACGCCGGCGGTGTAAGCCACTTTGGTCATTGACGGGGTCTCGGGGTTGAGGTAGTCGCTGCTCACGGGGCTTTCGTCGACGTACATACCCATGCGGGCCGTGATAAAATCGGTTGCACGGTACTGCGCTCCGAAGCGGAAGGCCAGTGTGTTCGAATAGTTCTTCACCGAGTAGATGGGTTTGATGCCCAGTTCCTCTTCATTGAAGACGACATTCAGGGCTTTGTAGGCCGACCATCCGGTCCATTGGAGGTCGACGGCCAGTTCCCATTTCACGGCCGGGCGGAACGATACGCCCCATGTTACGGTTGTCGGAAGGGGCAGTTCGGCGTTGAACGTGCCTTTGTCGAGGCCCGGGATCAGTTCGGTTCCCGGAGAGAGCTGGCCGAGTTGGGCAATGAGCGCCGCAGCCGTCGGGTCGATGTTCATCGTTGCGTGGCCCTTGCCGACTTTCATGTTCAGGCGCGAACGGTAGGTCATGGCCAGCGACCATTCGTCGGTAATGTCCCACAGGAAGCCGGCGTTTACACCCACAGCCACGTCGGCGTCGCCTTCGAGTTTGGCCGATACCAGCGACTGGCTCATCGTGTTGTTAAGATAACCTTTGGCGCCTTCGAGCGTCTGGAGGGTTGCGGTTGCCTGTGCAAGGGCCTCACCCGTAAGTGCGCCGCTGTTGATGGCCCCTTCGAGTTGGGTGATTTTCGGGTCGATCATGCCTGCGATGAGCCCGCGGCGTGTCGTGGGCGAAAGCAGCGAACGCGACAGGTCGAAATTACCCCACGAAACCATCAGGCCCGCGCCGATCGAAAGGCGGTCGCAGATTTTGTACGATACGGTAGGTTGGAAGGTGAAAGCCGTGAGGTTGATCTCCTGCACGAGGTGCGCTCCCGACCAGTTGTTGCCCCAGTTCATCGAGGAACCGTAAGGGGTGTAGAAGCCCAGGCCGACGGCCAGCCGTTCGGTCGGCTTGTAGTTGAAATAGACATGGATCGGGGTGGAGAGCTTATTGTCCGATTTCTCGCTCGGGCCGCTTGTATAATCGTTTCCGAGGGTCGGCAGCGACTGGTAACGGACGTTGGAAAGGATACCCGTGAACCCGGCCGAAATATCGAACCGGCTGCTCTGGAAAGCCGAGGCTGCCGGATTGAAGAAAATCGACTCGGAGTTGAGCTTCATGGCGGTTCCTACGTGACCCATACCGGTTTGCTTAGCCGACATGTTGTTTACCTGATAACCTTCGGCGTAAGCGCCGGTGGCAATGGCAGCGGCGGCCAGAACGAGGATAAGTTTTTTCATAACGAATTGGTTTGGTTTATACTCGGCATGTCTCGCGGCATGCAAAATCGGGGCAAAAGTAGGAAAACTATCCCCATAGCCCAAACTTTTTGGCCTAAAATTCCCGAAAACTATCCTAAACGGCATAGCTTTGGCCGAATTGGTGGGTCCGGACCGGGGGTTCCGTGTAACGGGAAGGAATGCTTTTATCGAAAAAAGACCCGCCTGCAGGCGGGTCTCGGGTTATTTCTTCGTTTTGGCGTTGTAGGCTTCGAGCGCTTTGCCCAGGATAAGCAGGGCCCGTTCCAAGTCCTCCTTTTTGAGGACGTAGGCAATGCGGACTTCGTTGCGGCCGCATGCGGGGTCGGAATAGAAACCCGACGCCGGGGCCATCATGACGGTTTCGCCTTCGTATTCGAAATCCGAGAGACACCACGCACAGAATTTGTCGCTGTCGTCGACCGGGAGCCGCGCCACGGTGTAGAAGGCGCCCATGGGGATCGGCGAGTAGACGCCGGGGATGCGGTTCAATCCGTCGATCAGGCATTTGCGGCGTTCGATATACTCTTCGTAGACCTCGGTGCTGTACGACCGCGGGGCATCGATCGACGCTTCGGCCACGATCTGCCCGATGAGCGGCGGCGAAAGGCGCGCCTGGCAGAACTTCATCACGGCGTTGCGCAGCTTCTTGTTCTTGGTGATCAGCGCGCCGATGCGGATGCCGCATTCGGAGTAGCGTTTCGATACCGAATCGATCAGTACGACGTTCTGTTCGATGCCTTCGAGATGGCAGGCCGAAATGTAGGGCGAGCCGGTATAGATGAATTCGCGATAGACTTCGTCCGAGAAGAGGAACAGGTCGTATTTTTTCACCATGTCGCGGATGCGGTTCATCTCGCGCCGGGTGTAGAGGTAGCCCGTGGGGTTGTTGGGATTGCAGATCAGGATGCCGCGCGTGCGGTCGTTGATCAGTTTCTCGAACTCTTCGATCGGGGGCAGCGCGAAGCCGTTTTCGATCGACGAGACGACGGGACGGATCACGGCGCCTGCCGAAATGGCGAAGGCCATGTAGTTGGCGTAGGCCGGTTCGGGCACGATGATCTCATCGCCGGGGTTGAGGCACGACATGAAGGCGAACAGTACGGCCTCGGAGCCGCCCGTGGTGACGATGATCTCCTCGGGCGAGAGCTTGATCTGGTATTGCTCGTAATAAGTAACCAACTTCTCGCGCAGCGAACGGTAGCCGTCGCTGGGGCTGTATTCCAGAACCTTGCGGTCGATGTGTTTCAGGGCTTCGAGGCCCTCTTTCGGCGAAGGCAGGTCGGGCTGGCCGATGTTCAGGTGGTAAATCTTCGTTCCCCGGGCGCGGGCGGCGTCGGCCAGCGGAACGAGTTTGCGTATCGGAGAGGCCGGCATCTGCTCGGCGCGGAGTGATATTTCAGGCATGTTTCGGGATTTTTGCGGACGGGGCGGTTATTCGACCTCGACCGTGGGACGGAATTTGATGACCTTGCGGGGTGGAATCTTCACGGCGGCGCCTGTGCGGGGATTGCGCCCTATGCGCTCGGACTTCTGCTGCACGCTGAACGAGCCCAGCCCGGTCAGGGTCAGCCGTTCGCCCTCGCGGAGAGCCTGCACCGTAACCCGGATGATAGAGTCGACGGCCTTGCGGGCCTCGATCTTCGAGATGTTCGCATCGAGGGCGACGGCCTCGACCAAATGAGCTTTGTTCATAACATCGTTGCGTGAAGAAAATAACCTCTAGGTCCTAACTCACTGACAAAGATATGCAAATTTCGGATAAAGACGAAAATTATTGTCCGAATTTGATTTTCGGCGCGGCGGTATGGACGATAAATCGGGGTAAAGATTTGGCGGAATGGAAAATCGGTACTACTTTTGTGCCCGGAAGGATGGCGGAGTGGTCGATCGCGGCGGTCTTGAAAACCGTTGAACTGCAAGGTTCCGGGGGTTCGAATCCCTCTCCTTCCGCAAAACAGGAGGACCGGGTTGCAAATCTGATTTGCAACCCGGTTTTTTCCCATGTGCTGGATTGGTCCGGGGCAGGGCGATCGGGACGGCGGCAGGGATTTACCCGGTTGCCGGAAAACGTTCGTCGGCGTATGGGGTACAGGAGTTGGAGAGGGGGACAATAATAAATAGGATCGGGGGCCGGGTTTCATGGCGGGACGGCGTAGTTTTTCAAAAAAACATAAATGCGTTCCAGCCGATGCTGAAAGCCCGCTTTTTCGTATTTCGGAGGGCTTGTTTCCTGTGGCGAAAGAGCCGATTGGTGTCCCAATTCAAAAATAATTGTTATATTTGTCCGAATTTTTAAACTAAAATACGATGGCATACAATTTATTGAAAGGAAAGAAAGGCCTGATTTTCGGAGCACTCAACGAGCAGTCGATCGCCTGGAAAGTGGCGGAACGCGCCGTGGAAGAGGGAGCCGAAATCGTCCTGACGAATACTGCCGTATCTATCCGCATGGGAACCATCGGCGAACTGGCCGAAAAATGCAATACGATCGTCGTTCCGGCCGACGCTACGAGCGTCGAAGACCTGGAAAACCTGATTGACAAGACTATGGAGCATTTCGGGGGTAAGTTCGACTTCATGCTTCACTCGATCGGCATGTCGCCCAACGTCCGCAAGGGCCGTACGTACGACGATCTGGACTACGATTACCTTTCGAAGACACTCGACATCTCGGCTATCTCGTTCCACAAGGCTATTCAGGTGGCCCGCAAGAAGGACGCTATCAACGACTGGGGTTCGATTGTGGCCCTTTCGTACATTGCCGCTCAGCGTACGCTTTACGGTTACAACGATATGGCCGATGCCAAAGCGTTGTTGGAGTCGATTGCGCGCAGTTTCGGCTACATTTACGGCCGCGAGAAGAACGTGCGTATCAATACCGTATCGCAGTCGCCGACGCCGACCACGGCCGGAAGCGGTGTGCTGGGGCTGGGGGACCTGATGGGTTTTGCCGAGAATATGTCGCCGCTGGGCAACGCCACGGCGGAGGATTGTGCGGACTATGTGCTGACGCTGTTTTCGGACCTCACGCGCAAGGTCACGATGCAGAACCTCTACCACGACGGCGGTTTCTCGTCGATGGGTATGTCGCGTCGTGCGATGAAGACCTACGAGAAGGGTATGCGCTTCGAGGACGTGCACCAGAACCAATTTCCGTTCGGGGACAAGGAGGAGAAGTAGACCGAAGACGGATAAACAAAAAAACGGAGGCTTTAACCTCCGTTTTTTGTTTTGATATATCAATACCGGTCGTTTAGTCCTTTGTCGGATTATATCAGATCGCCCGTACTGTTGCAATATTGGATGATCTCGAAATTATGTACGGCCCGCGCCGGAGCGGTGAAATAGTCGTTTTCGCCCGAAAGCCGGTAGACGCCCCGTCGTGCGTCGACGGCTTCGATACGCAGCGAGTCGTCTTTGTAGGAGCGCAGCGGATCGGCCCTGTGGAAGCGGAGCAACAAACCTCCCTGGGGCAGTGCCGTCGCAGTCCTGATTTTCCGGGGAACGGGGCCGTCCATATAGAGTTCGCTTTTGACGCTGTCCGCAATGTGGAACGAAATATGCCACGACCAGTCGTCATCGAGGTAATAATCACCGTTGTATTCGGCCAGATAGACCCAGTAACCGTTGAAATCGCCGATTGCTGGGTCGATGTATTCCGATTTTAGGGAGTCGGGAAGCTGATGCTCATAAAACTCGCGGTAATCCGGGCCGTCGAAATAAGACATGTAGACCGAATCGAGGTAGCTGCTCTCGAAGAACCGATGGGCGAAGCTGTAACGGTTGTGGGTGATAAACCGGTATTCGCGGTAGAGCTCCTTTCCTTCCGCCTTGTGGTAACGGGTTTCGATAACGGTTATCGAGTCGGCCGGGTTGAATTTGGACCATTCGGAGAAGAACAGTTTGCCGCCGAGCTGATGGCGTACCGTGTCCTCTGCCGTGGCGGCGCCGGTTTGCCGGGGCGCTGGTTGCGGGGTTTGCGCCGCTGGAGGTCCGGTTTGCGGTTTTGCCGTTGTTTTTCCCGGACGGGAACCGCAACTGCAGAGCAGAAACAAGAGTAGTATGGGAGCGTATCTCATGCGGTCGGGATTTTTTCTGTATTAATACTGGTGGTCGTCGCCGCGAATCTCCTCGCGGGTGATCGCTTGGTGGTTCATGGCCCGCCAGGCGTACCAGATGTAAGCCGCGACCAGCGGGACGAAGAGCGATACCCAGGCCATCGTCTTGAGCGTGAAGAGGCTCGATGAGGAGTTGTAGATCGTCAGCGACGACTGCATGTCCGTGAGCGAGGGGTAGTAGGCGGTGTTGTTCCATCCGGCCAGCAGCAGCAGCGACAGCACGGTGAGGACCGTGCCGACGCCCCCGAACCAGATGGCATGCCGGTTCGAGCGCCAGCCCAGCCAGACGCTCCACAGCACCGAGACCACGCCGATAAGCAGTACGGCCGTGACGTAGGGCATTTCCAGCAGGTTGTGAAGGTATTTGTAGGGTTCGACGGAGATTCGGCCCGCGGCGTCGACCGACCAACCGTCGGCGAGGATTAATGCGACGAGCCATGCTACGAAGCATGCTACGAAGAGCACGGCGAACGTGCGCATGCGGCGTGCGGCGCGCCGGAAAATTACTTCGTCGTCGATGTTGTTCATGAAATACTGGCAAGCGAGCGTCATGGCCAGCAGCACGACTGCTATGCCCAGCAGGACGTTGCGCCATTCGGCGACGGCTTCCAGCCCGTGCCACGGCGTCGCCCACTGCGAGATGACCGCCGCACCGCCCTGGTTGGCGAGGTTGAGGCGGTCGACGGTAAATTCCGCCCCTGTGAAGAAGGTTCCGACGGCGGTTCCGATCAGCAGCGGCCCCAGTACGCCGTTGATCAAAAGGAATGCATTGAAGGTCTTCTCGCCGAAAACATTGGCGGGTTTGCGGCGGTATTCGTAAGCCACGGCCTGCAGGACGAAGCAGAACAGGATGGCCATCCAGACGTAGAACGCCCCGCCGAACGACGTGGAGTAGAAGAGCGGGAACGAGGCGAAGAATGCGCCGCCGAATGTCACGAGCGTCGTGAAGGTGAACTCCCACTTGCGGCCCAGCGAGTTGACGAGCATGTTGCGTTCCTCCTCCGTGCGGCCGATGTTGTAGAGCAACGCCTGTCCGCCCTGCACGAACATCAGGAAAACCAGGATGGCTCCCAGCAGGGAGATGATCAGCCACCAATAATGTTGGAGTAATGTTATCGTATCCATGGTTTAGTCGTTTTTAGGTCCTATTTTGATCTGCCGGAACATGATGCTCAGTTCGGCGATGAGCAGTGCGGTGAACAGCACGAGGAAGAGGAAGAAGGTTGTGGAAACCGATCCGCTGGGGATTTTCGAGGCCGCGACGCCTACGGGCATCAGATCCTGGATGGCCCACGGCTGACGGCCGACTTCGGCCACGATCCAGCCTGCCTGCGAAGCGAGGTAGGCCAGCGGAATGGACCATACGGCGATCCACAGCAGCCAGCGTTTGCCGGAAAGCCGGTCTTTGCGGTTGAACCACCATATGAGGCCCAGCAGCAGGATGAAGAAACAGCCGGCGCCGACCATCACGCGGAACGAATAGAACAGCAGCGGCACGTTGGGCACGATCTGCTGCGGGGAGTCGAGGTAGCCGTAGCCGAAGTAGGCGAAATGATCGCGCAGGAACGCTTCGCCCTCGGGTGTCGAACGGTCGAACTTGGCTTCGATTTCGGCGATCGCCGCCGTATCGCCTGTCTCGCGGGCCGTCCGGTAACGGCCCAGTTCGTCGACGGCCACGCGCCCCCGTTCGATCTTCTCCCCGGCCGACAGGATGCCGTATTCTTCGTTGCCGTAGACCAGGTCGTTGATGCCCGGCACGAATGCGTCGGCGTCGCGGAAGCTCATCAGCGATAGCAGTTTGGGGATGTCGATCTTGAAATAGAAAGCGTCGTCGTTGTTGGTGCGCTGCTGCTCGGGGCGCAGAACCCCGACGGCGGTGAGCGGCGCGCCCTGCTGGCCCTCGTAGAGGGCTTCCATGGCCGCCAGTTTCATGGGCTGTACGCGGGCCACGATGGAGCCTGACTTGTCGCCCGTGAACGCCGTGACCAGTGCGAATACGAACCCGAAGGCCGAGGCGATGGCGATGCTTTTGCGGGCCATTTTCTGCTCGCGTCCCCGCAGCAGATACCAGGCCGAGACGCCCACGACGAACAGGGCAGCCAGTACGAATGACGAAGTGACGGTGTGGAAGAATTTGTTGACCGCGACGGGCGACAGCGCCACGGCCGAGAACGAGGTCATTTCGTTGCGCACGGTTTCGAGGTTGAAGTCGCAGCCCACGGGGTACTGCATCCACGAGTTGGCCACCAGAATCCACCAGGCCGAGAGGTTGGCGCCGACGGCCGTGAGCCATGTAGCCGTGAGGTGGAAACCCCGGCTCACCTTGCGCCAGCCGAAGAACATCACGGCGATGAAGGTCGATTCGAGGAAGAAGGCGAAGATGCCTTCGATGGCCAGCGGGGCGCCGAAAATGTCGCCCACGAAGTGGGAGTAGTTGGACCAGTTGGTTCCGAACTCGAATTCGAGGATCAGCCCCGTGGCGACGCCGATGGCGAAGTTGATGCCGAACAGGCGCATCCAGAATTTGGTCGTGCGCAGCCAGAATTGGTCGTTCGTGCGGACGTAGAGGGTCTCCATGATGGCGATCAGGACGCCCAGCCCGAGTGTCAGCGGGACGAACAGCCAGTGGTAGATAGCCGTCATGGCGAATTGCGCCCGCGACCAGTCGACGGTGGATAGGTAGTCGGAAATCATAAGGGTAGGTTAATTATCGGGGGTCAGGTTTTCCAGCACGTAGTCGGCCTTTTCGCCGGGGCTTTTGCCCGCGAGCAGGTCGGGGAAGAAGAAGACTTTCAGAACGGCGAACATGATGAAAAGTTTGATGAGGATGATGGCCCACAGGGTGCGTCCCACGGTCATTTCGCGGAATCCCTCGACGTAAAACCGGATCACTTTGCGGATCGTTTCCATCTTGCTGCGTTTTGGATGTTCTATCAAAGTTAAACAGAAAAAAGGAAATATGAAAGTCTCGGGCCCGAAAAAACACGCCGGGGGTATGATACGGCCGGAAACGGCTACCCGAAGGTGGAATTTTGCGGTTGCCGCGGTAAGGGTCTTGTGGCTTTTTGTTGCCGGAAAACACTGCAATACGACGGATGAAAACCGGGGTTTATCCTTTTTGCGGCCGAAAAGTCCGGGGAAAATTCGTACTTTTGTCCCCCGTAAAAGTCAATCGGGAAAAACGATGAAGGAAAATACCGAAAAACTGCCGTCGCCGTGGGTGTCGGCCATTCCGCTGGTGGTGCTGACGCTGCTTCTCTATGTGGTGATCCGGGCCTTCGGGGGCGATGCGATCAACGGCGGAAGCCAGATCGCCCTGCTGTCGGCCACGTCGGTCTGTGTGATGCTCGCAATCGGTGTTTACCGCTGCCGCTGGGCCGTACTGGAGGAGTCCATCATCGACAATATCCGCGCGTCGGCTTCGGCGATTGTCATCCTGCTGCTGATCGGCGCCATCGCGGGTACGTGGATGATTTCGGGCGTGGTTCCGACAATGATCTACTACGGATTGCAAATCCTCCATCCGTCGTTTTTCCTCGTGGCCTCGTGTGCGATCTGCGCCGTAGTGTCGCTGATGACCGGAAGTTCGTGGACCACCATCGCTACGATCGGCGTCGCCCTGATGGGCATCGGCGAGGCGATGGGATTCCCCGAAGGGTGGGTTGCCGGAGCCATCATTTCGGGGGCCTATTTCGGCGACAAACTTTCGCTGCTGTCCGATACCACGGTGCTGGCCTCGTCGACGGTCGGCGTCAGCGTGTTTACCCATATCCGCTATATGCTTTACACCACCGTGCCGTCGATGCTCATCGCCCTGGGAGTTTTTACCGTCGCGGGTTTGGCGCTCGACCACGGGGCCGCAACGCATGCCGAACAGTATGCTGCGACGCTCGCCGCGACGTTCCGCATCTCGCCGTGGCTTTTGCTGGTCCCGCTGGCCACGGGAATACTCATCGCGAAAAAACTGCCGGCCATCGTGACGTTGTTCTGCGCCGTGGTCTTTGCCTGCGCGGCGATGCTCGCGGCCCAGCCCGAAATGGTGGCCCGGGTGGCGGGTGTCGAGGGGCTGGACTTCATGTCGGGGTTCAAGGGGGTGCTGATGACCTGCTTCGGGCCGACGGCCATCCCGACGGGAACGCCGCAACTGGATGAACTGGTCGCTACGCGCGGCATGGCCGGGATGCTCAACACCGTGTGGCTGATTATTTGCGCCATGTGCTTCGGCGGGGTGATGACCGGCAGCGGCATGCTGCGTTCGCTGACGGTTATTTTCCTGCGGTTCGTGCGCCGCACCTTTTCGGCCGTGGCTTCCACGGTGGGCGCGGGAATCTTCTTCAACCTCTGCACCGCCGACCAGTATATCTCGATCATCCTTTCGGGGCGGCTTTTCAAGGAACTCTATGCCGAACGGGGGCTGGAGCCCCGGCTGCTGAGCCGTTCGGTGGAAGACTCGGCGACGGTCTGCTCGGTGCTCATCCCGTGGAACTCGTGCGGCATGACGCAGGCCACGGTGCTCGGGGTTTCGACCTTCGTTTATGCGCCCTATTGTATTTTTAATATCGTCTCCCCGCTGATGTCGCTGCTCGTCGCGGCTGTGGGGTGGAAAATAAAACGGAAAAAATGAATACCGAACTCGTCATCTTCGACCTCGACGGCACGCTGCTCGATACGATCGGGGACCTGGCTGTCGCATGCAACGCCGTGCTGGCCCTCAGGGGACTTCCGCAGCACTCCTACGAGGAATACTGTCATTTTGTCGGCAACGGCATCATGCGGCTGGTGGAACGGGCGCTGCCCGAACCGCTGCGCACGCCTGAAAACGTCGCGCTCGTGCGGGCCGATTTCGTAAAATACTACACGGAGCATATCGACACCTATACAAAACCCTATTCGGGAATTCCCGGACTGCTCGCCGAACTGGCACGGCGGGGCGTACGGATGGCCGTAGCGTCGAACAAGTTCCAGGCCGGAACCGAAAAGCTCGTCAGGCTGTTTTTCCCGGAGGTGGAGTTCGCGGCAGTCTTCGGCCAGCGGCCCGACGTGCCGCTGAAACCTTCGCCGGCAGTCGTCGAGGAAATTCTCGCGCTGACGGGCACGGCTAAAGAACGCGTGCTGTACGTCGGTGATTCGGGTGTGGATATCGAAACCGCGGCGGCTGCCGGAGTGCGCTCGGCAGGGGTGACGTGGGGTTTTCGCGACCGGGAGGAGCTCGTCGCAGCCGGGGCGCGGCATCTGGTCGACCGTCCTGACGAACTGTTGGAATTGCTATAAAATCCGGAAAAATTTGCAGAATCCGTTTTTGCGCCTTATATTTGTTCCCGAATGGTAACAAGTCGAAAAATAACAGCAGAGCGCGACCGGGAAGCGACCGAACGGCGTTTGGTCGATACGGTGGGCGAACTGGTCCGGGAGAACGGATTCGAGAAGATCGGGGTCAACGCGGTTGCCGCCCGGTCGGACGTTTCCAAGATTCTGGTGTATCGCTATTTCGGTTCGGTGGAGGGCTTGCTGGCGGCCTATATCCGGCGTTACGACCTGTGGCTGAATTTTCCGCAGGACCTTCCGGACCGCGGGGAGTTGCCGGAGTTCCTGAAGCGGACGTTCCGGGAGCAGATTGCGCGGCTCCGCGGGGATGCGACGCTGAAACGGTTGTACCGGTGGGAATTGTCGTCGGATAACGAGCTGATCGTGCGCCTGCGCGAACAGCGCGAGCAGGTCGGGCGGGAGTTGATCCGCCGGGTTTGCGTCGTGACGGGCCATCCGGAAGAGCAGATAGCCCCGCTGGCTTCACTGCTGTCGGCGTCGGTGACCTACCTGGTCTTGCTCGGGGAGTTCTGTCCCGTTTACAACGGCATTTCGTTGCAGGAAGATGCAGGTTGGGAGCGGATCGGACAGGGGATAGACCGGCTTGTCGATGCGATCCTGAAATCGTAGCCGTCGGTGCGGCTTTTTTTTGACGGAAATGTTACTTATTGGTAACATGTTATAAACGAATTAAAACGATGCGAAAAATGGGATTAGGATGGATTTTGCCTTTGGTGTTGTTCGCCGGGTGCGACAAGGAACTGGTCGGGTACGAGCAGGGAAGCCTGAAAGTGGTCGTCGAGCAGGGAGATGCGTGGCTGCACGACTATCCGCTGTTCATGGGGATGAAAAAGAAAAATGCGCCGCAGGTTGCGGTGTGGGTGGAAGACACGGCGGGCACTTATCTCGCGACGGTCTACGTGAGCCACAAGATCGCCACCCAGTCGTGGACCATGGCCGGGGGCAGCCGCCGTGCAGAGGCTTTGCCCCATTGGTGTCACGCCCGGGGTGTACGGTACGCCGACGGGCTTTACCTGCCGACGAAGGACAAGCCGCTGACCGACGGTATTTCGGGAGCTACGCCGCGCGGTTCGTTCGACCTGAAACTGTCGCCTGCCGAAGGGTTGACACATTTTGTGGTGAAGGTCGAGGTCAACCACTCGACCGATTTCAACGAGGCTTATCCTGCGTCGGCCCGGGAAGGCGACCCCGGCTATTCGGGCGGGAAAAACGGCAGCGGACAGCCTGCGCTGGTCTATGCCGCGGAGGTCGACCTGTCGTCGGGCGAACGGGAGTTCGAAGCCGTATTGTTGGGACACTGCAGTCCCGACGGCAGTTGCGGGGCGGTTTACGATGACCTTTCGGGACTGACGACGGCGCTCCGCATCGTGAAACGCATCACCGTCTGCATCCGATGAAAAGCGCTGTTTTCCTGCTGGCGGCGGTGCTTGCTGCCGTGACCGCCTCGGGACAGTCCGAGTCGCGCTTCGCTTACTCGACAGCCCTGGGTGTGGGCATTGCCCTGAACGAACCTGCTTCGACGCCCTTCGTGTGGCGTGCGGCGGGGTATTATAAAATAAGCGCCCGTTTTTGGACAGGCGCCGGAACGGGGATTTCCCGTTATGAGAAGACTTTGATTCCGCTCTACGCCGAAGCGCGGCTGCTGCTCCTGCGGCCCCGCCGCTTCACGCCCTATGCCGGGTGCGCCGCCGGATATGCTTTTGCTCTGCAGAAAGAGGCGAAGGGCGGTTTTTTGTTGAGTCCCGCCGTCGGTGTGCTGTATGCGTTGTGCGGCGGGCGGCGGATATTTGTCGCTGCGGGTTACGAATTGCAGAAGCTGGAACGGCTCCGCAGCTACGACGGGCCTTATTTCTCGGCACAGTTCGCTGAAAAGCTGAGTCACGGCTCGCTCCTGCTGCAAATCGGGTTTCAGTTCTGATCAGCAGTACTCTTTCACGTCCTGGGCCGTGATGCGCTCCCCGGAGAGGATGATCAGCCGCTCGATGACGTTTCTCAGTTCGCGGATATTGCCGCTCCACTGCATCCGTTGCAGGGCCGCCAGCGCGTCGGCATCGATCTGCTTCGGCGCGGAGTCGTATTCGGCCGCGATCGTGCGGATGAAGTGGTCGACGAGCGCCGGGATGTCCCCGGCGTGTTCGCGCAGCGGCGGAACCCGCACCACGATCACCGCCAGGCGGTGGTAGAGGTCCTCGCGGAAATTGCCTTTCTGGATCTCCTCGCGGAGGTTCTTGTTCGTGGCCGCCACCACCCGCACGTTGACTTCGATGTCCTTGTCGCTGCCCACGCGGCTGATGCGGCTCTCCTGCAGGGCCCGCAGGACTTTGGCCTGCGCCGCCAGCGACATGTCGCCGATTTCGTCCATGAAGAGCGTGCCGCCGTCGGCCTGCTCGAACTTGCCTTTGCGCTGTTTGACGGCCGAGGTGAAGGCTCCGCGCTCGTGGCCGAAGAGTTCGCTCTCGATCAGCTCCGAAGGGATGGCTGCACAGTTGACCTCGACGAACGGGGCCGCAGCACGGACGCTCTTGGCATGGAGCCAGCGGGCCACGAGCTCTTTGCCCGTGCCGTTTTCGCCCGTGATCAGCACGCGGGCCTCGCACGGGGCCACCTTGTCGATCAGCCGGCGGACATGTTCGATTTCGGGCGAGATGCCGATGATCTGTTCCGCCTGCGAGGGGTGTGCGCGGCGGCTGCGCCTTGCGGGAGCCTGTTGAGGGGCTGTCTGTGCGGGTGCGGGGTTGTCGATGGTACGGTGCAGCGATTGCAGCAGCCGGTTCATGTCGATGGGTTTGGTGAGGAAATCCTGCGCGCCGTTGCGTACGGCCTGGAGCGCGGTATCGATCGAGGTGTCGGACGAAAGCGCTATGAACGGTATGCCTGCGTCCGGGACTTTGCATTCCGTATCGGACAGGATCACGTCGAACGGAATCTTTTCACACAACACCGAGGCCGCAGCCTCGTTCTCGACGGCTTCCGTCGAAAAACCTTCATACTCCAACCGTTCGCGCAGAATGTTTCGCACACTTTTTGATTGGTCCAGAATTAAAACCTTTGCCATAGCTTGTTTTTCCTGAAATTTTACGTAATTTTGCCGGTGAAAAACACCGACTTAAGCAGGTGAAGCCTTGGTGAAGGCCGGAAGATTCCGGTTTATTCACACCCGGTTTTACACTGCCCGTGTCCCAAAGTTAGGGCATTCTGCGGTGTAAAACCAATTTCGGCTGGTCCGGTCACGAGGTGCGGAAAACCCGGAAAAACGTCTTGAACAGGTCTATCGCAATGGCCCTGCCGGAGGCTTCGGCGGACGAATTGCAACAGTGCGCCGGACCGCAAATACAATATGAAGAAGAATTATAATTACACACGACGCAAGTTGTACCTGCCCGAATACGGGCGCCATATCCAGGAGATGATCGACTCGCTGCTGGAGATCGAAGACCGCCGCGAGCGCAACCGTCAGGCCCGGGCCGTGATTGCCGTGATGGGCAACCTGAACCCCCTGCTGCGCGATACGGCCGACTTTACCCACAAACTCTGGGATCACCTCTTTATTATGTCTGATTTCCAGTTGGATGTGGACTCTCCCTATCCCCAGCCGTCGCGTCAGGAACTGACCGTTTCACCCCGCCGGATGCCCTATTCGCAGGGGCGTATCACCTATAAACATTACGGCAAATACGTCGAGCGGATGATTCATAATCTTGCCGGCGAACGCAATCCGCAGGCCGTTGCCCGGACGGTCGACAACCTGGCCCGCTACATGCGCACGAAGAGTTACGAATACAACCAGGAGCACCCCAACAACGAAGTGATCGTAAAAGACATCAAACGAATGTCCGGCGGCACTATCCAAATCGACGAAGTGGCCTTAAATAATCTCCGAAGCGACTATAAACAGCCCTTTTCGGCGCGTCCCCAGAAGGGCGCACAGCAGCACCGCCAGCCTCATCAGCAGCAGCGGCAGCAGAAAAACCGTAATCAGCAACCGTACCGCAATTTCACGAAAAACAACGGACAGCACCGTAATTCGTCGAAATAAATGGTGCGCATATGCGGAAAATCATTATCTTTACAAAGATAAACAGTACCCCGGGGCGCTCAAAATAAATTTGGCACTCCACCCGGTTTGTATTATCTTTGTTCTCCATTAACCGCGAAAACGATAGTAAATGAACAAGCAAACGCTTTTCGTAACGCTTACGACCGCTGCCCTGATGTGCGGCTGCCAGTCGTCGAAAGTGAGGATTTCGGGCCGCTTTGTCGGCGGCGACGCGAAAAATATCTATCTGGAGCAGGTTCTGCCGCTGACTCAGTCGGTCGTGGACTCGGCGGCATTGGCCGCGGACGGCAGTTACCGCATGGAACTTACGGGTGTAGCGAAAAATCCCTCCTTATATAATGTGATCTACGACGGTGAGCGTATCCCGCTGCTTATCGCCGGCGGCGACCGGGTGACGGTCAGTTCCGTGGGCAGCATTATCCGCAACTACACGGTGGAGGGTTCCGCCGAGTCGGAGTTGCTGCGCCAGTTCTACCAGGCTTTCGTCACCGGGGCCCAACAGTTGGAGAACATGGGCATGCAGTTTGCGCGCACGAACCTTTCGGAGGAGGAGCGTAAGACGCTGATCAAGGAGTACACGGCCGAATACTACCGCATCCGCCGCGAGCAGTTGCGGTTCATCATCGAGCACAAGTCGTCGCTGGCGGCGGTTTACGCCCTCTATCAGCGGCTTCCGGGCGATACATACCTCTTCAACGGTGACAGCGACGTGGTTTACTACCGTACCGTTGCCGAGGCTCTCGAAGAGACCTATCCCGAGTCGCCTTACCTGCAGTCGCTGCTGGCCGAGATCGCCCGTATGGACGCGCGCATCAGCCTCTCCTCGCAGATCACCGAAGCCCGCCATCCGGATATCGAGATGACCGATATTTACGGCAAGAAGATCAAACTCTCGTCGCTGGCCGGTAAGGTCGTGCTGCTGGACTTCTGGTCCGCGGAACTCGGGACGAGCAACGCGCTGAACGCAGACCTGAAGGAGGTGTATAAGAAATACACCGACGCCCCTGTCGGATTCGAGGTTTATCAGGTGGCTGTCGATACGTCGAAGCCCCTGTGGATCACGGCGGTGCAGGAGCAGCAACTGCCCTGGGTTTCGGTCAGCGACCTGCGCGGGCGCGCTTCCGTGGCGCTGGGTCTCTACAATGTACAGCGGCTTCCGGCGAACTTCCTGATCGACAAGGAGGGCACGATCGTGGCCAAGAACATCTACGGCAAGAGTCTCGAAGCAAAACTGGATGAACTGACCAAATAATGTATTATTTCGCATCCGACATACATTTGGGGGCGGGTGACGACAAGTCTGCGCGGGCGGTCGAACGGCGTTTCGTCGCATGGCTCGACGCTGCGGCCCGGGATGCGGAGGCGATTTTTCTGGTCGGGGATATCTTCGACTTCTGGTTCGAATACCGCCGCGTGGTCCCCAAGGGCTTCGTGCGGACGCTGGGCAAACTGGCCGAGCTGACCGACCGGGGTGTAAGGGTGGTCTTCTTCACGGGTAACCACGATATGTGGGTCGGCGACTACCTCACGCGCGAATGCGGGCTCGAAATCTATACTTCCCCGCAGGTCCTGATCCTTTCCGGTAAAAAAATCTTTATCGCCCACGGCGACAACATGAACATCGACGGCATGCCGATGCTCAAACTCCTGAACCGCATATTCCGTTCGCGGACGCTGAAATGGCTCTTTTCGTGGGGCGTACACCCCGACTGGGCGCTGCGCTTCGGCTCCTGGTGGAGCGGCAAATCGCGCAAAGGACACAACGCAGAGTCGGTCCGCGGAACCATGATGACCGAACCCTATACGGGGCCTTGCGGCGAGCCGCATACCGAGCCGCTGATCGCATATGCCCGCGAATACGCCGAGACGCACGAAGTCGATCACTTCGTCTTCGGGCACATGCATTTCCCGCGCGACTACCGCGACGGGCGGCTGCACGTGGTGAACCTCGGTTGCTGGGCCGAAAATCCCTCCTATGCGGTGCTCGACGGGACGGGGGAGCTGACGTTGAAAATGTATACGAGATAAAACCCGGCCGGGTGCTGTTTGGGGCGGTATTCAAACGACTTTCCCGGGGAACGGGGAATAACAAATAACGATCCTATCGATTTAGACCATGAAACAATACCTCGATTTGCTGCGCCGGATCAAGGAAGAAGGCGTCGTGCGGGGCGACCGCACCGGAACCGGGACCAAAGGGATTTTCGGTCACCAGATGCGCTTCGACCTGGGAGCCGGGTTCCCGCTGCTGACGACCAAGAAGGTTTTCCTCAAAGGCGTGATCCACGAACTGTTGTGGTTTTTGAAAGGGGAGACCAATATCAAATACCTCGTCGACAACGGCGTCCACATCTGGGACAACGACGCTTACCGTTATTACAACGAATTGTGTGTGTGCCACGGGGTGCTGCCCGTCGACCGGGAGACCTTCCTTTCGGCGGCGGGCGTCGAGTCGCCCGTCGAGGGTTACCGCTTCGGTGATCTGAACCACGTCTACGGTTACCAGTGGCGTTCGTGGCCCAGGCCCGACGGCGGTTTCGTCGATCAGATTGCCCAGGCGGTCGACCTGATCCGCCGTAATCCTGAATCGCGCCGCATCATCGTCTCGGCGTGGAACGTCGCCGAAATCGAAGAGATGGCCCTGCCGCCGTGTCATGTGCTGTTTCAGTTCTATGTGGCCGAAGGGCGGCTGTCGTGCCAGTTGTACCAGCGCAGCGCCGATACATTCCTCGGAGTGCCGTTCAACATCGCCTCCTACGCCCTGCTGACCGCAATGATGGCCCAGGTATGCGGTTTGCAGCCCGGCGAGTTCATCCATACGCTGGGCGACACGCACCTCTACCTGAATCACCTGGAGCAGGTCGACGAGCAGCTTGCACGCACGCCGCGTCCGCTGCCGCGGCTACGGTTGAATCCCGATGTGAAATCGGTTTTCGATTTCCGTTACGAAGATTTCACGCTCGAGGGCTACGACCCGTGGCCTGCGATCAAGGCCCCGATGTCATTTTAACATTCCGATAGATGAAGATTTCGATTCCGGCTGTTTTGCCCGAAAGCGTCGAAGCCCTTGTTTTCGATCTGGGAGGTGTCGTCCTCGATATTGATATTGAGCGTTCCCTCGCGGCGTTGAGCCGGTTGAGCGCTGCGACGATCGATGTGCAGGATATTGTGGCCGGCAAAGCGTCGGTTTTCTGCGATCTCGAACTGGGCTTGCTCGACTGGGCCGGATTTATCCGGGCGTTTCGCAGCGAGTATCCCGCCGCAGGGGCTGTCAGCGACGCTTCGGTACAGGACGCCTGGAACGCAATGCTGCTGCCCTTCGACGAGCGCCGTGTGGCGTTGATCCGGGAACTGGGGCGGTATCGTCCGGTCTACCTGCTGAGCAATACGAACCTGCCGCATCGCGTTTATTTTCGGGAGTTGTTCGGCAAGCAGTTCGGGGGACGGTTCGACGACCTGTTTGTGCGCTGCTTCTATTCGGACGAATTACACCTGCGTAAACCCGATCCCGAAATCTACCGTCACGTCGCCCGGGAGATCGGGCTGTCTGCCGGAAAACTTCTGTTTATCGACGACAACCAAGCCAACGTCTCTGCGGCCCGCAGCCAGGGATGGCAGGCATATTACCTGAGCTGCGGAGAACGCATTACGGACTTGTTCGAATTATGATCTCAATCATCGTTGCCGTTGCCGAGAACGGCGTTATCGGCAATAAGAATGCCCTGTTGTGGCATATTTCCGAGGACCTGAAGCATTTCAAGGCCACGACGACGGGCCATGCCGTGATTATGGGCCGGAAGACCTACGAATCGCTCGGACGTCCGCTTCCCAACCGAACGAATGTAGTGATTACGCGGCAGGCGGTCGAAATTGCGGGCTGCACGGTGGTGCATTCGCTGGAGGAGGCCGTGGCGCTGTTTCCGGCCGGCGAGGAGGTTTTCGTGATCGGCGGGGCGCAAATCTACGCCGAAGCTCTGCCGCTGGCCCGGCGGTTCTACCTGACGCGCGTTTTCCATGCCTATGAGGGCGATACGCGCTTCCCGGAGTGGGACGAACGGGAGTGGCGGCTCGTGGCCTCGGAATCGTTCCCCTGCGGCAAGGATTATCCCTGGCCCTTTGCTTTCGAGACCTGGGAGCGGCAGTAAGCATCCGGAGCCTCCCGTGCCGCTTGTTCCGGGGCTTGTTTCGGAACTTCCCTCCCCGGTTCCCGCCGTCGTGTGGGGCAAATTAGGTATTTATACTACTTCCCGGCTCGGCCGGATTCCCTACCTTTGCACTGCAAAGGTTTTTTTGTGCCTTCCGTTTCCGTCCTGTCCGCGGTCCGGCCGCGTGCGGCAAGCCTTTCCCTGCGAGGGCAAGGGGCGACGATATGGAACGGCCGGTGCGGAAAACCTCAAAAAAAATGAATCTATGACTACCAAGTATTTCGATATGCTCATGGAGGATGTGCGGATGAAGGAGGGCCTTCAATCGTGCATGAACTGCGGTGTCTGTACGGGTGTCTGCCCGGCGGCCGAGTTCTATAATTACGACCCCCGGCAGATCGTCTCGATTGTCCAGACGCGCGACGACGAGGCCATCGAAGAGCTGCTCAAGAGCGATACGATCTGGTATTGCGGCGAGTGTATGTCGTGCCGTCCGCGCTGCCCGCGGGGCAATACACCGGGTTATGTGATCCAGGCGCTGCGCACGTTGTCGCAGAAACTCGGGTTTTTCGTCGAGAGCGAGAAGGGCCGTCAACAGTTGGCGCTGAAGCGCATCATCGGCGAGAATATCCTCCGCACGGGTTACTGCATCGTGCCGCGGCTCGTCAAGCCTGAACTGCACCCCGAGCAGGGAACCGTCTGGCAGTGGATTTACGACAACGACAAGGAGATTTACGGCCAGTTCACGCCCGTTTACATGCGCCACGGCGCCGGGGCCCTGCGCCGCCTGGACGAGCAGTCGCTCTCGGAAATCAACGAGATATTCAAGGTCAGCGGCGGCAGCGAGATGTTCGACACGATCGAACAGCACTCCGACCGCAAGGCCCGCGAACTGGGTTACGAAGAGGGAGCCGACCAGAAGTACATGATGGATGTCTTCCTCAGTAACAGTAACGAGCATTACTAAAAGATGACTATGAAGCGAAAAAGTTGGCAGGATTACCAGAAGGAGATCGCCGACGACCACTATTATTATGCGCGAAGCTGTATCCGGCAGAATTTTTTCCCGGGCAGCGAGAAGTTGTTTATCGACATGCTGCGCAACGACCTGGGCAAGGACCTGACGGACGATCCGCTGCACTCCTCGTGCACGGGCATCGGTTACCATTCGGACATCGTGCCGCTGGAGACCATCATGACCGTCGTGGCGCGCCAGTTCGCGCTGATGACCGAAGCGGGGTATGAAAACCTCGTGTCGTCGTGCATCACCTCGTTCGGCGTCTATTCGGAAATTCTGGCCACGTGGCACGAGTTTCCCGAGACGGAAGAGAAGGCGCGTGAGAACCTCTATAAAGCTACCAAACGCGAGTTCAGGAAACCGGCCAGCCTGGCCCATACCTCCGACATCGTGTTCCATTTCCGGGAGGAGATCGCAGCGAAAGCCAAAAAACGGCTGGTCAACGCAGCGACGGGCGAGCCGCTGAAGGTCGTCGAGCACATCGGCTGCCACTATGCCAAGATATTCCCGAAATCGGGTATCGGAGGCTCGGAATTTCCCTATGTATTGGCCGGCATGGTCGAGTCGTGGGGCGGCGAGTGCGTCGACTATCCCGAACGCCGGCATTGCTGCGGATTCGGTTTCCGCAACTACCTCGTGCAGGCCAACCGCGGTTATTCGATCGCCAACTCGCACAAGAAACTGGAGAGCATGGCCCCTTATAAGCCCGATTTCATCGTGGCCAACTGCCCGGGCTGTGCGATGTTCCTCGACAAGTGGCAGTATACCATCGCCGAGATGGAGGGTACGACCTACGGCCAGAACGGCCACGGAATCCCGGTGCTCACCTATGAGGAGATGGCCGGGCTGGTGCTGGGCTACGATCCCTGGGAACTGGGTATGCAGATGCACCAGGTCGATGTGGAGCCCCTGCTCGACAAAATGGGCGTCGAATACGACCCCGCGGCCAAATACCTCGGCCGCAATGGAAAATATATCGGAAAACCTGCGTCGGCGGTCGTCAACTGCTGCCCGACGGATACCATTTACGACATCAGAGAGTAATGAAGAAGAAGGTTATAATCATAGGCGGCGGCGTTGCAGGCATGCAGACGGCCCTGCGCCTCGCGGACCAGGGCGTCGAGCCCGTCATCATCGAGAAGGAGGCCGAACTGGGCGGCAAACTCCGGGGCTGGCACGTGCTGTTCCCGTCGTTTACGCCCGCACAGGAGGTGCTGACCGAACTGCGCCGCAGGATCAACGAGAGCGGTATCGAGGTCCTGACCTCGACGGAAGTCAAAGGGTTTTCGAAAAACTCCGTGACGCTCGCCGATGGCCGGACGCTGCCGTGCGACTCGGTGGTCGTGGCCAGCGGATTCACGCTTTTCGACGCCTCGGTCAAGGAGGAGTACGGTTACGGCATCTACGACAACGTCTTCACGACGGTCGATATCGAGCGGATGCTCAACGAGGGCCGCGTGGCCAAATCCGACGGTTCGCGTCCCAAACGGATTGCTTTCCTTCATTGTGTGGGTTCGCGCGACGAGAAGGTCTGCCAGCAGCACTGCTCGAAGGTGTGCTGCATCACGGGCGTGAAGCAGGCGATGGAGATGAAGCAGCTCTTTCCCGAGGCCGACGTTTTCAACTTTTACATGGACATCCGCATGTTCGGTCCCGGTTACGAGGAGATGTACCGCGAAGCGCAGCAGAAGTATAACATCCACTTCCTGCGCGGGCGAATTTCCGAGGCCAGTCCGATGATCGACGGACGGGTGCAGATCAAGGCCGAGGATACGCTGACGGGCCGTCCCCTGCGCATGAGCGTCGATATGCTGATTCTGATCGTGGGCATGCGCGCCAACGACGACAACGAGGCGTTTGCCGAAGGGGCCGGGCTTAAGCGCGCCGCGAGCGGTTTCATGGCCCCGCGTGATATGTTCCTGGGCAATGTGAAGAGCAATGTCGACGGTATTTTCTATGCCGGAACCATCTCCGCGCCCAAGAATATCGGCGAATCGCTGAATGAGGGGATCGTTGCGGCTGACGCTGCGGCCAAATACGTGGGGGCATAGTATGGCGGCAATCAATTTCGGATATACCATCTCGAAGCCCCGGGCCATCGACATCGACCGCAACAATCTGCGCAAGAGCGACGAGATTCTGCACGAGATGCCCGAGTTGCAGGCCTGCATCGGATGCGGGGCCTGTACGGCGGTCTGTACGGCGGGCAACCTCACGGAGTTCAACTTCCGCAAGGTGCACACGCTGGTGCGCCGCGGCGAATACCAGGGGGCCTACGAAGAGATGAACAAGTGCATGCTGTGCGGCAAATGCCGGCTGGTTTGCCCGCGCGGCATCAATACGCGCGGCGTGGTAATGCTTATCAAACGTAAACTGGGGGATTTCTGACGATGACTTTCTACGCACCATTCTGCATACCGTTCATAATCGGCGCCGCGGTGATGTTCGCCATCCTGGCGTGGAAGTGGGGTTCGTGGCTGTACCGCCTGCCCCGCGCCGATAAGAAACGCATCCTGTTCGGGCTGCCGACGCGCCGCACCTTTGCGGCGGCGTGGGAGGTGGTGAGCGAATCGCTGCTCCACCGCCGCATCTTCAAGGTCAATCCGCTGCTGGGCTACATGCACATGTCGCTGGCCTTCGGTTGGTTCCTGCTGATTGCCGTGGGGTGGATCGAGACCATATCTTATCTCGGTTTCCGTTATGTGCCGTTGCAGGGGCACGTCTTTTTCAAGTATTTCGCTACGGGCCTGGAGCACAAACCCTTCTTCGATTTCGTGATGGACCTGCTGCTGCTGCTTGTCCTTTCGGGTGTGGCGCTGGCCTGGGGAAAGCGTTTCTACTCCCGGGCAATGGGTATGCGCCGCACGACGAAACATGTCCTGGGCGACAGGGTGGCTCTTTCGGCGCTGTGGTTCATATTTCCGGCGCGTCTGGTGGCTGAAAGCGCCACGTGCGCGCTCTACGGCGGCGGCGGATTCCTCACCGGAAGCCTCGGTTCATGGATGGCCGGGCATATCGGCGTGATGCCGCTGATGAACCTCGAAGCCGTGGCATGGTGGTTCTACTCGTCGTGTCTCGGGGTGTTCTTCGTGGCGCTGCCGTTCTCGCGTTACATGCATATTTTTACGGAGATACCCCTTATTTTCCTGCGCCATTACAAATTGCGCTCGGGTGAGAAGGAGTCTTCTTACGATAATTTCCAGGTCGAGGCCTGCTCGCGCTGCGGCATCTGCATCGACCCTTGCCAGTTGCAAAGCGTGCTTGGGATCAACGACGTGCAGTCGGTTTACTTCCTGCGCGACCGCCGCTACAACATGCTGCGCCTCCAGACGGCCGATAATTGCCTGATGTGCGGCCGCTGCGCCGAGAAATGCCCCGTCGACATCGACCTCAATACGCTCCGTATCAATTCGCGCGACAAGATGCGCAATGTCCCCGACGAACGCCGCTACGGCTATTTCAAGGGACTGGACCGTTCGCAGGGCGAAGGCAAGGTGGGGTACTTTGCAGGCTGCATGACCCTGCTGACCCCGCGTACGATGTCGGCGATGTCCACGATCTTCGAGGCTGCGGGCGAGGAGGTCTGGTGGGCCGACCGCGAAGGCGGTGTCTGCTGCGGCCGGCCGCTGAAACTTGCGGGCGAGACCGATTCGGCGCGCAAAATGATGAAATACAATGCCGAACTGTTCCGTAAGCACGGCATTACGACGCTCGTGACCTCGTGTCCGATCTGCCTCAAGGTTTTCCGCGAGGATTACGACCTGCCGGGTATCGAGGTCCTGCACCATTCGGAATACATCCTGCGGCTGATTCGCGCCGGGCGTCTTGCGCTGACGCACGGCACTACGCGTTTTACCTATCACGACCCTTGCGAACTGGGACGCGGCAGCGGCATCTACGACGAACCGCGTGCGGTGATCGAAGCCGTGGGTGAGTTGCTGGAACCCGCTTCGACGCGTGAGAACGCCCTTTGCTGCGGGTCCTCGGTGGCTAATACGGCTATTTCCGACGGCCAGCAGGTGCGGATTGCGCAGTCGGTTGCCGCGGAACTCGACGCTACGGGCGCCGAGGTGATCGTTACGGCCTGCCCGCTCTGCAAGAAGGCCATCGGCCGCGGCACGAAGGGTGAAATCCGTGACCTGGCGGAGATCGTCGCATCTAATATCTGCTGATTATGGGATGCTACAAGTATGGAAACTGCAACCTGAAGCGGACGGTCAATCTGGTTCGCTACGGAATACCGGCTTCATGGGCGGTATATTTGGCGGTCGATTATGTATATGCCGATTCCGATCGCAGTATCTTCCGTTTTTTCTCGCCGGAGATGCGCCCCTATTTGTTTGTGGTTTTCTGCGTAGTGGTTGCCGGTTTTGCCTATGCGGCATCCCGGAGGATGCTCGGCGGGCCGAAAATCGAGGGCGACATCCGGATCGAAGCAGGCCGGTTGCAGATGACCGTGCAGCGCGGAAACCGGATGGAGCCGGTCGAGTTGGATATCCGGGAGGTTACGTTCGTTGAAAATGACGATGAACGGATGCTTGTCTCCTCGCCGGGAGGTGAATATATTTTCAATAGCAACGGATTCGTTTCCGGGGACGATTATCAGAAGTTCCGGATGGAAATGACGTGCGAGAAATATAAAAAATAATTTTTTTTGCGGCTGACAGCGAGACGGATAGGGTATGTTCGACAGGGTCCGGACCAGAAATATTTGCATAATCCGGATTTTTGCCTTATCTTTGCACACGCAAAAGCGATAGATCCTAATCTGAAGACATATCGCGGGATGGAGCAGTTGGCAGCTCGTCGGGCTCATAACCCGAAGGTCGGAGGTTCGAGTCCTCCTCCCGCTACCAAAACGGACAATTCGAAAGAATTATCCGTTTTTTTGGAGCTATCTGGTCTTGAATCGCTCTATTTTGGTTGCTTTCCGGTCAAAGTATTTACGAATGTACTTTAGGTATTCATTGCTCAATGAATCGGCTTGGTTTTGCGCCGCAATATGGAGTAGAAGATAGCATAACGAAGCTTGATTCTCATTGGGTGTATTAAACTCCCCGCTCAAAAGGGTTCCGTCGCTATAAATTCCTGTTATCCGGATGGACATTCCGTCTTCAATTTGGGGCATGTTGTCTTCAAAGTCTTCGGGCGAAAGAATCAAAGAGTCACGAATGAAGGCTGCCGAAGCAGAATCGGCCTTGCAATAAAGACTTTGCGGTCTATAATCGTAATCCCTGATTGAGTTCTCGGCAATTATTTCCTCTTTGTTATACGATTTGTGCAGGATGCTTATATTCTGAAAAATAATATCGGAATTCCGGGCATCCCAAATCAAAATGGACGGTGAACTGAAACAGGGCATGAACTGGAGAACGATCTGCTCCAGTCGTGAGACTTGTGCGGACTCTGTATTTTCTGTTGGATGGCGTTGCTGCCCGCATGAAGTCAGAAGGTACAGTGTTGCTGCGATGAATAGGGCTTTTTTCATATTGGTGGGATTCCTAATTCATAGAACAATCGGGCCACTTTTTGAAATTGGTTATATGTTTTTGCTTTTCCTGTTGCCGCATTGTTTCTCGAAAGGCCGATTTAGGATGATTCTGTGTATTCGAGAATCATTTCGAGGACGTTGAGTGCAATGATCCAGAGACCCACCCCCGATAACAGGAGCAGCCAACGCTGCCGGTATTTCAATTTGTAGTTTCCGGCTTTCAGTTCGGACAGGGATGCTCCGTAGATGGATCTCCCGATTAGGATAAGCGGTCCGAGCAGGAGGATGAACAATTTTTCATGTAGCTTATATTGTTCGGTGGCATTTTGTTCCAGCCATTTTGCCTGTTCGGCTTCGTATTGTCGGGATTCTTCAGCCCATTTGGCTAGCAGGGCCGATTCTTCTTCCTTGGATACGCCCCGGCGGTCGAGTTCTTTGCGCGACTGGTCGATTATCTCCTGTTGCCAGTATTCGGTCGTCGAATTGGCAATTCCTATAAGTTCTTCATTGCTGCGCTCTTCGACCGGCGGTTGGAATTTCATCGGATGCTTTGTGTAGTTGACATTTCAAAAATAGCGGATTTCTCCATAATCCGGTTCTAAAAAACAGATTATATTTCGTCGAAGATTTGAATTTCTGATTTTTATTGACCAGGCGGAGAATTCGGGGTATGAAATAACTAATATCCTTGCGCCCGTATCACCTGCCGGAACAAGGATTTCACGACGATGTTGTGGAACGGACGGATCAGGGTGAAGTAGGCGACCCCCAGTTTGTTGTGATACCGGACCAGGGTACTCAGGCTGATGCAGCGGTCTTCGATATGGACCGAAAACCAGGCTTTGAGGTGTTTGTCGTCGAGGGCGATGACTGTTTCGTGGGGTGTTTTCCCGACGACGGACATAAAGCGGTAACTTCCGCCGCTCCTGATGGCCGACTTTAATTCTTCGGAATCTCCGTCGTCTCCGGTTTTTAGGCCGAAGGGCCTGACCAGCAGGTCCCGGATTTTGAAGAGCAGTCGCAGCCAACCGGGTTTCGTTGTCCAGAATGCGCCCATCAGGTCGTCGGGGCTGGCCGTTATCGGTTCCGGAAGGCAGGTGCGGAAACAGTCGCTGTAATTCACATCCCGGTATTGTGCGAGAATGGAGTCTGCGGGGAACGTTGATTTTTCGATTTTCATGGGTTGCGTCGGATTTGTATAAAGATAGTGAAATTTTGCCGGCGGACAAATTGTTGCCGGGAGAACTGGCAGGAACAGCCTGTAAAAGGTCTGATAAAATTGCATGCTGCGGCGCACTATTTGCAGCAAAGGGGTTTGAAATGCATAATACGAAGCATATGAAAGAGGACAAAAACACTGTTTGTGACCCTTGTGAGCAGAATTTCGAACGTAACATCGACGAACTGGTCAGCGAGGGCAAGGCTCCTACGGCCAAAGAGCGCCAGCAAAAGGAGCGGGAGATCGAATCGGCATTTGCCGGAACCGGGAAGGAGAAGTAATCCGCTCCTTTCGGGCATGTATGTACCGGACGCCTGCACAATGAATGTGCAGGCGTTTCGTTTATGCTGTGCATCGTAATGAGAGGATGCTCCGGGATTTTTCTGTTATTTCCGGAAAATGATTATCTTTACGCGGTTAAATGAGAGGCTATTATGGTTAAAAAAAATATTCTGGGGACCATCGGTACAACCCCGATGGTACGGATCAATCGGCTGTGCCCCAATCCGAAAGTTAAAATCTTTGCCAAACTCGAAGGCTTCAATCCTACGGGGAGCATCAAGGATCGCATTGCGCTCCGGATGATCGAAGCTGCCGAGCAGGATGGCCGCCTGACGCCCGGGAAGACCATCATCGAACCCACGTCGGGCAATACGGGCATCGGCCTGGCCATCGTGGGGATCGTCAAGGGTTATCCCGTGGAGATCGTGATGAGCGAGGCGGTGTCGATCGAACGGCGGAAGATTATCCGCTCCTACGGGGCGAAGGTGATCCTGACGCCTGCCGAGGAGGGGACCGACGGGGCAATACGTCTTGCGCGGAAGAAGGTGGCCGACGATCCCGACAACTATTTCATGCCCGACCAGTTTGCCAATGCCAGCAACTATCTGGCGCACTACCAGTCGACGGCACTGGAAATCTGGCAGCAGACGGGCGGTCATATCGATTACCTCGTGTGTGCCATCGGAACGTCGGGAACGCTGATGGGCCTTTCGCGCTTCCTCAAAGTGATGAAGCCCGACATCAAGGTCGTCTGCGCACAGCCGATCCGCGGCCACTACATCCAGGGACTCAAGAATATGGAGGAAGCCATCGTGCCCGATATCTACGATTCCTCGCAGATCGACGTGCAGGAGATGATCGAGAGCGAGGAGGCGATTGCCATGGCTCGGGAGATTATTAAGAAGGAGGCGATTTTCGCTGGCATGAGCAGCGGTGCTGCGATGTTGGCCGCCGTGCGTACGGCGCAGAAAATCGAGCAGGGCAACATCGTGGTAGTCTTCCCCGACCGGGCTGAAAAATACCTCAGCACGCGGATGTTCGACGAGTTTTCGGACTGATTCTGCCGGAATTGACGAAAAAGCCTGCGACCCATTGCGGTCGCAGGCTTTTTCGTGGAAAGAGGCTTCCTATTGCTGTTTGTTGTACGCTTCGACGCCGCTACGGAGGAAATCGATGAATCCCTGCACGTTGAGGTCGTAGCCGCGGGGCGGCACGAGCTCTCTCCCGTTGCGGCCCTGCAATACGTAGTAGGGCTGGGCGTTGACCCCGAAAGTCTTCAGGGCGAAGTAGGAGTTGATCTTGCCGAGGCTTTTCAGTACTTTCCCCGAGTCGGTGGTTACCCAGTCGCTTTCGGGCAGCACCTTCTTGTCGTCGGAGTAGAGCGCCACGATCACGTAGTCGTTCCGCAGGATGTCCAACACCTGCGGGTCGGACCATACGCGGGCCTCCATTTCGCGGCAGTTGACGCATCCGTGGCCCGTGAAGTCGATGAAGAGGGGTTTGCCGACCTTCGCGGCGTACGCCTCGGCTTCTTTCAGGTCGAAAAATCCTTCGAGGTTGTGCGGCAGGTGAAGGAAGTCGCTGTATTTGGGTTTCTTGCCGTCGACGGTCAGCAGCATGCGCGCATCGCCGCCCGGAGTTGTTGAGGCCGGACCCTCCTGTCCGAGTACGAAGTCCTGCGTGTGCAGGGGCGGCAGGTAGCCCGAAAGACCCTTGAGCGGGGCGCCCCACATGCCGGGGACGAGGTAGACGACGAACGAGAAGGTGATGATTGCCAGTGCCAGGCGGCCTACGCCGAGGTAGGGCATTTCGCTGTCATGGGCGAATTTGATTTTGCCGAGTAGGTAGAGACCCAGCAGGGAGAAGGTCACGATCCATACGGCGAGGTAAATTTCGCGGTCGAGCAGTCCCCAGTGGTAGGTCTGGTCGGCGACCGAAAGGAATTTCATGCCCAGCGCAACTTCGATGAAACCCAGCACGACCTTCACCGAGTTGAGCCATCCGCCGCTCTTGGGCAGCTTCTTGAGCATCGAGGGGAAAATGGCGAAGATCGTGAACGGCAGCGCGAAGGCGATGGAGAAGGCCAGCATCGTGATGATCGGGGTCCAGAACTCCCCGGCGGTCGATTTGATCAGCACCGAGCCGACGATGGGGCCGGTGCACGAGAACGACACCAGCACGAGCGTCAGGGCCATGAAGAAGATGCCTGCAAGGCCCTTCGAGTCGGCTTTCGAGTCGGTTTTATTGACCATCCACGAGGGCATCGTGATCTCGAACGCCCCGAAGAACGACGCCGCGAAGACCATGAACACCAAAAAGAAGAGGATGTTCGGGAGCCAGTGTGTCGCCAGCCAGTTGAAAATATCCGCCGTCACGGTGTCGCCGCCAACGACGCGCGTAATCAGGATGATCGCGGCGATCGGCAGCGTGTAGAGGGCTACGATGAAGAATCCGTACATGCCGGCGCGGATGCGGCCCAGTACGGGGCTTCCGGAGCCTTTCATGAAGAACGATACGGTCATCGGGACCATCGGGAATACGCAGGGGGTAAGCAGCGCGGCAAAGCCCCAGAGAATGGCCTCGATGATCAGTCCCCACAGCGAACCTCCGCCTGCGGCGTCTTTCTGTGCGGGAACGATTTCAGCGGCCGGGGACACTGTTTTTTCGGCAGGAGTGGTCGTGCTCCCAGCCTGAGCTATTGTGCCCTCCGGAGTTGCCGCAGGCTGACTTGCGACCGTTGCGCCGGCGGGTATCGTGATCGTCAGCTCCGTGTCGTCGGGCGGCAGGCAGCTCGTGTCGTCGCAGATCATCCAGTCGATTCTGACTCCGACGTTCGCGGCTTGTGCCGTGAGTTTTACCTTCTGGGCGAACCGGGCTTTTTTGGCGAAGGTCCCGATCTCCATTTCGAACGTCTTGTCGTAATGGCGCTCGGGCCGGGTCAGTTGTTCGACGCCTCCTTCGAGGACAGCGCCTTCGCCCGGGGTAAAGGAGAATTCCGTGGCGTTGGGACCGCCGTCGTAGGGGCCCATATCGTACATGTGGTAAGGGGCGGGAATAGCGGCTTCGAGCACGATCCGGTAGCTGTCGCCGCCGAGATGTTCCACCGAATTTTTCCAACTGACGCTCTGTGCCGAGGCGGTAGTGACGACCATCGCGGCAAGGGTCAGCATGAGGGTACGAATCAGTTTATACATTGTCGTATCGCTTTTATATTTCCAACAAATATACGGGTTTTTTACGGATAAATTGTTACATTCGCACGATGATTCGGATCTCGCTCGTCATTCCCACCCATAACCGTGCCGCACAACTCGTTGCCGCGCTCGAATCTGTCGTGCGGCAGGATTTGCCGCGTGCGGAGTGGGAGTGCGTCGTGGTGAGCAACAACTCCGCGGACGATACCGAAGCGCGTTTCGCGGCCTTCGCCGCTGCGCACCCGGCATGCAGCCTGCGGCTTGTCGCGGAGAAGGGGCCCGGCGTGTCGTATGCCCGCAACCGCGGACTAAGGGAGGCGCAGGCGCCGCTGGTGGCTTTTATCGACGACGATGAACGGATCAACGCGGGTTTTCTCCGGGCTTACCTCGAATTCTTCGAGGCGCATCCCGGGGCCGTCGTGGCCGGGGGGCGGATCATTGCCGAATACCCGACGGGGCGTCCTGTGTGGATGTCGAAATACGTCGAGATGCCGATTGCCAATCCGATGGATTTCGGTCCCGAGGTGCGTCCGTTCCCTGCGGGACGGGTTCCGGGAGGCGGAAATATGGCTTTCCGGCGTGCGGGACTGGCCGGTTACGACGGTTTCGACCCTGCGCTGGGGCGCGTGAACGGCGAGTTGATCGGCGGCGAGGAGAACGATTTTTTCGAAAGGCTCCTGCTTGGCGGCGAGACGATCTGGTATGTGCCGGGAGCGGTGATGTGGCACATCATCCCGCCCGCGAAGCTCAACGAAGCCTATTTCCGGCGGCTGAGCTACAATGTCGGTGTGAGCCAACGGCTTCGGGCCGAGATTCACGGCCGGTTGCCGAAGACTTTCGTGCTGGAAATCGCCAAATGGGCGGCTACGCTCGTGCTCTGCTGTACGATGGCGCCCCGTAAATCGGTGTGGCTGCTGCGTATGCGCTGGGGGATCAGCCGGGGGCTGTTTACCCGGATTGGAAAATAAAAAACCGCAGTCAAAAACTGCGGTTTTTGTATTCGAGCGGAAAAATCCGTTAAAACAGATATTTCTCGTTTTTGACTTTGTTTACCAACTGGTGGATGTCGGCCCAGGCCTCCTCGCCGAAGGTCGTGCCTACGACTTCGATCACCTTGCCGGCGGTGATGGCCCCGATCGTACCGCATTGGCGCAGCGAAAGCCCGTCGCAGAGCCCTGCCAGGAACCCGGCGGCATAGAAATCCCCGGCGCCCGTGGTGTCGACGCGTTTGGCGGCAGCCATGATGCCCACATGCACGACCTCTTCGCCCTGCTTGATCAGCGCGCCCTTCGTGCCGATCTTGACGATGGCGAGGTCGCACAGCTTCGAGATGGCCTGCAGGGCGTTCAGCGGTTCGGCTTCGCAGGTGAAGGTCTTGGCCTCGTCCTCGTTGGCGAAGACGATGTCGACGTATTCGCGCACCAGTTCGCGCAGGAATTCGAGGTTCTCGGCCACGATGTTGAAACTTGCCAGGTCGATAGCGACCTTCAGACCGCATTTTTTGGCCGTGCAGGCGGCCTTGAGGATCAGGTCGTGGTTCTGTACCAGGTAACCCTCGACGTAAAGACAGTCGTAACCCTCGAAGATCGACGGTTCGATCTCTTCGGCCGAAAGCTCCAGGGCTGCACCGAGGTAGGTGACCATCGTGCGTTCGCCGTCTGCGGAGATCAGCGATACGCATTTGCCCGAACGCTCTTTGCCCCGGAAGATAATCGGCTCGATGCCGAGGTTGTCCAGCGCCTGTACGAAGAAATCACCCGTGGTGTCGGGACCGACCTTGCCGATGAAACCGACGCTGCTGCCCAACTGCGCCATGGCGCGGATGGTGTTGCCGGCCGATCCTCCGAGCGACAGGGAGTAGGGGAGTCCGGCTACCGATTTCGAAATTTCGGTCTGGAGCCGGGTGTCCACGAGGCTCATCGAGCCTTTGGCTAATTTGAACCTTCCCAGTACGGAGTCGGTTTTCAGGTTGACCAGCATGTCGGTCAGGGCATTGCCGATGCCAATTACGCGTTTCATTCGCTTATGTTCGGGTTTTAGATGTCTATATCGAGAGGATTTTCACCAACTCCAGGGCGCCGCGGTCGATGCCCTTGTCGTGTTTCACGGCCTTGGCGAACGGAACATAGACGATCTTGCCGTTCATCGTGCCGATCATCACGTTGCGCTGTCCGTCGAGTATAGCTTCGATCGCCGCTTCGCCCATGCGCGAAGCAAGGATGCGGTCCACAGCCGTCGGCGAACCGCCGCGCTGAATGTGGCCCAGGATCGTCACGCGTGCGTCATACTGCGGGAACTCCTTTTTCACACGCTCGGCCAGTGCCGTGGCGCCGCCCGTCTTGGGATTCTCCGCGACGATCACGATCGCCGAGTTTTTGCTCTTGCGGAAGCCGTGGTTGATCAGTTCGGCCAGTTGGTCGACTTCAGTGTCCATCTCCGGGATGATCGCTGCCTCGGACCCTGTGGCGATGGCGCTGTTTAGCGCCAGGTAGCCGGCCGTGTGACCCATCACCTCGACGAAGAAAAGGCGTTCGTGGCTCGACGCCGTATCGCGCAGTTTGTCGACGGCCTCCACGATGGTGTTCAGCGCCGTGTCGTAGCCGATCGTCGAGTCCGTGCCGCCGAGGTCGTTGTCGATCGTTCCGGGAAGTCCCACGATCGGGACATTGTATTCTTCGGCGAAAAGTCCCGCGCCGGTCAGCGAGCCGTCGCCGCCGATCACCACCAGGGCGTCGATACCTGCGGCGACCATGTTGTCGTAAGCCGCCTTGCGGCCTTCGACGGTCTTGAACTCCTCGCTGCGGGCAGTCTTCAGGATCGTGCCGCCCAACTGGATGATGTTGCTTACGCTCTGCGATTTGAATTCAACGATCTCGTTGAATACCAAACCTTTGAAACCGCGCATGATGCCTTTTACGGTAAATCCGTTGTAGATTGCGCTGCGCGTTACCGCGCGGATTGCGGCATTCATGCCCGGTGCGTCGCCGCCCGATGTCAGAATACCTATGCTTTTGATTCCGGCCATACTCTCATTTGTTAAAAACAAAACCGTTCAAAGGTAGTAATAATTTTAAAAATTTCAAAAATACGGGCGGCCCAAAAAGGATGCCGCCCGTACTTCGGTGAAAAAACTTTTTATTTCAACTTACGCTCATGGGTTATTCGTCGTTCTCGGTTTGCTCGCCGGTTTGGGCTTTCACCGTAACCGATGCCTCGTTCGCATCGTTCCGGGCCTGGACCGACACCTGTTTGCCGTCGGAGTTGACCCGCAGTTCGCCCTGCTTCTTGTCGATGGTGATGTCGATCGACTTCGAAGGTACGGAGATATGCAGCATCTTGCGCCCTTCCTCGATCACGCTTTCGTCGTCGTAATCCTCCAGCAGGCGTTCGAGGGTCGTGGTGTCGCCGTCGATGATGATTTCGCTTTTGAATATCTGTTCGATGGCATTGCGTTTTTTGCGGAATTTATCGCCCACGTTTTCACGGATAGCGACGCACGAGACGGCGATGATCGAGGCCAGCCACAGCAGGAAGATCGCCAGCACGGTTTTACCGCCGGGTTTGCGCGAGGCGATCAGGCACATCAACACGTAAATCAGCAGAATGACGGGAATGAGTCCGGCCAGTATGCCCAGGCTCGCGGTCCAGATCGACATCGTGTTGCCGAAGACGGCGGGGGTGAAGAATCCTTCTCCGCCGACGATCAGGGCAAACATGCCGATGATCAGGGCGCAGGCCGCCATGATGAGCCCGAAGACGATGAACCCGGCGATGATTTTCAGCAGGATCAGCACCACTTTGCCGAAGAGCGAGACGACCTCGGCGACGATCGGTTTGGCTTTAGAGTCGGGTTCGGCACAGGCCGTAGCCGTAGCGGTGGTTACCTCGCCGATGGACTGTGCGGTGATCTTCTCGCCGTTCATTTCGAGTTTCTGCCGCGCCGATCGGGCCGCCGGAACGGCGAACCACATGATGAAGTAGCAGATCAGGAAGATGCCGAACAGGTTGCCGAACATCGGACTGAACCAGTGCAGGAAGGGAATCCATCCGAAGCAGGTGAACAGCAGGGGCAGGAACAGCCCGAGCCGCACCCATACGGGGTCGATGTCGAAATATTTGCCGATGCCGGCGCAGACGCCGCCCAGCTTGGCGTTTTCCGTGTCGCGGTACAGGCGGCGCGGGATGCGCGGCGTGTCGCATTGCAGGTCGCGGTCGGTGCTCTGCTCGGATATGTCCTCGGCGGAGCCCATCTGCTGAATGATATTCAGGATCAGGGGCTGCTCCACGATGCGGGTGTTGTCCTGCGCCGAAAGAATCAGTTCGGCGATGCGTGCCTCGATGTCGGCAACGATTTCCGCGCCGTCGGCCGTATCTTTATAGGTCTTTTTCAGACTGTCGAGATAGGCTTCGAGGGCTTCGTAGGCGTCGGTATCCATCGTGAACGCCACGCCCGAGATGCTGCATTTTTTAACCTCTTTCATGGTTGTCGGGTGTTTCGGGTGTTAGTTTTTACGGACGCTGCCGCCGCTCGATTTGCTCAGCGAGGTCTGGCAGTCGCCCGTGTAGCGGATCGACGAACCGCTCGATGCGCTGGCCGTGAGTTTGCCGCTGCAGTCGATCGTGACGCTTGCGGCGCTCGACGTGTCTATCGAGGCGTTGACGGCGGTGAATTTCGAAGCGTCGAGTTTCGATGCCGAGCTAAGGTCGGCCTTGAAATTCTCGGCCGAGCCGGTGAGTGCGATCTTCGAGGCGCTCGAAGCGTCGACCGTGCAGGTGACGGCCTTTACCTCCGCGCTGACTTTCGAAGCGCTCGAGGAACCGATGGAGCACGACGTAGCCTCCACCGAGGCCTTGATTTTGGCGGCGCTCGAAGCGTCGATCGTGAACTTGTCGGCCCGGAGCGTCGCATCGCTCGTGATCTTCGAAGCGCTCGATGCTTTGAGTGAGCCGATGTTCCCGCCGTTGGCCGGTACGGTTACCGTGACGCTGCCGTTCTGGATGTTGTTCACCTTTTTGTCGAGGGTCACTTCGAGGGTCTTGCCCCTGGTTTCGGCGACCACCAGGTCGATCAGGTTGTCGTCGGCCTCGATGCGGATGTCCGACGCCTCGGCCGAGATGACGACCTTCACGGCGCGCGATGCGTCGACGGCGTTGAAATCGGGTGCAGGAAGGGTTTTCGTGACAATATTGCCGCTGCCTTTGATGCTTTTACCCAGCATCGGCATTGCCACGCAGGCGACGTAGGCGGTTATGGAGAACATAGCTCCGATCAGGACGGCTATCAGAAGAATCTTTTTCATGGTTGTCTTTTTTATGGGTTAATTGTTTTCGCTTTTTCCGTGGCGGATGAGTTGGATTTGTCCGACGAGTTCATCCCAGGCTTCGTCGAGCGTCGTGAGGTACTCGCGGCCCTTGTCGGTGAGTGCGTAGTATTTGCGGGGCGGACCCTGCGGGGATTCCTCCCAGCGGTAGGTCAGCAGTCCGGCGTTTTTCTGCCGGGTGAGGATCGGGTAGAGCGTACCCTCGACTACGATCATCTCCGCCTGCTTGAGTTCGGCGATGATCTTCGGAGCATAGGAGTCCTCGCGGGAGAGAATGGCGAGGATGCAGTACTCCAGGATTCCTTTGCGCATCTGCGCTTTTACGTTGTCTTCAGCCATGGTGCTATGCGTTTAACCTTTTGGGGGCCTTGGGAACGATCAGCCAGAGGATGATGTATACCCAGAGCGAGAGACCTCCGAAGAAGATGAGGATGAGGGTTGCGATGCGTACGAGCGACGTGTCGAGTCCGAAGAATTCGGCCAGGCCGGCGCAGACGCCTGCGATAATGCTGTCTTGGGAGCGGAATAACCGTCTGTTTTCGTTCGTTGCCATAATTTATCGGTTTTTGTTGTTGATATTGAATTTTCGGGCCGGTTCCTCGGGGATGACGATCCAGAGAATGATGTAGGCCCAGATCGAAAGACCTCCGAAAAGAATCAGCAGCAGCATCAGGAGTCGGATCAGCGTCGGGTCGGCGTCGAAATAGTCGCCGAGTCCCCCGCAGATGCCGGCGATCGACCGGTCGGTGCGTGAACGGTAGAGTTTGCGCGGCGCCGGCTGGGCGGATGTGTCGCCGGCATCGGCCTTGTCGGTCTGTTGCGACGGCTCTGCACCGCGCGGTTCACCGAAATCGGCCGGGGAACCCATCTGGGCCATCGTCGCGCGGACCGTGTCGAGTGTAACGACCCGCATGGGCGATGCGACCTTCTCGCTGAAAATCTCCGCCACGCGGACTTCGATGTCGCCCATCGTCTCGGCGTCGCCCTCCGGCAGGCGCCGGCGTATGTCGTCGAAATAACTGCCCAGTACCCGGTAGGCGTCCTCGTCGAGGATGAATGCCATGGAGCCGATGTTCACGTTTACAGTCTGTTTCATAGTCGTAAAAGTATTGTCGCGGTTAATGTTTTGCGGGGTTTACTATTATTACAATGCAAATATAAAACTTATTTTAATACTATGCAATACAAAGTACCTAATTTTTTGAAAATATTTTTGTACCTATATTTATACCGACGGATATTTCGGTCCCGGAACAGGCCATGCAACCCAAAAAATCACGATATTTGGCGTCGCAATGTTGCGTTTTGCTCCTTAGCTTCGTCTTACAGATACAATGAAGGAAATTGAATTCACCTCGCTTGTCCTGCCGTTGCGCGACCGTATGTTCCGTTACGCGCATAGTCTGCTGCTCTCATCGGCGGAGGCGGAGGACGCGGTGCACGACCTGCTGGAGCGGTTGTGGGCCGAGCGGACCCGGTTGGACGAATGCCGCAGCGTCGATTCCTTCGTGATGACCGCCGTGCGTAACCGCTGCTACGACCTGCTGCGCAGGCGGCAGGCCGATAGTCGGCGTGACGATGCGGTGGCGGGGTGGGTCGAGCGTTCCACGGCGGCGGAGGCCGAACGGTGGGAGATGCGTGAACTGGTGCGGCGGGCGATGACCTGTTTGCCCGAACGGCAGCGCGAGGTGCTCCACCTGAAGGACATCGAGGGGTATCCGACCCGTGAGATTGCCGGAATGGTAGGCCGTGACGAAGCGCAGGTGCGCGTGATCCTCTCCCGCGCCCGTAACTCTTTGAGGGAGGTATTGAAAAAAATGATGGACGATGAACGAACGACAAGAACGGATTGAACAACTGGCGGAGCGCTGGTTTGCAGCCGAGACGACCGATGCCGAGGAACGTGAACTGCGCGACTGGTTGCGCCGGACGGAGGATTTGCCCGCTTCCCTGAGCGACGTGCGGGCGATGATCGTGGGCCTGGACACGCTGGCCGAAGAGCGCTTTCCCGCCGGGCGGAAAGTGCCCCTGCGCCGGCGGATGCCGTCGCTTTGGGGATTCGTGGCGGCAGCCGTTACGGTCCTCGGGCTTTTCGTTTGTGCGGAGTTGATGCGTAAGCCCTATTGCTACATCGACGGTGTAGCGGTCTACGACAAGGAAGCGGCCATGCAGGCGACCGTTTACCTCGAATCGTTTTCGGCGCTCGACGAGTCGGCCCGGATGGTCGACGAACTGATCAGGAACAATTAAAAACCAATATTGCCATGAATAAACGATTTGTTTTTACGGGTATTTTTATTTTGCTGGCGCTGTGTGCGTCGGCACAGGCGACGGATGTTCCGGCTGCGGACTCCCTCCGGCGGATCGGGGATGTCGATACCGGCCCGGTCACCATGCGCCGTGCCGCCGACGGAGAGGGGATGGTGCTCGAAGTGGCTGGTTTCGGCATCACGCTCGGGCAGGCCTCGGGGGGTGAAAAGCAGAAGGTGAAGGCGCTTCCGCGGGTCTGCGGTTCGTTTTTAAGCGGTGTCGAGATGGGTTTTAACTTCCTGACCGGCGCAGATTATGCGGGTTATCCGGCCGAAGCGGGGGATTTCCTCGATGTCAGGGGCGGCAATTCGTTCCACTTCGGCATTACGCCCGTCGGTTTGAGTGTGGCGCTGGATCGGAAGCGGCGGTTCGAGTTTTCGACCGGACTGCGCTACACGGTCGATAATTACCGGTTGTCCGACAACTCGATTACACTGGGCCGTGACGGAGGCATGGTTGTTCCGCTGCCGCTGGACGACAAGGCCGACAAGTCGAAATTCCGCATCACGTCGCTGGGATTTCCGTTGCAGTTCTCGTTCGATCCGGTCCGGCATCTGCGCGTCGCTGTCGTGGGGTATTGCGACTTCACGCTCGGGGCTAATGCCATCTATAAGAAGCCGAAGGAGAAGAACTCCCTTTCCGGCGTCAATCCCTTCCAGTTCGGGCTCGGGGGCTCGGTCTCCTACCGCGGGTTCGGCGTGTATGTCCGTTACGGTGTAACCTCGCTCTTCAAGAGCAGTGCGGGGCCCGTCTGCCATCCGGTGTCGTTCGGCGTTTGTGTTTTCATGTAAAACTGCGCGGCTATGAAACGATTGTTATTGATCCTGCTGATTACGTTGCCCCTGTTGGCGCGTGCGCAGAATGCCTCCTGGAAATTCTTCGACCGCTATGCCAAAGCCGAGGGATTTACCAGCGTGCAGCTCGAACGGAAAATGATGCGGATGATGGGCCGGGAAGCGGCCGAAAAAGGGGATGAGGGACTGGCCAAGTTGCTGGGCGGCATCGAATATATCCGCATCGTGGCTCTCGATGCGGGAGACGGCGGGCAGTTCGTCGCCGATGCGGAGAAGTTGGCAGCAACGCCGGAATATAAGTTCCAACTGGTGATGTCCGGGACCGAGGAAGGGCAGACTACGAAATTCTACATCCGCGAAGCGGAGTTTTACAATAATTCGGAGCTGTTGATGCTGACCTACGGTGCGAAAGAAACCGTCGCGGTAAATATCTACGGCCGGTTCGACCTCAAGCAGGTCGCGCGGCTCTCGACGATCAGGCCGAAGAAATAAGCGGACGGATTCGGTAAAAAGCCTGCAACATTGTGTTGCAGGCTTTTTTGTATGGGTTATTATATCAGCCGACACAAAAACGGCGGGAGCTGAACTCCCGCCGTTTTCTTCGGATCGTTTCCGGCTGTCGTTAGTCCTCGAACTTCGCCGAGAGGAACTCGCGGTTGAGCCGGGCGATATGCGCGATCGAGATCTGCTTGGGGCACTCGGCCTGGCAGGCTCCCGTGTTGGTGCAGTTGCCGAAGCCCAGTTCGTCCATCTTGGCGACCATCGCCTTGGCGCGGCGTGCTCCCTCCACGCGGCCCTGGGGCAGCTTGGCGAGCGACGACACGCGGGCAGCTACGAAGAGCATGGCCGAACCGTTCTTGCAGGTTGCGGCGCAGGCTCCGCAGCCTACGCAGGCAGCGGCGTCCATCGACTCCTCGGCGTCGGCCTGCGGAATCGGAATGGCGTTGGCGTCGGGAACCGAGTTCGTGCGTACCGAGATAAAACCTCCGGCCTGCAAAATCTGGTCGTAAGCCGAACGGTTCACCACGAGGTCCTTGATGACGGGGAATGCCGCCGAGCGCCACGGCTCGATGGTGATCGTAGCGCCGTCCTTGAACTTGCGCATGTAAATCTGGCAGGTCGTGGCGCCCTGGCTGGGGCCGTGCGCCTGTCCGTCGATGTGCAGCGAGCACATGCCGCAGATCCCTTCGCGGCAGTCGTGGTCGAATGCCACGGGTTCCTTGCCCTCGTGGATGAGGTTGTTGTTCAGGATGTCCAGCATCTCGAGGAACGAAGTGTCGGCCGAGATGTCCGTTACCTTGTAGCTCTCGAAAGCGCCTTTGGATTTAGCGTCCTTTTGACGCCATATCTTTAATGTAAAATTCATAGTTTCGATTCGATATTAAAGTTCAACGTCAAATGGCCTTAGTCTTTGTAGTTGCGCTGTGCAGGGTGTACGAACTCGAAGTTCAGCGGCTCTTTGGTCAGTTCCGGAGCCTCGTCCGCGCCCTTGTACTCCCATACGGCAGCATATACGAAGTTTTCGTCGTCACGCTTGGCCTCGCCCTCTTCGGTCTGGTGCTCCGTGCGGAAGTGACCGCCGCACGACTCCTCGCGGTTGAGTGCGTCGCGTGCCATCAGTTCGCCCAGTTCGAGGAAGTCGACCAGACGCAGCGCCTTTTCGAGTTCGACGTTGAAATCGTTCTCCTGGCCTACGACCTTCACGTCCTTCCAGAACTCCTTGCGCAGCGCCTGAATCTCGACGATGGCCTTTTCGAGCGACTCCTTCGTACGGGCCATGCCGACGTTCTCCCACATGATGTGGCCCAGCTTCTTGTGGATGTCGTCCACCGACTGCTTGCCGTTGATCGAAAGCAGTTTTGCGATCTTCTCCTTGACGCCCTTTTCGGCTTCGTCGAAGGCTTTGGTATCGGTCTTCACCTTCGGGGCCTGGATCTTCTTGGCCAGGTAGTCGCCGATGGTGTAGGGAAGTACGAAGTAGCCGTCTGCAAGACCCTGCATCAGGGCCGAAGCTCCCAGGCGGTTTGCACCGTGGTCCGAGAAGTTTGCCTCGCCGATGGCGTAGAGGCCCGGGATGGTGGTCATGAGGTTGTAGTCGACCCAGATACCGCCCATCGTGTAGTGCACGGCGGGGAAAATCTGCATCGGCTGCTCGTAGGGGCTCACGTCGGTGATCTCCTCGTACATGTCGAAGAGGTTGCCGTAACGCTGTTTGATGATGTCCTTGCCCAGACGCTCGATGGCGGTCTTGAAGTCGAGGAATACGGCCAGGCCGGTCTCGTTCACGCCGAAGCCTGCGTCGCAGCGCTCCTTGGCGGCGCGCGAAGCCACGTCGCGCGGCACGAGGTTACCGAAGGCCGGGTAACGGCGCTCCAGGTAGTAGTCGCGGTCCTCCTCGGCGATGTCCGAAGGCTTTTTGGCGCCCGAGCGGATAGCCTTTACGTCCTCGATCTTCTTGGGAACCCAGATGCGGCCGTCGTTACGCAGCGACTCCGACATCAGCGTCAGCTTCGACTGCTGGTCGCCGTGAACGGGGATACAGGTGGGGTGGATCTGCGTGAAGCAGGGGTTGGCAAAACCTGCACCCTTGCGGTAGCACTGGAATGCGGCCGAGCCGTTCGACGCCATGGCGTTGGTCGACAGGAAGAAGACGTTGCCGTAACCGCCCGTGGCGATAACGACGGCGTGAGCGCCGTGGCGCTCGATCTCGCCCGTTACGAGGTTGCGGGCGATGATACCCTTGGCCTCGCCGTCCTCGATCACGATGTCGAGCATCTCGTGGCGCGGGTAGCTCTTCACCGAACCGGCTGCGATCTCCTTGTTGAGGGCTGCATAGGCGCCCAGCAGAAGCTGCTGTCCCGTCTGGCCGCGGGCATAGAACGTACGCGATACCTGCGCGCCGCCGAACGAACGGTTGGCCAGCAGGCCGCCGTATTCGCGGGCGAAAGGAACGCCCTGGCCCACGCACTGATCGATGATCAGGTTGGCAACCTCGGCCAGACGGTAGACGTTGGCTTCGCGGGCGCGGTAGTCGCCGCCCTTGATCGTGTCGTAGAACAGGCGGTATACCGAGTCGTTGTCGTTCTGGTAGTTCTTGGCGGCGTTGATACCGCCCTGGGCTGCGATCGAGTGGGCGCGGCGGGGCGAATCCTGAATGCAGAATACTTTGACGTTGTAACCCAGTTCGCCGAGCGAAGCGGCTGCGGAAGCGCCTCCGAGACCCGTACCGATAATAATGATGTCGAGTTTGCGCTTGTTGGCGGGGCTTACGACTTTGATAGCTGTCTTATGGTTGCTCCACTTTTCGGCCAGAGCACCGGCAGGAATTTTAGCATCTAATTTTAAAGCCATATCGTTTGTGTGTTTATTATTCTACAATGGGGTGATTAGCATACGCCTGCGATGCAGGGGAAAAGGAAGTAAACGAGCACCACGGCTGCAAACCCGAGGAATACGATCGTGGCCACGATGTTGGCGATGCACTTCAGACGGGGATACCACGTGTCGTTGGCCCAGCCCACGGTCTGGAACATCGACCATACGCCGTGCGTGAGGTGGAACCACAGGGCGGCGAACCATACGAGGTAGATCACCACGTAGTACCACTGCGAGAAGGTGTAGGCGATCAGCGAAGCGCCGTCTGCGGGATCGAGGCCCAGCGAGTTCTCGTGTCCGCCCAGAATCTCCACGAGCTGCATCTTCGACCAGAAGTTGAAAAGGTGGATCAAAAGGCCGCCCAGGATGATGAAGCCCAGTACGAGCATGTTTTTCGAAGCCCAGGCCACGCCCGGCTCCTGAACCGTCACGGCGTAACGCTGCGAGCCGCGCGCCTTGTAGTTGTTCAGCGTGAGGATGACGGCGTAGAGGAAGTGGACGAAGACGCCCAGCGCCAGTACGGCCGTTCCGGCCAGCGCATACCAGTTTGCGCCCAGCAGCTCGCAAATCATGTTGTACGCCTCGGGCGAGATGATCGCCGTAATGTTCATCGACATGTGGAAGAGGATGAAGAGCACGAGGAACACGCCCGTCACGCTCATTACTAACTTCTTGCCAAGCGAGGAATTAGATAGAAAACAGCTCATAATGATTTTAATTTGTTATATTTGTTAATGATTTGTGTTCTGCTTTTATTTCGCACGCAAAGATAGCACAAACCGAGGGCAGAGGCCAGTTATTGACTATGCCGAGGTGCAGCCTATCTAAGCCGAAATTTATTTTCGGCAAAGATAGCCATTGTTTGCGGAATAACAATAAAAACGGGCGGGAATTTTATGCCTGAAAGGAGGGTTTTATGACCAAAAAAGAACTACGCGCCGCAATGCGCAAACAGACGCTCGGAATGACTCCTGCGGAGCGGGCCGAGGCCTCGCGGCGGATTTTCGGCCGGGCCGGGCGGCTGGAGGCTTTCGGCGCGGCCCGGACGGTGGGGCTTTTTTGCTCGCTGTCCGATGAGCCGGACACGGCGGAGGCGCTGGTGCAGTGGGGTGCGGTGAAACGCATCGTTGTCCCGCGCGTCGAAGGCGACGTGATGCGGTTTTATGAGTACGATCCGCAGACATTGCGCCCGGGCGCTTTCGGTATCGCCGAGCCGGGGCCGGCAGCGCAGTTGTGCGGCCCCTCGGAGATCGACCTCATGATCGTTCCCGGTACGGCGTTCACGGCCTCGGGCGTTCGCTGCGGCCGTGGGCGGGGTTACTACGACAAATACCTCTCGCAGCCGGGAGTGAAGGCCGTGAAGGTCGGCGTGTGTTTTGCCTGCCAGTTGATCGGGGAACTGCCTGCAGAGCCGCACGACGTGGCAATGGATTATGTAATAACGGATTGATTATGGATGCAAAAGAGTTTGCCGCCGCCTATGCGGAGGCGTTCGGCCCGGCAGCGGGACTGCCGCTGCTGTTCTGGTATTCGCCGGAGTCGGTGCGTACTGTTCCCAAAATCGAAGGGTGCTTTTTCAAGGCGCTGGGAGAGGCCTGCGAAGGACTTCCGGTGAGTCTCAATGCCGGGAATATCGGTTGCGGAGGTGGAAAGTTCTATACCGGCTTTACCCCGATGCCGCCGTTCGTGCCGACTTTCGTGTCGCAGAAGGAACACTATAAGCAGACGCCCGAAATGGTGTTGGATTTTATCGGACGGCTCGGCGTGCCGGAGGCTTCGGGGGCATGGCTCAATTTTGCGCGTATCGACACGCCGCAGGCTGTGGAAGCGTTCGGTATGGCAGACGGCATGCTTTTTCTGGCTACGCCGGACGTGCTGTCCGGACTGGTGTCGTGGGCCGTTTACGACAACAATGCCGACGACGCCGTGCGTGCGCCGTTCGGATCGGGGTGCAGCGCCGTCGTGACGCAGGCCGTGCAGGAGAACCGCCGGGGCGGGCGCAGCGTCTTCCTGGGGTTGTTCGACCCTTCGGTGCGTCCGTGGGTCGGGGAGTCGGTGCTGAGTTTTGTCGCGCCGATGTCGCGTTTGCGGGAGATGTGCGGCACGATGCGTGCAAGCTGTCTTTTCGGGACCCACGCATGGAATAAGGTTCGGGACCGTATTAATAAGAAGAATATATGAAAAAGAGAAAAGCGGCGCTGGTGCTTGCAGGCGGCGGCGCGCGGGGCGTGGCCCATATCGGGGCCATTGAAGAGTTGGAGAGCCAGGGATTTGAAATAACGTCCGTTGCCGGGACCTCGATGGGGGCGTTGGTCGGGGGCGTATATGCTTCGGGACATCTCGAACCGTTCAAGGAATGGATGCGTGCACTCGATAAGTACAAGGTTTTCAGCCTGGTCGATTTTGCGCTGAGCACCGAAGGGCTGGTCAAGGGCGACCGGGTGATGGAGGCCATGAAGGAGTTGGTTCCGGACATGGAAATCGAGCAGATGCCCGTGCCGTTTACGGCTGTGGCGGCCGACCTGCTGACGGGAAGCGAGGTCGTGCTCGACAAGGGCGGTCTGTACGACGCCATTCGTGCGTCGATCTCGATCCCCTCGGTTTTCAGGCCCGTGCATCGCGAAGGACAGGTGTTGGTCGACGGCGGCACGGTCAACCCGCTGCCGCTGAACCGCGTGAAGCGTGCGGAGGGCGACCTGCTGATCGCTGTGGATGTCAGTGCCCGGTTCGGGGCCAACCCTGCTCAGCGGGCCAATGCCTCGCTGAATTATTATAAAGTGCTGATCGCCTCGTCGCAGATCATGCAGCAGCGTATTACGCAACTGATGAGCCGGCTTTACAAGCCCGACATCATGGTCGAAATGCCGGCTGACAGCTTCGGCATGTTCGAATTTTACCATTCGGACGAGATTATCGAAGCCGGACGCGAAGCGACGCGTGCAGCGCTGGAGCGTTGGACCGGGGATAAAAATGGTATGGTTCTTGCTGAAAGTGAAGAAAAGATTGCGACGGCCCGTTTTTGAAGAATTCAAAAATAGTGACGCAACTTCACACAGATTTTAGGGCCGCCGCAATGTATTCGAGAACCGGGAGTGTCGAAAGACATTTCCGGCTTCCTTACGCAACAAAGATAAAGAAAGTTTCTGAATTTACAACGTCTTTGCCTGAAAGTGATATGGGTGCGCCCAAAAAATCGAAGCGGTAGGGCCTTTTTACCCGGTCAATCCGCTTTTTTTCGCACCGAGGTGTCTGTGCCGGCCTTTTTTAGTCCGGTCGTGCAAAACAAATCCCGGCTGTCAAGCCGGGATTTGTTTTGGTTGCGGGGCGGGTTTTTACCGCTTGTCGTTTTCGCGGACATACGCCGCGATGCGGTGGCTGCGCTTGCCGATGGGTACGCCCAGACCGAGCGTCACGTTCATCGTGCTTTGCTTGATGGGAATCCATTGGGGCGTGTGCTTGGCCGTTACGATGTCGGTTGCGAGGAAGAAGTTGATCCAGCTCGGGCAGAGGTTCAGCGCCAAGCCGATGGCTCCGCCACGGTTGTCGATCACCGAGTAGCTTCCCGAAACCGTGAACCAGCGTATGGGGTGGAAGTTGACCGATCCGGTGATGTTGTGCAGGGTCTTGTACTCCCAGACGCGGGCCGTGTACAGGAGGCCGATGCCGATTTTATGGCGCCATACCTCGTATTCGAGTCCGGCGTTGATCGATGCGCGGAGCATCTTCGAAACGCTCTTCGAGCCGTTGGGGGTGAATTCCAGGATGTTGAGGTCGAAATCGGGCTGTTCGCTCTGTCCGTTCTCGTCGACGATCACGCCCGAGAACTCCATTGACTTGGACGAAAGGCCGATGCTGTTGTACTTCTTGCTCCAACTGATGAATCCGAGGTCGGTGACTGCCAGCGACGCCTGCAGGTTGTCGAGGATGTCGTACGTGGCGCCCAGGTCGACGGCGAAACCGTAGCCGGCGGGTTTGGTGGGTTTGAAGTTGTCGAAGTCCCCCAGTTTGTAGGTCCCGTCTTCAGCGTAGTTGATGTCTTCGGGTGCGGCTCCGGCGCCGGTAACGTTCAGTTGACCGATGGCGTCGATCTTCCAGGCGTCGTCGGCAAGCGATACCCGGAAATGGTCGTAGTTGAGTTTGGCACGGGCGATACCCATCAGGAACTTGGCGCGTACACCGACGTAGAGCCGGTCGTTCATCAGCGGGAACGAGTAGTTGAAGCCCGCTTCGAGGTAGTTGTGGGTCGTGACGCCGATGTCGCGAATGTCGCCGTCCTGGCCGCGCTTGAGGAACTCGAAGAGCGAGTAGGGGAGGTTGACATCGGCATTTACGCGGGCGTTGAGGTCGAACGACCAGAAATTCTTGTGGTTCCGGGTGAAAGCGCCGAAGCCGATGATGTTGATCCGCGAGTCGGAGCCCAGCAGGTTCTTGTTCTTGAGGTTGGCCAACGCATCGGCCGACGATACGGAACTGTCGAGCAGCGTCACCAGCTTGCCGTTGCGCGGATAGAGGATGTTGTCGAGGGCCAGGTTGCCGCTGGCGTTGATGTCCAGTCCGCCCAGGCCGGGGATGTTTACGTAGCCGCGCAGCGGAGCGAAGGCGGGGTTGAACTGGCTGCGGAGGGTCGAACCCTCCATAAAGTAGGCCGTGGGATTTTGGGCTGCGGCGCCGGCCGCCAGGAATGCAGCCGCTATAAGGGTGATTATCTTTCTCATGGTGGAATGCGGGTTAGATGTCGAGTTTCAGTCCTCCCGTTTTGAGGAGGCTCAGGTCGATGGCGATCTGGTGCTGGATATTTCCCTGGAATCCTTTGCCGGGGAAATAGGTTTTAAGCGTCACGGGAATCCGGATCGTGATGCCCTCGACGATCTTCCGCAGGTCTTCGGCGAAAAGCCGCGTGTCGGGGATCGGGTTTGCCTGCGTGTTGGCGACTACGTCGACGTTGAATGAAATTTCCGTCGGGTCGAAGAGCGGGGCGATATGCAGGGAAACCGGAAGTTCGTTGGCGATCGAGCCTTTCAGGTAGAGCGTATTCTTGGGGTTGGTCACAGTCGCCGGGTCGAGGTTGTCGGCGAGCATGTCCACGATGTCGCTGCCGATGTCGATGTGGCCGACCTCATAGTCGAGCGGTTCGATGCGGAGCGTGGTCAGGTAGCTGCTGGCCTCGGCTTCCACTGCGTCGCTGAGCGTTTTGCGCAGTGTTGCATCGTTCTTGAAGACCGTGATGAAGACCGGTTTGAACTGGTCGACGGTCGTGCCTGCGGGCAGCAGGGGCAGGAATGTTCCGATGTATTTGTCTTCGCACAGCAGGTCGGCGACGGCATTTAGTTTATTGTCGTCGGCGAGCATCTGCGCCGTCAGCGCTTCGAGCAGCTTGTCGACTTCGCTCTGGCTGGTCTGCAACAGTTGCAGGTCGACCGATTGTTTGTTTTCGGGAAGCGGCGACGGAAGCCAGATGTCGGCTTCCCGGAAAATGGCCTCGATGTTGACGCCGCCGTCGGCGAGTTCGTTCATCGAAACGAGCACTTTGGCCAGCGGAATCGTGAACTTGGATTCATCGCCGCCGATGGTGACGTTGTCGGTGTCGATGTCTTCTAAATCGTAATCCTTGTCGATACACGCTGTGGAGAGTGTCCCGGCGAGGAGCAGGAGGAAAAGTTTTCTCATGGGCTTGGGTCTGATAGTGAGCCACAAATATACTGCTTTCGACGAATATAACAAAAAATGAGAACCTTTTTACAATCCTTCTGTTTTGCAATATATTTGTTAAATTTGCAGGTCGTATGGCTGAAACGGAAAAACCGAATCTGAAGGAACAGGTGGCCTTATTGCCGCTGTCGCCAGGCGTCTACCAATTCGTGGACCGCTCGGGGACGATTATCTATGTGGGTAAGGCCAAGAGCCTGCGCAAACGCGTGTCGTCGTATTTCGTGCAGTCGAAGGAGCACAGCGCGAAGGTGCGCGCGCTGGTGAAGCAGATCGCCGAAATCCGTCATATCGTCGTGGGAAGCGAGACCGATGCGCTGCTGCTGGAGAACTCGCTGATCAAAAGCCTTCAGCCGCGTTACAACATCCTGCTCAAAGACGATAAAACCTATCCGTGGATCGTCGTGCGGAAGGAGCATTTTCCCCGCGTGCAGTCCACGCGCATCCTGACGCGCGACGGCTCGCAGTATTTCGGCCCCTACGGCTCGGTGATGATGCAGCACAGCGTGCTCGACTTCATCCGCGAGGTGGTTCCCCTGCGGACCTGCAAACTCAATCTCGCGCCGGACCTGATCGCCAAGGGTAAGTATACGGTCTGCCTCCAGTATCACTTGGGCAACTGCAAGGGACCGTGTGTCGGGCTGCAGTCCGGGGAGGAGTATGCGCAACTCGTCGATATGGTCGTTTCGGTGCTGAAAGGCGACCTGCGCCCCGTGCGCCAGTACCTCGAAGCAGAGATGGAACGCGCCGCCGCCGGGCTGAAATTCGAACTGGCGCAGCGGTATAAACAACGTATCGACGCGCTGGATAACTATGCGGGCAAGTCGGTGATCGTCAGTGCGAAGATCGTCGATGTCGATGTTTTTTCGCTGCTGCCTGACGACGATGTGGCCTATTGCAATTTCGTGCGCATCCGCCACGGTTCGATCGTGGGCGTCTCGACGGTGAAACTCTCGACCGGTATCGGGGGCGACGAGCGGGACATGCTGACGCTGGCCATCCAGCATATCGTCGAACATATCGCCGGGGGCGAATTGGCCCGGGAGGTGATCGTTCCGTTCCTGCCTTCGACAACGCTGTTGTTCGACGGCGTTACCTTTACGGTCCCGAAGCGCGGCGAAAAACTCGAACTGCTGGAATTTTCGCAGAAGAGCGCCCGCATCTACCGCGCCGAACAGTTGAAAAACCTCGAAATCAAGAATCCCGAACGGTATACCGAGCGGCTGATGGATGCCGTCCAAAAAGCGTTGTGCCTCGATAAACAACCGCGGCATATCGAATGTTTCGATAACTCCAATCTGCAGGGCGCCCATCCGGTGGCCTCATGCGTGGTGTTCCGTGATGGAAAGCCGTCGCGTAAGGAGTATCGCCATTTTAACATCAAGACCGTGGTGGGCGCCGACGACTACGCTTCGATGCGTGAGGTCGTCTACCGCCGTTACAGCCGTCTGCAGGAAGAGGGAGCTGAATTGCCCGATCTCATTATCGCCGACGGCGGAAAAGGGCAGATGGGCGTGATTCACGAAGTGTTGGAGTATCTCGGGCTGGATATACCTATTGCCGGACTGGCCAAGAACGACCGTCACCGCACCTCCGAATTGCTCTATGGTTTTCCGCCCCTCCTGGTCGGCGTCCGTCCCACTTCGCCTCTTTTCCATTTTTTGTCGCATATTCAGGAAGAGGTACACCGTTTTGCGATCAGCTTCCACCGCCAGAAACGCAGCAAGGCGTTTATCCACAGCGAACTGGAGCAGATCGAGGGTGTTGGCGGCAAGACGATCCAGACCCTGCTGCAACATTTCCGTACGGTGGAGAAAGTCCGTGCCGCCAATATCGAGGAGTTGTCAGCGCTCGTCGGTGCGGCCAAAGCGAAAAAAATCAGGGCTTTCTTCGAAAAATAGCCGTATTTTTTGAAAAGTTACGAAAATCTCCTATCTTTGTCCACCCGATTCGCTGCGTAAGCAGACTTGCCCGGATGGCGGAATCGGTAGACGCGTTGGTCTCAAACACCAATGACAGCAATGTCGTGCCGGTTCGACCCCGGCTCCGGGTACGGAGAACGCCGCTTAATCAACTGATTAAGCGGCGTTTTGCTTTTGTCGGGGTTTGGCCGGTGGACATCTGACGGATAAATCTGCTGCGAAAAGCTGGGTAATACGGGTAACTGTTTTACTGAAATAATCAAATATCTTATCGACGGTTTCTTCCAAGTTTTGAGGCCGTGCGGAAAACGATCCTGAGAGGGATCGTTTTTTTGTTTTGGGGTGGTATCTCGATTCGATCAGGCTACTTAAACGATTCAAAAACGATTCAGGTCGGGTAAAAATCCGGTGGAATTTCACTAAAATCCCGGGTGTCGGAGATCTGAAAAACACCGGAAATGAAGAAAAATGCAAAAAAAATTGAAAAAAAGAGACTGTTTGTTTTATGCCGAAGCAACTTTGGCAAATGGAAAAAAGAAGAACCCAGAATCACTTCCCGGACAATTTCGTTCGGGAGTTTTTAAAAAATTATAAAAACGAGGCCGTAAGTATGTAACAGCCGTTTTTGGGGGATCGGCTGCCGGACGTTTTTGGCCGTTTACTTTGCTTCGTGATTGTGGTCGATCATGTTTCGAAATAACAGGTTTTCTCTCCTAAATAGCATGTTGTCAGTATGGTAAATACGCTGTTTGGGCGTGTTGGCCCGGCAATATTATTATATTTTGTTGCGTTAGTATAGCGACAGAAAGATAATTCTCGCTGTTTTGCATTCCTTGTTTCCCATATCAGTGTACAGTTAGGCCTGCCCATGGTCTTTTCGGTTCTCGAAACTGTGCCCGGAGGTCGAACGTCCCTCCGTTACTGCAAATATTTACAAGACTTTAAGCGGTCTTTGATTTGTGGTTTTATATCTTGCAACGCAATTTCACTAAATTTTATTCTATGACGCACTCACCAGATTTAGTCGGCACGTCCCGCCGTACCTACATGGGACAAACTCTATTCGCGGGGCGATCCCGCAACAAGACAGGCCCTGATTTCATGTCCTGTTTCGCGCTCCACATCGCGGAGTATGAGCGAACGGGACGGATCGGTTCTACTGCAAATTACCAAATGGCATACCGCATGCTTACCCGGTATCTGGGTGGCAGTAAATTGTATCCCGAGCAATTCACGGCCGAATGGCTCGAACGTTACGAACGATGGCTTCTGGCCCGGGGCTTGGGGACCAATACCATTGTATTTCACCTGAGATACTTGCGCGCCGTTTATAACCGGGCGATCGAAAGCGGGCTTTTCCCCGCGACTTCCGGCAATCCCTTTTACCGAAAACGCATCAAGCAGGTGGCCACCCGCAAGCGCGCCCTGCCGCGTGAGACCCTCCGGCGAATCTACGATGCCGACCTGTCGGCCATGCACCCCAAATATGCGTTGGCCCGCGACCTTTTCATGTTCAGTTTTTACACCCGGGGAATGTCGTTCGTGGACATGATCTACCTGCGGAAATGCGACATCAGCGACGGTGTGCTGACCTATAAACGCAAGAAAACCGGGCAGATGCTCTCCCTGCGCATCGAGGCGCCCCTGCAGGAGATCATCGACCGATACGATAGCGACTCTTTGTATGTGCTGCCCGTGCTGAACGGGGACGACAGTTACCGCGCCTACCGCCAGCAACAGCGCGAACTGAACAAGTTTATCCGTAAAATCGGCGAACTGCTGGAAATCTCCGAACCGCTGACATTTTATGTGGCCCGGCATTCATGGGCGACGCTGGCTCGCGACTGCGGAACTCCGCTTACGATCATCAGCGCCGGCATGGGTCATACCTCCGAACGAACGACGCGCGTCTATCTTGCGCAACTCGATCACAACGTCATCGACAGAGCCAATCGGAAAATCATTAATCTGTGACGTTCAGGCCAACTTTGGCGACATTCGGACTAAATAAATGAAAGGGAAAATCTTTGCAGATGTAAGAAACAAGGCCCATTACTATAAATAATGTGTCTTCAGGATATAAATGATTGCTATTTAAACAATTCCCGTCATCTGCAAAAGTAAGGTTATTTATAATTATAACCAAATATTTTATAAGAAAAAAATGCATATTGTCATTTAATCTGTTGATTATCTGCATTTTGAATCATCGTCTGATCTTCAAAACCGGTGGACGGGCATAACATTCGGTTTTTTTACTCTTCATCGTGTCCAAATCTGCTATTTTTTAGCTGACTGTCAGTGCTTTAGGTAAACAAGACCCATTATTTATAGTAATGGGACTCGGGAAGATAGTGTAACTATTTGAAATAAAATAACTTACAAATTGACACTCTCTCCTAAGGTTTTATGGGCAGTCAAGATTCTGCTCACATTGCGCAAAGCTGCGGAAGCCGGGGTTCCTCCTATGAAGAGTCCCGAGTTGCTGACGGCATGCCTGACCCCGAATGCGGATACCTATATGTATCGCCGGGCCCTGCGGGAACTGGTCGCCAGGACCGACTTCGTGACCTGCGACATCCAGTCGAGCCGCACTACCTACGAATGGAATCCCAATGTCCGGCCGAGCCTGTACGATCTGGTCGTACGGCTGGAAGGCGGCATGCATGAAATTTCAAACGGGTTCTGGTCGTACGAGAACACTTACACCATGCAGCCTTTGTACAAGGTGAACAGACAGTACGATGCGCTGACGCGCGAATACCTTTCGAACATCTACATCGATGAACTCGATTCCCCTGCATTGTCGGAGCGAAGCAGGGCCAAATTACCACATATTAACTTACAAACAACAGAACATGCAGAACAACACAATTAACCATTTAATAAACAACAAAATGAAACGTCTCTACATCATTGCATTATTTGTCTTCGCCGGCGGAGTTGCTTCGGCTCAGGAGAATGGCAACCGGGATGCGCAAAACCGCATTGTACGCGGTCCTTATGAAACCAATCGCTTTTTCGATAATATTTTCGTCGGAGTCGCCGGTGGTGTAAACCTCTATTTCGGCGAGAACGATTCCGAAGGTAAATTCGGTAAACGCCTGGCCCCGGCGCTGGACATCCATGTCGGTAAATGGTTCACGCCGTCGATCGGTGCGCGTGTCGGATACGCGGGCCTTCAGGCCAAAGGCTGGACGACCGCCGGAACGATCTATGCCAAGGGCGCCGACGGCGGCCTGTTCCAGGAGAAATTCGGCGTAATGTACCTGCATGCCGACGCTATGTGGAACTTCTCGAATGCCGTGAGCGGCTACAAAGAGGACCGTACGTGGAACTTCGTACCCTATGCCGGTGTCGGCTGGGCGCGCTCTTACGGCAACGATACTCATGACAACGAAATCGGCTTCGATATCGGTCTGCTGAATGTCGTGCGCCTCTGCAAGTCGCTCGACCTGACGCTCGAGGCCCGCTGCCTGCTTGTCAACCAGCGCTTCGACGGCGTAACCGGCGGACGTATCGGCGAGGGCATGCTCTCGGTAACGGCCGGCCTGGCTTACAAATTCAACCGCCGTGGTTTCTCGCGCGTATCGAGCGTGCAGCCGGTGGATGTTACACCCTATCTCAACCGCATCCAGCGCCTCGAGGCGAACAACGACGACCTTTCGTTGAAGAACTCGGCCCTGAGCGACGAGAACGAGAAACTGCGTAACGCGCCGGCCAAGGTCGTTGTCGAGCAGAAGGTTTCCGCATCGCCCGTGGTGCTCTTCTTCAAGATCGGCAAGGCTACGCTCGACAGCAAGGAGCTTACGAACCTCGAATTCTATGTCAAGAACGCCATCAAGGCCGACAAGGACAAGACTTTCACGCTGATCGGTTCGGCCGACAAGGCTACCGGCAGCAAGGAGCTGAACCAGCGCCTGAGCGAGCAGCGGATGGAGTATGTCTACAACCTGCTGAAGAATAAGTACGGTGTAGCTCCCGAACGTCTGGTCAAGAAGGCCGAGGGCGATACGAACAACCGTTTTGCCGAACCGGAACTGAACCGTGCAGTCATTGTCGAATAATCCGGGAATGATCTATTGTATGTCCCAGTCTGTAACATTCGCGGCAAAGGAGACGCCGAATCCGGCGATGCGCTATCTGCTGGCTTATCTGGAGGAGGGGAGGGTATGTGTGTATGCTCCCCGCCTGCAGGACCAGTGGTCCGTGCAACGGCTTCCGGAGGAGGAGGAACTGAGGGTCGAAGCGCAGTTGCATGAACTGCACCGCACCAATGAGCGGACGGCCGTCGTGGAGATACGCCTTTTCGGACACGAAGAAACGCGCAGCGTCAGGGTGCTCTGCGTAAGAACCTGAACCACAGAATTCAAAAATAAATTAAACGCAACGTCACATTCAACGAAGAAAGTTATGAAAAAAATGTTAATGCCCTATGAGGCCCCGGAGTTGTTCCAGATCTCCGTACGTGTCGAAAAAGGATTTGCTGCAAGCAGCGACATCGAGCCGGGAACCGGCGGCGGTGAGCTCGGAGGCACGCGATCGATGTCCTACGATGACTACGAATAACGACCGAGTTTCCGAAAATCAACCCTCAAAACAACAGAATGCACTATGAAAAAATTAGTAGTTATAGCCATGCTTGCCGCAGTCGGCATGAGCGCATGTAGCAAGGACGACGGTGTATCCGCTCCCGCAGACATGCAGAAATACGTCCAGGTGACGATTCCCGAAGATGCGGTTTCCGAAACCCGCACCTCGGTGGACGGAACGACGACCTCGTGGGTTGCAGGCGACAAAGTCGCCGTGTTCCTCTACAATGGCGCCACGACGCAGAAGTTCGAATTCACGGCCGACAAATCGGGTGCTACCACGACGTTCTCGGGCGATGTTCCCGTCGGCAGCTATATGCTCGCTGCGGCTCACTATCCGTACAGTTGCGGCGCTACGTTCGACGCTGTCAACAAAACGTTCAAGCATACGTGGGGCGACGCCTACTGCACGGCGAACCTGGCCGATTACGACTATATGTATTCGAACGTGTGGGAGGAGCCGTTCGTGATCGACGAAGATACTACTATCCTGCCCGTCCAGTTGACTTTCAAGCCGTTGATGGCCCGTATCAAGATGACCCTCGGGCTGGGCGCCAACGAAACCCCCAAGCTGGTTACGATTACCACCAGCGCCAACGTGATGCCGACGGCTGGTTCGGTCGGTTCGGACGGCGCTTTCATCGCATCGAGCGTATGCAACAAGATCGTCATTCCCACCAGCCAAAAAGAGTTCGTGATCGGTATGCTGCCGGTAAGCATCCATTCGACGATGAACGTGCAGGTTACGACCACCGACGGCCTGACTTATTCGGACAAGTCGTTTACGCTGGCCGGTCTGAAGCGCAACCATCACTACACGATGAGCGTTCCCTGCAACAAGAAGACCGTTACGATCACGGTTCCCGATGAAATCGACAAAAAATACGGTTCGGATACCTGGAAGGACAACGGTTTCTACTATGTCGATCCGCAGTACGATCCGGCAGGCCTTTTCGACGGCTGGTATTTCTACCGCGCCGAGATCAAGAGCGACAAGAACGGCGACGACAAACTCAAGAAGAACCGTATCCAGTTGCAGGTTCCCGCCGGAACCAACAGCAGTAATAACGGTGCGTTCGTGACGGCTCCGATCCAGTGCGACGGCCAGAAGACCGTGAAAATCTCCTTCGAGGTTGCGACCAACCGGGCCTTGGTGAATATCAAGTACCGTATCGGCGTGACGGGCAACGGTCCGATTACCGAGGCTTGGCTCCGAGACCGTAACAACATCATTGCCGGAAACGACAACGAATGCCGTTCCGGCACGCAGACCCACACGTTCACGGTTTCGAACGGACAGCGCATCATGATCAAGATTATGAGTACCGCCGGTTCTTACCACGTAGAGTTTGCGAACTTCACCTACACGATCGAGTAATTCCGGGAAGACAAATTCTATACTATCGGGACGGGTGACAGCCGTCCCGATTTATATATTAAAGTATATACCTGATGAAAGCAACTTACATAAGGCCGGAATTGGAGGTATTCGCTGTTGTGGTGGAGGCAGGGTTCGCGATCTCTCAGCCCAATGGGGGCGAACTCGGGCCGGCCTCGGTAGACTATTCGGACGACGGAAGTTTAACCTATTGATAATCGATAAAAGTATGAAGTATACCTCTGTTTTCCGGTTGTCGATACTGGCGCTTCTGCTGGCGGGATGCGGGAAGGACGATGTCGAAACAACGGCGTGGCCCCAGCCCGAAGAACCTGCGGCAGCGGGCGATCCCATCGCATACCGCCTTTCGATCGACAACGACGATCCTTCGCCGGAGCCCGAAACCCGTACAGCCTATGGCCCGCTTACGAGCGGTTCCTATCCGATCTACTGGCGCACCGGCGACCGGGTAGAGATCATCTGTCCCCTGGCCGCCCCGCAGCAGGCTTCGGTCGAAGTCCGTGTGTCCGGGCCGACCGAAAGCGAAGCCGACCTGAGCGATACCGGGATGTCCTGGGGCTCGGGAACGCACCACGATTTTTATGCGTTCTACCCCTCGGAAGCGATCAAGGCCAACAGCGGCTCGATCGTCCTGACGGCGATCCCGGCCGTACAGACCTACAACAACGGGGAGTGCAACATGCAGTATGCCTATATGTCGGCCTGTGCCGAAGGCGTTGCGCGCGGCGAGGAGGTTCCGTTTACCTTCCGCCCGCTGATGACTACGGTGACGGTCCAGGTGGGATTCTCCGAGACCGTCGAAGTTCAGAAGCTCGTCCTGTCGAGCGAGAACGACGCGGTGGCCGGAACGTTTACGCACGACATCGCGACGAACAGCAGTACGGTCGATCCGGAGCGGAGTTCCAAAGTGCTGGCGCTGCACATGACGACCGGGAGTACGCCTTATATCGAGCTGAACGCCGGTTCGAAAATACTGGTTACGGCATTCATGCTGCCGCAGGACATTCATGGCCTAACGCTGTCGGCCGTAACCACGGAAGGGAAGACTTACAGTTACACGACGCCGGCCACGCTCAAGGCCGGACACCGCTATTCGTTTACGATCGGCGACATGCCGGCACAGGCGCAGCGCATAACCGAGGACTACTCTGACTGGATGAAATACCTGCCCGACAACGCCTACCTGTCGCAGGTATCCATGCCCGGTTCGCACGACGCCTGCACGATGTACGGTTCGCACTACGAGTACAAGGCCGGCATGCCCGGCGACCGTTATCATCTCAAATGGTTGCAGAATGTCGTATTCGGCTATATGAACGTGACCAAGATAATCAAGGCGCAGGAGCTCTCCATCGAGGAGCAGCTTGCCGCCGGAGTCCGCATGTTCGACCTGCGCCCCAGCGCATCGGGTTCTTCGGTGCAGGACCTTCCGATCCAGCACGGCATCGCCCTGCTGGGCGACCCGACGCTCGGCGGCTTCACGCCCGGCGCCGAGGGACGGCAGGAGTTGTCGCCCTTTATGCTCTCGCACCTGCTCGACCGTTTCGTGCGTTTCCTCGACGAGCATCCGGGTGAGACGGTCCTCGTGCACATGAAATACGAGAACACCAGCGGCTCGGGCAAAACGGGCTGGGACAAGAGTGTGGTGAATCTTATCAAAACCCACTGCAACGGATACGTCGCCGATTTCAGCCCCCGGATGACGCTGGCCGACGCCCGGGGCAAAATTCTCTTCGTCGTCCGCGAGGATTACAAGTCTTCGAACAACGGGGCGTATTTCGGCGCTTACCTGAACTGGACGCACGACAAGGTCGTCTTCGAAACCACGCTCCACGGCAATACGGGCGAGGTGGCACAGATCAAGGTCAACGACCTCTACAACATCAAGAACGGCTCTTCGGACGGTGTGAGCAAGTATTCCGCCATCGACGACTGCATCGCCTACGCCTACAATGCGACCGATCCTGTGCGTTGGTGCATGAACTACGTGAGTTGTTACGATACGGCCCATTGCAGTGTGTCGGGTATCAGTATTTTCGGAGCTGTGGGCGACTACGACTACTGCGCCAACCTCTACAACCGCTATACGGCGGACAAGCTGAACCGGTTCGATTTCCGCGGAAATGCCGGCATCGTCCTGATGGATTTCGCCGGGGCCGCGAACGCTACGATGACTTACGGACAGACCCATTCGAACGTGGCGGTTTACGGCGACGATCTGGTGAAGGCCGTCATCAACGTCAATAACAAATGGGACCTGCGCCGCAACGAGTAATTGTCGCCGGTCCGCAAAAAAGAAGCACCCGATTGCCGGGTGCTTCTTTTTTGCGGTATGCGTCGTTAAATGTCGGTGAACAGGTTGAGCTGGTGCAGCATCGTAAAGGCGAAGAAGCATCCGATGATCAGGCACAGTACGACCAGCAGCGCATTGAGCACCTTGGGCGAAGGCTTCATCGGCCGCCCGGCGTTGCTGCGGATGTATTCGCGGAAAAAGAGGTAGAGCGCCGGGACGATGCTGCAAGCGAGCAGGTAATCTTCCGGGATGCCGAAGAAGTAGACTTTCGAAAGCCCGATCAGCGCCCAGTGGCAGAGGAACATCGCCAGCACGATGTTGACGCGTTCCGAAAACGCCAGCATCAGCCCGATCGTGAAGACCGCCACCGAACAGGGCATCACCGGCGAGGTGATCATCGGGAACGTGCGGCCCAGCGCCAGCGAGAACAGCGGGTAGATGAGCGGCATGGCGAACAACAGCACCGCGAACGCCGTGTGGTTGCCCGTGCGTTCCAGCGAGGCGTGTTTGACCACGAGGTCGTAGACCCAGATGGACCCCATGATGGCCCAGAAGAGCGCCAGCAGGTCGTTGTATTCGCGCGGTTCGCAATAGACGAGGTAATAGACCCCGGCGATCCAGAAATTGAGCAGCGCCATGAACACCTTCATTGCGATGCGCACGCCGGGCGAGGGGCGGAAGTAGAGCAGCAGGGTCAGTACGACTGCTGCCAGGGTCAGTACGATCTGCGCGGGCCAGGTTGCGGCGTTGTAAGAGGCGATGGTATTCCAGAATGTTTCCATGCAGGGCGTTTATTTGTTGTTTTTTGTACGCCGCGTGAGCGAGAAGGCCCGACGGTTGAAGACGAAAATCGGCAGGGTGGCTCCTGCGGCCAGCAGGGCGATCACGCTCAGCGATACGGTCGCGTTGAGGAAGAACAACTGCATGTACTGCATGCCCTGTCCCGGGTCGTTGAGCGACTGGAGGAACATGATGAGCGAAAAGACCGTCTTGTAGGCGTAGATGCCCGGAACCATCGGCAGCAGTGCCGGGATGTAGAGCGCCGTCATCGGGCAGTGAATGCCCCGGCCCAGCCAGAGGCTGCCGAATCCGATGACCATCGCCGCGCAGAGCGACGAGGTGGCGATGTCCGTTCCGGTGTAATTCATCAGGCAGAAACGCAGGGCGTGCCCCACGGCGGCCAGCAGGGCGATGCGCGGGAAAGCCCGCATCGGAGGGTCGGAGATGGCGCCGAAGCCGACGGCCGCCACGGCCGCGAAAAGCCCGTCGAGAAGGATGTCGGCAACAATCATAACAGGCTGTTTTTAACCATTAACAACGTGGCCGAAAGCCCGATGGCGATGCAGATGATCAGCAGCAGGGCGTTGATCAGGCGGCTGAACCCGATCAGGATGTGGCCTTCGACGATGTCGATCACGCCGTTGATCAGCGGTACGCCCGGTACGAGGTACAGGACGCTCGTGGCGAGGGCCGTTTCAGCCGTACAGTCGAAGCGCAGGGCCGACGACGCGCACAGCGACGCCATGAAGGCCGAGATGATGAAAATCAGGAAATGGTTGACGCCATGCGCCTGCATCCGCTGCCGGGCCGCAAAGCCTACGAGCGTTGCGGTAAATACGATCCCCACGGCTGTCCAGTCGCCGCCGAAGAGCCGGCAGAACGAGGCGTTGGCTAGTCCGACGGTCACCAGTACGAAAATCGGATCGATGCGCGGCTTTTCGATCAGTTCTCCGTAACGCCGGCGGATTTCATCCAGCGGGAGCTGTTCGTCGACGGCGTCCCAACTCAGGGCGCTGAGGTCGGAATTACGTTCGAAACTGATCGGGAGGGCCGGAATCCGCACCACGCGGGTGATGGCTTCGCCCGTCTCTTCGTCGCGGACGGTGAGGATCGTGCTTTTCTGGAAACTCGATAACTGAATGTCGATTCCCTGCGATGCGCCGATGCGTTGCGAGTTGCGGATCACACGCGAGGTGTGGACGCCGGACGCGAGCAGGTAGGTCGAATAATCGGCAATGAAATCGAGGATTTCGGTCAGTTCTTGTCTGGTTTTCATAGCGATTGCAAAAGTAATTCATTTTTATCAGACCGCCCCTGTCCCGGCCTGAAAAAATAATTTGCACCGTGTTCCCGCTCCGGTCGGCCTGGCAAATCCAAGTTTGGATGTGCACGGCGGGGATGCGTCTTGCTTTTCGGGGACAATCCGGGGCATTTTTAGGCGGAACGGAGAAATTTTTCTACCTTTGCTTCCCGGTATGGAAGCATCTTTCAAAAAGTCATATGCCTCGCTGGGGGCCGACAAACTGGTCCTCCTGTGGCTCGGGGTGTGGTGGGTCGCTAACCTCGTGCAGGCCGGATTTACCCAGCTCGCCAACGACGAGGCCTATTACCACATGTTCGCCGAGCGGCTCGCGTGGGGGTATTTCGACCATCCGCCTGTGACGGCGTTGCTGGTCTGGGCCGGGGAACATCTCTTCGGCGGGGAACTGGGCGTGCGGTTTTTCTTCACCGTGCTGCAACCCCTCTACCTCTGGATCCTGTGGCGCCTGATCCGTCCGGCGGATGCCGACCGCCGCGATGCCGGGTTGTTCGTCGTGCTGTCGGCTGCGACGCTGATGCTCCAGCTCTACGGTTTTATCGCCGTGCCCGACGGGCCGCTGATGTTTACCACGGCGCTGTTCCTGCTGACTTTCAGATGGTTTTCCGAAGGCCGCCGCTGGGCGTGGCTGTGGATGGGCGCTGCCATGGCGCTGATGGCATACAGCAAATACCACGGTGCACTGGTGGTCCTTTTCGCACTGGCCGCCAATCCGCGCCAACTGCTGCGCCCGGCGCTCTACCTGAGCGGGGCCGTTGCGCTGCTGCTGCTCGTTCCGCACCTCATGTGGCAGTACGACCACGACTGGGCGTCGTTCGCCTACCACCTTTCGGGCCGCAATTCGGTCTTCAAACCCAACTACGTCTTCGAATTCCTGGCCAACATGCTGGTGGTTTTCAATCCCTTCTTCCTGCCGCTTTACGTGCAGGCGTGGCGGAAGGTGAAGCCGCAGACCCCTGTCGGCCGGGCGCTGAAACTCCTGCCCGTCGCCTTCATCGCCTTCTTCGTGCTCTCGTCGCTGCGCGGATACGTCCAGCCCCAGTGGGTCATCGTCGCCTGCTTCGGGTTGGTATATGTGCTTTTCACCTATGCACGGCGGCATCCCCGCACGCGCCGTTACCTGATGCGGGCCGGAGGCGTGACCATCGGGCTGATCGCGCTGGTGCGTCTGGTGATGATTTTCAACCCGCTGGGCATCCGCTTCGAAGTATTCAACAATCCGGAGAGTTACGCCGCCATTGCCGAGGAGGCCGACGGCCGCCCGGTGGTTTTCCGCTACGGTTACGCCGTTGCGGCCAAATACGCCTTTTACACGGGCGGCGAGGCCTACTGCCAGCCCAACATCCGCTACCGTACCCATCAATGGCAGTTCCGCGACGACGATACGCGTTTCATCGACCGCGAGGTGCTCATCGAGTGCCCCGACGGAACGGTTTCGGACAGCACCCGGCAGGTGCGGACCATCCGAATGGCTAACGGGAAACATTTCACCTGGTTCGTCGACCCGAAGTTTCATCCCGTGCGCCTGGTGGACGTAGCCTTTACGGGCCTGCCCGAAAAGGTGGCTGCGGGCGATACGCTGCACCTTGAACTGCGCATCTCGAATCCCTATCCCTATCCGATCGAGGTGGGGAGGGGCGATACGCAGTTGGTGATCCTGTGGAAGCACGGCCGTTTCCGGGTCGACGAGTTCCCGATCGGGGAATCCTTCCGGATTCCGGCCGGCGATACGCTGATGCGCACCGTTACGTTCACGGTCCCGCCGCAGTTGGCTGGCGAAACTTTCGATGTGGGATTTGCGCTGCGCCGCGCAGGCTATACGAATTGGTTTAACGGAAAATCCGTCCCGACGGAGGTCGGAAAAATATGATCGAACAGTTTATTAAATTTTGCGTTGTCGGCGGCTCGGGCGTCTTCGTCGATTTCGGCATCACCTACCTCTCGAAGGAGTGGCTGCGGCTGAATAAATACGTGGCCAATTCACTGGGATTTCTCTGTGCTTCGACCTCGAATTACGTTCTCAACCGCATCTGGACGTTCCAGAACGAAAATCCCGACATCACGGGCCAGTACTTTCGGTTCCTGGGCATTGCGGCTGTCGGGCTGGTGATCAACAACGCCACCATCTACGTCCTGCACGACCGGTTCCACCTTAATTTCTACCTGGCGAAACTCTTTGCCATCGGCGTGGTGACGTTCTGGAATTTCTTTATGAATTATTTCTTTACCTTTTAGCCGGGCCGCGCTGTTCCCGGTTCCCTACTGACGTTTGCGGATTCGGCGGAAGGGGAGTTTCAGCACCCCGAAGAAAGCTTCCCCGAAGATGCCGCCGCTCATTTTCGACGTTCCCTCGCGGCGTTCGACGAAGATGATCGACACCTCCTTGAGTTTCATCCCCAGCCGCCAGGCCGAATATTTCATCTCGATCTGGAAGCCGTAGCCCTTCATGCGGATTGCGTCGAGGTCGATCGTCTCCAGCGCCCGGCGCGAGTAGCAGACGAATCCGGCGGTGGCGTCGCGCAGCGGCATGCGCGTGACGATGCGCACGTACATCGAGGCGAAATAGGACATCAACAGGCGCGACATGGGCCAGTTGACGACGTTGACGCCCTGTATGTAACGCGAACCCACCACCACATCGTTGCCTTCGGCGGCAGCCCGGTAGAGGCGCACGAGATCGTCGGGATTGTGCGAAAAATCGCAGTCCATTTCGCAGATATAGTCGAATCCGTTTTCCAGTCCCCAGCGGAATCCCGTGAGGTAGGCTGTGCCCAGACCCTGTTTTCCCGCGCGCTCCACGAGGTGGAGCGTCCCCGGGAACTCTTTCTGGCGATCCTTGACGATCGAGGCCGTGCCGTCGGGCGAACCGTCGTCGATGACGAGCATCTCAAAGGGTTCGGACAGCGAGAAGACCTTGTCGATCATCGCCGAAATGTTCTCTTTTTCGTTATAGGTCGGAATGATTACCAGTTTGCGCATGGCGGGTGTCGTATCTTTTTGTAATACAAAGATAATATTATTTTCCGAATCCTTTTCGCCGGCCCCGGTTATTTTGCACGCCGCTTCAGGGCCCGGACGGCGCTCTTGTCGGTGTCCGTGACGCGGTATGATTCGACGATCTTCTGTAACGATTTGTTGTAGGTCCAGTCGTCGAGCGGGCATTGCGCCGCGAGCCAGCGCATCGTCCGTTCCGGAAAACGGATGAAGCAGAGCGATACGGCCCATGCGACGCCCATGCGGGCGTAATAACCTTCATGGCGGAAGGCTTCGAAGTGTTTCAGCAGCGCTTCCAGGTGCTCCGCATCCACGAAATTGCTTAACGCCATCACCACCGCAAAACGCTGGTCGTATTCGGCTTCGGAGCGGAAATAGGGCTGGATAAACCGCCACATCGGTTCGCGTTCGGCGGCTTTGAGTTTCCAGCAGAAGCAGTCGCAGACGGCCCAGTTGTCGATCTTCGGGACGAAACGCGCGACGTGTCTGAGCTTCTCTTCGGGCGAGCATTTGGCGTATCCGATCACCAGTCCCCGCAGCATCCGTTCTTCGTAGTAGAGTATGTCGTCCGAGGCGAGGAAGGCGCGCCAGTCGCCGCGGGCGATCTCGCGGGCGATCCCGCGCAGCAGCGGCAGGCGGATGCCGATGATATTTGTGACGCCCGGCAGCAGCGAGGCGTGGAAATCGCGATAACCGGGTTCGGCCATTTCGAGGAGTTGTTCGCGAATGGTCATCGTTTGCGGAATTTAGGGGTTATGCCGATGAAAAATGAAGCGTTGAGCCGCGGCATCGGCCGTGAGAGCACCGACTGGTACTCTTCGTTCAGCAGGTTGTAGACGACGCCTTTGAGCGAGAGCGACGCCCAGCGGAGTTCAAATCCCTTTTCGAGCGAGATGTCGCTCATGAAATAGGGCTTCACGCGCCCCAGGACCCCGAGGTTGTTGCTCGACATGGTGAAGCGTTCGCTGTACCAGTTCCATTTGTAGCTCAGTTCCCAGTGCCGCCATGCTACGCGTGCGGTGAAGGCCGCCGACCAGACCGGGATGTAGACCAACTGTTTGCCGACCGATTCGTCCGCCGGGGAGAATTTGTCGCCGCGGTTGACCGAGCGGGTCCAGGCGCAGTTTCCGTCGAAGGCCAGCCGCCAGCCCCCGGCGGTCGTGGCGTGGGCCGAGAGTTTCGCCTCGATGCCGTAGCTGTGCACGCGGCGGACGTTGATCGGGGTGTAAACTCCCTGCTTCGTGGTTTCGATCCAGAGAATCCAGTCGTCGATGCGCGAATCGAATGCCGTGACCGACGCGTGCAGCGATTTCCCACTGCCTTTGAGCGATGTTTCGGCTCCTGCGTCATAAGTCCATCCGCGTTCGGGTTTCAGGTTGGGATTGCCCCCGGGCTGGAAATAGAGGTCGTTGAGTGTGGGAAAGCGGTAGTTGCGGGCCGCCGATGCTTTCACCACGACGTTGCCGCGCCGCGACAGGAGCCAGTCGGCGAACAGCGCCGGGATGATGGGCGTCGAACGGTTGCCGTAGAGTTCCCAGCGCAGGTCTGCCGCCAGGCCCAGCCGGGGTACGGGACGCCATTTGACCGCCGCGAAGGCCGAGAGTTCGAACCGTTGCTGCCGGTAGAGCGTGTCGGCGCGGCGGCCCGAGGTGGCGTCGATGACCGACAAATCGCCGCTGTGTACGCGGTGCTGGTGCGCGGCGGCGTTGGCAGTGAAGAGCCATTTTTCACCCGGTGCATACTCCGCTTCGGCTTTGGCGAAGAAGGTGTGTATGCGGCTGCGCGCATCGGTTATCGGCGAGAAATTTCCCTGCCCGTCGGGGTCGGATTCCATCAGGTAGCGCAGGTCGGAATAGGTATAACCGGCTTTCGCGCTCAGTTTAAGCCCTCCGCGCAGCCGGTCCCATCCCGCGACGGCGCGCAGCGTGCGCTCGTCCTGTGAATTGCGCTTTTCGCGCGTCGAGTTGCGGTCGGAGGTCAGCAGAGCCAGCCCGCGGTGCGAATCCATGTACCATGCCGCCAGCGACAGCCGGTCGCCGCCGCGCGTGGTGTGATAAACCTCCTGCATGACGTGTATGTCGCGGAATGCGCCGTTGCGGTTGCGTTGGAGGGGATAGTAGTTGTCGATGACCTGCCCGTTTTCGTCCGTGACGAAGTTTTTGCAGTCGTAGTTGCGGTAGCGGAAGTCGTTCTCCGAGGTACTCACCAACACGCGTGTCGACGAACTCCACCGCTCGCCGTGGTAGCTCAGGCGCAGGAATTCGTCGAAGGTCGTAAACGAGCCGATGCCCTGCACGTAGCGCAGTCCCAATCCCGGCTCCTCCGGGGCTTTGGTCGCCAGCGTGATGGCGCCGCCCAGCCCGCCGCCGGTGATGCCTACCGAACTGGCTCCGTGGTAGATCGAGGCGTCGTCGATGAAATAGGAGGGGATTAGCGAGAAATCGACCTGTCCCAGCATCGGGGAGTTGACCTTCATGCCGTTCCATGTCACCTGCGTGTGCGAAGGGGCCGTGCCGCGGAACGAGGCGGTCGAGAGCGTCGCCCGGCCGTAGGATTTGATGAAGATGGTCGATCCCGAACTCAGTGCGTCGGCCAGCGAGGCGCTGATGTTGTCGCGCAGGACGGCGCTGTCGAGCGCCGTGCGCTGTACGCCGATCTCCTTCATCGGCCGCTGCCCGGCAATCTCCACGCGCTCGATCGCGACCGTGCGGGCCGCCGAATCCCGCTGCGCTGCCGCGGGGGCTGCGCAGACGAGGCAGAGAAGCAGGGTTGCATTCCGTAACACGCCGCGTTATTCGGTTTTGGTGACGATGCGGTAACAGCCGATGCCGCAGACCTCGGTCGAGATTTCGCCCACGTTGTTTTCGGCTTTGCAGTTCACGCCCGTCTGAACCTTCATGAAGTCGATCTGCGTGAGGTTGGCGGGATGGCCGTCCTTGTCGACGGCGTCCGAGATTTTGAAACGGTTCTTTGAGCCTATGCCGTCGATCTTCGAGCTGTTGTCGGCGTAGCCCCATGCGAAGGCCGTCATGACGTAGCGGTTCGTCGCTTCGTCGTAGCGAACGTTGTCAGGCAGGCGTGTGCCGGTGTAAGTCCGGGTTTTGACCCACGCCGGGGCGTAGCTGGCCTGTGCGTGCGCGCCGATGCGGTCGATCGTGCCGCTGCCGGCGGGAGTCTGGTTGTCGGTCCATGCAATGCTGCCGTCGGCCTGTTCGGTGTAGGTGACTTCGTAATTGAAAATCGTTTTGCCGTTACCGTATTCGCTGCCTTTGAGTTCATACCAGGTTTCGCCGGCGGGCGATCCGTCGCCGTTGGCATCCTGGGCCACCCAGACGATTCCCGGTTCCGAAGAGCCGTTGAACGAGTTGCCTGTAACGTAGAGGTCGTAGCCGCCCGTGCTGGCCACCGGGGTGTCGAACCCGACGACGAGGTAACCGCCCCAGCCTCCGAGCGATACGAAGCCGTAATCGGCTGTCGGACTGTCGGGATCGGGGTCGCCGCCCATGGCCAGGCGGCGTTCGGCGTAGGCGACGGCGTCTGCGGCCGTCGTGATGGCCTGCGTGTCGAATCCTGCGGTCGGACTATTGATAAACTGTCCCGGTGCGGGAGTGTATTCGATGACTGTGGACGCCGGTTCTTCGATCTCGGTTTTCGTGATCGTTTCGCCCGAGTTGCAGGCGGTGGCCAAAAGCAGGAGGAATGCGTATTTTTTCATGGTGCGGTTGAATTTATCGTTTGAAACAGAATGCCCCGGGGGTGATGCCGACCCGGATGGTGTCCACAGGTACGCCGCGCGGCGTGAAGCGGTAAACCACGGCATGCTGCACGTAGTCGATGGCGTCGGCGACGTAGACTTCCGAGGTGTCGGGGTCGACCGCCACTCCGTAGTAGATCGTCTCGGAATAGGGCAGGAACGGGGTTGCGGGCAGTGATTCCGCGATGACGGGCATGCGCCAGATGTCGCGGCCGATGTAATAAAGCGTGTCACGCGCGCCGTTGAGCGTCAGTTCCGAAGGCCGGAGTTCTTCCGGAAGGTCGAAACGTTGTTCGACCTGTTGCGTTTGGGCGTCGATGCGCCACAGGGCGGGGGCTTCCCCGTTGCGTCCGTCGGTTGCGGTCCAGAGTTTTCCGTGGCGGTCGAGGACCAGCGATGAGGGCTGCCAGCCCACTTCGATCGAATCGACCAGCATGTCGCGTGCGGCGTCGACTACGAGGATTTTGTTATCGTACGACCAGCAGTTGACGAACACTTTGTCATTCCATTGGACCATCTGTTCGGTCGATTTGTGGCCGTTCATGCCGATCCGGCCCCGGATGCGGTTGTTGCGCGTATCCACGACGGTGATGCGCGGGTCGTAAAGGTCCGTAATGTAGGCCGTAGTGTCGTTGGGGAAGTGGATATAACGCGGCGATACGATGCCCTCGATCAATCCCGTGACGCGGTACGTGTCGGTGTCGATCACGTAAACCACACCCGAATTGTTGACCACGACGTAACCCCGTCCGTCGCGGATGGCCATCGACTGGGCTACGTCGCCGAGTTTCATGCCGTTGGCGCGCAGGAAGATTTCGTTTTCGACCGTCCGCGTCGCCGGGTTGTAGAACGAAAGCGAAGCGTTGTCCCACATGAAATTGCCTTCGCAGGTGATGAACACGCCGCGCGCGGTCTGGCTGAACGGCTCTTCGGGGAGCGGTCCGTAGTCCATGCAGGCGCAGCAGAGCATTGCAAGGGCGCATGCCGCCGTATTTCGCACGAAGCGTTTCATCGTCGTAAACTAAAGTGCGTTTCCGGGAGGTTAAGTGCCTGAAGGATGACTCCTCGTGATCGCTTGCCGCCCCCATTCTCCGCAGGGTTGATCCGTATTTCGAATTGCAGCGGCAGGTCTTCTGACTCGTTACCGTTCCGGCGCCTTCCCGTCCGTTGGGACAGTGGCCAAAGAGTGCCGGAACGCATGGCGTAACTCACAGCAGCGGGAACTGTTGCCGGTTTTCACGGCATTCCCTTTTAATCCCATGCGCCCTTCCGGGGCGCCGATGGAACCGTTGCGGGGCAAAAGTACGCTTTTTTCCGCAGATAGCCATAACGTTTCGGCTAAAAAGGCTATCTTTGTACTAAATATGCTGACGATGGAACTTAACGTGCGCCGGGTGACCGAAGTTACCGATTCTCTGACAGAAGCGTTTGCGCGGCTGATGCCGCAGCTTTCGCCGCGGCTTGCCGCTCCTTCGGCGGAGCGGTTGCAGACGGTGGCGGGAAGTTCGTCGGCTGCGCTTTTCACGGCCGAGGCCGGTGGAACTGTCGTCGGGGTCCTGACCCTGGTGTGGTATGACGTACCTTCGGGGCGCAAGGCGTGGATCGAGGACGTGGTGGTCGACGCCGCGGTCCGGGGAGTGGGCGCAGGCGAAGCGCTCGTGCGCGCGGCGCTGGGGCATGCGGCTGCCGTCGGGGCCGGAAAAGTGATGCTTACCTCCAATCCTGCCCGCAGGGCGGCGCACGGATTGTATGGAAAACTCGGATTCAAAGAGGCGGAAACTACGCTTTTCGCCTGTAAAATAGATGTGGAATGAAAAAATTCGTGAAGATCGCGGCCATCGTGGTGGCCGTTATTCTGGCAATCGCCCTGATCGCGCCGATCGCGCTGAAGGGTAAGATCGCCGACATCGTGAAACGCGAGGCCAATGCGATGCTCGCGGCAAAGCTGGATTTCGAGAAACTCGATATCAGCCTTTTGCGCCACTTCCCCAACGCTTCGCTGGAGCTGAAGGGGCTGACGCTGGTTGGCGTCGACCGTTTCGAGGGCGACACGATCGTCGCCGCACGGCGTATCTCGGTGGTCGTCAACCTGATGTCGCTTTTCGGCGACAGCGGATTCGAGGTGACCAAAGTCATCCTCGCATCGCCGGCGGTGCATGCGCACAAACTTGCCGACGGAGCCGTTAACTGGGACGTGATGAAACCATCGGACGAACCCGGGGCGGAAGAACCGGCGGAGGATGCCGGACCTTCGTCGTTCCGGCTTTCGGTCCGCGATTTCCGCATTTCCGATGCTGCGATCCGTTACGAGGACGATTCGACGAATATGCGTTTTTCGACGACGCCTCTTTCGCTGCGCCTGCAGGGCAACATGTCGGCCGACCGTACCGACCTCGACCTGCGGTTGACAGCCGCAGGCCTGCGCTTCGTGTCGGGCGGCATTCCGCTGCTGAGCGACGCCGAGGCGGAACTTGTCGCCGTGATCGATGCCGACCTGAAAAACAACCGCTTTACCTTCTCGCACAATACGCTGCGCCTGAACGCCGTCTCGGTCGGCCTCGATGGCTGGGTCGAGATGCGTGACGATGCGCTGGCCCTCGACCTCAAGGCCGGTTGCGACAAGGTGCAGTTCAAGGATGTACTGTCGCTGATTCCGGCTTTCTACACCCGTGAATTCAAAAATCTCGCGGCGGGCGGTGAGTTGTCGATGGGGCTTTGGGCCAAGGGCGAAATGCGCGGTACGGCGCTTCCGGCCTTCGAATTGAAAACCGAGGTCCGCAACGGCAGCTTCCAATACTCGTCGCTGCCCAAGGCCGTGACCGGTATCAACATCGCCGCCAAGGTTTCGAACCCCGGGGGCGTGATGGACAAAACTGTTATCGACCTCTCGAAGTTCGGCCTTCAAATGGCCGGGAACTCCCTTGCGGCGACTTTCTACGCCACCAACCTCATCAGCGACCCCGTTTTTCGTGTTTCGGCCGACGGGCGCGTCGACCTGGGGGCCGTCAAGGAGGTTTACCCGCTGGAAAAGGGCGTCGAACTGGGCGGCCTGTTCACCGTGGACCTGAAACTTTCGGGCCGCATGTCCGACATCGAGAAAAACCGGTATGAGCAACTCGGTGCACAGGGGACTTTCGTCGTCGAAGGCCTGGGTCTGACGCTTCCCGACCTGCCGGCGGTCCATATCCGCCGTGCTGCGGCCACCATTACCCCGGCCGCGATGACGCTCGGCGAATTCGGCGTGACGATCGGCAAGAGCGATCTTGCAGCTAACGGCCAACTGGCCAACTACATCGGTTACCTGCTGCGCGGCGACATGCTTTCGGGCCGACTCTATGTGAAGTCGGAACTGCTCGATGTGAACGAAATTATGGACGCGCTCCCCGCTGCGGAGGAGGACACTGCTGTCGAGGAGGCTCCGGCCGAGCCGATGCAGGCAGTCGTGGTCCCGCGCAACCTGAACCTTTCGCTCAACACCGACCTGCGTAAAGTCCTGTTCGGGCAGATGACGATCCATGAAATAACGGGTGAAATGCGCATCGCCGACGGTGCGCTGTCGCTCGAACGGCTCCGGTTGGGTGTCTTCGGCGGCAAAGCCACTGCTTCGGGCAGCTATTCGACGGCTGCCGATCCCGCGCATCCGGCCCTGAAACTCAATGCCGATATTTCGGGCGCTTCGTTCCAGAAGACCTTCGAGGAGTTGGAGATGGTGCAGAAACTCGTGCCGATTTTTGCCAAGACGGGCGGCGATTATTCGCTGGCGTTGGACCTGCGTACGTCGCTCGACGCCGAAATGTCTCCCGACCTGCATTCGCTCAACGCTACGGGCGAGATCAAGTCGGCCAACATCCATATCCAGAACATCGAAGCGTTCGATGCCCTGGCTAAGGCGCTGGGCAACGACGACCTGCGGAAAATCGAGGCTAAGGATGTAGCGATCCGCTTTGCAATCAAGGACGGACGCATCACCACGCAGCCCTTCGACCTGAAGATGGGCGGCGTCAATATCAACCTCGCGGGTTCGACGGGCCTCGACCAGACTATCGACTATAAGGCCAAGGTGGCTATTCCGGGCGGGAAGGCGCTCCAGTCGGTCGGTGTGAACATAGGAGGCACGTTCTCTTCGCCGAAGATCACCCTCGGGGTGAAGGAGGCTGCCGAGGAGGCGGTGAAGAACGTCGTCAACGAGCAGATCCAGAAACTTACGGGCAGCGAGTCGCTTTCCGAGGAGGTCGCCAAACAGATCGAGAACCTCCGCGCGGAGGCAAAGCGGGGCGGTGCGAAACTCGTCGAAGCGGCACAGGCGCAGCGCACGAAACTCATCGAGGGTGCATCCTCGAAGGGGGCTTTGGCTAAGATTGCCGCCGAGAAGGCCGGGGATAAACTGGTGCAGGAGGCTGAGAAGCAGGCTGCCAACCTCGAAGCCGAGACCGAGCGGCAGATCGAAAAACTCACGGCGAAAAAGGAATAACCGGGATGTTTGTAATATTCGCCGTCATCATCGGAGGCATTGTGACGGGGCGCCTGCTTATCGGTTGGCGCCTCGCCTTTGTACAGCGCCTCATCACCTTCATTATCTGGGCGCTGTTGTTCCTGCTGGGTGTCGAGGTCGGCTCCGATCCCGCGGTCGTCGGCGGACTGGCGACGCTGGGGGCGGCGGCCTTTGCGATCTTTGTTTTGTCCGTTGCGGGGAGCATCTTTGCGGCGTGGCTGCTGTGGCGGCGCCTTCGGGGCCGCGCCGTGCCTGCGGACGAAAGCGGGGTTGCGTCGGAAGAACCGGTTTCCACCTGGGCGGCCCTGAAAGGCAGCCTGGTGATCGTGGCTTTCTTTGTGGCGGGATGCGCTGCAGGCCTTTTGACGCCGCTCGACGTGGCCGGGTCGCGGGTCAGCACTTATGTGTTGTATGCCCTGATGTTCTGCGTCGGCATGACACTGGGCAACGACCGCACGTTAGCCGGGCGTGTCCGGCGCCTCGATCCGCGGCTGGCGCTGCTGCCGGTCGCTACGGCGGTCGGCACACTGGCCGGAGCCGCCGTAGCTGCGCCGCTGCTCGGCGGATGGTCGCTGACCGACTCGCTGGCCGTAGGGGCGGGATTCGGTTACTATTCGCTGTCGAGCATCTTCATTGCCGATTTCCGGGGGCCGGAACTGGCTACGATCGCCCTGCTGTGCAATGTCATGCGCGAAATATTCACCCTGCTGGCTGCGCCGCTCGTGGCGCGCTGGTGCGGTCCCCTCGCTGCGGTGTCGATCGGCGGCGCGACGACTTTCGATACGACGCTGCCGATCATCACGCAGTCTGCCGGACGGCCTTATGCCGTGGTTTCGATTTTCCACGGCTGTGTGCTCGATTTCAGCGTCCCGTTTCTGGTGACGTTCTTCTGTTCGCTGTAATGCGTGTCCGGAAATCCCCGCTGAGGCGGGGATTCAGGGGCAGGGCGAATTTGTAAACACGGCGGAACGCCGTGGATTGCGCGGACTTATCGTTTTATATAGCTTTGCAATGCCTCGACATACTCGGCGAAGGCGTCCCGCCCGGCGTCGGTAATGCGGCATATCGTGCAGGGTATCTTGCCCCGGAAAGTCTTTTCCATTTCGATGTAACCCGCCTTCGAAAGCTTGTCCAACTGCACCGAAAGGTTGCCCGCCGTAGCTCCGGTCTGCTGCCGGATGAAGACGAAGTCGGCGCTTTCGACCCCGATGAGGATCGAAACGACGGCCAGCCTCAGCTCGGAGTGCAGCAGTGGATTCAGTTCTTTGAACATTGTGTTATCGGGCAGGGTGGTTCGACTTGTAGTTGAGGATGTGGCCCGGGATGATCATCATCACCGTGAAGCCGGCGATGAAAAGGAGCGGCTGCCACATGTTGGGCGCGATCATCGAGAAGGGTGCGATGACGATTGCCGCAATACCGCCCGCGGTGACCGGCGTGAAACGGATAATCAGTCCCGTTATGGCCGTTCCCATGCCCATCATCAGCAGGATGATGAACAGGATGGGGAGCCGCATCGGCGAGAAAAGCGAGAGCATGCTGACAAACCAGGCCGTGAGACCCATTACCAGCCAGACGTTTCCGATCACGCGGTCGACGAACGTCCGTACTTCGCCTTCGGGCTTTTTTCCGCGCGTAAGCCACATCAGCAACCATCCTAACAGGGGCAGCAGCATCCAGAGGTAGTTCCAGTGTGCATCCCGGAAGTAGGCGACCGCACCCCAGACGACGAGCGTCGTCAGGACGGTGGCGTAACCCCATGCCAGCAGTGGACGGCCCGAGTTGCGGACCATGCGGCTGCGGGTGTTTTCGATCATGCGGCCGATCAGCGCAAGGCTTTCGGCGGCTTCCAATTTACGCTCTTCCATCTTATTGTTCGTTTTCCGGCGTCTTTGCGGCGTCGTGTTTGACCTGTCGTTTGAGTGCGTATCCCGAGCCTGCAAGTCCGATGAGGACTGCCACGGCGAACTGGATGAGGTTGCCCTCGGAGTCGGTGTTGATCCACGATTCGCGGATGATGCCGAAACTCACCGGCAGCAGCAGGCACGAAGCGTAATACATGTATTTGTTGTGAATCACGGTTCCCGAGATGAAAAGTCCTGCGCTGATCAGCAGCAGAGCGGGGAACAGCGGGTCGACGGGCCATTCGGTTTCCAAGCATATCACGAAGGTCGAAAAGGCGATGAGGCCTCCCACGCAACCCCAGATTTGTTCCAGCAGCCGGTCGGTGTAGCTTTTGACCTGTGCGGCGTGGCAACGGTTGTACCACCACGTGAAAATACCTCCGGCGGCCAGCGCCGGCAGCCATAGCCATTGCCAGGCGCGGCAGCCGGTGAAGGTCAGCAGGAAGAAAATCCCGACGGCGGTCGCCGCGATGAGGTATCCCCATACGAGGAACAGGTTGCTGCTCCCCGGCGAGAGGCGGCGGCGTGTGTCGCGGATCATCTGCCGGATGAGTTCGATGCTTTGGTCGGCTTTGAGGTTTTTGTCGTCCATGAGGTGTTATTTGGGGGTTAAAGTTACGAATTTATTTCGATTGTCCGTCCGTTTTGGCGAGGCGGCGCATGGGGCTATTCGTTTTCAGGTGCGGGGTAGTAGAGGCGCAGTTTTGCGGCGTTCGTGTCGGCCGGGAGTTTGCATTTCCTGGCGGCGTAGCCCTCCTGCGGGCCGCGACTGCCCGTCTTCATCTTGAAGTCGCCGTCTTCGTCGTGGAAGAGCGAGACTTCGACCGTGTCGGCTTCGAGGCCCGTGAGAGTCACGACGACCGAACCTTTTTTAGCGTCGGCTTTGCCGTAAACGGGCTGTTCCTGTCCGGCAGCGGCGGCCATTACGAGAATCTGTCCTTTGTCGCTGCGGACATCTTCGACCGTGATTTCGAGCGTCTTTGCCGTTGCGGCGGCACTGCCCAGGGCAAGGGCGGCGAGCATTGCGAGTAACGTTTTCATGGCGTGTGTTTTTTAGTAGTTGCGGTAATTGCGTTCGTCGTCGCAGTCGAACAGGTAATAGACCAGCGACAGCACGATGTTCAGCCCCCATCCGGCGATGACCCACAGCACCCACCAGTAGTGGGGCGAGGTTTGCCAGTTGACGAAGGCAAGGAAGGCGCAGATGACGGTGTAGGTGGTCAGGCGGCGGCAGAACCAGCGCGCGAAAAGGCGGCGTTTGTCGGTGTGTGCAGAGTTGATTTCCATGGTTTTTTCCGGTTGTGAGCCAAGGCTCGGTTTGTAAATCTGTTGCAAATATAAAGTAGTTTATAAAATAAACCAAATTTCAAGCCGGAAATTTTTCAAAAAAGTGAATACATATGTTTATAAGCGAAACGTGCCCGTATGGATACGCAAAACCGGACCCTTTCGAAGAGTCCGGCTTTGCGGCGGGACGGCCTTTGCGGCCTGATCCCGGAATGTAGGGGCCTGTTTACTTGTTCTCGGCGGTCAATACGAGATCCATCCATTCGGGATGGCGGCGGATATAGGCCGCGACGAACGGGCATTGCGGGACGACCTTGATTTCTTTTGTGCGGATGTCTTCCAGTACGGCCTGCACCAGTTCCTTGCCGATACCCTGGCCTTCGTACTGCTCGGGAACTTCGGTGTGCGTCAGCACGATCAGCCCGCGGCCCAATACGTATTCGATAAGGGCCATGTCGTCTCCCAGGTCGAGTTCATAGCGCTTTTCAGCGGCGTTGTCTACTAAAGAGTGTTTCTTTTCCATATGCATATCGTTTTAATTAGGTTGGAATGCTTCAAATTCAGTTCCGATGTCGTATTTTTGTCTTCCGTTATGAATCGCATTGCCGAAATACTGCTCGACTGGTATGCCCGCGAAGGCCGTGACCTGCCGTGGCGCCGTACGCACGATCCTTACCGTATTTGGCTCTCGGAGGTGATCCTTCAGCAGACCCGCGTGGCGCAGGGATTGGAGTACTACCTCCGTTTCACGGAGCGTTTTCCCGATGTCGCATCGCTGGCAGCCGCTCCCGAGGACGAGGTGCTGAAACTTTGGCAGGGACTGGGTTATTACAGCCGTGCCCGTAACCTCCGTGCCGCTGCCCGGCAGGTCGTCGAACGCTTCGGCGGGGTGTTCCCCGTGTCGCCGGACGACGTGCGTTCGCTGCGCGGCGTGGGCGATTATACCGCTGCGGCCATCTGTTCGGCGGCCTACGACGCTCCGTGCGCCGTCGTGGACGGCAACGTCTACCGGGTGCTCTCCCGGCTCTTCGACCTCGATGAGCCGATCGACACCACGGCCGGAAAGCGGGCTTTCGCCAGCCTGGCCCAGTCGCAACTGGACACTGCGCAGCCGGGCCGTTACAACCAGGCGATCATGGACTTCGGAGCTATCCAATGCACCCCGGCTTCGCCCCGCTGCGAGGTGTGTCCGCTTGCGGAACAGTGCCTTGCCCTGGCCGCCGGAACCGTTGCCGACCGCCCTGTGAAGCAGGGCAAAACCCGGGTTCGCGACCGTTGGTTCAACTACCTGCACATCTCTTCGGGCGACAAAGTTCTGCTGCACCGCCGCGAAGGGCGCGACATCTGGCAGGGGCTTTACGAATTTCCGCTGATCGAGACCGGCGTTTCCGTCGACCTGGCCGGACTCCTGGACCTGCCGCAGTTCCGCGAGTTGTTGGGCGACGCTCCGTGGCGGTTGGTGCGCAGCGTTCCGATGCCGAAACACCAGCTTTCCCACCAGACGCTCCATGCGGTCTTCCACCGCATCGAAACGCCCCTGTTTACCCCTTTCGCCGCCGCCATGGCCGTCCCGGCCTCCGCATTGGGCGATTATGCCGTACCTCGGCTCGTCGACCGCTACCTGATCAAATATCCGATGTAGGCGATGTAAATCGCCAGGAAGATCGCTCCCTCCCAGCGGTCGATGGCCCTGCGTTTGAACGTGAAGGCCGCAAAGAACAACAACACCGAACTCAATACCACCATCAGCAGGTCCCAGACCGTGATTCCGCCCATCGAGAGCGGATGGATCGTCGCGCTCACGCCCAGGATCAGCAGGATGTTGGCGATGTTCGATCCGATGACGTTGCCCAGCGCCATGTCGGCCTTGCCCTTGAACAGCGACACGAGCGACGAGGCCAGTTCGGGCAGCGACGTGCCGCCGGCCACCAGCGTGATGGCGATCACCGATTCGCTGATTCCGAGGCTTCGGGCAATCGACGTAGCGCTGCGGAGGAACATCTCACCGCCGAAAACCAGTCCTGCGAGGCCTCCGACGATCATCGCCGCCATGAGCCATCCGGCCATTCCCGGCTTCGCCTCTTCTGCCGGCGGTGTTTCGGGGCGTTTCGTCGAGCGGATCGTATACCACATCAGCGCCATGTAGAGCAGGAGCATCGCCACGCCGTCGATGCGGCCGATGCGGTCCGCTGCCCCCGTGCGGAAAAACGAATCCGAGGCCAGCGCCAGCAGCAACAGCGACGTAATCACCCCGAACGGGATGTCGCGGCGGATGTTGCCTGCCGTGAGCGGCAGGGGGCGGATCAGGGCGCAGACGCCCAGGATCACGAAGACGTTGAAGATGTTCGATCCCACGACGTTGCCGATTGCCACGTCGCTCTTGCCCGCGATGGCTGACAGGACCGATACGACCAGTTCGGGCGTCGAGGTCCCGACGGCGACCACCGTGAGTCCGATGATGAACTCCGGGACGCGGAACCGCTGGGCCAGTGCCGCGGAACCGTCCGTCAGAAAATTCGCTCCCGCGAGAATCAGCCCCAGGCCGACGATGAGTAAAAAAATATCCAAGAACGTAATTTTTAATTTTTCATTTTTAATTCTTAATTGTCTGATTATGCCAGCATAATCAGACTTACGGCCATCAGCGCCATTCCGGCCACTACGCCGTAGATGGAGATGTGCGCTTCGCCGTATTCACGGGCTGCGGGCAGCAGTTCGTCGATCGAGATGAAGACCATGATGCCCGCCACCCCGGCCAGGATGCAGCCCATCAGCGTCGGCGACATGAAGGGCGTCAGCACCAGCCATGCCAGCACGGCCCCGACCGGCTCGGCGAGGCCCGAGAGCAGCGACAGCCGGAAAGCCTTCTTGCGGTCGCCCGTGGCGTAGTAAATCGGGATCGAGACGGCGATGCCTTCCGGGATGTTGTGGATGGCGATGGCCACGGCGATCGCGACGCCCAGGGTCATGTTGTCCACCGCTGCCGTGAAGGTGGCGATGCCTTCCGGGAAGTTGTGGATGCCGATGGCCAGCGCCGTCATCACGCCCATGCGCATCAGTTTCGGGTTGCGGGGCTGATGGTCCATCTCCTCGACGCGGTGGGCTTCGTGGGGGTTCTCGAACGAGGGAACCAGCCGGTCGATAATGCCGATCAGCAGGATGCCTGCGAAGAAACTCGCCACGGTGACGATCGTGCCCGTATGTCCGCCCCATTCGGCCGAGAGGGTCGTATTCGCCTGCTGGAACAGCTCCACGAACGAGACGTAAATCATCACGCCGCCCGACAAGCCCAGCGAAAACGACAGCAGCCGCTTGTTGGTGCGTTTGGCGAAGAAGGCGATAGCGCTGCCGATGCCCGTTGCGAGGCCCGCGCCGAGCGTCAGCAGCAGGGGAATAAGTATGTTGTGTTCTTCCATGCGGATCGTTTCGGTTTGTTTCGCAAAAACAGTACAAACAGCCGGACATGTCCGGGTTTGCTTCAGGCAAAGATAGCAAAGGATACGAAAAACCGGGCCTCGAAAGACCCGGTTTTTTCTGATAGAGCTATTGTTATAACTTATTGGACTTTATTGAATGCCCTCTTCCGGCGTTTGCCGGGGCATTTCGTTCCGCCGTCGGGCTATTTATGCGCCTCGCGGATCAGTTCGCCCAATACCTCGATGCTGTCGGCCGTGATGTGGGGCTGCGGTTCGGCCTGGTCGGCCACGTCGAGCGTCGTCTCGCCCGAGAGCACCAGCACGCCCATCGCCCCGGCATTGTGGGCCATCTGGACATCGGTGTAGATGCGGTCGCCGACCATGGCGATTTCGTAGGGTTGCAACCCGTGGCGGGCGAGGATGCCCGAGAGCATATTCGGGTCGGGCTTACCCAGCGTAATGTCCGGGCGGCGTCCCGTGGCGTGTTCGAGGCACGCGCAGATCGAGCCACAGTCGACCAGCACCGTCGGCAGGTCGGTGGGGCATACCCGGTCGGGGTTGGTGGCAATGTAGGGCACGCCCTGCTTGATCCACCACGCTGCGCGGCACAGCCGTTCGTAGCAGAGTGTCATGTCGAACGCCGCCACGATCACGTCGGGTACGTCGTCGGCCGAATCGGCGCACGATTCGAAGCCCGCAGCCTCGAACTCCGAGATCATCGACGGCGTGCCGAGCAGGAACAGCCGCTTGGCTGCGGGATAATGGGTCTTGATGTAATCGATGGTGGCCAGCGCCGTGGTGTACATCTCGTCGCGCGAGGCCTTGATACCCAGCGTTTCGAGCTTGTGGAGGTAGTCGGCGATGCATTTCGAAGGGTTGTTCGTCAGGAACGAATAGCCGATTCCCTGCTCCTTGAGCCCGTGCAGGAAAGCCTGCGTGTAGGGAAACAGCGACATCCCCATGTAGATCGTGCCGTCCATATCGAGCGCCACGTGGCGGATGCGGCGCAGGCGTTCCGTCAGTTCGTCGTGCTCCCAGACGGAGCGGTATTTGTGAAAGGGCTTGTTTTCCATGTCGTTATCTGGTTTTTTTGTCGATGTGGTGTTGCTTGATCACAGCGCCCGCGGTGTCGACCACCTTCAAGTCGATGCCTTTCGGGCCGGCCGACACGCGGAGACAGTCGTTGTTCGAATTGACGAGGATCGGGAAGTCCACTCCGCGGCTGTCGTCGTCGATCCAGAAGTAACGGTGGTAGTGGCCGCAGAGCATCAGGTCGATGCCTTTGCCGACGAGCTCCGGCACGAAGAGTTTGCGGATCTGCTGTTCGCCGTACCAACTGTCTTCCTTGCCCGGGATCATGTGGATCAGCACGATGCGTACCGGAGCCGCCCGGAATTCATCGCTCGCCACGACGCCCTTGAGCCATTCGGCCTGCTGCTGGCGGTAAGCGTCCCAGTCGCCCAGTCCGTAGTATCGGAGGTCGTTGTCGGGTTTGTCCTCGCAGCCGTCGAGTACGATGAAAAAGGCCGGTCCGCGCCGGAACGTGTAGTAGGTCTCTCCGGTCGGCGTGGGGAAGTAGTCGAGCCAGTGACCGGCATAGGAGCCGCGGTGTTCGTGGTTTCCGTGCGTCACGACGAGCGGAATGCCCGCAGGGGTGAGAATCTTCGATGCCGACGAAAGACAGGCGTCCCAGAGCGTCTGTTCGTTTTCGGTCTGGCTGGCCAGGTCGCCGTTCAGGCAGACGAAATCCGGCTGCGCCTTGGGAGCGTCCTTGATCAGGAGCTGGAAAACGGAATCGCGCGAGTGGATGTCGTTGACCATCCAGAAATCGACGCGCTGCTGCGCCGGATCAAGCGTCTTGATGGTGTATGGCTTCTGTCTGTATACTTCGCTGCCGTCCCCGTCGTCCAAAATGGTCCTCTTGTTGCCTTCATCTACGAAGATTCCCCGCTGCATGATGCGGTAGCGATAGGTCGTGCCGGGCTGAAGGCCGCTCACACGCACCTGGTGCATACGTCCCACGACGTGGCGTCCGAGGTGTGAATTGTAATATTTCGGTCGGTCTGTCGAGTAGAAGTGCGAGCCGTCCATCGGGGCTACTTCGACCCATCCCATGGCGTCGGCCTTCGAATTCCAGACGACCGTGAAACCGTCTTCGGTGACGTTTAATACATAAGGTCCGTTGGCGATGCGTGCCGTAGGCGGCATGGCGGGCTGGGCGAAGGAGGCGGCTGTCAGCAGGAACGCGCCCAGCAGTAGGGTAAGTCGTTTCATGGTGAAAGTTTTATCGATTGGAGCTCCAAAGGTATGTTTTTATTTTCTTTTATCCAATTTTTCGTTTTGATAATTCAAATGGAAATCAAATAGTATGTAAAAAGAAAAATTTTGTGTTGTTCATGGTTGGTAAAAGGAAAATAATGTCTATATTTGCCTTTACTTTGGGGAAACTGAAATCACCCTGCGGGGTTTCGTTTGTGAAAACATTAAAACAAAACAGATAGTAATATGAATAAGGTAGAAAGTGCCCTTCAGCGCACGACCGACACTAAGGCACTGGTAATCGGTGTCGGCACTCTTCCGCGTACGTCGGAGATGTTCAACGAGTTGTTCCCCGGCTGCCGCGCCGTTGTGGTCGCCGATACCAATACGTGGCGTGTCGCCGGCAGCGAGGTGCACCGCATCCTCGCCGATGCGGGTATCGCGCAGGACGAACCGCATGTTTTCACCGATCCGAAACTTTACGCCGAATGGTCGTTCGTCGAGGAGCTGGACGGTGTGCTGGCAAAGACCCGCGCCATTCCCGTGGCTGTCGGTTCGGGCGTGATCAACGACCTGACGAAGCTCTGTTCCCACCACAACGGCCGCCGGTATATGGTGGTCGGCACGGCCGCTTCGATGGACGGCTACACGGCCTATGGCGCTTCGATTACGAAAGACGGCAACAAACAGACGTTCGACTGCCCGGCTCCGCTGGGCATGGTTCTCGACCCCTCGATCTCGGCCGCTGCGCCCGCCAAAATGTCCGCTTCGGGCTATGCCGACCTGATCGCCAAGATTCCTGCCGGGGCCGACTGGATGCTCTCCGACGCGGTAGGTTCCGAGGCGATGGACGACTTCGCTTTCGGGCTGGTACAGGATGGACTGAAAGAGGCCCTGAGCGATCCCGCAGGCGTGCATGCCGGCAATGTGGAAAAGGTCGAACAGTTGGCCGAAGGGCTGCTGCTGAGCGGTTTCGCCATGCAGGCGACGCAGTCGAGCCGCCCGGCTTCGGGGGCAGAACACCAGTTCAGCCACCTCTGGGACATGGAACACCTGCGTTTCAACGGCGCTTCGGTGTCTCACGGTTTCAAGGTCGGCATCGGTACGCTTGCCTCGACGGCGTTTCTCGAAATGCTGCTCGACGCTCCTGTGGAACAACTGGACATCGAGAAGTGCGTCGCCGCATGGAAATCGTGGGACGAGACCGAAAAGGATATCCGCGCCATCTTCGACAACGATCCTGAGTTCGTGGCCCGCGGCCTGAAGGAGACGCGCGACAAATATGTGGATGAGGAGGGTTTGCGCGACCAACTCACGCGATTGAAGCAGGCTTGGCCCGCACTGCGCGAACGCATTCGCCGTCAGATTATCCCCTTCGACGAGGTGCGCCGCCGCCTGGAACTGGTCGGCGCTCCCTACGAACCCGAGCACATCGGCGTTTCACGCGCCCGGTTCCGCGGAGCATTCGAGAAAATTCCCTACATGCGCAGCCGCTATACGGTCATCGACACGGCTTTCCGCTGCGGATGGATGGAGGAGTGGCTCGACCGTCTGTTCGGCAAAGGCGGTATCTGGGCGGTCGAAAGCCCCGGGCAAGGTCACGAAGAGCCGGCCCTTGCGGCTTCCCGCAAGTAGTCCGGTCCGTAAACTTTGGGTAGTAAATCGGAAAAAACGCAGAAATAATTTAGATTATCGCACCGAAAGTTGTATATTTGGCTTCTGAAACTACTAACTTTCATTTCGAAATGACATCTGAACAAACCAAGCGCTTCAAGTATTGGCAGATGCGCACGATTATCGCAACGATGGTCGGTTATGCGCTCTTCTATTTCGTGCGCAAAAACTTTTCGCTGGCCATGCCCGGTCTGGAAGCCGATCTCGGTATTTCGAAGACGAGCCTCGGTATTTTCCTCACCCTTAACGGCCTGATCTACGGTTTTTCACGTTTTGCTAACGGTATTCTGGCCGACCGCATGAACGCCCGCTGGTACATGGCCATCGGCCTGGCGTTGTGTGCGCTGGCCAACTTTGCGTTCGGTTTCGGCGAGGACGTGTCCTATTGGATCACGGGCCAGCACGACGGCAGTCAGTTCGGCAATACGATGATTCTCTTCATGGGTGTCATGTGGGTCATCAACGGCCTGTTGCAGGGCACGGGATTTCCTCCCTGTGCGCGCCTGCTGACCCATTGGATTCCGCCCACGGAACTGGCGACGAAGATGTCGGTCTGGAATACTTCGCACTCGATCGGTGCGGGTTTGGTGGTGATTCTCTGCGGTTATATCATGGGTACGCTGGGCACTAACATGACGGGCGATCCCGATGCTGTGGCCTCGATTGCCGCCAATCTGGGCGTTCAGCCCGGCGATGCCGAGGGTATGGAGCGCGTGATGGAGTCTGCGGCGCACGTAGGGGCGTGGAAATGGTGTTTCTGGATCCCTTCGGCGATCGCTTTCGCGGGAGCCATCGGCCTGGTCGTCTTCCTGCGCGACACCCCGACTTCGGTGGGGCTTCCCGAATTGGAGGGAACCGAGACCAAACAGGTGAAAACCGAAAAGAAGGGCGCCGAGCACAAGGCCTTCCTGATGAAATACGTCTTCAAGAATCCGCTGATCTGGATTCTGGGCTTCGCCAATTTCTTCGTTTATATCGTCCGTTTCTCGGTGCTCGACTGGGGACCTTCGCTGCTGAGTCAGTCGAAGGGCGTCTCGATGTCGCACGCCGGATGGCTCGTGGCGATGTTCGAGATCGCCGGAATCCTCGGCATGCTCTTCGCCGGCTGGGCGACGGACAAATGGCTCAAAGGCCGTGCACACCGCACCTGCGTCTTCTGCATGGCGGGGGCCGCATTGTTCGTCTTCCTCTTCTGGCAACTCCCTGCCGACGCTCCGATTTGGCTGCTGTTCACTACGCTCTGCGCCGCCGGATTCTGCATCTACGGCCCGCAGGCGCTGATCGGTATTGCCGCCGCCAACCAGGCTACGAAGAAAGCCGCCGCTACGGCAAACGGCCTTACGGGCCTGTTCGGTTACGCTTCGACACTCGTTTCGGGCGTGGGACTGGGCTTCGTGGCCCAGCACTACGGCTGGAACTGGGCTTACATCGGCATCCTCGGTATGGCCGTCGTGGGTATGCTGGTCTTCCTGCTGATGTGGGGCGCCAAGGCCGACGGCTACGAAGCCGAGACGGAATAACGAAAGTTCCATTTTAGATGATGATACGGACTTCGGTCCGGGAGGGTCCGGCCCGTGATGGGTTTCGGACCCTTTTTTGCGAAGTCCGAATCTTTTCTTATCTTTGTTTTTATAACTGTTTAAATTTCCAATCGATATGCTGAGCATTGCCGAACGGCACAAATACATCCTCGACAGCCTGAACAAACACGGCTTTGTCCGGATTACCGATGTCGCCAACGAACTGGGTGTTACGAAGGTGACTATCCGCAAGGATATCAAAATCCTCGAAAGCAAAGGTCTATTATATAAGGTACACGGCAGCGCGCGCCCCGCAAACCCCCATGTCGCCGACCTTGACGTGCATGTGAAGGACAATATCAACCGCGACTCCAAGCGGCGTATCGCCCAGCGGGCCGCAGAGATGCTCAACGAAACCGACTCGATCATCGTGGCTTCGGGTTCGACGGTCTACGCCTTCGCCGAGGAGATCAAGATGCGCATGTGGCATCACCTGAACATCGTCACGCCGTTCCTGCGGCTGGGTGTACTGCTCAACGAATCGGAGAACGTCAACGTCGTGCAGCTGGGAGGTACGGTGCACAAGAAATCGCTGTCGGTGCTGGGCGAGGAGGCGGCCCGTGAACTCGACGACTGTATCTGCTCGAAGGTCTTCTTCGGTGTGGACGGCATCGACCCCGAACACGGCATCACGACCTCGACGATCGACGAAGCCAAACTCACGCGCCGGATGATGCATGCCGCTTCGCAGGTGATCGTGCTGGCCGATTCGTCGAAATTCGGACAGCGCGGTTTCGGCCGCATCTGTGCTCTGGAGGACATCGACGTGATCGTCACTGACGACCGGATTCCCGAGCCGATGGTTTCGATCATCGAAGAGGCGGGCGTCGACCTGGTCATTGTCAAATAGGGCTGGCTCAGGCCTGTTTGATCGGAAGTTGTGCCGGGGATCGCGCTTGTCGCTGCGTCCCGATGCATTTGCGGGCCTTGAGCCCGAACGCCGGCGCGTCGGCTGGATTGCCTGCCGGGAGGCGATGGGATAATGCTTTCGGACCGCCGTATGCAGGGTGCGGGCGGTGGGTTGTGTATGAATTGTTGAAAAAAATTTCCGGAAAAGTTTTGCATGCCCGGCGAAAATGCCCTATCTTTGTGCACAATTATAGCGACACCTAAATCCTATGAATTGTAAACCCAACATAGCATCGGCGCAAGCGTTCTGGCAGCAGGATTACTGGTCGGGTTTCCAGTCTCCGAAAGATTTAGGTATTATTGTTTTATTAGGGTAACTGTTTTAGTTGCCCTATTTTTTTGTGTCCAGCGACGAATGAAGACATTTTATACCAACGCGAAGATTTTCCGCAACGGCCGTTTCGAGCCGGGGCAGCTCGCCGTCGAGGGGGGCCGCATCGTGGCTGCCGGGGAACCGCAGCCGGGCGACCGGGTGGTGGACCTCGGGGGCAAGCACCTCGTGCCGGGTCTCGTCGACGTGCATGTACACCTGCGCGAGCCGGGTTTTTCGCAGAAGGAGACCATTGCGACGGGTACTGCCGCCGCCGCCCGCGGAGGGTATACCACGGTCTGCTCGATGCCTAACCTGAATCCGGCTCCCGATACGCCCGAGACGCTCGAAAAGCAGTTGGAAATCATCCGCCGCGACGCCGTGGTGCGCGTGAAACCCTACGGGACCATTACGATGGGCCAGTGCGGATGCGGCGAACTGGTCGATTTCGCAGCCTTGGCCCCGGAGGTGGCCGGATTCTCCGACGACGGCCGTGGCGTGCAGTCGGCGGAATTGATGGAGGAGGCGATGCGCCGGGCCGCAGCCGTCAGTAAGCCGGTCGTGGCCCACTGCGAGGTCGACTCCCTGCTGCGCGGGGGGTATATTCACGACGGCGTTTACTGCCGCGAACACGGACATAAGGGTATCTGCTCCGAAAGCGAGTGGCAGCAGGTCGAGCGCGACATCGCGCTCGCGGAAAAGACCGGCTGTCAGTACCATGTCTGTCACGTCTCGACCAAAGAGAGCGTCGAGCTGGTGCGGCAGGCCAAGGCCCGCGGACTGCGTGTAAGCTGCGAGACTGCGCCGCACTACCTGCTGTTGTGCGACGAGGATTTGCAGGAGGACGGGCGTTTCAAGATGAACCCGCCGCTCAGAAGCCGTGCCGACCGGGAGGCGCTCGTTGCAGGCATCCAGGACGGCACGATCGAGGTCGTAGCCACGGATCATGCGCCCCACACCGCCGAAGAGAAGTCGCGCGGGCTGGCCGGGAGCGCCATGGGCATCGTGGGGCTGGAGACCGCCTTCCCGCTGCTCTATAAATACCTGGTGCTGGACGGGGTGATAACCCTCGAAAAACTCATTGCCCTGATGTCGGTGAATCCCCGGCGGATCTTTTCGCTCGAAGGGGGTGTGGAAATGGGCGACGCTGCTGACTTTACGGTGCTGGACCTCGGGACGGAGTATGCGATAGACCCCGAAACGTTCCTTTCGAAAGGGCGCGCCACGCCTTTTGCCGGATGGGATGTCCAAGGACGCGCCGCGCTGACGGTGGTCGGAGGCCGGGAGGTGTACGACGAACGATGAACGGCGCGTGTTTTTGCGCCGTAAGCCCCTCCCGAGGGAGGGGATTGGGGTGGGGTCAGACCTGTAAACGCTGCCGCAGGCGGCGAATACGGCGCTCGGATTCCGGAAGAGATCCAAGGTGCAGAACCGATGTAATTTACATTAATACGCTAACTACGAATCAAACAGATAAGGATGAAAGCATTTACGAAAAAAATTGTCTTGGAGAACGGTCGTGAGTTCTACGGATACGGTTTCGGAGCCGATCGCGAGGCTATCAACGAGATCGTCTTCAATACCTCGATGGTGGGGTATCAGGAGATCATGTCCGATCCGTCGTACACGGATCAGATGGTCGTGATGACCTACCCGCTGATCGGCAACTACGGTATGACCGACGAGGACTACGAGACCAAAACGCCGACCATCGGCGGTATGATCGTGCGCGAGTACAACGACTCGCCGTCGAATTTCCGCTACACGAAGACGCTCAACGAGGTTTTCGAAGAGCACGACATTCCGGCTATCTGGGGCGTGGACACCCGCGCCCTGACACGCATCATCCGCGACGAGGGGAGCCAGAAGGTGCTCATCACCGATGCTGCGACGCCCCACGGGGAGGCTATGCGCAAACTGGGCGAATACGTCACCCCGCACGACATGGTTTCGCGTGTAAGTTGCCGTAAACGGTGGATGTCGCGCGTTCCCAACCACCAGTACGACGTTGTGGCTATCGACTGCGGTATCAAGAACAATATCATCCGCCTGCTGAACCGCGTAGGCTGTAACGTGACCGTCATGCCGTACGACTCCACCGTGGAGGAGATCATGGCCTTCCATCCCGACGGTCTGGTGCTTTCGAACGGCCCCGGCAACCCCGAGGACGTGACGCCGGTGATCGAACTGGTGAAGCGGCTTCGCGGCAAACTGCCCATCTTCGGCATCTGCATGGGCCACCAGTTGATTTCGCTCGCCTACGGCGCGAAGACTTTCAAGATGAAGTTCGGCCACCGCGGCGCCAACCATCCCGTGAAGAATCTCGTGACCAACAAGATCGAAATCACGAGTCAGAACCACAGCTATGCCGTGGATGTCGATTCGCTGTCCGGCACGGGGCTTACGCTGACGCACGTCAACCTGCTCGACGGCACGGCCGAGGGCGTAGAGTGTGTTGCCGACCGGGTTTTCTCGATGCAGTATCACCCCGAGAGCGCTTCGGGTCCGCAGGACAGCGCTTATTTGTTCAAGAAGTTCACTAATATCATGGAGGAGTACAAAAATGCCTAGGAGAAAAGATATCAAGAAGGTTTTGGTCATCGGTTCGGGTCCCATCGTCATCGGACAGGCCGCCGAGTTCGACTATGCGGGTACGCAGGCGTGCCTCGCGCTCAAGGAAGAGGGCTACGAGGTGATCCTCGCCAACTCGAACCCCGCTACCATCATGACCGACACCCATATCGCGGACAAGGTCTACATGGAGCCGCTGACGCTGGAATACGTTGCCAAGATCATTCGCTTCGAGCGTCCCGACGCCATCGTCCCGGGATTGGGCGGTCAGACGGGCCTGAACCTGGCGGTTCAACTTGCCAAGAAAGGCATCCTGAAAGAGTGTCAGGTCGAAATCCTGGGCACTTCGTTCGAGTCGATCGAGCGAGCCGAGGACCGTGAACTGTTCAAGGAGCTGTGCGAATCGCTGGGCGAACCGGTGCTTCCTTCGCATATCGCCATGTCGATCGAGGAGGCCGTTTCGGTCGCCGAGCAGATCGGCTATCCCGTGGTGCTGCGTCCGGCCTATACTCTCGGCGGTACGGGCGGCGGTTTTGCCGACGACGAGGCCGAACTGCGCGAGATGATGCGCAATGCACTTTCACTCTCGCCGGTGCATCAGGTGCTCATCGAAAAGAGCATCAAAGGCTATAAGGAGATCGAGTACGAGGTGATGCGCGACCACAACGATACGGCCATCTCGATCTGCTGCATGGAGAACATCGACCCCGTGGGCATCCATACGGGCGACTCGATCGTCGTTGCCCCGAGCCAGACGCTCACCAACAAGGAGTTCCAGATGCTGCGCGACTCGGCGCTGAAGATCATCCGCGAACTGAAGATCGAAGGCGGCTGCAACGTGCAGTTCGCGCTGGACCCCCTCTCGTTCAAATACTACCTGATCGAGGTCAACCCCCGTGTGTCGCGCTCCTCGGCCCTGGCGTCGAAGGCTTCGGGCTATCCCATCGCCCGCGTCAGCGCGAAGATCGCCGTAGGCCTCACGCTCGACGAAATCCGGATCGCCAACACCCCGGCCTCGTTCGAGCCCACGCTGGACTACATCGTAACGAAGGTCGCCCGCTTCCCCTTCGACAAGTTCTCCGACGCTTCGAACAAACTCGGCACGCAGATGAAGGCCACGGGCGAGGTGATGTCGATCGGCCGTACGATGGAAGAGTCGCTTCTGAAAGCCATGCGTTCGCTCGAAACGGGCGTCTGCCACATCTACCACAAGAAATTCGACAAATGGTCGAACGACGACCTGCTGGCCTATATCAAGGAGGGCACGGACGACCGTCTTTACGCCATTTCCCAGTTGATCCGCAACGGCGTCGACCTGGCACTGATCTACAACAACACCAAAATCGACATGTTCTTCCTCGAGAAGTTCAAGAACATCGTCGAGTTCGAGAACGTCGTCCGCGCGAATCCGATGGATGTCGAGACGCTCCGCGCCGCCAAGCGCATGGGCTTCAGCGACAAGTTTATCGGCCAGTTGTGGGGCCTTTCGCAGCGCGACATGTATCTCCTGCGTGAGAAAAACAACATCTTCCCGGTCTACAAGATGATTGACACCTGCGCCAGCGAGTTCGCCTCCTACGTGCCTTATTTCTACTCGACCTACGAAGAGGAGAACGAGTCGATCGTCTGCAACAAGGAGAAGATCATCGTGCTCGGTTCGGGTCCGATCCGTATCGGTCAGGGCGTCGAATTCGACTACTCGACCGTGCATGCCATCTGGTCGATCCGCGCCGCGGGCTACGAGGCCATCATCATCAATAACAATCCCGAGACCGTCTCGACCGACTATACCACCAGCGACAAACTCTACTTCGAGCCGCTGATGGTGGAGGACGTGATGAATGTCATTCACCTCGAAAACCCGAAGGCCATCGTGGTGTCGCTCGGCGGACAGACGGCCATCAACCTCGCCGAGCCGCTCTCCGCGCTGGGTGTGCCCATCATCGGAACCGACACCCAGGCGATCAAGAACGCCGAGGACCGCGGCTGCTTCGAGAAGATTATGGAGGAACTGGGCATTCCCCAGCCCGAGGCCGAGGCCGTGACCGACATCGAGTCGGGCGTGAAGGCGGCTGCACGCATCGGTTATCCGGTGCTGGTGCGTCCGAGCTACGTGCTGGGCGGACGCGCCATGCAGATCGTATCGAACGAGGAACGCCTGCGCCACTACCTCCAGACCGCTGTGGAGATCGACGTGGACCAGCCTGTGCTGGTCGACCGCTACATCATGGGCAAGGAGTTGGAGGTGGACGCCATCTGCGACGGAAAGGATGTCTTCATCCCCGGCATCATGGAGCATGTCGAGCACACGGGTATCCACTCGGGCGACTCGATCAGCGTTTATCCGACCTTCAGCGTAAGCCAGAAAGCCAAGGACAAGATTCTCGACTACACGGTAAAATTGGGTCTGAGGATCGGCATCGTCGGCCTGTATAACATCCAGTTCATCGTTGCCGGCGAGGACGATGTCTATGTCATCGAGGTCAACCCGCGTTCGTCGCGCACCGTGCCCTTCCTCTCGAAGTCGACGGGTGTGCCGATGGCCCATATCGCCACGCAGGTGATTCTGGGCAAGTCGCTGCGCGAGCAGGGCATCACCGAGGTCTACGGCAAGGAGAAGGAGCGCTGGTATGTCAAAGCCCCGGCCTTCTCGTTCGCCAAGATCCGCGGCATGGATTCCTACCTCTCGCCCGAGATGAAATCGACGGGCGAGGCGATCGGCTACGACGACAAACTGACGCGTGCGCTCTACAAGGCATTGCAGGCTACGGGCATGCACGTTTCGAACTACGGAACGATCTTCGTGACCATCGCCGACCACGACAAGGAGCAGGCGCTGCCGCAGGTGAAGCGGTTCTACGACCTGGGCTTCAACATCGAGGCGACGACCGGGACCGCCGAGTTCCTGCGTGCACACGGTATCCGTACCCGTACGCGCCGCAAACTCAACGAGGGCAGCAACGAGATCATCGAAGCGCTGCGCCAGGGCCATGTAAGCTACGTGATCAATACGATCGACATCAATCAGCACAACACGCGCCTCGACGGTTACGAAATCCGCCGCACGGCCGTCGAGAACAACGTGACAGTGTTCACGGCGCTCGAAACGGTGAAGGTGCTGCTCGACGTGCTCGAAGAGATTACGCTGCGGGTTTCGACCATCGATTCAAAATAAAATTCCGACGTCGACCCCGCGGAGACCGACATGCGGATGGTTTTGGCACTTTTGCCGGATCAAAAGTGTCGATGAAAATTATGTATAAAAAGGATACTTACAAAATTCTCACGAACGAGCCGCTGACCGACGCGGTCTGGCGGATGACCCTGGCGGGCGATACTCAATGGATCGCTGCGCCGGGGCAGTTCGTCAATATTGCATTGGAAGGCAAGTACTTGCGCCGCCCTATTTCAGTCTGCGATTACGATGACAGTTCGATCACGCTGATCTACAAGGTCGTAGGCGGTGGAACCGAACAGATGAGCCGCATGGCTCCGGGCATGCAGCTCGACCTGCTGACGGGCCTGGGTAACGGATTTTCGACCGGCAACGACGCCCGGCGGCCTCTGTTGGTCGGGGGCGGCGTGGGCGTGCCGCCGCTCTACAACCTGGCCAAGGTGCTGCTCGCCGCGGGTAAACCCGTGCAGGTGGTGCTGGGGTTCAATACGGCCTCGGAGGTCTTCTACGAAGAGGAGTTCCGCTCGTTGGGCTGTGAAGTCACCGTCGCTACGGTCGATGGTTCGCAGGGCGTCGAAGGTTTCGTCACCACGGCTATTGCCGAAAAGGAACTCGACTTCGACTATTTCTATGCCTGCGGGCCGCTGCCGATGCTCCATGCGCTTTACAACGCGACGGAGCAGGACGGTCAATTGTCGTTCGAGGAGCGCATGGGGTGCGGATTCGGCGCCTGCATGGGCTGTTCGTGTAAAACCAAATACGGCTACAAACGCATCTGCAAGGAGGGGCCTGTTCTGGAGAAAGGAGAGATCATATGGTAGACACATCGGTCGAACTGTGCGGCCTCAGACTGGATAATCCGGTCGTGCCGGCCAGCGGAACCTTCGGCTACGGCAACGAGTTCCGCGAATTTTACGACATCAACGTCCTCGGGTCGTTCTCGTTCAAGGGTACGACGCGCGACGCGCGCTTCGGCAATCCTACGCCGCGCATCGCCGAGTGCGGTGCGGGCATGATCAATGCCGTGGGTCTGCAAAATCCCGGTATCGACGCCGTCATCCGCGAGGAGCTGCCGCGGCTGAAGACTTTTTTCCGAAAACCCGTCATTGCCAATATTTCGGGTTTCTCGGTCGAAGAGTATGCCTATTGCTGCGAGCGGATCGACAAGCAGGAGCAGGTGGGCATCATCGAAGTCAACGTCTCGTGTCCCAACGTGCGGCACGGCGGCATGTCGTTCGGGACCTGTCCCGACGCCGCGGCCGAAGTGACGAGGGCCGTCAAGGCGGTGACGACCAAACCCGTCTTCATCAAGCTCTCGCCCAACGTTACGGACATCGTGTCGATCGCCCGGGCGTGCGAAGAGGCCGGAGCCGACGGCATCTGCCTGATCAATACGCTGCTGGGCATGCGCATCGACGTTGCCCGCCGCCGTCCGGTCGTCGCCAACACGATGGGCGGATTTTCGGGCACTGCGGTCTTCCCCGTCGCCCTGCGAATGGTCTATCAGGTCGCCAAGGCCTGCCGGATTCCGGTCATGGGGTGCGGCGGCGTGACGACAGCCCGCGACGTGATCGAAATGATGATGGCCGGTGCTACGGCCGTGCAGGTCGGGGCTGCAAACCTGGTAAACCCCTATGCCTCGAAGGAGATCGTCGAGGCCCTGCCCGGCGAAATGCGGAAACTGGGCATCGAAAAACTGAGTGACATAATCGGAATAATCGAATAAACATGCAACGCGACGTAATTATAGCCTGCGACTTCAAGTCGGCGGAAGATACTTTCCGGTTTCTCGATCTTTTCAAGGACGAGGAGCGTAAACCTTTTCTGAAAATCGGCATGGAACTCTTCTACGCCGAAGGACCTTCGATCGTGCGCGAGATCAAGCGCCGGGAACATAAGATTTTCCTCGACCTGAAGCTCCACGACATTCCCAACACGGTGAAGAAAGCGATGTCCGTGCTGTCGCGGCTGGATGTGGACATGTGCAACGTCCATGCTGCCGGAACGATCGAGATGATGAAAGCCGCGCTCGAAGGCCTTACGCGCGAGGACGGCACGCGGCCCCTGCTGATCGCCGTGACGCAACTTACCTCGACGAGCGAGGAGCGCATGCGCAGCGAACTGCTGATCGACGCTTCGATCAACGACACGATCGTGAAATATGCGCAGAACACCAAGGCCGCAGGGCTGGACGGCGTAGTCTGCTCGCCGCTCGAAGCCGGCATGGTGCACGAGGCGTGTGGAAAAGAGTTCTTCACGATCACTCCCGGCGTGCGTTTTGCAGATGGGGACGTAGCGGACCAGGTGCGCGTCACGACGCCCGCCCGCGCCCGTGAGATCGGTTCCGACTTCATCGTCGTGGGCCGCCCGATCACGGCTGCCGGGGACCCTGTGGCGGCCTACCGCCGGTGCGTCGCCGAGTTCGTCGGATAACGGACAAACCTTTTAAAACAAGGAAGATATGAAACCGGTAAAACTTTTCTACCTGCAATCGTGCCCCTTCTGCAAGAAGGCGCTGCGCTACATCGAGGAGGCCAAAACCGCCCATCCGGAACTGGCAGCCGTCAATATCGAGATGATCGAGGAGTCGGAGCAGCCCGACGTGGCCGATACGTTCGACTACTATTATGTGCCCACGTTCTATGTGGACGGCGTGAAGGTTCATGAGGGCGGCATCTATCCCGAGGAGGTGGAGAAGATTTTACGCTCGGCACTGGAGTAGATGAAGCCCTTGCTGCGTGTTCTGTCGTTTGTCGCGGCCCTCGTCGGCCTGCTGTCTGCCGGGGCGCAAACTCCGGCTGCGGGGGATTTCGACTACGCTGTCGATGTCGTGGAGCGTGCCTATGCAGGTTATCCGGACAAGACCGCAGGCCGCAGGGCGGAATACGGGGCGCTGAAAGAGCGGCTGCAACGCGGGATCGCTTCGGGGCGCGACACGTATGACGCCATTGCCGAATACCTCGGCTGGTTCGACGATTCGCACCTCGGAACAGCCGGCGTGCGGACCTATCGCCCCAAATCGATCCGCCGCAATCCGGATTACGCCGGGCGGATGAAGTGTTATGCCCCGCAGTTCATCCACTGCCGGGTGGATGCCGACACGTATCTGATCCGTTTTCCGTCGTGTGATCTGACCGACGCTGAAATAGTCGGTGTGCAGGCGGCGGTCGAGGCTTATCTGGCTTCGGGCTGTGAGAATCTGGTCCTCGACATTCGCGGCAACGGCGGCGGGAGCGACAGTGCCTATGAACCGTTGCTCAAACTGCTCTACGACCACGAAGGAGTGGAGGATGCCATGGAATACCGCGTTTCGGATCTGGCCATCGCCCATGTGAGGGAGTTCGCCGGGGATACGGAGCGGGGACGTGCGAAGATCGCACGGATGAAGCGGACTCCGGCCGGGGAGTTTCTGACGGGCGGGGCGAAGACCTACCGGATTCGTTACGATTCCGTGTCGCCGCGGCCCCGCCGGGCGGCGCTGCTGATCGACGGTTCGGTCGGCTCGTCAGGTGAGCAGTTGGTGCTTGAAGTCCGGGCCGGCAGCAGCCGGACGACTGTTTACGGGCAGGACAACACGCTGGGATGCCTCGATTACTCGAACTGCGAGATTCTTTATTTCCCGCAGGACACGACGCGCTGGATGATGCTCCCCACGACTCGTTCCTGCCGGGTTTCGGAAGGCCGCGGGATCGACTCCGCGGGCATCGCTCCCGATGTGCGGATTATGCTGCCGCTGCCCGAAACGCTGACCGACAACGTCGACGAATGGGTACGTTGGGTGGCCGAAGATTTGAAAACCAAAAACTGAAAAAATAATATGGAGAAGTCTATTGCAAAAGACCTGCTGTCGATCGGTGCGGTATTCCTGCGCCCTGAACAGCCTTTCACCTGGGCGAGCGGCATCAAAAGCCCGATCTACTGCGACAACCGCCTGACACTTACGGCTCCTGTGGTACGTAAACATGTCGAGGCGGGCCTTGCCGAAATCGTCCGCACGAAATTCCCCGAAGCCGAGGTGCTGATGGGAACTTCGACCGCCGGAATCGCCCATGCAGCCATCACGGCCACCATCCTCGACATGCCGATGGGCTATGTGCGTTCGGGTTCGAAGGACCACGGCCGCGGCAACCAGATCGAGGGTAAACTCGAAAAGGGCCAGAAGGTCGTGGTGATCGAGGACCTCATTTCGACAGGAGGTTCGTGTATCGAGGTGGTCAACGCCCTGCGCGAAGCCGGAGCCGAGGTGCTCGGTGTGGCGTCGATCTTCACCTACGGTATGAAAAAAGGTCTCGACCGCATGAAGGAGGCGAATGTGATCAATTACAGCCTTTCGAACCTCGACGCGCTCGTGGAAGTGGCCGCCGAGGAGGGGTATATCAAGCCCGAGGACAAGGCCCGGTTGATTGCATTCCGCAATAATCCGTCGGACGAAAGCTGGATGGAATAATCGTTTGCCGTGATCGCACGGCATCTTCCGTAGATCCTTTGCGTGCCGCGAACGGGAGATACGCCTTGTATATCCCGTCCGCATCCCGCTTCTCGATCTGCGGAATCTGCCGCACGCTGACGACAAACTCCGAGACCCTGAAAGCAGAATTAGGTGAAAACCCGAAACTTTAGAATGAAAACCTATGCGACACTTAATTGATCCCACCGACCTTACGGTACAGGAAACCGAGCAGATCGTAGCCCTGGCGGAGGACATCATCGCCAACCGCGCCAAATACAGCGAGGCGTGCAAGGGCAAGAAGCTGGCTACGCTCTTTTACGAACCTTCGACCCGTACGCGCCTGAGTTTTACCTCGGCGATGCTCGAACTCGGGGGACAGGTCATCGGCTTCTCCGACGCCAACTCTTCGTCGGTGTCCAAGGGCGAGACGGTGGCCGACACGGTACGTGTGATCCGTTGCTTCGCCGACATCATCGCCATGCGCCACTTCAAGGAGGGCGCGCCGCTCGTAGCTTCGCAGTATGCGGGCATTCCGGTTATCAACGCCGGTGACGGCAGCCATGCCCATCCGACGCAGACCCTTACGGACCTGCTGACGATCAAGCGCGAAAAAGGCCGCTTCGACAACATGACGATCGGGTTCTGCGGCGACCTGAAATTCGGCCGCACAGTCCATTCGCTGATCAAGGCGCTGTCGCGTTATTCGAATATCAAGGTGATCCTGATCGCTCCCCAGGAGCTGCGCCTGCCGGACTACATGCTCACCGAGATGGCCGAGAACTCGAAACTGGAGTTCCGCGAGGTCGAGACGATGGAGGAGGTGATGCCCGAGCTGGATATTCTCTACATGACGCGTGTCCAGAAGGAGCGCTTCCTCGACGAGGAGGAGTTTGACCGCGTGAAAAACAGCTTCGTGCTCGATCCCGAGAAACTGACGACTGCCAAAGAGGATATGATCATCCTCCATCCGCTGCCGCGCGTCAACGAAATCACGCGCGCCGTGGACAACGACCCCCGTGCCGCTTATTTCCGCCAGGTCGAGAACGGTAAGTTCGTCCGGATGGCGCTGATCTACACGCTGCTGCGCTGGGCCGACGAGAACAAACCCTTCGAGCATACCCCGGTCTTCGGCGAACAGTATGTCGTCAACGAATACGAATGCCCCAACCGCCGTTGCATCTCCGCTTCGGAGGATGTGGACCGGCTTTTCCACCGCCAGGCGGACGGAACCTGCCGCTGCGCCTACTGCGAAGCGAAAGCCAGGTAGACGACGGAGATCCGTATTTGTCAGATACGGACCGCAGGAAATGCGGTCCGTTTTTTGTTTTTTATCAGGGATGCGGTGCGGTGAAGTGTTATATAAATAATGGCCGGAGCTTTGGGCAATAAATTTAATCGCGGCGCTGCATCCGGATTCGCAGTTCGGGTCCGGTGCAGTGCATCTTTTTTTGTCCTTTTCCGGGGTTTCGTAGCCGTTTTATTATATATTTGTTTTTGAGAAAGAAGTAGAACGACGATGAGTTTGGAGATGTTTCAATCCGACGCGGCTTTGGATCTCGCGGCTTTCAACCGCCTTTTCGGGGAGTACCAGCAGCGATTCATCCGTTTCGCCGTAAGCTATATCGCCGATCCTGTCGTCGCTGAGGACATTGTCATGGAGAGTTTCGTTGCGGCTTGGGGCCGGCGCGATATGCTTTCGGTCGGCTCGTTCCCGCCTTATGCGCTCACTATTATCAAGAACAAATGCCTGAACCACCTGCGTGCGCAGGATGTTCGTACCCGTGCGGCGGAAAACATCCATTCCCACGGTGCGCGGATGCTCCGCACGCGCATTGCGACCCTGCAGGCCTGCGATCCCGAAGAGCTTTTCAGCGAGGAGGCCCGCCGGCTGGTCGACCGGACGCTCGATGCCCTGCCCGAACGTACCCGTGAAATCTTCGTCCGCAGCCGCTTCCGCGGACAAAGTTACAAGGAGATCGCCGCCGAGATGGGCACGACGGTCAAGAGTGTTGAATTCGAGGTCTCGAAAGCGATGAAGCTGCTGCGCGTCGCTCTGAAAGACTACCTCGCTTTTTTTATTTTCTGGTTTTATATCAACTGATTACGGATTGTCTGGTTTCTCCTTCCGCGGATGCCGCCTGAAAAAGTGCGATTTTTTTCAGGGATATTCGCCGGAGGCGTGTTATTAGTATGTCATGGAAAGAGAATTATTGTATCGTTTTTTTAGTGGTCGGGCTTCGGTTGCGGAGGAAAAAATCGTCCTCGACTGGCTCGACGAAGATCCCGCGCATCAAAAGCAGTTGCTTGCCGAACGCCGTCTGTTCGATGCGGTGCTGATGCACGCCAAGCCCGGACGGAGTCCGAAAGCCAAAATATTCCCGGTTCCCCGCTGGGTGCGTGAAACTGTCAAATATGCCGCCGTGCTTATCGTGGCTGCGGGGGTGGGCGGAGCTTATTTTTCCAGCCTGCACGACAGGCTTGCGCAGTCGTACAATACGATTGCCGTCCCTGCCGGGCAGCATGTCGACGTGACGCTTCCCGACGGTACGAAGGTCTGCATGAATGCGCTTTCGGAACTGCGCTATCCCTCCTCCTTTATAGGCGGGCGGCGTAAGGTGCAGCTCAGGGGCGAAGCGTTCTTCGATGTCTCGCACGATGAAAGGCATCCCTTCGTTGTCGAGACCTATGCCTGTGACGTGGAGGTGCTGGGCACGAAGTTCGATGTCGAGGCGCATCCCGAGACGGACCGGTTCGTTGCATCGCTGGTTGAGGGCTGTGTGCGCATTACCGACAGAACAGCTTCCCGGAACCAGGTGGTGCTGCAGCCCGAGCACCGGGCTTTGAGGTCCGACGGCCGTCTGGTCGTGGAGCGTATTCCCGACCATGAGCAGTTCCAGTGGCGCGAGGGCCTGATCGCATTCCGCGACGCTTCGTTCAGGGAATTGCTCGGCGAGTTCGAGAAGTATTACGGCGTGAAGATCGTGGTGCAGCGTGATGTCGTGACCGACGATCTGTTCACGGGAAAGATTCGCATTGCCGAAGGCATCGACCATGCCTTGTGGGTGTTGCAGCAGAGCGCCGAATTCACCTATACGCGCAACGAGACGAAAGATATACTGTATATCCGCTGAATAATTCCGCCAACTCCGTAAAAAAGAAAAAGCCTATGTGATCGAAACCATTCCATGCCTGAACTGAATTCTTCCGTCTATTTGGCGGATGCCCTTCCGGAGGCAGACCGATCCGGATGTCTTCCTGCCGGGAAGACAATCCCAAACCTAAATATGTGAACCTATGAAAATGAAAGATCAAGCGAGGGCGCGTCTGCTCTTGCCTGTTTTGACGCTGGTGTGCTGCCTTTTTGCCGTGCCGACGCGTGCCCAGTCCGTGCCGGTGACGCTCCGGGTGGCGGACGTTCCCCTGGAACAGGTGCTCAATGCAATCGAGAAACAAACCACCTATCTTTTCGTGTATGACAAGAGCGTCGACGTCACGCGCAAAATCTCGCTCGATGTCGAGGCCATGCCGTTGAAAGGCGTGCTGGAGAGCCTGTTCCGGTCCACCGATATCGCCTATGCGGTAGAAAAGACTTCGATCGTCCTCTCCCGCAGGGCCGTCGGCGAACCTGCAAAGGCAGTTACCGTGAGCGGCGTTGTCGTCGATGCCGCGGGACAGGGGATGGTCGGCGTAGCCGTGGTCGTCAAAGGTACTGCGATCGGCGCGAGCACCGACGTGAACGGCGCTTTCTCGCTCCAAATACCCCCCCCCGCCGCGGAGGCCGTGCTTGCGGTTAACTACCTGGGCTATGAGCCGGTGGATGTCGTCGTCGGCAGCCGCACCGATTTCCGGATCACCCTCCGGGAGTCTGCCGTGGACGTGGATGCCGTGGTGGTGACTGCGCTGGGTATCAAGCGCTCGGAAAAGGCTCTTTCGTACAATGTTCAGAAAATGGACGGCGAGGATGTCGTGGCCGTGAAAGATGTCAACTTCGTCAATTCGCTCAGCGGCAAGATCGCCGGCGTGAACATCAACGCCTCTTCGTCGGGCGTGGGCGGCGCCTCGAAGGTCATCATGCGCGGTACGAAGGGTATCGACCAGTCGTCGAACGCATTGTACGTTATCGACGGCATCCCGATGTATAACCTCGGCGGCGAAGGCGGTACGGGATACGACTCGTACGGTACGTCGGAGCCCATTGCCGACATCAATCCCGAAGATATCGAATCCATCTCGGTTCTGACGGGTGCGGCTGCTGCCGCGCTCTACGGTAGCCACGCTTCGAACGGCGCCATCGTCGTCACGACCAAGACCGGGCAGGCGGGCCGTACGACCGTGACCGTAACGAGCAACACGGAACTGCTCGCACCGTTCGTGCTTCCTCGTTTCCAGACCCGTTACGGTACGGGCAACCTCAGTTCCGAAATGCCTGCTCCGCAGTTGAGCTGGGGACACCGGCTGAACGAATCGAACTACATGGGCTATTCGCCCCGCGACGACTATTTCCAGCGCGGCGTGGTCGGAACCGAGACCGTGTCGCTTTCGACCGGTACGGAGCGGAACCAGACTTATGTTTCGGCGGGAGCCGTCAATTCGCGCGGCATCGTGCCGAATAACGATTACGAGCGTTACAACTTCACCTTCCGCAATACCACGTCGTTTCTCGACGAGCGGATGACACTCGACCTGGGCGGCAGTTTCATCAAGCAGAAGGACCGCAATATGGTCAACCAGGGAACCTATATGAACCCGCTGGTGGGCGCCTACCTGTTCCCGCGCGGCGACGACTGGGACGATATCCGGATGTTCGAGCGTTTCGATCCCCAACGCAATATCTATACGCAGTACTGGCCCCTGATGGAGAAATTCGACTATCCGGTCGATAACCCCTACTGGGTGAACCACCGCATCCTGCGTGAAAACAACCGCGACCGTTACATGATGAACATGGGCCTGACCTACCGGATTTTCGACTGGATGAGCGTTGCGGGCCGTATCAGGATCGACAATTCGAACAACGACTTCACTGAAAAACTCTATGCCACGACCAACCTGGTGAACTCCGAGAACAGCGAGGACGCCCAGAACGGTCTTTACGGCATTACGATCACCAAGGACAAACAGACCTACGGCGATGCGATGCTCAACATCAACAAAACGTTCGGCGACGACTGGTCGTTACAGGCAAACATCGGCGCTTCGTTCTCGGACATGCGCCAGACTTCGAACCAGAACCGCGGACCGATCCGCGCCGACGGCCTTCCCAATGTCTTTAACATCTTCCAGCTCGATGATACGGAAACCAAGCGTATCCAGAGCGGCTGGCACGAACAGACGCAGTCCGTCTTCGCCAGTGTCGAAGTCGGTTTCAAGGGCGCTTATTACCTGACCCTTACGGGCCGCAACGACTGGCCTTCGCAGCTGGCCGGACCCCAATCGGTCAAAAGCTCCTTCTTCTATCCTTCGGTAGGTGCTGCTGTCGTGCTCTCGGAGATAATCCCCGGCATGCCCAAAAACCTCTCCTACCTGAAACTGCGCGGCTCGTTCGCCTCGGTGGGTCTTCCCTTTGCGCGTTTTCTGGCCAATCCCACCTATCAGTGGGATAATGCCAACAAGCAATGGCAGCAGGAGACCTTCTATCCGATGTACAACCTCAAGCCCGAACGGACGAATTCGTGGGAGGTGGGCCTTACGATGCGCTTCCTGCGGCATTTCTCGCTCGACGTGAGCTATTACGACACCAAGACTTTCAACCAGACCTTCAACCCCGAAATCTCGGTGTCGAGCGGCTACTCGAAGCTCTACGTGCAGACGGGCAGCGTCCGCAACCAGGGTGTCGAACTGAAACTCGACTACAAGAATACGTGGGGTAAATTCTCCTGGCGGTCGGGCTATACGCTCTCCTCCAACCGCAACCGCATTCTGGAACTGGTCGACGGTTATGTCCATCCCGAGACGGGAGCCGTCATCACCAAGGACCGGCTCGATATCGGCGGTCTGGGCGATGCGCGTTTCATCCTCAAGCCGGGCGGCAGCCTCGGCGACCTCTATTCGATCATCGACCTCAAGCGCGATGCCGACGGATATATCTATGTAGATGCCGACGGTAAGGTGGCGACCAATTCCAAGGCCGGGGACATCAAACTCGGCAGCGTCTTTCCCAAGGCCAATATGGCGTGGCGCAACGATTTCGCGTGGGGAAACCTCAATTTCGGATTCATGGTGTCGGCCCGCCTGGGAGGCATCGTCTATTCGGCCACGCAGGCCCAACTGGACCGTTACGGCGTGTCGGAGGCTTCGGCCGCGGCGCGCGATGCGGGAGGCGTTTCGGTAGAGGGCAACCTGATTCCCGCCTATAACTGGTATTCGGTGGTCGGCGGCAATACCGGTGTTCCGCAGTACTACACTTACAGCGCTACGAACGTGCGCCTCTCGGAGGCTTCGGTCGGCTATACGATCCCCCGCAAGTGGCTTAAAGTGTGTGATATCACTGTTTCGCTCGTGGGCCGCAACCTCTGGATGATCTACAACAAGGCGCCCTTCGATCCCGAGTCGGTAGCCACTACGGGCAACTACTACCAGGGCATCGACTACTACATGATGCCCAATACCCGGAACATCGGCTTCAACGTGCGACTGAAATTTTAATCCGTAACAGCTATGACACGCAATAAATTAATTATCAAGACGCTGCTGGCGCTGGGAGTCCTCTGTGTTGCCGCCTGCACGGCCAACTACGAGGAGATCAACACCGATCCCAACGACGCCACCAAGGATCAGATGGGGGCCGACGCCTACATCGTAAGTGCGGCACTGACCGGTATGCAGGGGTGGGTTATTCCGCTCGAAGAGCATCAATACCAGTTTATCGAGAACCTGATGGGCTGTCCGTTCGGCGGTTACATGGCCGATTCCGGCTCGTGGGACACCCGCACCACGCTCTACAATCCGACCGACGACTGGACCCGTCCGGCGTTCAAGGTGGTCCTGCCCGAAATCTATAAGAACTATGTCAAACTGCAGGCGAATACCGACGATCCCGTGATCCTGGCGGTTGCTGAGGTGATCCGTGCGGCGGCCATCCACCGCGTGACCGACATTTACGGCCCGATTCCCTACTCACAGGTGGGGCGCGACGGTTCGCTTACGGCTCCCTACGATTCACAGGAAAAAGTCTACGACACGCTGTTCGAACAGCTCGACAAGGCTATCGCCATCCTTATGGCGCACCGTACCGGCAGTTTCAATTCCAAAGCCGACAAAGTCTACGGCGGCAACATCTCGAAATGGATTCGCTTCGCCAATTCGCTCAAACTCCGCATGGCTCTGCGGCTGAGTTACGTCGATGAAAAAAAGGCCCGCGAAATGGCCGAAGCCGCCGCTCCGAACACGATGGTGGATAACGCCGACAATGCGCTGATGCCGGTGACGAAGAACCCCAATACGCTGACCGTCACTTCGTGGCGCGATTCGCGTATTTCGGCCGACCTTACGTCGTATATGAACGGATATGCCGATCCGCGCCGCGAGTCCTATTTCACCAAGGCCGGAACCGCCAACGGGGGATACAACGGCCTTCGTTCGGGAGTGCGTTACGATGACCGCAACCGTTCGGACTACTCGGGAATGGTGGTGGAGAACGCTACACCTATTTTGTGGATGAATGCTGCCGAAGTCGCTTTCCTCAAGGCGGAAGCGGCCCTGCGCGGCTGGGAAGTCGGCGGCGAAGCCGAAGATTTCTACAAACAGGGGATCGAACTTTCGTTTCGGCAGTACGGCCTTGCCGGCGCCGATGTCTATGCGGGCAATGCCGTCGCAATACCTGCGGCCTACGACGATCCTACGGGCCGTTACAGCGCGCCGCGGCAGAGCTCGATAACCGTTGCCTGGGATCCGGCAGCGGACGACGAGGAGAATCTCGAACGCATCATCACCCAGAAGTGGATCGCCTGCTTCCCGCTGGGCAACGAAGCCTGGGCCGAGTATCGCCGGACAGGGTATCCCCGCCTGCTGCCGTCGCCCGATGCGTCGGGCATGGGTATCGAGCAGGGTGGCATGCCCGGCCGTGTGCCCTATCCGCAGAACGAGTTTACCGACAATGCTGTGAATTACGCCGAAGCGCTGAAACTGCTCGGAGGTCCCGACAACATGGCCACCCGCTTGTGGTGGGATTGCAAACCTAACAAATAATCGCTATGAACTACATGCTGAAATATAAGTTGACGGTCCCTTTGCTCTGTCTTCTTGCCGTTGCGGCCGTGACGGCCTGCGACGACTGGACGGAGCCGGAATCGCTCTCCATCGAACGTCCCGACATCTCCGGGGATAACCCCGGGCTCTATGCCCGCTACCTCGAAAACCTGAATGCGTACAAGGCTTCGGATCACAAGGTCGTCTACGCGTGGTTCGACAACAGCGTCAAGGTCCCCGTCACCCGCGCCCACCGTATGGATGCCATTCCCGACAGCGTGGACATCGTATCGCTGCTGCATCCCGACGGCCTTTGCGAACGGGAGCTCGCGGAGATAAAGACCCTGCGCGAAAAGGGGACCAAGGTGATCTTTACCTTCGATTACGACCGGATCGAAGCGCTCTGGGAGGCTTCGCAGGCTCCGGACCCCGAACCTGAGCCCGAACCTACATCCACGGAGGGCGACGGAGAGCCTGCGGCGGATGGTTTTCTGGCGTTCCTTGCCGAACATACGGATGCCGCGCTGGAACTGGTGGACAAGTACGGGTACGACGGCGCAGCCGTGCACTACACGCCCCTCGATACGCATTACATGGAGGAGGCCGAGCGCGTGAAGCAGACGGCGCGGCAGGCGCTGTTCACCGCCCGGCTCAAGACGTGGGCTGCTGCGCACGCCGACAAACTGTTCGTCTACGAAGGCGATCCCCAATGGCTTATAGACAAGAGCTTGCTGGACCTCAGCCGCTACATCGTGCTGCGCAAGATGACTGCGACGACGCCTTACATGCTGAGCCAGAGTGTGCTGATGGCTCTTCGCGAAGGTGTTCCCGCCGACCGGTTCATCGTGGCCGTAGCCCCTGTTTCGACCGATCCGAACGACCCGACCACGGGGCGCTTCGCCGGTGCGGACGGACAGCTCACGCTCCGCGCCCTGACCGAAGCCGCGGCCTGGGTGACGGCTCCCGAGGCGGGTTTCACCAAGGCCGGACTGGGTATCTACAACATCCAGGACGACTTCTACAATACGACATTGATCTATAAATACACCCGGGAGGCGATCGACATCATGAATCCCTCTCCCCAAAAATAGACGAACGATGAAACTTCGAATATATCTCATGGCGCTGCTGCTCTCGGGTGCGGCGTTTACGGGCTGTGGCGACGATGTGACGCGCAATGCCCCGTTCGACAACAAAGTCTATATCGACGCGGCTTCGAAGACCGAAACCATGCCGCTGAAAAACTCTTTCCGCGAAACGACGCGCACCATCCGGGCGGCCGTTCCCAAACCTGCCGGGCAGGATGTCAACCTGGAATTCCGTGTCGATCCTTCGTTGGCCGCCACCTACAATTCGGCTTATTACGATAACGCCGAACCGCTGGGGGAGGAGTTTTACGAACTTCTCGACGGAAAGGCGCTGCTGAACCAGGGTACGGTGCAGTCGTCCGAGGTAACGGTCTCTTTCCGTAACCTGAACCTGCTCGACCGCGACAAGGTTTATGTGCTTCCGGTTACCATCGCCGCAGCCGACGGTATCTCCGTGCTGCAAAGCGCGAGCACGCATTACTATGTCTTCAAGGGTGTGCCCTCGATCAGCGTGGTCGCCGACATGGAGAAGAAAAACTATGTTTCGATCCCGACGTTCCTGGATGAAAAACCCTCGGCTGCGGTCTGCAATGATCTGGAGCAGTTCACGCTCGAAGCGCTGATCCGTGTCCGCAAGTTCGATCCCGGCATCCAGACCGTGATGGGTATCGAAGGTAACTTCCTGCTGCGTATCAGTGATAACGGGCTTAAACCCAATCAACTGCAATATGTGACGCCGTATGGTAACATTTCGAACGACGCCTGCCTGCTGCCCACCGACAAGTGGATACATATTGCGGCGACCTACGACATGAATGCCAAAGAGGTGAAACTCTATATCGACGGAGCCCTGGTCGGCGAGCAGGGTAATCTGAACTATACCGAGCCTGCGAACTTCGGTAAACCGGCCGGATTCCAGAAGCAGAAATTCTACATCGGATTCTCCTACGAACCGGGCCGCGAGCTGGACGGTGAAATGAGTGAATTCCGCATCTGGAACGTTGTGCGTACCCCGGAGGAGATCGCCGAGAATCCCTACGAAGTGGAGCCCGATGCGCCGGGATTGGTTGCTTACTGGAAGTTCAACGAGGGCAACGGCCTCACCATCACCGACCATACAGGCAACGGCAACGACGGTGTGGCGAAAAGCCCGGTCAAGTGGACGCCGGTGACGCTTCCCGAACCCAAATAGGTTTTTAACGGATTAAAATGAAAACGAACATGATTCCAATGAAATATATGCGTGCGGGGCTGTACGCCGCGGCGCTTGCGCTGGCCGGGGTACTTGTTTCCTGCAACGACGATATCGAGGTGGGGAAGGCCGACGGTAACGGCCTGACGACCGTCGACGACGTTTACTGCCGCATCGAAAACTGCGCCGGGGTGCGAGCCCAAAGTATCGAACTGCGTACGGAAGCCGTGGCTCCCGAATTTCGCATCGCGCTTTCGAAAGCTGCGACGCAGGCCGTCGATGCCGTCCTGAAAGTGGATGAAAGCCTGCTGGAGGCTTATAACGAAGCCAATAAGACCGGATATGAAATCTTCCCGGCCAGTCTCGTTTCCGTCGAGCAGCAGGGCGCTGTGCTGATCGCCCCGGGCGATCGGCAGTCGCACCCCGTGGCCGTGACGCTGCGGCCGGGAGAGATACTCGCTGAAGGTAAGACTTATGTCCTTCCGCTGGCCGTCGAATCCCGGACCGAAGGCGTTACGATTTCGGCCGATTCGAAAAATTACCTGCTTTTTGTCAAGGCGCTCGGCAAGCGGCCTTCGACGGACAAGGGGACCGGCATCGTGACGATCTGCTACGTCGAGTGCAACAGCAACAATCCCCTCAATACCGGGGAATGGACGGTTCGCAAGGGCGGAAAGCCGCTTTTCGATATTGTAAATCTCTTTGCGGCGAACATCCGCTACATCGAGGAGACGGGGCGTATCGGTGTGAAGATCAATCCGAACATCCAGCATCTGCTGGACCACCGCGACAAGTATATCAAACCGTTGCAGGACAAGGGTATCAAGGTTTGCCTGACGATTCTCGGTGACCACGACGGCACGGGCGTGTCCAACCTTTCGGACCAGGCCGCCCGGGAATTCGCCGCCGAACTGCGGTCGATCGTCACTGCTTACGGGCTCGACGGCGTGGATTTCGACGACGAGTGGTCGGATTACGACAAGTATCCCATGCGTCCCGGATGCGTCGAGCGCGGTCCCTATCCTTATGCCCGTCTGCTGTACGAAACCAAGAAGGCGATGCCTGACAAACTTTGTATGCTCTATTACATTGGTCCGGTTGCGCCGGGTGCAGGTTTTAACGGCTTCGACATGCTGATTGACGGCATGATGCCCGGCGATTTCGTCGACTATTCCTACGACGCCATGTACGGCAGTTTGAACCTGGACGGATACAAGAATATCCTCGGTATGGATAAACGCAGTTGGGGCGCATGTTCCATTGAGATCGAAGGCGCCAACCTCTGGAACCTGGACCTGATACGCAGGGACGGTTACGGTGTGCAGGTTATTTACCACCTGCGTGCCGCCGACGGCGACGGTGGGGCTTCCTACGAATCTATCTACCGCAATGTCCTCGGAACGGTCGCCGCGAAACTCTACGACGATACGGTTGTCTTTTCGGGGAAAAGCTGGCATGCCGACTGGAAGTAACAAGATGCGTTTAACCTGAAATGAATCCTACAAAGATGAAAAAGTTATTTTGGATATTGCTCTCGGCGACCGTTTTGTGTGCCTGCAACGATGACGACACGCAGGAATCCCCGCAGCCGCAGGCCTCGGTGGAGATAGGCGTCGGGAAGCTCGAATTTCTTCCTGGGGGCGACCCGGCCGACGGCACGAACGTCGTCGAGGTAACCAGTTCCGGCGCGTGGCGCCTGACGGGCCGCAAGACATGGTGCACCCCGTCTGCCGTTGAGGGGAAAAGCGGCGACGCCGTGACTTTCACCGCCGATGCGAACCCTTCGTCCGAACCGCGCAGCGAGGTCTTCACCTTTATCTGCGGCGGTAGTACGGCGCGCCTGCTCGTGACGCAGGCTAACGACAAGATCGTCGAATGTTCCGAAGACCGTTTCGATCTGGATAGCGAGGGCGGCCTGATCCGCCTGCGCATGGAGTCGAACGTCGAAGGGTTTACTGCCGAGATCGATCCTGTTGCAACCGAATGGATTACGCCTTTCACGGGTGCGTCCGAAACCCGGGCGATGCAGACTTTTTACAAATATTACCGGGTTGCAGCCAACGATACGTATTATCCCCGTTCGGGCTCGATCGTTCTGAGCGGCGAGGGCCTTGAGCCGCGCTCATTGCCTGTGCATCAGGCGCAGACCGACATGCTGCGCGTCGACGGCGAAACGGAATACAAGGGTGAACTTACGGCCGGGCAGATGCGCGTTACGGTGTGGAGCAACATCCCGTTCGAGGTGGTCATTCCCGAGGATGCCCGCAGTTGGGTGACGCTCGCTTCGGAAGTCGTGGAGCCCGAAGCGTGGTCGTCGCAGGAGATCGTGCTCGACATTGCGGCTGCTGCCGATTTCCGCATGACGCAGGTGTCGCTGGCGACCGGCGTCACGGCTCTGAACCAAACGCTTGTCATACAACAGGGCGAAGCCAAACTGCTGCTGTTCCCCGATGATAATTTCCGGGAATACCTGTTCGGCTTGGGGTATATCATGGTTTCGGGAGACGGGTATCTGTTGACGGCCGAAGGTGCTGCCGCCACTGCACTCGACACCTACACTACGCTTTGGAGCAAGGGCGGCATCGCGTCGGCCGAAGGTATCGAGGCGTTTACGAACCTGACGACGCTGAATTGTATGTACGGGCGCCTGCGTGCGCTGGATATCAGTACGACGAAGGTCGCCGACCTCTCCAAATGTGTGCCCAATGCGCTCGAAACACTGCATGTCGGCCCGAATGTAACCACTGTCAATTTCGGATCGTCTTCGGCTTGGAGCGACGGAAAACTCTATGACTATACCACCAAGAGCGGCTCTTATCCCTATTCCTATTACTGGTCTCAGTCGCTGGTGCTTTCGGGCGAAAACATTACGACGGTTAATCTCTGGCGTAATAAGCTGACGACACTCGATGTTTCGGGCTGTCCGAACCTTCAGACGCTCGACTGCCGGATGCAGAACTCCGAACTTACGACGCTGACCATGTCGACCTCCCAGATGGGTAAGGTGACGGTTACCAAGGACAGTACCACCCAGATCGTTTATAAATAGCGGTCTTTTTGACAACGCGCAGCGTGCAGACCCTTGTTTTCGGACATCGGTCTGCACGTCTTTTTCAGGGGTGGCGAACTTTTCGATCGTCCCGATCGGGGCGGGGGACCGGAGCGTCGTCGCAATGATAGCCGAAAGGTTCACAAAACCTTGATTATCTTCGCGCCAGAGGCTTTTTATTCCCGAAAAATAGTCGTATATTTGCTACTCAATAAAATCAGTATCAATTAAATCATAGAATTATGAACTCGAACTTGAAAATATGCGGTCCGGCACTGCCGGATATGCCTTGGGAGGATCGTCCCGCGGGCTCCAAAGAGGTTCTGTGGCGTTACAGTGCGAACCCGATTATCGGTCGGGACGCCTTGTCGACCTCGAACTCGGTCTTTAACTCGGCAGTCGTTCCGTTCAAAAAGGGGAGCTATAACTATGCGGGCGTCTTCCGCTGCGACGATACGAACCGCCGGATGCGTATTCACGTCGGCTTTTCGGTGGACGGACTGAAATGGGAGATCGAGGAAGCGGATTTCCGCCTGACAGGCGGGGACGCCGAAATCGGGGAGTGGGTCTACGGCTACGACCCTCGCGTGGCGAAGATCGAGGATAAATACTACGTTACGTGGTGCAATGGCTACCACGGTCCTACGATCGGCATCGCGTGGACGGATGATTTCGAGACGTTCCACCAGCTGGAGAACGCCTTTATCCCGTTCAACCGCAACGGGGTGCTGTTCCCGCGCAAGATCGGGGGTAAGTTTGCGATGCTATCGCGCCCGAGCGACAACGGTCACACGGCCTTCGGGGACATCTTCTACTCGGAGAGTCCGGATATGGAGTTCTGGGGCCGCCACCGGCACGTGATGTCGCCCGCCGAGTTCGAAAAGAGCGCGTGGCAGTGCATGAAGGTCGGCGCGGGTCCCGTGCCCATCGAAACGTCGGAGGGCTGGCTGCTGTTCTATCACGGTGTGCTCCGCTCGTGCAACGGCTATGTCTATGCCTTCGGCTCGGCATTGCTGGACCTCGACCAGCCGTGGAAGGTCCTGGCACGCAGCGGTCCCTACCTGATCTCGCCGCGCGAGACGTACGAATGTATGGGCGACGTTCCGAACGTCACGTTCCCCTGCGCCGCGCTGCACGATCCCGAAACGGGAAGGGTGGCCGTTTACTACGGCTGTGCCGACACGGTTACGGGCCTTGCGTTCGGTTATATCGACGAGATTATCGACTTCACGAAGAAAAATTCGATCTTATGAAACGCCTTGCGCTGCTGACGGCCCTCGCCTTGACGCTCGCCGCCCGTGCGCAGACGCCCGCCGACCGGGTCGATCCGTTTATCGGGACTACGAATTTCGGCACGACCAATCCCGGGGCGGTTACGCCGAACGGGATGATGTCGGTGGTTCCGTTCAATGTGATGGGTTCCGCTGAAAACGTTTTCGACAAGGACGCGCGGTGGTGGAGTACGCCTTACGAGTTCCACAACAAGTTCTTCACGGGTTTCGCGCACGTCGCCCTGAGCGGCGTGGGGTGTCCCGAAATGGGGTCGCTGCTGACGATGGCGACGACCGGACCGCTGACGGCGGATTACCGGGAGTACGGCACGTCGTACAGGGACGAAAAGGCATCTCCGGGCTATTACTCGGTCTTTCTGGAAAAATACGGCGTCCTTGCCGAAGCCGCGGCCACGGCGCGGACCTCGGCCGAACGGTACACGTTCCCCGGAGGAGAAGGGCATATTCTGCTAAACCTCGGCGAGGGGCTTACCAACGAGTCGGGGGCGATGGTGCGCCGCGTTAGCGCGACCGAGATCGAGGGCACGAAACTGCTGGGCACGTTCTGCTACAACCCGCAGGCCGTTTTTCCGGTCTATTTCGTGCTGCGCGTTTCGAAGACCCCGACGGCCTCGGGGTACTGGAAGAAACAACCCCCGAAGCACGGTGTCGAAGCCGAATGGGACAAGGACAACGGGAAATACAAACTTTACACCTCCTACGGCCGCGAGCTGGCGGGCGACGACGTGGGCTACTGGTTCACGTTCGACGGACTGGCGGAAGATGAACAGGTCGAGGTGCGTATGGGCGTCTCGTTCGTCTCGGCGGAGAACGCCCGGAAAAACCTCGATGCGGAACAGCCTGCGGACACGACGTTCGACGCGCTCCGGGAACAGGCCCGCAAGGCTTGGAACGAGGCACTGGGACGTATTCGCGTTGAAGGCGGCACGGAGGCTCAGCAGACGGTGTTCTATACGGCGCTTTACCATACGCTGATCCACCCGAACCTCGTGAGCGACGTGAACGGCGAATACCCGCTGATGGAGCGGAGCGGCGAGGTCGGGGTTACGGACGGCGACCGCTATACGGTCTTCTCGCTGTGGGACACCTACCGTAATCTGCACCAACTGCTGACGTTGGTCTACCCGGACCGTCAGGCGGAGATGCTGCGCTCGATGGTGGGCATGTACGAGGAGTGGGGATGGCTTCCCAAATGGGAGCTTTACGGACGCGAGACCTTCACGATGGAGGGCGACCCGTCGATCCCCGTGATCGTCGACAGTTGGATGAAGGGCCTTCGGGATTTCGACGTGGCGAAGGCCTACGAAGCGATGCGCAAGTCGGCGACAACGCCCGGGGCGGAGAACCGCCTGCGTCCGGACATCGACCCCTATATTGAAAAAGGCTATATCCCGCTGGGGTTCTATGCCAAGGACCTTGCGGGCGACACCTCCGTCTCGCATGCGCTGGAATACTATGTCGCCGACGCGGCCCTGTCGCTGCTGGCCGATTCGCTCGGACACAAGGACGACGCGGCATTGTTCCGAGAACGTTCGCGGGGGTACAAAAACTATTACGATCAAGAGAGCGGGACGTTGCGGCCGATTAACCCCGACGGAACGTTCCTTGCGCCCTTCGACCCGAAGGCGGGCGAGAATTTCTCCGCCGCACCGGGCTTCCACGAGGGCTCGGCATGGAACTATACGTTCTACGTCCCGCACGATGTGGAGGGACTCGTGCGGCTGATGGGCGGACGGCGCAAATTCGTCGATAAACTGCAAATGGTCTTCGACGAGGGGTTGTATGACCCGGCGAACGAACCCGACATCGCTTATGCCTATTTGTTCAGCCGCTTCCGGGGCGAGGAGTGGCGCACGCAGCGCCAGACGCGGCGTTTGCTGGAGAAGTATTTCACAATCTGGCCCGACGGCATCCCGGGCAACGACGACACGGGGACGATGTCGGCCTGGGCGGTCTTCACGATGCTGGGTCTTTACCCCGACTGCCCCGGCGAACCGTTCTATACGCTGACAGCCCCGATGTTCGACCGGGCCGAGATCGACACGGAGCGGGGAACGCTGGTAATCGAAAAAAGCGGCGAGGGGTATATCGACAAAATGACCCTCGGGGGAAAGCCCCTGACAAAATACCGCCTGAGCCACGACGAACTGCTCCGCGGCGGCAAACTGACCTTCGAACTTAAAAACAAGAGATAGATGAAACATGCAAAACTACTGATCGCCGCTGCGTTGCTGCTGGGAGCCTGCTCGCAGTCTGCGGAGGACAATGATTTAACACGCTTCGTGGACCCGAAGATCGGGACGGGCGGCCACGGCCACGTCTTCGTGGGGGCCAACGTGCCGTTCGGCCTGGTGCAGGTGGGGCCGACGAGCATTCCTCAGACGTGGGACTGGTGCTCGGGCTACCACGTGTCGGATTCGACGGTGATCGGCTTCTCGCACACACACCTCTCCGGTACGGGTATCGGCGACCTGTTCGACATTACCGTTATGCCCGTTACGGGGGACGTGACCTATGCCCGCGGCGAGGAGAAGGACCCGGCCTCGGGCCTGTGGTCCTACGCCGACCGTACGCGGGAGATCACGAAACCCGGTTATTACTCGGTTCCGCTGACGCGCTACGGAATTACGGCCGAGATGACTGCAACGGAGCGTGTAGGATTTCACCGCTACACCTTCCCCGTGTCTGAAAAGGCCGCCGTGGTCTTCGACCTGGAGAACGGCGGCTGCTGGGACAAAGCTACCGAGACGGCTTTTGTCATCGGGGACAATCCGCAGCAGATATGCGGTTACCGTTATTCGACGGGCTGGGCCAAAGATCAACGGGTCTATTTCGTGGCAGAGTTCTCGAAGCCCTTCGCGGAGTTCGAGACTGTCGGGGACAAATACGCCCGGGCATCGTTCTGCACGTCGGATGGCGAGCAGTTGCTTCTGAAGGTGGCCCTTTCGCCCGTGAGTATCGAAGGCGCGAAAGCGAACCTCGCCGCGGAGCTTTCCGGGTGGGATTTCGACGCTACGGCCGCCGATGCCGATGCGAAATGGAACGCCGAGTTGTCGAAAGTGAAGATCACGACCACGGACGATGCCGCCCGGCGCATTTTCTACACGGCCCTTTACCATACGATGATCGCCCCGTCGGTTTTCTGCGACGTGAACGGCGACTACTACGGCTCGGACCATGAAATCCACCGCAACGCCGGGTTCACGAATTATACGACCTTCTCGCTGTGGGACACCTACCGGGCCGCAATGCCGCTGATGACGGTACTGCATCCTGAAAAGATGCCCGACATCGTGCAGACGATGCTGCATATCGCCGACGAGCAGGGCCGCCTTCCGGTGTGGCACTTGTGGGGCAACGAGACCGACTGCATGGTAGGCAACCCGGGTATTGTGGCCGTTGCCGACGCCATCGTAAAGGGCATCGGGGGTTTTGACCGGGAAAAGGCTTTCGAGGCGATCCGTAAGACGGCCATGAACCCCGACCGGGGCAACGGCCTGCGGATGGAGTACGGTTACATCCCTTGCGAGATGTTCAACGAGGCCGTCGCCTATGATATGGAGTATGCGCTGGCCGACGGCGCGGCGGCGCGTGCCGCCGAAGCGCTGGGCAAAGAGGCCGATGCGAAGCTCTTCACAACCCGCAGCCATTCCTACCGCAACTATTTCGACTCGCAGACGGGATTTATGCGGGGCAGGGATTCGAAAAAAGGCTGGCGCACGCCGTTCAATGCGTTCGCTTCGACACACCGCGCCGACGATTATTGCGAAGGCAATGCCTGGCAGTATACGTGGCTGGCGCCGCACGACGTTCGGGGGCTCGAAGGGTTGTTCGGAAGCCGGGAGAAAATGCTCGAAAAACTGGACTCGCTCTTTACGGTCAGTTCGGTCGTCGAGGGCGGCGAGACTTCGCCCGACATCTCGGGCCTGATCGGCCAGTACGCCCACGGCAACGAACCGAGCCACCATATCCTCTACCTCTACACGATGCTGGGCCAGCCGTGGAAAACGGCCGACAAGGTCCGCGAGGTGCTCACGACCTTGTACCACGACCGGCCGGACGGTTTGTCGGGCAACGAGGACGTGGGGCAGATGTCGGCCTGGTATGTGCTCTCGTCGCTGGGCATGTACGAAGTCGAACCTGCGGGAGGGCGCTACTGGTTCGGCTCGCCCCTGTTCGACCGGGCTGAAATCCGCGTTCCGGGCGGCGTGTTCACGATCACAGCCGAGAACAACTCCGCCGTTAACAAGTATATCCAGCGTGTTTGGCTCAACGGCCAACCCTACACGAAGCCCTGGATCGGTCATGCCGACGTGATGAAGGGCGGGGAACTGTGTTTCGAGATGGGGGCCGAAGAGAAGGTATGGTACTGCCCCGACGAACCGGAGGCGTACGCCGACCAGCGTCCTGCGGAGGAAAAACGGCTTTTTAAATCGGAAGCAGTGGAAGGGGAGATCGCCCGCGTATGCGGTCTTCTGACCAACGAGCGCCTCCGGTGGATGTTCGCCAACTGCTTTCCCAATACGCTCGACACGACGGTGCATTACGGCGAGGACGAAGCGGGCAATCCCGACACCTACGTCTATACAGGCGACATTCCGGCCATGTGGCTGCGCGACTCGGGGGCGCAGGTGTGGCCCTATGTGCAGTTGTGCCGTAAGGACCCGCAGTTGCAGCGGATGATCGCAGGCGTAATCCGCCGTCAGTTGAAACTGATCAATATCGATCCTTACGCTAATGCCTTCAACGTCGGCCCTACGGGTGACGGCGAGGATGTCGGCTATCCGGGCAACGATCAAAGTCCCTGGGTTTTCGAGCGCAAATGGGAGATTGACTCGCACTGTTATCCTCTGCGCCTTGCGCACCATTACTGGACAACCACGGGCGACGCGTCGGTCTTCGATGCCGAATGGGTCGAGGCGATGCGCAATATCGTGAAAACTTTGAAAGAGCAGCAGATGAAGGAAGGGCCGGGCGATTACATCTTTCTGCGTACGACCGACCGCCAGTTGGATACCCGCTGTCACGTGGGGCGCGGCAATCCGGTGAAACCCGTGGGACTGATCGTCTCGGCGTTCCGTCCCTCGGACGACGCCACGACCTTCGGATTCCTCGTGCCGTCGAACTTCATGGCCGTCACGTCGCTGCGCAAGGCCGCCGAAATACTGACGGCGGTGAACGGCGAGCGGGAACTTGCCGCAGAGTGCACGGCGCTGGCCGGAGAGGTGGAAGAGGCGTTGCAGAAACATGCGGTCGTGGAGCACCCCGAATACGGTAAAATCTACGCCTTCGAGGTCGACGGTTTCGGTTCGCGTCAGTTGATGGACGACGCCAACGTGCCGTCGCTGTTGGCAATGCCCTACCTGGGCGATGTCGATCGCGGCGATCCGGTTTACGAAAATACCCGAAAATTTGTTTGGAGCGGAGATAATCCTTATTTTTGGCGCGGCGCGGCAGGCGAGGGTATCGGCGGTCCGCATATCGGGGTCGAAATGATCTGGCCCATGAGCATCATGATGCGGGCCTTCACGTCGGACGACGACGCTGAAATCCGCGATTGTATCGTGGCCCTGATGACGACCGATGCCGGGACGGGCTTCATGCACGAATCCTTCTCGCGCCACGATGCCGCGAACTTCACCCGTGCATGGTTCGCGTGGCAAAATACGCTGTTCGGGGAGTTGATACTCAAACTCGTGAACGAAGGGAAAACAGACCTGCTGAACTCCATAAACTAAACGCAATACGATGAAAAACCTCGCAATCCTGACTCTCGCAGTCCTTGCCTCCGCCTGTTGCAAAACCACGCCGCAGGAGCAACTTCTGCGGCCTTCGGAATACGTCTCGACGCTTGTCGGCACGCAGTCGGACTATACGCTTTCGACGGGCAACACCTATCCGGCGGTGGCCCTGCCGTGGGGTATGAACTTCTGGACCCCGCAGACGGGTAAGATGGGCAACGGCTGGACTTATACCTACGGGGCCCACACGATCCGGGGCCTGAAGCAGACGCACCAGCCCTCGCCGTGGATCAACGACTACGGACAATTTTCGCTGATGCCCGTACGCGGGAAGGACAAGATCGACGAGAACGCCCGCCAGAGCTGGTTTTCGCATCAGTCGGAAACAGCCCGGCCGTATTATTACAGCGTATATCTCGCCGACCACGACGTTGTGGCCGAAATGGCTCCGACGGAGCGTGCGGCGATCCTTCGTTTCACCTTTCCCGAAAGCGCCGAGAGCGGCGTTGTGATCGACGCCTTCGACCGCGGTTCCTCGGTGAAGGTGCTCGACGAGCGGACCGTTGCGGGCTATACGACCCGCAACAGCGGCGGAGTACCCGACAACTTCCGCAATTACTTCGTCATCCGCTTCGACAAACCGATCGAGAGCAGCAAGCTGTTCGACGGGGAGCGGGAAATCGCCGGCTCGTCGGTCGAAGGCGGCCATGCGCTGGCAGCCGTCTATTTCACCACGCGCCGCGGCGAGCGGGTCACGGCCCGTGTGGCTTCGTCGTTTATCTCCGAAGAGCAGGCCGTGCGTAACCTGGGAGAACTGGGCGACGATTCGTTCGATGTGGTGAAGGGAAAGGCCCAGGCGCGCTGGGACGAGGTGCTGGGAGCGATCGAGGTTTCGGGCGGTTCCGAAGAACAATACCGCACGTTCTATTCGTGCCTCTACCGTTCGACGCTCTTCCCGCGCAAGTTTTACGAAATCGACGCTGCGGGCAATCCAATCCATTACAGCCCCTACAACGGCGAGGTGCTGCCGGGTTACATGTATACCGACACGGGTTTCTGGGATACGTTCCGGAGCCTGTTCCCGCTGTTGAACCTCGTTTACCCTTCGGTCAACGCCGAAATCCAGGCGGGCCTGGCCAATACCTACCGTGAGAGCGGCTTCCTGCCCGAATGGGCTTCGCCCGGACACCGCGGCTGCATGGTGGGCAACAACTCGGCGTCCGTAGCGGCGGATGCCATTCTCAAAGGCATCACTCCCGAGGGGGACGTTGCGACGCTCTACGAGGCGATGCTGCACGGGCGTACCGCGGTGCATCCCACGGTAAGTTCCACGGGCCGCCTCGGGTACGCGTATTACAACACATTGGGGTATGTACCCTATAATGTCGGCATCAACGAAAATGCGGCCCGCACGCTCGAATATGCCTACGACGACTGGTGTATTGCGCAGGTGGCGAAAAAACTGGGAAAAACCGACGACGCTGCGATGCTGGAAAAGGCTTCGCAGAACTATAAAAACCTGTTCGATCCCGAGACCCGCCTGATGCGGGGACGCAATGCCGACGGGACGTTCCAGTCGCCTTTCAGCCCCTACAAGTGGGGCGACGCTTTCACCGAAGGCAACTCGTGGCACTACACCTGGTCGGTGTTCCACGATGTCGAAGGGCTTGCGGAGTTGATGGGCGGCAAGGAGGGCTTCGTGCAGATGCTCGATTCAGTATTCGTCGTGCCGCCGATCTACGACGACAGTTACTACGGGGTGCGTATCCACGAGATCACCGAAATGCAGGTGGCTAACATGGGCAACTACGCCCACGGCAACCAGCCTGCACAGCACATGATTTACCTGTATGACTACGTCGGCCAGCCGTGGAAGGCGCAGTGGTGGACGCGCGAGGTGATGGATCGTCTCTACTCGGCCAAGCCCGACGGCTACTGCGGCGATGAGGACAACGGACAGACTTCGGCCTGGTACGTCTTCTCGGCACTGGGGTTCTATCCCGTGTGCCCCGGTTCGGACGAATACGCAGTCGGCTCGCCGCTGTTCCGCAAGGCCGTCATCCACCTCGAAAACGGCAATACGATCGAGATCGACGCCCCGGAGAACAGCTCCGAGAACCGTTATGTCGGTAAAATGGCCATCGACGGAAAGCCGTATGACAAGACGTTCCTGAATTATTCCGACCTCGTGAAGGGGGCTCGTATCCGGTTCGACATGCAGTCCGAACCGAATGACAAATAACCGCCGCTTCTGTATTTCGAAGCAACAACAAAGGGCCGGACTATTGCAGTCCGGCCCTTTGTTGTTACAGGTCTGGTTATTTGTTGAAGAGTTTGTCGAGCAGGGCAGCGCGTTGCTGGGTCAGCGTGCGGATGCGCGCGATTTCTTCGGAGTAGGTCCTGGCCGGCATGTTGGCTTCGTCGCTGTACTGGTAATAGAATTTCCATACCGAGAAGTTCGCTTCGACGGCCTTGGCCATGTCGACGGGGACTTCGTCCAGGATTCGATCGGTCACGGCGATCAGTTCGGCTTTCTTGTCCGCCCAGCGCTTTGCGACGAAGGCCCGGAAACTCTCATCCTCCCATAAACGCCAGAACCAGTCGTTCTCGACGTAGGAAGGCATCCAGAATCCGGCATGGATCATCAGGCTCGACAGCGGCTGGTAGCTTGCATGGGGGATGCGCTTGTCGTTGTTCCAACCCTTGTCGCAATCCCAGATCGGACCGAAGAAGAGTTTGTCTACTCCGCGGCGTTTGTACATGTAGGTACTCGTATAGCCGTCCAAATCGCCCGCCAGTTCCTTGATGATGACGAAGTCCGCGAGGCTCTTCTCGTCGAAGTACCTGCGCCAGCCCTTCTCGCGGTCTTTGTAGTCGGAGGCGTAAAGCGCCTGTTCGGCCCGGTTGATGAAATCGGTGATATACGTGTACTGCTCGGGTTTGCATTCGTCGTCCTTGGGGTATTTGTAACTCATCTTGACCCGCTTCATGGCCGAATAGAAATTGCCTTCGTGGATGTCGGTTTCGATGATGTAACCGCCTTCGATGTCTTCGGAGGGTGACGTTTCGTTGAGTTTGTCGACCTCGATGCGGCCGGGGGCGCGCTCCATCTGGTCGCTCATCTGGTAAATGCCCAGATAGTCGCCGACCTTCTGTTCGCGACGGCCCGTCGAACTGTCGTAATACGTACCCGTGAAATAGACGTTGACGTATTTCGAACAGGGGGTGAAAAGTACGGCGGCATTGTCGTGGTAATTATCCGCCTTATTGTAGAGAATGCGCGAGTACGAAAAGGCGATATGCGTACGGATCAGCGATTTGTCCATATCCTGCGCCAGCAGCACCCAGCTTTTCTCCTTGGCGTGGTCGAGGCCGATCGGGCTGAACTTCTCGGGGAATTTCATGCGGAAGGGTTTTTTCGGAAGCCCCCACGTCGAGTTGCCGCGTCCGCGCATCTGGATTGTTTTGCCGTTTTCGTCCGTATTCCACCATCCGCTTCCGGTTGCTCCGGGCGTTTTGTCGAAGAGTTCGATTCGGGTATCCACGTAGTTCTCCTTGCCGACGATCTCGGAGGCAGGCCGCATGTGGAGTACCGCCAGTTCGGTGTTGATCTGCGGGCAGTTCAGCGTTACGGTATAGACTTTCTTATCTCCGTTTTCGGCTACCACTTCCACCTCCACGTCTTTAGCCAGGGAAATCTTCGTTTCGCCGGAGACGATCGGCGCACCGTTTACGAGCACCTTTTCACCATTGTGCGTGAATGTAGGAATCATTATCTCCGGGTTTACACCCTCGATCCATTTCAGGTACATGGCTTTGAGCGTACGCGCGTTTTTGTCGAACGTGAACGCGAGGTCGCCCGTCAGTGCAGGATTCTTCGATTTCGTAATGCCGAAGGTCAGCAGGTCGCAGTTCCCGTTAACCTTTTTGAGCTGCGTAACGATGATCTGCTTCGGTTCGCACGCCGGAACGCTTATCGTAACCGTTGCGGTGCGTTGTGCGCCGGAGTTGGCGGAGACGGTCAGCGTGAGGTTGTTTTTCTCCGCCGAGGGGTTATAGGAGGCTTCGCACCATTTTTCGCTGGACTCGACCTGAACGCCCGGCTGGTTGGTCGTTATCGTCGCCGAGAGTTTTTCGCCCGCACTGCCTACTTCGGGAAACTCCTTGGCGGAGACTGTGAGAAACGGTTCCGGCGTGCGTGCGGCCTGCGTTACGGTGATTGTCGCCGATTCGCACTCCGGAGCGCTTACCGTGACGGTCGCCGTGCGTTCCTTTTCGTCGGGGTTGGCCATGAGGGTCAGACGGAGGTTGTCTTTCTCGGTGTCGGCGAGAAGCTCGGCTTCGCACCATTTTTCGGAGGATTCGATCTGTACGGTCCGATTGGAGGTTACCGTCGTGTAAAGCGTGATATCGTCGACGTCGACGTTATCGAACGTCGTTTCGGAGACGGTGAGGTAGGGGGGCTCCGGCAATTCGTCGATCTGGTTGTCCTTGTCGGAGCAGGCTCCGAACATCAGGCCTGAAAGCAGTGTGCAGGCCGGCATGAGAAAACGGAATGAAAATTTCATTTTGGTTTGTGTTGGGTTGAAGAATGTTTTTTTCCTGTCGGTCGGATTGCAGTGCATCCGTTGGAAAAAGGAGCAGCCCCGAACCAGCCGGTTCGGAGCTGCTTCTGCTCGGTTTGTGTCGTGTGCGTTTAGGGCAGGCTGACGGTTTCCCATTTCAGACCGTCGGAAGCCAGGTCGTTGCGGTAGGTCGTGTGGTCTTTGACGACATCGCCCTGGCCTTCGTCGAATTTCCAGTAGGTAACCAGACCGTCCGATTTGGGATCCACGTCGTAACGGCGGGCCTCGTTTGCGAGTTCGTCGGCAGTCAGCGCCCGGTTCCAGATACGGAGTTCGGACATCATGCCCCGGAAATCACGTGCGCTCTCATATGAGTAGCCTACCCAGAAACAACGGGTGATCGTCTGTCCCGAAGGAGCCTGTTCGTCGTTGTGCTCGATGCCGAAATTCACCGTCGAGGGAACGTCTGTCGTCGTCGAGCCTTTCTCCACGCCGTTAATGAACACTTTGACCGTACCTTCTCCGAATGTAACGGCTACATGGGTCCATTCGTTGACGTTGAGTTTCATGTCCGCGTTGGAGAGTTTCCCCTCGATATTGCCCCAGGTTCCCTGTTTTCCGGAATCCCAGGCTACCTGAACTTGATTCCAGGGAATGCCCACGTCGCCCAGGCGAAGAAGGAATTTGCCCTCGATGCCCATGATCGTCGACAGGCTGCCGCTGGTTCTGTTGACTGTCGGGTTCACCAGCGCTTCGAGCGTGAAGGCCTTCATGTTGGTAACGGGCGCAGGGTCGGTCCATGCGGGCCATGCGCGCGTTCCCGTCATGTTGACGGCCGTGCTGATCATCCCCTTGGTCTTCTGCGAGAACATAAGAACAACGGTCAGCGGCTGCGTGCCTTCGGCGGGATTCTTTTCGGTGAGGGTCGCCGTGCAGGAACGTATGGTTCCCTCGGGCAGGTCCTGATACGTGAATTTCAGTTTGTTGTCCACCATTCCACTGTAAGAGAACCAGGTTCCTGCCGATTCGGAGAGCGTTACGTCGAACTCGACGTTGGCCGCTACGGGAACTTCGAGCGTCGTACCCGTTGTCTCCAGATAGTAGGAAAGTTCCTCCACGCTGATTTTGGACTGGGGCATCTGCGTGATCTTCAGGATGTCTTCACCGCCCTCGGGGCCGGTGATCTTTATCGAAGCCTCGCGCGGATTGAGGCCGTTGTTCTGCGTCATGTCGAAGTACATGATGGCTTCGGTCTCGGTGGCTCCCTGAACGGTCACGCCCTTTGTCAGCCAGCCCTCCTCGGTCGAGGTGATCTCGGCGGCCAGGTCGCGGTACGGAACATTCGTGTTCAGCGTTACGGCGATTCTGTCCTGTTTCGTGTAGGCGAACTTCAGCTCCTTCTCCCCGACGATCTCCAGGGTATAGATGACGCCGCCTTTCAGCGTGATCTGGAAAGCGACCTCCTTGCTGCCCATTTTGAAGATGTAGTCGGCGACTTTGTCCTCTTCGGTTTCGTTGGGATCGACGGTGAAGGTCACTTCGGCGCCGTCGCTGCCGCTGGTGGCCGACGGGTGTACGAAGGTGTAGGAGCCTTCGAGCGTCCATTTGTCCGAGCTGGTTACCAACACCGAGACATCTCCGCCTTCGCGGGTTAGAATGTTCGATTCGGGCACGAAGGTAATTTCGAGTTGCTCCTCGGTCTGCGAGGCTTTCTTCTTAAGGGTAATTGCATAGGGAGCCTTCTCCTTGCCGCAGGTGAACGTATAGTTGAAGGTCTGGTCCTCCTCCTTGTCGTTGGCTTTCACCGTGAACTTTACGATGTCGCCGTCCTTACCTTTCAGGACGGAAGGGGTCACATAGTCGTTCGCATCGCCCGTAAGCGTCCATTCGCCCGAGCTGGTAACCATTACCGAGGCCTCACCGCCTTTGCTGCTGACGTTGGCCGTTTTCGGAGTGATGGCGATTTTGTCCGGACCCGGTGCGGGTTCCTCGTTGTCTTTATCGTCGCAGGCTCCGCAACATACGAGTGCGGTTGCAGCGAAAAGGAGCCATTTAGCTATTTTCATGGTGTGTTAATTTGTTTTTGTTGGGAAAAAGGCGGCGGTACGTACGCGCAAGCGTTTTTTATACCGCCGCCGAATTGGTTGGATTAGTTTTCGTAACGTTTGGGATCGTACCTGCCTGCTCCGAGTTTCTTGTAGTAACCGGTGCGCGGTTTCAGATCCTGGTCGTAAAGACCTTTGGCCGCAGCCGACAGCTTGCCCCAAGGCTCGCGGTACAGTACAGGGTCGAGTGCAAACCACATGCACCAGCCGTAACCGGCCTCTTTGGCCGAACGTGCCGACGCTTCAGTAACCGAACCGCCTCCGAGGTTGCACTCGACGGACATGAACGAACACATCGACTTGTCGCCGCCGGCCACCGGCCAGGCGGAACCACCGTAGTTGGCATTGACCATATCGACGAACTCAGCCGGCTGGCGGCCGTTGACCTCCGGCATTCCCGAACCGTAGACGCCCCAGTAGAATACGGCGATCATCGTATCCCAGGGTACATCTTTCTTCATGTAATAGTTCGCGCGCTCCAGAAGGCGGGTGGCCTGCAAAAGCGAAGTGCTGCTGCCCGTGAAATAGTCGTTGTTGGGAGCTTTGTAGTACTCCGAATATTCGTCGTCCATGCAAATACCGTCGAGACCGTATTCGACGCACATCTCGGCAAGGTGCTCGGCGAACACTTCGGCGCCCTTTTCTGTCAGGTTGGCCGGACCGCTGCCGTCGTGGTCGCCCAGGACGCCCATCAGTACCTTGATGCCTCGGTCGCGCAGCGGCTGGATATAGAGATCCTTATCCTTAAGCAGTGCCGTTACGTTGTCGTTGTAGTGCATGTACGGTTTGCCGCTCTGCGTATCCCAGTGGATGTTGCCTGAGAAGAGTACAACGGCATCGAAGAACAACTGGCCGTCCTCCAGCACATATTCCAGCGCGTTGAGTGGATTGGTGTCGTTTACCTCGAAATAGAGGAAATTCTTGACCGTTTTCGAGCCTTGCTGCTTGATGGTGAAGTTCACACGCGAGGCGTCGGTTTTCACGGTTACGTTGTTCGACTGGGCCACGGCTTGCAGGGGAGCCATGTAAGCATCCGTGATGGAGAGGTCCGAGCTCGGTGAGAGCGTAACTTCGATCGAGCCGCTTGTAGCGCCTGCGGCGATCGTCAGAATGCCGTTGTCGGCGATGGCGACGTTCGCTTTGGGGAACGCGACGAACTTGGTTCCGTTGAGATAGTTGTACTCGGCGACATAAGCCTCGTCGAGATTGATTTTTACCTGGGTTTCGGCCTCGGCAGCCTTCTCCAACTCGAACGTGAGGGTCTTCTTGACGGCTTCGGGCTCCTTGAAGGGGAACATATGTGACAGCGCATCTTCTGTCTTCAGCGAACCGGTGATCTTGGCGCTCGGCCCGGGATCGGTCGAAGCGGCCTTCTGTGTTACGGCGATCTTCACCGTCTTCTGCTCGGCGGTAACGACGATTTGACCCATATGAGCCTCGCCTGTGTTATCTTTGGCGTTAACCGTCAGCTTGTCGCCCTCTTTCGAGGCGGTCATCCACTCCTCCGGATAGGTGTACGTCCATTCGGAGGCGTTGGTGGTAACGGTCAGCACGACGGGCTGGTTGTCTTTGGCTTCGAAAGCGATAGCCTCCGACGGCGTTACGCTCAGTACGATTTCACCGACTTCGGCGGCTTCCTGCAGCACGTTGATTTTAACGGGCTCTGCGTTTCCGGCCGAAATCGTGATACGTCCCGGACGCGCCGATTCCGTCGTATTTGCCTCGGCGTTCACCGTCAGTTTGTTGCCGTTCTGCTTGACGGTGATCCAGTCGGTTTTCTCGACGCTCCATTTTTCGGCATCGGTGACGACGGTCAGGACTATGTCTTCGTTTGCGCCGGCCTTGAACGAAATGTCGGTCGAGGGCGTAACTTCCAGTTTGTTCACACCGTCCGTGTCGTCCGAATCGTTACAGGAGACGAATGCCCCGGAGAAGGCGAGCGCTCCTGCAAGAAACATCAAAAATGATCTTTTTTTCATGTTCTGGTAATTAAAAGGTTAGTGAATAGTATTTACGTTGTCGTATTTGATTAATCCTCTTTGGGAACCGATACGTTCTGCCAGTTGGCGTTGTTCTTCGTTTCCAGGTGGAATCCGTTCCCCGAATAGTCCCTGATGACCTTGTCCTTGGTGTTGTTGTCGTTGAATTTCCAGTAGGAAACCAGACCCTGAGATGCGGGGTCGATCTTGTAGAAGTGATCTTTGGCGTTGATCTCCTCCGCCGTGAGCGCCTTGTTCCAGATACGGATTTCGCCCATCATGCCGTCGAAGCTGCGCTTGTCGTCGTAGGAGTAGCCGATCCAGAAGCAGCGGGGCTGGTTGTTGCTTTCATCGGAGTGGGGGACCGCAAAGTTGATCCGGTCGATTACATAGGGGTTGCCAGCCTCGTCCTTCCGGTCGGTCACAGTCTGTCCGGAAGCCTTCAGCTTGCCGTCGAGATAGACGCATACCTCTCCCTTGTCGAACGTGACGGCGATATGATACCAGCGGTAGAGTTGCAGCTTGAGCGAGGGAGAAGTGATATAACCCCGGTAGGTCGAACCTTCGTCCTTGGTACAGAACGCGACCTGCACCTGGTTCATGGGGATGTCGGCGTCACCCACGCGCAGCAGAAAAACATCCTCGATGCCCATGATCGTCGAAACCTCCTTTTTGAACGAGTTGCCGTAAACGAGCGCTTCGAACGAAAACTTTTCCATGTCCTTGACCGCTTCGGTTTCGCTTGTCCAGTTGGGCCATGCGCAGTTTTCGTTCATGTCGACCACGATGTTGACCAGGGCCGCTTTCATAAAGACGAAATAGGCAGTTCTGGCGCTTTCGAGCACATCCATGCCGTCGGCCGAAACGATCGTCATCGGAAGCACGTAACGTTCCTTGTTTTCGATAGGCAGTTTGTCGAGGTTCTTGAATGTAAAGGCGAGCGGTTCGCTCTGGACCAGCCCCGTCTTAATGACGGCGGAAATCTGCGAGAAATCGTAATATCCTCCGTCCGAAGGAAGCAGCCGGGCCGTTGGATCGTCGTAGAACGTCCGGTAGCGGTCGAGCAGTTCGGGAGCCTCGGCGAACGAAACAGCGATGTCTTTGGCTACGGGCTGCGCCATGGCGACGGTGATCTCGCAGGTCTGCTCTTTGGTTACGTCGAGCGCATCACGCATGACGCGTACCTCGGGGGTATAGCTTGCGGCCGAAATGAATACTTTGTTGTCGAAGTGATGCTTGCCCTCCTGGTCGCCCTGGCAACCGGTAAAGGCCAGAGCTAGGAGGATGAACCAGGTAAATCCTGATTTATTCATGATCGTTTTCATTGTCGTTGTCGTTTTCGGGGTTCAGAATGCCGATGGCCTCGCGGATATTTTTGTAATTCGTCAGGTTGTTGAAGTAGTCGTTCGGGGCATCCAGGACGCAGAGACCCACCTTGTCGTAGTCGACTTTCGTGTCTTTCGTCGGATCTGCGACCCATGCCGCCGCAACCTGCACCGTTGCGCCGGTCTGTTCGCCGGTTTCGAGCGACGGAACGGACGCTTCCATGACGAAACGGTCGGAGAATTCGCTGAACTTCTCCTCTCCGAGTTTGTCCTTGGTGTCGCGCAGGTGGTTTCTGGCCCATAGCGTCAGGTCTGAAGCGGTCTTCCGGCTCGCGTCGGCGACGAGGATGATGAATTTGCTGTCGGGCAGCAATTCCGGGATCAACAGGTTGGGGATATAGGCGGTACGCGTGAACAGCAGCATGTCCGGATTGCTCTGGCGCCACGTCTTGACGCAGGCCATGAAGGTTGCCTGCCCGTTCGCGATCTCATCTCCGGGAGAGGTCGTGTAGGAGACCACGATGCCGTCGAAGCCGTACCGGTTGCAGTTCGAGAGCTGCGTTTCGGTCTGCGCTTTGCAATAGGCCGGGAATTTCTCTTCGGTGTAGTCGCTCTCGTGTTCCGTGTCGGCGGCGGCCTCTTTCAGGGCGTTCCAGGCGTTCTGGATCGTTGCGTAGTCCACGACGTTGAGCGAATGCGTCCCTTTCGTCGAGCGGACTTCGGCGATCTCGGCTACAATCTCCGGATGCAGGTCGTCGACATCGGTCATCAGGAGGTAGTCGACGCTGTCGGGCATGGCCGTCGGATGCTGGTTCTGCCGGTTCGGCGCTGCGGAGGTTCCCTGAACAGTCATCATCACCACCTTGTGTCCGCTTTCGTCGGCCTTGAAAGCCCGGAGCGAGGCCAGGTAGGTCGGGTCGTCCTGCCGTATCTGGGGCAGGTAGTCCTTGTTTTCGGCTTCGGTCCACTCACTGCAGGAGGCCAGAAGGGCCGTTGCAGCAAGAGCCGGAATGAGTATGTTTTTCATGTCGAATTTCATTTTATGCGTTTTAAACTGCGTGAGCGGTTATTTGACGTCGGGGTTGCAGTCCCACCAGATGCGGGTTGCCATGTTGTCGCTGCCGCCCAGCAGTTCCACGGCCTTGGCGTAGTTTTCCGCGTTGCTGGTCCTCTCCTCCGTGGGATAGGGCATACGGCGGGCGCCGAGTTTTGAATCGACGACGCTGCTCTTGTTCGCCGTGGCGGGAAGCAGACGCGGGAAGCCTGTGCGGCGGTAGTCGGCCCATGCCTCGTTGCCGAGCTGCCAGTTGGCGATCCACTTCTGGGTGATGATGCGCTCCTGCATCTGGGCTTTCGAAGCGTTGTTGTCCCAGGCGACGCCGAGCTGGGAGAGGCTGTTGTTCTTGTCGCTGTTCGTGCCGCCGTTGGGGTCGATGTAAGTTTGCGGAAGCGTCGTGCCGGCGATGTATTCGGCAAGGCCCGTGACGCCCCATTGCTCGAACGAGAGGCGAATCCCCTCCTCGTAGAAGTCCTTGGCCGTTCCGGGGCCCATATTCATGTCGAAGACGGCTTTGGCCTCGGCTTTCAGGAATGCGACTTCGGCAGCGTTCATCCAATAGAGCGGAGTCTCGGCGTCATTCTCGAACTTTACGCCCGAATATTTACGCCCGATCGTGTTCAGCGAAGGAATCTCGATGCCGCGGCGTATGCCCACATAGTCGATGTCCTCCCATTCGGACTTGATGAAGTACTTGTCGCGGCGGGGGTCGTTGTAGCCGTTCATGTAGCAGATGATATCGGCCGCCGCGTGGGTGTCGCCGCCCGTATTCGAGCCTTCCGGCTGGTTATACAGACAGGCGGCCCGCAACGGGTTGCCGTCCTTGCCGAAGGCGACCGAGGGCAGTTTGGCGATGTCGCTGTTCGAAGTGAAAACGCCGACCTTGTTGCTTACTGCTTCCTCGGCCAACTGCCGGGGCGTTTTACCTTTCGAACTGGTGAAATCGGTGTAGACGACGCGCATCGCCAGGCGCAGTTTCATCGAGTTGGCGAATTTGCACCACTTTTCCGCGCTGCCTTCGTAAACTGGGTCGATCGAAGCCGTGATGGCCTCGCTGCTGTGTGCCGTCAGCATCTCGATCGCTTCGTCCAGTTCGTCGAACATCTGCCGGTAAACGTCGGCCTGCGTATCGTAGGGAACCTGAATCTTTCCGCTGATTCCGATTTCCGAGTAGGGAATCGGACCGTAAGCGTCCGTTACGCGGTTCATGGCGCAGACTTTCGCGATTTTGGCGATGGAGAGCACGATCGGGTCTTCGGAGATGCCGTTCAGCTTCATCAGATTGGTGTAAAGCACCGGGATAATCCGGTCGCTGTACATGAATACGCGCGTCCAGTCGTTCGTGGGGTTGTAATTGGAGATGGTCGTCTTCCAACCGTTCTGCGAGTCGGCGAAGTAACCGCCCTGCGTTCCGCCCAGCAGGGCGTCGGTGAACTGCGTCGTATTTACGTCGGGCGAAATGATCGTTCCGAAGATGGAGTTGAGGTAGGATCTGACAGCGTAGCCTTTTCGCTGCATTTCGTCCTCGGTGACCTCGTAGGGGTTGCTGTTTATTTCGAGGTAATTGCCGGTGCACGATGCCCCACTGCATGCAAGGGCCAGGGCGAATACCGATTTTATAATTGTGTTTTTCATAACGGTTGCAACTTTAGAATTTGAGTCTGAGGTTGAATCCTACGTTCCGCAGCGACGGCATCATGAAGTAGTCGACTCCCTGATAGTAGTTGCCGGTCGTAGCGATCGACTCGGGGTCGAACGGCGCTTTGTTGTAGATCATCCAGAGGTTGCGGCCTACGACGGAGACGGTGATTTCGCAGACGTTGCGCAGCCATTTGCGGGGGATCGTGTAGCCGATCGAAGCCTCCTGCAAGCGTACGTTGGTCGCCGAGTAGGTGTAGAACTGGGGCAGGGAGTTGCCTCCGGCTATTGCCGAGTACCAGAGATTGGCGTCTACCATGTCGCGGCCGTTGATCATAACCCCTCCCCTGTCACGGGCTGCGGCGGTAGCTTCCGACACGCCGAAGTAGTCGAGTGTGGCTTGTGTGCGGGAGAAGACGACGCCGCCCAGACGTGCAGACACCATGAATCCGAAATTCAGGTTTTTCCAGCGGAAGTCGTTTCGCCACGACATGTTGGCGTCGGGCAGCACGGAACCCAGTTTGATGAACTTTTTCACATCCTCGATCGACTGGGTGGGGATATTGCCCTCCTCGTCGACGTAGATGGCGTTGTTGTTGTCGTATTTCAGGTCGACGAGCGAATAGAGGTCGCCCAGCGTACCGCCTTCCATCAGCAGGAACCGGGCGTCGCCCAGGCCGCCCATGTCGAGCAGGTCGATGCTGAACTGTTCGCCGGTCGCCGGGTTGATACAGTTGTTGGCCAGCGAGGTGATTTTGTTCTTATTGGTCGAGAACGTGTAGTTCGTATCCCACGTGAAGTCCCTCCAGGTGTTCTTGTAACCCAATGCCAGCTCGATACCGCGGTTGCGGACGTTACCTGACTGAATGATGATCGAGGAGTAACCCGAGCCGCCCGGAATTTGCGGGTCGAAGGTCTGGTTCTGCGTGCGCGAATTGTAGTAGGTCAGATCGAGGTTGAAGTGTTTGAGAAAACGCATCGTAAGACCTACTTCGAACGATTTGGTACGCTCGGGCTGGAGGTGGAAAGCCGGGTACTGCGTTTGGAGGTTCCATCCCAGACCGCTTTCGTCCCATCCGTAAAGCGGATTGGCGATGTAACGCGCAAACGATACGCCTACCGAAGCGAACGAGCCGCGAAGTTTGATGTAGGAGAGGTTTTCGGGCATGTTGCCGATAATCTGCGATAGCACGACCGAAGCACCGACCGACGGATAGAAGAACGATTTGGCATTCGAATGCGGACCCGCCAACTGCGAAGGCCAGTCGTTGCGGCCGGTCAGTGTCAGGTAATAGGTTCCCTTATAACCGATTTCGGCCGATGCGAAAATCGACTGGGTCTGTTCGCGCCAGCCTGTCTGCGACCGGGTGGTCCGGGTCGAATTGCTGAGGTTCTGGATGTTGAATACGTTGGCCAGACCGGCCTTCTCGCCTGATTTGCCGTCGGAGATGGGACCGCGGATCTTCATGGCTTCGTTCTTCATGTCCGAGAACGAAGCGCCGACGTTGGCCTGTAACGACCAGTCGTCGCCGAACGTTTTGTTGATGTTGAGCAGGGCGTCGCCGTAAACTTGGCGGTCCATGCTCTTCGTGATTCCGAAAAGACCGTTCTCCGACAATTCGGTCAGCTGTGTATTCGTCGAGGCGTAGGCTTTCTCGGTGTAAGTATTGTGCGAGTTGTCGACACGGATACGCCCCGAGACGTTCAGCCAGTCGAGGATGTCGTAGGAGAGCGCTGCATTGAGCATGTAGCGGTCCTTGCGGTTTTCGCGCAGGTTGCGGTAGTTGACCCAGTAGGGGTTCTGCATGGTCATTCCGGCAGCGCCGATGGGCCAGTATTGCGTGGAGATTTTGTCTACGGGATTGTATCGTTCGTACATCTTGATCTCCTCCCAGTCGTTGCCGCGGGGGAAGAGATAGGCGCCCACGATGGGGTTGTTGTAGGTTCCCTGGTTGATCATGTTGCAGTCTTCCTGCAGGACGTAGCTGGCTCCTACGTCCAGTCTCATCTTTTCGTTCAGGAAAGAGGTCGTGTTGCGGAAGGTGAAGTTGTAGCGGTCGTAGCTGTTATTGGGGACGATGCCGCGGGAGTTGATTGCCGCGGCTGAAAAGTAGGTCTGATTGCGTTCCGTACCTGCGGAAAGCGAAAAACTCTCGTTGTTGGCCGTGCTGGTGCGGAAGTAGTCGTGACGAGGATCGTAACCCATTTTGTTGGCGCTGTTGAGCGCTTTGCCCCAACTCAGATGCTCAGCTCCGTCCGGCACGCGGAGGTTGCCCGTACCGTAACGGTTCTGAAACTCGGGAAGGACGAACGGAGTCATGATCTCGATGCCGCTCGTCACGGTGACGGAGAGCTGTCCCGCCTGTCCCTTTTTGGTCGTCACGACAATGGCGCCGTTGGCTGCGTCCGAACCGTACAGTGCGGCTGCTGCAGCGCCCGTCAGTACGGAAATCGACTCGATGTCTTCGGGGTTGATGTCTGCAATGGGATCGGTCGTACCCTGCGAACTGAACTCCGTGCCGCCCTCCTGGGCTTTGGTGAACATCGGCACGCCGTCGATCACGTAAAGCGCGTTCGAGGTTTGCGAGATGGACTTCATTCCGCGCATGATGACCTTCGAGGCGCCGCCGACGCCGGCCGACGAAGCGTTGATGTTCACACCTGCGACCTTGCCGTTGAGCGAGTTGATGAAGTTGGCGTCCTTGTTGGCCGTGATGGCATCGGAATTCACCTGCTGGACGTTGTATGAAAGCGCTTTTTCGGAGCGTTTGATTCCCAGGGCCGTAACGACGACCTGCTCGACCTCGATGGACGAGTTGGACAGCGTAATGTCGAAAGTCGTACGCGAGCCGATGGGCACGACTCGGGTTTCGTAGCCGATGAAACTGACCGTCAGCTCGGGATTGTCGACCGAGGCGGGAACCGTCAGGGCGAAGTCTCCGTCGATGCCTGTGGTCGTGCCGACGGTCGTGCCCTTGATCAGGACGGTGGCTCCGATAATGCCCAGACCGCCGGAATCCTTCACCACACCCGAGATGGCCGACGGCTTTGCAGCGACGATGCGCTTCGACAACACGATGTTCGGAACCGTAATCTCATAGGTGATATCCGTGTCCTTGAACAACAGCGGCAGTGCTTCGTTGAGAGGCTTGGAATCGACCTTGATCGAAACGATGCGTTCCGTGTCGATTTCGTCCGTATAAAGGAAGAGGTACTTGGTCTGCTTTTCGATTTCGTTCATGACGGTCTTCATCGGAACATTCGTCATGTCGAGCTTTACCGTGATTTTCTGTGTTTGGGCCACGGCGGGCGCACTGCACAGGAACACGGCAAGAATTAGAGTAATCAGGCATTTTATCTGCCTAATACTTAAATTTTTCATAAGTTTGCTGATTAAAGATCAATAGGTTAGCAATCGAATCACTGTTTATCTCCCGTCTGCGGATGAGGTTGTGTCCGCGAGCGTTCGGCGGTGCAGAATAAAAGTGTCTTGAGGCAGAGGTCGTTTTAGTCCATAGGGTCGTTTTAGATTTTAATTATTTTTATGTGTATCGTATTCGTTTCGTCGTTGCGCGTATAGATGAAGTTATTGGTTATCTGGAGTAGCTTCAGCGCATGATCCACACCGTCCGACACGCGGATTTTGCCGTGGTATTTGAGTTCGGGGATTTCCTCGGGATTGTCGATCGTGATCCGGACTCCGTAATAGTTCTCGAATTTGCGGATTACTTCCCCGAACGACAGCGTGTTCAGGTTCATCAGTCCGTCGACCCAGCGGAAATCATCCGGATCGGTTATCCGGTTGAGTTTGAGATGTCCGTCGATCAGGTCGATCTGCTCGTTGGGGGAAAGAATGAAGGATTCGCCGCCTATCCGGCGGTTTGAGATTTTCAGCCGTCCTTCGAGCAGCGCCGCCGAGAAACTGGAGGTCCGGGCATCGGCGAGGATGTTGAATTTCGTGCCCAGCACCTCGGCATCACAGGCAAATGTTTCCACGACGAACGGCCGGCCGGCGTCGTGTTCCACCTCGAACATGGCTTCGCCCGAGATTTTGACCCGGCGTGTCTTTCTGGAAAAAATCGAAGGATATTCCAGTTTGGCGCCCGAATTGAGCCATACGGTCGTTCCGTCGCTCAGGGTGACGGACATGCTTTGTCCGTTGGGTGCGGTAATGGCCATCATGTTCTGGGCACGGTGTTCGATTACCTTGTCGGCCAGATAGTGGCTCAACCCGGCACACACGAGCAGCATGGCGGCCGCTCCGGCACTCCATTGCGCCGCTCTTTTCCAGAGCGAAACGGTGCGTCTGCGCACACGGGGCTGTGTCTCTCCGGCCAGGATGTTGAGGTTGGAAATATAGTCGAGATGATCGAGATGCTGCTGATTTTCCACTGACGCATCCAACCAGTCGAGCACTTCGACGAGTTCCTCCTCCGAGGTCTCGTTTCTCAGGTATTTCTGCAATAAAAGATCGTCCATGTGTTCGTGTTATATAGTAATAACAAACACGCGGACGGGGTAAGTAGTAAAAAATGCAGTTTTTTTGAAAAAAGATTGAAATGAACTCCGGGCGGCCTTGCGGGGTGCTTTTTTACCACCTGGACGAGAGCAGCAGGGTGATCAGTACGGCCGGGAGATAATCTTTCAACTCGGAGCGCATCAGATTGAGCGCCCGGCGGATTTCGAAATTGACATGGCTGACGGAGATTCCCAGTTCGGCGGCTATTTCGCTGTATGTCATATTCTTGATCCGGCTTAACAAGAATACGTTGCGGGTCATTTTGGGCATTTTGCGGACTGCCTGTTTCATGATGGCGCGAATCTCTTCGGAGAAGAGCAGGTCCGGATCGCAGGCTGACAGCGAGCGCACGTCGGCATGCAATCGGCGCGTCAGCGTCGAATGCATGTCCTGTTCAGCCCTGCGGTGGCGGATTTGAGCGTTGAGATGATTTAAGCAGCGGTTTTTGACCGAGGTGAGGATATAAGCCGGCACATTGATGTCCGCCGGCAGGTTTTTGTGCATTTCCCAAAAGGTCATGAAACTGTCCGACACCAGGTCTTCGGCGGTTTCCCTATCGCGGACGTAGCGGTATGCCAGGGCGATAAAACGGGGCTTGAACTCGAAAAAAAGTTTTCCGAATTCCGTGGAGGAGATGATGTCTGTTTTGTCGCCTGCCATTTGAAGTCACGTCTGCCCGATACGCGAAAATACCGACGAATCCGATTGGGGATTCGCCTGCTATGAAAATTCCCCCCCCCGATGAAAAGCTGGGTTGGAAATTACTGATAATATTGTATTTACCGAATTATTCAATTTCTCGGATGCTTTTGTCGGCTATGAAACTGCAACAGTGGTTTCTAGACAAAGGTAACAATAAAAGTGAAATTTGAACAATTTGCCGCGAAATAGTTCTTCGGTTGCGTATAAAACGGTGTGTCTTTAAAATGCGGAAAACCGGCGTTCGGATAATACAGGCGGGCCGTATTACATATTGTACGATCGCTGTTCCTGCGAATAAAAGCCGGACTTTTCTCCCTGTAATTTTGTAAATCAGCCGGTTTTGGTTACATTTGCAGCCTCGAATCGATCTGGTTTTCCGTTGCGGCCAGGGACTTTGCCTTGTATGTTGAAAGGCGTTTTGCAGCATTCTGTTTACTTATCTTGTATATAATCTATGCAATCTCCCCATTATTCTCGACACGCTCCGCTCTCGTGGGTTCCGACGCTGTATTTTGCGATGGGCCTTCCGTTCGTCGTGCTGAACATGGTTTCGGCCGTCATGTTCAAAGACCTCGAAATTCCGGACGCGCAGATTGCGTTCTGGACCTCCCTGATCATGTGGCCCTGGACGATCAAGTTCCTATGGAGTCCGTTTCTGGAACTTTATCGAACGAAGAAATTCTTTGTCGTAGCGACGCAGTTGCTGAGCGGCGTTCTATTCGGAGTTGCCGTACTGGCGCTCCACCTTCCCCATTATTTTGCCATTGCTGTCGCCGTGTTCGCCGTCGTCGCTTTCAGCGGAGCCACGCACGACATTGCGGCCGACGGTGTCTACATGTCGGAACTCAGCGCCTCGGATCAGGCAAAGTATATCGGCTGGCAGGGGGCATTTTACAACCTGGCGAAATTGGTCGCTACGGGCGGCCTGGTTTGGCTGGCCGGCTGGCTCTTTAACCGGTTCGGCGCAACGGACGGAGGCGGATTCGGAGCCTATGTGCAGGCGTGGTCGGTCGTGTTGGCAATCCTTTGCGTCGTGCTGGTCCTATTGGGAATCTACCATCTCCGCGCATTGCCTTCGGGCGGTGCGGCGGCGGAAAAGCATACGCTCGGAGAGGGCTTGCGGGAGTTGAAGGAGGTTATAGCGGCTTTTTTCACCAAGCGGCATATTTGGTATTACATCGCTTTTATTATCCTGTACCGTTTGGGCGAAGGTTTTGTCATGAAGATTGTCCCGCTGTTCCTGAAAGCCGACACGTCGGCGGGAGGATTGGGGCTTACCAATCAGCAGATCGGTCTCTATTACGGCTCTTTCGGCGCCGGGGCCTTTTTGCTGGGCTCCCTGCTTGCGGGTTACTATATTGCGCACCGGGGGCTGAAACGGACTCTTTTTACATTATGCTGCGTTTTCAATCTCCCGTTTGCGGTTTACGCCCTGCTGGCGTCGTTCCAGCCGTCGAACATGTGGCTTGTGGGCGGGGGTATTGTCGTGGAGTACTTCGGCTACGGCTTCGGATTCGTGGGACTGACGCTCTTCATGATGCAGCAGGTAGCGCCCGGCAGGCATCAGATGGCGCATTATGCGTTTGCTTCGGGCATCATGAACCTTTCGGTGATGCTTACGGGTGCTGTTTCCGGGTATCTGAGCGATGCGCTGACTTATAAATGGTTCTTCGTCCTGGTGATGTTCGCCACGATTCCGGCCTTTTTGATGACGCGCTTCATTCCGTTTACCTATCCCGACGGCGGCGCGGCCGCGGAGAAATAAGCGGAGCCCCGCGGCGGTGATATGCCGGAGGACGACCGTTCTGGAATTCAGAACCTGTCGTGCCGGCAGCCGTTTAGGATGATCCGGGACGTTCGGATGCAGGAGCTTTCGGAATGTCGATAAATTGTCGATAGAATGTGTCCCGGAATTTTGAAAGTATGCCGAAAAGCACTACTTTTGTAACGTTGTTTTTACAACTGTTAGGTTAATTCCGATGATTTCAGGCTGCAATATCGACCAACGCGAACGAAAGAAACAGCAGGGCCAGGCCGCTGCCTTCTATTCGTGGATGTGTCAGCAACAGATGCGACGTGCACAGTCCCGGGAGCAGCAGATACCTGCTCGTGGGCTGCTCGGATAGATACCAGACCGCCATGACATGCGATGTCGTGGCGGTTTGCTTTTTTAGATTATTAACTTAAAACCAATATATAAACGATGAAGGTCGGCGTGATTATGGGCTCTGTGAGCGATTACGAGGTGATGGCCGAGGCTGTCGCCATGCTCGAAACGTTCGGTGTGGATTTCGAAAAACGGGTAGTCAGCGCCCATCGCACGCCCGATCTGCTGTGCGAATATGCCAAGACGGCCAAGGGCCGTGGTATCGGCGTGATCATCGCCGGGGCCGGCGGCGCGGCGCACCTGCCGGGCATGGTGGCTTCAATGACCCCGCTGCCCGTCGTGGGTGTTCCCGTGAAGTCGCGTGCCCTGAACGGGCTGGACTCGCTGCTCTCGATCGTGCAGATGCCCGCGGGCGTTCCCGTGGCTACGACGGCTATCAACGGCGCGAAGAACGCCGCGCTGATCGCCGTGTCGATCCTCGCTTTGCAGGATGCGGAACTGGCTGCGAAACTCGACGCCTTCCGCTCGAAACAAACCGCGGATGTGCTGAAGGCTGAAATATAGCTGGGTAGTTCCGACCGCATGCGATAAGCCCCTCCCGAGGGAGGGGCTTGGGGTGGGGTCGGACTTGTAAACGCGGCGGCACGCCGCGAATGACAGCGGTCGAAAGCAAAAAGAAGATGAAGAATGAACAACATAGCTCTGAATCAATGAAGACCATCGGTATCATAGGCGGCGGCCAGTTGGGCTTGATGATCGCCGAACAGGCCCGGGAATTGGGTGTGCGCACCGTGTGCCTCGATCCTGCGGCCGACGCTCCGGCATTCAACGTCTGCGACGAACATATCGTTGCGGCCTACGACGATGCCGCGGCGCTCGAAGAACTTTGCCGCCGCAGCGACGCCGTGACCTATGAATTCGAAAATGTACCGGGGGATATTCTGATTCCGCTGTGCGAAAAATACAATATCCCGCAGGGGTATAAACCCCTTTACGATTCGCAGGACCGCTTGCGCGAAAAGTCGAACGCCCGCGACCACGGGCTGCGCACGCCCGGTTTCGAGGCTGTCGGCGACGAAGCGTCGCTGCGCGAAGCCGTGAAGCGGCTGGGGCTTCCCGCTGTGTTGAAAACCCGTACGCTGGGTTACGACGGGCACGGACAGATGGTCTTGAAGACCGAAGCCGACATTGCCCGGGCGCTGCCCCTGCTTGCGGTTCCCTGCATCCTGGAGGAGTTCGTGCCGTTCGATTCCGAAGCCAGCATCGTGATGGTTTCCGACGGTCGGAAAGTCGTGAGTTTCCCCGTGGGGCGCAACATCCACCGCGACGGAATCCTCGACCTCTGTATCGTTCCCTCCGGGGCCGATCCGCAGGTGCTGGCGCGGATGAAGGCCGAAAGCGAACGTTTCATGCGCGACTGCGGTTATGAGGGCATCCTGGCCATCGAGTATTTCATCCGGGGCGATGCGATTTATTTCAACGAGATGGCTCCGCGTCCGCATAATTCGGGCCACTACACCATCGAGGGCTCGACCACGAACCAGTTTCGTGAACTGGTCCGCTACCTTGTCGGGGAGCCCTTGCAGGAGCCGCGGCTGGTGGCTCCCACGGTGATGAAAAACATTCTGGGCCAAGACCTCGAAGCAGCTAAAAAGGTGGCTGCGGAGAACCTGCCGGGTGTATATGTCCATCTCTACGGCAAGACCGAAAGTCGTCCCAAGCGCAAGATGGGGCATATTACTTTTGTCGGTATGGATGCCGGGAATTACGCTGAGGAATGGGCCGAAAGATTTGTAAAATAAGTGCAAACAAAATAAAATGAACACGACCAACTATCGTATTTTTGTAGAAAAACTGCCCCGCTTCCGTGTCGAGGCCGAGAGCCTGCGCCGCGAGCTGAATGCAAACCTGAATCTCGAACTGGGCGAGGTGCGCCTGCTCTGTGTTTACGACCTGTTCGGCTTCAGTGCGGAACTGCTGGAGAAGAGCCGTTATACGGTCTTCGGCGAGGTGGTGACCGACTCCGTGACCGACGCCTGCGACCTCACGGGCCGCAAGTATATCGCCGTGGAATACCTGCCCGGCCAGTTCGACCAGCGTGCCGCTTCGGCAGCGGACTGCGTGCGGCTGATCGACCCCGAAGCCCAGGTCAACATCCGTTCCTCGAAACTGCTCGTTTTCGACGACAAGGTGACCGACGGGGATCTGGCCAAAATCAAACATTACTACATCAATGCCGTTGAGTCGCGCGAGAAGAACCTTTCGGTGCTGACCGACCTGGAGCAGGCCGAGGTGAAACCCGTCGAGGTGCTCGAGGGTTTCCGGGAGATGGCCGATTCGGAATTCGAATCCTACTGCAAGGCTCAGGGGCTGGCGATGAACGCCGACGACCTGCGCGAGGTGGTGAAGTATTTCCGCGCCGAGGGCCGCGATCCCTACGAAACGGAACTGCGCATCCTCGATACCTATTGGAGCGACCATTGCCGCCATACGACCTTTACGACCGAACTCGAAGGCATCACCGTCGAGGAGTCGTTCGCCAAGGACGAGATCGAGGACTCGCTGGCGCTGTACCTGCGCATCCGCCGCGAACTGGGGCGCGAGCACAAGAGCCTCTGCCTGATGGATATGGCGACGATCGGAGCCCGTTACCTGCGCAAGAAGGGCCTGTTGGACGATTTGGAGGTCTCCGAGGAGAACAATGCCTGCTCGGTCTATATCGACATCGATGTCGACGGAAAGACCGAAAAGTGGCTGCTGCAATTCAAGAACGAAACCCACAACCACCCGACCGAGATCGAACCCTTCGGCGGAGCCTCGACCTGCCTGGGTGGCGCTATCCGCGACCCGCTGTCGGGCCGCAGCTATGTCTACCAGGCGATGCGCGTTACGGGAGCCGGCAATATCTACCAGAAAGTCAGCGACACGCTCTCCGGAAAACTGCCGCAGAGTGTCATTTCGAAAAAAGCCGCGGCGGGTTATTCGAGCTACGGCAACCAGATCGGACTGGCCACGACCCACGTGCGCGAGATTTACCACGACGACTATGTGGCCAAACGCCTCGAAGTCGGCGCGGTGGTCGGAGCCGTGAAGGCCGAAAACGTTCGCCGCGAGCGGCCTGCTCCCGGCGACAAGATCATCATGTTCGGCGGCCGTACGGGCCGCGACGGCATCGGCGGAGCTACGGGTTCGTCGAAGGAGCACGACGTGAAGTCGCTCGAAACCTGCGGCAGCGAGGTTCAGAAGGGCAACGCCCCCGAGGAGCGCAAACTCGAACGGCTGTTCCGCCGTCCCGAGGTAACGCGCCTGGTTAAGAAGTCCAACGACTTCGGGGCCGGCGGCGTCAGCGTCGCCATCGGCGAGCTGGCCGACGGACTGGACATCTACCTCGACCGCGTGAAGACCAAGTACAGCGGCCTGAACTCCACGGAACTCGCCATCAGCGAGTCGCAGGAGCGCATGTCGGTGGTCGTCGAGGCGAAGGATGCCGAGGAGTTTATGAACTACTGCCGCGAGGAGAATATCGAGGCGGTGCACGTGGCCGATGTGACGGATACGGCGCGCATGCGGATGTTCAACGGCGAGCGGAAGGTCGTGGACCTGAGCCGCGAGTTTATCGACAGCGCCGGCGCCAAACACTATGCCGAAGCCAAGATCGGCGAGGTGGAGAACCGCAATCCTTTTGTCCGCGAAGTGGCGGGGGAGACGCTTGCCGAGCGCTTTGCGAATAACCTGAAAGACAACAACGTCGTCTCGCAGCGGGGGCTGATCGAAATGTTCGACTCGACGATCGGCCGTTCCACGGTGCTGATGCCCTTCGGCGGCCGCAGGCAGCGCAGCGAGACGCAGGTCTCGGTGCAGAAACTCCCGACCGACGGTTATACCGAGACGGCCAGCGTCATGGCTTTCGGCTACAACCCCTATGTAGCTTCGTGGAGCCCCTACCACGGTGCGGCCTATGCCGTCGTGGAAGCCGCGGCCAAGGTCGTGGCGGCGGGCGCCCGTTATGACAGGATGCGCTACTCCTACCAGGAGTATTTCGAACGCATGACCAAGAACCCCGAGTCGTGGGGCAAGCCCCTCAGTGCGCTGCTCGGCGCGCTGAAGATGCAGGTCGAACTGGGCCTGCCTTCGATCGGCGGCAAGGACTCGATGTCCGGAACGTTCCAGGACATCAACGTTCCGCCGATGCTGATGGCTTTCGGCATCACGACGGTCGCCGCTCCGACGGTCATTTCGACCGACCTGAAAGGGGCCGGACACCGCATCTACCTCGTACGGCATACCCCGCACGAGAACTACATGCCCGACACGGCGCAGCTCAAGCAGAACTTTTCGTTCGTCAGCGAACAGATCGAGTCCGGGAAAATCCTTTCGGCCTGGTCCGTGGGCTTCGGCGGCATCGCCGAGGGCCTTGCGAAGATGGCTTTCGGCAACGGCATCGGTGCGGAGGTGACCTTCGATGAAAAGAAACTCTACGAATATGCCTACGGCTCGATTCTCGTCGAGTGCGAGGGTACGCTCGAATATCCCCATGCCGAGCAGTTGGGCTTTACGGTGGCCGAGGAGGCGCTGACGGTCAATGGTGTCCGGATGCCGCTCGACGAGCTCTATAAGGCCAATACCGAGAAGTTTGCGGCTGTTTACCCGGACAAAGACCTGCGGTTGACGGAGGTAATGACCTCGCAGCCGGCGCCGAAGAGTTTCACCTATCCCGGTGCGGCAGTCGAAACCCCGGTGGTCTATATTCCGGTGTTCCCCGGCACGAACTGCGATTACGATACGGCCAAGGCATTCCGCAAGGCGGGAGCCGAGGTGCGGATGAGCGTGTTGTGCAACATCGCAGGCGACGACATCCTGCGTTCGATCGCCGAGATGAAGGAGCATATCCGCCAGGCGCATATCTTCGTGCTGAGCGGCGGTTTCTCCGCAGGCGACGAACCCGACGGAAGTGCGAAGTTTATTGTCAACGTACTGAACAACAAAGATATTCGCGAAGAAATACACGCGTTGATCGACCGCGGCGGTCTGATTCTGGGCATCTGCAACGGTTTCCAGGCGCTGGTCAAATCGGGCCTTTTGCCCTACGGCCGACTGGGCATGGTCACCAAGGATTCGCCGACGCTGTTCCGCAACGACATCAACCGCCACATTTCGCAGATCGTCACGACGCGCGTTGCGACGACCGCTTCCCCGTGGCTCGCGGGCTTTGAACTCGGCGAGTTGCATTCGATCGCCGTCAGCCACGGCGAAGGCAAGTTCGTCGTGAGCGAAACGCTCGCCAGGGAACTCTTTGCCAACGGACAGGTCGCTTTCCAGTATGCCGATGCTGAAGGAAAGCCTGCCGCCGAGGCTCCGTATAACCCCAACGGCTCGTTGTATGCCATCGAGGGCATCATCTCGCAGAACGGTCAGATTCTGGGTAAGATGGGCCACACGGAGCGCTACGAGGAGAACCTTTTCAAAAATATCGCCGGCAACAAGCAGCAATCGCTGTTTGCGAACGCCGTGGCCTATTTCCGCAAAAAGTAATAAACCAAACTACTACGCTGATGAAAACCTCCTTATTTACCTTGTGGGCAGCATTGCTCTTCACTGCGATCTTACTTCCGGGGCGCAGCAGCGCCCAGACCGATGACAACCTTCGTCTTTTGTACTGGAACATCCAGAACGGGATGTGGTCGGGCCAGGGCGATAACTACGATAAATTCGTGGAATGGGTTAATTCCCAGGCTCCGGATGTTTGCGTGTGGTGCGAAGCGCAATCGAACTATAAAACGGGTTCGGCCGAGAAAATGGCGCCCGAAGATCGTTATTTGACGGATAACTGGGGAGAACTGGCCGCCCGCTACGGACACAAGTACTGGTATAAAGGCGGTCACCGGGATAATTTCCCGCAGGTCATCACATCGAAATACCCGATCGAAAACGTGGCCCGCATTATCGGTTCCCGACCCGACAGCGTTGTTTCGCACGGCTGCGGCTGGGCCCGTATCGCGAAAAACGGCAAGACGATCAATATCGTGACGCTTCACACGTGGCCCCAGGCTTATGCTTTCGAGGCAAAGGACCGCGACGCGAGCAAAGCGGAGCACGGCGGCGACAAATACCGCCGTATGGAGTTGGAATACATCTGCAACCATACGATCGGCACGGTTCCCGATGCTAAGGAGCAGCTTTGGATGATGATGGGCGACTTCAATTCGCGTTCGTCGCGCGACAACTGGTTCTACAAGTACCCGGCGGACGACACGCGTTTTCTGGTCCACGACTATATCCTTCAAAACACGCCCTACGTCGATGTGATCGCCGAGAAATACCCGGGCGAGTTCAAGACGACGACCGGCGGGAAATCGCGCATCGACTTCGTCTACTGCACGCCTGCGCTCTATGAACTGGTGACGCATGCCGATGTCGTGACGGACGGCTATACGACTCCGGTCCGCGATCCGGGCAATCTTTCGAACTTCTGGCATCCTTCGGACCATCGTCCGATCGTCGTCGACTTCAATCTGAAATAAGGCAATAAATCAAATAATTAAAAACACCCAAACAACATGAAACAGCTCGAAATGCTCTATGAGGGCAAGGCAAAACAGGTTTTCCGCACGGACGATCCCGATAAGATCATCATTCACTATAAGGATGCGGCTACGGCTTTCAACAACATCAAGAAGGCTACGATCGAGAACAAGGGAGTGCTGAACAACGCTATTTCGACCTTGATCTTCAAAGAGCTGCAGAAGGCCGGCGTGAAGACCCACTATATCGAGACCATCAACGACCGCGACCAGATCTGCCGCCGTGTCGAGATCATTCCGCTGGAGGTTATCGTACGCAACGTAATCGCCGGTTCGATGGCCCAGCGCCTCGGCATCGAGGAGGGTACGCAGCCTTCGAACGTCATCTTCGACATCTGCTACAAGAAGGACGAACTGGGCGATCCGCTGATCAACGACCACCACGCCGTGGCGCTCGGCGCCGCGACTTACGAGGAACTCAACGAAATGTACGCCATGACGGCCAAAATCAACGAGGTGCTCAAGGAGATGTTCCTGAAGATGAACATCAAGCTCGTGGACTTCAAGATCGAGTTCGGCAGAACCTCGGATGGCGAAATCGTGCTGGCCGACGAGGTGTCGCCCGACACCTGCCGCCTGTGGGACGCTACGACCAACGAAAAACTCGACAAGGACCGTTTCCGCCGCGACCTGGGCAAGGTCCGCGAGGCTTACGAGGAGATTCTGGCACGCCTGAAGAAAATCGTCGAATAATATGATGGAAGTGATTAGCGACCGCGAGTTGCACGAGGAGTGCGGGGTGTTCGGCATCTATGGAGTGCCGGGCGCCGCGTCGCTGACCTACTACGGGCTGCATGCGTTGCAGCACCGCGGACAGGAGGGGGCCGGTATCGTCTCGGTGGACGACGACGGCACGTTCCGCCGCATCAAGGGCGGCGGACTGGTGACTGAAGTTTTCGACGAGGCGAAACTCGCCACGCTGAAGGGTTCCATGGCTATCGGGCATGTGCGTTATACCACGGCCGGGGGCGGCGGCATCGAGAATGTGCAGCCTTTCCTTTTCCGTCACAATACAGGCGATTTCGCGCTGGCGCATAACGGCAACATCGTCAATTCGGCCTTGCTGCGCCGCCACCTCGAAAACAAGGGCAGCCTGTTCCAGTCGACCTCCGACAGCGAGATCCTGGCCCACCTGATCAAAAAGGAGACGCGCTACCATGACCGGCCGCGCATCTTCGCGATCATCGACGCGCTGAACATGCTCGAGGGCGCTTTTGCCTTCCTGATCATGACGGCCAACCGCATCTATGCCTGCCGCGACAAATACGGACTGCGTCCGTTGTCGATCGGAAAGCTGGGCGACGGTTATGTCGTTTCGAGCGAGACCTGTGCATTCGATGTGCTGGGTGCGGAGTTCGTGCGCGATGTCGAGCCGGGCGAGATCGTCACGATCGACAAACAGGGCATCCGCAGCCGCGACTACTCGATGTACAAGCGCTGCCAGATGTGCTCGATGGAGTACATCTATTTCGCACGCCCGGACAGCGACATCGACGGCTGCAACGTCCATGCCTACCGCAAGGAGTCGGGACGCCTGCTCTACAAGGAGGCGCCCGCCGAGGCGGACATCGTGGTCGGTGTTCCCGATTCGAGCCTCAGCGCCGCGATGGGTTACGCCGAGGCGAGCGGACTGCCTTATGAAATGGGACTGATCAAGAACAAATACATCGGTCGCACCTTCATCCAGCCCTCGCAGGAACTGCGCGAAAAGGGTGTGCGGATGAAACTCTCGGCCGTACGTTCGATCGTTCGGGGCAAGCGCGTGGTGCTGGTCGACGACTCGATCGTGCGCGGCACGACTTCGCGGCGTATCGTCACGATGCTCAAGGAGGCGGGAGCTACCGAGGTGCATGTGCGCATCGCCAGCCCTCCGATGACCAATCCCTGCTTTTACGGAGTGGATACCTCGACGCGGGAAGAACTGATTTCGGCGCGCAAGGACCTCAGGGGCGTGTGCGAGGAGATCGGCGCCGATTCGCTGGTGTTCCTTTCGCCGGAGTCGCTGCTCGAGGCGGGCAACCGCAAGGAGCTTTGCATGGCTTGCTTCACGGGAGTTTATCCCACGATGCTGTACCAGTCGCCCGACGAGGCCAACAAAGACGTTAAATGTTAGAAAACCTTAAACCATAAATTACTATGGCTCAAAGTTATGAAAAAGCCGGCGTGAACCTCGAAGCCGGATACGAAGTGGTGCGGCGCATCAAAAAACACGTTGCGTCGACCTCGCGTCTGGGCGTAATGGGCAATATCGGCGCTTTCGGCGGAATGTTCGACCTCTCGGCCCTTCGGGTGAAGGAACCGATCCTCGTGAGCGGAACCGACGGCGTGGGAACCAAACTCAAGCTGGCCTTCGAGATGGACAAGCACGACACGATCGGTATCGACGCCGTGGCCATGTGCGTCAACGACGTGCTGGCGCAGGGCGCGGAACCGCTGGTGTTCCTCGACTATGTGGCTGTGGGGCGCAACGAACCCCAGAAGATCGAAGCCATCGTTGCGGGTGTCGCCGACGGCTGCCGCCAGGCCGGCTGTGCACTGGTGGGCGGCGAGACCGCCGAGATGCCGGGCATGTATGCCGAAGGCGAATACGACATCGCCGGATTTACGGTCGGCGTCGTGGAGAAATCGCAGTTGATCGACGGATCGAAGGTCAAGGCGGGCGACGTACTGGTGGGTATCGCGTCGAGCGGTGTGCATTCCAACGGTTTCAGCCTCGTGCGCAAGATCGTTGCGGACAACTGCCTGAATCTGCGCGAGTCCTATCCCGAATTGTCGAACAAACTGTTGGGCGAAGTGCTGTTGACGCCGACCAAAATCTACGTGAAGCAGGTGCTGGAAGTGGTTCGCAACTGCGACGTACACGGCATCAGCCACATCACGGGCGGCGGTTTCGACGAAAACATCCCCCGCATCCTGCACGACGGCCAGGGCCTCGAAATCGAGGAGGGTTCGTGGGAGATATTGCCCGTGTTCCACTTCCTGGAAAAGTACGGCAAGGTGGCCCACCGCGAGATGTTCAACATCTTCAACATGGGTATCGGTATGGTCATCGCCCTCGATGAAAAGGAGGCGCAGAAGGCCATCGACATCCTCACGGCACAGGGCGAGAAGGCTACGGTCATCGGACGTGTAACGGACACCGAGGGTGTTGTAATCCGCTGACCGATGCATCGGTTAGCAGTCTTCGCCAGCGGCAGCGGTACGAATTTCGAAGCTATCGTCACGGCCTGCGAGCAGGGCGTGCTCAATGCCGAGGTCGTGCTGATGGTCTGTGACAAACCCGGCGCGAAGGTGGTCGAAAGGGCTGCCGGGCACGGGGTCGAGGCGTTTGTTTTCGCTCCGAAGCAGTATGCTTCGAAAGCCGATTACGAACGGGAGATCGTCGCGCGGCTCGATGCCGCGGGCGTGGAACTGGTCTGCCTGGCGGGATATATGCGTATCGCGGGCGACGTACTGCTGGGGGCTTACGGAGGGCGGATCATCAACATCCATCCCTCGCTGCTGCCGGCTTTCCGCGGGGCGCACGCCATCGAGCAGGCGCTGGAATACGGCGTCAAGGTTTTCGGCGTGACGATCCACTATGTGGATGCCGAACTGGACGGCGGGCGTATCATCTCCCAGCGGGCTTTTCCCTACGAGGGCAATGACATCGAAGAACTGGAGCCGATGATTCATGCGGTGGAGTATCCGCTTTATATTGAAACGATTGACAAATTATTAAAACAGAAATAGGTATTAGCATATGCGCGCTTTAATTAGTGTAAGTGACAAAACCGGTGTCGTGGAGTTCGCCAAAGGGCTGCGCGCCCTGGGCTGGGAGGTGATCGCCACGGGCGGTACGATGAAACTGCTTTCGGACAGCGGTGTCGAGGTGATCAATATCAGCGACGTTACGGGATTCCCCGAAATCTGTGACGGCCGTGTGAAGACCCTGCATCCCAATGTGCACGGGGGCCTGCTGGCCCGCCGCGACGACCCCGAACACCTGAAGGCTCTGAAAGAGAACAAGATCGAATTTATCGACATGGTCTGCGTGAACCTCTATCCGTTCCGCCAGACGATCGCGAAGCCCGATGTGAAGATGGAGGATGCTATCGAGAACATCGACATCGGCGGACCTTCGATGCTGCGTTCAGCCGCCAAGAACTGGGCGGACGTGACGGTCGTGTGCGATCCCGCGGATTATGCGCAGATCCTCGGCGAGATCAAAGCCGGCGGCAATACCGAAAAAGCTACGCGTCTCCGGCTTTCGGCCAAGGCTTATACGCATACCGCCGAATACGATTCGATGATCGCGACTTACATGCGCGCACAGGCCGGGCTGAACGAAAAACTGTTCCTCGAATTCGACCTCGTGCAGTCGCTGCGCTACGGCGAGAATCCCCACCAGGGGGCCAAGTTCTACCGCGAGGAAAAAGAGGTCCCCTATTCGCTGGCTTTCGCCAAGCAGTTGAACGGCAAAGAGTTGTCGTATAATAATATCCAGGATGCCAATGCTGCGCTGTGCATCGTGCGCGAGTTCGACAAACCGTTCTGCGTGGGCCTCAAACACATGAATCCCTGCGGCGCCGCCGTGGGCAAGGACGTTGTCGAGGCGTGGACCAAGGCCTACGAGGCCGATAAGGTCTCGATCTTCGGCGGTATCGTGGCTACGAACTGCACGGTGACACGCGAGGCCGCCGAGCTGATGAAGCCGATCTTCCTCGAAATCATCATGGCTCCGAAATTCGACGAAGGCGCGCTCGAAGTGCTCTCGGCGAAGAAGAACCTGCGCCTGCTCGAAGTCTGCATGGACAAGGGTGCTGTCGACCCCAAACAGTATGTGAGCGTCAACGGCGGCCTCTTGGTGCAGGACCTCGACGTGGCTACGAAGTCCGTTACGGCCGATCTGTGCGTCACGAAGGCCAAGCCCGCTCCCGAGCAGATGGAGGATCTCAATTTCGGCTGGCACATCGTTAAACACGTGAAGTCGAACGCCATCGTGGCGGTGAAGGACGGCCGGACGCTGGGCGTCGGCGCCGGGCAGATGAACCGCATCGGTTCGGCCGAGATCGCTTTGAAGCAGGCCCATGCCGCTGGCGTCACCGAGGGTCTCGTTCTGGCGTCGGACGGGTTCTTCCCCTTCGACGACTGCGTGACGCTGGCTGCCGAATACGGCGTGACGGCAATCGTGCAGCCCGGTGGATCGGTTCGTGACGAAGACTCGATCAAAAAGGCCGATGAAAAAGGTATCGCCATGGTATTCACGGGCGAACGCCATTTCAAGCATTAGGCGATGGAATCGAATAGTAACGCTTATGGCGTTACTATTCTCTGTCCTGCTGAAATTCCGACCGAATACCGGAGCCGTTGAGCGAGGGATGAACTAAAAGCGCGAGCGGAGGGGACGGTTTGCTTGCAAACCCGCGAATAGTCGCCCGGAGCCAGCGTTAGGCCGTCCCGAGGAGGCGGAGGTATTCTCGGAGAGTTTTTGTGGCACTTTTTGCGGAAAAAAGTGCCGGAATCTGCGGGGCTTGCTCTGCGATAAAAAAAGGAATTTTGTTTATGAAAGTTTTGGTAATAGGCGGCGGCGGCCGCGAACACGCTATTGTCGACGCCCTGTCGCGCTCGCCGCAGGTCGAAAAAATCTACTGTGCACCCGGGAATGCGGGTATCGCACGGCAGGCCGAGTGTGTGCCTGTCCGGGAGACCGAGGTGGAGCGCCTGCGCGATTTTGCCGCGGAGAACGGTATCGGCCTCACGGTCGTAGGCCCCGAAGTGGCGCTGGCGGCGGGAGTCGTCGACTGTTTCAAAACCGCAGGACTGCGGATTTTCGGTCCCACGAAAGCCGCGGCGCGCATCGAGTCGTCGAAGGAGTTTGCCAAGTGCCTGATGGCCAAATACAATATTCCGACGGCGGGATTCCGCGCGTTCACCGATTATGCCGAAGCGCTGGCCTACGTCGGGGGCCGTCCCCTGCCTGCGGTGCTCAAATACGACGGACTGGCCGCCGGCAAAGGCGTGGTGATTGCCGAAACGATGGAGGAAGCCGAAAAGGCCCTGAAAGATATGCTGCTCGACGATAAGTTCGGCGAAGGCAAGGTCGTCGTCGAAGATTATCTCGAAGGCCCCGAGTTTTCGTTCATGTGCTTCGTTTCGGGCAGCCGCGTCTGGCCGATGGTGCTGGCACAGGACCACAAGCGTGCCTACGACGGCGACGAAGGCCCCAATACGGGCGGTATGGGCGCTTATTCGCCCCTGCCTTTCATTACGGCGGAGGACGAGCGCTATGCCATGGAGAAGGTCATGCGGCCCGTTGCCGAGGCGATGATAGCCGAAGGATGTCCTTTCGAAGGGGTGTTGTACGGCGGTCTGATGAAGACTGCGCGGGGCATCGAAGTCATCGAGTTCAACGCCCGTTTCGGCGATCCCGAGACTGAGGTGGTGCTGCCGCGCCTGAAAAGCGACATCGTCGACATTTTCTGCGCCGTTGCCGAGGGCCGCGATACGCAGTTGGAGTGGCACGATTTTGCCACGCTGGGCATTGTGCTTGCCTCGAAGGGCTATCCCGGCGACTATGAAAAAGGACACGAGATCAAAGGGCTCGACCGGACCGAAGGCGCTGTTTATCACATGGGAACCAAGGCCGACGGCGACCGTGTGCTGACTGCCGGAGGCCGCGTGCTGTTCGTGGTGGGCAAGGGGCGCGACCTGGCCGAGGCGCGGGAAAATGCGTTGGCCGACGTTGCGCGCATCGACTGCGACAACCTCTTCCACCGCACGGACATCGGACATTGGGCATTGAAAAAGTAAAACGAAATCTATGGTAATCAGCGGAAAAGAACTTTCAGCGAAACTAAAACTCGAAATGGCGGCCGAAGTGGCCACATTCGAAGGTAAATACGGCCGTGTGCCGCATCTGGTGGTAATCCTCGTGGGCGAAGATCCCGGCAGCGTGAGCTATGTGACCGGCAAAGCCAAGGCTTCGGCCGAGGTGGGTATCCGGAATACGACGATCCGCAAGCCGGAGTCGATCGCCGAGTCCGAATTGCTGGACATCATCGCCGCACTGAACCTCGACGACGATGTCGACGGCATCCTGGTACAGTTGCCCCTGCCGAAGCATATCGACGAGGACAAGGTGATCGCAGCCATCGACAAGTCGAAGGATGTCGACGGTTTTCATCCCCTGAACGTCGCTGCGTTGTGGCAGAAGCAACCCTGCACGCTCCCCTGTACGCCGAAGGGTATCCTCAAGATGCTGCGGGCGGCAGGCGTGGAGATCGCAGGCAAGCGCGCCGTGGTGATCGGCCGGAGCAACATCGTAGGGCTTCCCGTGTCGAAACTGCTGCTCGATGCGAACGCCACGGTGACGATGGCCCACAGCCGTACGCGCAACCTCGGCGAGGTGACGCGCGGGGCGGAGATTCTGGTGGTGGCTATCGGCCGGCCGAAGTTCGTCACGGCGGACATGGTGTCGGACGGCGCCGTGGTGATCGACGTGGGTGTCAACCGCGATCCGGAGACGGGCAAACTGTGCGGCGATGTCGATTTTGCCGCCATCGAACCCAAAGCCTCGGTCATCACTCCGGTTCCGGGAGGCGTCGGGCCGATGACGATCTGCTGCCTGATGGAGAATACGATCGAATGTTTTCTCCGGCGGATGCGCCGATAAAGGATAACCGGGGCGACAGTCCCGGTTTTTTATTCGTAACGGCATGGATGATAACGCATATACGATTGTAAACGGCCGCGTGCTGACCCCTGCGGGCTGGCTTGCGGGGGCTTCGCTGGTGATCCGTGCAGGGCGTATTGCCGCGGTATGCCCTGACGGCGGCGTTGCCGCAGGGACCGAACCTGTCGATGCGCAGGGGCTCTGCGTTGCACCGGGCTGCATCGATCTGCACGTGCACGGCGGTGGCGGGGCCGACTTTCTGGAGGCTACGCCCGAAGCGTTCCGGACGGTGGCTGAGGCGCATGCCCAATATGGAACGACGGCGCTGTATGCCACCTTGGCAGTCTTTTCGCCCGATACATTCCGCCGGGCGGTGCGCGCCTGCGGGCAGGTGCAGCGGCATCCCGGCAACGGGGCTGCGGTGCTGGGGCTTCACCTCGAAGGCAATTACCTGAATCCGGCGATGAAGGGCGGACAACCACCGGAATATATTTCGAATCCCGATCCGGCCGAATATGAAGCCATGTTGGACGCCGCGCCGTGCATCAAACGCTGGAGCGCTGCTTCCGAACTCCCCGGGGCGTACGATTTCGCCCGCTGTGCCGTTTCGCGGGGCGTGCTGGTCGCGCTGGCCCATACGACGGCGGATTATGGGGAGGTGAAAGCCGCCTGTGCGGCGGGATTTACACATGCCACGCATTTCTACAACGCCATGACCGGGGTTCACCGTGAGGGCGAATACAAACGCGAAGGGACAGTCGAAGGCATCTATCTGACGGACGAAATGACCGTGGAGGTGATTGCCGACGGAATCCATGTTCCTCCGGCCTTGCTGCGTATGGCCTACAAATTCAAGGGTGCGGAACGGGTTGCGCTGGTGACCGATTCGATGGCCGCGGGAGCGATGCCCGAGGGCGGGAAACCTTTCGATCCGCGGGTGATCGTCGAGGACGGGGTGTGCAAATTGGCGGACCGGAGCGCGCTGGCGGGAAGCATTGCCACGGCCGACCGGCTGATTCGGACGATGGTCCGGGAAGCGGGTGTTCCGCTGGAGGATGCCGTGCGCATGGCCTCCGAAACCCCGGCCCGTATCATGGGCATTTCGGACCGGAAAGGAACGCTCGAAGCGGGGAAGGATGCGGATGTCATCCTTTTTGACGACGACATAACCGTCAGGGCTGTTTTCGTCGGAGGCCGCCGGGTGAAGTGATGTGCGGTCGTAAAAAGAGCCGGACTTTCTGAAAAGTCCGGCTCTTTTGTGTTATTGTTTGTCGTAGACGGCAGTCAGTTTTTCCGGCAGCAGTCCTTCCGGGTTTCGCCGCCAGACCATCGCCCGGTCGGTCGCCGTGTCGCCCGTACCGAAATCGAAGCGGTCCGGGGAGACGAACTCCGCCGGAATGTCGCCTTCGAATCCGAATCGGCCGTAGAAATCCCGCAGCCACTCCTTGTCGGGCGTCGGGATCAGCAGCGCCGCGTCGTCGCCTTGCTCCGCGATCCGTTCCATCGCCTCGCGCATCAGTTGCGAGGCCAGCCCGCGGCACTGGAATGCGGGGTCCGTCGCTACGCCGTAAATATAGGTCGTGCGGCCCAGTTCCGTCTGGAACGGCAGGAGGTGGAGCATCGCCGCCATGTGTCCTTCGACCTCGGCCGTCAGCATCCTATTGCGCGAATAGTAGCGCATGATGAACGAATCGGCAAACTGTTCGTCGTCGCCGAAAGCCTTCGTCCACAACTCCTTGCAGGCGATTTCGTCGGGGTGCATGCAGATTGCCGCGAATTTATGCTGCAGGAAAGCGGGGTGGTAGGAGAGTTTGGCCTGCCGCAGTCCGTCCAGCCCGAGGTCCTCTTCGCGGTTGATCAGCGTGAAACGCTCGGGAAGGTGCTGGGCGAAGAGTTTGTTGATGATCGTGAAGGCGCCGTCGAACTCCGTGTCGGCTTTTTCGACATGGGTGTCGAAAGTATGGTCGTTGACAGCCGAACCGTAGGTGAAGGCCGCAAGCCGGTCGCCGACGTAGATACATCCGCCGATCAGGCCCAGTTCGTCGAAATGCTCGAAGGCCCGCTGCATGGCGCGCTGTTCGGCGCACAACTCCGACGTGTGGCCGTCGTGGCCCCTGCGCCACTCGCGTTCGAGGGCCATGCACTCCCCGAAACGTTCGGGTGTGAGCTCTTCGTAGCGGTAGTCGGGGTATTCGGCCGTGAAGCGGTTGATGTGGTTGCGTTTGGGCTGGTAACGGCGCCCGGTGAGGTTGCGCAGGTCGTCGGCGTTGTAGACATAGTCTTCCAGCGCACGGTCCGACTCGAATGCGAAGTGGCAGGGGTGGACCCGGCGGATCGTGTCGCGCCCTTCGTCCGTCAGGCCGATGATCCGCAGTCTTTGTCCGTGGGCATGCGCATCCTCGCGCAGGACGGGGATGATCGGGCCGAAATTGCCCTCGCCGACAGGCTGCATGTAGCCGATACGCTCGCCGCCGTCGATCTGGAAGCGGATCACGAGGAATCCGCCGATCTCGGCCCACGCGCTGTGGAACACGGCCTGCCAGCAGTACATGTTGGCAAAGGCGAGGTCGCAGTTACAGATGCCCGAAGGCATGGTATAGCGCTCGATGACCGCCCGGTCTTCGAGGCGCACGGGTTTGAATTCAATCATTGGGGGTGTAACTCTTGCGTTCGATATGGGTGTAATACTGCTGGACAAGGGCCTGGAAATCGGACAGCAGCGACGCTTCCGCAGGCGCGGGATTTCCGGCAAGGCGCGGCGTGACGGTGCTGCCCGCGTCGTCGAAACGCAGGACCGCATCCCCCGTGAGGGCGCGGAACTGTCCGTCGTACGACACCGACCACCGGGGGCGCTCCGGCTCGTTCAATACGTCGCGGCCGAAGGCGAAATAGGGCTTGCGGTTGCCCGTGAGACCCAGTACGGTGGGCATGATGTCGAGTTGCTGCGTGACCTCCTCGACTTCTCCCCGGAGGGCTCCGTCGGGGGTGTAGATGAAACCGATGATGTGCATGTTGCCGGGGTAGGAGCGCGTCTCTTCGGCGAACTTCTCGCTCGATACGTGGTCGGCCACGAAGACGAAAACCGTGCGGCGGAACCACTCTTCGCCGCCGAAGCGCTCGAAGAAGAGGCGGAACGCCTGGTCGTCGTAGGCCACCCCTTTGTGGATTCGGGTGTAGCCGTCGGGCAGCGTCGAGGCGTATTTTTCGGGCACGACGAACGGATGGTGCGACGAGAGGGTGAACAGCGCTGCGAAGAACGGTTCGGGGGTTTCCGCCAGCTCTTCCCCGGTGAATTGCAGGAACTCTTCGTCCCAGATACCCCAGTAGCCGTCGAAATCGCCTGTGCCGTGCCTGGCCTCGTAGTCCTCGCGGCTCACGAGCCGCTCGACGCCCGCCGAACGGGCATAGGCTCCGAAGCCCATCGAACCGCGTTCCGAGCCGCAGAAGAAGGCCGTCGAATAGCCTTTGTCCGCAAGCATCGCAGGCAGTTGACGGCTTTCGCCCAACGACTGCGGCATCAGCACGAAAGGGGTGCGGAACGACGGGATGCTTCCCAGCACCGAAGGCATGGCCTGGATCGAGCGTGTGCCGTTTGCATACATTTGCTTGAACACCAGTCCGTTCTGCATCAGCGAATCGAGAAACGGCGTGAAGCCTTTCACCGCGCGGTCGGCATAGACTTCCGGGCAGAGATAGGCCGAGTGTTCGGCCGACATGCTCTCCATGATGAAGACCATCACGTTGCGGCCCGAGAGGTCGACAGCCGCGCTGTCGGCAGGCTGGTGCACGGGCGTAAAGTGCTGCGGCAATTCCTCCGGGGGGAAATATTTTTTGTATTTGACACTCCCCGCGCTTCCTACAGTGCGCAGAATGCAGAACGGGTTGCTCAGGATGAGGTTGGCCTTGCCGCTGTCGGCTGTGTAGAGCGTGGCGTTGGAAAGGGTGATCGGACGGGTCATGCGGGTCATGCCGCCGCGCATCCCGGCGATGCTCAGGGCGGCGGCCAGTGCGAAAACGACCGTGCCGCCGGCGTAGTAGGCCCAGCCGCGGCTGAAGAGGCTCTCTTCGCGGACTTTACGACGGTAGCCCCATGCCAGCAGGGCCGTGAGGGCGATCCACAGGAGCACGAGATACCAGTTCTCGGCCATGAACTTCCCGACCAACTGTGCCGAATTGTCGTTGTCGGCAAAGAAGATTTCGTCGGCCGTGAAACGCTTCTGCGTGTAGCGGAAATAGACCGTGTCGGCCAGGTTCGTCGCCGTGACCAGCAGGGAGTTGACCACTACATAGTACCAGAAGAGCATTGCCCTGTACCAGCGCCGTTCGCGCAGGTGCAGGGGCATGAGTGACAGCAGGATGAACACACCGTCGGCGTAGACGACTGACGCGGTGTCGAATTTCAGCGATCCGGCCAGGAGTTGCCCCAGTTCGCTCCAGGCCAGGGGCCCGAGTTCGGCGGCATTGTAGATGTAAAACGCCGCACGGCAGAGCATCAGCACCGCATAAAGCAGTACGATGCGCCACACGAGCAGTGCCAAGGGCGTATGGAGCAGGCGTGATAGGGGAGCTGTTATTTGAACCGGTGTTCGTTTCATGGAGCGTCTGTTTAACGGGGCAGGTCGTTGTGACGGCCTGTGGCTGCGTTCGCTGGCCTGATCCCACCCCAAACCCCTCCCTCGGGAGGGGCCTGGTTCGGGGTGCGACTCTACTTTATTCGCAGGCTTTCAGCGACATGTCGAGCGACTTGATCTGATGCGTCAGTGCGCCTACCGAGATGAAGTCGACGCCGCACTGGGCGTAGTCGCGCATCGTCTCCAGCGTGATGCCGCCGCTCGATTCGGTTTCACAGCGTCCGGCGACCTTCTCGACCGCTTTGCGGGTCATTTCGGGCGTGAAGTTGTCGAACATGATGCGGTCGACGCCGCCTGCCGCGAACACCTCGTCGATGTCTTCCAGCGAGCGGACTTCGCATTCGATCGGGAGGTTCTTGCCTTTGGCTTTGAGGTATTCTCTGACGCCGGTGATCGCCGGACGGATGCCGCCTGCGAAGTCGATGTGGTTATCCTTCAGCAGGATCATGTCGAACAGGCCCATGCGGTGGTTCTCGCCGCCGCCGATCTTCACGGCCATCTTGTCCAGTACGCGCATGCCGGGCGTGGTCTTGCGCGTGTCGAGGACGCGGGTGTGGAGGCCTTCCAACTGCTTGACGTAAACGGCCGTCTGGGTCGCTACGCCGCTCATGCGCTGCATGATGTTCAGCAAGATGCGTTCGGCCTGCAACAGCGACCGGAGGCTTCCCGAGACGTAGAAAGCCACGTCGCCGGGCTTCACGCGGTCGCCGTCGCTGAGGATCTGTTCGAATTTCATCTCCGGGTCGAGACGCTGCAACACGAGTTGTGCGATTTCGATGCCGGCGATCGTGCCCTCCTGCTTGCACAGCAGGCGCATGCGCCCGTGTTCTCCGGCAGGGATGCACGAGAGCGACGTGTGGTCGCCGTCGCCGATGTCCTCTTTGATGCAGAGTTCGATCAATTCGTCTACGAAAGGTTTGTATTCGGGTTTCATAACGTTGATTTATTGAATGATTGTGCCGTTGAAAGCGGCGGTATGATTCAGTCGGTAGGTTGCATTGACGCAGGTGAACGTCAGGTAGAACGTCGAGGCGTTGTTGGTCAGCCGGCATTCGAAGTTCGAGATCACGTAGTCCTCGTAGGGGGCGCCGCCGATCTCGGGAACGATTGTTCCTGCATGTTCGAAGTAGGTCGTTCCGCCGTCGTTGCGGCAGGCGAGTTTCGGGAAGACGATGGTTTTCACCGGTTCGCGCGGATTGTCGGTGAATTTCACGTCTTTCATCGTCAGCGAGACGCTTTTGTCAGACTGCTCGTCGAGGCTGCATACGACGTTCGACGCCCGGTTGGTCTCGTCGCCCGTCGAGGCGTCGGTTACCACCAGCAGGCAGTCGTACGACCCGGTGTCGGGCGTGAAGTTGTCGTCGTCGTTATCGCAGGCCGTGAAAACGGCGGCGGCCAACAGCAGGAAGAGGAATTTTTTCATGCGTTTGTATTGTTAGATGTTTATATTCAGGGTGATGCCGAACGTGCGGGGCCGTCCGCGCTGGACGAACTCGTTGCCGATCGACTTGAAATAGAATACGTCGTAGTTCGTTCCCCCGAGGTTGCGGCCCCAGATGTCGAGCGAATAGTTTTTGTGTTCGAACCTAACGGAGGCGTTCGCAAGGGCGTAGAACGGCTGCGAGAGGGAGTTCTCCTCGTTCCACCAGATACGTCCTGTGCAACTGACTCCGGCCTGCAGGACCAGGTCGCCGAGCCATTTAACGCCCGTGGGCACAGTCCATGCCGCACCGGCCGAGAAGGTGTGCTGCGGGGCGTAGGGGATGCGGTTGTCCTTGTAGCTGACGCGCACGGGATCGCCTGTGTCGTTCTTCACGGTGGTTTCGTAGCGGACGAACCGGGCATCGGTGTAACCGTATGCCGCGTTGATGTCGAGCGTCCGCCACGGCGAGACCTGTAAGGCCGCTTCGACTCCGAGACTGCGCGTGCGGCCCGCATTGGTCATCATGCGGCCCGTGGTCTGTCCCGGGGGAAAGACCGTGAGCTGCTGGTCGCGCACGTCGATGTAGAATACCGCGAAATCGCCCCTTACGGCGCCGTCCATGCAGGAGAAGTGTCCGCCCGCCTCGTAGTTCCAACTGTATTCGGGTTTGTAGGTTACGCCGTTGCGGACATCGTAGACCTCGCCGATGCCCATTTGGTTCATCAGCTCCTGCTGCAACACGTCGGAGAATATCTGGGTGTTGAATCCGCCCGATTTATACCCCTTGGCTACCGTAATATAGAGGTTGCGTATCTCGTCGAAGGCGTACATGACGGAGAATTTGGGCAGGAACTCCGAGAAATTCTGTTTCAGCGTGCGTCGGTTGTCGATCTCTACCGGCCGTTCGTAGACGGTCCCGTCCTTGATAAGGGTCTTCGTGTAGCAGGTGCTCGTGTAGTTGCGGTAGCTGAGGCGGGCGTGTTCGAAGTCGAAACGCAGTCCGGCGGTGAACCGCCAGTGTCCGGCCGTGTAGTTCGACTCGTGGTAGAGGGCTCCCCCGGCCGAGGGCATGCGGAAATCGCTGCCCAGGAACAACTCCCCGCTGCCCGTTCCGTCGGCCCGGCCCCAGGCGTAGCGGTAGGTTTTGTCGTTCTCGTTTGCGTTCTTGAGGATCAGTTCGTCGATGCCCGTCTGTTTGAAGTTGACCGGGGCGTCCATCGTCCCGTGGCGGTAGAACCCGAAGGCTCCGAACAGCCAGCCGTAGCGCCGTCCGTCCCGCGAGCGGAAAACGAGATCTTCGGTGACGGCGTGTTCGCGCCGTGCCTGCCGGAGGGTGAAATAGGAGTCGGGGGTGAAGTCCTGGTCGAGGAGCATCTCGTCGTCGGAGTACTGGTATGAGGTGATCGACGAAACGGAGTATTTTTCGGCGTCGTAGCGCACCGTGAGGCCGTCGCTGATGTTCGTGCGACGGTATGAACTGGGGTCGTTGTAGCTGATCTGGCCGTGGCGGATAACGGTTTTGCCGTCGCGTACGATCTCTTCGCCGACGTAAGCATAGGGATAGCCGCCCTGGTCGAGCACCGAGAACGAGAGGGTGTTGTCGATGCGAAGTCCCTTGCTGTTGCGCCACTGGATTTTCCAGCGTCCGCCGCCGAGGCGTTCCCAGTCGCATTTTTCGCCCGTGTAGTCGTTGTCGAAGAAGCCGCCCGTGTGGGTATAATAGCCCGTCACGGCCATGCCCAGGTCGGGAGTGAGTTTGTAATAGGACGAGGCGCGGAAACGGTAGGAATCCCCGCTGCCGTATTCGGCCGTGAGCCGCACGCCTTCGTAGGTGAGCGGCGAGCGGGTGTAGACATTGACCACGCCGCCCATCGTGTTGCGTCCATAGAGCGTCGACTGGGGGCCGCGCAATACTTCGATGCGCTCGGCATCGGCCAGTTCCGTGTCGAAATTATCCTTGTTCAGCACGGGAACGTTGTCGATGTTGAGCCCGATGACCGGCTGGTCGATGCGCGCCCCGAGTCCGCGCACGTAGATCGACGAGGTCATGCGCGAACCGTAATCCGGGGCGTGGAAGTTGGGAACTGTCTGCGAAAGGTTCTTGACCGCGCCGATGCCGCAGCGCTCGATGGCGCGGCTGCCGATGATCGACGCTGCGACGGGCTGTGAGCGCAGTACGAGGCCCTGCTTGATGGCCGTCACCTGCACTTTGTCCACCACGATCACCGTGTCGGCCGCCTCCGTGTCCGGGGCCGGGCCGTTACCGCCCGCAGTACGGGCCGTGGCGGCGGAGGCCAGCAGCAGCAGGGGTATGGCGAGCGATTTATAGTGCATTTGTCGGGTGCGGTTATCGAAAGTACAAAGTAACGGTTTTATTTCGGTCGGTGCAATCCTTATTTATGAGGATGCGTCACATCCCGTCGGGATCGACGTAACCCGCCGCGAGAGCGTAGACCACCAGCCCGGCGGCCGTGCGGATGCCGAGTTTCTCCATGATGTTGCGGCGGTGGGAGATGACTGTCGTCAGCCCGATGCCGAGCCGGTCGGCGATCTGTTTGTTGATCAGCCCGCCGGCGATGAGCGCCAGCACCTCCGTTTCGCGCTCCGTGAGCGGTTGTGCCGCCTGCGGCTGTGCGGGCAGGGCGTGCTCCGGACGGCGGACGCTGTGCTGCAACTGCATGAGCGAGCGTACGAAACGCTCTTCGTCGGCCTGCACGTCGATGCTGTGCATTCCGGCGGGCGACTGTCCGTTGGTGAGTACGATGGTTTTGTGGTTCCGGGCGCGGAAAAAGGCGTTGTGCGCCGCGAAAAACTGCGCCGTGACGAAATAGTGGAAGAACCGCTCCGGATTGGCCTCTGTGAAATCGCGGAAATCGCCGAACAACTCCACGTCGGCCGCCGGGGCCGCTTTCTCGAGGATGGCGCGCAGCCCCACGCCTACGAGGATGTTGGAGGTCAGGACGGCTATGGCGGGGCGCTGTTCCATCGGCTATTCGTGGTGGTAGGGTTCGTTGTTGAGGATGGTGAAGGCCCGGTAAATCTGCTCGGCGAAAATGGCCCGCACGATCTGGTGCGAGAAGGTCATGCGCGAGAGCGACAGTTTGCTGTCGGCACGCCTGTAAACCTCGTCCGAGAAACCGTAAGGGCCGCCGATAACCAGCACGAGGCGTTTCACGCCGCTGTTGAGGCGCTTTTGGAGCCAGAGCGCAAACTCCACCGAGCGGTACTCCTCGCCCCGCTCGTCGAGCAGCGTCACGTAGTCGCCGTCGGTAAGCTGGCGCAGGATGGCTTCGCCCTCGGCCGTGCGCTGCTGTTTGACGGTCATGCTTTTGGTGTTGCGCACGTCGGGCAGGGTAGTGACCGCAAACCGGCAATAGAAATTCACGCGCCGGGCATACAGTTCCACCAGCGCGGCGATCTCTTTCGAGTCGGTTTTTCCTATGACGATCAGCTCTATGGTCATTCGTTCCGCCTGTGTGTGCGTCGTACGCAGGCCGTCGCAAAGATAGCCTTTTTATTCGGTTCGGGCAAATCGTTTTTCCCGCCCCGAAACAGCGATGCCGCGCTCTGTGGCGCGGCATCGGGGTCCGGAAGCCGGAGTTTTTATCCGAATAGACAGTTCAGCACACGGGCCAGACGGTATCCGGCATTGCGAATCTGGCGCTCGACCAGCGGAACGGCCTTGTTCAGGAAGTCCTGTCCCAGTTGCTGGTCGGGCTTTGCCCACTCGAACTGCACTTCGCATCCGACGGCGCTCTCGTGGAGCCAGTCGCGGGGCGTACCCGCGGCAATGGCCTGTTTTTCGGCCTTGGGGAGGCGGTCCAATTCGTCGGCCCATTCGCTGACCGACCAGATGCGCGCCGTGGTGATGATCTCGTTGTCCCAAACGCTGTGGACGTAGAATTTGTGCGGCTTGTGGTACTTGTCTTCGAACATCACGTCGTATTTCATGTTGTGCGTCGTGTACTTGATGTGTGCCGGGCAGTGCATGTCGCCTACCAGGTGGATGACGTACTTGAGGTTGACCTCCACGGCCGAGTCGGTGAGGTTGCGGTAGTTTTTGAGGTTCTCGATGGCCAGTTCCAGTCCGTAGATGGCGTTGCCGCCCTTCGTGAGCATCGAATCCTCGTAGCGCAGGGAGGCGTCGACCGGCGCCGTGTGCCAGTTGTTGGTGAACTTGTACTCGGGCGTGTGGCGGTACTCGTCCATCCATTTGGCGAAGTAGACGATCGAGTGACCTCCGAGATACTTCTCGATGCGTTTCTTGGCCTTTTTCGTCAGGTTGCGCTCGGCGATCTTGGCGATCGTCTCGTGCCCTTCGCGTCCCCATCCGAAGACGCTCCCCGTGTTGAGGATGCCGGCGAAGAGCAGCAGTAACAGCAGTTTTTTCATGGTATGTGTTTTTTCGGGTTGATCGTGCGGTTTGCGTATGCGAAGGTACGAAATAATTCCTTTACCGCTGGATCAAATATTCGTTTTCGTGGCCCAGTACGACCTGTTCGGCGACCTGGCGGAGGTAGGCGGCTTTCGACGGCTCGATGCCGCAGTCCGCGGGCGCGTTGCCGAACGCCGTGCCGTAGAGTACGAGGTAGTTGACGCAGGCCTTCAGGTAGGCGCCGTAGGCCGACTGGTGCTTGTTGTCGGTGTAGTAGAGGTTGATGCCCGACGTTCCTTCGCGTACGGTCCTGAACGCCACGCCGATCGGCGAAAGCCACGTCCCGGCGGCCTGGGCCATGGCGCGTGCGCCTGCGGCGTTGTAGTTCTCGAAGGTTTGGAAGTCGGTGAACCCGCCGTAACTGCTGGCCGAGAAGGTCCAGGTCTGTTCGAGGATCACTTTGCACGACGCCGATTTTGCGCGGATCCGGTCGGCCAGCGCCGTACAGTTGGCCGCTATCGAGGCCGTGCCGTCGCGTCCGTAGGTCGCGGGGTTCTGGCTCTGGTCCTGGATGAAGGCGTAATCGTAGTCTCCGATGTCGATGGCGTCCGTCGAGAACGAAAGCCCCAGTTGCTGGCCGAAATTCTGCGAACCTTTGAAATGGCCCTTGATGTTGAGGTAATGGCCTTCGTTCCAGGCGATCTCCTTGAGCATCCAGACCGGATTGCTGTAATAGGAGAACGAGTTGCCCAGGCATAACACCTTTTTCGTGTCTCCCGGGACTGCCGTACCGAGGTTCTGCACGTAGGAGGCCGTGAATCCGTAGGGCGGCAGCAGGCTCGCCGAGTTGCTCGCCGCGATGTTCTGCGCCCCGCCGGTACAGGTGTAGCGTCCCACCGCGCGGCAGCGGATCTGTACGGCTCCGGTGACGGGCTGCGTAAAGCGGATCGTCTGCATGACATTGGCGTGCTGGTAGTTGGTTCCGGAGCTGACGCCCGAGCATTTGTAGGTGTAGCGGATCGAGGGGTCTTCGGGGGCGGTGAGCAGGTCCTCTTCGACGCTCTTCCACGTGCCTCCGTCGAGGTACTCCACGATGAAGTATTTCGGCGAATTGGCCTCGCCCGCCATCGTGGCGTTGAACTCGATCGCCGTGCCTGCCGGCAACTGCTTTACGGGCATCGTGTAGAGCCAGTAATCGCCCTCGACCATCGTTGAAACGGTGGGTTTGTAAGAGCTGACCGTGCGGGTGAACTCGCGTCCGGCGTTGGCTTCGCCGCGTACGACGGAGATATAGGCCGAACTGCCCGAGGTCGCCGGGAGCATGTTGGACGAGGTCCATGCGGTGTTGTACTGCCCGACGGTCGAGGCCGAAAGCACCCATTGGCCGGGGAAGGCCGGACCTGCACCCTCCTGTGTGACGGAGACGGTTGCCGTCTGCGTCTGGTCCGTGGAGGTGAAGGTGACCGTTGCGGGCCGCGGTTCGGTCTGCGGATTCACGTCGGCCGAGATGCGGATTTGCTGTACGTAGGGGCTTTTCGTGCCGGACGCGAGGGGCATGTCGTTCAGGTCGGTGACCTTTACCCACGTGTCGCCGCCCGTGCTCACGGTCCAGTCGTAGTCGGCGGCCGAGAGACTCACCACGGCGGCGTTGGTCCCCATGGCGTTGAGTTCGACCGATCCCGGGGCTGCACTGAAAGTCGCTTCGGCGGGAGTGTTCGATCCGGCGGGGTAGTAGAGGATGTTCTCCCGCGTGACGTTGACCGCCGCTGCGCTGTGCGCACCGAGGTAATCCATGTAGTTGTCGGCATTGACGCCTGCCATGACGTAGCTGCCGTTGTTGTACGTGCCCACGTCTCCCTGCGCGATGCAGTTGCGGAACAGGGCGGCCTTGTTGCACTGCCCGAAGAAGGTTCCCTTGTAGTTGTTGTTGTCGCGGTCGGAGATGACGCGGCCGTAGTTTTCGCATCCGACGAACTCGTTGTCGTCGTGGTTCACGAGGCAGACGATACTGCCTGCCGCGCCGTTCGTTTGGCAGATCACGTCGCCGTGGTTCACGACCTTGGTGAACTTGGCGCCGGTCCCCGTGATGCAGGTGATGTTGCCGATACGTGCATTGCCCGATGTGGCGAATGCGTTGACGTTATGTCCGTAGTTGGTGCACGCCGTGAGGTGGGTGTAGCGGTTGGCCGCGGCGACGATTCCCGAGGCGCGGGCCGCTTTGGTCGAGAGGTTGCCGCGGTTGACGCAGTCGGTGAAGACCACGGGATTTGCCGAACTGGCGTGGTTGGTGCTGAATCCGCAGATGCCGCCGATCTGCACGCCCGTTGCGCCGTTGCCGGTGTTGCCGCCGCTTTCGCCCGTGAGGTCGGCTTCGTTGACCAGACGGTCGATCCTGACCCCTTCGTTGGCAAAGGCGAGGCCCACCATGCCCATTGTCATGCGGACGTTGCCTGCCGAGCCGTCGAACGACATCGGGGCGTTGTTGGTGACGTTGCGTACGGTAGCGTCGTAGACCAGTCCGGCCAGGATGCCGCAGTCCGTACCCTTCGAAGCCTTGACCTCCAGCGAGCAGGAGGCGTCGAAGATCAGGTTCTCGACGACGGCTCCGGGACCCAGTGCGCCGAACAGCCCCCACGCACGGTTGGCCGTGGCGTTGTCGCACACCATTTTGAAGTTGCAGATCGCATGGTCCTGTCCGTCGAAAAAGCCCGTGAAGGGGCGTCCCGAACTGATCGAGATGGCGTTGCTCGCCAGTGCGAAGGTCGCATCGCCGATCGGGGTCCATGCCGTCGTGCCTGTCATGTCGATATCGTCGAGCAGCACCACGACGCCTTCGTCGTTCTGCCACGGGGCGAGGGTTTCGCCTGCGTTGACCGCTGCGGCGAATTCGACGAGGTCGTCAGCCGTCCAGATGCCTCCCGGAGGTGCGAAGGCGTAAAGCGCCTTGGCCAGGTGGCGGGCCGCGAACGTGCCGTCGGTTTCGTTATAGGTGCGTACGCCCGATTTGTAGACGTTCTTCGTGTAGCTTTTGCCGTCGGCTGTCGAAAGCGTCAGTTTCAGACCCGCCGGCGAGGTGAAACGTCCGACGGGGAATTTGATCGTCTGAGGCTTGGTCAGGTCGGCTCCCTCGGGAAAATCCAGCGTCAGCTTCGTGCCGGTTCCGTCGGGGGCCGGGGTGAGGGCGAGCGTTGCGGGGTCGACCGTGCCGGTGAAGGTCAGGTAACCTTCGAATCCCTCCTCCGAGGCGGGTTCCACCGTAATCGACCGTGCCGGGCTTTCCAGGTCGCCGGCGTCGATGCGCAGTTCGATGACCGAGAAGATGTTGCGGAATGAGACGTGTAGCGCCCCTTCCGAAAGATTGTTTTCGAGCGGCGTGCCGACCAGCGGTGCGCAGGCCGTGTTGGCCTGCTCCGTGCCCTGGAAGGCGATTGTGCGCCCGGCCTCCACGCTGACGATGCCTTCGGCGGTCGTGGCGGGGTAGTAGGCCGTCAGCGGTTTCGACGCATCGTACGAGGCGATGCCTGCGTCGCTGGTGAAGGTGGTCGTGGCGCCGGTTTCGGCGGCCGTGTAGGCGTAGGCCGCACCGTCGTAGACGACCGTAATGCGGTCGCCGGCTTCCCAGGTGCTTTTACCCTCGTTGATGTCGGTGCGGGTCGCCGGGGTGCAGGCGGCTTTGATGACGAGTCCCGACGAGGCGGGCGGCGGGGCCGGTTCGGTGATTTCTGGCTCCCGGGTGCAACTGCTGAAGAGCAGCGCCGCGCCGAAGAGCAGGATATGTAGTTTTTTCATTTCGGTCGGGGTTTATTCTTTATTCTTGTCGTCGTCGAATTCCGTGTCCTCGATGCCGTTGTCGGGCTTCTCCTGGTCGATGTCCGACATGTCAGTCACGGCATAGGGCGTTGCGAGGGCGTAGCGCGCCGCTTGCAGGGCGAGCGGGGCGTTGGCGTCGGTGACGGGTGTCGAGTAACTGCCCGCAGTGGTGTTCGAAATCGTGTAGCGGAACGGGTTGCCGTCGAGCGTCACGCCGTCGAATGCCGGGGAGATCAGTTTTTCGAAGACGGCGCACGAAGCGGCGTAGCGTGCGATGCCGTAGTCCATGTGATACCCGTCGCGGGTCATGTCCATTGCGTTCTGGAGTTTCGACGAACGCAGGTTCTGCAGGACGGTCCCGGTGGCGATCAGATCGTCGAACGTGACTTCGGCCATCACCTTTTTGCCCTGTGCGACGATTGCGGCGTACATGTCGGCCTGCGACGAGGCGAAATTGTTGACGATCACCGTCTGCTGTGAATAACTGACGATTGCGGGGTCGCCGTAGGCCTGCGACAGGATGTAGCAGAATTTGGGCATGGCTCCGGTCTGCGTCGATTTCACGTTGTTGATCAGTCCCTGCAAAGCCTCCTTTTCGGTCGGGGTCCACGACCAGGCGTTGACCTTGCCCGTGTGCTCCTGGATGGTCACGATGTCCCACTCGTCCGATGCGGCGACCTCCTTGATCGTCTTGTTCATCAGTTCGGTCCATCCGGCGGCTCCCGGGGCGCACTCATAGCAGCGGTAGTCGCTCACGGTGGCGAATCCGTTGTTGTACTCGGGAACCGTGCGGCCCCCGTAGTACATGTGCGTCATTTTCACCTTGTCGATGCCTGCGGCTTTCAGCAGGCCCGGCAGGTGCTCCACGGCGTCCTTGGTGAAACTGTTGCCGATGAAGAGGATGCGCAGTTGGGCTTCGCCGCCCGGATCGCCGCCGCCCGAGTTGCCGAGTTGGTAGACGATGTTCGTCAGCGTCGATTTGGTCGCGCCCTGCTTGCCCAGGTAGTTGGCCTGGTCGGCTTCGGAATAGGAATCGAAGACGGGCGTACCGTTGTTGTATGTGCCCACCTTGCCGCCTGCGGTGCAGTTGGTCCATGCTGCTGCGCCGTTGTTGTAGGCCCAGAATACGCCGCGGTTGGCGTCGTCGCTGAGGATCGTGCCGTAGTTGGCGCAGTTCTCGAACGTCGCGGTGTTCGACAGCGAGACGATGCCTGCCGTGCGGCCTCCGGTGGTCGAGGTGAGGTCGCCGTAGTTCGTGCAGCCGATCATCGACGATCCCGTGCCCGTGATGCAGGTGATCTGACCCTGGCGGCCTCCGCCCTGCTTGGGGAAGGTGTTCAGTTGATCGCCGTGGTTGACGCAGTTGGTCAGTTGGGTGTAGCGGTTGGCCGCAGCGACGATGCCCGAAGTCCGGGCCAGCGCCGAGGTCATCGCGCCGTAGTTGATGCAGTCGGAGATGATGACCTTCTGCTGCGACGACGCCTCGTTGGTGGCGAAGGCGACGATGCCCGCGGCATGGCAGGCGTTGCCGCCGGCCTCGAGGTTCGGAGTCCGGTTCTCCGCCGTGATTTCGCCGTTGTTGTTCACGCTGTCGATCACGACGCCCGCCGTTTCGGCGAAGGCGAAGCCTATGAGGCCCATGTACATCGGAACGCTTGCTCTGGCGGCGCCCTGGAAGAGCATCGGGGCCGAGCCGGTGATGTCGCGCACCGTAGCATCGTAAACGACACCGGCCACCAGACCCGCCGCGCAGCGCGCCGAGGCCGTTACGGTCAGCGAACACCCCGAGTCGAACGAGAAGTTCTCGACCACGGCCCCCGGGGCCAGCGCCCCGAAGAATCCGTATGCCTGTCCTTCCTCGCTGCCCGCGGCGACCATCCTGAGGTTGCGGATGCGGTAGCCCTGTCCGTTGAAGTGCCCGGCAAAGGGCGTTCCCGTGAGGGCGAGCTTGTTGCTGCCCCACGTGAAGGCCGCCTTGCCGATCGGGGTCCACTCCGTGACCGCCGCCATGTCGATGTTGGTCAGCAGGCACACCTCGCCGTCCTCGTTCTGCCATTCTTCAATCGAGGTCCCGGCATTGACCGCCGCGGCGAATGCCACGAGGTCGTCGGCCGTGCGGATGCCCTTGGCCGAGGAGATGTCGCCACCGTATTTGGTGTTGGTCACCTTCGATTCATTGCCGGTCTTGATCAGGCCGATGTAGTCCATGAAGTTCGTCTCGTCGATGTCGGCCATCACGTAGTTTCCGCCGTTGTACGATCCTACACCGCCGCCTGCTGTGTTGTTGTCCAGTTTCGCGCCGTTGTTGATATTGGCCACGAGCGTTCCGCGGTAGGTCGCAAGGTCGGTGATCACGTTGCCGTAGTTGGCCGAGTTGAGGACCTCGCTGTCGGCGGAGTTGGTCAGGCAGACCAGTCCTCCGGCGTGGGTCTTGGCGTTCGTGGCCACGACATCGCCGTAGTTCGTACAGCCGTCGACTTTCGACGCCGTGCCGAGGATGCAGGTGATGTTGCCCAGGCGTCCGCCGCCCGATTCGGCATAGGTATTAAGCATGTCGCCGTGGTTGTCGCATTCGGAAACCACCGTAAAGGTGTTTGCCGCGGCGATGATGCCCGAGGCGCGGCCCGTCGAGGTCTCCATGTCGCCGTAGTTCACGCAGCGCGTGATCTTGTTTTGGAAGGTCGACGTGCGCGAGGTGTTCGAAAGTCCTGCGATACAGCCCACCTGCGTCGAAGTGAACCCGTTGGCGTTGGCGGCTCCCGGCACGGCCTTGAGCGTGCCGTAGTTCTTCAGCCCGATGAGCTGTGTGACGGTCTCCTCGCTCGTGCCCGCTCCGTAGACGAAGCCCACGAGACCCATGGTCATCAGTTTGCCCGAAGTTCCGTTGCCCAGGCACTCCATCGGAAGGTAACTGGTGCAGTCTTCGATCGTCGATTCGATGCTGGCCCCGGCGATGACGCCTGTCGAGGTGACGCCGTTGCCCGAAACTGTGAACGACCCCGTGTCGCCTGTTTCGGCGCCCAGTACGAGGTTGCGGACCGTTGCGCCTTTCAGTACGCCGAACAGGCCGTAGGTCTGGTTGTCGCCCGTGAGCGTTGCGGCCATCCTGAAGTTGCGCAGCGTATGGCCCTGTCCGTCGAACGTGCCTTCGAAGACGGCCCCGGAGGGCGTGGATACGGCGGTCGTGGCGGCGAACGTGCCGTTGCCGATCGGCGTCCACGAAGCGATGTCCGTCATATCGATATCGCCGGTCAGCACGGCGGTCATCAGTTGTGCGCCCGTGCCGGCGTTGACATCGGCGGCGAACTGCACCAGTTCGGCAGCCGTGCCGATTTCGATGCGGTCGCTCGTCGCCTTGGTGAAGAAGACCGGACGCAGCACCGTGTGCTCCAGCATGTCGTAGGCCACCACGATCAGGTGTCCCTCGCGGAAGCCAGCCGGGAAGGTGACTGCAATCTGCTGTTCCTGCTTGTCGAGCGCAGCTTCGAGACCCTCGGCCGCCGCGATGCCGACCAGCGCGTCGGCGGCGTGTTCGCCGTGAAGCGTGTATTTGACCGTCATCGGAGCTGAAATATCGACCACCGTGGTGTTGATCGCCGTCGAGAGCGTGAGGTTCAGCACCTGTTGGATGGGCAGCGTTACGACTTCCCCGTTGCCGAGCGTCAGCGACAGGTTGCCGTTGGCGTCGCGTTCGATGCTTTTGAACAGGCAGCTTTCGCCGTCGTTGGCTTCGATCGGGCGTCCCGAGGCGTCGTTCAGCCGTTCGCCGTTGACCGTCCAGAAGCCCTGTGCGTCGACCGACACCACGGGGGTGTGGCCGCTCACGGGAACCTGCTCCCCGTCGTTGCCGGACAGCGGCGAGGTCTCGCCGTCGACGGTTACGGTCCAGTAATAGAGGCCGCTCTCCGCGTCGAGTTCGACGCCCAGCAGCGGAACGTTGAGCATTTGGTCGGTCGTGGCCAGCACGACGCTCTTCTCTTCGTTCTTGTTGTCCTTGTAGGTAATGACGTAGTTGCCTTCGGAATCCTGTGCCATCGCAGTGATGACGTTGCCCGAGGTCAGTTCGCTCAGGTCCGCCAGTTGGCTGTTGAGCGAGGCGATGCGGCCCTGGAGCTTCGCGATGCGCTCCTTGAAGCCGTCGATACGGCCGCTGAGCTGCGAATCGTCGTAGTCGCTGCATCCTGCGGCGAAGGCGATCGCCGTCAGGAGCAGGAAATATAGGAATCGTTTCATGGATGTCTTTGTTTAGCGTTAGTAGTTCTGCGACGGATCGAAATATTCGCTGTTGCGGTAACACAGGGCGTTGTCGTTCGTGGCTTCGGGAGCGCCGCTCGGGTTGTCCTTCCAGGTGTCCCATTCGCCGACGCGGCCGCCCTTGGCGCACTGCGTGACGAGCCCCTTGGCGCTGTAACCGCAGGCCCAGCCGGGACCGTGCTGCGGAGCGCCGGCGTCGAGGGTGATGTTGGCCAGGATGATTCCCTTGTTCACGCAGCCTACGATCGTGGCTTGGTTGTGGCCCACGAAACCGCCCGTGCGGCATCCCAGTTGCGAGAAGACGTTGCCGTTGTTGGTGCAGTATTCGATGCGGATGTTGTTGTTGGTCACCGTACCGCCCACCAGGCCGCCCATGCGCTTGTTGTTGTAGTAATCCCGGCTGCCGCCATACTGGCCCACGGCGTCGTCCTGCACCGTGCCGTTGTTGGTCGAGTTGCTGACTGCAGTGCCGTTCTCTTCGCTCGTCGGACCGCCCAGCGTGCCTACCAGACCGCCGCCGCGTCCCGTCGGGGCGCTCACTGCGCCGTTGTTGGTGCAGTAGTCGAGCTTGATGCCTCCGCCGAGCGTGAAGGCGCAGATGCCGCCTACGTTCATGCCCGTACCGCCGTTGGCCGTGTTGGAGATGCGGCCGGTCTTCACGTCGCCGTTGTTGACGACGGCGAGGTCCTTCGTTTCACCGCCGATAGTCGTCGACTTCGCACAGGCGGCGATGCCGGCGAGCATCATCAGCGTCGCATCGGGATTGTCGCCCGTGAGGATCACCGAAACGTTGTTGGTGACGTTCGAGATCGTCGAACCCTCGGCATAACCTGCCAGCGCACCTACGGCCACGACGTTGGAACTTGCGCCCGTGACGGATATCTGGTCGCCTGCGGCGCCCAGTTTGAGGTTCTTGACCGTGGCGCCCTTCAGCGCGCCGAACAGGCCGTGCAGGTGGGTCGTTTCGTCTTCGGCGTCGAAGGTCCACTGGATACCCTTGATCGTGAAGCCCTGGCCGTTGAATACACCCGTGAAGGGGTTGACCAGCGTGTTGTAGGAGGGCGTTCCGGTGGCTTTGCCCGATCCGATCGGAGTCCACTCGGTGAGTCCCGTCAGGTCGACATCGTTCAGCAGCACCACTTCGCCCGAGGCGTTCTGCCAGCGGCTCGTGCTGCCGCCTGCGTTGACCGCCTTGGCGAAGGCCACCAGGTCGGCGCCCGTGGAGATACCCGGGTCGGTCGGCACGTCGGGAATGACGGGCGACTGGCGCACGGCGAGCGTGACGGTTACGCCGTAGGGGCGGTTCGAGAAGGTGATCGAACCCTTGCGGTCGGCGCCGCTGTCGTTTTCATAATAGTCGGCAACAAACGAATGCGTCGTCGTAATCATCGGGGCGCGCGTCGTGGGGGTGGGTTTGAGCCACGATTGGCACTCCTCGGCGATTGCAACGTCGTATTCGATGTTGGCCGACACTTTGATATCGAATTCGGTAAATTCGCCTTCGAGGGCGACTTCCGTTCCAGTCCCGAACTGCGGGTCCCACGTCGGGGGCTCGATCTGGGCCGTTCCATAGGTAAAAAAGAGGGGTTTAAGTACGGTGTTGCCCCCGGCCGTAACCAGGATCACCGTGTTGCCCTCTTCGGCGCCTTCGTCCAGCCGGACGGAGATCGTACGGGTGTATTTGTCGATCTCCACCGTTACGTTGTAAGCCGTGAAGTAGTCGATATGGGCGTTCTCGGCTTCGCTGCCCGCTATGGCGTATTTGATGTAGGCCGGCGTTGCCCGGTCGGCGATGGCCGTTACGGGGGCGGCGTCGAAGCTGATGTTCAGCGCTTCGAAAACCGGAATTTCGAACGTGCTGCCGTCGGCGAGCGTGAAACGGACCATGCCGCTTTCCTCGTCGGTCTCGACCGACTGGAACAGCGTGTTGCTCGTGTCGTTGGCCAGTACGGGTTTGCCGTCTTTGCCGACGAAACGCTCGCCGTTGACCGTCCAGAATCCTTCGGCGTCGATGCCCATCGTGGGAGGTACGCCGCCTACGGGCATCATCTCGCCCGACCCATCGAGCAGCCACTGGTACGTTTCGCCGTTGTCGGCGGTCGTGCGCCAGTAGAGTTTCCCGTCGGTGAATTCCCCGGCCCCGACGATCGGGGCGGTCACTACGTCGCCCTGCGTGGCGAGGGTAATGGTCTTGGTCTCGCCGCCGTGGTCGCGGTAGCAAACGACGTAGTTGCCTTTGTCGTCCTGCTTGAGGTAGGAGATGAAGCTGCTGTTGACGAGCGCTGTGAGCGAGCTCATCTGGTCGTTGAGTTCCGCGATGCGCTGTTCGGCCGCCGTGAGTTCTCCCTCGATGGCGTCGATGTTCTTGCGTAGTTGCCCGTCGTCGTATTCGTCGCACCCCCAGAGGAGGACGAAGCCGGCCATAAGCACTATGATGTTCAGGATATTTCTCATTGTTCTCTCTGTTTAAGGGTTACTTTTTGATCCGCACGTGCATGTAGTTCATGCAACTGCGCTCGCCTTTCGAGTCGGAAGGTTTGTTGACCACCTTGCCCTCGCCGTCGGTGTAGAGCCACATGGTCGTCGAACCTCCGCCGTCGAAACGGGTTACGTTCCAGCAGCCGAACTTCTGGGCGATGCGGACCATTTCGTAGAACTTCACGCCCATCGAAACCCAACTCTGGCGGCCGTCGATGACGAAGAAGTAGACTTTCGTTCCGGGCTGGTCGACGCCCACGTAGGTCATCGGATCGTAAACCGACGAGGCGAGGTTTTTATCCACGCCGTTGTCCAGGAGGTGGTACATCGTCGAATTCTGCGCGAGGATGGGGGTCGAAACGCCGTCCACCGCCACGTCGGCGCGGATGCGGAGCGTCGAGCCTACGGAGAGTTTTCCGGCGAAGGCTTCGGCGGCGGCTCCCGTGAGCTGCACGGCCCACTGGTCGAGGGTCGTGAGGTAGGGCGCTTCGGCGAGTTCCGTCGTGCGTCCGTCGGCGATCTGGGTCACGGTGGCTTCGAACCAGCCGTCGTTGACCGTCATGGGGTTGCCCGAGGTGTTCTTCGCTACGACGTAGAGCGCTTTTTTGAGCAGCGTGTTGGTCAGCGAGGGAATACCGGGGTGCGGCGTCTTCTTGTAGCGCGCCGTGTAGAGGTTGGCCTCCTGCGATACGTTGCCCCGGCGCAGGATCGTGTCGTTGATCGAGTGGTATTCGTACTCGACGCCGTCGACCTCGATCTTGCCCGTGAAGACCTTCTTGCCGCAACTTACCGTGCGGTCTTTGAAGAAGGTGAAGCAGTTCTGGTGGTTGGTCAGCGACGTGCGCACGGTCTTGTTATTCACGAAATCGGGGCGGCCGTCCTCGATGTGCAGGCCGCGCGGGAATCCGTCGTGCGAATTGAAGAACCCGGTGTTGATGCCGGCGATGATCTCCTGCCCTTCGGCGCGCTTGCGGGTGCAGTTCTCCGAGAGGGTCTCGCGGATGTTCTTGCCGTTGTTGCTGTTGTTGTTGCCGTTGGGGTTGGGCACGAGGTCGTTGGAAATCGAGGTTGCGATCTCCACGGCGTCGTTCGTCAGGTCGAGTTCCAGCACGTGCATCTTGCGCGGCAGGTTGGTGAACTCGTAGTAGGTGTATTTCACGCCAGGATGGAGCTGGATCGTCTGTTTGAGTTCCCAGTCGTAGTAGGCCGGAAGCGACCAGTCCACGGTATTTTCCTCGGTGTTGTAGTTCGACTGTTTGTGGCAGACGGCTGTGGCGTGCATCGCCGCCGGAGCTGTCTTCGGAGCGTCCTTGTAGGTGTCGTAGTCGCCGACGAAGCCGTTTCCGATGCACCCTTTGATGAGCGAAGCGCTCTGGTTGTAGCCGCAGGCCCAGCCGGGACCGTGGTAGTTCGCGCCGTCGACGGTCACGTTGCCGATGATGGCCCCGGTGTTCTTGCAGTTCTGGATCGTGCCGAGGTTATGGCCCGAGAAACCGCCTGTGCGGCATCCCAGGTGGGTGATTACGTTGCCGAGGTTGTTGCAGTTCTCGATGACGCAGCCAGTCGAAGTCGAACCGCCGACCAGGCCGCCCATGCGCTTGATGCCGTATTGGTTTTTCTGTCCGGCGTACTGCCCGGCAGCGTCGTCTTCGATGAGTCCGTTGTTCAGCGAGTTGGCGATGGTTCCCTTCTCGAAGGTTCCCGCCAGGCCGCCCCCGCGTCCCGAAGGCGCGTTCACGCGTCCGTTGTTGGTGCAATAGCCGATGAGGTTGTTCTCGGCAGACTTGATGTAGGCGCAGATGCCTCCCACCTGCATGCCTGTGCCGCCGTTTCCGGTGTTGGCGATGGGGCCCGTGGTGATGTCGCCGTTGTTGGCGCATTTCACTGCGGCGGACGTACCGCCGATGGTCGTCCCGGACATTTGCCCGGCGATGCCTGCAAGCATGACGAGCGTTCCGGCAGGGTCTTCGGCCTCGAACGAGATCGAAACGTTGTTGGTTACGCTTTCGATAACCGATTCGGTGGCGAATGCCGCTACGCCCGCTATGGCCGTCCCGGCCCCGGCGGTCCCTGTTACCGTTATCTTGTCGCCCGTATTGCCTACTGTGAGGTTTTTGACGGTCGCTTTTTCCAGCACGCCGAACAGTCCGTGTGCGGTCGATTTTGCGGCGTCGGCCGTCCAGCTTATGTTTTTGATCGCGAAATTCTTGCCGTTGAATATGCCCGTAAAGGGATTCTCGGCCGTGCCGATCGGCGTCCACTCCGTCGTGCCGGCCATGTCGACATCGCTCAGCAGCACCACGTCGCCGCTTTCGTCGCGGTAACGGTCGTAGCTGCGCGAGGAGTTGACGGCCTCGGCGAATTTGCGCAGGTCTTCGGCGGTCTTGATGCCGTAGTATTCGGGTTTGGCGCTTTTGGCTGCGAGGCGCACGACGCGGATCAGGACGTTCTCCTCCGTGTCGCAGAGCATCACGGTGAAGCTGCCCTCCTCGAACGCATTGCCGAAGGTGACGGTGATGGTTCCGGCAGCGGTGTCGGCCACGGCCGTGAGCTTTTCGGCGCGCATGATCTTCAGGATGGTCTCGCCGGCTTTCTCGCCCGTAAGTTCGTAGCCGATCGTGAGCGGCTGCGAGGTGTCCTCGACCACGTATTCGTCACCGAGAACGGTGTCGCCGACCTTGAAAACGATATTGAAGGCGTCGAAAACCGGGGCCGATACCGTCGTGCCGTCGCCCAGCGTGAAGACTGCGTTGCCGTTCGCATCGCGCGTGACGCCCGTGATGAGCGATGTCTCCTTGCCTTCGGCCTTCAGCGGATTGCCCGCTGCGTCGGTCAGGCGTTTGCCGTTGACGGTCCAGTAGCCCTCCTTGTCGACGGCCACTTCGGGCGTACGTCCGGCGACGGGGATTTTCGCCCCGTCGGTATCTTTCAGAAAGTCGGTCTTGCCGCCGGCGGTGGTCGTCCAGTAGAGTACGCCGCCTTCTTCCTTCGTGCCGAGGATCGGTGCGGTCGTCACGTCGTCCTTCGTCGCGACGGTGACGCTGTGCTCGACGTTGTCCGGTCCCTTGAACCGCACGACGTTGTTGCCTTCGGCGTCCTGCGTGATCGAGGTGACGACCCCGCCGTTGACGACTGCCGAAAGCAGTTGGATCTGCCGGTTTATTTCGTCGGTCTGCTTTTCGAGCTCGGTGAGTTGGTTGTAGATCTCGTCGACGCCTTTCCACAGGGCGGAGTCGTCGAAATTATCGCTGCATCCGCCCGCGAAGAGGAGGACCGATGCCAGAAGCGTTGTTATCATGGTTCGTTTCATTGCCATTGAGTTTTATCGGGTTGCAAAAAGCATCAGTCGAAATTGGTGCTGTCGGTCCATCCGGGGTTCTGGGTCAGCAGGCCGCCCGTCAGTACGCGCTGGTCGGCCGGAATCGGCCACAGGTAGTCGCGTTCCTCGGTCCAGGTGTATTTCAGGGCGCTCCAGGCTACGACGTAACCGCGGTTGTTAGCCGCGTCGGAAAGGACGATGTCCGATCCGATCTTCAGCACCGTCAGTCCGTCGGCCGGTACGCTGGTCTGCTGTGTGGCGTAGAGTTCCAGATCGTTCCTGCCGTCGCCGTCCATGTCGTAAAGGCCCGGGCCGGGGAAGTAGATGCCGTAGTAGGGTGTCGTTTCGTTGACCATCTGCGCACCTTCTTTCCAGCGGAACATGTCCCACATGCGCTGGCCTTCCATGACCATTTCGACGGTGCGTTCCCGGCGGATTTCGAGGATCACGCCCGTGTTGGCGCTTTTGGTGACGTTGGGGTAGCAGGCCAGGAGGAACGGATCGGGATCGGCGTTGGCTGCCGCCATGTCGAGTCCGTCCATTCCGATGCGGTCGCGGATTTTGTCGATCGAGATGGTCAGGTCGTCCTGCGTCAGCGTGCCCAGTTCGGCTTTGGCTTCGGCGTAGTTGAGGTAAACCTCCGCCGTGCGGAACAGCGCCCAGTCGGACGTGCCTTTCGAAGCGCCGCTGTGGGCCGCCGTCGATACGAACTTGATCGGCTCGTAGCCCGTCATCGCCGTCATGTCGTTGGGCGTGGCCGAACTTTCGCCTTTGGCTACATAGCCCGGGCAGAGCACGGTCTGCACCATACGCGGATCGCGCCCTTCGGTCTCTTCGGTGTAGAACATCGTTTCATATCCCTGTTTTTCGGTGAAGCGCGAGCCGTCGGCCATCAGGTAATGGTTCATGAAGCGGCGGGTGAAGCCCTGCGCGCCGTTGCGGATGTTGAACTGCAGACTATGCGCGAGGTTCAGCCCTTCGAAGTTGTAGAGGCGGGCCAGGATGACCTCGGACGACTTGGCGTTGTCGCTGCAGAAAAGGTCGCGGTAAGGTTCCGTGCCCTCTTTGTAGATCGAATAACCGCTCTCGGCGATGAAGGTCGCTGCGGCGTCGGCCGCCTGCTCGAGGTATTTCTCGGCGTCGGGCAGGTTGCGGTATTTGCGCCATGTGCCTTCGTAAAGCGCCGCCCGGGACTTGAAGGCCAGCGCCGACCAGCGGGTCACGCGTGCCACCTCCTTGTCGCGCGGCAGCATGGCGATGGCGTTGTCGAGGTCCGACATCACATGGTCCATGATGATTCCGCGGTCCTCGCGGGGCTTTTTCAGCAGGTCCTCCTCCTCGGAGCCGATCACTTTGTCGTACCAGGGTACGTCGCCGTAACGCCGCACTTTCACGTAGTAGAAGTAGGCGCGGAAGAAGTAGGCCACACCGTCGTATTTCGTGCGGGCCGCCTCGTCGGTGCAGTTGTGCGAGTTTTGCAGGTAATAGTTGACCTTGCGCAGGGCGGTCCAGGTCCAGCCGGACTCGTCGGAGGCCATGCGGGTTCCCGAAATCACGTCGCCCATGCTCTTGTCCACCATGTCGTCGGCATTGAGTCCGGCGGCGCTGTCGGGCGAGTCGAGCATCGTGTAGAACTGGTTGGTCCATAGGCGTAGGTCTACTTCGGACTTGAAGAAGGTCTGCGGGGTGACCGTATCTTCGGGGATGAGGGTCAAATCGCAGCCGGCGCATGCCGCTCCCAGCAGCATCGTCACCAGTATTTTGTACAGTGTTTTCATCTGTCGTTCTCTTTATGCGTTAGAAGTTGATGTCGACGCCTACCGAGAGGGTCCTGGGGTAGGCATAGCCCGTTCCCGAATCCTTTTGGTTGGTGCTCGACGATCCTGCCAGTTCGGGGTCGATGGTCTTGTTGTATCGTTTCAGCGGCGACCAGTAGCAGAGGTTCTCGCCCGAGAAGTAGACACGGGCGCGGTCGATGCCGATTTTGCGCGTGAGTTTCTGCGGCACGGTGTAACCGATCGTGAGGTTTTTCAGGCGTAGGTAGGCGAGATTCTGGATGTAGCGGTCGTTTTTCTCGCCCAGCGAACCGCCCGAATAGGCGTTGTAACCACGCGGACGGGGGAAGTAGGCGTTGCGGTTGTCTTCCGACCAGCAGTTCGAATAGAAATCCTTGTGGATGAACGAGGTGGGCGGGAAGGCATAGGGGCCCCAGAAGTCGTAGGATGCCTGTCCGGCTGCCGGATACCAGTCGCGGCGTCCGATGCCCTGGAAGAAGGCCGACACGTCGAAGCCCATCCAGTTGAAGCCCAAGCGGAACGAGTAGCTGTAACGCGGCAGCGAGTTGCCTATGATGCGCTTGTCGCCCGGATCGTCCACCGTGCCCGAACCTTCGGAGATGACGTTGTCGCCGTCGAGGTCGGCAAAGCGCACGTCGCCGGCGCGCAGGCGGTTGCCGGCCGGACCCTTACACTGGTAGACGCGGTTGTTGACCGCCTTGTCGTCGATCGTGGCCTGGTACTCGGCCGCTTCGCGGTCGGTTTTGAACAGTCCGTCGACATGGTAACCCCAGATTTCACCCAGCGTCTTGCCCACGTAGTGGTCCGAGATCAGCCGGTCGGGGTTGTTGTATTTGGTGATTTTGGTGATGTAGTCGCCGATCGAAGCCGAAACGTTGTACGAGAAGGCGCTTCCCGCCAACTGGAATTCGTCCTGCCAGCCCAGGGTGATCTCCCAGCCTTTGGTGCGCAGGTTGGCGCAGTTGGCTTTCGGGGTTTTGGCGCCGAAAACGTCGGGCAGGGTGAGCGAAGTGGTAAGCATGTCCTTCGTGTCGCGGATGTAGTAATCGCCCGTGAGGTTGAGGCGGCCGTTCAGCAGGCCCACGTCGAGACCCACGTCATAGGTGGTCACGGTCTCCCACGTCAGTCCCGACGACAAGGGGTCGGAGACGTTGGCGTAATAGCCTTTCTCCAGTCCGTCGAAGGTGTAGGACATCTGGTTGTCGGTACTGATCTGTTCGATGTAGGCGTAGTTGGCTACCTGCTGGTTGCCCAGGCTGCCCACCGAGAGACGCAGCTTGAGGTTGTTCATCACGTCGCGCACGGGTTCGAAGAACGACTCCTCGCTGATACGCCACGCAGCCGAAGCCGAGGGGAAGAAGCCCCAGCGGTGGTCCGGCTCGAAGCGCGACGAGCCGTCGCCGCGGGCGCTCGCCTCGAAGATGTATTTGCCGTCGTAGTCGTAGTTCACGCGGCCGAAGAAACCCAGCGTGCGATAGGCCGAGATCGACTGCGAGAGGGTAATGGGACCCGTTGCCACGGTGAACGAGTCGATGTTGTCGCTCGACAGGCCGGTTTGCTTCACGTCGAGCGACGTGGAGCGGTAGTCCTCGTACTGGCCGCCGGCGGTAGCTTTGAAATGATGGCCGCCCCACGTATTTTCATACGTGCCGTAGATGTTGACGTTATGGCCTTTGTACCCGTAGTGCACCTCGCGGTAGGAGTTCTCGACCGAACCCGAAGTGAAGGTCTCCATAACACCCTGCTGGCGCGAATATTCGAACGTGTTGTTGCGGTATTTGTAGAGCCGGTCGCGCTGGCGGTAGTCGTAGGCCGCCGTGACGACGAGCTTTTTGAGGATCGTGATGTCGAACTGGTTCGAGAGCGTCAGGTAGCGGTTCTCCTTCGAGTTCTTCGAACGGTCGGCGCTCATCTGTCCGCCGCGGCCTGCGCCGATCGGGGAGTTCTTGCCCAACTGGTTGACATACTGTACGATCGTACCGTCGGGGTTGAACGGGACGAACGCGGCGCAGATGTTCGACTGCAGGGCGTTGATCGTGCCCTCGTAATCCGAGTGGCCGCCGTATTTGTACCCGGAGGTGTCGAAGCTGATGTTGTTCGAGTATTTCAGCCACGGGGTCATCTGGGCCGATACCTTCGTGCGGAAGGCGTAGTCGGTGTACTTGTCCTTGTTGATGTTGAACATGCCGTACTGCTGGTAGATACGGCCGCTGGCGTAATAGGTCACCTTGTCCGTGCCGCCCGAGAGCGAGAGGTTGTGCTCCTGCTGCGTGCGCACGCGGTTATAGAAATAGCCGTACCAGTCGAAATTGCCGTAATAGTAGTACTTGCCGTCGTCGCCCACTTCGACCCATGGACGGTCCGGGTGCTCCGTACGGTCGTTGCGGCGGTCGTAGAGTTTCTGCAGTCCGCCGTTCTCCTCGGTGTAGCGGAAAATGTTCATCGTGCCGTCCGACGAATCGTTCATGAACTGGTTGACGATGCGTACGTGGTCGTAGCCGGTGGTGATGAAGTCGGTCGAGGTGGTGTTTTTGGCCCATCCGAAGCGTCCGTTGTAGGAGACGCGCGCGCGTTCGCCTTTCTTACCCGCCTTGGTGGTGATGAGTACTACGCCGGCCGAAGCCTTGGCGCCGTAGATGGCGCACGACGAAGCGTCCTTGAGGACCGATACCGATTCGATGTCGTTGGGATTGATCTGGCTGAGGCTCACCTCCACACCGTCGGCCAGCACGAGCGGCGACCCGGTGTTGAGCGACACCGAACCGCGGATGTTGATGCTGTAAGCCGATTCGGGCGAACCCGTGCCGAAGGTGATGTTGACCGAGGGGTCGGCGCCCTGCAGGGCGTTGGCGGCCGAAACCACCGGGCGGGCGTTGAGGTCTTTGCCGCTGATGGTAGCTACGGCGCCCGAGAGGTTGGCCCTGCGCTGCGTACCGTAGCCCACGACCACCACTTCGTCCATCAGGTTATCCGACTCTTTCAGGACGATTTCGAGCGGGGCGTTTCCACCTCCCGCCTTGATCTCTACGGTCTGGGAGATATAACCCAGGTAGGAGACGTTGATTTTGGCCGGGAGTTTTACATCCTTCAGTTCAAAATCGCCGTCTATACCCGTCAGCGTGCCTTTCGAAGTCCCTTCGACAGCGACTGTCGCGGCGATGATCGGCTGTCCTTTGACATCGGTCACCCGTCCGTGCAGGGTGTTTGCGGCCGCAGCCGTTTTAGCGGGAGCCGCGGGTTGTTTCTTGGTGACGGAGATGCGGCGTCCGTCGATGGTGCAGGTTACCTCCTGCCCGGCGAATACCTGGTCGAGGACTTCGCGGATGGTTGCGTTTTTGGCCGAAACGGAGATGCGTTTGCCGAGGTCCACTTCGTCCGAACTGATGATGATGGAGTAGTTTTCCGTACGGTTCAGCGTGGCTACGGCCTCCTGAACGGTCACGTTCTTCAACTCGAGGTTGATTCCCTTTTCCTGCGCAAGGGCTGCCGCAGGGCTGAGTAACATACAGAGAATAACCAGGTAGAGGAGTCTCGCAAAGCGAGTTCCCCGACGATTGTAGTCGTTTCCCATGATAGGTTTATTTAAGGTTCTAGTTTAGGTGCGGGCATGCCGGGGTCGGTGGCATCCGGGCGGGTCACAGAAAAGAAACAGAAAAGGAAGCTGATGAAGGAAATTGTCGTTAATTATTCATAGGCGTTTCGGTTTTGCGTTCGGTTGGTTTTGGGAAGAATTCAGCGGGATCAGTTTGACGAGAGGTAGATGACTCCGTCGCGACGCAGGACTTGCATCTTATGATTGGAATTGATAGCGGATAGTATCTGGTCCAGATTTTCGTTGTTGGTGAAATAGGCGAAATAGCGCGCCTGGGCAAGTGTTTCATCGAGAATGACGATCTGCGTGCCGAACAGGCGTTCGAGGTCGGCCGCAATGTCGCGCATGCGCAGGTTGAAGAAGTGGATGGCCCTGTTTTCGGCGAAGGACTTGAAGTAGCCGGGGCGGAACGACGTAAGGTCGATGTCGCCCGAGGCGCGGTCGTACTGCACCATGTCGCCCGGTTTCATCACCAACTGCTGCTTGCGCGCTTTGGTGTTGATGTCGAACTGGACGGACCCTTCTACCAGCAACACCTCGACGCAATCGGTGTTCGTATAGGATTTGAAGTTGAATTTGGTCCCCAGGACGCGGATGCCGACTTCGCCCGATTGGATGATGAAGGGCTTGCGGGGATTTTTCGCCACGTCGGCGAATATTTCGCCTTCGACGAAGATGCGGCGCTCTTTGCCTGTAAATGCCGACGGGTAGGTGATGCGGCTGCCGGAGTTCAGGTGCAGGAGCGTGCCGTCGGGAAGCGCCAGTTCGGCGGTTTCGCCGTAGGGAACCTGCTGTTCGAGCCATTCGACTCCGGGCTGGCGGTCGGCGTAGAGCAGCCAGACGGCGCACAGCAGCGGAATGACGAGCACCGCGGCGATACGCTGGCTCCATGTAACGATGCGTGCGCGGTGCGATGCTGCGGGCTTCTGCCCTCCGGCGATCCCCAGCCGGTGGGCGACACGTCCGAAAGCCGCACGGGCTGCCGTATCGTCATCGACGTGCAGGCCGTCGAAAAGTTCGGCCAACTGTGTCTCCGGGTCCGGGTTTTCGCCGTGCTCTGCGAGCCACATCTGCACTTCGAGCTGCTCCTGTGCGGAGAGTTCGTTGTCGAAATATTCGTTTAACTTGGTCATAGGTCCTTTTCTCTGTTCGCCGCCGGATGCGGAGCCTTCCTCCGCTCATCCTGCTGTATAAAGAACAACGAAGCGGCCCCTGTTACGTAACCGGAACTACAAAAAAAGTGAAAAAAATCGGAAAAATCAACAGAGCGTGCTGTGAAGGTCCTTTAAAGCCAGCTCGATGTGCTTGTCGACGGTGCGTACCGAGAGCCCCAGGCGCTCGGCGATTTCACGGTTGGAGAGGTGTTCGTAACGACTCATGCGGAAAATCAGTTGCCGCTGGGGCGGCATTTTCGAGATGCCCTGCATCAGCAGCGCATTCAGTTCCGTGTAGTTGTACTGCTCCTCCGCGGAACCGGCGCGGTCCGCGATGTCGCGGTCGCTCAGTTGGGGCAGCAGCGAGAGCATGGTGGTCCGCTTGGCTTTGAAGATGTTGTAGATTTCGTGTTTGGCCAGTACGAACAGGTAGTTCTTCACCGACTGGGTGCTGTCGAGTTTCTCGCGGTGAATCCAGAGTTTCATGAAGATGTTCTGGGCGATGTCTTCCGACATGTGGTCGTCCTTGAGCATTCCGCGGATGAAGTGCAGCAGCGTGGGGTAGTAGCGCACGAAGAGTTGTTCGTAAGCGTTCACGTCGCCCCGGATGATCGCCGAGATCAACTCGCTGTCGTTTTGCTGCCTGCCGAAAATGAACTTCATGGGACGCTGTTTGTGTCGTTTGCGGTACTGTTTTAGCCGTCGATGGCCGTGATCAAAGATATGAAAGATTTTTTCAAAGATGGAACACAATCGGGTTACAAAATGATAAAAAAAATTGACCGGCAGTTTTTGAACTGTCGGTCAATGTAGCTTAAAGCGTTGTCTGTTAATTGCTTGATAGCTGTTCCCTACAAGTCCGAATTCCACTCGCCGTCGGCGTCGGCGTAGATCACCGGCCGCGACTTTTCGACCGATTTGAGCCATTCGTAGGCTTTGTACATGTTGTAGCCGTTGCCCGAAGGACCGCCCAGTTCATAGGCGATGACGCAGGTAAAATTGCGCGAACGGTAGTACATCGCCTTCACGCGTTCGAGGTAGTCGCCGACGAATTTCGGGTCGTTCGAGGGCGTGCCTCCGACCGTGCGGTCGCCGCTCCGCTGCGGGGCGTTGATATTGGCCCGGTCGATGACGTAAAGTCCCAGTTCGTCGCACAGTTCGTAGAACCATGCCGGCTGGGGATAATCCGGGCAAATGGTGTTTTTGCCGCCGGCCTTCAGTGCTTTGAGTTCTGCGAGCGTCGTCTTGCGGTCGGCAGCGGCGTTGTATTCCGCCTTGACCAGTTTAAGTTCCTTGCCCAGCCGCATAATGCGTCCGTCGATGAGTTCGGTCTTGCCGAAGCCGATCTTCATCGGCATGTACTCCTTGTAAACCCCGTTGCGGCGCGTGAAAAGCATCACTTTGTAGAGCGGCGGCGTTTTACTCCCGGCCTCCCATTTGTTTTCGTAGGTGTGGTAAATGAAGGGACTGAAACGCACCGTGTCGGTCGAACGGCCCGGGATCGTGATCTCGGTCATGTTGAATTCGAGCAGTTTGCCCTGCGGCGAGTAGATGTCGTAGCCGACGGTGACGGGTTCTTCGTAGTTGTACGAGTTGCGGGCCACGATCGCCAGGTCCAGGATGCCGAACTTACGGGTCGAGTCGGGGACGAGTGCGATTTCGAAGTCGCCGATCGAACGTTTGTTCTGGTAGTAGAGGTAGCTGTTTTCGAAGGGTTTGCGTTTGGCGGGAATGGCGTTGAGCTGCTCGGCTGCGGCGTTGCGCAGGATCAGTTTCAGCGAGTTTTTGCCCTGGCGGATGTAGGGCGTAAGTTCGAATTCGGCGGGTGTCGCAGAGTCCTCGACCTCGGCCACGACCTGGTCGTTGACCAACAGCGTATAGGCCGAACGGGTGTTTTCGAGGTGCAGGTAAACGTCGCCGTCGGTCCAGACGTAGGGGATTTCGATCTCCTGTCCCACGATCGACACGGCGTCTGCTGCCGCTGCTATTTCGGGATTGAAGGCCATCCAGTAGCCTCCGGCCTCGCGGTTGCGGGCTTCGGCGTCGTGGCGTGCATCGTAAGGGACGACTTCCGTGCGGTAGACGCGGCCCCCTGCGGCTGCCATCGGGACCGGGTTCCTCTCCTCCATCTGCGCTGCCGCAGAGAGTGTGCAGGCTGCCAATGCAGCCGTCAATATCGTTCGTTTCATCGTTTACAGGGGTGTATGACTCGGACAAAGGTACTTTTTTTTTGACAAATCACAAATAATCGCTAACTTTGTCAATTCAGGAAAAACCACTGAAAATACAGATATAATCAAGATATGAAAACGCAGAGAATCGTAGAAATTCTGAAGTCGGGCGCTGTCGATACCGATGTCGTCGTCAAAGGTTGGGTGCGCACCAAGCGCGGTAACAAGAACGTGGCGTTCATCGCCCTGAACGACGGGTCGTGCGTAGGTAATATACAGGTAGTGGTCGATCTGGCGAAGATCGCCGAGGAGCAGCTCAAGCCGGTGACTACGGGCGCATGTCTGCGTGTCGACGGTCGTCTGGTCGCATCTCCGGGTTCGGGGCAGGGCGTCGAAGTCCAGGCCGAAAAGATCGAGGTTTACGGCACGGCCGATCCCGATACCTATCCTTTGCAAAAGAAGGGCCACTCGCTGGAGTTCCTGCGCGATATCGCTTACCTGCGTCCGCGCACCAACACCTTCGGGGCGGTGCTCCGCATCCGTCATGCCATGGCCTACGCCATTCATGAATATTTCAACAAAAACGGTTTTTACTACTTCCATACCCCGATCATTACCGCTTCGGACTGCGAAGGCGCCGGTGCGATGTTCCAGGTGACCACGCTCGACCTGAACAACCTTCCCCGGACCGAGGAGGGCAAGATCGACTATGCGCAGGACTTCTTCGGCAAGTCGTGCAACCTGACCGTGTCGGGCCAGCTCGAAGGCGAGTTGGGGGCGCTGTCGCTGGGCCGCATCTACACTTTCGGCCCCACGTTCCGTGCCGAAAACTCGAATACCCCGCGTCATGCGTCGGAATTCTGGATGATCGAGCCCGAAGCGGCCTTCTACGAGTTGGAGGACAACATGGAACTGGCCGAGGATTTCCTCAAATACCTCATTCAGTATGCACTGGACAACTGCCGGGAGGACCTCGAATTTATGAACAAGATGTGGGACCAGGGACTGCTGGAACGTTTGAACTTCGTGTTGCACAACGATTTCAAGCGCCTCGACTATACCGAGGGTATCGAAATCCTGAAGGCTTCGGGCCGCAAGTTCGAATTTCCCTGCGACTGGGGCTGCGACTTGCAGTCCGAGCACGAGCGTTACCTCGTCGAGGAGCACTTCAAGCGTCCGGTTATCCTGATCAACTACCCGAAGGATATCAAAGCGTTCTACATGAAGCAGAACGACGACGGCAAGACGGTACGCGCTATGGACGTATTGTTCCCCGGAATCGGCGAAATTATCGGCGGTTCGGAGCGTGAGGCCGACTATGGCAAACTTCATGCAAGAGTTACCGAATTAGGCATGAGCGAGAAGGAGCTCTGGTGGTATCTCGATACCCGCCGCTGGGGTTCCGCTCCCCACTCGGGCTTCGGCCTGGGCTTCGACCGGCTGTTGCTTTTCGTGACGGGCATGACCAATATCCGTGACGTGCAGCCGTTCCCGCGTACGCCGCAGCACGCTGATTTTTAAGAAGAAACCAAACCCGAATGATGAAGAGACCAAATTAGAATGCTGTAATTCTTAATTTGGACCCAATATGGCTATTAATCAGAAACAGGTACTTTCGCTTCAGCAGAAGCTCTCTCCGCAGCAAATCCAGATGATCAAGCTGTTGGAACTGCCCACCGTGCAGCTCGAACAGCGTATCAAACAGGAAATCGAAGACAATATCGTGCTGGAAGAAGAGGAGCGTTCGACGGAAGACGAGGAGCAGCAGCCCCAGCAGATTTCCGTCGACGAATACCTCCGTGAAGACGACACGCCGTCGTACAAGAGTCGCATCAACAATTTTTCGAAGGACGACAAGCAGCGCCCGGTCTACCTGACCGAAGGGCGTTCGATGCAGGAATACCTCGTCGAACAACTGGGCTACCGCAACCTTCCGGAGCGCGACATGCGGCTGGCGGTCTACCTGATCGGCAGCATCGACGAGGACGGTTACCTGCGCCGCGACCTGGAGTCCGTGGCCGACGACATCGCCTTCACGATGGGCCTCGAAACGACGGCCGAAGAGTTGGAGCACCTGCTCGGAATCATCCACGAACTCGAACCGGCGGGCATCGGGGCCCGTGATCTGCGCGAATGCCTGCTGTTGCAAATGGCCCAGATGCCGATCAACACCCGTTCGCGGCGGCTGGCCAAAAAGATTCTCACCAACTACTTCGACGAATTCGTCAAGAAGCACTACGAGAAGTTGATGGCGCGGCTGCAAATTTCCGAGGACGATTTCCGCGATGCGATCGCCGAGATCAAGCACCTGTCGCCCAAGCCCGGGAACCTCTACACCGGGGGCGGCATGGATACCACGCCTTATATTATTCCCGATTTTATCCTCGACTACCAGGACGGGCGGTTCAGCCTCTCGCTGAACTCCTACAACGTTCCCGAGGTGCGCGTCAACCGCCGCTATATGGAGATGATCCGCGAGATGGTGGGGGCCGACGGACTGGTCAAGGAGAAGGACAAGGAGGCTATCCAGTTCGTAAAGAACAAGATCGACTCCGCGAAGTGGTTTATTTCGGCCATCAAGCAGCGGCACGATACGTTGATGCGCACGATGCAGACCATCTTGGACTACCAGCAGGAGTATTTCAAGGACGGCGACAAGTCGAAACTGCGTCCGATGATCCTCAAGGACATCGCCGATCGCACGGGGCTCGACGTGTCGACCATTTCGCGTGTGGTAAACAGCAAGTATGTGCAGACGCAGTTCGGGATCATCCTCCTTAAATCGCTCTTCTCGGAGGCCATGCAGACCGATTCGGGCGAGGAGGTATCGAGCTACGAGATCAAGAACATCCTCCAGCAGTGCATCGACGAGGAGGACAAACGCCGCCCGCTGACCGACGAGACGCTGATGGACATCCTCAATTCGAAGGGTTACCGCATCGCGCGGCGTACCGTAGCCAAATACCGCGAGATGCTTGGAATACCCGTAGCACGCTTGCGGAAGCAGATATAAAAGTGGGCGGTCGGATCGCTGTCCGCCGTTGTTGCCGCCGCCTTTGGCGTCGTTTGCAAATCGGACCTACTCCCAAAAAACGCCTTAGGCGGGGTCTTGTCGCGACGCACCCGGAATTTCGCCGTGAAGATCGCGCCGGATTATGTAAATAAATGGAACGCATGAATTACACGAAACTTTCGACCGGCATATCCTGGGTCCTGCACCCGTTTCTGCTGCCTATCTACCTGATGGCGGTGCTGCTGACGATGACCACTTTCGCGCACTATCCTCCCAATGTGAAGTTCTACCTGCTGTGGGTGGTGGCGCTCTATGCGATTGTTATTCCGATCCTGTCGCTCGGCGTGCTGCGCTCGCTGGGCCGCATCTCCGATTACCGGGTCGACGACAGGAGGGAGCGGTTCCTGCCGCTGCTCGTCGGGGCTGTCTGCTATGTGCTGTGCGCCATTACCATTGCGAAAATCCCTTCGGCGATTTTCCTGCGTAAATTTATGATTGCCGCAGCCTGCTGCGAAGTGCTGTGCCTCGTGGTGTCGTTCTATTGGAAAATCAGCCTCCACCTTACGGGTATGGGGGCCGTCGTGGCGCTGCTCGTGGTGATGAACGTCGTCGGCGTAGGCAACATGCTTGTTCCCCTCATGGTTACGATCCTCTGCGCGGGGGCGCTCGCATCGGCGCGCCTCTACCTCGGATGCCATAACGGCCGGCAGGTGCTGGCCGGGTTCTGCGGCGGTTTTGCCGTAGCCCTCCTTGCGGTACTTTTTCTGTAAGGTTCCGTATATAAACAAAAAACCGGTCGGGATACCCCGACCGGTTTTTTTGTGTTGTTGCCGTGATCTAAACGCAGCCCTGGGCGAGCATGGCGTTGGCAACCTTCATGAAACCGCCGATGTTGGCGCCCACGACGTAGTTGATATAACCGTCGGCCTGGGTTCCGTACTGGACACAGACTGAGTGGATATTCTGCATGATGGATTTCAACTTGGCGTCGACCTCCTCGGGCGACCAGGTGAGGCGCATCGAGTTCTGGGTCATTTCGAGTCCCGAAGTGGCCACACCGCCGGCATTAGCTGCCTTGCCCGGGGCATAGAGCAGTTTGTTCTGCTGGAAGATGCGGATGGCGTCGGGCGTCGAGGGCATGTTGGCGCCTTCGGCTACGCACATGCAGCCGTTGGAAACCAATGCCTGCGCTTCGTCGCCGTTCAGTTCGTTCTGCGTGGCGCACGGCATGGCGATGTCGCACTTTACGCTCCACGGACGTTCGCCGGGGTAGTAGGTTGCCGACGGATACTTGTCGGCGTACTCCTTGATACGGCCGCGGAAGATATTTTTCAGTTCCATGACGTATTCCAGTTTCTCGGGGCTGATGCCTTCGGGATCGTGGATGTAACCCGACGAGTCGGAGAGCGTCACGACCTTGGCGCCCAGCTCCGTAGCCTTTTGGCAGGCATACTGGGCGACGTTGCCCGAGCCGGAGATGCAGACGGTCTTGCCCTTGAACGAGTCGTTGCGCGTGGCGAGCATTTCCTGGGCGAAATAGCAGGTTCCGTAGCCCGTGGCTTCGGGGCGCAGCGGGCTGCCACCCCAGTCGCGGCCCTTGCCGGTGAGCGTGCCGGTGAATTCGTCGCGCAGGCGCTTGTACTGGCCGAACATGAAGCCGATTTCACGGCCGCCGACGCCGATGTCACCTGCCGGAACGTCGGTGTCCTGGCCGATGTGGCGCTGCAGTTCGGTCATGAACGACTGGCAGAATTTCATCACTTCGTTGTCTGACTTGCCCTTCGGGTTGAAATCAGAACCGCCTTTGCCGCCGCCCATCGGGAGCGTCGTGAGGCTGTTCTTGAAGGTCTGCTCGAAAGCCAGGAATTTGAGGATCGAGAGATTCACCGAGGGGTGGAAACGGATACCTCCCTTGTAGGGACCGATGGCGCTGTTCATCTGGATGCGGTAACCGCGGTTGATTTCGATTTCGCCTTTGTCGTTGAGCCAGGGTACGCGGAATATGATCACGCGCTCGGGTTCGGCAATGCGTTCCAGCACCTTCATTTTCTGCAGGATGGGGCTGGTTACGATGTGGGGCGCCAGCGATTCGGCCACCTCGCGGACGGCCTGGTGAAATTCCGGCTCTCCGGGATTACGTGTAATCAACCGGGCCATGAAATCTTCGACGTACTGTTGGGCTTGTTCGTTCATAAGCGATTCGATTTTGAGGGGTTTGTGTTATTTCTCGCCCCTAAAAATAGAACATTTATCGGAGTTTTGCAACTTCTTTAAGAAATTCGTAAAATATTTTATTTACGAAGATTCTCCATTTGCTTACTGTCTGCGAAAGAGTTGGGTTATAGGGATAAAAATCCGTAATGAAAAATGACGGATTTGCAGTAAATCCGTCATTGAATTTTTTTTAATTTTTTTTTCTGTTTTTTTCGCCGGAAAGTCCGTGTTATTTCGAAAAGGCAAAACCGACGTAGACGTTCTTGTATTTCGACAGCAATGCGGTAGCCGTTGAAAAATAAGAAACCTTGCTGCCGAGTGCCGTTACGACTTCGACGAGTTTGGTGACCGGGAAGACCAGTACCAGCTCCGTGCCGCTGATGTAGGCGTGGCCGGGAACCGATCCCAGGTTGAACTTTCCCTTGGCGAAGTGGAGCGTTACGACGTGCGTCGGAGCGTCGTATTCGTAGGTCCCCGAGAGTGTGTGGGTCCCGAGCGTTGCGGTAAAGGTGTCGTCGTCTTTCGAGAAGGTGAACGTACCGGCGCCGGGCCGGATTCCCGCCTTCGCGTAGGCTTTTTCGAGTTGTTTGACGACGGCGGTTTCGAGGGCCGCACCGCCGACTTCCGAGGCAATGTCGCCTCCTTCGAACTTGACGCCCGGACCCGTATAGTTCCATGTTCCGGTAAGGGCATATTGCGTCAGTTTGCCGTCGGTGGCTTTGTCGGCGGCCGCTGTGGCGGCTTTTTTCAGGGCGTCTTTCCAGTCCTGAGCTGCGGCCGGTCCGCCGAGCAGGAGCAGGGAGAGCAGGGGTAATAGCAGTTTTTTCATCATCTATAGGGCGTTCCGTTATAGTTCGTCGAGTTCGCGCAGCCACGCCGCCGCCGAGGCGTCGGAGGGCATGCGCCAGTCGCCGCGGGGCGAAAGGGCTACCGAACCCACCTTCGGGCCGTCGGGCATGGCCGAACGTTTGAATTGCTGGGTGAAGAAGCGGCGGAAGAAGACGGTGAGCCACCGGAGGATCGTAGCGCGGTCGTAGCTCCCGTCGAAGGCCTGTTCGGCCAGCAGCAGGATTTTCGCCGGGCCGTATCCCGCGCGCAGGAAATTGTAGAGGAAGAAATCGTGGAGTTCGTAGGGACCCACGAGGTCCTCGGTTTTCTGCGTGATTTTCCCTTCGGCGTCGGCCGGGAGCAACTCGGGGCTGACGGGCGTGTCGATGATGTCGAGCAGCGCGGCGCGCGTGGCGGCGTCTTTCTCCGTGTGGGCGGCCCACTTCACCAGATGGCGCACCAGGGTCTTGGGAACCGAGGCGTTGACGCCGTACATCGACATCTGGTCGCCGTTGTAGGTGGCCCAGCCCAGCGCCAGTTCCGAGAGGTCGCCCGTGCCGACCACGAGTCCGCATTCCATGTTGGCTACGTCCATCAGGATTTGCGTGCGTTCGCGCGCCTGGGCGTTTTCGTAGGCTGCCGAGCGGTCCGCAGGGTCGAGGCCGATATCCCTGAAGTGCTGGAGGCAGGCGTCGCGGATGGGGATTTCGCGGATGGTGACGCCCAGCCCGCGCATCAGGCAGAGCGCATTGTTATAGGTGCGGTCGGTGGTTCCGAATCCGGGCATTGTGATTCCGATGATGCCCGAGCGGTCGAGCCGCAGTTTGTCGAAAGTCCGGACCGTGACGAGCAGTGCGAGGGTCGAATCGAGTCCGCCCGAAATGCCGACGACGGCTTTTTCGGCACGGGTGTGGGTCAGCCGCTGGGCCAGTCCGTGCGACTGGATCTGGAAGATTTCCTCGCAGCGTTCGCTCCGGTCCGTCTCGTCCTTGGGAACGAAGGGCATCGGGTCGATGTCGCGGTCGAGCACCACGCCGCGGAGTCCTTCGGGAATCTCCATTTCGATGACGGTGTTCTCCGTAGCTCCTTCGTTCGCGCGGAACGAGGTGTTGCGGCGGCGTTCGAATTCCAGCCGCTCGATGTCCACGTCGGCGACGACGAGTTGTTCGTCGGGCGAGAAGCGTGCGGACTCGCGCAGCACTGCGCCGTTTTCGGCGATGATGCCGTTGCCGGCGAACACGAGGTCGGTGGAGGATTCGCCGAAGCCAGCCGAGCAGTAGACGTAGGCCGCGATTGCGCGGGCCGACTGCTGGGCCACGAGTTGCCGCAGGTAGGCGTGCTTGCCGACCGCTTCGGGCGAGGCCGAGAGGTTGAAGATTACTTTTGCGCCGTTGAGCGCCAGTTGCGACGACGGAGGCATGGCAGTCCAGAGGTCCTCGCAGATTTCGATGCCGAATTCCGTGCCGTTGATTTCGAACGTGAGGTCGGCGCCGAAGTCGGCCTCGTGGCCTGCGACGACGATGTGTTCTTCGGAAATTCCGGCGCCCGATGCGAACCAGCGGTTTTCGTAGAATTCCCCGTAGTCGGGGATATGGGTCTTGGGGACTACCCCCAGCACACGCCCCTGCGTAAAGACCACGGCGCAGTTGTAGAGTGTCGAGCCGTGGCGCAAGGGGACGCCCGCGATCAGCGTGAGGGGCAGTTTACGCGTGGCGCGCACGAGGCGTTCCAGCGCCGTGTCGGCTGCGTCGAGCAGCGTCGGCTGTAACAGGAGGTCGCCGCAGGTGTAGGCCGTGACGCTCAGTTCGGGGAATGCTACGATCTCGACGCCCCGCCGGGCGGCCTCCTCGGCCATCGCGGCCATCCGCTCGGTGTTGTAGTCGCAGTCGGCGACCCGTACGTGCGGAATAGCCGCCGCTACCTTCAGAAAACCGAAATTGTCCATAGGTTATCTTTTTATTCGCACCACAGCTGCGCCAGGTTCAGGATCACCTGCCGGGCCTTGTGCATCGTGGTCAGCGAGCAGTATTCGAATTTGCCGTGGAAGTTCATGCCGCCGGTGAAAAGATTGGGGCAGGGCAGTCCCATGAACGAGAGACGTGCGCCGTCGGTTCCGCCGCGGATGGGCCTTACGAGCGGTTTCACGCCGGCCGCCTCCATCGCTTTCAGGGCTTTGTCGATCACCTGCGGGTGCGGCTCGACCATCTTGCGCATGTTGAAATACTGGTCCTTGAGCGTGAGTTTCAGCACGTCGTCGCCGTATTTCTTTTTCAGCAGGTCGACGCACGCCCACATGAAGACCTTCTTCTGCTCGAACTTGTCGGCGTCGTGGTCGCGGATGATGTAGCTTACCGAGGCATTTTCGACCGTGCCGTTGAGCCCGACGCAGTGGTAGAATCCTTCGTATCCTTCGGTGAACTGCGGGCGTTCCGAGGCGGGCAGCAAACTTTGCAACTCGCACGCCACGTCGATGGCGTTGATCATCTTCGCCTTGGCGTAACCCGGGTGGACGTTGCGGCCCTGGATCTCGATCTTCGCGCTCGCGGCGTTGAAGTTTTCATACTCCAGTTCGCCCTCCATGCCGCCGTCGACCGTGTAGGCGAAGTCGGCGCCGAAGGCCTTCACGTCGAAAAAGTCGACGCCGCGGCCCACCTCCTCGTCGGGGGTGAAGCCGATGCGGATTTTGCCGTGTTTGATCTCGGGGTGCGAGAGCAGGTATTCCGCGGCAGTCATGATCTCTGCGACGCCCGCCTTGTCGTCGGCGCCGAGCAGCGTCGTGCCGTCGGTATGGATCAGCGTGTGGCCCTTGAAGAAGGTCAGTTCGGGGAAGTCCGAAACCTTCATCGTGAGTTGTCCGTTGAGCGGGATGTCGCTGCCGTCGTACTCTTCGATCACATGGGGTTTGATCTCCTTGCCGCTCATGTCGGGCGAGGTGTCCACGTGGGCGATGAAGCCGATGACGGGGGCGTTCTCACACCCTTTCGAGGCGGGGATCGTGCCCATCACATAGCCGTATTGATCCATCGTGACCTCGGTCATGCCGAGGGTCTCCATTTCGTCGCGCAGGGCCGCGAGCAGGACCTTCTGTTTTTCGGTCGAGGGGAATGTCGTGCTGTTTTCGTCCGACTGCGTGTCGAACGATACGTATTTCAGAAAACGTTCTTTCAAGTCCATTGTCGTTGCAGATTAAATGTTACTCTTCCTTTTTTGCCCGCAGGGTGTGCCATGCGAAGTAGCCGATCAGTACGAGGTACATCGCAAGGCCAGTCCACTCGGCTGCGTTCGACGAAGCCCAGCCGGAGAGGAACCAGTCGACGCCGACAAATTTCAGGATGGCGCTTACCACACCCATCAGCGCGCCGCCGGCGATGAAGCCCGAGGCGATCAGCGTGCCGCGGTCGAAGCGGGCCTTGTTCAGCCCTTCGTCCTTCGAACGGTTCGAGACGAACCAGGCCACCAGTCCGCCCACGACCAGCGGGGCATTCAGCTCCATCGGAATGAACATGCCCAGCGCGAAGGCCAGGGCCGGAACGCCGATCGAGGTCAGTACCAGCGCCAGCGCCGCACCGCAGAAGTAGAGCATCCACGGGGTCTGGCCGCCGGTCATCAGGGGCTGGATCACAGCCGCCATGGCGTTGGCCTGCGGGGCGACCAACGCCCCTTCGCCTACGAAGCCGTAGGATTTGTTGAGGATGATCATTACGCCGGCCACGGTTGCCGCAGCAACGAACGTGCCGAGGAATTTCCACGCTTCCTGCTTCTTGGGCGTCGTGCCGAGCCAGTAGCCGATCTTGAGGTCGGTGATGAAGCCGCCCGCCATCGAAAGGGCCGTGCAGACCACGCCGCCGATCACGAGCGCTGCGGTCATGCCCGTCGTGCCGCTCAGGCCGACGCTCACCAGCACCAGCGACGAGAGGATCAGCGTCATCAGCGTCATGCCTGAAACGGGGTTTGTACCCACGATGGCGATGGCGTTGGCCGCAACGGTCGTAAAGAGGAATGCGATGACGAAGACGATCAGGATGGCCGTGACGGATTGTGCCCAGCCGTCGAGAAGCCCGACGTGGAAAAAGACGAAGATCGAGATGAGTGTGGCGATCAGAATGGTGAGGATGCGTTTCATCGAAATGTCGCGCTGTGTACGCTCGGGAGCTGCGACCACGCTTTTGCCGCCGCCGAACTCCGAGACTGCGAGGCCTACGGCCTGGCGGATGATTTTCGACTGGCGGATGATGCCGATGATACCGGCCATGGCGATGCCGCCGATGCCGATGGGTTTGCCGATGAAGGCGAAGAGATTTTCGGCCGTGAAGATCGACTGCGGGTTGGCGAGGATGTCGGCGCGCGTGACACCCAGCAGCGAGACCATTGCGGCGGGGTCGACGGCGTCGGCCAGCGAGCCGACCATCGGCACGAGTATGAACCACACGAGACACGAGCCTGCGGTGATGATCATGGCGTATTTCAGGCCGATGATGTATCCCAGGCCCAGCACGGCGGCCGAGGTGTTGAGTCCGAAGACTACTTTGAACTTGTCGGCGGCGACGTTGCCCCATTCGCAGATGCGTGTCGAGACCGACTCGGTCCACAGTCCGAATGTGCCGACCACGAAGTCGTACAATCCGCCCACGAGTCCTGCGACGGCCAGCAGTTTGGCCTGGTTACCGCCCTTCTCGCCCGAGACGAGGACTTCGGTGGTCGCCGTGGCTTCGGGGAAGGGGTATTTGCCGTGCATCTCCTTGACGAAGTATTTGCGGAAGGGGATCAACAGCACGATGCCCAGCAGGCCGCCGAACAACGACGAGAGGAACACCTGCCAGAAGGCGGCGTCGAGCCCCAGGATGTAGAGCGCCGGGAGGGTGAAAATCGCTCCGGCGACGATCACGCCCGACGAGGCGCCGATCGACTGGATGATGACGTTCTGCCCCAGCATGTTTTTCTTGCCCAGTACCGATCCCATGCCCACGGCGATGATGGCGATCGGGATGGCGGCCTCGAAGACCTGGCCGACCTTGAGGCCGAGGAATGCGGCGGCGGCCGAGAAGACGATGGCCATGACGATGCCCATGATGACGGAATAAGGCGTCACCTCCTTCGGATTCGACGAGGCGGGCATCACGGGAACGTACTCTTCGCCCGGCTTGAGTTCGCGGTAGGCGTTTTCGGGCAGCGAAGTCTGGATTTTGTTCGGTTCCATGTATGTTCGTTTTTGATTTTGATTACCGGTTGTCGCCGCTGCCGGTGATGTGGTTGCGCTGCATGCGCGAGCGGAGTTTGTCGACATTCATCTGCGCCACCTCGTCCAGTTCGTAGCCAAGGTCGCGCGAAAGGGTGGCGCAGTACCACAGCACGTCGCCGATTTCCTTGACGATTTCGAGTTTCTTCTCGGGGGTGAACTCCTCGTGGGCGTCGCGAATCACTTTTTTGACCTTGTCGGCCACTTCGCCCGCTTCGCCCGTAAGTCCGAGCGTGGGGTAGATGATGCGGCGGTCGTCGGGGTAAATTGCCGTTTCGAGGGCGTGCTGCTGGTATTCGTTGAGTGTCATGGCTTTGATTTGAAAGTTTACAAGAGACAAAAATAGCAAAATAATTTAAGAATACGCAGTAAAAAGCCCCGGTTCCTGCGGAAAACGGGGCGGCGGGCCGTAAATAGAGGCGGTCGGGTGCTAGATGCGGCGGTTGGGACCTGCCGCCCGGAAGGGTGCTGAAACATTGATAACGAAACAGGCTGTGCTATTGCACAGCCTGTTTCGTTTCGTGGGGCGGATCAGAGCGTGTTCAGCGTCGCCCGGGCATTGCGGAGGGTTTGTTCCCAACCGTCGAAGGCGGCGGACGAGCGGAACGGCTCCAGCAGGTTATGGAGGGTTTGCAGTTTCGTTTCGTCGCCGCTGAATTCCGTTTTCAGCAACCTGATTTTCTCCCAGTCCTGGATGCCTTCGACGAGACGTTCGAAACGGATCGACGAGCGGCCTTCGGGATAGACGAGGTAGGTATCCCCGGCGGCCCAGGTGCGGAACCGCGAGTCGCGGATCGGGTCCTCGACCCACGAGTTGTAGGCCCAGCGCAGGAATCCGTCGTAATCTTCGGCTGCGGCGTACCAGCTCAGGTAGGTCGCCTCGGCCGGGGCCGATGACGTATAGGTATTGGGGAATCCCGACGAGCAGCAGACGTAGAACGTGGTCGTGAGGCCTTCGCTGCGGCGTTGGGCGATGTCGGCTTGTTCGATCGGGCCGAAGATGCTGGCGCACATGTCCTTGATATAGGGATACTGCTTGAAGATCTTGTGGTTGTCGGCCAGCGCGATGCCCAGTTCAGGGGCGACCTCTTTGAGCAGGGCGGTCGCTTCGGCCATTACTTCGGGGGAGCGTTCGTCCATGGCGATGTTGGTGATGTCGAGCCATCCTTTCCGGCGGAGGTGATCGGCGAAGGCGGGCAGGAACGGGCTCCACATTTCGCGGAAAGCAGGCGTGCCCGGATCGGCCTTGACATCGACGAATTCGCCCGTTACGGCGTCCTTGTAGTGGAGCATGTTGTTCCACGGCAGCATCGAATAGCAGTTGATATACTTGCCGATACCCAGTTCGAGCATAAACTCTACCCAGCGGTCGAAAACCGTGAAGTCGTACTCCCACGTGCCGTCCGCAAGACGTGTCCAGACGATCATATCGGCATAGGCGTCATAGCACTGGTTGTTCCAAGGCTCCTTGTTGAGCGTCGCCGTGATGACCTTCTGCCCGGCGTCGGCGAGTTGTTGCATCGTCGGCCGCATCCGTTCGAAATGTTCGTCGCTCCAGACGGGAACCCCTTCGACGCGCGCCACGGCAGCCGGATGCTGCCACAGGTCGAGGTGGTAGGCCCACTCGGAGGGAGCGGGTAGGGTACGTTCCGTAACGTTCAGGTGCAGGGTCAGCGTTTCGTCGACGCCTTTGCCCTTCACGTTGATCTGGGAGGTATAGTGTCCGGGGGCGGCGTCGCGCGGGATGTCGACCGTAATCCAGAGGGGACGGGTCGACCGGGCGGGCATGTCGAATGAGGCGGCCTCGTCGAGCAGGTCCGCTTCGAGGTGCGCCGGATTGTTTACCGGCCGGGCGCCGCACGCCTGATCGGGCAGGAAACGGTCGCTGACGACGTATTTCACGAAGCGCACACGGGTGATGCCGGCGAGTTTAGCGCCGTCGGCCGCACGAAAATCACTTGCTGTGCAGGTCAAACCGTCGACAGCCGCGGGAGCGGAGACGACCGCCTGGGCCGAGACTTTCTCGCCGCGCCAGCCTGTGAGGGTCGCTTCGTTCGTAACGGCGTCTTCGTAGGGCGTCGTGCGGGGATAGCGGAGGTCTGTCGAGCCGAACGAGACGACGGGTGTTTCGATCCCGGTCCACGCTTCGGGATTCTCACCCTGCGGATCGGCCGGTTCCGTCCAGTCGAAATGCGAGACGGCCGTCTGCGACGGGGTCCCGGTGCAGGAGAGCAATGCCAGCAGGGGCAGAGCAAGCAGGTGTGTTTTCATAAGATAAGAACGGTTTATTGGGGGTTCGCTTTCCGATTCGTTTTTCCGGATACGGTCAGAGAGCTTCCAGTATCCGGTCGAGCCCTATGCCGTGCGAGCCTTTGATCAGCACGAGGGCATTCTCCACGGGGGAGACTTTCAGCAGCGAAAGCAGGTCGTCGCGTGTGGGGCAGAGCGTGACGTTGGCCGGCTTTTCCGCGAGGTTGTCGTAGGCTTTGGCAAATTCGGAGCCGACGAGCAGCAGTTCCGCTGCGGGACTTTGCGCCGCCAGCGAGATGATCGCGGCGTGTTCGTGTTCGGACCACTCGCCCAGTTCGAGCATGTCGCCCAGGATCAGCACCCGGCGACAGCGTTCTCCGAGCGGTTCGGCCAAAAAATTCCCGACCGAAGCCCGCATGCTCGACGGATTGGCGTTGTAACAGTCGGCAACGAGCGTGTTGCGGGCCGTTTCGACCCGCTGCGAGCGGTTGTTGTCGGGGACATAGCCGGCAATGGCGTGGCGGATGCGTTCGTCGGGAACGTCGAAATAGCGTCCTATGGCGACGGCCGTCGCGATGTTGAACCGGTTGTAGCTGCCGTCCAGGTGGTTCTCGACGCCGTCGGCCAGCGATACGGAGTAATATTCGGTAGCCAGCGAGTCGCGCTCGGAGGCCATGCTCGTCAGGATTTCGTCGTCGGCCGGAACGAAGGCATGGCCTCCGTTTGCCGCGAGGAAGTCGAACAACTCGCCTTTGCCGCGGCGCACGCCCTCGGGTCCCCCGAAGCCCAGCAGGTGGGCCATGCCGATGTTGGTCAGGGTCCCGTAGTTCGGTTCGGCGATCGACGCCAGCAGGGCCAGTTCGCCGCAGGCGCTCGCGCCCATCTCCACCACGCCGAACTCCGTGTCGCGGGTCATGGCGAGCAGCGTCAGCGGAACGCCGATGTGGTTGTTGAGGTTGCCGTGGGTGGCGTAGACTTCGAACCGCTCGGCCAGCACGCGGCTGACGAGTTCCTTCGTGGTGGTTTTGCCGTTGCTGCCCGAGATGGCGAGGATCGGAATCCCGAGTGCCCGACGGTGCTCGCGGGCGAGGTCCTGCAAGGCTTTCAGCGTGTCGTCGACGAGCAGGATGCGCTGGTGTTCATCGGAAGCCGCGACCTCCGGACTGTCGGAGACGGCATATGCCGCGCCTTTTTCCAACGCTTCCAGAACGAAGCGGTTGCCGTCGAACGTGGCGCCCCGCAGGGCGAAAAAGATCGAATCCGGTTCGATCCGGCGCGTGTCGGTCGAGATGCGGGGGTATTTGCTGAAAAGGTCGTATAGTTCGGACATGGAAGGTTTTGTTAAAAGTCCCCCTGCGGAAGGGGGATTCGGAAGGAATGTCGTATAGAGTCCAAACACATCTGATTCATTGAATCAGATGTGTTTGTCTCCGTTGTGGAACTTGACTTCGTCGATGAATTTTTTGATGTTCTGCTCTTCGGAGCGGGGACAGATCAGCAGTACGTCGTCCGTGTCGACGACGATATACTCCTTCAGGCCGCTGATCACGGCGATCTTGTCCTTCGGGAGCGAGACGATCGAACTGCGTGTTTCGTAGAGGTAGCAGCCGTTCTCGGGAATGGCATTGGCGTAACGGTCCTTGCGCGAGTGCTGGTAGACCGATCCCCACGTTCCTACGTCGCTCCAGCCGAACTCGCCGCAGCGGACATAGACGTTGTCGGCCTTCTCCATGATGCCGTAATCGATCGAGATGGCGCGGCACTCCGAGAAGGCGATCTCCACGACGTTGCGTTCGGCGTCGGTCCCGATGGCGCGCATCACGCCGCTGAACAGTGCGTGGTGTTCGGGGAGGTACTTTTCGAAGGCTTCGACGATCGAGCGCACCTTCCAGATGAAGATGCCCGAGTTCCAATAGAACTCCCCGGATTGCAGGAAAACCTGGGCCAGTTCGAGGTCGGGCTTTTCGGTGAAGCATTTGACCTTGCTGATCGGGTTGTTGTCCGAGACCTGGATATAGCCGTAGCCCGTGTCGGGACGCGTGGGCTTGATGCCCACAGTCATCAGTGCATCGTGTTCCGATGCGAAGGCGAGGCATTCGGCGATGATCTCCCGGAAGTCGTCCTCGTTGAGGATCAGGTGGTCGGCCGGGGTGACGATCATTTCGGCGTCGGGGTTCTGCTTCATCAGTGTATAGGCCGCATAGGCGACGCACGGGGCCGTGTTGCGCCCTACCGGTTCGCAGAGTATCTGTTTTTCGCCGATTTCCGGAATGTGTTCCAGTACCAGGCCCTTGTATTTGTCGTTGGTCACCACGAGGAAATTCTCCGCCGGAACCATCTTTGCAAAGCGTTCGTAGGTGTGGCGGATAAAGGATTTGCCTGTTCCGAGGATGTCGAGAAACTGCTTGGGCATCGACTGGCGGCTTTTGGGCCAGAAGCGTGATCCGATGCCGCCCGCCATGATGACACAATATTTATTGTTAGCCATGAGTTATTATATGGAGTTAACTTCGACAAAGATAAAAATATTTTAGTAACTTTGCCGCCTATTGGAAAATTAATTTTCGCCCTGGGAATGAAAATCAAATTATTCACGATACCCAATCTGCTGACTCTTTCGAACCTGCTCTGCGGTTCGGTCGCAGTGGTTTCGGCGCTGGTTTGGGGCGACCTGAAGCTGGCCTTCGGCCTGATGGTTCTGGCCGCCGTGTTCGACTTTTTCGACGGCTTCGTGGCGCGCCTGCTCAACCAGAGTTCGCCTATCGGGTTGCAGCTCGATTCGCTGGCCGACGATATTTCGTTCGGACTGGCTCCCGCGGCGATCATGTATTCGCTTTATCAGCGGATGCCGGGCGTCTGGCTGCCGGAGGGGTATCCGGGGCTGATCGTTTTTGTTTTTACGGCCTGCGCCGCGCTGCGGCTGGCGAAGTTCAATATCGACGATACGCAGCGCACGGAATTCTGCGGATTGCCCAGCCCGGCGGCGGCGATGCTCTGCGGTTCGCTGGGGCTATTGTTCGAAACCAATGGGTTGGAACTTCCGCGTGAGGCGATTCTGGCCATTGCGGTGGTCGTGGGGCTGCTGATGATTTCGAACGTGAGGATGTTTGCCCTCAAGTTCCACGGCTTCGGTTGGAAAGGAAACGAACTGCGTTACGGCTTTATTGTCGCAGCCGTCGTGATGGCTGTCCTCCTGCGCGGTTACGCCGTGCCGGCGGTCATCGTGCTGTATATTCTCGTTTCGCTCGTGCGGGGGCTTGCCTGCCGGACAAAAGGCTGTGGGAAAGCCGAATAGTTGTATATTTAAATTTTTTAATTATATTTGCCGCGGATTTCCGCTCTTTGGCTGACATGTCGAGATTATCGAACCGCATATTGCTGACGCTCCTGTTCGGTCTGTTTTTTGCAGTACCTCAGGGGGTGCGTTCCCAGGGCTTCGATGCGAAGACCCTCCAGCGTGCCCAGCGCAACGGCCAGACGGGCAATCTCTACGGTAACAACCCCTACGAAACCCCGGAAGGCGAGGAGGGGGAGGACCAGCAGCCGCAGGATACCACCAAAAAGGAGCGTAAAATCCGCAAGCCGCTCGAATCTTATTTTTTCAGCGATTCGATCCGCGCGCTGAACAACTTCAAATGGCACGTGAGCCGCGACTTCAACCGCGTCGAGATCGGGCCGCTGGACACCACGCTGACCGATTACCGGATCGACTATCCGTTCTACCGGGAAGACGTGGGCGACATCGCCCAGGGCGCTTTGGGCCAAACGTCGCTGCCGCTGAACTATTTCCGGCGTCCGCAGTTCTTTGACTTCAGTTTTGCGAGTCCCTATTATGCGTATACCTACGATATGGAGAACGTGCCCTTCTACAATACGAAGAAGCCGATAATCCGCATGAACTACGCAGAGTCGGGGCAGAAGCGTTTCCGCGAGGAGAATTTCGGTATCATGCATGCGCAGAACATCTCCCCGACGACGGGTTTCAACGTCGATTACAAGTCGCGGGGTACGCGCGGCCAGTATGTCTGGTCGCGAACCAAGAACCACAACCTCGCCGTGGCGGTCAGCCACACGGGCAAGCGCTATTCGGTCCATGCGGGGTACTACAACAACCATATCGAGCAGCAGGAAAACGGTGGCGTGGTCGGTGAATGGGCCATTGCGGACACGACGTTCGAAATGCCTTCGGGCGTGCCGATGCGTCTGGCTGACGCCGAGGCTACGAACCTTTACCGCAACAACGCCTTCTTCGTCACGCAGTCTTACGGTATCCCGTTGCAGCGGCTTACGGAGAGCGATTTTTCGATGGCGAACCTTTCGGCGGTGTACGTCGGCCATTCGTTCGAATACAGTTCGTGGAGCAAAATTTACACCGACAAGAACGCACCCTATACGAACGAACGCGACCACCGGGACGAAAACGGCGACTTCGTCTCTGCGGAGGGCAATTACTACGAGAACTGGTACATCAATCCGCTGGAGACGCGCGACTCGATCTACGAGCGTAATATCTCGAACCGGTTCTTCGTCCAGGCGCAGCCCTGGGACCGGAACGGGATCGTGGGAACACTCGACGCCGGCGTCGGGATCGACATGCATACCTATTCGCAATTCGAACTGAAAGATTTCCTGACGGGAAAGTATACGAAGGTCAACAAAACGAGTTACTTCTTTTACGGCTCCGTCAGCGGAAAGATAAAGAAATATGTCGACTGGGACGGAAATCTCAAATTCTACCCGTCGGGATACAGAGGCGGAGACCTTTCGATCGGCGCGCACCTCGCGCTGAAAGGATCGCTCCGCGGACACCCCCTGATTCTCGAAGGCCGGTTCTCGATGGACCGCCGTTCGCCGAACTACTGGCAGGAGAATCTATTCTCGAACCATTATATATGGAACACTCCTTTAAGTAAGGAGAATGAAACTCGGTTCGAGGTCAAGTTTTCGGTTCCCGATTTCGCATTCGAAGCGGGGGCGTGGCAGGGAGTCATCTCCGACAAGATTTACTACGCGTCGGACAGTAACGTCGCCCAGCACAGCGGAAACGTAAGCCTCACGAGTGTGTATGCTCGCAAAGATTTCCGCTTAGGCGGACTTCATTTGGACAACAGGGTATTGTTGCAGTGGAGTACGGATCAAGATGTTGTACCCGTTCCGCTTTTGAGCGCATTCCTTTCGTATTACTACGAATTCTGGGTCGTGCGCGATGTGCTGCGCCTGCAGATCGGTCTGGACGGACGCTATAATACCAGGTATTATGCGCCCAGTTACAATCCGGCTCTGTCGGTGTATTACAACCAACGGGAGGTCGAAGTGGGGAATTATCCCTACATGGACGCTTTCGTTATGGGAAAGTGGAAGAGAATGCGGATATTCTTGAAATATCAGCATGTGAATAAAGGACTGTTCGGTAACGGAGAATATTTCTCGGCGGCTCGTTATCCGCTGAATCCGGGCATGTTCAAAATCGGTATCTCGTGGGGATTCTATGATTGACGTGCTGTTCTGCGCGGTGTAAGCTGCCCGCAAAACAACCTTTTATGTTAAAAAAGACCGTATTAACGTTTGCGTTCTTAACCATTCTTACGACATTTTACGGCTTCAACGCCAAGTTCAGCGCACCCGCGACGGACGACGCACTGAACGACCTGGCCGGAATGCACTACTCGCTGCTCCCCGAGGGCAGTTACGTCATTTCTGCCTACGACAACCTGATTCGCAACATCAGCGAAGAAGAGGGCCACGACTGGCGCCTGATGAGCGCCATCGCTTACCACGAATCGCGCTTCACGCCCGATATCACCTCGCGCAGCGGGGCCCGCGGCCTGATGCAGATCATGCCTTCGGTGGCGCGCCAGTTCGATGTTTCCACGGCGAAGATCTCCGATCCGGAGACCAATGTCCGGCTGGCCAACAAACTGATGTCGAAGATTATGTCGTCGCTTAGGTTTCCGGAAGGAACTCCCGAGAAGGACCGCATGAGCATTATCCTGGCCTCGTATAACAGCGGTATAGGCCATGTGAACGATGCCCGCCGCCTGGCCCGCCTGAACGGCGAAAACCCCAACTCGTGGGAGGTGGTGGCCCGTTACCTCAGTCTGAAGGCCGAGCCGGAATTCTACGAGAACGAAGTGGTCAGGTGCGGACGATTCACCGGCAGCCGGCAGACGCTGGCTTATGTGGACGACGTGATAGGACGCTACGACAAGTACTGCCGCATTACCGGGAGGTAACGCCGGGCAGGATAATTAAAGCAGGACCTTTCGGGGTCCTGCTTTTTTGTGTCCGTGTCCCGCGCAGTGGGAGTGCTGCGGAATGTCCTGCGGCGTGGAACCGGCTCGAAAACCGCACTTTAGAAGATACTGACAATTCGAATTTTGCGGTTTCCCGAATTATCGCTATATTTGGATGATTCGGAGTATTCCGGCGTATTTTAAGAAAACAGTGGAAAACCATTCGGCGCATTTTCAACAGCTATTCCGCGATCACTATGAACCTTTGTGTGCACGGGCTTTTCAGATGGTCCATGACCGCAAGGCGTCGGAAGACATCGTACAGGATGTTTTTCTCGCCTTGTGGGAACGGCGGGAGGAGGTGGACTTCGACCGGCCGCTGCTGCCGCTGCTGTTTGTCGCCGTGAAAAACCGCGCCATCGATTTGCTGCGCTCTAAAAAATGGCGGGGCGGGGAGTCCGGGCAGGACGAACTGGATGTTTGCATCCGTACACTTGTCGCCGACCATATCGAGGAGGAGTTCCAGTTGTCGCAGTTGAGCGAGGAGATCGATTTCTGCATTTCCGAACTTTCCGAACAGTGCCGCCGGGTATTTTTGCTGAGCCGCACGACAGGCCTGAAAAACCGGGAGATCGCCGAGCAGCTCAACATTAGCGTCAAGACCGTCGAAAAGCATATCGGGGCGGCGCTTTCCAAACTCCGGCTCCGGCTCAGCCGCAGCGGATTTTTGCGGCTTTTCCTCTGAAAAACAGAAAATGCCCTGTACCCGAAGGTGCCGGGCATTGCTTTCTCCCTTTCGGTTAGCGGAGCGGGAATTCGTGCGTATGTGCGACGCGTCCGCCGGGACCGACGATCCGGACCGCAATCCGGTCGGCCGTCATGTCGCATTGTACGTAGCTCTGGTTGTCGTTGACTACGACCGGGAAACGGATGTCGCTGTCCGCCGGGTGGAAACCGTACCGGTGCGTGTGGCCCGAGAACATGACATCGATGCCGGCCTCGTTGAGGATCGGCAGGAACAATTCCCTGAGGTGGTTGTTGCCGTGCCACGTCCCGCCGTCGAGCGGGATGTGCAGGAAGACGACGCGCGCCGAGGCGTTGCGGAAGGTCTCGGAGGCCACCGCCTCGCGGAGCCATTCGCACTCTTCGCGGCGATAGGCGTCGTAGTCGGCAAGTCCTCCGTATTCGATGTCCGTGTCGGGTTTGTCTTCGCCGCAGTCGAGCAGCAGAAAACAGACCGATCCGACCTTGCGGAGTTGGTAGTAGCGGCCGTCGCGCGTCGGGAAATAGTCGTGCAGGCGGTCGGCGAAGACGCCGCGTGTCTCGTGGTTGCCGCGGTTGTAGAGTGTCGGGGTCTCCGAGGCGTAAAGGCTTACCGATGCGTCGATGAAATCCCGGAACAACTGCTCCTCACTTTCAATACTGTTTGCCATGTCGCCGTTGAACATTACGAAGGCGTGTTTGCCGAAATCGACCTCCCGGCACAGTTGGGTCATGTCATCGGCGCGTCTGTGGATGTCGTTCAGGATGATGAACGAGAGGTCGGTTCCCGTTGCCGGGAATGTCCGGAACCGGAACGGAGCGCGTTTGTAAACATTGCTGGCGACGGTCCTGCCGTAGAGGACGTTGTCTCCGTGTTTCCATTCGAGGACCTCCTGTGAGAAGATGCGGTAGCAGTATTTCGTTCCGGGACGCAGGCCTTTCAGCCGCACGGTGTGCAGGGTCTTGTTCGCCTGCTTGCGGCCTGCGACGGTCTCGTAATGGCGGGTGTGTTCGGCGGCGTAGAAACTGCGTCCGTCGTCCTCGGCCACCTCGACCCACGACAATGCGGGTTTGTCGGTAGTCCACAGGACGGTTACGCCGTCCGCGGTCATGTCGCACAGCCACGGGCCGTGGGTGATCTTGAAATCCTGGGCCGGCAGCGTCAGCGCCGCTGCCAGCCCGAGGAGTGTGAACAGTAGTTTTTTCATCGTCCGGGTGTTTTATTCCTGGGTCTCGGGGAGGTCCTCTTCGGTCTGGAACCGGATGTCGGCCACGACGGGGCGGTGGTCCGAGGCGTCGACGCCTCCGACCTGCTGGTCGCCGCGCGGAACCACGGTGCAGTTCTGCACGCCGAAGTGTTCGATCGGGGCATACAGGATGTAGTCGATCTTGCGGGTGGGGTTGTCCGAGGGGAAGGTGTACTGGTCGATCGTTCCGACGTTGGTCAGGAACGCGGTCATCGTGGCGATGACGTTCGAACTGGGAATGGCGTTGAGGTCTCCCGCGAGGATGAGGTCCCCGCCCAGTTCCGTGTCGCGGATACGGCGGATTTCATTGGCCTGCACCAGGCGGCTCGCATCGCCCGAAAGATGGTCGAGATGCGTCGAGGCGACGTAGAGGTCCTTGCCGTCGATTTCGACGCGGATGACGCACAGCGAACGGTCCTCGCCCGGTTGCGAAGCGGCGCAGGGGAGCCGGTAGCTGCGGGTTTCGAGGATCGGGTGTTTCGACAGCACGGCGTCGCCGTATTCGCCCCCGTCGCGGTCGATGGCCTTCGAGAAGTGCCACTCCATGCCGAGTTTGGCCGCCAGGTCGCGGGCCTGGTGTACGTCTTTTCCCGTGCGGTTGGTGAAGACATCCACTTCGTTGAGGGTCACGAAGTCGGGATTCTGCCGGCGGATTACCTCGGCCAGTGCGTCCAGGTCGGCCGCATCGGCGGGGCTCGTGGCGCGTGCGCCGTAGATGTTGTAGGTCATTATGCGGATGATCCTGCCTTTGGGCTCAATGACGGCCTTGTCTCCGTGCTCGTCGTTGTAATTGTCGTCGTTGGTGCATGAAACGGCAATCAGGAGCAGCGCCCACAGACATATAGTCTTTTTCATAGTCTCTCGTTTTGTTTTAAAATTTCGTTAGTCGGATCAGAAAGCCCATACTTCGGCGATGCAGGTCTGGTAGAGGTCGGCCTGCGTGGCGGTGACGAAGATGCGGAAATAGCGTCCCGTCGCCTTGTGGTCGAGGTATACCGTGTTCTCGATCCGGTTTTCGACGGTAAAGGTCCCCGCATGGGTCCAGTTCAGGTTATCGTCGCTCACGTCGATGTTGAAGATACGCGGGTTGCCGCTGCTCTTGGGAACGTCGGAGCCTTCCTTGTCGGCCCGTCCGCGGATCGTGAGTCCGTGCAGTTCCTTGTGGGCGCCCATGTCGACGGCGATCCAGTGCGGCGGGCCGGGTTTGGCGTTGCGCCACTGCGTGCCCCAATAGGTGTTGTTTTCGCCGTCGATGATCGAAACGGCCAATCCGCGGTTGGGGTAGGTCGATGTCGCCTCAGCCTCCTGCGTCGAGAAACCGGCGATCGACCAGCCGGTCCTGTCGTATCTCGGGAACGGGTTTTCGGTGTAGTAGCCGTTGATGCGCAGGTAAGCCGTCTGCAACGCTTCGTTGATGGTCAGGTCGGGCGTTACGCTCTCGATCCGGACAGGCATCAGGAAGACGCCCACGCCGTCGAACGCCTTGCTGTTGATGGCGATCCGGATGGGCGAGGAGATGTATTTCCCGTTGGGAATCACGGTTTCGAGGTTCTCGATCGTGTAGCTTCCGTCGAGCATCATCGGGTAGGCGCTCTGGTTCTTTTGATTGTAGGTCTCCACCAGTTCGGGCGCGACGCGGAATTTGACCGTCACGTCGCATCCCGGGTTGCGGATGCCGCTCAGGTTGGCGTAGACCATGAATGAGGTGTCGCGTTCGAGCGGGAATGTGAGGGTGTTCTTGGAGGTGTCGTCGGCGGCGTTGACCGTGTAGATACGCGTATAGTTCTCGGGGTTGTCTACGTTCAGGTCGTCCTGAATCGGGTTTTCGCAGGCTGCGAAGAGCGTTCCGCAGCAGAGGACAGCCAGGTATTTCGTAAGTTTCATAGTCGTTATTCGTTTTTTACGGTTACCATCCGGGATTCTGTACGATCTGCGGATCGCGGTTGATTTCGGACTGGGGAATGGGGAAAAGGTAGAACTCGGGCCGGAACACGCGGGTCTCGAACACGGTTTTCTCGTAGAACGCATCGTCGGTGAAGCTGTTGCCCGCGTCGACGTTCATGCCGTAGAAGGACCCTGAGTCGGTCTGGTCGGCGATCAGCCAGCGGCGGGTGTCGAAATAGCGCAGTTGCTCGAAGCAGAGTTCGATGCGGCGTTCCAGGCGAATCTGTTCGCGCATCTGGCCTTGGCTGAGGTCGCTTTGGACGGGACCCAGACCGCCGCGCTCGCGGATTTTGTTCAGGTAGGTCTCGATGTCCGCATTTCCGGGGTCGTATTCGTTGAGTGCCTCGACATAGTTGAGCAGTATCTCGGCGTAGCGCATGATGACGAAGGGACGCTTGATGTAGTTGTCGTTCTTGGGATTGGACGAGGGCGAAACGTTTTTGATGGCGATGTAGCCCGAACGCGGAAAGTCCCACGTGCCTTTTTTACCCGATCCTCCGGTGTAGTAGAGCTGGATGCGGGTTTTCTGGTCGCCGATCCAGTAGGCGCCGTTGAAGCAGATGTTGACGTAGAAACGCGGTTCGCGGTTGACGAACATGTTGCGCGTGCCGGCGGGGGCGAATACCCAGCCCGACTTGTCGTCCTTGTAGTTCGCCGTTGAATAACCGCTCTCCTTGTCCGGGGTAATGGCCGTGCCGTCTTTCATGCGGAAAGCGTCGACCAGTTGCTGGGTCGCACCCATGCTTTCATAGCCGCTGAACTGTCGGGGTGAAGCCGAACGTTCCCAGTGCTTGAGGGAGTTGCTGATGCGGACCATCATCACCTCGCTGTTCCAGTTTTCCAGGAAGACGTTGCGGCACGACAGGTAAGGGTCGATCGTTCCGTCGGTGTGGTACTCCTTGTAGAGGTCGAAAATTCCCAGGTCGATGATATCTTTTGCAGCTTGGGCGGCCTTGTTCCACTTTTCGGGGTCTTTCCGGGTCGAAAAGAGGTGTTTTCCGTCCGTGTTGACCACATTGGCGTAGGCCGGGTTGCCGTTGAACTGGTCGCTGGCGGCCAGCAGCAGTACGCGGCTCTTGAGACCCATGCACATGGCCAGTGTCGCACGGCCGTAGTCCTTGTCGGCCTGCACGGTGAAGTGCAGCGGCAGGCGGTTGTTGTCGATCATGTCGTCCAGTTCGCCGACGATGTAATCCACGCACTCGTCGTAGGAACTGCGCGGCAGGTTCATCTTCACGTCGTCGCGGTCGAGGTCGCCCGGCAGTACTTCGTCGCCCAGCAGTACGCAGGGGCCGTACTGGCGCAGCAGGCAGTAGTAGAACCAGGCGCGCAGGAAGCGGGCTTCGTTCTTGTATTGTTCGACGACGATAGGGCCGCGCGTAGGATCGCTGAGCATCTCCTGGTTCGAGCCAATGTGCTGGATGAAATAGGTCGCCGAGCGGATGCCCCGGTAGTAGTGCGACCAGTACTCGTAGTAGTTCGACGATGCGCTCCAGTTGCCGAGGTTCATCTTGAAGGAGTTATAATCCTCGCGGTCGTAGGTAACGTCCAGATCGTCCGAACACGGGTCCCAGGGCACGCCGTTGGTGCGGTGCGATTCGTCGCGGATGTAGCTGTAAACGGTAGCCAGGTATTTCTCGGAGTAGGAGGTGCGTTGGAATACCTGCTCGATGGTGATCCGGTCGTCGGGAACCTGGTCGAAGAAGTCGTCGTTACAGGCGGTCAGGATGCCGAGGGCGGCCAGTAAAGTGAGTATTGTTTTAAGTTTCATAGCTTGTCGGGGATTTTAGAAGTTGAAATTGATACCCAGGCTGACGGAACCGATGTTGGGGTATTTTGCGCCGCGGCCGTCGCCCAGTTCCACGTCCCATAGTTTGAACTTGCTGAACGTAAGAAGGTTGACGCCCTGGATGAAAATGCGCGCATTGTTGATGTGGATGCGTTTCATCCAGCGGTCGGGGAGCGTATAGGAGAGTTCGATGTTTTTCAGACGCAGGTAGCTGGTATTCTTGAGCCACCACGTGCTGGCCTCGTAGTTCATGTTCATGTTGCCGATCGAGAGACGCGGATAGAAGACATCCTGGCGGGGATCGGCTTCGGTCCAACGGTCGGTGATGTTGCTCAGCAGGTTGCCGCGGCTTGATCCCTGTGCGAAAGGCAGTACGCCTTCGCCGCTGAGTATCGCATCGACGTGTGCGGCGCCCTGGAACATGGCCGACAGCGAGAGGCCCTTCCAGCCTACGGAGAATCCGAAGCCGTAGATGATCTCGGGAACGCTTCCCCAGCCGATGGGCACTTTGTCGTATTCGTCGATCTTGCCGTCGCCGTTGATGTCCTTGTAGCGGATGTCGCCCGGGCGCGTGTCGCCGACCTGTACGGGTGCTGCGGCGATCTCCTCCGGACTTTCGAAGAGTCCCAGTGCGATGAGCCCGAACCGTTGGTCGACCTTGTTGCCGATGGTTTTCTGCCAGGGATAAGCCACGGTGCTGTCGTCTTCGAGGACCTTGTTCCGGTTGAACGAGTAGTTGCCCATGATGCTCAGCGACCAGTCCCGCCACGAATTGGCATAGCTGACCGACAGTTCGATACCCTTGTTCTCGACCTTGCCGATGTTGCCGTAGGGGTTGTTGATCATGCCGAAATAGGACGGGATGCTCGTACGGCGCAGGTAGATGCCCTTGCGCGACTCCTTGAAGGCGTCGAATTGCAGGTTGAACTTGTTGTTCAGCAGGCGCATGTCCAGTCCGAGGTTGGTCTTGTCGGCGATCTCCCACGTCACGTCGACGGCGTATTCGTCGATGGCCGTAGTCCCGTAGGTTTGGTCCATGTTCTTGCCGAACTGGTAACTCGTGTCGTTGTTGTCCTTGACGGTGGCCAGGTAGGCGAAGCGGCGTCCGCTGATCTGGCTGTTGCCGACACGGCCCCATGTGCCGCGCAGTTTGAGGTACTGGACCACCTCCGTGGCTCCTTTGAAGAAGGGTTCGTTGCTGATTACCCAGCCCAGTCCGACCGACGGGAAGAATCCGTAACGGTTTTTCGGGGCGAAGTTCTCCGAACCGTTGTATCCGAAGTTGAACTCCCCGAAATAGCGGTCGTCGAACGAGTAGGTGAAACGTCCCGCGAGGCCGCGGAAACGGTAGGGCAGCGCCTCTTCGACGTTCGAGGCTTTGGTGTTGATCTCGTCGCTCTGGTTGAAGAGCATCATGCCCGATACGGTGTGGCGGCCGAAGGTGTTGCGGTAGTTGATCGCGGCTTCGAGGTAGATGGCGCGGTTACCCTTTGCACTGAGGTTGTAGGCCAGGTTTTCGGTTCCCTGGCGGGTCTGTTCGTAGAGCAGGTTGCCGTTGGCGTCGCGCCCGGTGGCGTGGAAGGTGTTCGGAGTTTTGGTGAAACGGTTGCTCGTGTAGTTGTAGGTGTCGAACGAGAACATGCCCGAGACCGAAAGCCCTTTGTAAAGCTGCTGCGTGACGCGCAGGTTCGAGTAGACCTGGCTGCGCCACTGGTTGGCATAGCCCGTTGCGCCGAGCTGCGCTACGGGATTGAGGTTGCCGCCCGAAAAGGCGCCGAGTTTGCCGTCGGGATAGAGCGGTGCGATGTAGGTCGGCGGCGTGAAGTAGGCCGATTCGAAAATGCTCGCCTGCGAAGATGCCGGGTAGTTGGCGTTGGCCAAATAGCCCTGGATGCCCAGTTTGATCTCGGTGGTGCGGAACGGATTGAGCGTGAGGTTCGAGGTGACGTTGTAACGGCGGTAGAACGTGTTCGAATTGTAATCGGCCAGTTTCGTGTCCTTGTACATGCCGTTTTCGTCGTAGTAGGCCAGGCCGATGTAGTAGACGGCTTTGTCCGAACCGCCCTGCACGTTGACGTTGGCTGAGCGGTTGTGGCTGAAGTCACGCAGAATCTGTTTCATCCAGTCTACGTCGGGATAGAGGTAAGGGTCCTCTCCGCGGCGGGTCTTGTCGATGATGTCCTGGCTGTAAAGCCTGCCGCCGCCGCGGGTGAGCGAGGCTTCGTTCGACATCTCCATGTAGGTCGCGCCGTCGGCGAAATCGGTGATCTTGGTCGGCTTGGTGAGGCCTTCGGTATAGCGTACGCTGAATTTGGGGCGTCCTTTCAGACCGTTTTTTGTGTTGATGATAATGACACCGTTGGCGCCGCGAACGCCGTAAACGGCCGTTGCCGATGCATCCTTGAGGATCGAGAAACTCTCGATGTCTTCGGGGTCGACGTTGGCGAACGAACGGGGAACGCCGTCGACGAGTGTCAGCGGGGCGCTCATGCTGGCCGTCAGCGTCGAGATGCCGCGGATGTAGATATTCGCGTCGTCGAAGCCCGGTTCACTGGTCCGCTGCACCGAGACCAGGCCCGATACGCGGCCTGCGAGGCCCTGCGTGAGGTTGGCGACGGGGACTTTCAGTTCCTTGGTCGCTATGGTCTGCTGCGAACCGATGACGCTGATCTTTTTCTGTACGCCGTAACCCACTACCTCCACGGCGTCGAGGATGGCGTCGTTCTGCTGCATCACTACGTCGACGATTTCCTGCCCTGCGACCGAAACGTCCTGCGGTTTATAGCCCACATAGCTGAATTCCAGCACTTCGTCGGGATAAACGTCGAGCAGGTATTTACCGTTGATGTCGGTGGCCGTACCGATGCTCGGGCGGGCTTTGACGCGGATCGTGACGCCGATGAGCGGATCGTTGTTCTGGTCCTTGACGACACCCGTGATGCGCGCGATCTTCCGCGGTGCACCTGTGGCCGCAGCCGCGGAGCGCCCGATGACGATCTGCCTTCCCGAGAGTTTCCAGGTGTTGACGGTTCCGGCGAACAACTGTTTCAGCACTGCCGAAATGGGCTGGTTCGTGACTTTCAGGGTGACTTTGCGGTGGATGTCCAGGATGTTGTCGTAGTAGACGAAGATGTAGTCGCTCTGGCGTTCGATCTGTGTGAATACCTCCTTGATGGGGCGGTTCTGTACGTCGAGCGTGATGGTTTTCGCCGTCTCTGCCGTTTGTGCACCGACGGGCCGGATGAACCCGATTGTTGCCAGCAAAAACAGGAATGTTATCCGGAATAGGCGGAATAATCCCCCATTATCGGCCTCAGAAAGACCGATTTTACCATTTTTGTTGTACATTTGTAAAGATTTGAAGTTTAAAATAGGCTATTTTAGATTTTCAATCGCGCCGGATGTCGTTGTGGGACGACATCCGGTCTCTTTTTTGCGGGAGACGGGCTGTTACATAGGCAGGTCAGTTTGGGTGGTTAGCAGTCGGGTTATAGTCGATCCGGAAATTTCCGGAACCGTCGATTTGCAGGTTGATAGGGGCTGTGACGCTCAGGATCTTCAGTACTTCGGCGGGATCGTCCTTCAGTTCGAGTTTACCCGAGAGCGTCAGCGCCGCCGCTTCGGGCGTACACTCGATCCGGCAGTCGTAATAGCGGGAAAGGCGTTCGAGGATGTTCGACAACCGGTCGTTGTCGAAGGGCAGGTATCCGTAAATCCAACTGATGTAGCTTTCGGGTTCCACCTCGCGGACCTCCAGCGATTCCGAGGCGCCGAGAACGGCCTGCTGGCCGGGAACGATGCGGATTCCGCGGTCGGATCGTCCGGCGGGGGCCACGCTGACCGAGCCGGAGAGCAGGACGACCTCCTGCGTACGGTCGCGGCCGTAGGACGATACGTAGAATTTGGTTCCCAGAACGCAGACATCCATCTTACCCGTATGTACCGAGAAGGGCCGTTCGGCATCGTGCGCTACTTCCATGTAGATTTCGCCTTCGACGTATATTTCGCGTTTCTGCTTTTCGAATACAACGGGGTAGACCAGCCGCGACCCGGCGTTGATCCAGACGCGGGTTCCGTCGGCGAGCGTCAGCGTGGTCTGCTTGCCGTAGGGAACGACCAGTTGGTTGAACGTCGCAGCCTCCTTTTTGGGAATGGTTTTTTCGGCATTGTTGATCTGGATGGCGGTCGAATCGTAGCGGATCGTCGATTTTTTGGTTTCGAGCAAGAGGGTTTTCTGTTCGGAAAGCACCAGTTGCACCTCCTTCTGGGTAAATACGGGAACTTCGGCCTGCCGGATAAAGGCTTCGATGTCCGGGGCGGTCGACGGTTGCAGTCGGTAATAGCCGGTGACGGCCAGTACGATGCAGGCTGCCGCTGCGATACCGATGCTCAGGCGACGCAGTTGCGGCCGCAGCAGAGGCCGGGGTTTGGACGCTTCGGCGATCCGGGCCATGATGTTTTCGAGGGCTTGGCCGGTGTCGAACCGGGTTTCCGCAAGGCGGGCGTCTCCCCAGGCTTTGTAAGCCCGGAGAAAGGTGTGGCGGTTCGCCTCGGACGCTTCGAGCCACTCCTGCAGTTCCCGGCGTTCTGCATCGGTAAGGGGCGCACCGTCGAGTTGGCGGGCTATCAGTTCTTCAATGGTATGTTCGGGTGTCTTCATTCTATCTATATCACGAACGAAGGCCCTAAAACCCTACCCCTCCCCTCCGGATATTTTTTTTGCAAAAAAAGGATTATCCGGCAAAAAAAGCGGCAGGCCCCGTCGGCCTGCCGCTTTTTCAGATTTGTCCGGACTGTCGTTACTGCCCGGGCAACGGATCGTAGATGAGTTCGAAGTCGTCGACCCACATTTCGCTCTTGGTGCTGCCCGTGAAGTAATCGCCCCAGCGCGAAGCCGAGCAGACGATCATTAGGTGCGTGGGTTCGATGCTCTTGTCGGGGTAGACGATCGGAATGGTCACCTGGGTCCACTCGTCGACATTCGCAGCCATTACATACTCGCCGTAGCCCACCACGTCCTTGCCGTTGGGTTTGAAGAAAGTCGTGACGCTGCGCGTATCGACGCAGAGCGGTGAGTTCTGCGTTCCGCGCATTTCACCCTGGCTGTCTTTGCCGTACTCTTCGGGCGTCCAGGTTCCCAGCGCAATATAAACGATGCCGTTGTCGGGGTCGTCTTTTTTCAAATCGCTGCCGACGGGTATCTTGTCGATCCGGTCGATTTTGCCGCAGGTGTATTTCACCCAGACTTTCAGCGCCGTGGGCCGTTGTTTAAAGGGACGGCCGAAGGTCAGGATGCCGTTGGTTCCCTTCGTCGCGACGTAATCGCCTACGAAAAGGTTGCCCGCAGCGAATTTGCCCAATCCGACGATGTTGACGAATTTCGACTTGAGGTTGGCCCCGACACCCGTGCCTCCCGGTCGCGGGGGACAGCTCTGGGTCAGCGTTTCGCCGCCGATCTTGGCGCCCGGATTACCCGTTCCCCAGTAGGCGTCGGCCTTGTCGGTATAGGGGTAGACAATGTCGTTGACGGTGCTCCACTCCTCGAAACTGCTGTTCGGGACCTGCACGACGGCCTGGGTCTCGAAGAACACTCCTTCGGGCGTCTCCTCAGTCTCGCAGTAAGCTTTTATTTCGTATTTCGTTTCGGCTTCGGCGGCGATGCTGGCCTCGAAATTACCGCCCGAAATGGTTGGCGTGACATCGATCCAGTCCGTATCTCCTTCCTTGCGGTAGCGGAAGCCCATGTCCGTGCCTTCGATGCCTTCGCCGTAGAGCCAGATGACGCGCGACCAGGCGTATGCCTTCAGTTCCACGACTTTGTCGGTGTGCAGCACGTAGAGCAGCCACCGCTCGCTCTGCCCGTGATAGCTGATGTCGACGAAACGCACCGATTCGAAGCTCGTGCCCGTAAGTTCGTCGAGCGAGGGCGAATAGGTGGTGATCTCCTCCGGGCCGAGTTTAAACGCCGTGACGGTGACGTTGGTCAGGTCGGCAGTCTTGGCTACGTAGGCTGTGGCGACGCGGTTTTTGGTGTCGAAGACCGTCGAGCCGATCTGCCCCGAGACCTTGAATTCCCGGGCGATGGGCTGCTCGGCACGGATTGTCCAGGCGTAGTCCTGGTAGATCGACAGCGTGGTGTAGATCGGACTGCGCATATCGAAAGTTCCGATGAGCGGTTCCGACGAGCGGATCTGGCCGATGAGTGCCTCCTTGTCGAGCTGGATGCTGTGCACCGTCACGTCGTAGGTCACCTTCTGGATATTGACCTCGCGGATGTCGGTCTGCTCGTCGAGTGTCAGGGTGATCGTCCGGTTTGCAAGGTCGATCTCCGAAAGGCTGAATCCCTCGCCTTCGATGCCCGTAATCGAGATTTCGACGACGGGATAGGGGATGTCGTTGCGGATGCACGATGCCGAAAGGAGCGTTGCGGCTGCAAAGAGTGCTGTTTTCAGGTATCTGATCATAAATTACTTCTTTTTCTTGTCCCACATGTGTATCGTCATGCCGATGTTGATGGCCGCGATGTTGAGCTTGAACTTCATGTTCGAGGCTTTACGCGAACCGATCTTGTTCCCGGCTTCGTCCTTCTGTGTGACCGAGGTATACTGGATGCCGCCCAGTCCGAACGAAAGCGTGGCGCAGACGTTGGGGAAAATATAGACGGCAGCTCCCGGATTAAACGCGAGTTTTACTTGCGTATTGTCACTGAGGGTCGTTTTCATCTCGTCGCTCGAACTGTTCGGCTGGTAGGAGAACTTCGACGTACCGGTGGACAGCGAGAGTTCGAATTCGGCGAACAGGCCGAAACGACCCTTGGGATCGAGTCCCGCATAGGAGCGGTGGAAGATGCCGAACGAGTAGTTGTCGCTGTTGAAATCGATCTTCGGAAGATCGCCCGAGGTGTCGTTGCTCTCGCCGAAATCGTAGCTGGCGTTGTTGAGTTTGCCGCCCATGTGGTTGTAACCGAAACGGACGCCGAGGCAGTTGTTGTCGCGGTAGAAATAGCCGATGAAGGGTTTGACGGTGGCCATCGTACCGCTGGCGTCGATGCCGTCGATGATCAGCATGATGTCCGTGTCGTCGCTCGACATCGTACCATAGGAGGCTGTCAGGCCCATCATCACCTCGCCTTTATACGCGAACTTGAGCTTGTTGATCTCGCGGTCGATGCGTTGGCGGGTGGGCAAGAACTGCTTTTTGGTGCGGATCGGCGAATCGGCGTCCGCGGCTTTGAGGGCGAGCAGCTGCTCCTTGCCCGGGGAGGATTCCCCGCTGGCTGGAAGAGTCGCTTCCGACGTTGAAACTTCGGGTGCGGGGGCCGCTGCGGTCTCGGTTTCGGCTGCGGGCCCGGCAGGTTCTGCTGCGGCAGGAACCGGAGCCGTGGTTTCGGCTTCGATGGCGGTTTCAGCCTGTGGGGCGGCTGCGATTACAGCGGGGGCGGTTGCCGGCTGTGGAACTGCGGGTTTGCGCGAGGGGCGGCGAGAAGGCGTTGCCGCGGCTTTGGGCGCATCGGGTTGCTCCGGTTCGGCCCGGACTTCGGATTTCGCCGCCGAGGGGGCAGGGGTCTCCGTAACGGCGGCCTCGGTTGCCGGCTGCGCTTTGGGAGCCTCCGTTTGCGGAGGCAGCGCATTGCCGCACGAGAAAGTCAGGATCAGCAGGAAATAAAGTATGCTTCGTGTCATAGTATGCCGTTTTTAGAGATAGAAGGCCATGCCGAGGCCTATCGAGAAGATATTGACCTTGAAGTTCATCATGCTCGAGTTGCGCTTGCCCACAGTGACCTGGTTGTGAACCTGCTTGGTGTGGTTGTAGGTGATACCCATCACACCCACGTTCACTTCGACGGCCATGTTGTTGGTAGCGAAAGCCACGATGCCCGGCGAAATACCCAGCGAAAGGGTATAGCCGGTTTCGTAAGTTCCTTTTACGGGCGAGTCGTTGGCAAAACGTGCCTGCGTGCCTCCGGCCGAAAGCTGCATCTCGTTGAACAGCGCGAAGCGCTTGTTGCGCCCCAGCGGAATGTACTGCCGCCAGATCGCCGCAGCCGAATAGGTCTGCCTGAGCGAGTAGTAATCCTTGGCCACGATGTTCGTTCCCGATTCTTCGTCGCCGAAGTGCAGTTCGGCGGCGTCCAGTTTGAGCAGCGTGCGCGAATAGATGAAGCGTCCTCCGAGGGCCATGTTGTCGCGGAAAGCGTAGGCGATCATCGGGCTGACGCGGAAAGTGTAGCCCTTCGAATTGATGCCTTCGATGATGAGGAACTGATAACCTTTGTTGGTATGGGTCGAGTAGGAGGCCGTACCGCCGAAAATCCACTGACCTTTCGGTACGAACAGGTTGTGCGTATCGGTAAGTCCGCGCTCACGGCGCATTTCGTTGATCGTTTTCGGGCGTTCGTCGGTGGTCGCCGTTGTTCCGGCGACCGTTGTTTCCTGTGCGCGCAGCGCCTGCGCCGTGCCCGTGAGGCACAGCGCGAGGGCGAGCGTGCGGATGAATAGCTTGCGCATCTGCTTGCGTTTAGTGATTAGTATACCCATTCGAAATCATCGACATACATGACGTTGGAAGAACACCCGTCCATATAATCTCCGTAAGCGCTTGTCGAGCACGAGATTACTAACGTGTATTTGCCTTGTGGCCTTGTCGCTTCCTTATCGTAGTAGAGAAGCGGAATTTCGGCAGGAACCAGCGTGTCGCCCTCGGTCGATTCGTGTATGGGCAGAATGCCGTAAGCGATAATCGCGCCCGAACCTTCGAGATTCGACTGGTCAGCGGGGTTCCACATGCCGCTCGGAGTGCTCATACCCGATACTACTTCGCGGCGGGCGGACCAATCCACGATGCAGACAAATATCTGGCTGAAATCGTCCTCCCCGATTGCAAGCGGACCATTGTGCTTGTTGATGTTGACTTTGCCTACTGTGGCGTGGTATTTGACACTTAATGCCTTAGGCCGAGCCGTATAGGTGTATTCCTGTCCGAATCCGACTGTGCCGGGGCCCGTGAAGCCTGAAAAGACGAACGTGCCGAAGAAAAGGTTTCCGGCGGCCAGGTTGCCCAGGGTCTCGCTGGCCGTGAGTTTGGCGCATTGCCTGCCGCCCATTCCTGTATATTCGCTTGCAAGACAAAGTCCTGCTTTCATCGAGTTGTTTCCGCTGCCCCAGGTCTCCGTTGACGTGTTATCGATAGTGAAACAACTCATTGAACTGTTTTCCATATCGCCGCCGGGAATGATTTGTCCTGCTTCCGTCGTGAAGTCCGTGGTATAAAGCGTATCGCCGATAACTGCCCGCGATTCATAGCTGTTGTTGGCGAAAACGCCCGTGCCGGCAACCGGAGTGTAGACTGTCAGTCCAGCGTCGTTGGTCGACTCGGTCCAGCCGGCGTTGAACGCGGCTGTATAGATGCCGTTGCCGGCGCTTACGCCCTCGGCGTCGGTCCATTGTCCGTCTTTGGCACGCAGCCCGAAGGTTGCCGTCGTGATGTCCGGATCGAGGATCAGTGCGCGCAGCGTGATGCTGTTCGTCCAGAGGTCGTAATCCGCCTTTTCGGTCGGCAGGATACCTTGCAGGCGATATTCCGAGATGGCCGAGGCTTCGGAATTGGCGGCGTCGGCGACACGGATGGTTACCGGCTGATTGCCGCCCGGGCGTCCGGCGAAGAAGGCGTCGGAAAGCGTGACCGTCAGGCTGAGATCGTTCTCCTTGACGACATCGATACCTTCGGTCGTGCCGTTGAGCGCGTCGTAGGTATTGTTGCCGATGCTGATTTCGACATCGCGGACTGCCGCCATCGTCGTTATCATATAACGTTTCGGGGCGGTCTTTCCGGGGATGAAATCCTGGGGTTGGCTCATGTCGAATCCGTCGCTTTCGATGGACGGTTCGGGGCTGAACGGGAACGTGTCGTCGTGATCGTCGGTCGAGGTGTCGACCTTGACGACGAAACATTCGATGAAGCCCGGCAGGTCCTTCGAGAATTTGAACGAGACGCTGTATTTGCCGCCGGCCTGCACACCCTCGAATTTGCTCGTTTTGGTGATTACGCCGCGTTCGGGGTGGGTTCCTTCGAAATACGTCGTGAGCGTCGTTACGCCTTCGGGCATGGTGAAGTAGCCCGTGCCGTCGGCTAGGTATTTCAGTGCCGGGACACTTCCTGCCTCGGCTTTTTCTGCGTCGAACGCCTCGGCGGCGACTACCCATGCGTGGAAATTCTCACCGAAAGCGGTCGGAACTGTAGCGTCGAATTTTACTTCGGCGACGACGTTCTGCCGTTTGCATTCGACTTCAGCGACAGTCGTCTGTCCGGCCGCCACCGTAAAGTTCTTGTCTCCTTTGTAGAAGCGCTTGGTGAACGATGCGGGGACTGTTTCTCCGGCCTCGACTTCCACCCGGTATTCGCCTGCGGTGAGTTCCAGCCGTGTGGGAAGCGTCGCTTCGGTATACTGGCGGAGCAGTTCGTCGCTGCCGCGGTAGATGCGTACGAGAAGGTGTTGCAGCGGGTCGTACTCCCCGTCGGCTTCGGCGCGCGTGGCCGAAACCCGCATTTCGAGTGCTCCCGTGTCGCCTGCGTCGGTGCTTCCGGCCCCCTCGTTCGAGCAGGCGGCGGTCAGCGCGGTGCACAACAGCAACAGCATATATGACAGTTGTTTTTTCATGATTCGTCAACCTTATTTTAGGGCTAGGGAACGTAAAGCATCAGGGTCTTTTCCGTCGTCTGCCCTGCATTGTCCGTAATCGTAAGTACAAAGTCGTTGTTACACTCGTTGGCAACCATGAACAGCAGCGATACGAACGGTGTGATGGAGATCGTGGGAAGCACGGTCTTGTCCTTTACCTCTTCGTTGACGGGGAATCCGAACTGCTTGAGAGCGTTGGCGACCTCTTCGGGCGAATTATGGCCTGCGCCGGGAACGTCGCATAGGTCGAATTCGGCGGGGATACCAACGCTGAGCAGCTCTTCGGGCGTCAGTTTCTCGGAGACGATCTTGACTACGAGCGATTTGATGCCGGCTTCGGCTGCGATGTTGATGTCGATGGGGGTATCCTCGCTTATCGTGTATCGCTTATCGATGTCATATCCCTCCCAAACGACTGTCGGGGCGTTGTTTTCATGCTCCGGATCGACGATAAGTGTCAGCGATGCCGAGGAGGTAAGGCCCTTGGCGTCGGTCATCGCGAAGGCGAAGGTATGCGTACCCTCGAAACCGGGGTAGAGTTGTTTCATAGCGCCTGCGATGTCGAAACTCTTCGCCTTTGCGCCTTTCAGGTCGTCGCCCAGCGGGAAACCGAGGCCCGATAGAAGCGTGTAGGCGGGATCCGACGAGCCGATCGCGCAGAGGTCGAATGCGGGGCCTCCGATGGAGGCTACCATCCCGGTCAACTGGGCGTTGTCCGAGGAGATCGTCAGCACGAACGATTCGATGCCGTTGGACGAGGTGAGGTCGAACGCGAACGGCTGGGTATAGTTGCCTTCGGCGTCGAACATCGAAGCCATGAGCCGGAAGGGTTTCGTGAGGTCGTATCCGGGGCATTCGAGGGTCGGGGCGATGGGGAAGGCGGGTTCTTCGTCGTTGTCGGGGTCGCCGACCGGGATTTCGTCGTCCGCTACGAAGCCGTCGACCGTGATATCCAGTTTGATGTCGCCCTTGTCCGAGTAGGTGATCACGATCGAAAGTTTGCGCCATTGCCCGGCTTTGACATCGGAGATCGTCTTGTTGATGCGCACGGGGGTGTCGGGATCATCGGCGAAAGCGCCTTCGAGGTGCAGTTTGAGCGTGTTGCTCTCGGCCTGCGGCAGGAAATAGGCCGCGCGGGTCTCGGACTTTTCGAAGGTCATCGCCGTCTCGCCCAGCGTGACGGTCGACTTGGTGGCGTCGGTGAGTTTGTCGGCGAGGTCTTTCGAGCACATCAGCGTTACCTTGATGTTGTTCAGCGTGCAGACGATCTCGTCGATGGGGGTGGTTTTGTTCTTTTCGATCGCAAATTCCTGCGAACCGAAATAAACGGGGTGCTCCCAGGCGGCGGCCTGCATCGAAGCGGCCTCTTCCGAACGGACCTCCATCGTGTAGCTGCCCACGGCCAGTTCCAGGCGGCCCGTCTCGTTGATCGAGGCCATCAGGTCGCCGTATTTCTCCTTAAGCACCGACTTCTTGGATGCGTCGAGGATCTCGACGATATAGGCGTCGACATCGGGCTGCGCTTCGTCCGCACGTGTCTGGGGCTTCGCTGTTTCGTCCGACGTGTCGCCGGGCTTGGTCTCGGTATCTGAGTCGATCACCACGCGCATACTCATGTCGGCCAGTGCCAGGTAGCCTTTCGCGTTCGGGTCCGGGGGTGTCGTTCCCGGGTCGTTTTTCTTGTAGGCGGGATCTTCGTTCACACAGCCTGTCGCGAGCAGCGCCGTCGCTGCGAATGCGGTCAGAATCTTGGAAAAAGTTTTCATATCTCGGTATTTTTATTTGCGTTATTCGATGGCCCCCTCGTTCAGTTCGAGGTCGAGCTCCTGCGTTTCGGTGTATCCTTCGCCCAGGGTGATGGTCAGCGTCGCACTGCCGGCTTTCTTGGCGTCGAGGGTGAAGATGTGGCGCGTGGCTGGGCGGGTCGCTTCGAGCGGTTCGGGCGTGAAGGTGTAGAGCGGGCCGTCCGACGTGCCGTCCTGGCTCTGGCCCCGGGCCGTACCTTTCACGGTGAGCGTCGTCCCGGCCTTCACCCAGACGGACTCCTCCTCTTCCCCGTCGCAGGGGCGGAACGTGAATTCGCCGCCCGATCCGGTCGTCAGGGTGAACTCGGCGTTGTTGTAGTACTTTTTGAAAGCCTCGGTGGCGCGCACCAAAGCCTGTGAATTGCAGACCTTAGCCGTGATCTTTGCGTCGCAGACGCGGCGGGGCTGGACTACAACGTCGACCGAACCTGCGTAATAGGCCTTGTCCAGACCTTCGGCTTCGGGATCGCCGTGGGTGATCGCAACCGTGTAGCCGCCTTCGACGAACGTGTAGGCCGTCTCTTCGGCGTTGTAGGCCGCAACCGTTGCCCACGAGCGGTCGAAATCGGCCCCCGTGATGCGCAGGGCGAAGTCCTCTCCGGCGGGTGTTGCCGCTGCACGGGTCATCTCCTGGGCAGAGGCCGTCGACGAATCGATCGTGAGGTCGGCCTCGCAGGCGATGCGGATCGTACCGCCGTCGCCCCGGGGCGTCGTGTCTTTCTCTTGGGAGCATCCTCCGGCTGCGATGGCCGCCGATGCAAGGATATAAAGCAGTTTTTTCATGGCGGTTATTCGTTGACGATGGATACTTTTACGTTGTCAATGTAGACGTAATAGAAATAGGATCCAGAGAAACCGCCATCGCTACCATAGGCCACCCACGCGATGCGTGATGCATTCGTGCAGGTTGCGGTGAAGGGCGTGACGGACTGGTCTACCTTATCGTAAGAGCCGTTCGTATTGGTCGTTATGTTACCGACCTGGTTTTCGACGCTGGCATTGGCGCCGTTGACGAGTCCCGCTGTTGTGGACGTTCCGTATTTGAGTTTCGGTGCGCCCTTGTTGGTCGAACCGCTGTAATCGAAGCTTATCTTGACGGAAACGCTCTTACCTTCCTTGAGGCCCGAAAAGGGTGCGGAATCCATACGGGCTTCGTAATCGGCAAATACGAAGAGTCCGCCCTCGCGGTGTCCTACGATTCGTACACTTTTGCCTGCCGAACCACCTACACGCGCTGCTGACCAGCCCGAAAGTCCCGGGATCCAAATGGCTGCTGGGTCGTTGACTCCTTTGGTCCCCTCATTGTCGGAGAATGTGGTTATATTGCTGAAATCCTCCGCCAGCAGATAGGGTACGGCGAAAGCGGGTGTCTCGTTGGCCTCCTCGGGTTTGATCGTGCCGATCTGTAATGTTCCCGATACGACGGCGCTTTCGGATTCGTAGGCTACCTCGACGGTCTGTCCCGAAAGGTTGTCGGTCCACGACGGTTTGAGGACCATCGTGTAACTGCCGTCGGCGTCCGGCGTAAATTCGCGGACATTCGAACCGTTGTCGAACAGCGAACCTTCGGGAGCCGTGAGGGTGATTTTTTTAACTTCTTCGCCCAGCGTCGCCGTACCTTTGTCCGCAGGCAGCGAGAACGTGAGGCGCGTATAAAGGAGGCCGATGGCGGGAATGTTGTAGGCGATCGGGGTGGTGTGGCCCGCAGCGAAGTTCTTGCCCGCGATGTCGCGCGGTTCGGATTCCCCGACCTCGCAGATGGCGGTGACGGTTACTGCTTGATCGGCGGAGAGTTCGGTCGGCGCGATGACGGCGAAGACCACGTCGCCCGCATCCTTGGGCTCGTCGAAACGCAGCGTCAGCGTGCTGCTGCCGCTGGTAAGGGTCGGTGCGGCATCGGGTTTGGCCGCGTCTACGGTCATGCGTCCAGTGACGGGCTGCGGGAAGGCCAGGGTGATTTCCGAGACTTTTTCGCCGAGGTCGTTCTTCGGAATGCGGATTTTCAGCACGTGGACCTTGTGGCGGAACTGGAATTGCACCGTATTGCCGGTGTCGTCCTTTTCCAGGGCCGGGGCTGTGACAGGTTCGGCGACCATCACATCCCAGTCGCCGTTGAACGCACCGTTCTGCACGGCGGGGATCAGGTAGGTAGCCTCCGTGCCGTTGCTTTCGGCCGGAGCGGGCGATACGGCATAATACGTATAAGTGTCCTCAGGCATCGGTGCGATGTTGCCCGTGAACCTGGCCGTGTTGTAGGCGGCGTTATAGTGGTAGAGTTTGAAAACCTGCTTGTCGAGTGTAGTCTCCGACCGGGAGTTGACAGCCCAGAGGGCGATCTGGTCGTCCGACGACCATTTGACCGATACGCCGTCTTCGCCGAGTTCGGTGCGGGTTTTGTCTTCGGATTCGATGTCGATCTTCGGGCCGGAGCCTACCGATACGCTGATGGTTCCGGTCGCGGGCCGGGGGTCTGCATCCGAAAAATCGGAGCATGACGCGAAGGCCAGAGGCAGCGCGAGCAGAATTGTCCGGAAATTTATTCGCATAGAGTAGAGTCTTTTATCTGAATGTGTGCAAAAATAGGCACGCATTCCGTTTCCCGGAAATAAATTCAACGAACGCCATGATTTTCATCATGAACAGGTTGCTTTTTATCTTCTCGTACACCCTGTTTCGGCGTATGGAAACGACAAACCTCCCTGCCGGAGACAGGGAGGTTTGCAGGATTGTCCGGAGCTTTGCTCCGGGCGGTTATCGGGCTGTTAGTATATCCACTCGATATCCTTGACATATAAATCATTCTCTGTGCCGTTCAGGTAATCGCCATAGCGGCTGGTTGCACAAGAGATGATGATAGTGTAGTTTCCGTCCGGAGCGGCAGCGTCCTTGTCGTAGTAATTGAGCGGAATGTTCAGCAGCGTGTCGGAGTTGGCATTCGCGTCGGGGTAGGCTACGCCGTAGGCGATCAGACCGCTTTTTTCCGCTTCGCTCAATCCATACAGGGATTCGGGATTCCATACGCCCGTCGGGGCCGCTTTGTTCCCGGAGGCTACATTGTGCCGGGCATTCCAGTTGATAATACATACGATAATGCTTGCCTGGTCCTGCCCCGAGGTAATCGAGGAATGGTAGGAATCCTCCCACTTTTTGTAAAATCCGCTTCCCGTAACATCGAATGCCGCTTTGTAGGTCAGTTTCAGTCCTGTCGGACGGGAGGTGTAGGTGTATTTCTGCCCGAATTCAACCGTGCCGGTCTGTTGAAGCAATGCGAATTGGAACCTGCCCGTAAATAGGTTGCCCGGGGCCAGAATTCCGATCAGTGAATTCTTCCGTCCCTGCATGTAGGCATACGGAGAGGAAAAAGTACAGAGAGTTGCGGCGAACGTATTGTTACCGCTGCCCCAGAAGGTAGCTTTCGAACTGTCTTTCGTGAAACAGGTACTGCCCGATGTGAAACTCTCGATCACGTCTCCGTCGGATTGTTCCGGCTTGAACGTTCCCGTTTCTTCCAAAGCGCCGTCGACGAAAAGTTCGTATTCGTAGGTCTTCTGTGCGAAGACTCCGGCGTTGGAATTCGGAATGTATATCGTGTGTCCGCTGTCGTTCGTCGTCTGTGTCCAGACGCTTTCGGCCGTGATAGCGGCTTCCCATTTTCCGTTGGCGGCGTCGACGGCCGTAGCGGTCAATTCATGCCAGTCGGATGTGCCTTTTACCTTGTAATTCAGCGAGACCGACTGTGCCTCCGGATCGATGGCATGGATCGACAGCGTCGCCGTATTGGCCCACAGGTCGCTTGCCGAACACTCCACCTTGTTGCACCTGAAAACCAGGGATTGGGTCTCCGTATTGCCTGCCAGGTCGACGACCGTGACGTTGAAGGCGTGATCGCCGTAGATCAGGTCGCCCAGTCCGTCCTTCAGCATGGGAATCATGGGAACGAGCCGGGTAATGTCGAACAGCGTGGATTTTTTGTACTGGATCTGGGTCGTGCAATGCAGCCCCAGGTTGGAATAATTGATGCCGATGGGCAGTTGGGTTTCGTTGAACAGGTCGAGGCGTCCGATTTCCATGGCATTCAGGGCCGGGGAAACTACATCCACGTACAACTCCGCAATACCCGCCGGGGCGTTGATCGTGATTACCGCGGGGTAATCGAGTTCCATGTCGCCGTTTTCGTCGAGGATTTCGTGCGGTATGTCCATATCCTGTCCGGGCCAGTCGAAGGAGGGTTTTTCGATCTCCGTGAAAGTCGGGACAGAGGTTCGTTTCAGGCGATAGAGCTCGCCGGCCGCGAATTCGGGCAGGCCGGAGAGGTCGATGCTCCCGATTTGGTCATTTGCCGTGATGATGTCCAGTTTCAGACTTTCGTATTGGCCTTCCGGCAGGTTGAAATAGGCGTGCAGGTTGTTCAGCGCCGGGGCCGTACCTTCGTCGAAAGTCATGGCAATCACGTTCGACGTTACCGGAATTTCGTCCTGGGTGCTCATGTCGAGACTGCCTGTGCCGTCGGTCGAGCTGTTGAACCGGGCCGAAGCGATGGGATGGTTCTCATCGGCCGTCAGCAGCAGCGCTTTTACCTGGTCGCTTCCTCCGGAGATTTCGAATTTCAGGATCGAGGTCAGTCGCTTGAGGGTGAAATTCAGCTCTTCGGTCGCCGGGTCGACGGTCTGGGTCGCCGTGGTGATCAGCGGATCGTACCGGTGGTTGAAGTTATTGCCGTCCTGCGTGCGCAGGTTCCCGAAGGGAATCTTGAAGTCACTGCCCGAGTAGGAACTTTCGATGTGGGGCGAGAAGGCATGGAAGTTTTGCGACCCGGGTGTGATTTCGGTTGAGAATTTTTTGGTTGCACTGCTGTAAGTCGCCTTGGCGGGTGTATTTCCATAGAGCAGGGTCATCTCATTCCCGTCGTCCCAGCGGGATACGAACGTTCCGTCGCCGATGTGGATGCTGGTGCGTGTTTCGGCTGCGGGGGCCGAACTGCTGCCGGTATCCGGGTTCTCGGCGGTAAATTCGATGCGGATTTTGTCGCCCGTTTCGGGGCTGTCGGGATTCTGTTCCTCGATACCGTCGGAACAGGCGGCCACCGCTGTCATGACAGCGATAACCGGCAACGTGCGGAAGATTTTTTTCATGGTTCCGCCGTTTAATAGTTGTAGGAGTCGTCGTAGGACGAGAGTTCCGTTACTCCTCCTCCTCCGTTTTCGGGATCGCCGCTTCCGGCAAATCCTTTTTCTACCCGTACGTCGATTTGTTCAATCAGGGGTGCGACATACCGCAGACCCCCTCCCTCTCGGTTGGTGGTTACTTTCTTCATAGTCAAAATCTGTTAATTGCGTCGAAAGCAAATGTAGGGAGGTGATGGGTCAGATGAAAATAAATTCAACGAACAAGCCGATCTTTTCAACGAACAGACCGATTTAAAAAACAACGACAGGGCTGAAATGCTGTAATAAAGAGCGTATTTGTGTATGCGAATAGCGAAAAAGGGCCGTCTGAATTCTCAGACGGCCCTTTTCAGGTCGGATCGGCTGCTATTTTACGTACTTGTCGAGCCAGCCGAAGAATTCTCGGTTCCAGACCAGCGCATTCTGGGGTTTGAAGACCTGGTGCGCCTCGTTTTCAAACGCTACGAGCCGCGCCGGGATGCCCAGCACGCGGGCGGCCGTGAAGGCTTCGAGCGACTGGGTGTAGGGGATGCGGAAGTCCTTTTCGCCGGTGAAGATCAGGATCGGCGTATCCCACTTCGAGACGAACTTATGCGGCGAGTTGGCATAGGAACGTTGTGCCGTGGCGTTTTTCGTGTCCCAGTAGGGGCCTCCGTAGTCGTTGTTGACGAAGAACAATTCCTCGGTTTCACCGTACATCGAGTCGAAATCGAAGATACCGCAGTGGGCGATGAAAGCCTTGAAGCGCTTCTCGTGGCATCCGGCGAGGAAGTAGACCGAGTAGCCGCCGTAGGAAGCGCCCACGCAGCCCATGCGGGTTTCGTCGGCCCAGGGCTCTTTGGCTACGTCGTCGATGGCCGCGAGGTAGTCGCGTATGTTCTGGCCCGAGTAGTCGCCCGAAATCTGGTCGAGCCACTCCTGTCCGAACGAGGGCAGGCCGCGGCGGTTCGGTGCAACGACGATATATCCTTGTGCGGCCATCAGCTGGAAGTTCCAGCGGTAGCTCCAGAATTGCGATACGACGCTCTGCGGACCGCCCTGGCAGTAGAGCAGGGTGGGGTATTTCTTCGCAGGGTCGAAGTCGGGAGGAAGAATCACCCACGTCAGCATTTGTTTGCCGTCGGTGGTCGTCACCCAGCGTTTCTGCACCTCGCCCATTTTGATGTGGTCGTAGACGGGTTTGTTGATGGCTGAAATCTGCGTCAGTGTGCCGTCGGCGGGATTCACGTCGAAAAATTCCGTAGCCATCGAGATCGTGCACAACTCGGCGGCGATCGTCTCCCCGGCCATCGTGAAGGCGTTGATGTCGTGGTTGCCCTTGGTGAGGACCTCCACTTCGCCGACCGACGGTGCGACGCGGCAGATCTGATGCGTAGCCTCGATCGGGGCGATGAAATAGAGGCGGTCGTTGCCGCTCCACACGACGTTCATGGCGTTGTAGTCGAAGTCGGCGGTCAGATCCTGCATATCGGCAGTCGTGCAGTCGTAGACGAACAGGCGGGCTTTGTCCGACTCGTTGCCCGCACGGCGCTGCGAGAGGAAGGCGATCTTGCGATCGTCGGGCGACCAGACGGGGTATTTATCGTAGCCGACCATTTCGGCCAGGTCGAGGCAGGCCTCTCCTTCCGCAGCAGAATTGCCGGTCAGGGGTTTACAGATGTTTTTGGTTTCGCCCGTCGCCAGGTCGTAGACGAAGATGTCCGAGTCGGTCGATACGGCGTAGGCGGTTCCTGTCAGCGGCTTGCAGGTGTAGGCCAGCTTGTCGCCGGCGTTGCTCCAGGCGATCTCGGCCATGTCGAAATAGGGGGCCAGCGGAGCGTCCCATGCAGCTTCGGCGCCGATGATGTCCACGCCGGGCTTTATCTCTTCGGGACTGAAATCCCCGACGAAGATGTGCATGTATTCGCCCTCGTCCCAATAGTCCCAGTGGCGGGCCATCAGGTCGTCGTAGATACGGGCTTTCGACTTGTCCATGTCCTTGTAAACGTCCGACGACCGGCGGTCGGCGACCTGTATGCGCTGCACGTACCACGCTTTGTCGCCTTTGGGGCTGACGCCGAAGCCTTCGATGTCCTTATCCAGATCGGAGAGCTGTTTGGCATTCGCGCCTGCGGCGGTCATCTCCCAGACCTGCATCGAGCCGGAGCGGTCCGAGAGGAAGTAAATCCGGCTGCCGTCGGCGCTCCATTTCGGGGAGACGTTGTTCGACGTGTTGTCCGTTAGGCGCGTTACGGCCTTCGAGGCCAGGTCCTCGACCCAGATCGTGGTCACGCCGCGGTTTTCGGCCATGTTGTAGTCGGTCTGCTGGTAGAGAAGCGTCGTGCCGTCGGGCGAGATCGACGAGCTGCCTGCGCGGCTCATCTTCCACATCACCTCGGGGGTGAGACGCCCGGCGGCGATCTCTTCGGCCGTCAGCGCATTGTCGATCTTCAGGGGTTCGGGGCGTTTGTTGCATCCGCCCAGTCCCACAGCTGCAATAGCCATCATCAGGAGAATTTTTTTCATTTTTTGAGGTTTCTTATGTATATTTGGTGTCGTTACGACACTTTTATTTGTCGGGAAGATTTTGCAAACCGCACACAAATTGGGTTTGCGCCCATCTGCCTTTTTTTGTATCTTTGCCATCAAATCTTTCGAACATGAACCGTACCGTCTTTTTTGCCGATAAGGCCGTGATGTTCACTGCCGAAGCCCCCGGCGGGGCCTGGTACGTCGTTGCGACGGCGGCCGGCGGCGGCATATCACGCGCCAAGATACTGAATTTTCTCGAATCGAACAACTCCGTAGCCGTCGTTACGGACGATCCCGACGCGGCTTTTGCGGCCTTTGCCGGGGAGTTTGCAGCGGTGGAGGCTGCGGGCGGCGTGGTGGTGAACGACTGCGGCGAATGGCTGATGATCCACCGCAACGGGCGCTGGGACCTGCCGAAAGGCCATCTGGAGTGCGGCGAACGCATCGAGGAGTGCGCTGCTCGTGAAGTCGAGGAGGAGACGGGCGTAGCGGCCGAAGTCGTGCGTCCGCTTTGCGAAACGCTGCACGCCTATTATTTCCCGAAAACCGGGCGCTGGGAGTTGAAGCGGACCCATTGGTACGAACTGCATACGCCGGGGTGTGCCGGACTGACGCCCCAGACCGAGGAAGGGATCGACGCCGTGGCCTGGTGTACGCCGGAGGAGGCTGCAAGACGGGCGGCCGACTGCTACCCGACGGTGCGGAAAGTGCTGGATAAGCTCCGGGCGGCGAAATAGATACCCCTTTTTTAAAATAGGCAGGCGATGCGGTAATACCGCATCGCCTGCTGTCGTTTTTTTTGAAATGCTTTGTTTGTTGTTTCGGCCTTTTAGGCGAACAGGTCGTTGAGCGATTCGCTCATGCTCGGATGCGTGTAGACGGAGTTGCTCAACTCGTGTGCCGTGACGCCTTGTTTCATGGCCAGCGCTACGGTGTTGATGACTTCGCTCGATTCGGCCCCGAAAAGCGTGCAGCCCAGGATCAGGTCGTTGTCGGCGTCGATCACCGCTTTGAGGACCCCTTCGGCCGAGCCCAGGATGCGGGCCCGGGGGAATGCGGCGACGGCGATTTTCCGGACCCGGATATTGCGGCCTGCCTTGCGGGCCTCCTCTTCGTGCATGCCGACGTGCGAGAGTGGCGGTTCGATGAAGACCGAATAGGGGATCGGGCCGCGGTTAGCCGTGGTGCGCGCTCCGTCGCCGAACAGTTCGTCCCGGATGATCCGGTAGTCGTCGAGCGAAACGTAGGTGAATTGCAGCCCGCCCGTCACGTCGCCGATGGCGTAGATATTCGGGGCCGTGGTGTGCAGGTGTTCGTCCACGACGATCGCTCCGCGGTCGTTGGTTTTGACTCCGGCCGCTTCGAGGTTCAGCCCTGCGGTGGCGGGTTTGCGGCCCGTGGCCAGCAGCACGGCGTCGGCTTCGATCAGGGACGCTGCGCCGTCCTGCGAAACAGCGACGCTGACGCCTTCCGCCGTGTCGCGGAAGGACTCCACCTTGACGTTCATCCGGAACGAGACGCCCTTCTTCTCCAGCACCTCGCGGACGGCCTGCGCGATGTCGCGGTCCTCGCGCGGAATCAGCTCCGGGAACCCTTCGAGCACCGTGACCTCCGAGCCGAAGGAGGCGTACATCGACGCGAATTCCAGCCCGATATACCCGCCGCCGACGATGACCAGCCGGTGGGGCAGTTCGTCGAGTTCCAGGATCGACGTACTGGTGTGGACGCGTTTGCTTCCGGTGATTCCGGCAATGGGCGGAAGCACCGTTTCGGCTCCGGTGTTGATGACGATTCGTTTTGCGCCGATCTGCACGCTTCCGTCGGCGCTCTTCACCTCTACGGTTTCCGGCGAGAGGAACCGCCCTTCGCCCGTGTAAACGTCGATATGGGGATCGTCGGCCAGTTTGTGGAAGTTTTTGTCGCGGAGCAGGCCGACGAGCGCGGTCTTTGCGGCGACGGCCTCCTTGTAGTAGGCCCGGCGCTGTTCGAAGGTGAGCGGATGACCTGCGGCTGCGAGCCCGGCGCTGTGGATCAGCGCCTTGGTCGGTATGCAGCCGACGTTGATGCAGGTTCCCCCGTACATTTTATCCGAGCGTTCGACCATGGCGACGCTCCAGTCGTGTCCGGCCAGTTCGGCGGCGAGGGTCTTGCCTCCTTTGCCGAAGCCGATGATGATGGCATCATACTTTTTCATAGCTTCCCGTATTTGATGGCTCCGGTTGCCCAGGGCAATATTTTATGGTATAAAGATCGCCGTTTTGCGACTGCCGGGCAATGGCCGGAATGCCGCATGTGTTGGCTATATTTCCCGTATGGCAAATTTCGTGCTGCGGGCTACGCCTCCGCGGCGGTTTTGAGCCGGCGGCGTACGGCTTCCCGGTATTTGCGCGAGATTTCGATCGTCGTCCCGCCGATCTCCACGTGTGCCGGGCGGCAGTTGCCGAGGCGCGCCGTGTTGACGATAAAAGAGCGGTGGATGCGCAGGAAGCGGCTGTCCAGCTGCGCTTCCCATTGCGAAATACGGGTTTTGGTCCGGTAGGCGTCGCCGGTGGCGGTATGAATCCATACCTCGTCGTCGTTTGATTCGATGTAAAGGATTTCGGCAGGGTCGAGTGTGATTTTCCGGCGGTCGGAGACGAAACTGATCGAAGGGGCGTAAGGCTGACAGCGTTCGAGGTAGTTTTCGAGAACCATTTCCGGGGCGATGAATGCTGTCAGTATCAGCAGGATAAAGGGCGGGTTAAGCAGCAGCCCCGGCATTTCGCCCTCGCCGGCCCCGAGCACCAGCGCATGGCCCAGTATGAGCGAGAGGTATTCGATGCCGAGGATCGCCAGCGCGAGGTAGACGGCGTTGAGGATTCCCTGTCCGCGTTTTTCGAACGACAGTTGCGGCACGAAGTAGCGGGCCGCGAGCATGCCGGGCAGGAACAATACACCGAGCAACAGGGCATCGGCGAAAAGATACCCCAGCCCGGTGAGTACGAGGGCGATGACGAGTGTGGCCGCGAGCCACCAGGCGATGGGCAGAAACTGTTTCATCCGAAGAATCCGTTTCTACAAATATAGGTAAATTCTGCCCTCGGTGTCATTGCCCGGCTCCGTAAAAAATGCTTCCGGGGCCGATCGGAGGGATTCGACCGGGTAACAGCAGGATTCGACGGCCTGTTTTTTCGCTGTACGGCGGCTTTGCGGCGTATCTTTGCAATACGGGAATAATCCCGCAATGATTTAAAACTTTTGCGTTATGTTCGATTTGTTTCTTCAGGGCGGAACATGGATCATGTCGATCCTGACCGTGGAATTGATTTGTCTGTTGTTTGCCGCGTGGAAAGCTCCGGCATGGGTCAAGGAGATCGGCCTGCTGGTGTTGGTGACCGACCTGATCTGGCAGTTAAAAGGGATGTTCAATGCTACCGAGGTCGTGCAGCAGGTAGGCGATGTCCCTTTGACGCTGGTTGCCGGCGGCTTGAAGGTATCGTTCATATCGCTGATTTACGCGCTGCTGATCTACGCCGCCTCGCTGGTGATCCGCATGTTGCAGAAGCCGCGGATCTGACCCGGGGCGAAACCGGGTTTTGCGCGCCTTAGGTTCTGGATGAGGCGGGGATGACAACCTTTTGTCTGTCAGATAGGCATATTGCTCCTGCCGAGGAGCTTTTCCTGTGTGTCGTAGGCCTCGGCGATCAGTCCGGGCGGGTAGTCGTACAACTCCAGGATGCGGATGGCGTTGCGTGTGGTGAGTGGCCCGGTGTGCAGTTGGTAGTCGAAGACCAGTTGCCCGTCGGCCACCTCCTCGCGGAAATGGTGCAGCTCGTAGCCGTCGCCGCGCAGCAGTTCCGCCAGTTCGATGTCGTGCGTGGCCGCCAGTACGATGTGCGGCCCCCGGTTGAGGTGTGCGAGTACGGCTTTGCCGGCCGCGATGCGTTCGGTGGTGTTCGTCCCCTTGAACAGTTCGTCGAGTACGAAAAGGCACGGCGCCGGTTGCTCCGCGGCTTCGAGCAGGCGCTTGACGGTGAGCACCTCCTGCAGGTAGTAACTCGTACCTTCCGAAATGTCGTCGGAGATGCGGATCGAGGAGTAGAGCCGCATGTAAGGGATTGTGAAACCCTCGGCGAAGCAGGTGCAGATCGTCTCCCCGAGCAGGGCGTTGAGCATCACCGTGCGGACGAAGGTGGTTTTGCCCGACATGTTCGACCCGGTGAGCAGCAGCCCCGTGCCGTCGAGCGTCAGGGTGTTGGGCACGCAGTCGGCGATGAGCGGGTGAACGACCTGTACGGCTTCGAGGTATTTGCCTTCGACGAATGCCGGGCGGCAGGTCGGCGCTTCGCGGCGCAGGCGCATGACTGAAATGGCCGCATCGGTCTCGCCGATAAACCGGAACAGGTCGTGGATGGCGTCGCGGTGGGCCGTGATACTGCCGATGAAGCGGTGGAAAAGGATGACTTCGATGTTGAAGGCGATCTTCACCAGTTCTATCACCAGCCAGACGATGGCCGCGAAGTCGTTGCCTCCATCACCCTGTGTGCCGACGATGCGGCTGCGCCGCTCGACTTCGGCGACCTGCCGGATCGGCTGTGTGGCCTCGTCCGAGCCGGGAACCTGCTCCGACGCGAGATAGCGGGCTGTTTTCAGGGCGGCGGCGAGTTGCCGGACCGCAAAGGCGTAGCGGGTGATGTTGATTTTGTTGCCGTAGTGAATCACCACGTTGACGGCGTAAACCGCGATGAAAAGCAGGAGCAGCAGCGGGTAGAAGGGAGCGAGCAGCGGCGAGACTATGGCGACGGCGGTCAGCGTGTAGACCAACCCGATGCGGCGGACTTTGACCGGGGTCTCGAAAATCAGCCGCTGGAAATCGTAGGCGTCTTCGTTCGAGAGGCGCGAGAGGTGTTTCTCGCACCGCTGCGTCAACGCTTCGTCCTGTTCGAAAATCTCCGTCCGGCGGTCGAAATCCCGTGCATCTTCCTCGCCCCGGAGCGTTCGCAGCCGGGCGTAGAGATATTGCTGGCCGACTTTGGAGGTCGTGCGGTCGATTTTCTCGAACACGGCGTTCAGGTCGAGGTCCGCGGTCGTTTCGGCGTCGATGGTCTGGAAGGCGTCGTCCCGGGTCGGGCTGTTGTAGAAGTAACTGCTGACCTGGTCGAAGTTGTATGCCGCAGATTCCTCTTCCGGGCTGCGGGACGGTTTGAGCAGCGAAGCGATGTAGTCGGTCGGTTTCATGCCGTATCGGTTATTTTAGGCCGCTGTCGCGGCGGATTCAAGGTGCGCGCTATGCCGCGCAAAAACCTGCGGCGCGGGCCTTGCGGCGGATGATTCTCAGCCGAAAATTTCGCTCTGTTTTGTATGAATACAACAGGCTGGTCCGGGATAATTGCCCTTCTAAACCTGCGGAGCGGCGTTCATCGCCTTGGCGATGCCCTCGGCAATCTGGTCGATGGCGCCTTGCAACTTGCTGCCGATCATCATTTTCATCATCATGTTTAACTCGATATGCAGCACCAGCCGCATGCGGGTGTCGGTATCCGAAACCTTGTGGAGTTGAATCCAGAAGGCGAAGTCCACGGGTACTCCTCCGTCGTCGCCCACGATCTTGACATGGCGCGGCTCGACGCGTTCCTCCATGCGGAGGCGGACGGTGAATCCTTTGGCTTTGAACGAACAGGTGTCCTCGGTGGCCTGCCACTCCTCGACGCGGTCGGCAACGGCCGGCGTGAGGTTGTCGAAGCGGCTGATGACGGCGTAAATCTGCTCGGCGGGACGTAGAATCTGGTGTTGTTGCGAAGTGTATTCCTGCATGGTGACGTTATGAGTTATAATGTAGTATCGGTGTCGGGCGCGGCCCAGAAACGGGCTGCGTCGGAGGTCCGGACGGCATCGGCACTCTTGAATCCGTCGAATCCCGCGGGCAGCAGTTTGATGGCGCGGCCTTCGTATTCGACCTCCTTATCGTATCCGGTCTCTTCCCAGCAGACGAACCAGTAGAGGTTCTTGGCCCAGTAAGAGAGGTAGTTTTCAGCGTTGCGGGTCCCGAGGAGCCGGTGGACGACCATCGGTTTTTCGTCGATGGTGCGCTGTCGCATCTCTTCGAGCGAGAGCACTTCACCCTCGGGCGAGGTGACGTAGGACTGCATGTCGGAGTCGATCATGGCCCATTTCTGCCGCTCGGGCAGCCAGGCGATGTTCACCACATGGCAGTCCGAGTCGAGCGAATCGGCCGGAAGGCAGGTGACGAAGCGGTTCGTGATGCCTGAAGCGAGCAGGAGTTCGTGGAGAAGGATCGAGTGCAGGCGGCAGTTGAAGGCCGGTTCCACCGTGCGGGTATACTCCCACAAACGGGTGGCGTTGCACACCTCGGGGTAGATTTCCTGGTTGGCGTGGGGGATATTTTCGGCGACGAAGGTTGCCAGCGCGAGGGTGTTGTCCCAGGTCGTGGCCGCCGGGTCGACCAGTGTGTCGAGGCGGAAATAGTCGCGGATTTCCCGGGCCCGGACAGTATCCTGTATATACGTGAAACGGTAGTCGGCGTCCGGCTCGGCAGCGTAGGGACCGGCCTTGCGCAGTAACTCCGTGCGCTGCTGTTTTTGCAGGCCGGTCAGGTAATCGACGGCTTTTTCGCGGAAGGCGAAACGGGCCAGCAGAAAGAGAATTACGAGCAATCCGATGAGTGAAAACAGGACGATGCCTGCGATTTTGACTGTTTTTTTCATGGCTGGGAATCCGGTTACCGCAGAGATAGCGCAGGCCGGGTGCAGAACCGGACGCAGTTTGTTTTGCCGGGATGCTGCCTGTCTGAGCGGGTTTTATGTTCGGCAAAGATAGTGTTTTTTCCGATGCGGACAACATCCGGGCCTTCCTCGTCTGTGTAAAATGAACATGACGGCCCGAATCGGGCCGTCATGCAGGTGTGTTTTCACCGGCGGGTACTCATTCGCCGAGGACTGCTTTCCGGAATCTGACGAGGTCGATGTCGTCGGCGATTTTGCGCGCGAAGAGGTAGGGCTGCGTCCTCCCCCCCCCGGTGTTATGTGCAGTGCGGCCAATCGGTCGATGTCCGTATTGTCGAGGACTTTCGGGCCGATGGGCACGTTCCAGTCGGCGAACATCAGCGACTGGCGGGTGTTGTTCCCGGCCAGCGGCGAACTGCCCAGGATTGTGTGGAAATAGATTTCGTCGCCGCACGACGTGTAGCGGAAGAACCGGTTGTAATCGGGATGTGTCCGGGCGTATTCGAGCGCGTAGTCGCGCAGGCGGTCGGTGATCGTGATCCAGTTGCACCCTTTTTCCAGGGGCGGGACCTTTCCGAAGAGCGGGTGCGCGCCGGGCGGAAATGCTTGGCGTATTTGATCTTGAGTTTTTCGCGCAGGCTCCGTTTTCCGCCCCAGCGCAGGACGGGAACGTAGTGCGCCGTGCGGACCTTCCCGTAGAACTCTTCGAGGTTCAGGTGGGATTGCATGGCCACGAACTCCGTGTTTCGGGCGTAGCTTGCGGCCAGGAATTCCCGGATATACGTCATATCATACAGCGGCAGGGTGTCGCCCGACAGCAGGACAATATAGCGGTAGTCGCCGCTGCGTGTCGCTTCGTAGAGCCGCCGCATGCAGCATATCTGGCCGTAGTCGCCCCAGCGGATGTCGATGCGGGGCGTTACGAAGCGGACTTTGCCGCTCAGAGCGGCGAAATCCTTCATCCGGGCTTTGCGGTCCACATGTACGAAAATCCCGTTGCCCGGGACCGACAGCCTGTCGATGAGTTCCTGCAAAACCGGCGTGTATTTGTGGCAGATGATGCAGAAAGCGATGCGGAATTCGCTCATCGGAGAGGCGTTTAGTCGATCTCGAAAGTCCGTGCCGTGTCGCTGTCGACGGTGATGCGCACCGTCATCACGTTGTCCGGAAGCAGTTGCTCGATCTTTTCGGGCCACTCCACCAGGCATAGGTCTCCGGAGTAGAAATACTCCTCGTAGCCGAAGTCGAAGGCTTCGCGCAGGTCATTGATGCGGTAGAAATCGAAGTGGTGGATACGCCGGTTGCCTTCGCCCTTGTACTGGTTGACGATGGCGAAAGTGGGGCTGGTCACGGTGTCCGTAGCCCCGAGCTGGGCTGCGATTTCGCGGATGAGCGTAGTTTTTCCGGCGCCCATCTCGCCGCGTAAGGCGACCACCGTACGGCGGCCCAATGACCGGATGATCGCCCCGGCGACCTGCGGGAGTTCGTCCTGCGAGGTGATGTGAATGGTTTTCATTTATTGCTTAGGCTTTAAAACGATATACGGTACGATCATCTCCTCCATCGAAATACCGCCGTGCTGGAACGTGTTGCGGTAGTAGCGGATGTGGCGGTTCGCATCGTTGTTGTAGACCAGGAAATCGGTGTTGTAGGCGAAGATGTAACTCGACGTGAGGTTGCTCGACGGCAGTTGCACGTCCTCGGGTTTCAGGATTTCGTAGACCTCGCGGGAGTTGTAGGCCAGGTTGCGGCCCGTCTTGTAGCGCAGATTGGCCGAGGTCTCGCGGTCGCCGGTAACCTTCACCGGGTTGTCTACGCGGATCGTGCCGTGGTCCGAAGTGATGACGACGGTGTGCCCCCGCTCGGACAGCAGCTTGAGGATGGTGAAGAGGTCCGAGTGTTCGAACCACGAGCGCGTCAGCGAGCGGAACGCCGCATCGTCCTCGGTGAGTTCGCGGATGACATCGGTTTCGGTACGTGCGTGCGAGAGGATGTCGAGGAAGTTGTAGACGATGACCGAGAAATCGGCGTCGTAGACCTTTTGTATATTGTCGACCAGTTTACGGCCCTGCTCGGCGCGCACCAGTTTGTCGAACGAGAACTTCCAGTTTTTGCCGTTCTGGGCCATCAGTCGCTTGAGGAATTCCTCTTCGTACTGGTTCTTGCCGCCCTCCTCGTTGTCGTTGAGCCATTTGTTGGGCATCAGTTTGTCGATCGCGAGCGGCATCAGTCCTGCGAAGACGGCGTTGCGGGCATACTGCGTGGCCGTGGGCAGGATGGCGCAGTAGAAATCGTCCAGTGCCACGTCGTAGTAACCCCTCAGCAGCGACGAGATCGACCGCCACTGGTCGTAGCGGAAGTTGTCGATCAGCAGCAGCGTGGTTTTCTCGTTTTCGTCGGCAACGGGGAAAATGTTGGTGCGCATGAGCGTGTGCGACATCACGGGGGTGTCGTCGGAGCGCTTGTTGATCCAGTTGTAGTAATTGCGGCGTACGAATTTGCAGAATTCCTGGTTGGCTTCGCTTTTCTGGTAGGTCAGCACCTCCTGGATGCTCTGGTCGGTGGATTCCGACAGTTCGACCTCCCAGGTGGTGAGTTTGCGGTAGAGCGCACACCAGTCCTGGAACGTATCGGCCATTTGCAGCGAGGACGAGATGCGTCCGAACTCCGAACGGTAGTCGGCCGTCGTCTGCTCGGTCACGAGCTGCTGCTGGTGTACGTTCTTCTTGATCGAAAGCAGCACCTGGTTGGGATTGACGGGTTTGATGAGGTAGTCGGCGATTTTCGATCCCACGGCCTTGTCCATGATGTTCTCCTCTTCGCTCTTGGTGACCATGATCACGGGCGTCGTAGGACGCACCTCCTTGATCTTGGGAAGGGTTTCGAGCCCCGTCATGCCGGGCATCATTTCGTCGAGGATGATCAAATCGTAGGCTCCTTCGGAGGCCATGTCGATCGCGTCGTATCCATTGTTGCAGGTGTCCACTTCGTACCCTTTCTGCTGCAGGAACAGCACGTGGGGTTTGAGCAGTTCGACTTCGTCGTCGACCCAGAGTATTTTGACCATACCGTTATTCGGATTTAGAGTTTACAAAATTAGTGATTTTATTATCAAACGCAAAAACCGCACGGTTTATTGGCCCGGCCGCCGATTAAATACTATCTTTACTCCGATAAATGACAAAATGACGACAATCGTGCTTAAAACAGAAAAGTCCCGTATCGACGCGGTGGATGCCCTGCGCGGCTTTGCCGTGATGGCGATCCTGCTGGTACACAGCCTCGAACACTTTATCTTTCCGGTTTATCCGGCTTCGTCTCCCGCCTGGCTCGCCGCCCTCGACGACGGTGTTTTCGCCGTCGTATTCGCCCTTTTCGCGGGCAAGGCCTATGCGATCTTCGCATTGCTGTTCGGTTTCACTTTCCACCTGCAATACGCCTCCCGGCGGAGCCGCGGGGAGGACTTCGGATGGAGGTTCCTCTGGCGGTTATTGCTGCTGGCGGGTTTTGCCACGCTCAATGCCGCCTTCTTTCCCGCCGGGGACGTGCTGCTGCTGTTCAGCATCGTCGGGGTCGTGCTTTTCGTTGTCCGGCGTTTGAATGACCGGACCGTGCTGATCCTGGCGCTGTTGTTCCTGTTGCAGCCCGTCGAATGGTACAACTGCTTCCGCGCGTTGGTTGACACGGGTTTCGCTCCGCCCGATTTGGGCGTCGGGGCCATGTACGGCGAGGTTGCGGCCTATACGAAGGACGGTAGTTTCTGGCAGTTTGTTGCCGGAAATGTCACCCTCGGGCAGAAAGCCAGCCTGCTGTGGGCTGTGAATGCCGGACGGTACAGCCAGACGGCGGGCCTTTTCCTGCTGGGATTGCTGCTCGGCCGCCGGGGGCTGTTCCTCGATTCGGCGGCGAATGTGCGCTTCTGGGTGCGGACGCTGATCGTCGGGGCCGTTGCCTTCGTGCCGCTCCAGGCCCTGCACGGGATTTTCGGCGAAGCAACGGCGGCCCGTATGGCTGCGACGGTGCTGGACATGTGGCAGAAGTTCGCCTTCACGGCCGTGCTCGTGGCTTCGTTCGTGCTGCTCTACCGGACGGCCCGTTTCCGCCGGGCGACCGACAGCCTGCGTTTTTACGGGCGCATGAGTCTTACGAATTATATCGTACAGTCCGTCGCCGGGGCTTTGATCTTCTTTCCCTTCGGCTTGGGCCTCGCTTCCCGGTGCGGATATACGCTGAGCCTGCTCGTCGGCCTTGCGGTCTTCGTTTTGCAGGTGGCTTTTTGCCGCCGGTGGCTGCGCAACCACCGGCAGGGGCCGCTGGAAAGCCTCTGGCATCGCCTGACGTGGCTTGGCTCGAATTAGATATTTATCCGCCCTGCGGTCATATTGCCGGACACGGTTTTGGCAGGCGTTTTGCTCTCCCGAATAAACAACTGATATAGAATATTTTAATTTTGGCCCGGGTTTTGCCCGATGTTTGTTATCACATTGTGAACCTGCAAACTACACGGTTGCCGGAAAAAAATGAAAAAAAATAGCCGATTGTTGGCGGATATGTAAATAAAGCGTATATTTGCAGTCCGAATCATTTGGATGAACTTAATTTTAAATACAATATAAACATGACAAAGGCAGATATCGTAAGCGAAATCGCTAAGAGCACCGGCGTTGAGAAGGTGCAGGTGCAGGCTATCGTCGAGGCTTTCATGGACAGCATCAAGACGTCGCTCACCCAGAAGAACAACGTGTATCTCCGTGGCTTCGGCAGCTTCATCGTGAAGAAGCGTGCCAAGAAGGTTGCCCGCAACATCTCGAAGAACACGACAATTACCATTCCCGAGCACAACATCCCCGCTTTCAAGCCCGCCAAGAGCTTTGCGGCGAAGGTGAAATAACGGATAAATCAAGAACCTCTAAAATTTAAGGACTATGCCAAACGGAAAGAAGCATAAGCGTCACAAGATGGCTACCCACAAGCGGAAAAAACGTCTTCGTAAGAACCGCCATAAGAAAAAGTAGGGTAGCACCTTCGTGCTAACGATAGATAAAGCTAAAGGGGCCCAGGGGTTCTTTTAGCTTTACCTGTTTTCGGGTTTCCGATTTTTCAGGCGGATTTTCCGCCCTTTTCGCAGGTTTTCCGGACGCCGGATTCCCTGCGTTCAGCCGGCCTTCCCCGGCATCCATTTTCCCTTTGGAGTTCGCCGCCACTTCACAGCAAAATGCGGCTCAGTACTAATTTCAGCAGACCGCGCCCGGCTCCCCGGTGCGCGACACACGATAGATGAACAAAGAATTAATTGTAAATGTAAACCCGACCGAAATATCCATCGCCATGTGCGAGGATAAGGTGCTCGTCGAGCTCAACAAGGAGCAGTGCCAGACGGGATTCGCCGTAGGGGATATCTACCTCGGGAAGGTTCGTAAGATCATGCCGGGCCTGAACGCGGCGTTCGTCAACATAGGGCACGAAAAAGATGCCTTTATCCACTACCTCGACCTGGGGCCGCAGTTTCCTTCGTTGCAGAAACTCGTCGCCTCGCAGCAGCCCGGAAAACGGGGCCTGAGGGTCGAGAGCATGAAGCTCGAAGCCGCCGTCGAGAAGACGGGGAAGATCGGCGAATACCTCCAGGTTGGGCAGCAGATCATGGTTCAGGTGGCCAAAGAGGCCATCTCGACCAAGGGACCGCGCCTGACGGCCGACATTTCGCTGGCCGGCCGCAATGTCGTGCTGGTTCCCTTCACCTCGAAGGTTTTCCTTTCGCAGAAAATCCGCTCGACGGACGAGAAAAAGCGCCTGAAACGTATCGCTGCGGCGGTGCTGCCCAAGAATTTCGGCGTCATTATCCGTACGGCGGCTATGGAGGCCAAGGACGAGGATATCGAACACGACATTCAGACCCAGATCGACCGTTGGCGCAAAACCTGCGCGGCGATCAAGAAAAGCGCGGCCCCGGCGCAGTTGATGAGCGAAATGAACCGTGCCAATACGATCATCCGCGACTCGCTGAACGGTTCTTTCTCACAGATTGCCGTCGACGACGAGGCGATGTACGAGGAGATTCGCAGTTACATCCGCCAGATCGACCCCGAGAAGGAGAAGATCGTCAAGTTGTACAGGGGCAACGTGCCCATTTTCGATAATTTCGATATTTCGAAGCAGATCAAGTCGCTGTTCGCCAAGTATGTGTCGCTCAAGCGCGGCGCCTACCTGATCATCGAACACACGGAGGCCATGAACGTCATCGACGTGAACTCGGGCAACCGTACCAAGGCCGAGGACAACCAGGAGCAGACCGCCATGGATGTGAACCTCGCTGCGGCGAAGGAGATCGCCCGCCAGTTGCGCCTGCGCGATTTGGGCGGTATCGTCATCATCGACTTCATCGACCTGCACAAGGCGCAGAACAAGCAGGCGCTGTTCGACGAAATGGTGAAGCTGATGGCCGACGACAAGGCCAAGCACACGGTGCTGCCGCTCACGAAGTTCGGCCTGATGCAGATTACCCGCCAGCGGGTGCGTCCCGTGGCCGTCGAGAGTGTTTCGGACGTTTGCCCGACGTGTAACGGTACGGGTAAGATCGAACCTACGGTGCTGCTGGATAAGAAGATCGAGAACCAGATTTCTTTCCTTACGCAGGATCGCGGACATAAGTTTATCAAACTGGTCGTCAGTCCTTATGTGGCGGCGTTCCTCCGAAAGGGTTTCTGGTCGCTGCGCCGCCGTTGGGAGTGGAAATACAAGGTGCGTCTGCAGATCAGCGAGGATCAGAGTGTCGGCATCGTAGAGGTGCATTACCACGATAAGAAGGATAACGACCTGATTCAGAAATAAGCTATGGCAACAGCCCGTGAGCAACTGGCGCAGTTCGCTGCCGGGTCGAAAGCCCTCGGCAAACTGTGCCGCGAATACAAAAACAGGAGTGCTACCGTCCACCTCGAAGAGTTGGTCGGCGGTGCTCTTTCGTTTTATGCCGCGGCTGCCGTAGCGGAATCCGGGGGCGTGCACGTTTTCGTTGCCGAGGACCGCGATGCCGCAGCCTATTTGCTCAACGATTTCTATAACCTGCTGGATGAGAAGCAGGTTTACTTTTTTCCGTCGTCCTACAAACGTTCGGCGGCTTACGGAGCCGAGGACGCGCAGGGTGTCGTGCAGCGTACGGCGACGATGCAGGCCGTGCGTGGGTTTTCCGGGAAGGGCTACCTGGTGGTCTGCACCTGTCCGGAGGCGCTGGCCGAACGGGTCGCCGACGCCGAAGCCCTGCGGCGGGAGACGATCGCCGTAAAGATCGGCGATAAAATCTCGATCGAAGTGCTCGAACAGGCGCTCGTCGATGCGGCTTTCACGCGCGTTGATTTCGTTTACGAGCCCGGTCAGTATTCAGTGCGCGGCGGTATCGTCGATGTCTTTTCCTTCTCGGAGAGCAAGCCCTACCGACTCGATTTCTTCGGCGACGAGGTCGACTCGATCCGCCGGTTCAACATTTCGAGCCAGCTTTCGTCGGATAAACTCGACCGGGTCGAGATCATTCCCGACCTGAACGCCGGAATTCCCGCTTCGGCGAAGGTCTCCTTCGCCCGGTTTGCGGGGGCGGACGCTTCCTATTGGTTTTACGATGCCGATTTCGTCCTGCGCAGGGTCAACGATATCCGCCGCAAGACGCTCTCGGACATGGAGCATCCCGAGGAGATCGACTCGCTGCTTACGAGCCGCAACTCGTTGTTGAACGACCTGTCCGAAAGTCGGATTTTCACCCTGCGCGACAACCTTCCGGAGCGGCCTGCGGAGGTGAATGTAAAGTTCTCGACAGCTCCCCAGCCGAAATTTAACAAGAATTTCGAGATGCTGGCCGACGATATGATCCGCAATGCGCTGCGCGGCTACGATACTTATATACTTTCGGAGAACAAGGCGCAGGTCGAGCGTCTCGAAAATATCTTCCACCAGATCGGCCGCGGGCAGGCCGTCGTGCGGTCGCTGTCGACGACCCTGCACGAGGGATTCGTGGACAACGACCTAAAACTGTGCCTTTACACCGACCACCAGATTTTCGACCGTTACCAGCGTTACCGCATTAACGGCGAAATCCGGCGCGACGAGCAGATGACCGTCGCCGAACTCAACCAGTTGCGTCCGGGCGACTACGTGGTCCACATCGACCACGGCGTGGGCCGCTTCGACGGACTGGTGAAGATCGCCGCGGGCGACGGCCGGATGCAGGAGGCGATCAAACTGGTCTACAAGGACGGCGACGTGCTGTTTGTCAACGTCCACTCGCTTCACCGCATTTCGCGCTACAAGTCGGGCGACGGCGAACCGCCGAAGGTCTATAAACTGGGCAACGGGGCCTGGCAGAAACTCAAGAATGCCACCAAGAAGGCCGTTAAGGATATTTCGCGCGAGCTGATCGCCCTCTATGCCAAGCGCAAAGCCTCGAAGGGGTTCGCTTTCTCGCACGACAGCTATTTGCAGCACGAACTGGAGGCTTCGTTCCGCTGGGAGGATACCCCCGACCAGCAGTCCGCCACGGCGGCCGTCAAGAAGGACATGGAGTCGGACCAGCCGATGGACCGGCTGGTGTGCGGCGACGTGGGCTTCGGAAAAACCGAGGTGGCGATCCGTGCGGCGTTCAAGGCCGCCGTCGACGGCAAGCAGGTCGCTGTGCTGGTTCCGACGACGATCCTCGCGTTGCAGCATTACCGTTCTTTTACCGAGCGCCTGCGCGATTTCCCGGTACGGGTGGAGTATATCAACCGGACGAAATCGGCCAAAGAGGTCAACCGTATCCGCGAGGAGCTGGCTTCGGGCCGGATCGACATCCTGATCGGCACGCACAAGATGCTGGGCAAGCAGATCGCTTTCCGCGACCTGGGGTTGCTTATCATCGACGAAGAGCAGAAGTTCGGTGTTGCGGCCAAGGAGAAACTCACGCAGATGAGCGTCTCGGTCGATACGCTGACGCTGACCGCTACGCCGATCCCGCGTACGCTGCAATTCTCGCTGATGGGTTCCCGCGATTTGTCCGTCATATCTACGCCGCCGCCCAACCGTCAGCCGATCCTCACCGAGTCGCACGCCTTCTCGGAGGAGATTATCCGCGACGCCATCGAGGCGGAACTCGCGCGGGGCGGACAGGTCTATTTCGTCCATAACCGTGTCGAAGACCTCGTGACGTTGCAGGGGCTGATCACGCGCCTCTGTCCGAAGGCCCGTGTGGCCGTGGGGCACGGCAAGATGCCCGCCGAGCAGTTGGAAAAACTCATCATGGACTTCATCTACGGGGAGTTCGATGTGCTGGTGTCGACGACTATCGTCGAGAACGGCATCGATATCCCCAATGCCAATACGATCATTGTCGACAATGCGCAGAATTTCGGTCTGAGCGATTTGCACCAGTTGCGCGGCCGCGTGGGGCGTTCGAACCAGAAGGCCTACTGCTACCTGCTCTCGCCGCCCGAGGAGATGCTGTCGTCCGATGCGCGGAGGCGACTGCGGGCCATCGAGGAGTTCTCCGACCTGGGTTCCGGTTTCAACATCGCCATGCAGGATCTGGACATCCGGGGCGCAGGCAACCTGCTGGGGGCCGAGCAGAGCGGATTTATCGCCGACATCGGGTTCGAGACCTACCAGAAGATCATGAACGAGGCCGTCGCCGAACTGCGTGCCGAGGGCTTGCATGTTCCGGGCCTGAGCGACGATGAACAGGAGGTCGTGGAGCAGATGCGTTTCATCGACGACGCGCATATCGACATCGAGGTCGAGGCGGCGCTGCCGGACGCCTATGTGGCCCAGCAGGCCGAGCGTCTGAAACTCTACCGCGAACTCGATTCCACGAAAGACGAAGAGGCTTTGCAGGCCTTTGAGAGCCGTCTTGCAGACCGTTTCGGTCCCCTGCCGCGTGCCGCGAAGGAACTGTTGAACGTCGTGCGCCTCAGGTGGGAGGCTATCCGCCTGGGCATGGAGCGCGTGAAGGTCAAAAACGGCCTGATGATCGTGCATTTCGTGGGTGAGGAAAATTCGCCGTTTTACAAGAGCGAAGCCTTTATGACGTTGTTGCAGCGGGTTACGAAACACCCCGACAGATTTGTGCTGAAACAGCACAATAATAGTTTGGCGATGACCGTTAGGAATGTCAAAGACGTGGAAGACGCATATAAAACGCTGCAGCAACTTTGAATCTGATCGTAGACATAGGCAATACCCTTGTCAAACTGGCCGTTTCCGACGGCGGGAAGATTGTTGCCCAGCACTGCGTGGAGCGGTTGCATCCGTCGATGCTCGACGAATTGCTGGAGGGCCGCAGGGCCGCGAAAGCCGTTGTCGCCTCGACGCGCGGCGAAGCGGACGACGTGACGGAGATGGTCCGTTCGCGCGCCGATTACGTGCTGGAATTCACCTCGCAGACCCCCGTGCCGATCGGCAATGCCTACCTTACGCCCGAAACGCTGGGGCGTGACCGGCTGGCCGCCGCCGTGGGCGCTACGGTGCTCTATCCGGGGCGTAACGTGCTGATCGTCGATTTCGGTACGGCGGTCACGATCGATCTGGTAACGGCCGACAATACCTTCCGCGGCGGGTGCATCTCGCCGGGGATGAAAACCCGTTTCCGGGCCTTGCACGACTATACGGCCAAGCTGCCGTTGTGCGGGCCGACCGAAAGCGACGAATTGCAGGGACTCACCACCGAAGAGGCCATCCGCCTGGGGGTAATGAACTCGCTGGCCTTCGAAATCGAGGGCTATATGGCCCGCATGGAGGCGAAAATCGACGATTTGTGTGTTATTTTTACCGGAGGAGACGCGAAATACTTTGTGAAAAGAATTAAAAATACGATATTTGCAAATTGTAATCTGGTCTTTTGCGGATTGGATCGAATTTTAGAGTACAATGCAAGTGAAGAACACCTTAATTAAGCTGGTTGTCGCGGCTGCAGCGATGTTTCCTTTTGCCGTTTCGGCCCAGACAAGCAGTATTAACGCATTCTCGCCCTATACGATGTACGGCATCGGCGAACAGAACACCCCCGGTACGCTGCAGATGCGCTCGATGGGCGGCGTGGGTGTAGCTATGCGTTCGGTGAGCACGATCAACCTGCTCAACCCTGCGGCTTACAGCGCCGCTCCGCAAAAGAGTTTCCTCTTCAACTTCGGATTGGAGGGGCAGAACTACTACAATGCGCAGACGGTCGAAGGCGTCGGGAAACGAACGGCTTACAATACGTTCAACTTCCACGACATCGCGTTCCAGATGCCCGTGGCAAAGCGGCTGGGACTCGGTTTCAGTCTCACGCCTTACAGTTCGGTGGGTTACCGGACCAAGTATTACCACCCGTTCGACCCCAACGACCCGGTTTACTCCGAGGTGGGTAACATTCAGTACAACTACCAGGGCGAGGGCGACGTAACGGAGGTCAAGGTCGGCCTGGGCTGGGAGCCGTTCAAGAATTTCTCAGTGGGTATCGCCGCGCAGTACTACTGGGGCGACATCGACCGTACGTTCGTGATGACCCCGACTGCAATTACCGGCGAAGGAACCTTCACCTCGACGGTGGGACAGGACAATTACAGTATTTCGAGCATCAAGGGGCAACTCGGTGTGCAATGGAATGCGATTTGGAATCAAAAGCGCATCCTGACCGTCGGTGCGACGTATGATTTCGGCGGCGACCTGAATCCGGAGGTGACCAAAAGCCTCTATATCGGGGACCTCTACAATACGATCGTCAAGGGCGATACGACGCACCTGAAACTGGTACTTCCTACGCAGTTGGCTGTGGGTGTCTTCTACCAGACGGGCCGGTGGGCCCTCGGTGTGGATTACGCCTACCAGAACTGGGGCGGCCGCAACTCGGGCTACGAGATGACGGGAACCAGCGGCAGCGGGGAGAACACGACGGCTTACAAAGTGGCGTATACCAATACGAGTACGATCAAGATGGGTGTGGAATACACCCCGAACCGTTACGATGCGCGCCACTTCCTGAAGCGCTGGTCCTACCGTGCGGGTTTCCGCTACGGGACCTATAACCAGACCTTCAACGGCGATAAGCTCGCACAGTATGCCGTGACGGCGGGTATCGGTATTCCCGTGAGGCGCGGAGCCTTTTCGGCGATCGATATCGGTATCGAATACGGACGCCGCGGCTATAACGTCGCCGAACGTGTGGGATTGGTCCGGCAGCAGTATTTCAAATTTGCGGTCGGCTTTACGCTCTTTGCAGGGCAGTTGGAGAACGGCGAATATTGGTTCATGCGCTCCAAGTTCGATTGATGAGACAGGCAAAACACTTAAGATAGACAACACAAAAATTGATCTGACCGATGAAAAACGTTAAATTCCTGCTTTCTGCTGCGTGTGCGCTTTTTGCAGTCGCGGCGATGGCACAGCAAGATTTCAGTGATCCGAAGTACGCGGTCTGGGGTGATACTCCTCAGGAGCGGGAGCAGAATATCCTGAACAGCAATTTCCTCAAGGAGTCGCTCGACAACAAGGATTACAATGCCGCCGCACATTACCTCAAAGAGCTGCTCGACAAGTGCCCGAAGGCCTCGCAGAACACTTTCGTGCGCGGTATCACGCTTTACAAGAACAAGATCGCCCGCGCCAAGAGCATCGACGAGAAGAACATGTACACCGACTCGCTGATGATCGTTTACGATCTTCGCAACCAGTATTTCGGCGATCATGAAAAGTACGGCACGCCGTATATCCTCGACCGCAAGGCCCGCGAGTACCTGATGTATAAGCCCAGCGACCGTAAAGGCATCCGTGAGGCGTTCCGCGCGGCTATCGAAGCCGGTGGCGACAACACCGATCCCGAGACTGTCGTGGCTTATTTCTCGAATCTTTGCGACGACTACAAAAATACCGACGAGGTGATGCCCGACGAGATCATCGCCGAGTACGATCGCCTGACGCCGTTCTTCGAGAAAAATCCCGCTGCCGCCGAGTATAAGAGCCAGTTCGATGCTGCATTCGGATTGAGCGGCGCCGCAAGCTGCGAGAACCTGGAGAAACTTTTCCGCGGCAAGCTGGCTGCTGCTCCTGACGACGAGGCGCTGCTTTCGCAGGCCGTGGCCCTGATGTCGCGTGCCAAGTGCGACGGTGATTTCTACTTTTCGCTCGCTGAGAAATACTACCAGGTGAAACCGTCGTCGGAGACGGCGATGTTCCTGGCCCAGGCTTTCCAGAACAAGAAGGACTATGTGAAGGCCAAGACTTACCTGAACGAAGCGTTGGCCGTTGAGACGGACCCCGCCGAGCGTCAGAAACTGCTTGTGCGCATCGCACTGGTCGGCCTTGTGTCCAATGACCTTCCGGGTTCTGCCAATGCTGCACGCCAGGCCCGCGACCTCAATCCCGAGGACGGTGTTCCTTACTTCATCCTGGCGCAGTGCTACGCATCGTCGGCCGGTTCGTGCAGCGGTTTTGCCGGTCTGGCTACCTACTGGGCCGCATACGATACGATGGCCAAAGCCGTCGAGCTGCTGCCGAGCGATTCGGAGTATATGGAGCATGCCAAGAGCGCTCTCGGCAAGTTCCGTTCGGCTTTCCCCAGCTCGGAGGACTGCTTCTTCAACGAGCTGCAGGAGGGTGCGCGTTACACGGTGACCTGTGGACTCGCTGCCGGTATCTCGACTACCGTTCGTCCCCGCTAAAATCGCTTCCGATAGGGTTTTTCGATGGGAAAACGCATGATAAGAATGATCAGGGTAGCACTCTCCATGACGGGGAGTGCTATCTTGCTATTCTCATGTGCGGGCAAGGATGCGGGCCATACGTCGGGCTCCGACGAGGCCCTGATGACCGAATACAGCGAGGACCTTTCGGTCGTGATGTCGCAGAACGGCCGCCGGTCTTACCATTTCGTGACGCCGTTGCTCGAAGGATATTCACTGGGCCGCGAGCCTTACCGTGAGTTCCGCAAGGGGGTGAAAATCACCACCTACCAAAACGACTCGCTGACGACTGTCGACGCTGTGCTGACAGCCAACTACGCCATTTACTACGAGAACCGCGAATTGTGGGAGGCCAAAGGTAACGTTGTCGTCGAAAAATCCGACGGTAAGACCCTTTACACCCAGCAACTGTTCTGGAATGCGCGGACCAAGAAAATCTATTCGAACGTCGATTCGAAGATCGTGCAGAACAACGGCCGCGATGTCTTCATCGGCGAAGGTTTCGAATCGGACGAAGAGTTCAAGGACTGGCGCTTCCGCCGCATGAAGGGCCGCATGGAGGTCGAGATGAAGCAGAACGCCGATTCCACGGCTTCCGATTCCACGGCCGTGCGTCCGCCGGCCGAATCCCGCCCTGCGGATGTAAAACCTGAACCCGCGAAGGCTCCTTCGGTGTCGCCTGAGGCCGTTCCTGCCCGGGAAGTTCCTGACGGGATGGCCGAAAAGCGGGCTGAAAAGGCGGATGCTCCGGTCAAGTCGTTGCGAAAGATGGACGACTTCCAGGCGGAGGCCCGTCCGGCTTCGCACGATGTGAAGGCTTCCGCCGAACCGCAGTCCGGAAAACCCAAAAACTGAACGCGATGCTTACTACCGTCATCCTGATCGTTGTAATGCTGCTGTTGTCGGCCTTTTTTTCGGGGATGGAGATTGCCTTCACGAGCAAGAACCGCCTCAAGTTGGAGATCGACCGCAAGCAGAACCGCATGTTCGACCAGATCGCCGAGGTTTTCGCCCGCCATCCGGGGCAGTATATCACCACGATCCTCGTCGGCAACAACATCGCACTGGTCGTCTACTCGTTGTCGATGTCGATGCTCCTGCGCGGAATCTACGCTTCGCTGGGGTGGGAACAACTCGCCCGGAGCGGTTCGGTCGCCGTGGATACCGCCATCTCGACCATCATCATCATTTTCTGCGCCGAGTTCCTGCCCAAGTCGATCTTCAAAAACAACCCCAATTTCTACTACCGCGCGCTGGCGCCGGTAATCTACTTTTTCTACATCGTCCTCTACCCGGTAGCGCGTTTCACGACGCTGCTTTCCCACGGCATCCTGCGCCTTCTGGGCCGTCGTGTCGAGGAGAAGAACATCACGCCGAGTTTCGACCGCGAGGACCTTGCGGCGCTGCTCGACTCGAACAATTCGGAGCAGCATTCCGAGCCGGACAACGAGCTGAAACTTTTTCAGAATGCGCTGGATTTCGCCGACCTGCGCGTGCGGGACTGCATGGTTCCGCGTGTGGATGTCGAGGCCGTGGACATTGACGACACCTCGATCGAGCAACTCACGGCGCGCTTCGTCGATTCGAAGTATTCGCGCATCTTCGTCTGGCGCAAGTCGATCGACAACATCGTCGGTTACGTCAATTCGAAAAGTCTCTTTACGCGGCCCCGGCAGATCGCCGACGTGATGATGGAGGTAAATTTCGTCCCCGAGACCATGCCCCTGCAACTGATGCTGGAAAATTTCATCAAGCACCGCTCGAATATCGCGGTCGTGATCGACGAGTTCGGCGGTACGGCGGGCGTCATCTCCCTCGAAGACGTGCTGGAGCAGATTTTCGGCGAAATCGAGGACGAGCACGACATCCCGGACCTCACCGAAAAGCAGGTCGGCCCCGACGAGTATGTTCTCTCGTGCCGCCTGGAGGTGAAATACCTGAACGAGAAGTACAGCCTGGGTATCGAAGAGAGTAAGGAATACGATACGCTCGCCGGCTTCATCATCTATAATTACGAAGGTATTCCCACCGCCGGGGAGACGGTTTTCATCGGCGGCCTGCAACTGCGGATTCTTCGCACGACGCGTTCGCGCATCGAACTGGCGCGGGTGAAAAAATTGTAGCGGCAGCCGCTTTCCGCCGCGTTGCCGGGCTTCTTCGGCGAGTCCCCGCCTGAACGGCGGTCTGGCGCGGCTCGGGCTTGTAATCGCGGCTGCACGTCGTACGTATATTTTTACTTTTATTCTGTTCGTTTTACAATTAATTTTACTACCTTTGGCTGATAATTCGAAACAATACGAATAATTAACAATTTATATGGCAAGTTTAAACACTTTACGAACCAAGTTCGGCATCGTGCTTTCTATCATTATCGCACTGGCCCTCTTGGCATTCATCCTCTCTCTGAAGACCGAAATGGGTTTCTCGGGTAACGACCCGCGTGTCGGCGTGATCGACGGCGAGAAGATCAACTATTCGGAGTACTACGAGCAGTACGAGCAGATCAAGTCGCAGAACAACGTACAGGAGAGCGACGAACAGCAGTCGGCTATGCTGGCCAATGCCGCGTGGCAGTCGCTGATCGCCAAGCATGTGCTTACGCCTGGTTTCGATCAGATGGGTCTCCGCGTTACGGAGCCCGAGCGCCTGGCCATGGTCAGCGGTCAGCATCCTTCGCAGGCTTTCTACAATGCTTTTGCCGATCCGCGTACGGGTGAGTACAACGTGGCTGCCATCAGCCAGTTCCTCGCGCAGGCCGAGACCAACCGGGAGGCTGCCAGTGCATGGGCGCAGCTCAACGAGCAGGCCCGTCTGGAGCGTGAGGTGCAGAAATACTTCGGCTTGGTGAAGGGTGGTGTTTACGTCAATTCGCTGGAGGTTGCCCGCGGTGTCGACGCTGCCAACAAGACTTTTTCGGGCAAATGGGCCGGCAAGAAGTTCTCGGCTGTTCCCGACTCGCTGGTCAACGTTTCGTCGAGCGACGTGAAGGCTTATTACAACAGCCATAAGAACCAGTTCAAGCAGACCCCGTCGCGTACGATTTCATACGTTGTATTCGAGGTAGCTCCTACGGAAGACGATATGCTGGCGCTCGAGAAGAACGTCATGGAGGTAGGCCGGGAGTTTGCCGCCGCCGAGGAGGTGAAAACCTTCGTTCGCGGTAATCGCAACGGCAAGATCGCCGAAGGTTATGTCACGGCGGCCCAGCTTTCCGACGAGGAGGCCAAGGCGCTGATGAACGGTGAGATGTACGGTCCCGTGCTGAAGAACAACGAATGGACGATGGCCCGCGTACTCGATACGAAGATGGTTCCCGACTCGGTAGGCGTGCGCCACATCGTGTTGCCCTATACGCAGGAAGCACTTGCCGACAGCCTGCTGACGGTGCTGAAAAACGGTGCTGATTTCGCACAGACTGCTGCCCGGTATTCGGTTTACGATGCGACGGCTGCCAATGGCGGTGAAGTGGGCGTGCTGCCTTTCTCGGCCTTCTCGGGTGAGTTTGCCGCAGCTCTTGCCAATGCCAAGCAGGGCGATATCGTGAAGATTGCTTCCGGCGACGCTATTCAGCTGATGCAGGTATACCGCGCCGACAAGCCTTCGAAGCATGTGCAGGTGGCTACGATCACCTATCCCGTGGAGGCTTCGGCCGCTACGCGCCGCGACGTGCACAACCAGGCCGGTTCCTTCATGGTCAACGCCAAAGGTGCACCCAGCGCGTTTGCGGATGCCGCTTCGACGGCTGCCGTGACTCCCCGCATCGCTTCGATCGCCCAGAGCGACCGTACGATCCGCGGTCTGGAGGATTCGCGTGAGGTAGCCCGCTGGGCGCATGGCGCGAAGAAAGGCGACCTTTCGGCGATTTTCAATGTAGGCAAGGACTACGTGATCGCTACGCTGACTGAGATCGACGACAACGAATATGCTCCGGTAGATAAGGTTGCGGCCCAGATCCGTGCGCAGTTGCTCCGTGACAAAAAATACGACTATATCGTCAAGAACCTTTCGGGTTCGACCCTCGCCGAGCAGGCCGCAAGCCTCGGTTCGGAGGTGGAAGACTTTTCGGATGTGACCTTCGGATCGTTCTACGTGAACGGCGTAGGCATGGAGCCCCGTTTGGTCGGCGCTATCGCATCGGCTGAGAAGGGTGCGCTGTCTGCTCCCGTGAAGGGCCTTTCGGGTGTCTATGTCTTCGAAGTCGAGGATATCACGGCCGATGACAAGCAGACCGCCGAAGGCGAGAAGGTTCGTGCTCAGGCTATGGCTGAGGGCGTAGCCCAGCAGTTCGCTATTCCGGCGATCCAGCAGATGGCAAAAATTCAGGACCTGCGCGGCAAGTACTTTTAATTTGGAGTGATTGCGGTGTACCTGCCGCATACCCGATGGAATACTCATCTTAAATAAGGTTGTAACTTTTTAAGTTACAACCTTATTTGTGTATAGAAGGTAATGATTTGGGAAATGTTGGCCGTAAGAGCGTTAGATCGAACTCTCGGAGGCATCTCTGGCAAATGTCGGATGATTTCTTCCGTTCCGGCGTTCTTTTTGCTATCTTTGGTGTCGTGACGACGCTTTTTGGTCGGAGGATTTTGCCGGGCCGCATGCAATCCGGCCTTGTATCTGTCCGGCTTTTTCGTATCTTTGCTGAGGGTAAACTTCGGCTTGGACGGATGAAACTCCGGCAAATCCGGTTTGCGTCCGGCATGCACACTGCTTTGTATCACTTAAACATATTCGCCATGAATAACTTCATCTATCACAATCCTACCAAACTGGTTTTTGGCAAGGGCCAGATTGCCCGTCTGCCGAAACTTATTCCCGCCGGAAAGCGCATCATGCTGACTTTCGGCGGCGGCAGCGTCAGGCGCAACGGTGTCTACGACCAGGTCGTTGCCGCGCTCGAAGGCCGTGACTTCGTCGAGTTCTGGGGTATCGAGGCGAATCCTTCCGTCGAGACCCTGCGCGAAGCCATTGCACTGGGTAAGGAACAGAAGGTCGATTTCCTGCTGGCGATCGGCGGCGGATCGGTTATCGACGGTACGAAACTCATCGCTGCGGGACTTCTCTACGACGGCGATGCGTGGGATATCGTGCTCAAGGGGCAGGCCGAAAAGACCGTGCCGCTGGCTACGGTCCTCACCATGGCGGCTACGGGCTCCGAGATGAATTCCGGAGCAGTTATTTCACGCTACGAAACCAAGGAAAAATACGCTTTCTACGGCGATTACCCGGTCTTTTCGATTCTCGATCCCGAGACGCTCTATTCGCTGCCGAAGCGTCAGGTAGCCTGCGGACTTGCAGATACTTTCGTGCACGTGCTGGAGCAGTATATGACTACGCCCGATCAGTCGCGCCTGATGGACCGCTGGGCCGAAGGCATCCTGCATACAGTGGTCGAGATCGCTCCCAAGGCGCTGGCCGACGAGCGCGATTACGACGTAATGTCGGAATACATGCTTTCGGCGACGTTGGCCTTGAACGACATGATCCGCATGGGAGTGACGCAGGATTGGGCGACGCATATGATCGGCCACGAACTGACGGCGCTGCACGGGCTCACACACGGCGCGACGCTGGCTATCGTTATCAACGGGACCCTGCGGGTGCTGCGTGAGCAAAAACGCGGCAAACTGCTGCAATACGGCGAACGCATCTGGGGCATCACCGAGGGATCGGACGAGGAGCGCATCGACCGCACGATTGCGGCCAACGAAGCGTTCTTCCGTTCGCTGGGCCTCTCGACGCGCCTTTCGGAAGAGGGGATCGACGAGCAGACGATTGCTGAGGTCGAACGCCGCTTCAATGCTGCGGGCGACAAGTTCGGCGAGGCGCAGAATGTCGACGGAGCCATGGCCCGCCGGATTCTGGAAGCCTGCCTCTGATCGGAGCCATTCAACGAAAAAGCCCGCGTCCGGTTATACACGACGCGGGCTTTTTCGTAATTGTGTTTTATTCGTCGACCCCGAATGTCGAGACGTTCAGACTGCCGAGCGCATCGACCGTGATGCCGTATTCGCCTGCCTGTACATCTTTGAGGATGATGAGGTAGGAACTGCCCCCGAAGCGGCGCGATGTGAAGGGCTGCCGCTCCAGCGTGTTGCTCTGTTGGTCGCCGAAGGTTCCGACCGACGCGTATTCGGCGATCCGCATTTTCTTTTTGACCTTGAACCGGAAGACGCTGATTACCGACATCGGGTCGATCTGGTTATCCGGAACGCGGATGATAAATGCGATGCCGTCGTCTTTTTTGAACCGGACGAAGGCCCGGGGACCCTTCAGGGTCATTTCGTCGATATGGTCCTTTCCGATACCGAATAATTTCTGGCCGGTGGACGAACGGTGGCGGGGAGTCAGGCTCTCCTGGACGAGCTGTTCGGCCTTATTGTCGGTGCGAATGGCTAAAGTCTGGCCGACGAATTCGGGCTCGGGGAAGACGAGGGACTGTGTTGCGGTAGTTTCCGGAGTATCGGTTGCTTCCGGAGCCTGAGCTTGCGACTGGATGCCGGCACTGCATGCGAGCAGCAAGATGAGGATTTTTTTCATGTGAATAGGCGTTGGTGTTAGTTGTCTCTTTTGCCTGTAAAGATAACGTAAAAACTCCGATTCTGGTGTTTCCCGGACAAAAAATCCCCTCCGAAATACTCCGGAGGGGATTTGAGAGAATCGTTGTGCCCTTTATTCGGCAAGCAGGATTTCGAGCATCTTGATAGCTGCCGTGGCGATCGGCGTACCGGGGCCGAAGATGGCGGCGGCGCCGTCCTTGTACAACTGGTCGTAGTCCTGTGCGGGAATCACGCCGCCGACGATGACGATGATGTCCTCGCGGCCGAGCTTCTTGAGCTCTGCGATGATCTGCGGCACGAGCGTCAGGTGGCCGGCGGCCAGCGACGATACGCCGACAACATGCACGTCGTTCTCGACGGCCTGCTTGGCGGCCTCTTCCGGAGTCTGGAACAGCGGACCCATGTCGACATCGAAGCCGATGTCGGCATAACCCGTGGCAACCACTTTGGCGCCGCGGTCGTGTCCGTCCTGGCCGAGCTTGGCGATCATGACGCGCGGCTGACGGCCCTCTTTCTTGGCGAATTCGGCGCACAGCTCCTTGGCGCGCTCGAACGATTTGTCGTTTTTCACTTCTGAAGAGTATACACCTGAAATGGAACGGATAACAGCTTTGTAGCGGCCTACGACAACCTCGCAGGCATCGGAGATTTCACCCAGCGACGCGCGGACCTTGGCGGCCTCGACGGCCAGTTCGAGCAGATTGCCCTGCTTGGTCTTCACACACTCGGTGATAGCGGCCAGCGCCTTCTTCACAGCGGCCTCGTCGCGGTTGGCGCGCAGCTCCTGCAGACGCTTGATCTGGCTTTCGCGCACGGCCGTGTTGTCCACGGCGAGAATGTCGATCGGAGCCTCTTTCTCCAGGCGGTATTCGTTGATACCGATGATCTTCTCCTCGCCGGAATCGATGCGGGCCTGCTTGCGGGCCGAGGCCTCCTCGATACGCATCTTCGGAATGCCGGTCTCGATGGCCTTGGCCATACCGCCCAGCTTCTCGACCTCTTCGATGCGCTCCCAGGCTTTCTGGGCGATCTCGTTGGTCAGCGTCTCGATGTAGTAGGAACCGGCCCACGGGTCTACCTCGCGGCAGATGTTGGTCTCTTCCTGGATGTAAATCTGCGTGTTACGCGCAATACGCGCCGAGAAGTCGGTCGGCAGGGCGATGGCTTCGTCCAGGGCGTTGGTGTGCAGCGACTGGGTGTGACCCAGGGCGGCGCCCATGGCTTCGATAGCCGTACGGGCCACGTTGTTGAACGGATCCTGCTCCGTGAGCGACCATCCCGAGGTCTGCGAGTGGGTACGCAGAGCCAGCGATTTGGGGTTCTTCGGATTGAACTGCTTGACGATCTTGGCCCACAGCATACGCGCGGCGCGCATCTTGGCGATCTCCATGAAGTGGTTCATGCCGATAGCCCAGAAGAACGACAGACGAGGTGCGAAGGCATCGATCGACATACCTGCGTTGACGCCGGCACGGAGGTACTCCAGACCGTCGGCGAGCGTGTAAGCCAACTCGATGTCGTTCGTGGCGCCTGCCTCCTGCATGTGGTAACCCGAAATCGAGATCGAGTTGAACTTGGGCATGTTCTTCGACGTGTACTCGAAGATGTCGGCGATGATGCGCATCGAGAACTCGGGCGGATATATATAGGTATTACGCACCATGAACTCCTTGAGGATGTCGTTCTGGATCGTACCGGCCAACTGGTCGAGCGTGCAGCCCTGCTCCAGTCCGGTCACGATGTAGAAGGCCAGTACGGGCAGCACGGCTCCGTTCATGGTCATCGACACCGACATCCGGTCGAGCGGAATGCCGTTGAACAGCACCTTCATGTCCTCCACCGAGCAGATCGACACACCGGCTTTGCCCACGTCGCCCACCACGCGCGGATGGTCGGCGTCGTAGCCGCGGTGCGTAGCGAGGTCGAAGGCTACCGACAGGCCCTTCTGGCCTGCGGCGAGGTTGCGGCGGTAGAATGCGTTCGACTCCTCGGCGGTCGAGAAGCCGGCATACTGGCGGATGGTCCACGGACGCATCACGTACATCGTCGAGTAGGGGCCGCGCAGGAACGGGGCGATACCTGCCGCATAGTTCAGGTGCTCCATGCCTTCGAGGTCTTCGGCCGTGTAAGCGCCCTTGACGGGAATACGCTCGGCCGTCAGCCACGGCTCTACCTGTCCGCAGCCTTTCGAGGCGCAGCAGCTTTTCTGCCCGCCTGCTTCGTATGTCAGTTCTGAAAATTTAGCTCTCATGATTAGATTCCCATCTCTTTAAGGTAGAACTTCAGTGTTTCGAGGACGTTCGACTTCACGTTGATGAAGTTCGTAATGCCCTGGGCCTCCAGTTCGGGCGTGCATGCGGGAGCGCCCGCAACCACGAGGATGGCCTTGCCTGCAAGCAATTCCTTCACCTTCGGCGCGGCCTCTGCATAGTCGTCGTCCGAAGCGCAGACTACCACGATTTCGGCCTTCGATTCGAGTGCGGCCTTCACGCCTTCCTCGATCGACTTGAAGAACGTGTTGTCCTGTACGCGGATTCCGGCGCAGCCGAAGAAGTTGCACGAGAACTGGGCGCGGGCACGGGCCATAGCCAGGTTGCCGCAGGTAAGCATGAACGCTTTGGGCTGCTTGCCCGAGCGGTCTACATGCAGACGCATCGCCTCGAAGGCCATGGCGCCGCGGTAGGGTGCGAGGACATTGCCTTCGGCAACGGGACGGGTAACGGCTTCTGCCGTGATCTCCTTCGGGGCGACCTCCGTGAAGTTGGGGAACTGGTTGGCGCCGAGCAGCGTCTGGCGGCGCGTTGCGATCGCTTTGTCCTTGGCGGCGGCCGAAGCGGCTACGCGCTCCTTGATGAAGCCGGCCTTATATGCCTCGGCATAGCCGCCCTTCTCCTCGATTTCGAGGAAGAGCTTCCAGGCCTCGGCGGCGATCGACTGCGTGAGGTTCTCGACGTAATACGAACCGCCTGCGGGGTCTACGACCTGGTCGAAGTGCGACTCGTGCTTGAGCAGCAGTTCGACATTGCGGGCGATGCGCTTCGAGAATTCCGTCGGGGTTTCGAAGGCGTTGTCGAACGGCGTAACCTCCAGCGAGTGTACACCGGCGATGATAGCCGACATAGCCTCTGTCGTGCCGCGGAGCATATTTACATAGGGGTCGTAAACGGTCTGGTTCCAGTCCGCCGTGCGGGCGTGGATGTACATCTTGCAGGCGCAGTTCTTCGCGGGATTGTAACCCTTGACGATGTTGGCCCACAGCATGCGTGCCGCACGGAACTTGGCGATTTCGAGGAAGTAGTTCGAAGTCACCGCGAACGAGAAGCGCAGCTTGCGGGCGGCCAGTTCGGCGTCTACACCGGCGTCCGTCAGGCGGGCGATGTAGTCGTTACCGGCGGCCAGTGCGAATGCGAGCTCCTCGACGATGGTCGATCCGGCGTTCGAGAAGATGCCGGCCGAAACGGTCACGATGCGGATGTGCTTGTACTCCCGGGTCTTTTCGATCAGCGATGCGATGCGTGCGAAGCACTTCTCGCCGTTGGGCGAGCAGAATTCGCCCTTCTGGGAAAGCCCTTTCACGAGCGGGTCGATCGAGAACGCCACGTGCGCGTCGGCTGCAAGGCCCTCCTTTTCGAGTTTTGCGATCACCAGGTCGGCGATGCTACCCGTCTGCACGCCGCAGAAGGTGATTTTGATCGCGGGGATCGAGATTCCGTCGAGCAACTGGTCGAGCTCTTCGGCCGTGAAGCCTTCCTTCGCGATCGAGAAGCCCAGCGAGTCGACGCCCGAGTTGAGGAGCTTCAGCGCTTCGGCGTTGGCCTCCTTGGGACATTTTACCTCGACGGTCTGATGTACGTTCCAGCGGTTGTGGCTGCGCGTACCTCTGACGTACGGGAACTCGCCTGCCTGCGAGCCCAGAAACTGGATGCCTTCGAGGTTTTCGGCGCGGTAGTAGGGGCGGACGTTGAATCCTTCACCCGTACGCCACACCAGCTTACGCTCGTAATCGGCTCCTTTCAGGTCGGCTGTAATCACCTCCTCCCACTTCTCGGTCGGAACCGGCGGGAACTCGGTGAACAGCTTTTCACGTTTGGTATTTGCCATGACTATTTAGAGATTAGTATGAGTATAGTTTCGATATGTTTCAAAATTGCACGTAAAGGTACAAATTAATTACTTAATTGTAACAAGAAATTGTTACTAAAATAACAGTGCGCCGGATTTTTTGTCGATTCCGGTGTCTGTTTTATTTTCGGGCATTTCAAAACCGGGATTAATATTTTAGAGGTTATTTGGTGTAATTTTGGTCTAAATACCCTTAATTTTCTGAAAAATCAAAATTTGATATTTTTCAGTAGTTGGTGTGAAAATGGGTGTATTTTTCCGAAAAATGCTGAAAATTTCGAGGTGTATGCGTGAAAAATGAGTTGTTTTTCGCAAAAATGATGAAAAAATAGACTGTTTTTCGAAAAAATAGTGGTTTTGTAAAATGAATATTCTGGAATTATTCGTACATTTGTAACCGGAACAAAAGTTGTACCGCAGCGGGGGAGCGCCCCGGATAGTCAGGTCGGCACGTTCTGCCGAGAGGCAGTTGTCCGGTTGAATTTTGGTTAGGTTTTAGTTTGCAATTATTGGGTTCTTCCCCGCGCGGTTTTTCTTACGAACACTAATCCTTAATCAGTCAGGTATATGTCATCATTACTCAGATTCAAGATGGTCGATGCGGCCATAAATCACACGGCCGTCGAAGTGAAAATCCCCGAGGGACGCCCTTCCGACTATTTCGGGAAGAAGGTATTCGGGCGTGCGGCCATGCGGAAGTATCTCGACAAGCGCACGTATGCGGTCCTGCTCGAAACGATGGAAAAACGCGCTCCGCTTACGCGTGAAGTTGCGGACAGCATCGCAGCCGGCATGCGCCAGTGGGCGCTGGAGCACGGCGCCGACCACTATACCCACTGGTTTCAACCCCTGACGGGCGGTACTGCCGAGAAACACGACGCCTTTGCCGAGCCGGACGGCCTGGGCGGTGTGCTGGAGGAGTTCTCCGGCAAGCTGCTCGTGCAGCAGGAGCCCGACGCTTCGTCATTCCCCAACGGCGGCATTCGCAATACGTTCGAGGCCCGCGGCTACTCGGCCTGGGACCCCACGTCGCCCGCCTTCATCGTCGATACGACGCTTTGCATCCCCACGGTCTTTATCGCCTATACGGGCGAGGCGCTCGATTACAAGGTCCCCCTGCTGCGTTCGCTGACGGCCGTCGACAAGGCCGCCACGGAGGTGTGCCGCTACTTCGACAAGAATGTCGAGAAGGTTTTCTGCTACCTGGGCTGGGAGCAGGAATACTTCCTTGTGGACGAGAGCCTTTGGGCCGTGCGTCCCGACCTGATGCTTACGGGCCGTACGCTCATGGGCCACGAATCGGCCAAGAACCAGCAGCTCGAAGACCACTATTTCGGGGCGATCCCGACGCGCGTGATGGCCTTCATGCGGGACCTCGAATACGAGTGCCTGAAACTGGGTATTCCGGTCAAGACCCGTCACAACGAGGTAGCTCCCAATCAGTTCGAACTGGCTCCGGTCTACGAGGAGGCCAACTTGGCCAACGACCACAACCAGTTGCTGATGACTATCATGGATAAGATCGCCCGCCGCCACCAGTTCCGGGTGCTGCTCCACGAAAAGCCTTTCAAGGGTATCAACGGTTCGGGCAAGCACAACAACTGGTCGCTGGGAACCGATACGGGCGTGAACCTGATGGGCCCGGGCAAGACCGCTTCGGAGAACCTCCAGTTTATCACCTTCCTGGTCAATGCCATCGCGGCGGTATACAAGCATAACGGGCTGCTGAAAGCGTCGATCATGAGCGCTACGAATGCCCATCGCCTGGGCGCCAATGAGGCGCCTCCCGCCATCATCTCGACCTTCCTCGGGACACAGGTTTCGGCCGTGCTGGACAAGCTGGCCGCTTCAAAGGGCGACGATGCCATCCGGTTCGATGCCAAGAACGTCTTCAAGATGAGCGGTATTTCGCATATCCCGACGCTGCTGCTCGACAATACCGACCGTAACCGGACTTCGCCGTTCGCCTTCACGGGCAACCGCTTCGAGTTCCGCGCCGTGGGGTCGTCGGACAACTGCGCCGAGGCGATGATCGTACTCAACTCGGCCATGGCCAACGAACTGACCGAATTCAAGAAGGCTGTGGACGCCAAGATCGAGGCCGGCGCCAAGAAGGAGAAGGCCATTTACGAGGTGCTCAAACAGATGATCAAGGCCTGCAAGCCCATCCGTTTCGACGGTAACGGCTATTCCGACGCATGGAAGGCCGAGGCGAAGAAGCGCGGCCTCGACTGCGAGACCTCTACGCCGCTGATCTTCGACCGCTACCTGGACAAGGCGAGCCTCAAGATGTTCGGCGACATGGGTGTCTTCACCAAAGTCGAGCTCGAAGCCCGTACCGAAGTGAAGTGGGAGACCTACACCAAGAAAATCCAGATCGAGGGCCGCGTGTTGGGCGACCTGGCGATGAATCACATCGTGCCCATCGCCTCGAAATACGAGGCGGTGCTGCTCGACAAAGTCTATAAGATGTCGCAGATTCCGGGTTTGAACGCTGCGCCCGACATCGAACTGATCAAGCGGATTCAGGACCATACGGCTTCGATCCAGAAACTCACCGACGAGATGGTCGACGCCCGCAAGGTGGCCAACCGGATCGAAGACCCGCGTGAAAAAGCGATCGCTTACCACGATACCGTCGCGGTCTGCTTCGACGAGATCCGCCGCCATATCGACAAGCTCGAAGAGATCGTCGACGACCAGATCTGGCCGCTGCCGAAATACCGCGAACTGCTCTTCCTGCGATAGTTTTCGATTTCAGCGGGCATCTTTACGCTTGCTCTCGTGTGGCACGAATGGGACGTATTTCGATACTACCCATCCGTGCCACACTTCGTTTAAACGCAAACCGTTCCCCTGAAATCAAAAACCATTTCTTTGTAAGCGGCGATTTCCGCATAACACCGACAAACCGGAACAGGGGAATACATGCGTATTCCCCTGTTCCGGCTTCTTTGATTTTAACAACCGGGTGTTCTCCGGTTCCTATTTCCGGTAGACGACTTTCCCGCCGATCATCGTCAGCGAAATGTCGATCCCTTCGTCGAAAAGCACGATGTCGGCGTCCTTGCCCGGGGCGATCGAGCCTTTGCGGTCGTCGATGTGCATCAGCCGTGCCGGGGAGAGCGTCATCACCTGTACCGCTTCGGGCAGCGAAGCGCCCGCTTTGGTCACGTAGTTGCGCACCACGCGGTCCGTCGTGCAGACCGATCCGGCGAATGAACTGCGGTCGGGCAGTTTGGCTACGCCGTCCTCGATGATGGCCGCCATGCCGTCGTCGAGGCTGCCCAGGATGGTGGGGCCGTCGGGCATACCCGCGCCGCGCATGGCATCGGTGATACCGACGATGCGGTCGGGGCCTTTCACTTTCCAGATCAGCCGGAGCAGCGGTTCGGGCAGGTGGATGCCGTCGCCGATGGTCTCGACGTAGATGCCGTCGAGCAGGTAGCCCGCCTCGATTACGCCCGCGTAACGCAGGGCGTTGCGGCGTGTGACGCCCGAGCACATCGAGTAAAAGTGGGTGATGCTGTTCACGCCGGCGTCGTAGGCGTCGACGGCCTCGTCGTAGAGCGCCGAAGTGTGGCCCATCGACATCTGGATGCCGCGGCGGGAGAGTTCGCCGATCAGCGCCGCGCTGCCCGGCAGTTCGGGCGCGAAGGTCCAGCGGGCGATCAGGTCGCCGCCTTTGGCAAGGATGGCGTTATAGTCTTCCGGCGTGGGATTCTTGATGTAGCGCGGGTCCTGTCCGCCTTTCATCTCCATCGAGAGATAGCCGCCTTCGATGTGGATGCCGCCGAACGCTGCGCCGCGCGTGTTTCGCTTCGCGGCTTTACGGTAAGTGTCGAACAGGCTGAAAAGCGTGGCGTTGGAGCACGAAGCGGTGGTGGGGTAGATCAGCGTCGTGCCGTGCTGTGCGTGCATTTCGGCGGCGCCGAGCATCGCTTCGACCGTGCCGTCCGAGAAGTCGTGGCCCCCGCCGCCGTGGCAGTGCACGTCGATAAAGCCGGGGGCGGCGTAGCGGCCTGCGGCATCGATGACCTCGGCGCCTTCGAACGCATCCTTGAGGTCCACTCCGACGGCTGCTATGCGGCCGTCTTCGATCAGGATCGTCGCGTTTTCCACGACTCGGGAGGGCATCACCACTGCCGCGTTGACGATCTTCACCCGGTGGGGCGCTTCGGCTGCCGCAGGAAGGCAGCATGCCAGCAGTCCGAAAATGGAAAGTAAGGTTTTCATGTTATTGCTGTTTTTCTTCGTCGATATTCTGGATGCGTCCGCCGAACAGGAATACGGCGAGGATGGATACGGGGAAGAGCAGGCCGCCGAAAACGAAGAACGGAGCCCAGCCCGCGCGGGTGATCATCGGCACGACGATCATTGCGAGGATGGTTCCCAATACGGCTGCGGCTCCGCCCAGGCCGGCCAGCGAGCCGACCGTGCGGCCGTAATGGAAGTCGGCGGCCAGGGTCATCAGGTTGGACTGTACGAACTGGTAGCCGCCCAGGATCAGGGCCATCATCACCACGGCGAAGGTTGCCGACGAAGCCATCGTAGCCCCCACGACGCCCGGCAGGGCGATGCACACGCCGACGATCATCGAGCATTTGCGGGCGAAGTTGAGCGAACGTCCGCGCTTTTGCAGCAATCCCGAGAACCATCCGCCGGCAAAGGCTCCGATGGCTGCACCCACGTAGGGAACCCAGGCCGACATGGCCACTTCGCGGATGTCGAGGTTGAAGACTTCGATCAGGTAGATGGGGATGAACGTTACGAAAATCCACCAGACCGGGTCGATGAAGAAGCGGCCCACGATCAGCGCGTAGTTTTTCCGTTCGCGCAGCAGCTCGCCCCAGCTTTTGCAGCGGCAGGGCTCGGTCTTGTGCCCCTCGGGCTGGCCGGAGAGGATGTAGTCGCGCTCTTTGTCGGTGATCCAGGGGTGTTCCTTGGGTCCCTTCTTGTTGACCCAGAGCCAGGGGATGATCCACAATACGGCCAGCGAACCCACTACGGCGAAGGTCGCTTTCCAGCCGAATGCGAGGTAGAGGAACGAAATGACGATCGGGGCGAGGATCGAGCCTACCGAGGTCGAGGCGTTGAACAACCCCTGCGCCAGGGCCCGCTCCTTGGTCGGGAACCATTCGGCGTTGGACTTGGTCGTGCCGGGCCACGGTCCCGCTTCGCCCAGCCCGAGCATGAAGCGGAACGCCGTGAGCGATTTGAATCCGGCGGCGAAGGCCGTGAAGGCGTCCGCTGCGCCCCACAGCAGGGCCGAGAAGGCGAAGCCGCGGCGTGTGCCGATGCGGTCGTAGAGTTTTCCAGAGAAAAGCTGGCTCAGGCCGTAGGCGATCATGAAGAAGATCGTGATGTCGGCCAGCAGTTTTTTGGACTGCGCTTTGAATTCGGCTTCGGGCATGGCGGGGTCGAGAATTCCCAGCTCGGCGGCGATGCCGCCTACGGCGGTGTAGACGTAGCTGCCGTCGGCCTGTTGTGCGACACGGTCGGCAGCCGCGACGATCGTCGTGCCGTCTGCGGCGGTCAGTGTGTACGTGCCGCTTGCGGCATCGAAGACTGCCCTGTCGGCCGGGTATTCGCTTTTGGTGTTGGCCACCCACATGTAGTTGAGCGTACCGCGGTCGAGGTAGTTGATGATGGATACGAGCATGATCAGGCTCAGTATGATCCATCTTAATCCATTGACTTTCATATTCATTTCATTTATTTGTTCCATCTGGGATCCCCGATCTGGAGACCGGGCGTCATATCTTGGCCGAGGCGTAGCGATGCCCCTTCCGCAAGCGGATTGCGGGCGGGCGCTTCGTAGGCTTCGGCAGCCTTTGCGGCGAGTCGTTTCAGTCCGCGTGCACCGGGTATCGAGGCCAGTTCGCCTGTCGCGTAACTATTCTCCACTTCGACTTTGCTGCCGGGACCCACGACGATGAAGCGGCTGGCGGGACCTGCGAAGGTGAAGACCGATTCCGTGACGCGAATGTCGGCTGCGGCATTGCTCAGCCGGATCGTTCCGGCATTGTTGTCCGCGCGGTTGATGTCGTAGAACGTGCAGCGGTCGATCTCGATCCGGGTCTGCATGGCGGCGTTGGTCACGATGGCTCCCCGGGCCATATCGGCGAAAGTGCTGTTGGCGAGTTGTATTTTTCCCACCTCGGTCTGCGACGTGCTGGCCGCCGAGAAGACGAAGTGCTGCGGAAACCCTCCGTTGAAGACCACGCAGTCCTTCACGCGAATCTCTCCGATGCGGTTGCGTCCGGAGCCGGGCGTACGGCTGCCGACCAGTCCGGCGCCCGTGTCGCCGCCCAGGTCGACCGTGCAATCCTCGATGGCGACAAGGCCGATCTCCACGCTCCCTTCCGAGGGGGTGTCGACGAGGAATTTGCTGCCGAGCGTCAGGGCGAGACCCCGCAGTACGAGGTGCTCGGCCCCGATGCCGATACGGAACGGTCCGATAGCGATGCGGGGGCGTGCACCCGTTTCGCCTACGATGACCGTATTACGCTTTACGGGCAGCGTGCTTTCGATGGTGTAGCTGCCTGCCGCGACCACGAGCGTGTCATTGTCTTTGAGCGTGCGGATCGCCCGTCCCAGGTCGTCGCCCGCGGTGACGTGCCGGGTGGCGGCTCCTGCCGGAAACGCCAGCAGCGCACAGATGCAAGTTACTAATAAATTTTTCATTTTCTGTACCTTTTTAGGTTACTTGTTTACCAGCGAAGCGCTGTCGCGGTCCACGTAGAGCGTGCAGTCGCGGTGCGTACGCAGGATCGATGCCGGGCACGATGTGACGATCGGGCCGTCGCACGTGCCCTTGATGGCGTTTGCCTTGGCGATGGTGGGCACGATGGCGTAGAGTTTCTTTACGAACAGCAGTTCGGGAATGGTGATCGTGTAAGCATGCGTCGGGACCTCTTCGATGCTCTTGAAACAGCCGTCGTTGACCTGCTGGCGGATACACGTCGGGTCGAGGTCGACGGTCTTGACCGAGAGCGGGTCGTCGAAGAACGCCACGTGGGGATCGTTGAAAGCCAGGTGGCCGTTTTCGCCGATGCCCAGGAATACGATGTCGGCGGGCATCTGCCTGAGCAGTCCGGCGTAACGCTCGCACTCGGCAGCCGGATCGGCGGCCTTCGAGTCGATGTAATTCACCGATTTGAAGTTCTTTTTCGAGAAGATGCGGTCGCGCAGAAACTGCCCGAACGCCTGCGGGGCATGGGGGTCGATGCCGATGTACTCGTCCATGTGGAACGCGTTGATGCGCGACCAGTCGATCTCTTCCAGCAGCAGGTTGGCGAGAAAGTCGTTCTGCGAGGGGGCCGAAGCGAAGATGATGTTCACTTCGGGTTTGGTGTCCAGCAGTGAACGGATGTATGCCGCCACCTCGCGGGCCGCCACCTCGCCCAGTTCGGCGCGGGTTTCAGAAATCGTGACTTTGAGTCGTCCTTTGGTCAATCGGGTTACCATGTCGTTGAATAGTTTAAAAAGTTTGTTGTTTATTTTTCGTTGATGCGTTTTCCGCGGAGCAGTGCCGCGGCACATTCGTGCAGATATATCTCTATATTGGTATAGGTTTCCGAAAGGGTGTAGGCCGCGCCGTCGGCCGCATCCGACAGGTCGAGTCCGCGGGCTTGCTCCCAGGCGTCGGGCATCCCGTCGCCGTCGCTGTCCACGGGGGCTTCGGCGGTTTCGTAGACGGGGTATCCGCCGACCTGCGACGGCGTGTCGATCAGTCCCGCCTTGCTCGGTTCTGCCGAGGCTGTATATCCTGTCGACGTGCCGTCGAGGGCATCGGTCGCAGCCCGCAGGTCCACCTTGTCGCGCGGCCATGCCCCTGCGCTTTCGACGACCGAGAGAAATGCCTCGTCGGCGCGCTGCGTCGCCGTGTGGCCCGTCGTGCCCCCGATGGGGAGTTCCGCAATACGCCCCGGCGGTGAGGGCATTCCCTCGCCTCCGGCGCCCGACCAGACGATTCCGTTGTAGTTGTCCGTTTCGATACGGGACAGTCCCGTGCCTGAACGGGTCATGTAGCGGTTTCCGTCGATATAAATCTCGGGATAGGCTGCCGGGATGCCTGCCGGTGTCAGCGAAGTTGCAGCGTAGGCCGTCAGGAACCGGTTGCGGGCCGGAGAGTGGGGGCCTTCCTTGTAGTAGTTGTTCACCAGGTTGAAGTGCCCTCCTTCGCCGCCGTAGGAGACCTCGCCTCCCCAGCCGTAAACGACGTTGTTGCGGAAATCGACGTTGCCCCGCCATTCCGAAGCCGGATAGGCCTCGGGATAGCTCGATGCGGCGTCGAAGCGCGGGTTGCGGCTGTCGTGACGCGAGATGAGGTTGTGGTGGTACGATGCGTCGCGGCCGCCCCAGATGCCGCCGTAACCGTGCGGCGACTCTTTTTCGTGGGTCGAGAACCGCAGGCTTTCGGTGAGGATGCACCATTGGAGCGTGAAATTGCGGTTGCGGTAGAACGAAGCGCACTCGTCTACGCTCCAGCTCATCGAACAGTGGTCCAGGATCACGCCGTCGCTGCTCTGTCCTTCGCAGGCGTCCTGCGCCGATCCGGTGTCGAATTCGTCCCCGAGGCGGAAGCGCAGGAAGCGGACGATGACGTTTTCGGCATAGGTGATCGCCAGCGGCCAGTTCTTCAGGCAAATCCCGTCGCCCGGGGCGGTCTCGCCCGCAACGGTGATGTCGCATCCCTGCCCGGCGTAACGCCCGTCGTTGCGGATGTAGAGTTTCGCTGCGAGCGGGATGACGCCCGAGACCTTGAACATAATGATTTTGGGGCCGGGCTGCGTCAGCGCCCAGCGCAGCGATCCCTCGGGCGGCGTGGGGTAGGCGTCGAGCAGGTTGGTGACGTAGTAGACTTTGCCGCCGCGGCCTCCCGTGACGTAGCGTCCGCCGCCCTCGGCGCCGGGGAACGCCGGTGTCCGTTCTCCGGCGGCGGGGCGGATTTGCAGCGAGACGACCACCGGGTTCTTCGTACGGTTGCCTTCGCTGTCGCAGGCGTAGACGCCGTATTCGACGGGGGAATGTTCCGGCGTCGGTACGGTGCGTTCGAGTGTGGGGGTGAAATCTCCCTGCAGCGAGGTTGCATAGCTGTAAGGCGGCGTGCCGCCCGTGACGCACAGGTATTCTTCCAGCCGCACGGTCGTCCCTTCGACCGCTTCGAAGGAGGCTTCGTCGTTGCGCGAAGCGCTCAGCGGAGCGCCCTGCCGCTGCCCGCCGTCCGTACAGGCGGCGAGCAGGCAGATGGCGGCTATGAGAGAGGTTCGTTTCATCGTTTTGTATGCTTTATTCCCAGCGGGGATCGCCGAGTGTGGTTCCGGCTGCTTCCTGTGCGGCACGTACCGACTGGTCCTTGATCCGGAACGAGGCTCCGGCCGCCGACGGGTTGGCCATGGGGTTCTGCCACAGGTCGGCGGGCGCGCCGTTGTAGGCGGTCATCCGATCGGCGATGTTGTAGGCGCTCGACCCGAACGTCGGGGTCTGCGCGGCGAAGTGGTAGAAGTTCGCGCAGTCGATCTGCTCCTTGGGAACATACTGCCCCTCGCCGCTTCCGGCAAACTGGAGTATTTTATAGTTCGACCCGCCGAACCAGAGTATCGAGTTGCGCAGCGAGACGGAGCGTTTCGATTGGTTCGCATTTCCCTTGTTGCGGATGTCGACCACCGCGTAGTTTCCGCCGCACGCGATGTTGTAGAGCGTGCAGTTTTCGATGGTGACTTCGAAGGCATAGTCTTCCGGTCCGGAGTTCGCCACCAGTCCGCGGGCACAGTTGGCGAAGGTCGAGTTGCGGAGCAGGAGTTTGCCGAACCGGGGGATACCCGAGGTCGAGGACATCGTGTAGACGATATTCTGCGTCTGTCCCTTGTTGGCGAAGACCAGCGAATTTTCGACTTCGAACGTCCGCAGGATTTGCAGCGAGGCGTTTGCCGCCGTACCCGAAGTGCTGAAGAGCGTCGAATTGCCCGTGGCGCCCGAATTGAGGTCCACGATGCAGTTTTCGATGCGGTAGAGGCCGATGTCGTAATCGGTGTTGGTGATCTGGCACAGGTAGGTCGCGCAGTTGAAGCGGATGTTGCGCAATACGAGGCGATCGAAGGTCCCCGAGCCGCGGAAAGCGGTTCCGGCGTTGACGACGGTCCGCGACGGATCGTCCGAGGTGAGCACCAGGTTGCGCGTTACTACGGGCGCATTTTCGGTGAACGTATATTCTCCTGCCACGAGGTAGACGGTGTCGCGCTGGCGGTCGGGATCGCTGATGATCGCGGCGAGGTCATCGCCCGGACGTGCTACGATCACATCGGATGACGGTGCTGCGGGGGTCGTGAATTCGGACGAGGCGACCGCCTGCCCGTCCTTGGCTTTCAATGTAGCGGTGTATTCCGCGCCGGGTGCGAGGTTCGTCACGGTCATCGAGCCTGCGGTGATGTCGGCCGGAGTGACGGGAACCTGCTGTTCGGGCGTTTCGGAACCTTTGCGCGCGAGGACGATTTCGGAGAGCGTTTCGGGTTCGACGTAATAGAGTTCCCAGCGAATTTCCGCCGAGGCGCTGACGGGGTCGGTCGTGAAGTCGAGATGTGCCGAGGCGTAGAGCGCCGGAACAGGTCCCGGAACGGTGCGGTGCGTGCACGAACCGCGCATCTTCTTCCCGGCGTAGAGTTCCAGCGAGTATTCCGTGTCGGTGAGCACGCCTTCGCTGAATGCGATTTGCTGCGCCGCGGCCTCCTCTTCCGAAACGGGGAAGAGAAGCGGTTCGCCGCCTTCGGTCGGTGTGGCGCGTACCTCGGTGATGGCTTCCGGCTCGGTTTCGCTGTCGCCCCAGGTCATCGTCACGGTGCAGGTTACGGACCACGGCGTAGTGGTGTAAACCATTTCCGAGGTGGCTTTGACGTTCGGTATCTTCGGTTCGGTGAGCGTCCGGGCCGTTGCTACGGCGGAGTATTCCGACGACGAGACGCCCGTTTTGTCCGATAGGCTCTTTACGCGGAAGTAGTAACTCGTAGCTTCTGCAAGTTCTCCGACAGTGTATTTGTTGCCTTCGATGGATTCGATGACGGCGATGTCGCCTGCGAAATCGGCGCTCAGGGCATATTCGAGCCGGAACGAACCGGCCGCGCCGCGCCATGAGACGGTGATGTTTTCGGAATCGTTGGCGATTGCCCTGACTGCTGAGGGGCGGAGCAGGCTGCTCAGCGAAGCATCGTACACCTCGACGGCGGCATCCTGGCAGGCTCCGAGTCCTGTTGCCAGTACGGCCGCGGCGAGTAGTTTCAGGATATGGATAGCGTTTTTCATGGTTGGTCGCACGGTTTTAGTTGTTATAGCCCAGTGAGGCATTGTTCAGGTGGCCCTGGCTGTTCATGATGACCGACGAGGGCAGCGGCATGTCGAGCCTGCGGTCCGGGTCGGTGTGGTACTGTGCTTCGATGTAAGCGTCGGAGAGGTAACCCGACGTGGGCGACGAGGTGATCCACAGCGACGGAGTGGCGGGTGCGGCTTCGGCATTGCCCGAAGGATTCCAGTTGCGCCAGCCCCCGGCTTTCATCCAGGCATCGAGTGCCGCCTGGTCGGTGACCTGCTGTCCTTCGGTTCCGGGCGCCGTTTCGCCGCGGTTGAGTCCGTACCAGACGATTTCGCGCTCTCCGGCGGCGTTGCTCTTGTATTTCCAGAAGACGTAAGCCGGAACGTCGGCATAGTTGCCCGAGAGTGTCCTGAGGTCGTACATGTCCTGCTTTACCTGGTCCATGTTGGCCTTCAGCAGGTTCCAGCGGATGAGGTCCTGTTTGCGGATCATCTCGCCGACGAATTCGAGGCGCCGCTCCGTCTGAATGGCTTTCAGGAAGTCGGCTTCCGAGCCGGAGACCGAGGCGACGTATTCGGCCTGCGACGTGCCGAAAGCGCGCTCGCGGATACGCTGGAGCGCCTGTTTCGCGTCGTCGGTCGGACCGCCGTTGAGGCGGTTGTCGGCTTCGGCGAACATCAGCAGTACATCGGCATAGCGCAGCACGATGGGCGTGATGCCGTCGTTGGCGTTTGCCGAGAATTTGGCCATCGACGGGTCTTTCCACTCGGCGCGCAGCTTGCCGCCGGTCATCATGCTCGGGCGCGTCAGTTCCTGTACGCCGTCGGCCCAGCGGAATGCTACGACCGAGATGTCGCGTCGCTTGTCCTTTACGTCGAAATCGTAATAGAGCGTGGGCACGACGCCCATCGTGCCGCCCATGTAGACGCTGGTATAGGGGTCGCTGTCGGACGAGATGGTCCCGCTGCCGCCCGGGCCGCGGTGGTAAACGCCCGCCGCAACCATCCAGTTGCCGCGCGAATTGTATTTGAAGGGCAGTTCCCAGAGGGGTTCGCCTCCGGCCGAGACTTTCACGGCGCAGTTGTCCTTGAATATCTTGGCGAAGTCGTTTTCGAGGATGAATCCGCTGCCTTCGTGCTGCATGATTTCGCGGCACTCGTCGCGGGCGATGGTGTAGGTCTTCTCGACCGTAAGTTCGGGGTCGGCGCTCAGTTGCGCGGTGTTCAGTTCGCCGTAGAGGTGGTAGGCGTAGCCGCCTGCCGTGAGGGCGATGCGGGCGCGCAATGCCTTGGCGGCGGCGCGGTTGGGACGCAATACCGTGCTCGTGACGCCCTGACCGGGCCACGGCATCAGCCGCGCGGATTCCTCCAGGTCGGTGAGCAATTGTTTCCAGATCACGTCGCGGTCGGCGCGCCCGGCATACAGGTTTGTGTTGGAGAGCGCGTCGAAGCGGGCCGGGATGTTGCCCCAGATACCCACCAGTTCGTAGTAAATCCAGGCGCGCAGGAAGAGCGCCTCGCCCAGCAGGTAAGCCAGGTCGGCATTGTGTTCCGTGTTGCCGTAGGTGCGCAGTCCCTCGATACAGTTGTTGGCCCGCTCGATAGCGATCATGGCGTAGGAGAAAGCGTCGCCGAAATAGTTGTCCGTCTCGCTGTATTTGTAGACGGCATAGGCGGAATGGCTGTCGTTTTGGGCGGGCGTGACGCCCGACGTGGAACTGAGATGCCGTTCGCTGTCGTTGTTATACCCGTGATAAGCCCACAGACGGCCGTTGAACGAGTTGTAGTTGATCGACTCGTAGATACCCATCACGGCTCCCGTGGCGAGCGTGGGATCGGAGAAGATCGCCTCGCCTGTGAACGACGACTCGGTCTCTGCCTCCAGAAAGTCGTTCAGGCAGGAACTCAGGCAGACCGCCGCGGCGAAGAGTATGATTGTTTTCAGCGTTTTCATCTTTAGAAGGTAAGGTTAAGTCCGACAATGAAGCCCCGGGTCTTGGGATAGGGCGAATAGTCTACGCCGGGCGTAAGGGGCGTGGAGCGCCGGGTGTCTACTTCGGGGTCGAAGCCCGAGTAGCCGGTCCAGCAGAAGAGGTTCGTCCCCGTGACGTAGATGCGCAACTGGCTCAGTCGCATTTTGCGCAGCAGTGCGTCGGGCAGCGAGTAGCCGATCGTAGCTGAGTTGAGACGCAGGAACGAACCGTCCTCGACGATGTAGGAGCTGACGTAGCGATAAGCGCTCATGGGGGTCCACATCGAAGTGCCGCGGTTGATTTCGTCCAGCAGAGCCGGGTCGGTGATGCGCTGTCCTGCGGCGTCGATGCTCTGCCAGCGGTTGCGGGAATCCATCGTCGTGAGCAGGTTCTGGTAGCGGTAGCCTGCCGTCGAGGTATACTCGGCTTTGTTGACGTTGAGGATCTTGTTGCCCAGCGTATAGGTGAAGTTGGCGTTGAAGTCGAATCCCTTGATGCGTCCCGCCAGCGAGAAACCGCCGGTAGCCTTGGGCAGCGTGCAGCCCAGCACCGTGCGGTCGGTTCCGGCCGAAATGGCGTCGGGGTCGCCTCCCAGGTCGCGGAACCGCACGGCGCCCGGACCCCAGCCGTTGCCGGCGATGTGGGAATTGTCCAGCACGCCTTCGTTGGCCTGCCACGAGGAACCGGTCCATGTAAAGTCGGAAGCCGGGTAACGGCCGTCGGAGACATATCCCCAGATCTGTCCCAGCGATTGGCCCGGCATCACTACGAAGTCGTAGTCGATCTGTGTCGAGGCCCACGAAGAGTAGGCTTCGATGCGGTCCAGTCCGCCCAGGTCGAGCACCTTGTTGCGGTTCATGGCGATGTTGAACGAGAATTGCAGCGAATAGTCGCGTTTGTCGACCAGCACGGCGTTCAGCGCCAGTTCGAGACCTTTGTTCTGCGTGTTGCCCATGTTGCGGTACTGGTGCGTGTAGCCCGCGCCCTTGATGGGGAAGAGGATCAACTGGTCGTGCGTGGTGTTCAGGTAGAGGTCCAGGTTACCGCTCAGGCGGTTGTTGAAGAACCCGAAATCGAGTCCCACGTTCCGGGATACGGTGGTTTCCCACACCAGGTCGGGATTGGTCATGTACTTGCCCTGCGACCAGTAGGAGACCGATGTTTCGAAGGGCAGCAACTGTGTGTTGTCGGACGTATATTCGGCAAGGGTCTGGCCGCCGGGAATGTTGTCGTTGCCCGCCAGTCCGATGCTGGCGCGCAGCTTCAGTTGCGAAAGCCACTCGGCGTCCTTGAGGAACGACTCTTCGGAGATGCGCCAGGCAACGGCTCCCGAGGGGAAATAACCCCAGGGCTCGCTCTTCTGGAACTTGCTCGATCCGTCGGCGCGCAGCGTGCCGGTTACCAGGTAGCGGTCGTCGTAGGAGTAGTTGATACGCGTGAAGAACGAGAACAGGTTGTCGGGCGTTGCATAGAAGTTATTGGTCGATACGGCCGTGCCTTCGGTCGTGAAGCGAAACGCCTGCCGCGACGAGAAGGTGACGGGGAATCCGTCGATGTCGGTGGTCAGCGTCCGCGATTTGGTCGTGTTCAGTTCCTGTCCGACGAGCACGCTGAGCCGGTGTTTCTTCGGCAGCAGGTCCTTGAAGTCGTAGCTGAGTGTATTGTAGTTGGAGATGCGGCGCGAATCGGTATTCGTCAGTTCGATGGCCGGATGGTCCTTAACCACGGAGTTCATGCGCGCATAGTAGGTCGTGATGCCGAAAAACCGCTGGTTCTCGTTCCAGTTGAATTCGAAGTTGAGGTTCGAGCGGAAAACCAGGTTTTTGGCAATGGTCCAGCTAAAACCGCCCGAGAGCGCCAGGTTGCGCCGTTTTTGGATGCGGTCGTTGTCGCGGATATATTCCGTCGGGGTGAACAGGCCGCTGTTCTTGTAGAATTCGTCGTCGTCGAAACCCTCCATCGAGAGCCCTTTGAGCGGGATCGGCGAATACTGCATGACATAACGCATGCGCGGGTCGCTGCTGCGTCCGCCGCTCTGCTCGTTGGCGCCCGATCCTGAGATTTTCGTGTCTGAAAAGCGGGTCTGGAAGTCGAGCGTGACTTTGCGCGAGGGCTTGTGCTGGAATTTGAAGGTGAAATTGTCGCGTACGAAGTCCGAGGTGATCATCACCGCGTCGTCCATCTGGCGGGTATAGCTGGCCGAGTAGGTCATCTTGTCGCCTTTGCCCGTGAGGGCCACGTTGTAGTTCTGCGTGGTGGCCGAGCGCCCGAAGACGATCTTCTTCCAGTCGTTGCCCGCATAGTTCTTATAGAGGTGCATGTCTTCGTAGACACCGAAATAGGGCTCGTACATCGAACCGACGGCGTTCCGGTAGACCGATTGCTCGTACTGCCAGAGGGCGTACTCGTACGGATCGAGCATGTCGGGCATCGGGGTCACGTATTTCAGTCCCGCATAGGCGTTGAACGACACCTTGACGCCGTTCTGGTGGGCGCTTTTGGTCGTGATCATGATTACGCCGTTGGCGCCGCGCGAGCCGTAGATGGCTGTCGAAGAGGCGTCTTTCAGTACGTCGATCGACTGAATGTCCGAGGGCGAGATGTCGGAGATCGACGAGACGGGGAAGCCGTCCACGATGTAGAGCGGCGAACTGCTTTGGGTGATGGAGTTACGCCCGCGGACATACATCGACACCTCGGCGTCCGGGGCTCCGTCGGTGGTGAGCACCTGTACGCCGGCCAGTTTACCCGAAATGGCCTCAGCGATGTTGTTGACGGGAGTGCGGACGATGTCCTCGGCCGAAACCGACGAAACGGCCCCGGTGAGGTCGGCGCGGCGCACGGTTCCGTAGCCGATCACGACTACTTCGTTGATGGACGTATTCATTTCTTCGAGCCGTACGTCGATTTTCGTGCGGCCTGCGACGGGCACTTCGAGTTTCTTCATCCCGACGTAGGTGAAGACGAGCGTATCCCTGCGCAGGTCCACGCCCTGCAAAGCGTACTCGCCTCGGGCTCCGGTCGTCGTAGCTGTGGTTTTGCCTTTGAGGGCCGCCACGGCGCCGAGCAGCGGTTCGCCGTTGATGTCGGTCACGACGCCCGTCAACTGCTGGGCCGCCGCTGGTAGAAGGGCGGACAGCAGGCAGCACAGGGTCAGGTAAAATTTGGTCATAGCGGTTTCAGGTTGGGGGTTGGTTATCGGTTGGGGGTTGGGTTCACGTATTTGCCCAGCGGGTTGTGCGAGGCGGCGCAGGCTTCGACGAAGAGCGTTGCGAACTCCTCGGCTCCGCGGACGCAGAGATGCGTATCGTCGGCATTGCCGTCGGGAAAGCGTTCGGCGACGTTGGGTTCGACGTAGAGATAGAGTTTTTTGGACTCCTCGGGACCGTATTTCTGGACGAGTTCGCCCGTCAGGCGGTTCATGTCCACCAGCGGAACGTTCAGTTCGGCAGCCACTTCGGCGGCGGCCGGAACGTAACGTCCGTGGGAATCGCGCAGCGTGCCGTCCCTGTTGAACTGCCGCCGTACGACGGAGGTTGCAAGGATCGGGGTCGCGCCTTTTTCACGGGCTTCGCTGACGAAACGGCGCAGGTTTTCCTTAAAGCTTGTTTCGGGGTCGGTGTAACGTTTCGGGTCGCTTTTCTTGGCGTCGTTGTGCCCGAACTGGATCAGCAGCAGGTCGCCCGGGGCGATGCGGTCGAGAACCTTCTGCCACCGGCCTTCGTCGATAAAACTCTTGGTGCTGCGGCCCGAAACGGCGCAGTTGCGCACGACGAGTTGCGAAGGATCGAAGAATCGTTGCAGGGGTTCGGCCCAGCCGCGGCCCGGATCGCCCGGGTCTTCGTCGCACTTGGTATTTTCGGCCATCGTCGAGTCGCCGATGGTGTAGAGCGTCGCCGGGCCTTCGGCCAGGACCTTCACTGCCGGGAGCAGCAGCAATGCACAGAGGAAAAGTTTTAGAGTTTTCATAGTTGTATACGGTTTATTTCTGCAGGTAGGCGGCAAGCGGATGCCGTGTTTCGGTAAGTTCGGCGCTGAAAAGCCGGGCCACCTCGTAGGCCCCGTCGTAGTTCCAGTGCGAATTGTCGGCGTTGCCCTCGGGGAAACGTTCGGTAATGCCCGGTTCGATATGGTTGAAATAGCGCTTCGAACCTTCGACGCCGGCCTGTTCGACCAGCTCCCACGTAGCCGTTTTGAGGTCTATGACCGGAACGTTGCATTCGGCTCCGACGGCCTCGACAGCCGTGATGTAGGGGCCGTAAGTGTCGATCAGTTTTCCCTCCTTGTCGAAGCGGCGGCGTACGACCGACGTTGCCAGCAGGGGCCGGGCGCCTTTTTCGCGGGCCTCGCGGATAAAGCGGCGGAAATTGTCGCGGAACGAGGCCTCGGCGTCGGTATGGCGCTTGGGATCGGTTTTCTGGTCATTGCCGCCGAACTGGATCAGCAGCCAGTCGCCCGGCATCAGTTGTGCGAGCACTTTGTCCCAAAGCCCTTCGTCGATAAAACTTTTCGAACTGCGGCCCGAGCGGGCGCAGTTATGGATTTCGAGGCGTGTCGTGTCGAATACCCGTTTGAGTGCGTCGCCCCAGCCGTAACCCCGGTCGTAGGCCGGATCATAAGGCCTGTTATTATAGGACATGGTCGAGTCGCCGATGGTGAACAGCCGCATTCGTTGTTGGGCGCGGGATGCGCCTGCGGAAAATAGCAGGGCTGCGGCGAAGAGAATTCCGAAATATCGGGAGGTTTTCATAGAACTGAAGTTTCTTTCGGTTTATTTTCGTTAACGTACACGGTTTTTATTCTGGAGTTTAATTGTGGTGTAAATTGTTGGTTGTAAATATGTTGATCTTTTGGTGGTCGGGCGTAAAAGGCTTTTTGGAATATTTTAACGTTTACAAATCTATAATTTATTCAGTCCAGATGCAAATTTTTCGTAAAAAAAATGATATATTTACACTCGTTAAACTCAAAGAATCTACTTTTTCAACCCAAATCTATCAGGTTGTCGGCTATGATTGAATCGGATAAAACAGCAACGATGGAGCAGGTCGCGCAGGCGGCCGGAGTGTCGATCGGTACGGTGGACCGCGTGTTGCACAACCGCGAGGGCGTCTCGGAAAAAACCCGGGAGAAGGTCTTCAAAGTAATTAACGAAATAGGCTATAAACCAAATATATACGCTTCTATCCTGTCGCGCAGGAAAGAGTTCACTATCGTTGCCATCATCCCTTATTTCCAGACCGGCGAGTATTGGGAACTGGTCTATAATGGGATAACCAGGGCCGTAAAACAGTCGCAGGGGCTCAATATCGACCTGAAGATTTTCTACTACAACCAGTTCGAGTTGGAGTCGTTTCGCGGGGCTTGCCGCAATACGATCGGCGTGCAGCCCGACGCCCTTTTCATTGCACCTATTTATAAGGAAGAGACCATCCGTCTGGTGCATCAGTTGACATCGTTATCGATTCCGGTCGCATATATCGACACGAAGCCGGAAAATACCGACTACCTCGCTTATTTCGGCATGCCGCTTTTCGAGAGCGGCTATTTGGCCGCAGACCTGCTTGTGGGTAATGATTCGGCCGTAAAAGAGGTTGTCAGCTTCAATATCGACCGCGGAGAGGCGCCTCCCAACGATTCGACGCTCAACCGCCATCGGGGGTTTCTGGCCTATTTGAAAGACAACAATCCCGGCTGCACACTCACCGACTGTTCGATGTCGCCCTTTGATTTCCTCTATAACATGCGGTTGTTCGATGCTTTTTTCGAGGAACACCCCGATGTAAAGCATATCATCACGTTTAATTCGCGTGCGCATTTGATTTCGGACTGGATGGAAATTCGTGGAATCCGGGACAAAAAGTTGCTGGGCTTCGATATGCTTCAGGCAAATATACGGGCTCTGAAGAATGGTACGATCTCTGTGCTTATCGCAGAGCGTACAGATACAGAGGCGTTTAAAGCTGTAAAGTCATTGATCGACTTTCTGGTGTTGCGGCAGCGTCCGCGTCGCCGCGACAATTTCAGCACGATCGATATCCTGACACGCTATAATGTCGATTTCTACCTCGCCGAAGAGTAAAAAAAAGTTGTTCCGGTCCGAATTTTTTGGAAACCGGATTTATTATCGTATTTTTGTTTTTTCGTTCCGTTAACGTTAACGAAGACGCGAAAGGCCTGAAACTACCTGAAAAACCGATAAAAATATGAAAAAACTGTTTCTGTTCCTGCTGCTTACCGTTCCGGTTGTTTCGATGGCCGGTATTTCGTGGCGGCACGTGGAAGATACCGGTCCGCAGGCTGTCGGGCGGACTTCGTCGCATTCCCGGACGGACTCCCCGGCTGTTTGCGTGCCTGGCGTTCCGGCTGCGGAATCTCCGCAGCCGGCCGTGTCGCTTCCGGCTTTTCCCGGTGCGGAGGGCGGCGGCATGTATACCACGGGCGGCCGCGGCGGTCGCGTGCTCTATGTAACGCGCCTGGATGACGACGACCAGGAGGGATCGCTGCGCTGGGCCGTGACCCGCAAATATCCCCGGACGATTCTGTTCAGGGTCTCCGGTGTCATCCGTCTCCAGAAGCGATTGAATATCACGGGTAACGATGTGACGATTGCCGGGCAGAGCGCTCCCGGCGATGGAATCTGCATCGCGGGTTTCGGTGTGGCCGTGCGGGCCGACAATGTTATCCTGCGTTACCTGCGTTTCCGTATGGGTGATGAAATGGGGGTTGCTGCGCACGACGAAGATGCCCTCGGCGGCCGTTACCACCGCAATATCCTCATCGACCATTGTTCGATCAGCTGGAGTACCGACGAATGTGCCTCCTTTTATGCCAACGAAAACTTCACGATGCAGTGGTGCATCCTCTCCGAGAGCTTGCGCCGCTCGCTGCACGCCAAGGGCAGTCACGGCTACGGCGGTATCTGGGGCGGAAAGAACGCCTCGTTCCACCATAATCTCCTCGCTTCGCACGACAGCCGCAATCCGCGTTTCGACCATCCGCTGTTGTACCTGCCCAACGTAGCGTTGGACGATTTCCGCGGCGTGGTGGATTTCCGGAATAACGTCGTCTACAACTGGGGCTCCAACAATACCTACGGCGGCGAAGGCGGGCGTTTCAACATGGTAGGCAACTATTACAAGCCTGGTCCGGCGACCCCGGCTAAGGGTCCGGCGGCATTTATCACCGCTTACGGACGTACGCCGGACCTTCATAACAAGGAGGGACAAGTCTATTACGAATCGGCTTATCCCACGCTCTACATGTCCGGGAATGTCATGGAGGGCAACCGCGAGATCACGCGGTCGAACTATGACGGGGTTCGTTATGCGAAGACCGGCGGCGAGAAGGGAGCGTTGCTGGATGAACCGATGCCCGTCAATGGCCTCGGCGAAGGCCATACCACGACGCATGACGCGCAGCGTGCCTATACGCTCGTGCTGGCGTGGGCCGGAGCTTCGCATGTGAGGGACGCCGTAGACGAACGCATTGTCCGCGACGTGCGTACCGGAACGGCTGCCGTGACGGACGGCGGCAACGGCAGTACGGGCGGCTTCGTCGATACGCAGCGTGCCGTCGGCGGCTGGCCCGAGTACCGGCAGTCGTCCGTCCCGGAAGACAGCGACGGCGACGGTATTCCCGATGCCTGGGAGCAGCAGCACGGACTCGATCCAGCCGATCCTGCGGATGCTGCGAAAATTGACTCCGAAAGCGGCTATACCTGGCTCGAATGTTACCTGAACAGCCTGGTCGAAACGATTACCAATGCACAGAACAACCAAGCAAAACTCTGAACCGAATGAAACGTATTCTATTGTCGATCCTATTATCGGCCGGACTGTCGGCTGTTGTCGCTGCGCCGAAAAACGACTCCGGAAAGGTGCTTCCGGCTATGAAAAAAGCCACCCGATTCATGTACGACCGTGTGAGTACCGACGGCGGGTTCGTCTGGAACTACACTACGGACCTTTCGCGCCGCTGGGGCGAACTGGAGGCTTATCCCACCATGGTCTGGGTCGAGAAGGGCACGCCTGAAGTGGGGCAGTTGATGATCGACGCCTATCACGCCACGGGCGATGAATACTACTATGATATGGCAGTGCGTTCGGCCCGCATCCTTATCCGGGGGCAGCTTCCCTGCGGAGGCTGGAACTACAAGTTCGATCTGGCCGGGGCGGCCTCCGAGCGGCGGTGGTTCGAGACCATCGGCCGCAATGCGTGGGGCATGGGCGAGCATGGCCATTATTACGGCAATGCCACCTTCGATGACGACGTGACGGCTTCGGCGCTTAATTTCCTGATGCGTATCTACCTCGAAAAGTACGACCCGCAGTTCAAGCCGGCCCTCGACAAGGCTATCGGGATGATCTTCGAAAGCCAGTATCCCGTCGGGGGATGGCCCCAGCGCTGGCCGTTGATGGACGACCACCCCGATGCTGACGGCACGCCCGACTATTCGGCCTGCATCACGTTTAACGACGACGTAATTCCCAATAACATCGAGATTCTGATGCACGTGGCCTATGTGATGGGCGATGCCCGGGCCACGGAGCCGCTGATCCGCGCCATGAACTGCGTGCGGACCCTTCAGCAGGGAACCCCCGCGGCGGGCTGGGCCGATCAGTACTACCTCGACCTCACGCCTGCCAAGGCGCGCGACTTCGAGCCGGCGGCGGTCTCCACCGTCCGCACCCGCGACTGCATCCGCCTGCTGATGGATTTCTACCGCCTGACCGGCGATCGTAAATTCCTCGACGGCATTCCCGCGGCGTTTGATTTCCTGCGTGCCGCGGCGCTCGACGAGGCTTCGGCGGCCGATCTGGGCCGCAAGCCGGGGAAGGGACGCCTGCTCTGTCCGCGTTTCGTCAAGCCCGGGACGCTTACGCCGCTGTACATGCACCGCAAAGGGTTACACGTGGATAACGGAACTTACTATATCGACCAGAATCCGCACAACGTCATCGGTCATTACGCCGCGCTCGTCGTAATCAATATCGACGATCTCCAGCGGCAGTACGATGCGCTTTGCGCACTTCCCGTCGCCGAAGCCACCAAAGACTCCCCGCTGCTGGGCAACGGCCGTCTGGAACTGCCGCGCTACCATACCCCGGCCATTGCCGCCGCCGACGTGGCGCGCGTGGGCGACATCCTCTCCTCGCTCGACGGCGAGGGCCGTTGGATCGGACCGCTGAACTGGGTGCTGGTCCCCTATATCGGACCGGGGCATGCCGACGATCCGGTTCCCGATACCTACGAGCAGACCCTCGGCGATCCGCACAACACGGCTTCGCTGGTCGCCGAACCGGTGGAAGGCGTCTGCCTGAAGACTTATATCGATAACATGGCGACGCTGATCGCATCGCTCGCAAATAACCAAGACCGATGAAAACCCGAAGCAACACCTTTATTCCCGAAAGCGAAACGGCGTGGGAATCCTGCGGCGAAGGACTCCGCCGCCAGATTATGGGCTACGATCCGCACCTTATGGTGGTGAAAGTGGCTTTTGAAAAAGGCGCCGTCGGTGCGCGGCACACGCATTACCACTCCCAGGCTACCTATGTCGTGAGCGGGCGTTTCGAAGCCTGCGTCGGAGAGGACCGGCGGCTGCTCGGTCCCGGCGACGGATATTATGTCGCCCCGGACGAGCCGCATGAACTGCTTTGTCTCGAAGCCGGGACGATCCTCGACATCTTTTCGCCCCTGCGGGCCGATTTTTTGAAGTAAGGCCTTCCCGATTCCCGGTGTCGGGATATGCTGCCGCAAAGAAAAACGGACGACTCAGAAAAGAGTCGTCCGTTTTCGGAAGCCCGTAGGGCCTATTCCTCGTCGCGGTACATGTGTTCCACGTATACGGCGTGCTGCATCGCCTCGCGCTTCGCAATCGAAGGCTTGGTGAAGTACTGGCGGCGGCGGAGCTCCTTCAGGACGCCCGTGCGCTCGTATTTACGTTTGAACTTCTTCAGGGCGCGCTCGATGTTTTCGCCCTCTTTTACCGGCATGATAATCATAATATTCTTTGTTTTTTATTGTTTTAAATTCGTTTTTTCGTCTGAAAACTGCGGGGTGTACATCCTGGATGCATCTTCCCCGAAAATGGTCGTTTTACTCGTCGGCAGGTCCGCTGTCTGACCCGAATTGCAGGTACGGAGCCAGCCGTGCTGCCTCCCCGCGGGTCAATATGTTCTGTTCTACTAATTCTTTAGCGGTACTCCAACCTCCTTTCAACTGTCTTGCTTTCAGCAATTTTCGTAATGCCTGCGGTGCTATATAGGGGTGTCTCCCCAACACTTTCGGGCTTGCAAAGTTAATATCAATTTTCCGAATTTTGCAACTATCGCAGTAAATTTGTTTCAAAATTCTTTCGTAATTGCGTTCCCTGACTCCCGGAACCTCTGCGAGTTGCTCCGCGCGGACGAATCCGCCGAGCCGTTCGCGGTAGTGCATGATCGCCACCACGGTTTTGGGTCCGATGCCCGTAACCGACCGCAGCGCCGCCGAATCGGCCGTGTTCAGTTCGATAGGCTGTTCGACCGGGGAGACCTTCCGTTCGGGGAAGATGACGTAAGGTTCCAGCGCCGTGGCCACGGAATCGCTCACGACATAGCATTCACGCAGGTCCTCCATGTCGTAAATACCGCTCAGGTCCCGCCAGCGGATGAACACGTCGGCCTGTCGTTTCGACAGGGCTCCGATGGCCCGCAGGTAACGGGCGCTCACGGTGTCGATGCGGAACGGACGGGGAGCCAGCGGCTCGGGGAGGATGCGTTCGGTGCGGTATTCGTGGGGCGCAATGGCATATTTGCGGCCGATGCGGATCCACGGTTCGAGTTTCCGGTAGAGCGAGTCGCTGATGCCGTAGCAGAGCGTCAGGTCTTCGGGAATGCGGAATACCTTCCCCGCTGCGCGGTATTTCAGCAGGCTTACCGCTTCGTGTTTGGTCAGCCCCAGCCGGCGCAGTTCGTCGAGCGAGGCTGTGTTGGGGTCGAAGTGCGTCATTACGACGCTGTCTGCGGGCATTGCCTCTTCCATCTCCGCTTCGGCGAGGCGTGCCGCAGCCGGATCGGCCGCCGGGCGCACGAGTTGCAGGGCTGCGATCAGCAGCCCTGCCAGCGGCAGGAATACCGCTATCGCGCGTATTTCGCGGTTGGAAAAGAGGTTTGCCATTTTAACCTATTCCGTTACGTGTTCCAATGCCTGTTTCACCGAGCCCCAGCGGAGCAGCAGTTTCCGGGATTCGGCTTCGTCGAGCCCCGAAGCCTCAGCCACCATCCGCGTGCCGCGCGCCACGAGTTTGTCGTTCGTCAACTGCATGTTTACCATGCGGTTGCCCTCGACGCGCCCCAGGCGGATCATCACGGCTGTGGACAGCATGTTGAGCATCAACTTTTGGGCCGTTCCGGCCTTCATGCGGGTCGAACCGGTCACGAACTCCGGTCCTACGACCGCTTCGAGCGCATATTCCGCTTCGGCTGCTACGGGCGAAGCGGGGTTGCAGGTGACCGATCCCGTCAGCAGCCCGTGACGACGCGCTTCGCGCAGGCCGCCGATTACGTAGGGCGTCGTTCCCGATGCCGCAATGCCGATCAGCGTATCGTCGGCCGTGGGGCGGTAGGGCGCCATGTCGCGCCAGGCTCCTTCGGTGTCGTCCTCGGCATGTTCCACGGCCCGCCGCAGGGCTCCGTCGCCTCCGGCGATCAGCCCGATCACCAAATCGAACGGCACGCCGTAGGTCGGAGGCAGTTCCGAAGCGTCGGTGACGCCCAGCCGGCCGCTCGTCCCGGCGCCGATGTAAAATATCCGGCCGCCGCGCTGCATGCGTTCGACGATGCGTTCGACGAGTTGTTCCATGACGGGAATGGTTTGCCGCACGGCTTCGTGCACGCGGGCGTCCTCGCGATTGATACCCGTGAGGATGTCGTGTACCGACATCTGCTGCAGGTCGTCGTAAACCGAGGCCTGTTCCGTAATTCTATGTTCCATGATGGTATTTCAAAAGCCCTTCGGCGGGCGATTCTACGATGGTTTCCACGCGGTAACCCTCCGCTTCCAGCGCTTCGCGCAGCAACGCTTCGAAATGGGCCGCCACGCCGCCTACGAACGATACCGGGAGTCCTGCCGGATAACGGCTCAGGTTGCGGGCCGCAAAGTCGCGGAACGATGCGAGTACCATCTCCCGGATATCGGGACGGGTTATGTGTGCATATATAAAAGGTGCGAACGAGGCCAGGAAACGATTGGCGTAAGGTTCGCGGTAGACCCGGCGGATGATCTCCTCGTAACTCAGCCCGTGTGCCGCAAGGAACTCCTCTTTCAGGGGAATGTGCCCCTTGAAGATGCCGTTCACCAGGTTACGCCCCAATACGGCTCCGCCGCCTTCGTCGCCCAGCACGTAACCCAGCGGGGAGACGTGCTGCACGATCCGGTCGTCCCTGTACCAGCAGGAGTTGGACCCTGTGCCGAGGATGCAGGCGATGCCCTCCCCATGGCCCCAGAGCGCCCGTGCGGCGCCCAGCAGGTCCGATTCGATCGCAATGTCGTCCGTTTTGAAGTGTGCTTCCAACTCCCGGCGCAATTTCTCGCTGGCTTCCGGAAAGGTCGGGCCGCATCCCGCGCCGTAAAACCGCACGGCCGTCACGCCGTCGCATGGGGGCAGTTCCCCAAGGACTTCGCGTATTTGTTCGGCCGTGTGCTGCACGGCGTTGATTCCCCGCGTGCGCAGTTGCGCCGGGTGTGCGCCGTCGCCGGCTATCCACGAACATTTGGTCGATCCGCTGTCTGCTATGAGTACCATGATTCAAATATACGTATTAATCTTGAAAATCCGGAAAAAACAGATTAACTAAATTTTTTAGTTAAAAAACTATGTAAAATAGTTGTATGTGAATATTTTTTAGTTACCTTTGCTCATGTAAGACCTGGGTTACGGGGGTAATGGAAGGTTTCCGGGTTTCCGGGCCGGATATGCGCCCTTTCCCGATGACAAGATTAACGGTATGACGCTATGGAAAAACTGACACGCAGGGAAGAAGAACTGATGCGCTGCTTCTGGGAGCACGGACCGCTGTTCGTACGCGAACTGGTCGCTCTTTCGCCCGATCCCAAACCCCATTTCAACACCCTTTCGACGATGGTTCGCGCGCTCGAAACCAAAGGTTACGTCGGCCACAATTCGTTCGGCAGCACCTACCAGTACTACCCGGTGGTGAGCGAAGAGGAGTTTTCGCGTTCGACGCTCGGCAGCGTGATCAACCGTTATTTCGAAAATTCCTATCTCGGAGCCGTCTCGGCCTTGGTCGAGGAGGAGAAGATTTCGGTCCGTGAACTGCGCGAACTGATCGACCGTATCGAAAACCAAAACCGGTAAAGCCATGTACGACCTGATGATTTACAGCCTGAAAGTCGGCGTTTGCCTGGCTGTTTTCTACCTCTTTTTCAAGTTGCTGCTGAGCCGTGAGACATTCCACCGCTTCAACCGGATCGTGGTGTTGGGGGCAATGGTTCTTTCGTTCGTCCTGCCGCTGTGTGTGATTACGGTCTATCGCGAAATGCCCGTCCTCCCGGAACTCCCGGCAGAAGAAGGGGTTGTGGCTACAACCGTGGCGGAGCCGCTTCCCGAACCTTTTCCGTGGGAACTGCTGGCCGGGGCGGCATTCCTTGTCGGGGCCGCCGCAACATTGCTGTGGACGCTCTGTTCGCTCGTCGGGGTGCTGCGCCTGATCCGCAGCGGACGCCGTGAACGGCTGGAGGACAAGGCCGTGCTGGTGCGTACGGAACAGGCCGTAATGCCTTTCAGTTGGGGACGCTATATCGTGATGTCCGAAAAAGACCTGGCCGAGAACGGCGATGCGATCCTGCTCCACGAGCGGGCCCACCTGCGGCTGCGTCATTCGTTCGACCTGATCGTGACCGACGTTGCGGGCTGCCTGCAATGGTTCAACCCGGCGATGTGGCTGCTGCGCCGCGAACTGCGGGCCATCCACGAATACGAAGCCGACGAGGCCGTGCTCGACAGCGGCGTCGATGCCCGGAGTTATCAGTTGTTATTAATAAAGAAAGCTGCCGGCGGGAGGTGGTACTCAGTCGCCAACAGCTTCAATCACAGTAAACTTAAAAACCGTATTACCATGATGTTGTGCAAAAAATCGTCGCGGTGGGCCGGAGCCAAAGTACTCCTTCTCCTGCCGTTAATGGGCGTTGCCCTCGGGGCTTTCGCCCGAACCGCGTATGTCTTTCCGGAAGACAAAGGTAAAAAAGAAACCGTTACGGTCCGCGTTTCGGGGGTAAAATTTTCGGGCGACGGGAAACAGCCGTTGATTCTGGTCGACGGCCGGGAGGTGAAGACGCTCGACAGCCTCAATGCCGACCGTATCGAGTCGATTTCCGTGCTCAAGGATTCGACGGCTGTAGCGACTTACGGCGATAAAGGCAAAGACGGCGTGATTCTTGTAGAACTCAAAAAAACGGGCGAACCGGGCGGTGCGGTGCAGGCTGCGGGACTGAAGGGCAAAGTCGTGAAGATTACCCGGGTGGATACTGCCGGGACGGACAAGCCGGACGAAGTGCGGGTGATCGGTTACGGTACGAGGCCGAAAGGCGGAACGGTCGAACTGAATACCGACGGAATTGCGAAGTCGTATCAGTTTACGGTTAAAAGCAACTCGTCGCTGAAATCGAATCCGGCTTATATTGTCGACGGCGTGCAGGTTTATAAGATCGACTCGGTCGATCCGAATGAGATCGAAAATATCTCCGTACTTAAGGAGAACTCGATGCCTTCGAAATATGCGGACATGGGTTACGACGGCGTGATAACGATTACGACCAAACGTGCCGCCGATGCAAAGGAGATGTCTGTACGAACCGCGAATGCCGCCCTCTCTACCGGGACCGCCGGAATAGAAGCCGCCCGTGAGGGGCTGAAGCAAGCCCGCAAGTACATGGATTCGGACGCTTGGAAGCAGGCTCAGAAAGCTTTGGACCAGGCCCAGAAGGAACTCGAAGCGGCCCAAAAAGAGACAGCCTCGCAGTTGTCCGAAACGCGGAAAACCCTGGATGAAACCGCCGGGAGTGTCGAAAAGATAACCGTCCAGGGAAAACCGGAGAATTCGGTTTCGGTCACCACGGGCCGGGTAACGGTCAGCGGCGCTTTCCCCGAAGGCGCGCTGATCTACATCAACGGCAAGGAGGCCACGCAGGCCGATGTCGACGCTTTGAAGCCGGGCCGGATCAAGCGGATGACCGTCTATAAAGGCGATGAGGCCGTGAAACGTTACGGCGAAAAGGGGCGTAAGGGCGTAGTCGAGATTCGCGCCCGCAAATAGGAAAGGCTTATAACCAATACCATAAGCAAAATAAAAAGTTCACGAAAGGGGAGGGATCAAATTTTGATCCCTCCCCTTTTTTGTGCCTTTTTATTTGAATTCGACGATTTCGGGCCGCGTCGGGCGGTAGCGGTATTGTTCCATGCGCGTCGAGTTCGAGAGCCGGAAATACTCGCTCTCGACCAGCCCGCGTTTGCCGAAGGCCACGCCCAGGCGTATCTGGATGGTGTTGAACACCAACCGTTCGTTTCTGAGCCGCACGCCCAGTCCGAACGAGGTGAAGAAGTCGTTCTTGAAGATGTTGGGCGAGTAGCCGATCAGTCCGAAGTCGGCGAATCCGAAGACGGCGATGCGGAATCCCAACGGTTGATAGGGGGTGAATACCACCGTTTCGGTGTTGAGGATCATGCGGTTGGTTCCGATGATATACTCTTTGAGGGCCTGCAGTCCGTCGACGCGCGTGAAGCGGATGCTCTCGTCGCTGCCCGTCGAACGGTTCCAGCCCTGCGTGTAGTTGAAGGCGAGGAACTGGCGGATACGGCTGCGTTTGAACAGGAACAGGTTCGAGAACCACCTCAGGTCGATATCGATGGCGCTGCGCTGCCACATGCCGTTGTCGAGGTCGATGTAGCTTCCGAGCGTGAAGCCGCCCATGATGTACCCCAGTTTGCTGAATCCGCCCGTTTCATAACTTGTGCCGAGGTACAGGGCGTCGTTGAATTCGCCCCACGAATAGCCCGTCGTCAGTTCGGCTTTGTAACCCGCCGCGAGGTACTCGCGCGTACCGAATCCGTAGATCATGTTGGCCGTGTAGAATTTCTCGCGGTAGAGACCTCCGCTGACCAGCAGGGCGTCCTGGTCGTGCAGCGCGGGGTTGAAATCCGGAGCCACGAGCGGCCTGCGGCTGACGCGGCGGTAGTTGTAGCGTCCCGAGAGGTAAACGCTCGATTTGATCCTTCGCAGGTAATGCGAATAGCCGCCCCAGGCGTCGAGGTTGCGCTCCTTCACCAGCAGCGACGTGTCCTGCTCGATCATGTAACGCTTGGCCTTGATGTCGCTGTACGTAAGGCCGATTTCGTAGTCCGTGGGCTTGAGGAACTCCTTGCGCAGCCCCATGTTGAGCGTCGAGTTGTAAAAATCGCGCCCGGCGCCGAACTCTGCGGTGTAGAAGGTTCCGAGCAGGTTGGGGATTTCGTATTCGACCATGTTGCCGCCGTAGGAGAAGTCCTTGCGGCTGAAGTTGGTCATGAATTTGAGTTTGTTGCCCGAGCCGAAGATGTTGGCGTCCGAGAGGCCGACCATCGTGCGTCCTTCGGAGTGGATTCCTCCGTCGACGGAGATGGTCCAACTGTCGCGTGTGGTAATGTGGAGGTTTACACGCGTCGAGTCCAGCGAATCGGGGAGCACCGTCACGTCGATGTCGGCGATGTAGCCGCGTGAGCGGATCAACTGCTTGTTGCGCACGATGAGCTGCGGATTGAGCGTGTCGCCGGGACTGAACAGCAGGTCGCGCCGGATGACGCGGTCGCGCGTGAGCATGTGGGTCTTGTTGGCCGTGCGTTCGAGCCAGTTGCCGCCGGGTTCGAAGATCTGTTCCCGCTCAATGGTGATGTCGCCGATGGTTTTCCCGGTGTAGGGCTCCAGCAGGCGGCTTTCGTCGGTTACGCGACCGCTCATCGTCGTGTCGAGCACGGGCTTTACGAAGAGCATCCGGTAGAGCATGCGGGGTACGGCACGGCGGCTGGTTTTCGACTGGATACTGTCGTACAGGCGCTGGTTGCGTGCCGATGCGTCGGGATTCGCCACGCGCGCGCTGTCCGGCGTGAAGCGGTCGGGTGTATGCATACCGGGACCTGCTGTGCGGGCAAAAACAACGGTTTCCGTAACAGCCAGGATCAGAACGAATATGCAAAACCGAACGAACATTGTTCAAAGATAACGGATTTTTTTGGCAAAAAGTGCGGTCCAGAGGCCTAAATTGAGGATTCGGACCCCGGCAGCCGCATTTATTTCGTACCGTCGGCAGGTATAGATCGCGGATATGGCTCAGAATCGGAGTTTTCTGCCCCGGAATGCATTGCAACGGGGTATAAGTAAAATTGATGGCGCTATCGGTAAAAATATTTATCGGATGTGATCAGAAAAAGAGCGGAATTGACGAAATTATATTTACATTTGCCCGGTCGATATCGTATTATCGACGTGGCGTTATTTACTAAAAACTAATTATTTATGAGAGTTGCGTCTCTACTGTCGCTTTTAGCGGCCGCTTTTGTACAATTCGGCTGTGTGAAGGACAATTCGGTCGGCACAGGCCCGTCCGAAAAAGTAAATGGTCCTGTCTTCAATTTTGAGACTGTCTCGACTTCCAATCTGAACTTCAGCTACGATACGCCTGCGGGCTATGTCGTCGGTTTTGAGGTCTATGCTGAGAACCCCTTTGAAACCGATGGCGATGGCCAGGCAGTTCTGAAAAAGGGCGTTGAACCTATCGAAAAGGGCTTTACGGATTCCAAAGGCTCCTACAACCAACCGCTGGCGCTTCCTGCCTACGTGAAGGAAATTTATATTTACACGCCGTATGCCGGAGTCGATTCGCGGTTCCGGGTTGCCCGGGTGGAGAACGGCCGGATCTCGACTCCCGTCGCTGTCGGTATTTCCGGAACTGCTGCCACGGGTGCTGCTGCAAAAAAATCGACGCGGGCCGTATCCGTTCCGATGAATACGGTTCAGACCGCTTATTTCAAGCCCGAAGCGTATACGTCCCGGACCCTGACGCTGGGCAAGTGGCACATGAGTATCGACGGCGCTGTCACGACGCTTGCGAACGGTGAGCAGGTCAAGTTTTTCGGTCGGCCGGCCGATATGAGTTATGTCGACAAGTCACGGTTCGGGAGCGATGCCGCAGGCAAGGATGCACTGAAAATATCGGGCGATGTCATGAACGCCATTCGCACGGCCCTGCCCGGCGACGGTATGGGAATCGTCGACGATAAGTTCCTCTCTTCGGGCGACATCCATGTTTCGAAGGAGACCGAGTTGGACCTGATCTTTATCCAGAACTGGGGCGCTTACCACAATGTATTGGCCTATTACTGCTATGACACGGCCAACCCGCCGAAAAGCGTCGGTGACATCAAGTTCCAGACGATCGCAATCGCCAACGCTATCGAGCAGAAGTTTGAAATCGAGGTTTCGTATATGTACGACATCGGTTCGATGTATAAGGGCGAAGGCGTGAAACTGAAATATGTGGATGCCGACGGAGCGATGCACGATAAATTTCCGGCCGGTGTTTCGGTGGGCTGGGTGCTTTACCGCGACGGTTTCGACATGAGGAAAAATCTGGCTGTCGATCCCGAAACACAGAAACTCGTGCGTTATCCGGCTGCCGGTTACGGAGCGAACTATTCGACCCCGGGCCTTACGCAGTATCCGAATACGGCCGTGCTGAAAGTCGGCGATTTCGTAGTCATCGGTTTCGACGACGGAACGGGCGACAAAACCAAACGCGATTACCTCGACCTGGTGTTCAATGTGCAGGCATCCGTGCCGAGCGCCATCACGGATCCTGTTCCCGATGTCGATCCCGAAGATCCCCAGCCTGTAACCGTGACCAATCAGGGAGTGCTGCTCTTTGAGGACATCTGGCCCTTCCAGGGGGACTTCGACATGAACGACGTGGTGGTCAAATACGTTGCCGGGAAGACCAAAAATTCGAAGAACGAGATCGTCTCCGCCAAGGTCGACTTTACGATTTTCCATTCGGGCGCTTCGCTGAACAACACGTTTGCCTATGTCGACGACAACGTTGCAAATGCCGATGTGACCTTTACCGGCGGTACGGGCGCTCCCGCTCCGATGATCGACCGCACGAACAACATCGTCTATGTCGCCGACAAACTGCTGAATTATGCCAATAAGGCCGAAAAGGTGACCTTCACGGCCAACTATACCTACCGGACCCCGATTCCGGCAGCTTCCTACGTCGACGCTCCGTTCAATCCGTTTATCCTTGCCGGAGGCGAATCGGGCAAAGAGGTGCACCTCACCGAGTATAAGCCTTCGCCCGAAGTTAACATGGAGTGGTTCGAAAAGCGTACGCACGACCGGTCGAACCCGGAACTGGGCCTCTTCTACATCACGTTCGAGAACATTACGGCCAAAGAGGGGGAAGACCGCGGGATGCAGCTTCCGTGGGCCGTCAAGATCGCCTACGACAGTGTGGAGGCTATGGATGGCTTCCGGGTAACCCAGGAGTCGAAGCCCATCTACAAGCACTACCTCGGCTTTACCAAATGGGTGGAGTCCGAAGGCAGGGAGAATACCGACTGGTATCTTCATTATACCGAATAAGGCTTCGATGCCGTGATACCGGGACCGTCCCTGCAAAGGGCGGTCCTTTTTTTGTTTTGCCGCGATTCCGGCTGTTGCTCGCGCTGTGATCTTTTCCGCCCTTCATGGCCGCGTTGTCCTCTTTTATTGCCGCCTTTGCCTGCACATCCTTCCGCTGCTGTTATAACCGCCTTGTTTCTCCGCACTCTGTTTTCCCTCCCGTACGGCACAAAAAAAGACGGCCCGAAGGTCGTCTTTTCCACTTGCTGTCCGATTCGGAGGCCTCTAAGCCCCCTCTTCGTTCCGTTTATCTGCGGCCCTCTTTGGCCTCGATACATTCCGTTGCATGGGGAACCTTCATCAGGCGCTCCTTGGGAATGAGTTTTCCGGTCGTTTTGCAGATGCCGTAGGTTTTATTCTCGATGCGCACGAGCGCCATTTCGAGGTTGCGGATGAATTTCATCTGATGGGCAGCCAAACGACCGCTTTCCTCTTTGGAAAGGGTTGCAGCGCCTTCTTCCAGGACCTTGAACGTCGGGGACGTATCTTCCGTATCGTTGTCGGCCGTATGGGTAATCGTGGCGCGCAGCAGCTCGTAGTCCGCGCGTGCGTTCTCAAGCTTTTTCAGGATAAGCTGCTTGAACTCTTCGAGTTCGGCATCGCTGTATCTGGTTCTTTCGTCTGCCATAGTCGTCTACTCTCTTTAAGGTTTAAGTAAAATTAAGCAATATTTCCGAATATACCAAATTTTACTCTGTATAATCGGATTTATATCCGGGTCACCGCGATACGCAGCGGCTGGTCGTCCACATCGGTCTCGACGACCACCTCGCCTGCCGGTTCGGCGGCAGGGCGTACCTCCACGGCAAGGGTCTGCGAAGCGATGTAACCGGCGAATTTTGCGATTCCGTCGGCCACGACGGGCTTCTGTTCGATCTCGACGCGGATTTTGTCCGTGACCTCGAATCCGGAATCCTTGCGGATATTCTGGATGCGGTTTATCAACTCGCGTGCCACACCTTCCGCTTTCAGCTCCTCCGTGACGGTAATGTCGAGCGCTACGGTCAATTTTCCCTCCGATGCGACGAGCCATCCGGGCATGTCCTCCGAGGTGATCTCGAAATCGGCGGGCGTCACGGTGATCTGCGCAGTTCCGAGGTCGAGCACCGTTTCGGGCGCGGCCTCTATCTCGGCGATGCGCTCCTGCGAGAAGGTTGCGGTCAGGGCGGCGATCTGCTTCATGTACTGGCCGAAACGCGGCCCTAAGGTTTTGAAGTTGGGCTTGATGCGTTTGGTGATCAGCCCGGTCGTTTTTTCGATCAGTTCCACCTCCTTGACGTTCACTTCGCCCATGATGAGGTTCTTCACGGCCGAGATATGTTCTGCCGTCGAGGGGTCGAGCACCGGAATGATAATCTTGGTCAACGGCTGGCGCACCTTGATCGATACCTTGCGGCGCAGGGCCAATACCATCGACGATACTTTCTGTGCCAGCGACATCATGTCTTCGAGGCGTGCGTCGATCAGCTTCTCGTCGGCCTTCGGGAAGGTCGAGAGGTGTACCGATTCGTCCTTGTGGCGGCCGCTCACGGCGTTGAGGTCCGTGAAGATGCGGTCGGAGATGAACGGTGCGAACGGCGCTGCGAGCATCGTGACGGTCTCCAGGCAGGTGTAGAGGGTCTGGTAGGCCGCCAGTTTGTCTTCGGACATGCCGCCGCCCCAGAAACGTTTGCGGTTGAGCCGCACGTACCAGTTCGAGAGGTTCTCGCCCACAAACTCCTGGATGGCGCGGGCCGCCGGGGTCGGGTCGTAGCCTTCGAGCGATTCGGTCACCTCCTTCACCAGGGTGTTCAGCAGCGAAATGATCCAGCGGTCGATTTCAGGACGTTTCTCCATCGGAACCTCCGGTTCGCGGCCCGTGAAAGAGTCCACGTTGGCGTAGAGGGCGAAGAACGAGTAGGTGTTGTAGAGCGTTCCGAAGAACTTGCGGCGTACTTCGTCGACGCCGTCCTTGTCGAATTTCAGGTTGTCCCACGGCTGCGAATTGGAGATCATATACCAGCGCGTCGCATCGGCTCCGTAGGTGTCGAGCACTTCGAACGGATCGACGGCGTTGCCCAGGCGTTTCGACATCTTGTTGCCGTTCTTGTCGAGTACCAGACCGTTCGAAATGATGTTCTTGAAGGCCACCGAGTCGAACAGCATCGAGGCGATGGCGTGCAGCGTGAAGAACCATCCGCGCGTCTGGTCGACGCCCTCAGCGATGAAGTCGGCCGGATAAACCCGGTTGAATCCGGCTTTGTTCTCGAACGGATAGTGCACCTGCGCATAGGGCATGGCGCCCGAGTCGAACCATACGTCGATCAGGTCCGATTCGCGTTTCATCGGCTCGCCCTTCGAAGAGACGAGCACGATCGAATCCACATAGGGGCGGTGCAGGTCGATGTTCGCCGTCGAATAGTTCTCAGGCGACATGTCCCCGACCTTAAAATTCTTGTAGGGATTCTCCTTCATCACACCCGCGGCGATCGACTTTTCGATTTCGGCCATCAGTTCCTCCACCGAACCGATGCACTTCACCTCCGAGTAGTCCTCCGTGGCCCATACGGGCAGCGGAGTTCCCCAGAAACGCGAGCGCGAAAGGTTCCAGTCCACCAATCCTTCGAGCCACTTGCCGAAGCGGCCGGTTCCGGTCGATTCGGGTTTCCAGCGGATCGTCTTGTTCAGTTCGATCATCTTGTCGCGCAGCGCCGTGGTGCGGATGAACCACGAGTCGAGCGGGTAGTAGAGCACCGGTTTGTCCGTGCGCCAGCAGTGGGGGTAGGAGTGGGTGTGTTTCTCGATCTTGAAAGCCTTGTTCTCGGCTTTCAGCATCACCGAAATGTCGATGTCGAGCGTCGGATCGGTATCGCACAGCCTTTCGTCGTAAACGTTCTTCACGTAACGGCCTGCATACTCCCCGTATTTTTCGGTATCCACGTTCGTCTTCACGAACTCCGGGTCGAGGTCTTCGATCCGGAAGAATTTGCCCTGCTTGTCGACCATCGGCTGGTTCTTGCCGGCGCAGTCGACCATGAAGAGCGGTGCGATTCCTGCGACTTTGGCTACGCGGTCGTCGTCCGCACCGAACGTCGGAGCGATGTGCACGATACCCGTACCGTCCGAAGTGGTCACGTAGTCGCCGACGATAACGCGGAACGCGTCGCCCATGGGTTTCACCCACGGAATCAACTGCTCGTAGCGGATGCCTTCCAGTTCGGGGCCTTTCCATACGCCTTCCATGATCTCATAGGTTCCCTCCATCTTCTTGGTGAAGTAGGAACCCAGGAGTTCTTTGGCCAGGATGACGGTCTGCGGCTGGTCGGTATAGGGGTTGCGGCACTTGACCTTCACGTATTCGATGGCAGGGCCTACGGCCAGCGCCGTGTTCGACGGCAGGGTCCACGGCGTAGTGGTCCAGGCCAGGAAGTAGAGGTCGCCTTCGACTCCCGCGAAGAGTTTCTCGCTCTTGGCATCGCGCACTACCTTGAACTGCGACGTACACGTCGTGTCCTTCACGTCGCGGTAGCAGCCCGGCTGGTTCAGTTCGTGGGTCGAAAGTCCCGTTCCGGCGGCCGGCGAATAGGGCTGAATGGTGTAGCCCTTGTAGAGCAGGCCCTTGTCGAAGAGTTGCTTGAGCAGCCACCACAGCGTTTCGATGTATTTGTTGTCGTAGGTGATATACGGATCGTCCATGTTCACCCAGTAGCCCATCTTGCGCGTCAGGTTCTCCCAAGCGCCTGTGAACTCCATCACAGCCTCCCGGCACGTCCGGTTATATTCTTCGATGGTGATTTTCTTGCCGATGTCCTCCTTCGTGATGCCGAGCTTCTTCTCGACGCCCAGTTCCACGGGCAGCCCGTGGGTGTCCCAGCCCGCCTTGCGGTGCACGAGATAGCCCTGCTGCGTCTTGTAGCGGCAGAAAACGTCCTTGATCGTACGGGCCATGACGTGGTGGATGCCGGGCATGCCGTTTGCCGAGGGAGGACCCTCGTAGAATACGAACGTGGGGTGTCCCTCACGGGTCGTGATGCTTTTGTGGAACGTGTCGCGTGCGTCCCACTCGCCGAGCACATCGGCGGCTACGCCGGCCAGGTCGAGGCCTTTATACTCCTTGAACTTCATATCGGTAAGAAATTTCTTTGCTGTTTTATGACAATTTGCAAAGATATAAAAAAGATTTAAAAAATAGGTTTTTTAGCCCCGTTTTATAGAATGCCGGAACGGACGCCCGCTTATGGGGCGTCTGACCGCTGCCGCGCTTCCTGTCCGGCTTCGAGGTCCGATTGCCGTATTATGTGCGCAAACGGGCGCTTGTCCTGCTGCGGGCCTTGTTTCCGGTGTGGGGCGCGGATTATTCCCTGGCCGGGAGGTCGATCCAGAAGCAGGAACCTTCCCCTACGGCGGAATCGAGCCCGACGCAACCGCCGAGCTGTTCGGCGATCGACTTGCAGATCGAAAGCCCGAGTCCGGTCCCCTGGGTGAAAGTGTCGAGTTTGACAAAACGTTCGAAGATGCGTTCCTGATCTTTGGGGGCGATACCGATGCCCGTGTCGCGGACGTAGAAACGAACATCCCCGGAAAGGCGGCGGTATCCGATCGTCACCGAGCCTTTTTTTGTGAATTTTAACGCGTTGCGCACGAAGTTGCCGACGATCTGGCTGAGGCCGTGCCTGTGTTCCGTAACCAGGAGTTCCGGCAAACCTTCTTCCACCCGCAGTTCCACATCGGGATGGCACTGGCTGCGGAGCAGGTCGGCGATTTCCAGGCAGAAATCCCGCGCGTCGAATGTCATGCGCACGACATCCATGCGTTCCGATTCGATGCGTGCCAGGTCCAGCACATCGGAGATGATCTGCAACAGCAGGGTGTTGTTGCGCAGGATGATGTCGGCGTATTCCTTGCAGGTCTCTTCGTTGCGTTCGCTCGCCAGCAGTTCCGAGAACCCGATGATGGCGTTCAGCGGAGTGCGGATTTCGTGGCTCATGTTGGCCAGGAATGCCGATTTGAGATTGTTGGACTCCTCGGCGCGCACCTTCGCTTTGCGCAGTTCCTCTTCGGTGCGTTTGAGTTCGGTGATGTCGTAATTGACGCATGCCAGGTCGATTACGCCCTCTGCCGGACGGTAGTCGCGGCAGAGAACATGGACCATAAGCCAGCGCACCGGCTTGTTCGGGATGATAACGCGCACCTCTTCGGCGCACGACGAAATCTCCCCGCGCTCGAGCCGTTCGAGCAGTTGTTTCAGGTGTGCGCGGTCGTCGGGATGGACGTTGCGCCAGGTCCCGATGATTTGTGAAACGGGCGTGTCTGCGGGTTCTCCGTAGTTCACCACCCAGGGGCCTTTAACGTAGCCTTCGCCCGTGCAGGGGTTGTAGCTGACGCAGCCGACACGGGCGAAGTCCGAGACGATGTTGAACAGGTTTTCGAAATCTGCCAGCCGTTCGCGGCTTTGCGTGGCGTCGGTAATATCTTCAAGCAGGATGACCAGTTCGTCGTCGTCGCCGGGGGTGTTGTAGATCAAACAACGGCAGATACGTCCTCCGTCCGGGCTTTTCCAGGTGTAGTCCCAAAAGGCCCGGGAGGGAATCCGCATGAATGTCGGAAGGTGTTCGTAGGGGTCTGCTCCCGTTTCGCGGGCTGTTTTCCCGGCGTAATCCTGCGTACGGATGCCCAATATCTTGCCAGCCTGCTGGTTGATGTAGGAGATCAGATAATCGACCGCTTCGCCCTGTTTGTCGCGCAGAATGTTGACGCGCACGTAGCCGATGGGCAGGTGCTCGATCAGTTGTGCAAGGTGGCTGTAATTGCGTTGTATGGCCTTGTAGCTTTCGTTGATAGAGGCTGATTCCTCGTTTTCGGGCGTGCCGTCCGCGACGCTGCGCACGGTTCCGAAGGCGGTGCGGTCGCCGGTCCGCGGATCGTTGCGAACTTCGATGCATTTGGTCTGCACACATTTGCCTCCGTTCGCCGTGACGAATGTTTCGTCGAGCGTGTCGACGACCTTGAGTGCGGCGCAGCGGGTATAAATCCGCGCCCGGTGCTCCTCTCCGGGCAGCAAGTAAACGTCCTCGAACGATATGCGGGTGCGATCCGTGCCGAAGAGTTCTGCAGCCCGTCGGGAGCAGATCATCTCATGTCGGCTGAAATCGAGCAGCCACCATCCGATGCCGGAAGCATCGAGTGATTTTTGCAGCAATTCAGGCGGGATTTGTCGTTCAGTGTGCATGACGGAAAAGCCGAAATTTCGATGGTTATGCAAAAATAGCTAATTTCGGAAGAAAAAGAACTTTTCCCCGAATGATTTTACCGGACTTCGGGTTATTGGGTTTTGTCCTGCGGAGCCAGCGTGCGAATCACGCGTGCCGGGTTTCCCGCGGCCACCGAATCGGCGGGAATGTCGCGTGTGACGACGGCCCCGGCGCCGATAACCGAGCGGTCGCCGATCCTGACGCCCGGGCAGACGATCACCCCTCCGCCCAGCCAGCAGTCGTCGCCGATGGAGATTGGGCGGCCCGCTTCGAGGCCTGCACGGCGCTCCGCCGCGTCGAACGGATGCAGGGCCGTGAGCAACTGCACTTTGGGGCCGATCAGCGTGTGACGGCCGATGCGGATCGGAGCCAGGTCGAGGAACGTGCAGCCGAAGTTGATGAACGTATGTTCGCCGATCGAGATATTATTCCCGTAATCGCAGTAGAACGGTTCGCGGATGAAGCCTTCGCAGCCGGGGCATAACTCGCGCAGCGTGGCGCGGTAGGCCTCGTCGTGGCCGCATAGTTCGGCGTTCAGGCGGTGCATCAGGCGTGTGGCGTTGTCCCGGATGGCGGTGAGTTCCGCATCCCGGGGATCGAACCATTCGCCGCTGAGCATCTTTTCCCGTTCCGTCATTTCCTAATCGAAGGATTGCATTTCGATCAGTTTGGCATAGATGCCGTTGCGCTCCATCAGTTCGTTGTGCGTGCCGCATTCGGCGACACGCCCGTGGTCCACGACGACGATCAGGTCGGCATTGTGAATGGTCGACAACCGGTGGGCGATGACCACCGACGTACGGCCTTTGAGCAGGTTGTTGAGGGCGTCCTGCACGAGCTTTTCGCTCTCGGTGTCGAGTGCCGAGGTGGCTTCGTCGAGAATCAGGATGTCGGGATTCTTGAGCACTGCGCGGGCGATCGAAAGCCGCTGGCGCTGGCCGCCGGAGAGTTTTACGCCCCGGTCGCCGATGTTGGTGTCGTAACCCGAGGTGCATTCGCGGATGAAGCAGTCGGCGTTGGCTACCTTCGCCGCCTCGACGATCTCTTCGTGCGTCGCGCCGCGCTTGCCCATTCCGATGTTGCCTTCGATCGTGTCGTTGAAAAGTACGGTATCCTGCGCCACGACGCTCATGTGCGCGCGTACGCTCTCCTGGGTGTAGTCGCGCAGCGAAACGCCGTCGATCAGGATTTCACCCGCCGTAGGGTCGTAGAAACGGGGCAGCAATTCGCTCAGGGTCGACTTGCCGCCGCCCGAGGGACCTACCAGCGCTACGGTCTGCCCGCGGCGTATTTCGAACGAAATGCCGTCGATCACTTCGCGCTGCCCGTCGTAGGAGAAGTGCACGTCGCGGAACTCGATCTTCTCTTTCAGTCCCGTAAGTTCTTTTGCGTCGGGGCTGTCCTGGATTTCGGGTTTCGTGTCGATGATCGTGAAGATACGCTCGCCGGCGGCAATACCCTGGTTGATGTTGGCGAACTGGTCGATAAAGGTGCGCACGGGGCGCGTGATCTGCGAGAAGATGGCCACAAAGGCGATGAATCCGCCGGGGTCGAGCGAGCCTTTGGCTACAAGCGAGCCTCCGAAGACGAGGATCACGCCCACGGCCGTGATGCCGAGGAATTCGCTCATGGGCGAGGCCAACTGCTGCCGGCGGGCCATCGAAAGCGTGAGGCGCGCCAGGTCGGCGCTGATGGCGTAGTATTTCTGTTTGATATATTCCGTGGCGTTGTAACTCTTGATGACCTTGATGCCCGATAGCGATTCGTCGAGCGTCGACACCATCTCGCCCATGCGCTGCTGGTTGGTGCGGGCCGGGTGGCGGAGTTTCTTTACGATGCTGCCGATCAGCAGGGCTACCACCGGGAGGAACAGGATCGAGAAGATCGCCAGTTCCCACGAAATGGCCAGCATCATCGCGATGTAGCCGATGATCAGAAACGGCTCGCGGAAGGATACCTGGAGGGTATTGGTGATGCAGAACTGCACCACGCCCACGTCGGAGGTGATCTTCGAGATGACATCGCCCTTGCGCTGGTCGCTGAAGTAACCTACGTTCATGTCCATCACGCGCGAGAACATGTCGTTGCGCATGCGCTGGAGGGTCCGGGTGCGCATGTTCTCCATGGTCCAGGCGCCCAGGTAGCGGAACAGATTGCTCATCAGGCTGATGCAGATGGCTACAACGGCCAGCAATACCAGGACGTTCTGGCGGTCGTACTCTTCGAAGATGTGCGAATAGGTGAAGTTGAAGAGCGTGGCGAGGTAATCCTGGTTGAACTCTACGGGCGGCAGCGTCTCCACGTATTCGAAGGAGTAGCTGGCGTCGAACATGGTGTTCAGGATCGGGATGATCAGCATGAACGTCAGCGAGTTGAACAACGCGTAAAACAGCGAGTAGAAGAAGTAGGGGATCGCGTATTTTCGGATCGGCCGGGCGAAACCCAACAGCCGCATGTATATCTTGAACATTCGGAGCGTATGGTTTTAGTTACGCAATAAACGGTGTAAAGATAGAAATAATAACCCGAAAAGCGAAAAAAGTGCGAAAATTCGTCGAACTATGGCTCCCTATGCGCCAAAAAAAGAGCGGAGATTTTGCCGTCTACCGCTCTGCGGGGTCGTAACCCGTATCTTCCAGCCAGTGTGCCTTGTCGTTGGCCGCCGCAACGGCCAGAAAGTCGCAGCGGTTGTTCTCCACCGTCTCGGCGTGTCCCTTGACCCAGACGAAGCGGACGTTGTGGCGGTTGTATGCGCGCAGGAAGCGCATCCAGAGATCGGGATTTTTCTTGCCCGCGAATCCTTTGCGGACCCATCCGAAGACCCATCCCTTCGTGACGGCGTCGACGACGTATTTCGAGTCGGAGTAAACCACCACGTCCGAACCCTCGAACTTGAGCGTTTCGAGAGCGACGCACACGGCCATCAGTTCCATGCGGTTGTTGGTCGTCAGGCGGAATCCCTGCGACAACTCCTTGCGGTGCTGCCCCGAGAGAAGCACCGCGCCATAACCGCCCGGACCGGGGTTTCCGAGGGCCGAACCGTCGGTGTAAATTGTAATTGCTGGCAAATCGTGTCGTGCGATAAGTCCGTTCTGCTGTTTCCGGACGTTGATAATTTACGGCATACCGCCGTGTTTGCAGGCCAGGTCCACTCCCCGGCCCCGCCGAGGCGGGGCCGGGGAGGCCGGATTTTTAGTTAAGTGCTTTCAGTTGCTCGCGGATGGCCGTGATTTTGGCTTCGGCGTCGGCCTGTTTGGCGCGCTCGTTGTCGACTACCTTTTCAGGCGCCGAGGCGACGAACCGTTCGTTCGATAGTTTCTTCATCACCGAGGCGAGGAATCCCTCCTGATAGCTGAGTTCCGCCGTCAGTTTCTCGATTTCAGCCTCCACGTCGATTTTGCCCGCCATCGGCACGAAATACTGCGTCGTCTTGACGATGAACGCCGCATCGGCCGGATCTTTCTCCGCGACGGTCTCGATGGCCGTGAGATTGGCCATTTTCTCCAATACGGGGGCGAATTCGGCGGGGTAGTTCTCGTCGGCGATGACCCGGAGCGTCAGCGCCTCCTTCTGCGGCAGGTTCTTCTGGTTGCGGACGTTGCGCACCGAGGTGATAACTTCCTTCGCCAGTTCGAAGCGCGCCAGCATCGCGGCGTCTTCGGCCGCGGGTCGGGGCATCTGCGCCACGCAGATCGAGTCGCCTTCGGCCCGCGGTGCGAGGTCCTGCCAGATCTCTTCCGTGACGAACGGCATGAAGGGGTGCAGTACGCGCATCAGGGCGTCGAACCAGCCTTTCGTCGCTTCCATCGTCCCGGCGTCGATCGGCTGCCCGTAGGCGGGCTTCACCATTTCGAGGTACAGGCCGCTGAAGTCGTCCCAGAACAGCCGGTAGGCCTCCTTGAAGGCTTCCGAGATGCGGTAGGTCTTGAAATCGTCGGCGATCTGCCGGAGCGAGCGGCCCAACGCCTGCTCGAACCACTCGACGGCAAGGCGGTTGTTCTCGCTCTGTGCCGCCGCGGCGTCCACCGTCCAGCCGTTTACGAGGCGGTAGGCGTTCCATATCTTGTTGCCGAAGTTGCGGCCCTGTTCGCACAACGCTTCGTCGAACATCACGTCGTTGCCGGCCGACGAGGAGATCAGCATGGCCATACGCACGCCGTCGGCGCCGTATTGGGCGATCAGGTCCAGCGGGTCGGGCGAGTTGCCCAACTGCTTCGACATCTTGCGGCCGATCTTGTCGCGCACGATACCCGTGAAGTAGACGTTCGAGAAGGGCTTTTCGTGGCGGTACTCGTAACCGGTTATGATCATGCGGGCCACCCAGAAGAAGATGATGTCGGGGGCCGTTACCAGGTCGTTGGTGGGGTAGTAATAATTGATCTCTTCGTTGTCCGGGAAGCGGATGCCGTCGAATACCGAGATCGGCCACAGCCACGACGAGAACCACGTGTCCAATACGTCTTCGTCCTGCCTCAGATCGCTCAGTTGCAGCGATGCGTCGCCGCTTTTCGCGCGGGCCTTCTCCAGTGCCTCCTCGGCCGTCAGGGCGACCACGAAGCCGCCTTTCGGGAGGTAGTAGGCCGGAATGCGCTGGCCCCACCACAACTGGCGCGAAATGCACCAATCCTTGATGTTCTCCATCCAGTAGCGGTAGGTGTTCTTGTATTTCTCGGGCACGAACCGGATCGCGTCCTCCATCACGGCCTTTGTCGCGGGCTGTGCCAGTTCCTGCATCGAGAGGAACCACTGCATCGAGAGTTTGGGCTCGATGGCTACGCCCGTGCGCTCCGAATAACCCACGTTGTTGGTGTAGTCTTCGGTCTTCTCCAGCAGGCCCGCTGCCGCGAGGTCCTTTTCGATCTGCCTGCGCACGTCGAAACGGTCCTGTCCCACGTAGAGGCCCACCTTGTCGTTGATCGTGCCGTTGTCGTTGAAAATATCGATGGTTTCGAGTCTGTATTTCTCGCCCAGCATGTAGTCGTTCACGTCGTGCGCCGGGGTCACCTTCAGCGCTCCCGTTCCGAACTCGATGTCCACGTATTCGTCTCGGATCACCGGGATCGAGCGGCCTACCAGCGGCACGATGACGCGGGCGTCCTTCGCCAGCCATGCGTAACGTTCGTCGTTGGGGTTGACGCACAACGCCGTGTCGCCCAGGATCGTCTCTGGACGGGTCGTCGCGACGATGATCGCCTTGTCGGTTCCTTCGACCAGGTAACGCAGGTAGTAGAGTTTGCCGTGCGACTCCTTGAAAACCACCTCTTCGTCCGAAAGCGCCGTCTGCGCTGCGGGGTCCCAGTTGACCATCCTCACGCCGCGGTAGATTTTGCCTTTTTCGTAGAGGTCGCAGAAGACGCGCAGGACGCTCTCCGTGCGGGGTTCGTCCATCGTGAAGCACGTGCGGTCCCAGTCGCACGATGCGCCCAGTTTGCGCAGCTGCTTGAGGATCACGCCGCCGTATTTCTCCTTCCATTCCCAGGCGTATTCGAGGAATTTCTCCCGCGTGAGCGACGTTTTCTCGATGCCTTTTTCGCGCAGCATCGCTACGACTTTGGCCTCCGTGGCGATCGACGCGTGGTCCATGCCCGGAACCCAGCAGGCGTTCTTTCCCGACATGCGGGCGCGGCGGACGAGCACGTCCTGCAGCGTGTTGTTGAGCATGTGGCCCATGTGGAGCATGCCCGTCACATTGGGGGGCGGGATGACGATCGTGTAAGGTTCGCGCTGGTCGGGTTCCGAGTGGAAAATCCCCCGGTCGATCCAGAAGTCGTACCATTTGGATTCGATCTGCTGCGGTGCGTATTTGTCTGCGATTTGCATGGCGCTTTCAGTTTAACTTTGTTTTATAGGGATGCAAAGTTATTAACATTCTGTCAAAGATAAAATAAAATTTCTAAAAAATCGTTATCTTTGCAACATTATATATCTGTATATCCTATGAGTAAAAAAGATAAGATCGAAACCATCGAAGTAGACGACGTGAATCTCCTCCCCGAACTGCTCGACGGCAATCACCGCGTGATCCCTATCGTGACCGGCGGCGACGAGCCTGTGGAGGAGGTCGAAGTTCCCGAAATTATACCCATCCTTACGCTGCGTTCGTCGGTGCTTTTCCCCGGCGCTATCACCCCCATTACGGTGGGGCGCGACAAGAGCATCAACCTCGTGCGCGCCGTCAATGCCGAAGGCGGCATCCTGGGCGCTGTGCTGCAGCGCGAAAGCGATGTCGAAGACCCTGCGCCGGACGATATGTACAAGGTCGGAACCGCTGCGCGTATCATCAAGATCCTGGAGATGCCCAACGGCAACCTCACGGTGATCCTGAACGGTTTGGAGAAGGTCGAGATCACGGAATACATCACCACCGAGCCCTATTTCAAGGCCCGGGTGACCGCTCTGCGCGATTCGACCCCCGACCTGAAGAGCATCGAGTTCGAGGCGCTCGTGGACTCGATCCGCGACGTGGCGCTGAACATCATCAACGTTTCGCCGTCGATGCCTAAGGAGGCGGCTTTCGCCATTAAGAACATCGACTCGAAGCGCGGCATCATCAATTTCATCTGCTCCAACATGGAGCTCACAGATGAGGACCGCCAGTCGCTGCTGGAGGCTCCCGGCCTGCTGGCCCGTGCCCGCAAGTTGCTCGAAATCCTGATCCGCGAGCAGCAGTTGGCCGAACTGAAAAACCAGATTCAGGAGCGCGTCAAACAGGAGATCGACAAGCAGCAGCGCGACTACTACCTGCAACAGCAGATGCGCACGATCCAGGACGAACTGGGCGACGGCGCCGATGCCGACATCGAGAAGATGCGCGAGCAGGCGTCCAAGAAGAACTGGCCCGAGGAGGTTGGCGAAACCTTCGAGAAGGAGTTGCAGAAGGTCGAGCGGCTGAACCCCGCCGTAGCCGAATATTCGGTGCAGATGACCTACCTCAATCTGCTGCTGGAGCTTCCGTGGAACGAGGTGACGAAGGATAACCTCGACCTCAAGTGCGCCCGCGAACAACTCGACCACGACCATTTCGGTCTGGAAGAGGTGAAGGAGCGTTTGCTGGAGCACCTGGCCGTCATCAAACTCAAGGGCGACCTCAAATCCCCGATCCTCTGCCTCTACGGCCCTCCGGGAGTGGGTAAGACCTCGCTCGGCAAGTCGGTCGCTGCGGCGCTGGGCCGCAAGTTCGGCCGCATCTCGCTGGGCGGCCTGCACGACGAGTCGGAGATTCGCGGACACCGCCGCACCTACATCGGCGCCATGCCGGGCCGGATTATCCAGACCATCAAACGCTGCGGTTCGTCGAACCCCGTCATCATCCTCGACGAGGTCGACAAGGTGACCGTTTCGAACCACGGTGATCCGTCGAGTGCCCTGCTGGAGGTTCTCGACCCGGAACAGAACACCACTTTCCACGACAACTACCTCGACATGGAGTACGACCTGTCGAAGGTGCTGTTCATCGCTACGGCCAACAACATCGCCAACATCGCCCCGGCGCTGCGCGACCGTATGGAGATGATCAACATCGCCGGTTACCTCGTGGAGGAGAAGATACGCATCGCCCTGGACCACCTGCTGCCCAAGCAGCGCGAGGCCCACGGCATCAAGGAACAGGAGATGACCATGACCCCGGAGGTCGTTGAAAACGTCATCGCCTGCTACACGCGTGAAGCCGGCGTGCGTTCGCTGGACAAGAACCTGGCGAAGATCGCCCGTGCCCGCGCCAAGCAGATCGCCTTCGACGAGGCTTTCGCTCCCGAAATTTCGCTGAAAGATATCGAGAAAATCCTCGGCATGCCCAAATTCCTCCGGGAGGAGTACGAAGTGGGCGGCATGACGGGCGTCGTGACGGGTCTTGCATGGACCGAGGTCGGCGGCGACATTCTCTACATCGAGTCGGTGCTGACGCCCGGCAAGGGCAAGGTGAGCCTTACGGGCAACCTGGGCGACGTGATGAAGGAGTCGGCCACCATCGCCCACGAATGGACGATGGCCCACTACAAGGAACTGGGTATCGACCCCGCGATGTTCGAGAAGAACGATATCAACATCCACGTTCCCGAAGGCGCGATCCCGAAGGACGGTCCCTCGGCCGGTATCACGATGGTCACCTCGATCGTGTCGAGCTACACGGGCCGCAGAGTCAGGGAGCGCATCGCCATGACGGGCGAGACGACCCTCCGCGGCCGGGTGATGCCCGTGGGCGGCGTGAAGGAGAAGATCCTGGCCGCCAAGCGTGCCGGCATCACGGAACTGATCCTTTCGGAGGAGAACCGCAAGGACATCGCCGAGATCAAACCCGAGTATATCGCGGGCCTCACGTTCCACTACGTGAAGACCAACGAAGAGGTGCTGAAACTGGCTCTGGTGTAGTTTTTTCGTGACGGCGGCGAACTTCGGCGTTTCCCTCGCCGGTTTGGGCAGCCGCATGCCGCGTGTATGCTCTTGCCTCGCCGGCTTCCCGAAACCGCGGATTTTATCCGCCCTGACAAAAAAACGAGGCCGGCGGCGGTTATTTGGATTAAAAAAGGTATTTTTATACAATGAAATGCATTGCAATTATTCCCGCCCGCTATGCGGCGACGCGTTTTCCGGCTAAACTGCTGGCCCGGCTGGGCGGCAAGCCCGTCATTGAGCGGGTCTACGAGCAGGTCGCGGGCGTGTTGGACGACGTTGTGGTCGCCACCGACGACCGGCGAATCTACGATGCCGTGAAGGCTTTCGGCGGAAAGGTCGAAATGACCTCCCCGGACCATAAAAGCGGTACTGACCGTTGCTGGGAGGCTTACTGCAAGCAGGGTGTCGAGTACGACGTGATCTTCAACGTGCAGGGCGACGAGCCCTTTATCCAGCCTTCGCAGCTGGAGACCGTGAAGCGCTGCTTCGACGATGCGTCGACCGACATCGCCACGCTCGTGAAGCCTTTTTCGGAGGCCGACGGACTCGAAGCGCTGGAAAACCCCAATTCCCCGAAAGTGGTCCTCGACGCGCAGTCGAGGGCCATCTATTTTTCCCGTTCGGTGATTCCCTACCTCAAGGGCGTGCCGCGCGAAGAGTGGTTGTCGCGCCATACGTACTACAAGCATATCGGCCTCTACGCTTTCCGCGCGGAGGTGATGCGGGCTGTCACGGCACTGCCGCAGTCGGCGCTCGAAAAAGCCGAGTCGCTGGAACAACTGCGCTGGCTGGAGAACGGCTATAAGATCGGCGTGGGTATTTCGGAGGTCGAGACGATCGGGATCGATACCCCCGAAGACCTCGAACGGGCCGAAGCGTTTTTGTTGAAAAACCGGAAATAGCAAATCGGCGGGGTATGAACAGGACTATAAATATCATCGGAATCCTGGCGGGTGTCATATTTATATTGTTCGCAAACCTTTCATTTGTCAACGAGTTTGTCAGCAGCCTGCTGATGGCGTTGGGCACAGGCCTTTTCGCGGCCTGCTTCGTCAATATCATCCTGCAGGTATGCAAGGAGAAGGAGCCGGAAGAACCCATGAAACTGCTGACGAACGAACGGATCGACCTGACTAAATTCTACCGGAAGAGCCGCTCCCAGGTCCGCCACCATCACGACCTGCTGTCGATTGCCGTCGCCGGGGCGCTCAAGGATATTTCTAAAGACGATCACCTGTTGGACCGCATCCTGCGTGACCGGCTGAAGGTCCGGCTGCTGTTCCTCAATCCCCTTTCCGGTTTTGTCCGCCAGCGGGCCGCCGAGGACCAGATGACGGTCGCGGACGTGTATAAAGAGTTGTCCGCCTCCATCGCCCTGGCTGTGGAGATCGGCGGGAAACTCAAGGCCCGTTACGCCGAACTCAAGAAAAGTAAACTGCTGAACGAAGCGGACGAAGGCAGTTTCGAGGTGCGGCTGTACGACGGCTGCCCTTACCTGACCATCTTCCGGGCCGACGACGAAATCGTCTGGGGGCTGTATACCGCCGAGAAACGGGGCGTCAATTCCGCCGCTTTCAGGTCGAAAAAGGGCGATAGCGCGCTGTCCGGCCAGTTGGAAGGCCATTTCAATGTCATCTGGGAGCGGTCGAGGTCCGCATGTATCGTCAGGTATCTCGAGCAGAACGCCCCCGTGGTATTCGACGGGTTCGTCGAACACCTGAATGCCGAAATTGCCCGGCTTTCGTCGCAAAATTAATGTTTAAGGTAAATTGAATCCCATGTCACTAAAGTTCATCGCAGGACCCTGCGTCATCGAATCGGCCGAACTGCTCGATACCGTAGCCGAAAAGCTCACGGCGATCAACCGGACCCTCGGCACGGAAATCATCTTCAAAGCCTCGTTCGACAAGGCCAACCGCACCTCGGTTTTGTCGTTCCGCGGCCCGGGACTCGAAAAGGGGTTGCAGATGCTTGCCGACGTGCGGGCGAAGTGGGGGCTGCGGCTGCTCACCGACATTCACGAATCGTGGCAGGCCGTACCCGTCGGCGAGGTCGTCGACGTGATCCAGATTCCGGCCTTCCTCTGCCGCCAGACCGATTTGCTGGTCGCCGCGGCGAAGACCGGAAAGACGGTGAACATCAAAAAAGCCCAGTTCCTTTCGGGCGCCGACATGCTCTATCCCTACGAAAAGGCCCGCGAGGCCGGAGCCGGTGAAATCTGGCTTACCGAGCGCGGCAATTCGTTCGGCTACAATAACCTCGTCGTCGACTTCCGCAACATTCCCGACATGCTCAAAATCGCCCCTACGGTGATCATGGACTGCACCCATTCGGTGCAGCGTCCCGGCGCTGCGGGCGGTAAGACGGGCGGCAACCGCGAGTTCGTTCCCGCCATGGCGCGGGCCGCCGGGGCGTTCGGAGCCAACGGTTTCTTCTTCGAGGTGCACCCCGATCCCGACCGCGGCCTGAGCGATGCTGCCAACATGCTGCCGCTCAATGAACTGGAACCGTTAATTAAATCTTTGCTGTAAATGACCGATACTACGAAGGCGCAGATTCTGGAAGTTGCCCGCAAGGCGATCCATACTGAGATGCTGACGCTCAAGCGCATGGAAGACACCCTCGGCGATGCGTTCGCGACGGCTGTGGAACTGATTCTCGAAAGCCGCGGCAAATGCATCATCACGGGCATGGGCAAGTCGGGTCTCGTGGGGCGCAAGATCGCCGCGACGCTCGCTTCGACCGGAACCCCGAGTTTTTTCCTCCACCCCGGTGAAGCCTTCCACGGCGATCTGGGCATGATTTCGAAGGAAGATATCGTCGTGGCCCTCTCCTATTCGGGTGAGACCGACGAAATCCTTAAAATCATTCCTTTCATCCATTCCAACGGTAATAAGATCGTCTCGATGACCGGAAATCCCGACTCGGCGCTGGCCAAGAACTCCGATGTGCACCTCGACGTAGGGGTGAAGGAGGAGGCCTGCATCCTGCACCTTGCGCCCACTTCGTCGACCACGGCGCAGATCGCCATGGGCGATGCGCTGGCCGTGTCGCTGATGCAGATGCGGGGCTTTACGAGCGTCGATTTCGCGCGCCTGCACCCGGGCGGAAGCCTCGGGCGGCGTCTGCTGATGACCGTGGGCAACGTCATGCGCAACCACGACCTGCCTGTCGTCGCGCCCGACTGCCCGGCTGCGGAGATGATCCACGCCATTTCGAAGGGCGGGCTGGGTCTGATCGTGATCTGCGACGGCGAGCGGATCGAAGGCATCGTCACCGACGGCGACGTGCGCCGCGCGATGGAACGCCTGCGCGGGGAGTTCTTCAACATCACGGCCGCCGACATTGCCACGCGTAATCCCAAAACCATCTCTCCGGGCGAAAAACTTATCGAGGCCGAGAAGATGATGACCCGCAACAAGGTCACCTCGCTGCTCGTTACGGACGAAGGCGGCAAACTCTCCGGAGTGATCCAGATTTACGACATTAAATTGTGATGCGTAATGTTCGTTATCCTACTTTCCTATAAGAAACCGCTTGCCGAAGTGGAGAGATACCTCGCGGCGCATCGTGAATACCTTGACCGGCATTATGCTGAAGGGGTGTTCCTCTGCTCGGGGCCGCAGAATCCCCGCACGGGAGGCGTCATCCTCTGCCGTGCTGCGGACCGCGCAGCCGTCGAGGCCCTGACGTGTGAAGATCCGTTCCGCATCCACGGCGTCGCCGACTACGGGGTCGTCGAATTCTCGCCCACGAAGCACCTGCCCGGGTTCGGGGCTTTTCTCTAAAACAAAAAGGAGGTCCCCAGACCTCCTTTTTCATTTCCGTATGTAGTGCGGCATTTCGGCCGGTATCTCCATCGAGATTTCCACCAGCCCGCGGACTTCTCCGCCCTCCTTCCATGCTGTCTGGTAAATCATCTTGCGGACGCCCTGCTTCTCGATCGTATAGGCGTTCGTGCCGTTCGTCGCGAGCAGCCGGCGGATGATTTCGCCCGAGCGTTCTCCGTGACAGCCGAACAGGTTGCTGCCGATCAAATCGCCGTGTTTGGCGTAGGTGGCGCGCGCCTTTTCGTTCATGTAGAGGATCACGCCCTCGGTGTCGCACACCGTGACGGCGCAGTCGACCTCTTCGGCCCAGGGAAAGGAGCTTTTCATTTATTGCTGTATTTTTACCAGTTGTTCGCGGTAAGCGTTCAGGATGCGCGATTTGGAGATGAATCCCAGGTAGCGGCCCTGCTTGTCCACGACGGGCAGCATCCAGGCTCTTTTGTCCTCGAATTTCTCCATGACGCTCAGGATCGCTTCGTGCTCCATGATCCGGTCCGGGGGCGGAATCATGTAATCCGAGATCGGGTGTCCGTATTTCTCGTGCTTGAACATGTCCTCGCGCAGGTCGTCCAACTGTACCACGCCGATCAGGCGGCCGAAGTTGTCGATTACGGGGAAGATATTGCGGCGCGCCGTCGAGATGATGTGCACGATGTCGCCCAGGGTCATGTTCTCCTTGATGCGCAGGAAGTCGGTCTCCATCAGCTCGTCGAGTTTCAGGAAGACAAATACCGACTGGTCTTTGTTGTGGGTCAGCAGTTCGCCGTTCAGGCGCAGTTGCTTGGTGTAGATCGAATCGGGGTCGAGGTAGTAGCCCACGGCGAACGAGATGCAGGCCGTAATCATCAGCGGGATGAACAGTCCGTAGCCGTTCGAGAGCTCGGCGATGAGGAAGATCGAGGTCAGCGGGGCTTTCATGACTCCCGACATGACGCCTGCCATGCCGACCAGCGTAAACGAAACGATCGACACCTCCCATCCGAACAGCGTGTTGCAGACCAGCGCCAGCGAAGCGCCCGTGAAGGCTCCGACGAACAGCGACGGGGCGAATGTTCCGCCCACGCCGCCCGCGGCATTGGTCGAAGCCATGGCGATGACCTTGAAAAACATCGTGGCGATGACGAAGAGGATGACGACCCAGTCGATTTCGCGGAAGCGGTAGAAGAGCGAGTTGTTGAACAGCTCCTGCGCGTTGCCGTGCATCAGGGAGGTGAATCCCTCGTAACCTTCGCCGTAGAGCGGCGGGAAGACGAAGATCAGGATACCGAGGATCGCGCCGCCCCAGAGCCATTTTTTGTACTGCTTGTCGATGCCCTTGAAGAAGTTTCCCACGCGCGAATTCATCGACGTGAAATACCACGACATCAGTCCGCTCAGCCCGCCCAGCAGGATGAACAGCGGTATCTGCCACAGTTCGAACGCATCGGCCGGAGCCAGCGTGATGGCCAGTATCGGGTCGAAGCCGCGCAGCATGAAGGCCATCGTCGTCGCGGTGATCGAGGCGATCAGCAGCGGGATGACCGACCCGGCGGTGATGTCCAGCATCAGGATCTCCAGCACGAAGACCACGCCCGTGATCGGGGCTTTGAAGATCGCCGCCAGAGCGGCTCCCGCGCCGCAGCAGAGCAGCAGCGTCGTGTGCTTGTAGTTGAGGCGCGCCAGCCGTCCGATGTTCGAGCCGATAGCCGCACCCGTGAGCACGATCGGGGCCTCGGGACCCACCGATCCGCCGAATCCGATGGTCGTCGCACCGCCTACGATCGAAGTCCAGCAGTTGTGGCGGGCGATGCGCGAGTTGCGGCTCGACATGGCGTACAGGACGCGTGTCACGCCTTCGGAGATGTTGTCTCGAACGATATATTTGACAAACAGCGTCGCCAGGATGATGCCGATGGCGGGGTAGATCAGAAAGAGGACATGGGCGCTGTCCACCGGGAACCAGCGTATCAATCCGCTCTTGATGCCGTGCAGCAATATCTCGAACAGGTAAGTGCCCAGCCCTGCGAGCACACCGACCACCACGGCCAGAAGCATCATGATCTGGCTGTTCGACAGCCTCCGGGTCAGCCGGAGGAATTCGAGGTAGATGCGGTCGGTGCGGAAGGACATGTGCTATTGGTTTTGGGCGAAATGCTCGGCCTGCCCGGCGATCAGCTCTTTGTCGTCGAAATAGTTGATCTTCATGGCGGCACGAACGTCTGCAAGGGTTTCGGCTGCCGCAGCGCGGGCTTTTTCCGAGCCTTCACGGAGAATCTCGTACACCTCGCCGATGCGCGCCTCGTAATAGTGGCGGCGTTCGCGGATCGGGTCGAGCACTTCGTTGAGGATGGCGATCAGCAGGCGTTTCACCTTGACATCGCCCAGTCCGCCGCGGCGGTAGTGCGCCTTCAGTTCATCCAAAGAGGGATATTCGGGCAAATACCGGGAAAAATGTTCGGGACGGCTGAAAGCGTCGAGGTAGGTGAATACCGTGTTGCCCTCGACCTTGCCCGGGTCCTCCACGCGCAGGTGGTCGGGATCGGTATACATGCCCATCACCTTTTTCTTGACCTCGTCGGCCGTGTCTGAAAGGTAGATGCAGTTGTTCAGCGATTTCGACATCTTGGCTTTGCCGTCGGTTCCCGGCAGGCGCATGCAGGCCGCATTGTCGGGCAGCAGAATTTCCGGCTCGACGAGCGTTTCGCCGTATACGGCGTTGAATTTATGGACGATTTCGCGTGTCTGCTCGATCATCGGCTCCTGGTCTTCGCCGACAGGCACGGTCGTGGCCTTGAAAGCCGTGATGTCCGACGCCTGGCTGATGGGGTAGGTGAAGAATCCCACGGGAATACCCTGGCGCTGGGTCGTGTCGCCTTCGGCGGCGCCTTCGGCAAATCCGCGGAGCGTGATCTCGGCCTTTACGGTCGGGTTGCGCTGGAGCCGCTGCACGGTGACGAGGTTCATGTAATAGAACGCCAGTTCGCACAGTTCGGCGACCTGCGACTGGATGAAGAGCGTCGATTTCGCGGGATCGAGGCCTACCGAAAGGTAGTCCAGCGCCACTTCGATAATGTTCTGACGCACCTTTTCCGGGTTGTCGGCGTTGTCGGTGAGTGCCTGCGCATCGGCGATCATGATGAATATCTTTTCGAACTCGCCCGAGTTCTGCAACTCGACGCGGCGGCGAAGCGAACCTACGAAGTGGCCCAGATGGAGCCGGCCCGTAGGACGGTCGCCGGTAAGGATGATTTTTGCCATATTTATTTTTAAACGTTTATTTTGCTGACAAAGATAGTGCAAGGCGAGGGCAGAACCAAACGCAGTTTGAGTTTTGCCGGGCCGCAGCCTATCTGAGCCGGGTGTCCATTTCCGAGGCAAAGATAATGCAAACCCGGGGAAGCGGCAAATTATTTGATGCTACCGCAATGCCGCCCGTCTCTGCGGCGGACTTATTTCCCGCAAACATACGAAAAACCATGCGGGGAGCCTAAAAAAGTTGTCGAGTATAGATTTTTTTTATATCTTCGCTTGCTGAAATAGACGCCTGTTATGACGATTATCCAACTTGAATATTTGCTGGCCGTAGCCAACTGTGGCAGTTTTTCGCTTGCCGCCGAACATTGTTTTGTGACACAACCGTCTTTGAGCATGCAGGTTAAGGCTCTCGAAGAGGAGTTGGGCGTGGTGCTTCTCGACCGCTCGAAAAAGCCAGTTATTCCCACCGAAGCGGGCGAGGTCGTGCTGGAGCAGGCCCGCGAGACGATCAAGGCCTACAACTACATCCGCGAGGCCGTTGCGGAACTCAAGGGCGAAACCGCCGGCAAGCTGCGGCTGGGCGTCATCCCGACCATTGCACCCTACCTGCTGCATAAATTCATTCCGGCTTTCGTGCACGACTACCCGAAGGTCGAACTGGAAATATCCGAGATGATCACTTCGGACATCGTCGAGGCGCTCAAGCGCGACCGCATCGACGCGGCGCTGGTCGCCAGCGGAACCTGCGGCGAGGGCATCCTCGAACAGGAACTTTTCAACGACCGGTTCTATGCGTACGTGTCGCCCGAAAATCCGCTTTACGAGCGGCAGAATATCCGCATCGAGGAGATCGACCTGAAAGACCTGGTGATCCTGAGCCCCGGCAACTGCATGCGCGACCAGATCATCGAACTGTGCCAGGCCCGGCGCTCGATGCCGTCGCACTATTCGTTCGAATCGGGGTCGCTGGATACGCTGATGCGCATCGTCGACTGTACGTCGTGTCTGACGATCATCCCCGAAATGGCTGTCGAATACATCCCCGCCGACCGCCGCGACCGCCTGAAAACCCTTTCGAAGGGAGCCACTTCGCGCAAGATCGCCGTTGCCGTGCGCCGCACGTATGTCAAGAACTCGATTATCCGGGCCCTGACCGAGACCATCCTGGCTAACGTGGACGCAGCCAAAGCCTGATACCCGGGGAGCGCGGAGGATTTCTGCGGACGGCGGGTTCCGGACGCAGGATTTGTTGCAAATCCGTATCGAATCCCTCCCCTTTCTGCTTTCGGCTGTTACCGCCGCTAATACGATATTGTAATTTCGATCGACGCTTGGGCGCGTGTTTTGTTTTTGCATACTTGGTTTCTTCATAGACCTCCACTCGGATGAGTGGAGTTTTTCGTTTTTCACACCGGGCGGCTTTCCGGCCGTTCCGATTGCAAAATAGACGCACCATGGCAACGATTAAGGTAAAATTACGTCTGTCGACCGTTCCCGGAAAGGCCGGGACGATCTACTATCAGTTGACGCACCGCCGCGAAATCCGGCAGATAACGACCGCTATTCGTCTGCATCCGGAGGAATGGAATGCGGCGGCGGAGCAGGTCGCCGATTCCACGGAATCAGCGACGATGATTCAGAACCGCATAGACAGCGATCGAATGCTGCTATTGCGGATTATCCGGCAGCTCGACGACTCGGGAAAGCCCTACGGGGTCGGGAATATTATCCGACTTTATGATTCTCCGGATTGCCGCGTCCTGGCTTTCATGCGCAAGCAGATTGCGCAGTTGCAGGAGTGCAACCGGTTGGGAACGGCCAAAAACTATGAGAGGGCCTGGTCCAGTTTCGCACATTACCTCCGGGGCGAGGATTTGCCCTTTACGTCGATGACCGAACTGCTTATCGACAGTTATAATGCTTACCTGATCCGGCGCGGGATCGTGCGCAACTCCATTTCGTTTTACATGCGTATCCTGCGGGCCGTTTACAACAAGGCCGTGAGGCTGCGCCTCGTGGAGCAGACTTATCCCTTTCACAACGTCTATACGGGGGTTGACCGGACTCGCAAACGGGCTGTCGACGAGCAGCTGATTTCGCAACTCCACAAACTCGAACTGTCGGCGGGGTCTGCACTGGCATTGGCCCGCGATCTCTTCATCTTCAGCTACTGTACGCGGGGCATGGCCTTCGTAGACGTGGCCTATCTGAAAAAAACGGATATTCGGGACGGTGCGATCCACTATACCCGCCGCAAGACCGGGCAGCAGCTCTGCATTCGCATAGAGCCTGGCATCCGTTCGATTATCGACCGGTACGCCGATGCGGCGGGGGCATCCCCTTACCTGTTTCCGATTCTGACGACAGAGGAGCCTGCGCAGGCGTACGATCAATACCAGGCCGCCATCAACAACTACAACCGGATGCTCTGCAAGCTGTCGAAAATGCTGCCCGACGAATGCCGGCTGACCTCTTACACCTCGCGCCACAGCTGGGCCACGGCCGCCCGCAACCATAACGTACCGATCTCGGTGATCAGTGCGGGGTTGGGGCATGTTTCGGAATATACGACACAGATTTATCTGACCATGCTGGAAAATTCGGTAATCGACGCCGCAAACCGGTCGATCATATCGCATTTGGTGAATATTTCTAAAGAAGAAATCGCAGATCGTTGATTACAAAGGTATAATTATTTTTTTAAATACAACGATAATTCGGACTTTTTTGTTTTCGTAAATTGCGTTTTACATCATTAGGCCGATCATTTTGACGATAACCGGCCTGTTTTGTTATGTGTCAATCAGGCTTAATAATAGTTGAAAAAGGTCGGTTTTCCTATTGTCCGAAAACTCGATATTTGAAATTTTTGTTGAAAGAATCTTCTTTTTACGGTTCGCAATCTTCTGATAAACAAACATGCAATCTCCTTTTCGAGATTTCTTCTTTAGAAACACGAATAAATTTTTAACCAAATAGTAATACTATGAGCAACAACAAGACTGTTGTGCCCGGAATGGGCAATGCTTTCGATTACCAGGGAACGTCGGCCCAGGTGAATCCCGTGAATCCTGTGAACCCGGTGAACGGGCCTCAGGGCGGATACAGCGGTACGCATTTCCCGGGGATGAACACGAATGCGGCAATGCCGGGGGTGTCTGGGATGCCCGCGACGGAGGCGCATAAACCGATCATGGGTTTTCTATTTAGCGTTTCGCGGACTATGTGCGGCGAGTATTGGCCGCTATACATGGGACTGAACACGATCGGGCGCGCCACTTCGTGTTCGGTTCGGCTCTCCGAGGCGACGATTTCCGACAACCATGCCGAAATCGTCATCCGCCAGATGAAGAACCCCGACAGCGTGCTGGTTTCGATTCAGGACGCGCGTTCCACCTGCGGCACTTTGCTCAACGGAAGCAGTCTCGGATTCGACGCCCAGGAGTGCCATAACGGCGATATTATTACGATCGGGGAGCATTATGAGCTGTACTTCGTGCTGATAGACGCCAAATCCCTCGGACTGGAACCCCGAGCCGATTTCATAGCTTCTGCCGGTGCGGGGTTCGGTATGGGTGTGCCGTCCGGTCCGGGCGTCCCGATGCCTTCGATGCCCGGAAGCCCTGCTCCGGGATTGGGCGGTGCGCCTCAGTTTCCGAAAGGGACGATGAGCCCCGGCGGACAGGTCGAGCCTTCGCGCGGTACGGTGATAATGCCGGCCAAGAAATAGGTCGTTGCTTATCGCAAGAAAAAGTCGGCGTTTTTTCATTCCATGCAACGTGTTATCGTAAGCCGGAACCCTCCGTTCGTCTATCTGTTCGTCGGTGGATGCTGGTACTGTTATGATTATACGAGCCAGCCTTTGGGCGAGGGAGCGATGGGAGCCGTCTATCTCGGATTCGATTGTTCGAATCAGGATCGGGTGGCCGTCAAAAGGGTGAAGGACGAATATGCGGAGATTGCCCAGGTGCGGGATTGTGCGAGGCGGGAGGCCTCATTGCGGTTTTTGCATCCGAATATCGTGAGAATGATCGGATTGTGCGAATATGAGTACGGTCATGGGCCGATGTTCATTTTGAGCGAGTACATCGCGGGCATCACGTTCGATGTCCATGTCCGGATGCGTCTTTCGCTTCTGCCTGCCGATGAGCGTATCATCCGCATCGTGGAGCATATCCGCCCCGTATTGTCGGCTTTGCAGTATCTGCATAACAACGGCGTCGTTCACAAGGACATCAAGCCGTCGAACATCATGATCGACAGCCGGTCCTGCGTCAAACTGATGGATCTGGGCGTTGCCAATTCGTTCCGAAGCGAAGCCGGACACATGTATGGATTCATCGGAACTCCGCAGTATGCGGCGCCGGAACAGATTGCCGATGTTGGAGCGGAGGCGGTGGTAGACCCGCGCACGGACATCTATTCGTTCGGAGTGACCTTGTATGAGTTGATAACGGGGTGCAATCCGTTCAACGGCGTGACGGAGTCGGAGACGCTGCATAACCAGCGGAACCTGGAACTGCCGAAGAACGATGCGATACCGCCCGGCCTGTTCGCCGTCATCGCGAGGGCGACGGCCAAGAACCCCGACGACCGTTACCGGTCGTCGATGGAGATGGATGCCGAGCTGGAGCGCTATTTATCCGGGGCGAGGGGCCGCAAACCGGACTCCCCCGAAACCTTGAGGATCGTGGGTGCGGCGCTGGCCGTATCGCTCGCTTTGGTGTTGCTTTTTGCAATTATAATACAGTTTATTTACTAGATGCAACTGATAAAAACCAAATTCCCGTTGAAAGGCATTGCCGAATCGCGGATCGGAGGCCGTTCTGAGAACCAGGACAATTATGGCTTTTGCGATACGGCCATCGGCACTGTCGTCGTCGTATGCGACGGCATGGGCGGTATGCAGGGAGGTCGCGTCGCGTCGATGATCGCCGTGAAGAGCATCCTTGAATTCATAGCCTCCGTGCCCAAAGACGCCGATCCCGGCGATGCGCTGAACAACGCCATTCGCAAGGCTCATGCCGACGTTATCCAGACGGGACACGACAATCCCGAACTGTACGGAATGGGGACGACCGTGACAGCGGCCGTTTTCTCGAAGGAGTGCGCCACGGTGGCCCATGTAGGCGACAGCCGTATTTACCAGCTGCGCGGCCGGAGCAAGGTTTTCCGGACGTTCGACCATTCGATGGTGTTCGAGATGGTTCGCAACGGGGTGTTGTCCGAGGAGCAGGCCCGCCTTTCCGACCAGTCGAACGTTATTCTGAAGGCTTTGGGCATCTACGGGGAGGTTGTGCCCGACATCTGCAAACTGCCGTACCGGAAAGGGGATCGTTTCATTTTGTGCACCGACGGTTTTTGGGGTAGCATGCCGGAGAAAGAGTTTCTTGCGGGCCTCGCCGCCAAGGAGGTCGGACATGTGCTGGAGCGCACGGCCAACCGGGTCGAGGAGATCGGCCGCACAAAGGGCGGCAGCTACGACAACCTGACCGCTGCCATCGTCGAGATGCAGTGTAATTCGCAGATGAAAGTCCCTTCGAAGCCTTTCGTGAAATGGACGGTGATCGTCGCAGCCGCGCTGGTGGTTGTCAGCGTCTTTTTGTATGTCCTGCTGACCCGTCCCGATTCGGCCGCGACCGGAAAAACGCAGGTCGAACAGGCCGATGCCAGCGGAGCGGATGGAACTGTTTCCCCTTCGGAGGCTGCAAGGAGCGGACCCGGGGCGGATGAACCCGCCGTTCCGAAGACTGCGACCTCGGCCGAAGACAAGGAGCCGGATTCCGCGGAGCAGTCCGTCGGCGGGGAAGGCGCTTCGCCGAAAGAGGAGAGCACGACCGATACTGCCGCGCAGGATCCCCGGCTGTTTGTCATGCCGAAGACGGGTTCCCAAGATACGAAGGCAGATAATAAGAAATAAAACAACCAGATGAAAAAAATCCTGACCATTGGCCGCAATCCGGAATGCGACATTTGCATTCCGGATTCAACAGATGTTGTGAGCCGTGAACACGCTGTCCTCAAAATCGGCAGATGCGGCAAGTATTTCCTGATCGACAAAAGTCGTAACGGCACTTATGTCAACGGAATCCGAATGGCCACCAACGAGAAGATTCCCGTCACGCGCAAGGATGTCGTGTCGTTCGCGCATATGAGGGAGTTGGACTGGAGCCTGGTTCCCAAGGACAGGAGCCTGCTGAAATGGAGTTTGTGGACGCTCGGTGCGGCGGGACTGATCGCGGTCGTGCTCATCCTGGTGTCTGTGGGAGCCGGTCCGGGCAGCGGCAAATTCGGCATTCATTTCTTCCGTTCCGCGTCGGATGCCATCAATCCGCCCGCGAGAATTCTGGAGGAGGTCCCGGCCCGGGAGGCGGAATCCGAGGAGAAGACGGATAGCGTCGCGGTCAAGCCTCCCGTCAAGCGCAGCCCGAAAAAGGAGGAAAAACCCCGCAAGGAGGAGCCGGAGAAGAAACCCATCGTCGATCCGATCTATTGATCTATTAACCCGAAAATCAAAAATTATACTGTTATGAGACTTTACGTTATCGGAAGCTCCGCTCGCGCTCAAATCGTATTTACCAGCAAATACGTGAGCGGATACCATGCCGAATTACTGCAACTGGACAACGGTGATATGCTGCTTACGGACAAAGGCAGCAGCAACGGTACTTATGTCAACGGCGTGAAAATCGCCCCGGAGCAGGATGTGCGGGTTACGCGGAACGATCACATTCGGTTTGCCGACCAGGACATGAACTGGTCGCTCGTCCCGGTGAATGAGATGCCGAAGAATGTCAAGGTGCTCAAAAGCATCGGCTCCCACGCGTTGAACACATGCCAGATCTACGGCAATCAAGTCAGCCGCTTCCATGCCACTGTCAAGCAGAAAACCGACGGTAAGTGGTATATCTGCGACCACAGTTCGAACGGAACGACGGTCAATGGCGCGAGGATACCCAAAGATCAGGACGTACGGCTGAAGCGCAGCGACAGCATCGCGTGCGCCGGCGTCAATGTACAGAATCCCATCCCGGGATCGTCCAGAAAGACCTTGTTCGCCGTCCTGGGCGGTGCCGCCGTCGTTGCCGTTATTGTCGGAGCGGTGATAGCTTTCATGGGATATTCCGATAAAATGTTATACGAGAAGTACTCGAATGCGACGGCTATGGTCATCGCCTCTTTCCATTATAAAGTCTCTACTCCTCATGAGGTGGTCGAATGGGTCGTCGATCCGTCCACCGATGTCGTGACCGTATACGACGGAACGAACAGCATCGCCTATGCGGCGACGGGATTCTTTATCTCCTCGGACGGCGTTTTCGTGTCGAACCTCCATGTTGCAAAACCCTGGTTGTATGGTGATGAGGCGGAAATAACGCAGATCATCGCCAAATCCTATCAGCGGATGCATCAGAGCAACGGCCAGATCGTCGCATTGGCGGACATCAAGGTGGAGGGCGTGCTCGATTTTATCGGCGTCATCCCCAACGGACAGTTCTTTGACGATACGAATCTGACCAAAGGCCGGGAGGTGATTTCGAGCGACAGCAAAGATGTCGACATCGCCATTTTCCAGACCCTGAACAATAAGTTACCCGAAGGAGCTACGTACATTCCCATTTCCAAAATCGACGATGGAAACAGAAATGTGGGTTCCCACGTCTATACGATGGGTTTCCCGCTTATCGGGGCCTTGCAGGACCTCAACGGGCTGAAAACCGCCCTCAACAGGACGTTGCAGGCGGTCGGCGCCGGAGGGCAGATCAACCAGAACAACGAAAAGTGCCAATACGGTCTCAATGCCATCTCCGACCACGGGGCGAGCGGCTCGCCAGTGTTCGATTCGAAGGGGCGTATGGTCGGAATCATTCACGGCGGCTATGCCGGCACGCAGGGATACAATTTCGCCATCAAGTCGAAATATATCCACCGCCTGCTGAAAAAGGTCCGCGAGGAGGAGTAATCCATAAATGAGATTCATTATGAATAAATATGTAAGTGGCTGCCTGATGGCCCTCTCGCTGGGCGCTGCGTCGGTTTCGGCGCAGAATATCGAGCAGGTCTACCTGAAGAACGGTTCCGTATACGAAGGTTACATTGCGGAGCAGATCCCCGGCAAGCAGTTGTCGGTCAGTACTGAAAAGGCCACCATCTATGTCGATGAAGGCGACATTGCGGAGATCGCCTGTGCGAGTAAGGCCGTTGCCAAACTTCCGTCCCGGCTGCGTGAATGGGCGCTGGAGCGATACGACTCCACACAGATGGTGGAACTGGCGACGGTTTCTCTCAAGGGGAACAAGACGCTTCGCAATGCGGTCATGCTGGAGAAAGGCTCCCGGTTGAAGTTGTTCTCGTGCACGAAGGATTTTTTCACGCTCGATTGGGCAGATGTGCTGAAAACGACCAAGACGGTCAATTCGGATGACGCCGGGCGAGGCGTCCGGGATGTGGTGACCCTGCACGACGGACAGCGTTATGAAGGCCAGGTCGTCGAACAGGTCATCGGCAGCGAACTGTGCATCCGCCTTGAAGACGGAAGTGTTCGTGTCGTCAAGTTGGCGGATGTCAAAAGCATCGCTTCGGAGCGGATCGATTATTCCGTCAGCCTGTGGGAGCAGGTCCCGCTGCTCGATCGCATCGAAGTGGAGGGCGAAGGGTCGGTCGAAGGTTACATCGTCTCCCGGATCCTGCAAAAGCAGCTTTCCATCGTATCCCGCGATTATGACTCCGAGCGTATCGTGCCGATCGACCGGGTGGTCAAGTATCACAAATTCGTCAATCCCGACTACAAGGAGCCTGTCTGCGAGAAGCCGGAACCCGAGGTAAAGGAGCAGAAACCTGAATTCGACTATACGGCAGTCTATCTCAACGGACGGAAGACCGTGCTGAACAAGGTGCTGAAGATGCCCGAACGGCGGAAAACATTCTATCTGGTCAAGGAGCCGGTGGCGGATACGGTTGCGCTTGCAGACAGTGTTTGCATCGAGATGCCCACCACGGCATACTGCTCCGATTTCCGGGTGGTCAGGACCATGCAGAACCGTGTCGGGATTTCCGAGAAACACCAGCTCTGGGCCGGGATATATCCGATATACAGGGATGCGGACATCGCAGCCGCGAATGTTCCCTACGATGCGGAGAAGATCGACGGCGGCCGGGTACGGATGCGCATCTATTTTACCAGGCCGGGAGTTTATGTCATCCTGCCGTTGAATAAGGACTCGGAGTGCGTGGCCATCCGGGTAAAATGAAAATGAACAATTAATATAGCCTGTAATGAATGTAATAAGGATTCAAGGCGACGCTGAACGCAACCAGGGGGTCTATTACGAATACGATCGTGACAGCGTTCCGCTCGGCGAGGGCGGCATGGGCCGGATTTTCCAGGGTTATCGCGTGGACGAGATGTCCGGCGGCTTCCGGGTCCCGGTAGCGATCAAGGAGATCCACGAGAATATTTCCCGGGATCCCCAGCTCATCGAGCGGGCCATGCGGGAATCGTCTATCCAGATCGAGCACGAGAACCTGCTGCGGATGTATGGCTTTATCGCCAATGTCGAGTATGACCCCATGCGGGACGCGAACATCGTCCGCTATTATATGGTGATGGAACGATTGGTCGGCGTCAACCTGGACCAGATCATGAGTGGTGTGACTACGGACAAATCCGGTATGCAGATTCCGTTTGCGCAGGAGTTCTACGAGATGTATACGACCAACCGCGACACGGCAATCGTGCTTATCATGAAGGGGGTTCTGTCCGGCATCATGGCGTTGCACGACCGGGGATACATCCACCGGGACATCGACCCGAGCAACGTCATGGTTACGATCGACAACAAAATCAAACTGATCGACTTCGGGGTGTGCAAGCACATCGACTCGTCGCCCGGGCAGGACCGGAAACTTACGCAGGCCGGCTCGTTCATCGGCAAGGTGAGCTATGCCGCACCGGAACTCGCGTTGGGCGACGTGGAGCATCAGGACCGGACGACGGACATCTATGCGCTGGGAATTTTCATGTACCAGTTGAGTGTCGGCCGGTTGCCTTTCACGGGGTCGAATCAGGAAGTTTTGTCGGCCCAGGTGTCCAGGAAGGTCCCGGTAAACGATATCGTCAACAAGGACCTTCGCCGTATCGTTGAAAAAGCCACGCAGAAATCGCAGCTCAAACGCTATTCCACAGCCGCGGAATTCATCGTCGATTTGGATCGTGTGATCTTCAAGCGAACCTCCTCGGGAGGTAACACGAAAGCGTTTGCGCCTTCGGCCAACGACTCCGGAGACGGTGACAAGGGCAATCGGACGCTGTTCTGGATATTGTCGCCCGTCTGCGGATTTGCGATAGGACTGATCGTGAAATTTATTGTAGTACTCCTATGAGAAACCTAATAACCGTATCATTACTGTTGTGCATCTGGCTTCCGGTTTCGTCCGTTGCGCAGACGCTGTCCAATAAGGAGAAGCGCCGCATCAATGCGAAGTTGCTGGAGGCCATCGAGCAATACGAATCGAACGCCACGATTTACGACGAAAATACCAAGTATGCTTTCCTTGAGCTGTGCGACAGCGACGCCTTGATCTATTGCGATCTGATGGACCATGCGGCCGGTAAGAAAATCCCGGCGGCGGAGTATGCCGACCTGTTGCGCGGCAAGGAGAACGTATCGATGGAGATGAAGAATGTCAGGCGCGATCCGCCCGTTTGGAGAAACGGAGCATGGTATGTGAACGTCGGGTTCTCCAAAAGCGTCGTCTACAACGACCGGAACGCCGTCCTTTACTCTTCCGAAGAGTACTACAAGTCGGATTACGATATCTCCGTTGAATTCGTTTACGACCCGGAGGCCGACTGCTGCCGGATTGCGTCGGTGGACGGGGCGATCTCCTCGGAGAAGGCTCCGCTCCCCGAGCATTACGTGGTCATCAATCGTACGTCGTCTTTGGACGATAGACTTTGGTGCGGGAAAAAGCATCCCGAATTCAATAGTTTCGATCAGGCTTTCGCGCCAGTGGGGAGCATCCGGTCATGGCATGACGACGTGCGCATCAAGGCCGACACGCTCGCCCGGACAAAAAACTATGATTTCGTGCAGTTTCATTACCGCAAGACCAGTTGGCGGGCGAAACTCCGGGCGGGTTTTACGATCGGTTCCGCCTTCAAGCTCACCTCGCCGGTGAATTTCGCTACGGACAATTCCTCGGCCTTCGAAGCCGGCGTCGACGTGGGGTATGCGCTTCCGCTCGGCAGGTCCGTCTGCCTCAGCATCTACACCGGAGTGGCTCTCTCCACGAGTAAGATCGAACTGGGACTGAACGACATGTCGTATTCGTATGTCACCAACGACAGTCGGGGTGCCGCCTACTCGCGCTGCTATGATCTTCAGAGCGTGACCGAAGGCGTAAGTTACACCGACATCGTGATTCCGCTGTATTTGAGCCTTGATCACAAACTTTCGAAAAACCTCGGACTCAGCTGGAATGTGGGGGCCAAGATTTACATGAACGGCTCGGCCAAGGTGACGCCTTTCCACATAAAGGGCGAGGTCTATGGCAACTACGGCGGCGAAACGGTCCGGAATCAGCAGGAGAATGCATTCGGGTCTCTCGACAACGATTACGACGGATTCCTCTATCCGAATACGTATGCCCGGAATTCCACCGACATGAGCCTGGTCGGAGGCCTGGGGCTGAATTATAATCTCCTGAAACAATACCTCTTCCTGTGTGTGAAGTTCAGCTACGAACTTGGATTTACCGACGTGCATAAATCGAATGAAAACAACTATTTCAATGCGGCCGATCAGGTGTATCCGATGGTCTATTCCGCCCGGCTGAAGGAGAATGTCGCAACCCGTTCGTTTATGGACTGCGTGTCGTACAAACGTCAGGCGATGTGGCTGGAACTGGGTTTAATGTTTAAGTTTTAGGAGGAGATATGAATAACAAGACGATATTCGGAATTGCTGGTATGGCGGCCGCTTTTCTATGCTGCTTTGCGATCGGATATATGATGCCCGTAGAGGCGCTGCTGGACAGGGACGACGCTCCCGTTTTCGGGACGGGAGGCGGGTCCGCCGCTTCCGGAGGCATTCGGACTCCGGTTTTGGCGCACGCCCCGAAGGAGTTGCTGCCCGTTGAAACGGCGGACCGGGATAATCCCGCCGAAGCCGTTCCGCAGCAGGACACGGCACTGGCGGCCGAGGCCCCTGCCGCAGAATTGCCGCAGGAATCACCGGCCGGACCGGAGCCGGCTACCATGCAGGAACAGCCCTCTGCGGAGCATGAGCCGGCTGTGCCGGAACAGACCCCGCCTGCTGTTTCGACGGGGGACGACATGCCGGAGATCACCCAGGCGCTTGTCTACGACCGGGAATCGAAAAACTATCAAAAGATCGGGTATCGTTTCGTCGCAAAGGCTTCGGCACTGTCGGGCGATGTCTTGAATTACCAACTTTGCGAGGTCGGCGGTTCGGAGGCCAAATACACATCGGCGAACGGGGTGTTCAACGACGTGTATCCGGTGGACGGCGGTAAATACGACCTGGTGGTGGTGAACAAGCGTACGGGCACCCATGCCAGCAAGACGGTCGGCGGATTCAACAAACTGCGGCGGCTCTCCGCCTCCGAACTCCAGTCTATGCTCAACATGAGCAGTTCGCAACTGGAGCGGTTGTTTTTCTTTTACTTCGACCACGACAAGTTGCGTATCGACTGCGCCTCGATTCCCGAGGGCGTGGATGCTCCCACCAGCGTCGGGGCCATCCTCGACGGCAAGGTGGCGAACGACTGGACGCTGCAGGTGGTCGGTGCTCCGCAATACGACCAGTTTAATCGCATCACCTATTTCAAAATTAAAATAACGATTTGACATGAGACGCCTCTGTTTATTAGTTGCCAGTTTGTTGTTCGGCTTGTCGTCGGTCCATGCGCAGCGGTCGTCGGAACAAGACTTCTCTTTCATTTACATCGCCCACGACGAGAATACTCCCGTGCAGTATCTGATCGAACGCCTGCAGATGGCTTATTCCGATGCGATCAATTATCCGGATGAAATAGCCGTCGTTTTTTACCTGCCCAACGGCGATGCGCCCCTGTGCGTGGAGGTCAACACCAAATCGGACAATCGTGCGGATTTCGACAAGATCGTGGACGAACTCCAGACCAAGCGTTCGCACAACATTGAACCCAAGACGGACCGCCAGCGGGTTCAGGATATTTTCAACGCAAACGACATCATTGACGACGGGGGGAATCCCCTCTACAAGTCGGTGACGTGGACTTATTATGTCAATTCCACGTTTTGGTCGCTCCAGAACAACGAGTATGTGATCGCCTCGCTCTTTTTTGTGATGGATATGGAGCCGATGATCCAATCGGGCTATCTGAAGGTCAATGTCCTTTACAGCGGGGAGTACGATCTTTTGCCCTATGACAAGGAGTTGCCATTCGGAAGCAAGAGACTGTGGCCCTCCTCGGTCCCGTTCATGCCCATGCCTTATTGATGGAATCAAATTAATTATGTTGAAATGAAAAAAATATTCGTTACGCTTTTTTCGGTTACGGTCTTTGTGTGCGGTTCCCATGCCGCCGCTCCCCAGATGCCCAAGAAATGCGAAGCCTTCCGTCCCAAGAAACTCGCCTCCATCGTTCTCACGGAGAGCGAGGCCGAAGCCTTGATGGCGTCGGCCGATTTCGGGCAGGGCGACGCTCCGCAGAAGGGGCAGTTCAAGTACTGGGACGTGTACAGCGACCGCGACAACAATACGACTTACGAGGCTCCCGGTTCATCGGTTAAATTCTCCGCCCTGCGCTTTAACGAGCAGGTCCGGATCGCCCGGATTCAGAATGGTTACGCATTGGTGTATACCGATCCCAAGGTGGTCACCTATCCGCTCATCTCGGAGGCTGCCGAGTGTAAGGGGTGGGTTCCTATGAAGAAGCTGCTGCTGTGGCAGAACTGCCTGGCCAACGATCGGGGCATTTACAACAAGGCGCTTCTGTGCGTCAATCTCAATACGAGCAATGCGCAGACCAAGTCGTTCGGGCGGGGGTATCTGGATCCTTCGAAGCAGGGCAAATCGCTCGAATTGTCGACCGATATGAACTTCTATTTCATCATGAAACGCGAGAAGGACATGGCGCTGCTCGCGATTCAGAACCGCATGGACGGCTCGGTATCCGATCAGGTGCTGTTCTGCTGGGTCCCGGAACAATCGTTCGTGCCGTGGAACCAGCGTTCCTGCCTGGAGCCTACCTGGGAGCACGCGGACGTGGAGTATTTCGCCGCGAACAAAATCCAGGTGGACATCTATAAGGACGGCCAACTTTCCGGAAATGCCATCAGCCGGATTCCGTTCAAGAAAAAGATGGCGGGGAAATACGAGCAGTATCTCTATCGAATGAACCCGATCAGCCTGCGTTTCCCGATTCTCGACAACGGTTCCCAGGCGATTTACAACCTTTCGACGTTCAGCACCATCGGCGGAACGGCTGCCGGTACAGAAGAGACGCCCGTGGATGAAGCCGAGAAGGCCAAGATGGAGCGTCTTGAGAAGATGCAGAACATCAACCTGGCTATCGTGATCGACGGAACCTCTTCGATGGAACCCTATTATCCGGCGGTGAAGGAGGCCATCAAGGAGGGATGCCAGTTCTTCTCGAAGAATTATAAAATCAAGATCGGCGCGGTGATCTACCGGGACTATGCCGACGGCGAGGAGGGGTTGGCCGAGGTGCTGCCCATGACCGACGTGCGCAACCTGTCGCGGGTGAACGATTTTCTGGACAGCGGAGGCAAATACGGAATCCGGAGTTCCCCGCAGGACCTTACCCAGACCGAGGCCCTGTTTTTCGGGTTGGGGACGGCGCTGGACAAACTGAAATTCAAGGATGGCGAAAGCAATATCATGCTGGTTGTGGGCGACTGCGGCAATGCCGCCGCCGACCTGAAATGCCCGACGGCCGAGGCGCTCATCGCCAAGGTGGTCGAAAAAAACGTTCACCTCATGGGTTTCCAGGTCCAGAATAAGAACATCGTCGCCTACAACTCGTTCAACAATCAGGTGCTGTCGCTCATGCGAAAGAGCCTCCAGCAGAAGTACGTCAAGCTGAATAGTGCGATCAAGGTGGTGGCCGGTCAATCCAAATCGGTCTCCGGGGCGTTGGAAGGCTACAATTTCAAGGGCAACGTCAAGGGAGAGCAGCTCTACATCTGCAACCATCGGTTCGCCGATGCCAATGTCGGAGGCGGTAAGATGGACCCCTTGAAACTGACCTCCCAGATGACGGGGGCGATTTCGGATTTTGCGAAGACCATCAAGTACCAGATCGATCTTATTTTCCAGAAGGGAAACGCTGCGGCCATCACCCAGAAGGCGGGTCCCGTTCCGACGGGAGTTGCCGGCGGGCAGGGCGACATCGACGTTGACCTCGCCTTTGTCGAGAATGTGCTCGGCAAGGAGTGGGTCGAGGCGATGAAGGGCAGCAATGCCCTGGTGAATTTCCGCGGCTATGCGAAAAAGCAGGATGCCAGCGGCCGGGAATTCTTCAAGCCGGTGATTTTCATCTCGGCGGAGGAGTTCCAGGATCTGCTGAAGCGGCTGGCCCCGGTGGCGGAGGCTGCGTCCAACTCCCAGACTAAAGACCGTACGCCCTATATCGAGGCCCTGAAGGCGCTCGTGCGGAGCCTTGCCCCTGGTATGACCGACGCCGAGATGTCGCGGCTCAGCAACGGCGACATTATGAACATGATCGCCGGATTGAACGAGTCCGCATCGGCCCTGCGGGGCAATACGCTCGACGACCTGTCGAACCAGCAGGCCGTGAATCCGGCCCAGTACCTGCGGATCATCACGGATTTCAGGCGGAAATACGCCAATCTGGTCCGGATACGCCAGAGCAAGGGTTATAAATTTATCAAAGAATTTAACGGTGCGACCTACTATTGGGTTCCCATCGAGGATCTTCCTTAATGACTATGAACAAACTGTTTGAAATAGAAAATCTGGCGTGTTCCTACGACAGGCATTACCGGCCGGGATTGTCGAAAGTGATACTCGAGATCCGGAAACTCGTTATCCCGAGGGGTAAGAAGGTTTTCATCGTCGGCGAATCGGGTATCGGTAAGAGTACGATTCTCGAGACATTGGGCATGATGAACAACACCATTGTGCCCGATGACGCAACGAAGTTCCTGTTTTACGAGGTCGGGGATAATCCGACGGACCTTGTGGCGTTGTGGCGGCATCGGGACCGGGAATTGTCCTCGTTCCGTCTCCGGCACTTCAATTTTATCTTCCAGAGTACGAACCTCATGCGTAATTTCACGGCCTACGAGAATATTGCGCTGACCCGCATGCTTCAGGGATATTCTCAGAAGTCGTCGTTCGAACGGGCGCGTCAGGTGATGGCGGATCTGGGTCTGGACCATATCGACGAATCCCGCATGACGCAGGAACTTTCCGGCGGCCAGCAGCAGCGCCTGGCTTTCGCCCGGGCGATCCTGCCCGATTTTACGGTGCTGTTCGGCGACGAGCCGACCGGCAATCTGGACAGCGACAATGCCGTGAAGGCGATGGAACTGCTTTCGGAGAAACTCACGCAGTTCGACGGGAGTTCGGCCATTATCGTTTCGCACGATATGCATCTCGCCGTTACGTTCGCCGACGTTATCATCCGGATCCGCAAGGAGAGCCGTCCGTCGAAATCCGTAAACGATGAGATCTCCTATTACGGAGTCATCGACGACGACTGCATCTTTACTTCGGCCGGAGATCGGCGCTGGTCCAACGGAAGCGAAGCCTACTCTGCGGAGGAGTTCGAAGCGTATTTAAAATATGGCAGAATATGAAACTCGATAAAATAATATCCAACGACTATTTCAGGTTGTTTGTCAAGCGGGAGGGAAAGGTTGTCCTCGGTAAACGCTGTTCGAGCCTGTGGCTGTTGTGGGGCGTGCTTACCGCGACGTTCATGGCCATTGCGTTCAGCAATGCGAGCCTCGGCTATCTGTCGTACAAGATGAACGATCCGTTCATCAACTGGGTCGACATCAAGAATAATTTCGCCGGGAACGATTTCAGCCGTTTCGAGGAGAGCCTCAGCAACGAGGACAACATGGCCGAATACCATTATAAGGGATACCAAACCGACAAATACTGGTATACGTCATTTTTCAGCAGCGACCGGAACACCCGGAATCTGAAGTGCCGGTATTTTGCGGACATCGACACGCCGCTGGTCCATGCTATTCTCAGCGACGACAACGTTGTGTCGGGACACCGTGTTCCCGATTCGGCGCTGGACAACACCTCGTTCGGCGTAATCATAACGTATGATGCCCTGTATAACAAACTCGGGTATACGAAGGAGATTCCGACCTATCTTTACTACCACGGGTATTGCGATGCCGAAGCGGCGGATGAATTTTTCGTGGACATCTACCACGATCATTATGCGCTGGTTCCCGTACCGGTGCTCGCTGTCGTGAAACGGCTGCCGACCAATATGGACATCATAGGAACCAAGTTTTTCTATCTGCAGGATCTGGCGCATTCGCTCAACCTCTACGAGCGCAGCTATTACACCTCCTTCCTCTACAATGTGCCGAATGGGGTCGATGTCGGGAAATTTGTCGCCGACCTGGAACAGACCGTGGCGCAGAAAACAGACCTGTCGTTTTACACGAACGACGACGACAGCATGCCGCGGCTGGTCGGAATCGGCGGCGGCAGGTTCGTCTCGCTCTATTTCGACGACGATGACGAGGTGGATTTTCGGGTCAATAAAGAGATCGACGAGGAAATCCTGGCCAAATACGCGAAGTCGGGCGTGCGCCGCCTTTACAACTATAACGAAGCCGATGTCATCGACGACGACAACGATTTTATCTCGGTCCATTTTTCGGATCTGGACCGGATTTCCGATTTTCAGGAGTTTGCCAAACGTGAGTTCAATATAGACATCGAGATGTCGCAGATCAGCGCCAAGGAGAACTTCAACGAAGTCAGCGTCATGGCCAACATTCTTTCGTGGACCATGATCGTTTTCGCCATCGTATGTATCATCCTGTTCATCGTGAACCTGCTGCATTCGTATTTCCAGAAGGTGAAGCGCAACTTGGGTACATTCAAGGCTTTCGGTATCGGCAATTACGAACTTATCAGCGTATATGTGCTGATCATGGTTGCCATGGTCCTCGTCGCCGTCGTGCTCTCGCTGGCGACGACCTGGGCTGTGCAGGAACTGCTGCCGGTGTTCGGGGTGCTGAAGGATGGGACTTTCGATTACCTTTCGTTGTGGAGCAGCAAAACGTTCTACTCCGTGCTGGTGATCGTCTTCGCATCCGTGTATACGGTTTACGCCGTTATGGGGAAACTGCTCAAAGCTACCCCGGGTGACCTGATATATGACAGATAAAATTAATAATTGACTCAATATGAAGAAATTTCTGTTCCTTGTTTGCGCCGCGGGTTTGCTGACTGCGTGCGACAAAGACAAAAACAAACAGACTTCAGTTCTGAACGGCGGGGCCATATCCATCGAGGAGGCGGTGATTTCTCCCGTCGGAAGCGAGGTTTCGTTCGCCCTTACCACGGATGCGGCTTGGAAAGTCTACGATAAGCCCGACTGGCTGATCCTCAGTAAGACGGAGGGGCGGTCCGGGACGACTTCGCTGGTGATGTCGGCCGAGATGAACCGTACCTACGAAAACCGGGAGTGCGCGATTCGTTTCGAGACCATCGACCGAAACTTCTCGGAATCGGTCGCCGTTTCCCAGGAGTATCCCTATGTCGAGCTGTCGCGTGAGGAGATCACCTTCAGATGGAACCAGTGCGAGGAGTTCGAAACGGCGGCGGAGACGATCAACCTGCATTGCAATACGGATTGGACGATGGCCCGGGAGCTGGCCAATCTGGTCGAAAAGCAGGAGGACGACGCGGAGAAACCCTCCGCCGAATACCCGTTGTCCCGCATCGAGGATGCCGTGACAGACGAATGGATGGCTTACTCGGCCTCGGAGGGGAGCGGGGACGCTGAATTGTCGTTCAATCCCGTGAGCTACAACATATCCCGGGAACCGCGGAAAATGACCCTGAAACTTTCCGGGGCCCTGGATTCGTATAAAATCGTCCTGATTCAGGAAAACCTGCGTTTCCTGGTAGATCAGGAGGAACTTCAATACGAAGCGCTGGATACGCGTCAGATCGACTTGACCGTGGATTCCGAGAGTCCGTGGGTCGTTGCCAACAGCCCGGCCTGGATCGTGCTCGACAAGCGCGAAGGTTCGGACATTACGACGCTGTCGGTCAGCGTCGATGGCGCCAACCCGACCCGGGAGGCGCGCTCCGGCGAGATCGTACTGCTTTGCGATGCCGGCGCCCAGCGGATCATCAAGGTGTCGCAGAAGGGATATGTCTTCGGGGTTTCTCCGCTCGAGTTCAACCTTGCGAACGCCGATACGTCGGATAAGAGCCTTACGGTTGCCTCGTCGGGCGATTGGGAGGCGCTGCAGGTTCCCGAATGGGTCGTTCTGTCAGCCGCTTCCGGAACCGGCAATGAAGCCGGGGAGGCGCTTACGCTCAAGGCCGCAGGGCAGAATCTCGAATTGACGGACCGCACAGCCTCCATCGAGTTCCGCAGCAAACACAACGCCCTCTCCGAGCGTGTCTCCGTAAAACAGGATGCGTTTATCTTCACGGCCAATGCGGCCAATACGCAGTTGCCGACTCTGTCGACCGACAAATATAACCTGACGATCAGGTGTTCCGGCACTTGGCAGGTCAGCAGCTCCGAAAGCTGGATGGAGTTCTCGCAGACTTCGGGTTCGGGCGATGCGACCGTTACCTACAATGCAAAGGCCGCCAATACGGACGAGAATCCGCGGAAAACGACCATCACGGTAACGAGCCTGCTCAACGGACTGAAAAAGACCTTCGAAATTACGCAGCGGGGCTATGTCTTCACGGTCGCTCCCGAGACGTTCCGCTACCCGACGCTGCCCACCGACCGGTGCACCGTGTCGATCGAGTGTTCGGCGACATGGACTGTTTCGAGTAAGCCGGATTGGATTCAGGCCAGCGCGATGTCGGGAACGGGCGACGCCACGGTGACGCTCTCGGCGGACAACAACCTCCTTGCGTCGGAACGTACCGGCAAGGTGCAGTTCTCTAGCACGTATAACGGAACGACGAAAGTGCTGGAGGTCGCCGTGTCGCAAGACAAGTTCACGTTCTCGGTTTCCGAATCCTCGTTTGCGGTTCCCGTCATCACCTCCGGTTCCTACGTCGTGTCGGTGGAGTGTTCGGCCGGATGGACCGTGACCGGCGTGCCGGCATGGATCAAGGCCGCGCCGCTGTCGCACACGGGAAACTCGACCGTGACCTTCCAGGTGGAATCCAACGGGGAACTCTCTCCGCGGTCGGCTTCCGTGAAGGTCAACAGTACGTTGAGCGGGGACAGCCGGGAGATCGCATTCTCCCAGCCGGCCTTCGAATTCGACTCCTCTCCGGCAAGTTTCTCCTACGAGGCCATCAATAAGGCATCGAATACGGTTCCTGTGGTATGCTCCGGAGTTTGGACCGTGGTGAACGCTCCCTCGTGGGCGAATGTCTCTCCGTTGGCGGGTTCGGGCAATGCGACGCTCACCGTGGCCCCGGCGTATAATGTGACGACTTCCGAACGCAGTGCGTCGTTCGGCGTTCGCAGCACCCTGAACGGGCTGGAGAAGTCCGTTTCCATCACGCAAGCTCCGTTCGTTTTCGATTCCGCTTCCGAGTCGTTCTCCTTTGAGGCGCTCAATACGCAGACTTCAACGGTGAATGTGACCTGTATGGAGGGATGGACCGTCGAAAACGCCCAGGTGTGGATGGGGCTTTCCGCTACGTCCGGTTCAGGCGACGCCACGATCTCGATCCGCCCGGCGAACAACGTCGAGACGAAGTCCCGGAGCGGTGTTGTCCAGATCGTGAGCACCCTGAACAGTTCGCTCAAGAAAGCGGTGACGATCACCCAGCAAGCCTTCGAATTCGATGAAACGGCCGTAAGCGTATCGTTCGAAACGCTGGATGTCGCCGCTTCGGAGATAACCGTGACGGGCATGGGGGGCTGGACGGTTCAGGATGCGCCTTCGTGGCTGACCGTAACGCCGACTTCCGGTTCGGGCAACGGACGGATTTCCATCACTCCGACGCAGAACCTCGATACAAAGCCGAGAACGGCTACGCTGAATGTCGTAAGTTCGCTCAATCCCGGCCTGAAGAAGCCCGTGACGGTTTCGCAGAAGGCCTTCGAGTTCGATTCGACGAGCAAGGAGCTTTCGTTCGACGCGCTTTCGACCGCGGTGCAGACTGTGCCTGTGGTGTGCATGTCGGGATGGAGCGTTCGGAACGTCCCGTCGTGGATCACTGTCACTCCCGGTTCCGGTTCGGGCGACGGATCGGTATCCGTCCGGGTCGAAAACAATACGGCGACCTCAGCGCGTAATGCGACCCTCCAGATCGTCAGCGACCTCAATCCTGCCCTGGTCAAGGAGGTCGTCGTTTCGCAGAAGGCCTTCGAGTTCGATCCGAAGGGAGAGGAACTATCGTTCGGCGCGCTTTCGACCGAGTCCCGGACCGTATCTGTCGTGTGCATGTCGGGATGGAACGTCCAGAACACCACGCCGTGGATCACCGTCACTCCCGGTTCCGGCTCGGACAACGGTTCGGTATCCGTCATGGTCGGGAACAATACGGCGACCTCGGCGCGCAATGCGACCTTCCGGATCGTCAGCGACCTCAATCCTTCGCTGGTCAAGGAGGTCGTCGTTTCGCAAAATGCCTTCGAGTTCGATTCGAAGGGAGAGGAACTTTCGTTCGACGCGCTTTCGACCGCGGCGCAGACTGTGCCTGTGGTGTGCATGTCAGGATGGACCGTCCAGAACGCTCCTGCATGGATCACAGTTACGCCGAACTCCGGCACGGGCAACGGTTCCCTGTCCGTCTCGGTCGGGAACAATACGACGCTCGCTGCGCGCAATGCGACCTTCCGGATCGTCAGCGACCTCAATCCTTCGCTGGTCAAGGAGGTTGCCGTTTCGCAGAAGGCCTTCGAGTTCGATTCGACGGGCGAAGAGCTATCGTTCGACGCCCTCGGAGCGTCGGCGAAGAACGTGTCGGTGGTCTGTATGGGGGCATGGAGCGTTCAAAACGTTCCGTCGTGGGTGACGGTGACTCCGGACAGGGGTTCCGGAAATCAGACGCTGTCAATCGTCCCCTCGGGCAATAATACCGGGACCGCTTCGAGGAGTGTTACGCTGTCGGTCGCAAGCGCCCTCGCGCCTTCCCTGACGAAATCTGTCACGGTTACCCAGAATGCCTATCCGTTCTCCGTAACGCCTTCGGAGGTCCCCATTGCGGCGGAGTCGACCGAGCCTGTCGCGATTCGCGTCGAGTGTCCCGGCGGCTGGAGCGCCGAATGTCCCGAATCGTGGGTGCACATCTCCGACGGCTCGGGCAGCGGCAACGGAACCTTTACGGTCAATACCGTTGGGGCGAATCCGGGCACGGCCGCCCGCACGGCCGAGGTCCGGGTGGTCAGTACGGTCGACAAGACCGTTTACCGGACGGTGCGTGTCGAGCAGTCGGGCGCTGTGGATAATCCTGAAAACAACTCCTAAACTTAAACCATATGAGAACCTTTTATATCGGACGGAATCCCGAAAACGACATCGTCGTAAACGATCCGGTGGTGAGTGGCCGTCATGCGGAAATCTCGGTGGACGATTTCAACCGCGTCGTGTTTACCGATTACAGCACTAATGGGACGTACATCAACGGACGCCTGATACGGCATGGCAGCTGTGATATCTCGATCAACGACCAGATCGTTTTTCCCAGCGGCGCCCAGTTGAACTGGAATGATTTTCCGGGCATTTTCGGGCCTGCGGCGAATGCCGGCACGCAGTATGCGATGCCCGGGGCGCAGGGCGGGTATTCGGGCAATGCCCGTCCGGGCATGCCGCCCACCAATATGCCGGTCAATAACGGGCAGGGGGCTGGATACAGCTATAATTCACAGGCCGGCCCGACCTCGATGGGTATGGGGGCTGCTATAAAAACCTGCTTTTCGAAATATGCGACCTTCAGTGGCCGGGCGCGCCGCAGCGAATTCTGGTTTTGGGCATTGTTCAATTTCCTGATGACCCTGATTCCGTTTGTCGGGTGGTTTATCTGGCCGCTTGTCGCTTTTCTGCCGTCTTTGGCCGTTACCGTGCGCCGTTTGCATGATACGGGGAAAAGCGGATTGCTGTTGTTGCTGTTCCTGATTCCGTTCGTTAATTTTATTCTGGTGATCGTGTTCTTTGTCTTTTATTGTATGGACAGCGCGCCGGGTGACAATCAATACGGACCCAATCCCAAGTATTCATAACCGGGGATTCTGCGGTCGATTACAGCCGAAGATGAGGGAGACGGAATTTTTCCGTCTCCTTTTTTTATTTAAGGTATGCCGCAGAGGCCTCGGCCATTCGCGAACGAGCGTGTGTTTTTAAATGCCGCGATAAAGCGAAATCGGCAATAAAAAGGGCGAAATAATGAATTGCCGGCCGGGCAATATGCCCGATACGGGAGCGATTTTTACCCCGTTGCTTTCAAATCTCATTCTCTTTTCTTACCTTTGTAAGGTTATAGATACCTATTTGGATATTATATGAATAAACTGATCGAAACGATCGTCAGCGCGATTGAAGATAAAAAAGGTAAGAATATTGTATCGTTGGACCTCTCGGGATTCGACGGGGCAATCTGTTCGCATTTCGTGGTCTGCAACGCCGACTCCACGACACAGGTGTGCGCCATCGCCTCCGGAATCGAAGAGAAGGTACTCGAAACGCTGGGCGAAAAGGTCTGGCGCATCGAAGGCCAGCAGAACGGCGTATGGATCGCCATGGACTATGTGGACGTGGTCGTTCACATCTTCCAGACCGAGTTGCGCGGCTTCTACAAGCTCGAGGAGCTGTGGGCCGATGCGCCGTTGGTGAAGTATGAATACGAAGAGTAATCCGAATTATGGCACAGAAAAGCAAGAACAACAATAAAATGAATATGAACATGCCGCGGCCCTCGATGTTGTGGATTTACGGCCTGATCGCCGCTTTCATCATCGGCTGGTATGTCTTCGGCGATGTCAACGACACGCCGCTGCCCAGTGACTGGGCTACCGTGCAGGAGATGGTGGAGAAGGGCGACGTGGAGAAAATCCAGGTTGTAAACCGCGACCAGGCTCAGGTATTCCTCAAGAAAGAGGCCGGCGACAAGTACCGCAACGACTCGGTGGACAAGCGTTTTAAACGCCTTCCCGAGTCGGGAGCGCAGCTGATTTTCACCATCGGTTCGGTGGACTCGTTCCGCGAGGACCTCAAAGCCGCCGAGGAGCAGTCGGGGCAGGTTGTCCCGGTGATTTATGAAAACAAGGCCAACGATTGGACTTCGCTGCTTATCAACCTGTTGCCGTGGGTCGTAATCATCGGCGCCTGGTTTTTCGTCATGCGCTCTATGTCGCGTGGCGCGGGGGCCGGCGGCGGCGGAGGCATTATGAACGTCGGCAAAGCCAAAGCGCAGGTCTTCGATAAGGACAACTCCAAGCGCGTGACGTTCAAGGACGTAGCGGGTCTGGAGGAAGCGAAGGTCGAGATCATGGAGATCGTCGATTTCCTCAAAAAGGCTGACAAATACAAGGAACTGGGCGCCAAGATTCCCAAGGGCGCGCTGCTCGTAGGCCCTCCGGGAACGGGTAAAACCCTGCTGGCCAAGGCTGTCGCAGGGGAGGCCAACGTGCCGTTCCTTTCGATTTCGGGTTCCGATTTCGTCGAAATGTTCGTCGGCGTGGGCGCTTCGCGTGTGCGGGACCTTTTCGAACAGGCCAAGCAGAAGGCTCCGTGCATCGTCTTCATCGACGAGATCGATGCCATCGGCCGCGCCCGCGGCAAGAACGCCGGATTCTCGGGCAACGACGAACGTGAAAATACGCTGAACCAGCTTCTTACCGAGATGGACGGCTTCCAGACCAATACGGGTGTCATCGTGCTCGCGGCTACGAACCGCGCCGACATCCTCGACAAGGCGCTGATGCGCGCCGGGCGTTTCGACCGCCAGATCGAGGTGGGACTTCCCGACGTGAAGGAGCGCGAGGAGATTTTCAACGTCCACCTGCGTCCGCTGAAGCTCGATCCGCAGCTCGACCGTTCGTTCCTGGCGCGCCAGACCCCGGGCTTCTCGGGCGCCGACATCGCCAATGTCTGCAACGAGGCCGCGCTGATCGCCGCCCGCCACAACAAGAAATTCATCTCGAAAGAGGATTTCCTCGCCGCCATCGACCGTATCGTGGGAGGCTTGGAGCGCAAGAATAAGATCATCACCGACGAGGAGAAGCGCGTGATCGCTTTCCACGAGGCGGGCCACGCCACGGTAAGCTGGATTCTGGAAAATGCCAGTCCGCTAATCAAGGTGACGATTATCCCGCGCGGCAAAGCGCTCGGCGCAGCATGGTATCTGCCCGAAGAGCGTCAAATCACCACGCGCGAGCAGATGATGGACGAACTGGCCGCGACGCTGGGCGGCCGCGTCTCGGAACAACTGACCTTCGGCGAAATTTCGACCGGGGCGCTCAACGACCTGGAGCGCGTCACCAAGCAGGCTTATGCCATGGTAGCTTACTACGGCATGAGTGAAAACGTGGGTACGCTGTCTTACTACGACTCCACGGGCCAGAGCGACATGACCTTCACGAAACCTTATTCGGAACAGACGGCCCAGCAGATCGACGCCGAGGCCAAACAGGTGATCGAGAAGGCCTATAAGATGGCCGAGAAGGTGCTCCGTGAGCATGCCGACGGCCTGAAAGAACTGGCCGAATTGCTGTTGTCCCGCGAGGTGGTCTTCACCGAGGATGTAGAGCGCATTTTCGGCAAGCGCAAGAAAGATATCGAACGTGAACGTCGGGAAGCCGAGGCGAAAGCCAAGGCCGGGGGAGGCCAGTCGGCCGAAGAGGAGCCGAAGGCCGGAAAGCAGGCCGCGGCTGTCGCCGGAGAACCGGCCAAGGCCGATGCCGCTGCGACCCAGCCGGCTCCCGTAGCACCGTCCGTCGCCGCTCCCGAACCCAAATAACCCGTCTGAAACCCACTACACCCTTAAAAACTGATGAGTGAAAAAATGAAGAACCTCTGGGTGCGCACGATGAGCGGGGCTATCCTCGCCGTGGTGATGCTGGGGGCTATCGCATGGTCGCAATGGAGTTTCGGCCTGCTGCTGGCGGCGTTGCTGGCCGTCGGCATGACGGAGTTCTATTCGCTGGCCGAAGAGCAGGGCAACAAACCCCAGCGGGTCGTCGGACTGGTTGCGGGACTCGTTCTTTTTGCACTGAACTTTGCATTCGTTTCGGATGACATCGAGATTCTCGGCAGCGCCCGGCAGGCTTTTGCCTGCGGGATGGCTTTCCTGCTGTTGCTGCTGCCTGCGATGTTCATCTGCGAACTCTACCGTCGGCGTGAAAATCCCGCCGCCAATATCGGCATAACTTTTATGGGCGTCGTCTATGTGGCGCTGCCTTTTTCGCTGATGTGCTACATCCCGATCATCGGCAGCGAAACGTGGAGTCCCTGGGTGATGCTTTTCTATGTCTTCATCATCTGGGCCAACGATGTTTTCGCCTACCTGGTGGGCATGTCCATCGGTAAACACCGCCTCTGCGAACGTCTCTCGCCCAAGAAATCGTGGGAAGGGTTCTTCGGCGGGATCATCGGGGCCGTGGCGATGGGACTCGTTGCTGCTTATGTACAGGATGGCAACTACTGGGTGTGGGCCGGGCTGGCGCTCGTCGCCGCCGTCACCGGCGTGCTGGGCGATCTGGTGGAGTCGATGTTCAAACGCGCTGCCGGCGTCAAGGATTCGGGAACGCTGATTCCCGGCCACGGCGGGGTGCTCGACCGCTTCGATGCCATGCTGCTTTCGGCGCCGTTCGTCTTTGTGTATATGCTTTTTGTGATGTAACTGCAAACTCAATTTTGTTATGAGAATTAATAAGGAAGGATACAAAATCATCGGCATTTCGGGCGCAGTCTGCGTGCTTCTCTGGTGGCTGTTTTACCACCTGCTGGTCCACGATGCGAATGTTTCGCTGCTGTGGTTCAGTACCCTTGTGCTGTTGTTGTTCTGGTTCTTCATCGTAGCCTTCTTCCGCGAACCCCGCCGGGTCCGTATCCACGATGCCGATTTGGTTTTCTCCCCCTGCGACGGTCGCGTAGTCGTTACCGAGGTTGTCGTCGAAAACGAGTACCTCAAGCAGGAAATGCTGCAAATCTCGATTTTCATGTCCGTTACCAATGTCCACATGAACTGGGTTCCCGTGGGCGGTACGGTCGAATATTTCAAATACCATCCGGGGCGTTTCCTCGTGGCCTGGCATCCCAAGTCGTCGACCGAAAACGAGCGTACGACCACCGTAGTCGCCATGCCTGCGGGGCAGAAGGTGCTCTTCCGCCAGATCGCGGGACTGATTGCGCGCCGCATCATCTCCTATATGAAGGTGGGTGAGACGGTCGAGCAGAACAGCGTCTGCGGATTTATCAAGTTCGGCTCGCGCGTCGATGTGCTCGTGCCGAAGGACAGCGAACTGTTGGTAGAGATCGGCGATCCCGTCGTGGGTTCACAAACCCCGATCGCCCGCCTGCATAAGAACCTCGAAACCGAGTAACGGCATGAAGGCGACTCCCCAGACCTTCCTGAGATTCATCGCGGGTGCGGCGATTGCTGCGGCCGTGCTGTTTTTGGTCTGGTATTTTTCGTCGATCGTTGTCTACATCCTCATTTCGGCCGTGCTGGCCGTCATGGGCAGCCCGTTGGTGAAGTTTCTTTCGGGACTGCATATCAAGGGATGGCAGGTTCCCCGCTGGCTTGCGGCCCTGGTGACGCTCGTGGTGATCTGGGGCGTAATCGCTACCCTGTGTTCGTTGTTCGTGCCGCTGGTTTTCAACAAGATAAACCAGTTTGCCCATGTCGACTTCGCCGCAGTCGTAGGTAGCATCGGCGAACCCATTGCCCGGATGCAGCACGACCTGCAAACGCTCTTCTCGTTGCCCGAGAGTACATTCTCGCTCTCCGACGAGTTGACCTCGGCCCTCAAGCAGATCATCGACATCAATTCGCTCAACCTGATTTTCTCGTCGGTCATCAACCTTGTGCTTTCGTCGGTGATCGCCATTTTCTCCATCTCGTTCATTACTTTCTTTTTCCTTAAGGAGGACGGGCTGTTCTATGCGATGGTCACGTCGATTTTTCCGGAACATTACCACGACAATATCACCCGTGCGCTCGATTCGGTGACGCTCCTGTTGGCACGTTACTTTACGGGCATCCTCTCGGAGAGCCTTCTGCTTACGATCGCCGCGACGCTGGTGATGATGGCCTTCGGGATGAAGGCCGCCGACGCGGCGTTCATCGGCCTGGTCATGGGTGTGATGAATGTCGTACCCTATGCCGGACCGCTGATCGGGGGCGTGGTTTCGGTTTTTGTGGGGATCGTTACGCCGATCGAAGGCATGTCCGTGGGCCATACGGCCTTTGTGATCGCCGGGTCGCTGCTGATCCTCAAGGGAATGGACGATTTTATCCTTCAGCCGACGCTCTATTCCGAGCGCGTGAAGGCGCATCCGCTCGAAATCTTCCTGGTGATTCTCATTGCCGGCTCGCTGGCCGGAATCCTGGGCATGTTGCTGGCGATACCCTCCTATACGGTGCTGCGCGTCTTCGCTAAGGAGTTCTTCTCGCAGTTCCGGCTGGTGCGTAAACTGACTGAAAAAATCTGATGGAACGGACGGTGATCGAAGGCGTTGTGAAACACGGACGCCGACTCGGACGTGAGTTGGGGTTTCCGACGGCCAACCTGGCTGTTCCGGCAGACATAGCTGCTGCCGACGGGGTCTACCGTTCGCGTGCGGAGGTCGACGGCAAAACCTACGACGCCATGTCGAATCTGGGGCGCAATCCTTCGGTCGGAGGTGTCGAACGGAGGCTCGAGACGCATATTTTCGGCTTTAGCGGCGAGTTGTACGGCCGCCTGCTGCGCGTCGAACTGCTCGAAAAAATCCGCGACGAACGCAAGTTCGCCACCGTGGAGGAGTTACGCGCACAGATCGAAAAGGATAAGGAATATATTTTGAAATTAAACTAGAATACTATGTATTTGGATTTGACCATGCCCTACAAAGTTGCCGACATGTCGCTGGCCGAGTGGGGACGCAAGGAGATCGAAATTTCCGAGCACGAAATGCCGGGCCTGATGGCTGTGCGCCGCAAATACGGTCCCGAAAAACCGCTCAAGGGCGTACGCGTGATGGGTTCGCTGCACATGACTATCCAGACGGCCGTGCTGATCGAAACCCTCGTGGAGCTGGGCGCCGACGTGCGCTGGTGCTCGTGCAACATTTTCTCGACGCAGGACCATGCCGCGGCTGCAATCGCCGCCGCAGGCGTTCCGGTCTTCGCCTGGAAGGGCGAGACGCTGCCCGAATACTGGTGGTGTACCGCCATGGCCCTCTCGTTCCCCGGTGGCAAAGGCCCGCAGTTGATCGTCGACGACGGCGGTGACGCTACGCTGCTGATCCACAAAGGCTATAAGGCCGAGAACGACGTCTCGACGCTCGACTACGCGCCTTCTTCGTATGAGGAAGAAGTCATCCTCGATACGCTGAAGCGGATTCTGGCCGAGGATTCGCAGCGGTGGCATCGTACGGTCGCCGAATGGAAGGGTGTGAGCGAGGAGACCACCACGGGCGTACACCGCCTCTACCAGATGCAGGAGGCCGGCGAACTGCTCGTTCCGGCCATCAACGTCAACGACTCGTGTACCAAGTCGAAGTTCGACAACCTCTACGGTTGCCGCGAATCGCTGGCCGACGGTATCAAACGCGCTACGGACGTGATGATCGCCGGCAAGGTGGTCGTGGTCTGCGGCTACGGCGACGTAGGTAAAGGCTGCGCCCACTCGATGCGCTCTTACGGTGCGCGTGTGATCGTCACGGAGATCGACCCCATCTGCGCCCTGCAGGCCGCGATGGAAGGCTTCGAGGTGAAGACCGTCGAAAGCGCACTGGCCGAGGGTAATATCTACGTTACCTGTACCGGTAACTGCGACATCATCACGCTGGAGCACATGGAAAAGATGCGCGACCAGGCCATCGTTTGCAACATCGGCCATTTCGACAACGAAATCCAGATGGCACGCCTCGAAAAATCCGGAGCCGTGAAATTGAATATCAAGCCGCAGGTCGATAAATTCACCTTTCCCGACGGCCATTCGATCTTTATCCTGGCCGAAGGCCGCCTGGTAAACCTCGGCTGTGCCACGGGACACCCTTCGTTCGTGATGTCGAACTCCTTTACCAACCAGTGCCTCGCGCAGATGGAGTTATGGCAGAAGAACCTCGAAGTGGGCGTTTACCGCCTGCCGAAACACCTCGACGAGGAGGTTGCACGCCTGCATCTGGATAACCTCGGCGTCGAACTGACCCGCCTGACGAAGCATCAGGCCGACTACATCGGCGTTCCCGAGGACGGTCCCTATAAAGCGGAGCATTACCGCTATTAATTCCTGCCCCGATAACGAATCACCCCGGTTTTGGATCGACCAAAACCGGGGTGATTCGTTTTACGATCCCTTATCGGGATGTCGTGGGCGGGCTGAAATATTTGTCCAGAATATCCGTCAACTGCATCTTGGTTACCGGCTTGACCAGGTAGTCGTTGCAGCCGGCCGCCAGCGCGGCCTGCCTGTCGGCATCGAAAGCGTGTGCCGTGAGCGCTACGATGGGAACCTGCCGGTCGAATTTGCGGATTTCCGTCGTAGCGATCATCCCGTTCATCACGGGCATCTTCATGTCCATCAGGATCAGGTCGGGCTGGTCCTCCTGCGCCATCTCGACCGCTTCCTGTCCGTTCTCCGCGTGAAGCAGTTCGTAGCGGCTCTTGAGCAGCGACGATACCAACAGGAAGTTGCTCGGAATATCCTCGGCGATGAGTACCCGGTATTTCTTTGCCGGGTTTGCCGGTGCGGATTTCACGACCGGAACCGGAGCCTCGGCGGTCGTTGCATCGTCAACCCCGGACTTTGCGGCAGCCGGTTCGTATTTCGAGCCTTCTTCCGTTTCGGGCGCACAGGGGAGAAACGCCCAGAAATACGATCCCTGTCCGTACTCCGATTCGAAACCTACGCTGCCTCCCATGGATTCTGCGATGGCTTTGCAGATCGAAAGCCCGAGTCCCGTGCCCTGTGCAAATTCGTCGAGTTTCTCGAAGCGCATGAATACCTTGCTTTTCTTCTCGTTGCTGATTCCGATTCCGCTGTCGCGAACGTAAAACCGAATGCCTTTCGGGGAACTTTCGTACCCCATTTCAATATAGCCTTTGGGGGTGTATTTGATGGCGTTGGTGACGTAGTTGGTGAGTATCTGCGCAATCCGGTTCTTGTCGAGGCGCACGCAGCAAACTGCATGGGGATTTATTGCGATCAGCCTGACGTTCGGATTCTTGATACGCTGCCGCATCGAAGCCGCCATGCCGTTGAAATACGCCGAAAGGTCGAACTCCTCGTATTTCAGTTCGACCGACCCGGCTTCGATCTTCGACAGATCGAGTATGTCGTTTATCAGTTTGAGCAACAACTCGTTGTTGTTGTTGATAATGCGGATGTACTCCTCTTTGTCCTCCGAATCGGGATCGCTGAGCAGCAATTCCGAGAATCCTACGATGGCGTTGAGCGGCGTGCGGATTTCGTGGCTCATGTTGGCCAGGAACGCCGATTTGAGTTTGTCCGACTGCTCGGCCTGCGCTTTGGCCTGCTGTAACTCTTCGATTATCCGTTCGCGCTCCGATACGTCGTCCAGGCGGATGACGATACCGTCGGTCTTGCCGTCGTTGATGACGGGCGTTGCAAATATTTCGACCGTATGCGTGTCGTCGAGCTTGAATTTGATCTGTTCGAGCTGTCCCGACGCCATGGCCCGCTGCATGACGCAGTCTTCGCAGGGCGAGGTCCGTCCGTGTGAAGTTTTGTAGCAGGGTTCGCCCTTCTTGTAGGCTTCGTACGACAGGCTTTTCGAGCATACCGAGATATTCTCCCATTGCACGATATAGTCCGTCGTGATATAGGCGAGTCCCGAGTTGGTGTTGTTGAGCACCAGTTCGTTCTGCCGGATAAGATTGTCGAGTTCCTCTTTGTTGCGGCGCAGCTTCAATTCGGTTTGCTTCATCGTGTCGATATTGATCGACATGCCGTACATGTATTTATACGTAACCTCGTCGCGCCGTGTCGTTTCGAGCAATCCGCGGGCGCGCCACCATTCGTATTTGCCCGAACCGTCGAAATCCACGCGTGCCTCGGCGTTCCACTGGGCGTTTTCCTGTGCGACGACCTCGTCGATGGCGTCGGCGAATTGCTGCCGGTCGTCGGGATGGATCGCTTCCAGGAATTTGTCGAGGGAATTGAGTTTCGACCGGTCGCGTCCCGGACGGTCGAAACCCTCGCCGAAACTCAACGCCTTTTTCTCCGGTTCGTAGAACCACGTGTAGGCGTCCATCACCTCCAGCGTGAGCGTCAGCATTTTGGCCCGCCGTTCGAGTTCGTTTTGCAGGCTCTGGTCCCAGCGGATGTTAAGCAGCAGGTCCCGGCCTGCGTCGTGGAAGATGCTTTTGCGGACGATCGTATCGTAGCTGCGCCCGTCCTTGAGTGAGATGCGTTCCAGTCCCAGGTAGGGTGTCCCGGTGGCGAATACCTCCTTGTCGGTTTTTTCGATACGTGCGACCTGTTCGGCGTCCATCACGTCGTAGGTCGATTTTTCGATGCTGGTCCCGAACATCCGCTTGCTCTCGTCGTTGCAGAAGACGTAACGCGAGTCGATGTCCTTGATGTGGATCGGCAGCGGGATGCTGTTTAGTATCTTGTCCTGGAGGAGCTGGCGTTTCTGGAGATCGGTGTTGTTCTTGCGGGTCCCGACGAACCGTGTGACGCGTCCGTTCCGGTCGCGTTCGAAGGGCGATCCGCTGATGGTGCAGTATTGCCATTCGGGGTTGTCCGGCAGCAGGATGCGCACGTCGATCGAGAAGTTGAAATCGGCTCCCCCGACCAGTTTTTCCATGACGGCGTCGAGGTCTTCCCGGTCTTCGGGGTGCACGGTCTGCGTGTAAAGCTGTATCGAAATGGCTTTCGAACGGTCATAGGCGTTCAGCGGCTCGTTGTCGCTGTAAAAGACCCTCTGCGCCACGTCGAATTCCCAGAGCATGATGTTCGATTCGCGGATCGCCAGCTCGGTCTTGAGTTTGCTCTGGTGGAGTTCTTCCTCCTTGCGGGCCGTTTCGGTGACATCCTCGATGATGAAGACATAACCGTCGATCGTTCCGTCGGCTTTGAGGATCGGGCGTCCGTTGTATTCGATCTGGATGGTATTCCGGTTGTCGGTCGGGAAATATCCCTGCCGGATGGCGAGGTCGAAATCGTACGGGATACGTTTGTGTATCTCGATTTTGTTCCGGAGTGCATATTTGACCTCTTCGGGGATGTTCGGGTTTTCGAAGAGGTTGATTCCGGCAGCCATGATCTCATTGCGGTCGGTTCCGAAGATGCGTGCATCGGTTTTGCTCATATAGAGCAGTTTACCGTCCGGGGCGTAGATTTCTACACCTACGGGTAAAGAATCCAGAATGGTGTCCGACTGCCCGTCGAACGCAAGACGGGTGAGGATGTCGTTGGGAGAAAGGCATTCTTCCATGGAGGACAAGAGGCTAAATGACGAATTCGTGTAGTTTGCTTTGGGTTATATCGCCCTTAATGCGCCAAATGTAGTAATAATTTTGTCGTTTGTATCGTCTTTCCCGAAAAATAAATTTTCATGGAAAAAAGGATATATTCCGGGACTGAAGCCACTGAGAGGCATTTTTTCAAAGGAGCCTGACGGTTAAGCGAATGCCGCGACACCCAGGTCCTGCCGGCGGAAGCAGCCCGGTCGTTCTGTAAAAAAGAACAACTCCGACCTTATGGCCGAAGTTGTTCCTTTTCGTTTCGTTGCGGGGAATTAATACCCGAAAATCTCCTCCTGCGAGACGGTCTGGATGGGACCGAGTGTCTTGAGGTAATTGAGATTGAGATCCTGAATATCGCCCAGGATACCGTAAACGTATTTGCGGTCCTTGACCCACTTTTCCTGTGCTGCTTTTACATCGGCGAGCGTCATCGACTGAACCTTCTCGAAAATCTGCTTGTTACGGTCCTCCGTCAGGCCCATGTCGCGCTGGTCGATATAGCTCCACAGCACCTGGTCCTTTACCGTACGGTCGGTGCGCAGGCGTGAAATCAGCCCGTCCTTGGCGATGTTGAACGCCGCTTCCGATTCGGGCATATTGTTGATGATTTCGTCGAAGGCTTCGATTGCCGTCTGCATCTTGTCGTTCTGCGTGGCGATGAAAGCCATGTAACCGTAATTTCTGTCGGCATAGCCCGGCTGCATGATGCGTGCCGCTGCGGAGTAGGCCAGGCCGCGGGCTTCGCGCATCTCCTGGAACACGATGGAGTTCATGCCGCCGCCGAAATACTCGTTGTAAAGCGTGATTTCGGGGTCGGCTGTAACGTCGAACTGCTTGCCGAGGTTCGAGAACTGCATGTAGTAGAGTTGCTTGGCGTCGTACTGGGCCATCAGCACCCGGCTTTCGTCCGTCGGGAGCAGTTGTACGTGTTTCTTTTCGAGAGGCTGGAGTTCCGCCGGTGTTTTGTGGTGTGCGGCCAAAGCCTCGGTCACCTCCTTTTCCGATTGCGGACCGTAGTACAACACTTCGTGCTGTTTGCCCAGCAGGTCCTGGATCTTGGCCAGCAACGCCTCCGAAGTCGTCGTTTCGAGTGCCGGATTCGTCAGCGTCGTACGGCGGATGAAATCGCCGCCGTAAAGCATATACTGTTGCAGGGCGCGGAAGCAGCGGCTTTGGTTGAGTTTGGCGTCGGCGCGGCTCTTCATCATATCGGTCTTGAGGTTCGCGAGGATCGCCTCGTCAGGCCTGGCTCCGGTCAGCAGTCCCCCGACGATTTCCATCGCTTCGTCCATGTTCTCGCTCAGACCCGTAATCGAGATCGAACATTGGTTGGCCCCTGCGCGCATCGAGAACGAGCAGGCGATGTCGTACATCTTCGATGCGATCTGCTCGGCCGTCAGCGAGTCGGTCCCCAGGTAGCCCAGGTAGTCGAAGGCCAGGTTGAGCGCCGGATCGTTCTCCGTGCCGGTGTCGAACACGTAGGTCAGCGTGAAGATGTCGTTGCTCTCGTTTTTCTTGTAGAGCACTTCGATGCCTTTGCGGGCTTCGAACTGCGCCATGTCCTTCTTGTAATCGACGAATACCGGTTCGATAGGCTTCACCTCCGAACCCTGTATCTCGGCCAGGAAAGCGCTCTGGGCGTCGCGGTTGGTGGCGATGGGCGTAATCTTCGGGGCTGCGATCTTCTGCTCGTTGGGGTCTTTGCCTTCGCGCTTGTAGACGATGGCGTAGCTCTCGGGGCCGAGGAATTTGTTGGCCCACTCCACGACATCCTGTTTGGTGATCTTCTCCATGCGGTCCAACTGTTTGATGTCGTCCGCCCACTCCTTACCGTAGATGAACGAGTAGACGTAGAACATGGCGCGCTGGTCGTATTTGTCGAATTCGTTCATCAACTGCATCTTGTAGTTGTTGATCGAGGCTTTGATCAGCCCTTCGTCGAACTCTCCGGCACGAACCTTCGCCACTTCGGCGAGCAGCAGGTCGCGCACCTCGTCCAGCGACTGTCCGGTTTTCGGACTGCCCGCCATGATGAACGTTCCGTAGTCGGGTTGCGACGAGGCATAGGCGTAGGCCGAGAGGACCTTCTGCTGCTGGTTCAGGTCGAGGTCGATGAGACCCGCCTGCTCGTTGTAGAGTATCGAGCCTACGATGTCAGCCACGTCGTTCGACTGGTCCACTGCGGCGGGCAGGCGCCAGCCCATCATGACCCGTGCGGCTTCGAGGCCGAATACCTCCTTGACCACGGGCGTGGTGATCGGCTTCTCGGGCTCGAACTCCAGTTTCGGCAGTTCGGGGTTGGGCTGCATGCCGCCGAAATACTTGTCGATCGTCGCGATCATCTCGTCGGGATTGAAATCCCCCGAGACGCAGACCGCCATGTTGTTGGGCACGTAGTAGGTCTTGTGGTAGTTCTTGACGTTGGTGATCGAGGGGTTTTTCAGGCTCTCCTGTGTTCCCAGCACGGTCTGCGTTCCGTAGGGGTGGTTGGGGAACAGGGCGGCGTCCATCGTCTCCCACAACTTGCGGCTGTCCTGCGTCAGCGACATGTTCTTCTCCTCATAAATGGTTTCCAACTCGGTGTGGAACCCGCGGATCACCGGGTTGAGGAACCGGTCGGCCTGGATTTTCGCCCAGTTGTCGATCTGGTTCGAGGGGATGTCCTCGACGTATACGGTCATGTCCTGCGACGTGAAGGCGTTGGTCCCGTTGGCGCCGATGGCAGCCATCAGTTTGTCGTATTCGTTCGGAATGGCAATTTTCGAAGCCTCGTAGCTGATCGAGTCGATGCGGTGGTAGATCGCCGCGCGTTCGGCTTCGTCCGAGGTTTTGCGGTAGACTTCGAACAGCGATTCGATCTGGTCGAGCATCGGTTTCTCCGCGGCGTAGTCGGCGGTTCCGAATTGCTGGGTTCCCTTGAACATCAGGTGTTCGAAGTAGTGGGCGAGGCCCGTCGTCTCGGCCGGGTCGTTCTTGCCGCCGACCTTTACGGCGATGGCCGTCTGGATGCGGGGCTGCTCCTTCATGACGCTCATGTAGACCTTCAGGCCGTTGGGGAGCGTGTAAATCCGGGTCTTCAGCGGATCTCCCGCAACCGTTTCGTACTTGTATTTGCTGCAAGACGAGGCGAGCATTGCGAGGACGACCGCCGTTAGTAGTAGAAACCTTTTCATACGCATATGTTTTAGAAAGTTGTTACAAACCACTCCCGGAGTGCGGGGTAGGTGTCGGTAGCGACGTGAATGAGCATGCCCACCGAAGCGGCCAGCTTGATTCCCGTGCCGACGATAAAGGCGAGGAACGACCCGAATCCCACCAGGAAAGCTTTCGGAACGTCACCGCGGTCGTTCAAGAGTTCGCCCAGCACGGCGCCCAGAAAGGGCCCGACGATGATGCCGATGGGCGGGAAGAGGAAAAATCCGGCGAAGACGCCCACCGTGGCGCCGATGGCTCCCGAGCGCGATCCTCCGAAGCGGCGCGTCATCCAGGCGGGCAGGAAATAATCGGCGACGCTTACGGTGACCGTCACTGCGAGCCATATCCAGAGCGCCCCGGTCGTCATGTGGGAGTAGGAGGTGAACCAGGCGCAGAGAAGGCCTGCGTAGCTCAGCACCACGCCCGGCAGGGCGGGTACGATACAGCCGACGATGCCCAGTATCGAGAGCAGGAACGCGGCTATGGAGAGGGTTATGTCCATCGGAGAGTGCTTGACCCTGCAAAGAAAACGCAGGACGTAAACCGGGGGAGATACACCGGGCCGCCTGTCTTTGCAGTAGTTATCTCTTGCAAAGATAACGGTTTATACGAAAAAATCTCCCTTTTCGGGGAGATTTTGTGTCTGTTCGGCCTGCGGCCGTGCCGGCGTTCGGTTATTTCACGAGCCGGTTGGTCGCCGTGTCGGGGAAAACGATCCACGGGCGGAACTGCTTGGCGTCCTCGAAATCCATCAGCGCATACGATGCGATGATGATCACGTCGCCCACCTGCACCTTGCGTGCGGCGGCTCCGTTGAGGCAGATACAGCCGCTTCCGCGTTCGCCCTTGATGATGTAGGTCTCGAAACGCTCTCCGTTGTCGATGTCCATGATCTGGACCTTCTCGCCTTCGATCATGTTGGCCGCCTCCATGAGCGCCTCGTCGATGGTGATGCTCCCCACGTAGTTCAGGTCAGCCTGCGTGACCGTTACGCGGTGAATCTTCGATTTGATGACTTCAATCTGGAATTTCATTATCGGATTCGGATGTTGTCGATTAAACGAATGTTGCCGGCCTGGACGGCGATGCAGCCCTGAATGCGGGGCGAATCGCTCCATGCGGCGACTTCCTGCATCGTCAGCGCGTCGACCGACTGGTAATAGATGACCTTGAGCAGCGGGTTGCGCTCCACTTCGGCCGTGACCCATGCCTTGAGTTCGGCGGGCGTCAGCTCCTGCGATTTGGCGACGGCGGCTTTCAGCGTGGCGTAAATGTGCGGTGCGGCAGCGCGGTGTTCGGTGTCGAGCAGCGTGTTGCGCGACGAGAGCGCCAGCCCATCCTCTCCGCGGACGATTTCGCATTCGACGATCTGTACGGGCTGTTGCAACTGGGCCACCATCGCCCGGATGACGGCGATCTGCTGGAAATCCTTCTCCCCGAAGTAGGCCCGCGCCGGACGCACGATGTCGAACAGGCGGCTGACGACCTGCGCCACGCCGTTGAAGTGCCCGGGACGCGTTGCGCCCTCCATCACTTTGTCGATCTGCCCGAAATCGAAAATCCGGGTGTCCTGCTCGGGATATATCTCCTCGACCGCGGGCATCAGCACAAAGTCCGCACCGGCCTCTTCGAGCAGGCGCGCATCTGCCTCCGGGGTGCGGGGGTAGTGCTTCAGGTCGTTCTTGTCGTTGAATTGCGTCGGGTTCACGAAGATGCTCACGACGACCGTGGCATTCTCCCTGCGGGCACGCTCCACAAGCGAACGGTGTCCTGCATGCAGGGCGCCCATCGTGGGTACGAAGCCGATTTCCGACTGGTCCGCCCGGTCCAGTTCGGCGCGAAGTTCCTTGACGCTTGTAAATACTTTCATCTCTTTGCTTGAAACGAGTTGCGGGGCAAAGGTAGGAAAGATAATTAAGAATGGAAAATGAAAAATGAAAAATTATAAAAGGACCGGAAGCTATTCCGGAAGGTTTATGTTATCTTTGTATGCGATATAAATCCTTGAACCGACTAAAATTCTGATTATGAACAGGTGTCTCTCCCTGAAAACCGCCGTGCTCCTCTGGGCCAGTGCGGCTTGTGCCGGCGCAACGGCGCAGAATCAATACCCCGAACCGGAGCCCATGCGTCCCGGCATGTCCGAATACTGGACGCCGCAGCCCAAGGTGGTTACCCCGGGCGATATCCGGACGAACAGCGCTCCTTCCGACGCCATCGTCCTGTTCGATGGCCGCGACCTTTCGGCCTGGAAAAGCGCAAAGACGGACGGCCCTGCCGAGTGGACCGTCCATGACGGCGTTTTTACGGTCGATAAGAAAAAGGGCGACATCGTGACCCGGCAGGAGTTCGGAAATTTCCAGTTGCACCTGGAGTGGTGCGTGCCGGAAGGTATAACCGGAACGAGCCAGGCCCGCGGAAACAGCGGTGTTTTCTTACAGAATATGTACGAGATCCAGATTTTGGACAACTACGGGAACGAGACCTACGTGAACGGACAGGCGGGCAGTGTTTACAAACAGACGCCCCCGCTGGCGAACGCCATGCGCAAGCCGGGCGAGTGGAACGTGTACGACATCATCTATTCCGCCCCGGTTTTCAAAGAGGACGGAACCTACCGCGTGCCGCCGCGCGTAACGGTCATCCAGAACGGCGTGGTGCTCCAGGACAACACGACGATCCTCGGAACTACGGAATATATCGGTTTCCCGAAAGTCATCCCCCACGGCGCAGGTCCGATCCGCCTCCAGTCGCACGGCGACAAGAGCGCCCCGATCAGTTTCCGCAATATCTGGATCCGGGAGATGTAAAACCGCGCTCCGCGATTCCCATAACCCGATTTGCACTGTTTTTGACGAACCCCAATGCTGTAATTACATTATGAAAAAGTTTTTTGCTATTGCATCCATGACATTTATTATTCCCGCTTTGACCTCGTGCGGCGGCTCCAAGGGCGAAGCGCCGTGGATCGTCGACCGTTTCGACGATATCAAGGTCATCCGTTACGAAGTTCCCGGCTTCGAGCAGCTTCCGCTCGAAGAGAAAGAGCTGATCTATTACCTCTCCGAAGCCGCCAAGTGCGGCCGCGACATTCTTTTCGACCAGAACTGCCCGGTGAATCTTCCCGTGCGCCGCACGCTTGAAGTCGTTTACGAAAACTACCAGGGCGACCGTACTTCGGCCGAATGGCTGGCGTTGGAGAAGTACCTCAAAAAGGTCTGGTTCGCAAACGGCATCCACCACCACTATTCGAACGACAAGTTCGTACCCGAATTTACCGAAGGCTACCTGCTCGACGTGATCGAGACCATCCCCGAGGAGAAATTCGGCTCCCTGAATCCCCTGCGCGGCGACGTTTGCCGGGCGATCTTCGATCCTGCGCTCTACAAGACACGGCTCAACCAGAAGGCGGGCGACGACCTGCTGCTTACCTCGTCGAGCAACTACTACCACAACGTCAGCCAGGCCGAAGCCGAAGCGTTCTATGCCGGTGTTGCTGCTGCCGATGCGGGCAATCCCGAGCCGGTTTCCTACGGGCTGAACTCGCAGTTGGTGAAGGACGACACGGGACGCATCTACGAGCGTGTCTGGAAGTTGGGCGGCATGTACTCGCCGGCCATCGAGAAGATCGTCTACTGGCTCGAAAAAGCGCAGGCTGTCGCTGCCGAACCCCAGAAAACCAACATCGAAGCGCTTATCAGCTATTATAAGACGGGCGACCTGAAGGAGTTCGACCGTTACAACATCGGCTGGGTAAAGGATACGGTTTCGAACGTCGATTTCGTCAACGGCTTCATCGAGGACTACGGCGATCCGCTGGGCCGCAAGGCTTCGTGGGAGGCCAACGTCAACTTTATGGATACCGAGGCCTGCCACCGTACGGAGATTATCTCCGACAATGCTCAGTGGTTCGAGGACCACTCGCCCGTGGCCGAGGCTTACCGCAAGCCGGTGGTGAAAGGCGTTTCGGCCAAGGTTATTACCGTGGCGATGCTGGGCGGCGACTGCTATCCCGCAACGCCTATCGGCATCAACCTGCCCAACGCCGACTGGATTCGCAAGGAATACGGCTCGAAGTCGGTCACGATCGATAACATCACCTATGCTTATGATATGGCCGCCCACGGCAACGGCTTCAACGAGGAGTTCGTGCTCCGCGCCGAGGACCGCGAGCGGATGGACAAATACGGCAAACTGGCCGACGACCTGCATACCGACCTTCACGAGTGCCTGGGTCACGGCTCGGGGCAGTTGGCTCCGGGCGTCAAGGGCGGCGAGTTGAAGAGTTACGGCTCGACGCTCGAAGAGGCCCGCGCCGACCTGTTCGGACTCTACTACCTGGGCGATCCCAAGCTGGTCGAACTGGGGCTGATTCCTTCGCTCGACGTTGCCAAGGCGGGCTATGCCAAGTATATCCTGAACGGCATGATGACCCAGTTGGCGCGCATCGAGCCGGGCAAGAACGTCGAGGAGTCGCACATGCGCAACCGCAAACTGATCTGCGAGTGGTGTTACGAGCGCGGCAAAGCCGACAACGTGATCGAGATGGTGAAGGAGAACGGCAAGACCTACGCCGTGGTCAACGATTTCGATAAACTCCGCGAACTTTTCGGCGAGATGCTCCGCGAGGTGCAGCGCATCAAGTCCGAGGGCGACTACGAGGCCGGCCATAAACTGGTCGAGCAGTATGCCGTGACGGTCGATCCCCAACTGCACAAGGAGGTTCGCGACCGTTACTATGCGCTCAATATCGAGCCTTACGGCGGCTTCGTCAATCCCGAATACGAATTGGTGGAGAAGGACGGCAAGATCGTTGACGTGAAGATTTCTTACCCCGCCAACTACGTGGAGCAGATGCTCGGCTATGCGAAGGATTACTCCTTCCTGCCCAACGTCAATTAGATTTTCGATTTTGCAGGGCCTTTTACCCTGCCTCCGGACGGCACGGATGGGATGTATTCAATACTCCCCATCCGTGCCGTTTTTCGTTTAACCACAATCTGATTCCGATCCGCCTGCCGCACGTCGCCCGAATCTCCGCACGGGGAAATTTCAGCTGCGGTGTCTCCAAAAAAGATGCGCCCCGGTCTGGGACGCATCTGCTGTTTTTCCGAAAGCGGGTCTTACTCTTCGACCTCTTCGAAATTGCTCTTGTCGACTCCGCAAACCGGGCAAGCCCAGTCGTCGGGAATCTCTTCGAACGGCGTTCCGGGGGCGATACCTCCGTCGGGATCGCCGACTGCGGGGTCGTAAATCCACTCGCAGACTACACAACGATACTTTTTCATCTCTTGCTGTTTTTTATAAGGTGAATAAATGCTATGCAAATTCATTGCCGCCTTTTCAGGCATCCTCTTCTTCGTCGGGGCGGTTGCCGCCCGGCGGAGTAAGTTCGGCCACCAGGCGGTCGGCGTCCGAACACGAGACATAGAGACGGTCTTCGTAGATGTCTGTGATCTCGACGAAATTCCGCCATTCCGAAGCGTAGAGCCGCACACGGTCGAGCCTGCGGAGGTCGATGAAGTGGCCGTAATAGCCGAAGAATCCGCATCCGCCGAAGATCGGCAGGAACCATTTCATGTGCTGCGGGTCCACGCGGCGTACCGAGGCGATTTCGTCGCGGCGTATCTCGGTGATGTCCAGCAGGCAGCGCACTTCTACCGTCTCGTCCGTCACCACGATTTTGCGGGGAATCGACAGCGACATCAGGGCCACCAGCGCCACGATGAACGAGGTGAACCATGCCGAGAGGTAGCCACCTTCGTAAAGATGGTACAGCAACCCGCCCAACAGGACGAAGACGATGATGTAAACCAGCGTCCAGTAGATCGTGTTGTGATCGAAACGGTATTTATACGTGTTCGGCATCGTTTGTCTCTTCTTCGGTTTCGGCCTCTTCGCGTGCGGCAATCAGAGCCTCGGCGACGGTGAAATCCTCGGGAGTCGTGAGTTTGAGGTTTTCGCGCTCGCCTTCTGCCAAGCAGATTTCGTGCCCGGCGGCCTCGACCACCGACGCGTCGTCGGTAAATTCCACACGGTATCCGGCGTTATAGGCCCGGCGCAGGATGTCGGCGCGGAAGACCTGCGGGGTCTGTACGATGCGCAGGCAGCGGCGATCGACAATGTGCGACGGGATATTGCCCGCGGCGTCGGGCTCCCCGTCCGTTTCGCGGAACGAGTCGACGGGCTCTACGACCGGAATCGCCGCCCCGTGCTTTGCGGCGGCTTCGGCCACACGGCGGATCATCGCGGTGGTTCCCAATGGACGTACGCCGTCCTGCACGGCAATCAGATAGGGATCGGAGGCGAGTGCCGCCAGCCCGTTCTTCACCGAGTCGAACCGCTCGGGGCCTCCTGCGGCGACTTCGTGTTTCGCCACGTCGAAACGGGCTGCGAGGTTCTTCCAGAAGTCGATATGCTGCTCGGGGAGCACCACCACGATCTCAGCCCCGGGCAGTGCCGCGGCGAAATTGTTGATCGTGCGCGCCAGTACGGGCATGCCGCCCAGAAACTGGAATTGCTTGGGCCGTGCGCCGCCTGCGCGGTGTCCGCTGCCTCCTGCTACGATGATGACTCCCGTGCGTTCCATTGGCTTATTGTTTTGCGGGTGTTTGTGCGACTGCTGCGGGCAGTACGAGCGAATCGAGCTGCGTAATCTGTTCCTCGGGTTTTATTTCGCCGTTGAGTTCGGCCGAGATGCGGTCGCGGACAAATTCGAACAGTGCGCGGTTCTCCTTCGAGATCGGTTCCGCCGGTTCCGACGGAATCTTCAGCGGATCGATCGGCGTTCCGTTTTTCCAGACGCGGTAATCGAGGTGCGGGCCGGTCGAGGCTCCCGTCGAACCGACATAACCGATCAACTGCCCCTGCGACACGCGCGAACCCTTCGAAATGCCCTTGGCATAGCCGCTCAGGTGCATGTAACCTGTTTGCAGACTGCCCGGATGCTTGATCTTGAGCGTGTTGCCTCCGCCTCCGGCCCAACCCTTGAAGATCACCGTGCCGTCGGCTACGGCGTGTACGGGCGTGCCTTTCGGCGCGGCGTAGTCGACTCCCGTGTGCGGGCGGTAAACCTTGTAAATCGGATGTTTGCGGGCGTAGGTGAATTTCGAGCTGATGCGCGAGTATTTCAGCGGAGCCTTGAGCATCTGCTTCCTGAGGCTCGCGCCGTCCGATTCCCAGTACTGGATTTTGCCGCCCTGGCGGAACGGAATGGCGTAATACTCCTTGCCGCCCTGCGAGAATTTCGCGCCCCAGACGCGTCCGATGCCCACCGACACCGAGTCGTCGATGAACCGCTCGTCGTAGATCACCGTGAAGCTGTCGCCCTTCTGGATGCCGAAAAAGTCGACCGTCCATTGGTAAATGTCCTCCAATTCGGCGGCCAGCGCGTAGGGGAGGTCCTGTTCCATGATCGCACCCCAGAGCGAGGAGTTGATCACGGCGCTCTTTTTCGTGCGGCGCAGGGTGTAGGATTTGGCATCCTTGCGCACGGATACCGAGTCGCCGTGGAATCCGAAGACTACGTAATCGGTGACCGATATTTCGTAGGCGAGGTAGTCGAGATGCGGTGCGTAGAGCGAATCTTCGTGAATGAAAGCCGTATACTTATGCCCGGCGCGGATGTTGCGCAGCGGGAAAATCTCTTTCGAGGCCTTGTCCAGCCGGTCGACCGTGAGGGCCGACACACCGAATCCGTTGAGGATTTTCCCCAGCGTTTCGCCGCTTCCGACTTCCCCGGCTTCGGTACGGTAATCGTCGGCATTGATGCCGTAAAGCATGTTGTGGGGCTCTTCTGCGCTCTCCACTTCCACCACCGGCCCCTGGGTCCGGTTGCAGGCGCCTGCCGCTGCGAGCAGCAGGGCGCATATCGATATTTTCAGATAATTCATAGATGAGAGCAAAGATAGTACAAGCCGGGCGCAATCCCAAATTTTTTTTGAGGATTGCCGGGACGCCATTTGTCTGACCCGTTCTGAAAAACGCACACTCTATTGTGTTTAGTATGCGATTTGCGCTGTTGCAGCCAGATTTGCGGTTTTAGGTTTGGAGGTCCCGGGAAAAATTGCTACCTTTGAAAGTTATCCGTTCAAACCGGTAGAAAGATGCTCAAATTCCTGCTCGCGCCTGCGGCCTTCCTCTATAAAGCGGGGGTGACGTTTCGTCACCGCCTCTTCGACTGGGGCATTCTCAAGAGCGAGAAATTCGACATCCCGATCATCTGTATCGGTAACATCACCGTCGGCGGTACGGGTAAAACCCCGATGGCCGAAATGGTAATCTCCTACATGACCCAGATGCACAATGTAGCGCTGCTGTCGCGCGGCTACGGCCGCCGTACGAAAGGTTATCTGGAGGTCAAATGCGATTCGCATTACCGCGATTCGGGCGACGAGCCGCTGCAAATCAAACTCAAATTCCCCGATACGGTGGTCGCCGTGTGCGAAAAGCGCACCGAGGGGATTCGCCGCATCCGCGCCGAGCACCCCGAGGTCGACCTGATCATTATGGACGACGGTTTCCAGCACCGCTATGTGGAGCCGAAGATCAACATCGTGATGATCGACGCTACGCGTCCCGTCCAGCACGACAGGATGCTGCCCGTGGGGACGCTGCGCGACCTGCCCGAAGAGTTGCACCGTGCCCATTATTTCGTGGTTACGAAGTGCCCCGAACGGATGGCTCCGATCGACCGCCGCATCCTGCGCAAGGTGCTGATCCAGGTGGCCTACCAGCGGGTCTATTTCACCCGTTTCGAGAGTTTCATGCCCCAGCCGCTCTATGCCGAGGAAGCCTCGGACGCGCCGTTGGTGCAGGGACAGCGGGTAATCGCCCTCTCGGGTATCGGCAACCCGAAGCCTTTCCTGCAAACGCTTCGCGGACGCTACGAAGTCGCGGCCGAAATGACGCTCGACGACCATCACGTCTATAAGGTCCGCGACATGAACGCGCTGACGGCGTTGCTCGCGAAGCATCCGGGCGCGGTAATTGTTACCACCGAGAAGGATGCCGTCAAGATGACCAACCGGGCGAAAATCCCTGCGGAGATTCGCCGTAAGCTATACTATTTACCGATAAATATTTCATTCATAGAGGATTCGGCAACGGATTTTCTGCAAAAACTAGAAGAAGATGTTAGAGGAAATTAAGAAAACCGCCGCTTTTGTCAAAGCTGAGACCGGAGATTTCGCCCCCGAAGTGGGCATCATCCTCGGGACCGGTCTGGGCGATTTCGCCGATAAGATCGACGCTAAATTCGTCATCGAATATAAGGATGTCCCCGGATTCCCCGTTTCGACCGTCGAGGGGCACAAAGGCCGCATGATCTTCGGCCTGATCGAGGGACGCAAAGTCGTCGCCATGCAGGGACGCTTCCACTTCTACGAGGGTTACACGATGCAGCAGGTGACCTTCCCCGTGCGCGTGATGCAGCAGATCGGCATCAAATACCTTTTCGTGTCGAACGCTTCGGGCGGCATCAACACCTCGTTCCGCGTGGGCGACCTGATGGTCATCACCGACCACATCAACCTGATGCCCAACCCGCTGATCGGCCCCAACATGGCAGAACTCGGCCCCCGGTTCCCGGATATGCACAACTGCTACGACAAATCCCTGATCGCTGCGGCCACGAAGATCGCCGAGGAGGAGAACATCAAACTCCAGTACGGCGTCTATGTCGGCGGCACGGGTCCCACGTTCGAGACGCAGGCCGAATACCGCTATTTCAAAGCCATCGGCGGCGATGCCGCGGGCATGTCGACCGTTCCCGAGGTAATCGTGGCGCGCCATATGTCGATCCCTGTTTTCGGCGTCTCGGTCATCACCAACTGCGGCCTGTCCGACGAAGTGGGCGACCACGAGGACGTGCAGCGCCAGGGCAAGAAAGCCGGTGTACGCATGGAGGTCGTTTTTCGTAAAATGATTAAAAACCTGTAAGCAAATGGTAAATAAGGTTATCTTGATTGGCAACGTGGGCATCGATCCCGAAGTGCGTACTACCGAGAGCGGCGTGAAGGTCGCCCGTGTCCGCCTGGCTACGACCGAGCGCCTGTTCGACCGTGCCGCGAACGAAACGAAGGAGCACACCGAATGGCATACGATCACGCTCTGGCGCGGTCTGGCCGACGTGGTGGACCGCTACGTGAAGAAGGGTTCCCAAATCTATGTCGAGGGGCGCCTGCGCACCCGCGAATGGATGGACAAGGACAATAACAAACGCTATACGACCGAAATCTTGGCCGATACGATGAACCTGCTGGGCCGCCGCTCGGACAATCCCGCTTCGGAAGGCGCTCCCGCTCCGGCCTACGGCGCACCGCAGCAGGGCGGCTACCAACAGCCGGCTCCCCGTCCGGCCGCAGCCCCGCAGCCGCAGCCCGCGGCTCCTTCGGTTCCGGCGGACGATCCCGACGATTTGCCTTTTTAATTTTCGATTTGTAAGCGGCTATTTCCGCACATCCCTCGAACGGGGCGAATGGAATGTACCTCAAGTACTATCCATCCGCCCCGTTCTTCACGATGCGCGAAACTCATTCGCTTAAAATCAAAAATTGCAGGGATAATCCGAAATCCGTTCTCAGACGGCCTATGATCGTATGGTCCGGAGCGTTACCGGTTGAGCCATTGCCGGAAATCCTGTGCCCGGTCGGTGCTGACGAACGCCTCCTCGCCTTCGGCGAGGGGTGGATTGAGCACCACCTTGATCCGGCTGCCCGAGTAGCGGATCATCTCCCGGATCGAGTCGAATGCGATGATAAAGCGGCGGTTGATGCGGAAAAAGAGGTTCGGCGGCAGTTTTTCACCCACCTCGGTCAGCGTGCGGTCGACGATGTAGTCCTTTCCGTCGTGCGTCACGAGGTGAAGGTATTTGCCGTCGGCCATGAAGTAGGCGATCTCGGCCGTGGTGACCGATTTCATCCGGGCGCCCATGTGTACCAGGAAGCGTTCCTGATAAACCGGAGACACCAGTGTCGGGCCGTCAGGCTCCGCAGACGGGCTTCCCCCCCCCGATAGTAGTCCCAGCTTATCGATCGCGCGTTGCAAATCGTCGCGTCCGAAGGGTTTCAGCAGGTAGTCGATGCCCTTGTTCTCGAAGGCTTTCAGGGCGTAGGAGTCGTAGGCCGTGATGAAAATGACGGGTACGGTGATGTCTGTGCGTTCGAAGATGTCGAATCCGCTGCCGTCTTCGAGGTGTATGTCCATGAAAATCAAGTCGTGACTGACGCCGGTGATGACTTTGGCAGCTTCCGCCACCGATGCGGCCGTAGCGACGACCTCGATTTGCGGCGCAACTTCCGCGAGCGTCGTGCGCAATTCGGCGACCGACAGCGGCTCGTCCTCTATGATAATGGCTTTCATGACGCGTAAAATTACAAAAAAAACAGTCCGGTGCAAAAACCGGACTGTTTTTTCATCGCGCCCCCGCAGGGCCGCCGGATTCACCGTTGCTAATTGTTCAGCTCGGGATTGCTGTCGATGGCCGACTGCGGGAAGGGCAGTGTATAGCGCGAGTCGTTCTCGACCAGCGATACGGTCTGGTCTCCGTACTTGTGGACGATGGCCGGCCGGGTCGTGCGGCGCAGGTCCATCCAGCGGTGTCCCTCTCCGACCAGTTCGCGGGCACGCTCGTCGGCGATTTCCGCACGTAACTGCTCGGCGTTCATCGCTTCGACCTTCGTGCGCTCGGCGTCCATCGCTTCGGGCTTCAGCCGGTTGGCCTTCAGGGTGAGCAGGTACGTCTTGGCGTTCTCCAGTTCCGCCGGGAGATACGAACCCGCTTCGGCGGCGATCAGGTACATCTCGGCGATGCGGATCGACACGCGGTCCGACGACGAACGGTCGGGAACGTAGCCGACGGTGGAGGTGTTGTAATCGGTCACTTTTTTGAGGTACGCACGGCGATTGTCGTTCGCCTCGTCGAACAGTGCGAGCAGGTGTTCCGAGAGGAACCCGGCATTGCGCAGGTCGCCGGCTGCTCCGCTGAAAGGCCGTTCCCAGGCCATGATCATCTCTTTCGACGGGGCTTTCCACGGCAGGCTGTCGGCCTTCGGAGGATTGTTCAGGTCCACGAGTTCGTATTCGGGCAGCAGCGACGCCGACAGGTCGTATGCCTCCTGCCAGTCGCGCATGTAGAGCTTTACGCGCGCCTTGAAAGCCGTGAGCGCATGCTTCGAGAACCGGTAGTTGTAGTTCGTTTCCTGTTTTTCGACCTCCATCAGCCGTTCGGAAGCGGTGATGTCGTCGAGTATCTGCCCGTAGACGGCGGCGACGTTCGAGGGACGGTATTTCTGTTCGATGTCGATCTCCGGGGCCAGCGGCACGGTGCGGTCCGTGGCAGCCGTTTCCGGGTTGTAGGGTGCACCGTAGAGGTTCACCAGGTCGAAATACGAATAGGCACGCAGTGCATAGGCCTCAGCCATGATCTGTTCGTTCGATTCCTCGGAATCCTTGTCGGCGTCCAGTATGTCGTCGATCACGGCCTGGGCCTGGAAAATGGCCCGGTAGTAGTCCCTGTAAGGATACTCTTTCATCTGGCGGCCGTAGTCCCAGCGGTAGTTGTAGGAGAGTGCCATGCCTACGCTGGCCTCCCAGATGGTTCCTTCGTAAAAATATCCGGCCTCGTCGGAGAGCAGTCCCGTGTAAGTTTTCGAGTCGAAATAGGGAAAGCGGAAATAGCCCTCGGTGAGCAGAGCCCGGAATTCGGATGTCTTATGGGGTATGACTTTGCCCACAGGCTCTATTTCGAGGTAATTGCAGGAGGCAAGACCCAGTGCGAGGAGTAGGATATATGCTGTTTTTTTCATAATTGCCAAGTGTTAGAAAGTGATGTTGAGGCCTACCGAGTAGGTGCGTGCTATCGGCTGTGCGTAGATGTTGCCATAGGTCTCGGGGTCGAAATAGCCGTCGTAATTGGTTGCAATTACAAACGGGTTGCGGGCCTCGAAATGAACGCGCAGCCCCGACATGTGGAGTTTGCGGGTGATTTTTTCCGGGAAGGCGTAGCCCAGGCGGATGCTGTTCACACGGAAGTAGTTCATCTTTTTCTGCCAGATGTCGAGGTTGTTGAAGAACGACGTCTCGCTGGGAGGATAGTTCGCCATGATCCACCTCATGACACGGTAGGGATCGGGATTCTCGGCCCATTCGCTCCATTCCGAACCGTCGGCCTGCATGTTGCCGACAATGGCGGGATACCGGCCCGAAGGGTTCGAGGGCGACCACACCTGCAGCATGTCGGTCGTGTAGTTCTGCCCCGGGTTGACTGCCGTGGGATTGTAGAAGGGCGAACGCATGACGTTCTGTCCGAAGACGAAATTACACGAAATCGCCAGATCGAAGTTGTGGAAATAGAACCGGTTGTTAAAGCCTCCCGTTACCGACGGGTTCATCGAACCCGAGTAGGTCAGCCGCGAGCGGACATCCTTCTGCGATATGTCCATTGCGGGCGAATACCAGGCGATGCCATAGGGGTCTTCGAGGCGGAAGTTCACGAACTCCTGGAGCGAGACCTTCTCTCCGTCCTTCCAGAACATCGGGATGCCGTACTCGTCGAGTCCGGCGGTTTTGATCGTGAACAGCGCACTCGACGAATATCCCTGCACCGAGGGGGTCCAACTGTCGTCGTCGATGCGGATTTTCTCCACCTTGTCGGTGTTGTGGGCGAGGTTGATCTGGGTCTCCCACCGGAAATTCTGCGTGCGGATATTCACGGTATTGAGGGTGAATTCGACGCCGCGGCTCGATATTTCGCCGTAGTTGCTCGACGTGGATGTGAATCCCGTTTCCGAGGGAATCGTGCGCGTGGTGATCAGGTTCTCGCTGCTCCGGCCGTAGAGTTCGAACGTGAAGCCGAGGCGATTTTCGAAAGCCGAGAAGTCGAGCGCCGTGTTCCACGAATAGGTCGTCTCCCAGCGCAGGTTCTGGTTGGGCGGCGAGGTTACGTCGATGCGGTCCTCGTTCACGTTGCCGATGGTCGTATTGGCCCACGTGCCGAGGATGTAAGGCGATGTCGTACGGTCGATATTGCCCTGAACGCCGTAAGAGGCCCTCAGGCGCAGGTTGTCGAGCCACCGGGCGTCGCGCAGGAACTTCTCGCGGTTGATGCTCCAGGCTCCCGAAACGGACCACATGGGGTTGAACTTGTACTTGGGGTCCACGCCGAAGAGGTTCGTACCGTCGTAACGCATCGAGCCGAAGAAGGTGTATCGGCTGTCGTAGGTGTACGATCCGGTGAAGAAGTAGGACAGGTAGCGGTTTTCGTAGAACGATTTGAGGTATTGCTGGTAGTTTTTGTCGTCGACGTATTTGCTCCCGTCGGGGAAATTCACCGGCTTGGAGGTCATGGTTTTATGGTCGTAACCGAAGCCTTTGGTGTGTATGGTCGTACTCGTTACGCCGCGCATCTCCAGACCGGCCATCAGGTCCAGCTCGTGCTTTCCGCCGTAGGTGCCCGAATACTCGGCCTGTGCTTTCCAGTTGTACTGCGACAGGTCGCCGTTCCAATTCTGGATGATGCCGCCCTGGGGCAGGAACGACTCCCCGTCGTAACGCGATTTGTGGTTGTATTTGCGTGTGAAATAGGTGTTCTCCTGCGCCATCTTCTCGGTCATCGAATTGTCGACCTGCAAACCGAACTGCGTGTAGAGTTTAAGTCCTTTTACCGGCGTGTAATCGAGGTCGAAAATCGTTTTGATCGACCGGGTTTTGAGCGTGTACTCCGTGCGGGCGCGCTCTTCGAGGTAGTTGAAGTCCAGAATGGTCTCCTCGTTGCCGAGGTTGTAGGTCATGTCCGGGTCGTAGATGTAACTGCCGTCGGCGTTGTAGGCATTCAGGTAGGGGTTTACCGAACGCGTGTAACGCGAAGGGTTGGTGAATACGTCCGTATCGGAGACATACGAATCGTTCTTGTTCTGTCCCACGAACACCGAAGCGCCGAAACGCAGGTTCTTCAGCAGGTCGTAGTCGGTCTTCAGCGTGAGGTTCAGACGCTCGAAGCCCGTTCCGACGGTCGTTCCCTGCTCGTTGTAGTAACCGCCCGAGAAGTAGTAGCTGGCCTTGTTGCCGCCGCCCGAGAGGCTGATGCTGTACTGTTGGTTGAGGGCCACGCGGTAAATCTCCTTACCCCAGTCGGTTCCGTTCTTGCGCAGGGCGTTGATCTGCGCTTGTGTCTCGGGCGAGAGCGAAGAGAACGATCCGCCGTTGATGAGCAGGCCTCTTTCGCCCGCCTTGTCCAGGATGCGGGCCACGCCGCCCATGTTTTTCATGTAGTCCAGCGTGCCGTTCGCCGCCAGCCCCAGTTCCAGGTCTACCTTCTGCGAAGCGTTCATCAGGTTGAGTTTCTCCAGGTTGGGACGGTCCGTTACAAACAGCGATGCCGAAACGTTGACGCGCGTCGCCTGGTTGCGGGCTCCTTTCTTGGTGGTGATGATGATGACGCCGTTGGCCGCGCGCGCTCCGTAAATGGCCGTTGCCGCGGCGTCTTTCAGGATGGTGATGTCTTCGATGTCCGACGGGTTGAGGCCCGCGATCGACATGTTGTAGAGGTTGTCGATGTTCTCCTTCGACGACCAGTCCGACGGGATGTCGTTGCCTTCGAGGGGCATGCCGTCCAATACCCACAACGGGTCGGTGTTGCCGTTCAGCGTTACGGTGCTTCGGATTTTGATTTTGCTGGCCGCACCGGGACCGCCCGTGGTGGGGGTCGATACGAGACCGGCGATCGAACCCGAGAGCATCTCGTCGACGCTCGCCACGCCGTCGCGCGAGATGTCCGACATCTTGACGTTCGAGATCGACGAGGTCAGCTTGCGCTTTTCGATGCGCTGGTATCCGGTCACCACTACGGCATCCACCTTGTTTTCCGATGCCGAGAGATAGATCGTAAAGTTGCTCTTACCCGAAATATCGAGTGTCTGCGCCTCGTATCCGAGGTAGCTGACTACGACTTTCTTGACGCTCACGGGCAGTTTGAAGGCGAAACGCCCCTGCTCGTACGCGATGGTTCCCTGCGGGTTGTAGTCTTTGGCCTGGGTCTCCTCGGGCGCGATGAAGACAGTAGCGCCCACGAGCGGCGCTCCGTCGGCGCGGTCGAGCACCTGGCCCGAAATCTGCCGGGTTTGCTGTGCGAGAGCGAACAGCGGACAGACCAGAACGAATAGCGTAAGGAATTTTTTCATATTACAAATATAGATGTGTTTGAGTTGTTTATCTATTAAATCGAAGTTGTTTTCTGTGTATTTGTTTGGAATTGTAACCTGTTTAAGTCTCCCCTTAGTTGCTTCAAAGCCGTCTTTCCGGATGGAAGACGGCTTTGAAGCTCTGAGGTTTATAACATTCGCAAGGCTTCTTTCAGCCTTAATTCCAAATCCCGGTAATGGTTGCGGGTCGCCTGGTCGCCGCTTTCGAAGCGGCCCCGGACAATTGTCAGCAACCTCCGCATTTCAGCCCGCTTGGCCGATGTCGTCTCGCTCACACGCTGCATCATGTCGTAGTTGCGCGCCGTCCGCAATTCCAGTTCCTCGGGTCTCGGCAGCGGTTCGAGGGCCAGTTCGGGAGCGTCCTGCATCAGCGAGCATGTGCATCCGCGCCCGTCGTGTGCGTGGTCGTGGAGCGTTGATCCCAATTTGGTGGTCTTCACCATCGTCAGGTTCGACGAGACGATCAGTGCGTCGACGTAGTTCTTCTGGCTCATCCGCTCGTAGAGCGAGAGCGTACGGCCGCCGGGACGGATGAAGACGGCGCGTGTGATGTCGTCCAGCATCTGCTCGGGCGTGTAGGTCTTCGCCCCGCGTCCCTGCCGTGCCTCGACTTCGTACATGCGTACCAGCCGCTGGTCGGCCAGCAGTTCGTAATAGGTCTTATACTGGAGTTCGCGCGCAAAATTGTAGGGCGCGTATTCCATCTGTCCCACGGGCGACATACGCTGCGCATAGGCCTTATCCCACGCTTTGGCGTTGAACAGCCATTCGGGGGTGATGAACACCTCGTCGATCAGGTATTTGACGCTCTTGCGCTGGTAGTCGGCCGGAACCGGTACATAGCGGTCGATGTCGTGGCCCGCAACGACGTTGTTGAGATAAAATCCGCCTACGTTGGTCTTCACGTGGTCGGCATAGGTCAGCCATTGGAAAACAATGGCCATCAGGAACCGGCCGCCTTCGTATTGCAGTTTGCCGTCCTCCGAGCTCCAGTCCGTCACATGGGGGATGATGCGCCGGAGGTTCTTTATACCGTATGTGCTGGCCTCGACGGCGTCGTTGCTCAGGTCTTCCGACTGCGAGCGGGGATCGATGCCCTCGCGCGACTGTTCGCCGTACCAGTATTCGGGATCGTTTTCGTGCTCGCGCAGCCAGGCGTTGAGCGTCGGCAGTTCCTCGTGCGGGTCCTTTACGTCGAGCCAGCGGTAACCCCAGTTGATGGCATGCTTGTCGTAGGTTCCGATCTTGGGCGTCAGTTGCGTGATTCCGTCCTCGGGCTGCGCCACGTAGTTGAAACGGGCGTAGTCCATGATCGAACTGGCCGTGCCGTTCGCCGCGGTGTAGGTCTTCGAGCGGAGCGAATCCACCGGCACGGCGTACGAAGCCCCGAAGTTGTGCTTCAGTCCGAGGCTGTGCCCCAGCTCGTGCGACGAGACGAAACGCACGGCGTTGCCCATCAGCTCCGTCGGCAGCGTGTTGCCGCGCGCCGCAGGGTCTACGGCGCCGGTCTGCAATCGGATCCAGGCCTGGAGGATGCTCATTACGTTGTGCCACCAGATAATGTCGGCTTCGATGATCTCGCCGCTGCGCGGGTCGATCACCGAGGGACCCATGGCGTTGGCCATCTCCGATGCGGCGTAAGTCACCACCGAGTAGCGCACGTCGTCGATGTCGAACTCCTTGTCATTGGGATCGACCTCTTTGGCTACGATGGCATTCTTGAAGCCTGCGGCCTCGAAGGCCTCCTGCCACTCGACGATACCTTTCTTGATGTAGGGAACCCATACGGGCGGGGTCGCCGGGTCGATCCAGAGCACGATCGGTTTTTTAGGTTCCACCAATTCTCCCTGCTTGTAGCGTGCTACGTCTTCGGGTTTCGGCTCCAGCCGCCAGCGGTTGATGAACGCCCGCTCTTCGGCCTTCTGCTGTTTGTCGTTGAAATAGAGGTGTCCGATTTCGAAATATCCTACCCGGTCGTCCGAGAAACGGGGACGCATCGGCTCCTTGTCCAGCAGCACGAGGTTCGAGGTGATGTCCACGGTCAGGGGAATCGTGGTTCCCTCTTCGGTATGCGAGGTCGAGAGGAGCGACTTGACGATGATGTTTTCGGGGAATGACTTGACGGATTCGATCTTCGAAAGCTCCTTCTTGGGCGAGCCGGGCAGTCCGATCGCGCCGAAAACGTTGTTGAAACTCTTCTCGCTGCCGTCGAAGACCTTGTTTACCTTGATGACCACCGTCGTAGAGTCCGGGTTGTAGGCCTCGATCGGAAACTGTTCGATCGCCGTTTCGCGGTAGTTGTCCTTCACCGAACGGGTGATGCGGTCGCCTTCGGGCGAGGTGATGCGCGGGTCGTAGGTCATGACCCATACCTTTTTATAAAGGGTGTCTTTGCGGAAACGCACGATCTTCTCGCCGTAACCCATCCCTTTGTTGACGCCTGCGTCGTTCAGGACGTAGGGGACGCCCGATATCTTGTTGACGATCAATATTTCACGTCCCATCAGCGAGTCGGGAATCTCGAACCAGAAATCCGTGCCTTTGCGATGTACGTCGAACATACCCTTATCGGTCACGGCGCCTTTCAGCAGTGCTTCGTAACCCTTCTTGTCCTTTTTGGTCGTGTCGGCTTTCTCGGCTGCGGCTTCGGTTTTCTTCGACTTGCGGCCCGGTTTGCCCTTCGCTTCGGCTGGCGAGGCCGTCAGCAGGAAGAGCGCCGCGAGTGCAAGCATCGTTCCGGTCAATCGTCTTTTATTCATCATTTATTATTGCAGTTTTTGTTGCGGATATACAAAATCCGCAGGATGCAATAATAGAATTTAATTTTTTTAAAGAAAAGTGATCGGGGGCGAATGCCCCGATTGGGGGAGTGAATGCCGCGATTAGGCGGATTACTTTTCGGGCGGCAACAGCGGTAACCGGCAATTGAAGGTCCCTTCGCCGGCCGAAATCGTGATGTTTTCCTCGGTGTAGAACCGGTAGACCGAACGGATGCGCTCCAGCCCCACGCCCAGCGATTCCGCATTGCGGTCGTTACGCGGGGTGTAGTTGTTCTCGATCACGAGGCTTTCTCCTTCGGTGCGGATGCGGATATGCAGCGGATTGCTGCCCGTGATGCTGTTGTGCTTGACGGCGTTTTCAACCAGCGTCTGGAGGCTCATCGAGGGAATCCGCCAGTTGCGCAGCGCGGGGTCGATGGCCGTGGTAAGTTCGATACGGTTGTCGAAACGGATTTTTTGCAGCGTGTAATACTGCCACGTGAAATCGATCTCTTCGGAGAGTGTCGAAAGTATCTGCTTGCGGCGTTCCAATACCCGGCGGTAGACGCGCGAAAGGGTGAGCGTGAACTCCCGGGCCTGGTCGGGGTTGCAGCGGATCAGCGCATAGAGCGAATTGAGCGAGTTGAACAGGAAGTGCGGATCGATCTGCTCCAATACCTGTTGCAGGTGTAACTGCTCGGACTCCCGTTCCGAAAGGCGGCGCAGGTCGTATTCGCGGCGCCAGCGACGCTGAGCCACGGCGAGCAGCACGGCGAAGAACAGCACCGAGATCACGGCTGTGAGAATCGTGTAGAAATGGAAATCGTCGACCTCCTGCTCGATGACCAGCCGCGGGATGCCGATGCCGGCCACCCAGCGGCGGCCGCTTATCTGAATGGGGTAGTAGATGCGTTCCTCGTCGACGCTGAGGTAGTCCGAAACCGCGTAGACGGAGACCCGTTTTCCGGTGGCTATAACCTCCCGGAATGCCGTCAGTCCGGTCGAATTGCTCGCCGGGAGGCCCAGTTTCAGGCTGTCGGGGTGGTAGACGATCACTCCTTCGGGATTGAACAGGGTGGCATAACTGCTGCTGGCCGGGCTCTGCGTCATGTAGGCATAGATCTCCGGCAACGGGAAATCGACGCCGCAAATGTGCTTGCGGCCCGACTGGTCCGTCACGCGGCAGGCCATGCTCCAGACCTGGACCTCCCCCGAGCCGCTGACGCGGCTGCGGATCGAGTCGCCGCCTGCCCCGGCGATGAGTTGCTGCCTGAAATCCGTGGCGGCCTCCGTGGTCCGGGGCTCATCGCTGCGTGGATAGCTGCGGATCGTACGACTCCCCGGCTCCGTGAACCAGACGCATCCCGCTTTCGGATCGAGCTGCATCAGTGTCGCCGCGAGTACGCGTAACTCGGCCTCCGTCGGTGCGGTATGCGTACGCATGAATTGCGCCGAGGCGTCCAACACCTCTTCCGAACGTTTGAATTCGACTTGCAGCAGCCTGCAATGGTATTCGCTGATCTGCATGACGATGCGGTCGCTCATCTGCACGGCCATGCCGTTGATGATGCGCCCGGTGACTACGATGCCCGCCACGAGCAGGAACAACAGAATCGTTCCCGTCACCAGAAGCCGCCCTTTGGGTGTGTGTCGCCGTCGTGCCATGCGGAACAAATGTAATGATTTTTTCGGCCCTGTTGCGAAAAACCCCGCGGAAATCTTCCTGCGGGGTTTTACTCAGTCGTTTTTGCGTATTTTCAGCCGTTCCCAGAGCCACTCCGGAATCAGTTTCCAGAAGAAGACCAGCACGGCGTAGCGGCGGTCGATGACCACGCGGCGGCGCGGATGCCGCAGGACGTGCATGATGCGCGCTGCGACTTTTTCCGTGTGCATCAGCATCGGGTAGTGTCCGTCTCCGGCCAGTAGCGGCGTTGCGACGAATCCCGGACGGATGTCCGTAAACCGGATGCCGTATCCCTCCATGCGGGAGAGCTGCGCCAGCGCGTCGATATAGGTGTTCTGCATCCGTTTGGTCGCCGAATAGGCCGGGGCCGTCCCGAGCCCCTTAGTTCCGGCGATCGAACTGATGACGGCTATGCGCCCGCCTCCGTGTCCGCGGAAATAGCCGAAGGCTGCCGTGACCATCCGCACGAATCCTTCGCCGTTGGTGCGCAGGGTCGCGATTTCGATGTCGGGCCGTAACTCGGTATTGCGGCTGCCGATGCCCGACGCATGGAAATAGATGTCCATGCCGCCCAGGCGTTCGGTCAGCCGGGCGAGAAGCTCGGGAGCATCGTCGCGGGTGATGTCCATCGACTGAATTTCCACTTGTGCAGGCGCTTCGGCGCGGAGCGCTTCGAGGGCTTCCGTACGGCGCCCTGCCGCTCCGACCCGCCATCCTGCGAGGATCGATAGCCGTGCCACTTCGAGCCCGATGCCCGACGTGGCGCCTACGATGACGATTCGTTTCATACCGCTTTGTTTTTCGGTTTTTGCCTACCTAAATATACAATATGTATGCGGGATATGCAAATTTTCGCCACGGATCCATAAAAAAGCGGAGCGCCGTTTCCGATGCTCCGTTTTTACTAGTCCTGCTTCTCCTTTTGCCCCAGTTCGCACTGCACGCATTCGATGCCTACGCGGCGCAGCAGGTTCAAACCCTCTTCCGAACGGTAATCGTCCGAATAAACCACCCGCTTGATGCCCGCCTGGATAATCAGTTTCGAACATTCGATGCAGGGCGCCGCCGTGATGTAGAGCGTCGAGCCGTTGCAGTTGTTGGCCGACTTGGCGACCTTCGTGATGGCATTGGCCTCGGCATGGAGCACATAGGGCTTTGTGCGGCCCTCTTCGTCCTCGCAGATATTCTCGAAGCCCGACGGAGTGCCGTTGTAACCGTCTGAAATAATCATCTGGTCCTTGACGATCAGCGCTCCTACCTTGCGGCGTACGCAGTATGAATTTTCAGCCCAGATGCTTGCCATGCGCAGGTAGCGCAGGTCCAACTGGTATTGTTTCTCCTCGTTGTAAGCCATATTCCGTATTCTTTATCCGCGAACTCCCCTCAAAGGCGTGCCTTGTTACATGCCTTTGCCGTGGCAGTTCTTGTACTTCTTACCCGAGCCGCAGGGACACGGATCGTTGCGTCCGGCTTTTTTCTCGACGTGCATGGGCATCGGTTTCTGCTGCTCCTGCTGTCCGGCCTGCGCTGCGGCCTGCATGCGCGAGGCCTGCAACTTGTTGACATCGACCTTGGCGCGCTCCTGCTGCTGGCGCTGTACAGCCTCGGCATTCTGGTCGCGCACGGGGATGTAGGCCTTGTTCAGGATAGCCAGCACGTCGCGGTTGACCTTGATGATCATTTTCGAGAACAGTCCGAACGATTCGAACTTGTAGATCAGCAGCGGGTCTTTCTGCTCGTAGGTGGCGTTCTGCACGCTCTGGCGCAGGTCGTCCATCTCGCGCAGGTGCTCACGCCATGCGTCGTCGATGGTGGTGAACATCACCACTTTCGAGAATACCTTGTAGATTTCCGCCCCGTCCGTATTCTGGCATTTCAGCAGGTTGACCGGCACGTTGTAGCCCAGGTGTCCGTCGGTCAGCGGGAAGTAGATGTTCGAATCCAACTGATCCTTGCGGTCCTCGTAGATGCGTTCCATGACCGGACGCACCGTATCGGCTACGGCTTTCGCACGGCGTGCGTAAGCCTCCTTGAGCGCTTTGACGATCGCCTCGACCAGTTCGCCGGGCTTGGCATCCTTGTAGGTCGCCTCGTCGATCTCCGGCTCGACGGCCACGTCGCGGATCAGCTCCATGCGGAAGTCTTCGAATTCGATGCCGCGGTTTTCCTCGACGAAGTTCTCGGCGTAGTCGTACATGATGTTGTTCAGGTCGATCTCGATCCGCTCTCCGTAGAGTGCGTGGCGGCGGCGGGTGTAGATCACCTCGCGCTGCGAGTTCATCACGTCGTCATATTCCAGCAGGCGCTTACGAATGCCGAAGTTGTTCTCCTCGACCTTCTTCTGGGCGCGCTCGATGGCCTTGGTCATCATGCCCGCCTGGATTACCTCGCCCTCTTTCAGGCCCATGCGGTCCATCATCGCGGCGATGCGGCCCGAACCGAACAGACGCATCAGGTCGTCTTCGAGCGATACGAAGAACTGCGACGATCCGGGGTCGCCCTGACGGCCGGCACGTCCGCGCAACTGGCGGTCGACGCGGCGGCTTTCATGGCGTTCGGTTCCGATGATCGCCAGACCTCCCGCGGCCTTCACCTCGGGCGTCAGTTTGATGTCGGTTCCTCGGCCGGCCATGTTGGTCGCGATGGTCACCTGCCCCGAGCGGCCGGCTTCGGCTACGACCTGCGCCTCCAGTGCATGCTGCTTGGCGTTCAGGACGTTGTGCTTGATGCCGCGGAGTTTGAGCATGCGGCTCAGCAACTCCGAAATCTCGACCGACGTTGTGCCGACCAGTACCGGACGGCCCGCCTCGACGAGCTTCACGATCTCTTCGATCACGGCGTTGTATTTCTCGCGCTTGGTTTTGTAGATCAAATCCTGGCGGTCGTCGCGAACCACCTTGCGGTTGGTCGGGATCACCACCACGTCGAGTTTATAGATGCTCCAGAACTCCGATGCCTCCGTTTCGGCCGTACCGGTCATACCGCCCAGCTTGTGGTACATACGGAAGTAGTTCTGCAGCGTAATCGTGGCGAAGGTCTGCGTTGCGGCCTCGACCTTCACGTGCTCCTTGGCCTCGATGGCCTGGTGCAGTCCGTCCGAATAGCGGCGTCCTTCGAGGATACGGCCGGTCTGCTCGTCGACGATTTTCACCTTGTTGTCCATCACCACATATTCGATGTCTTTCTCGAACATAGCGAAGGCTTTCAGCAACTGGATCACCGTGTGCACGCGCTCCGATTTGATCGAATAGTCGTTGATCACCTCGTCGCGCTTCTGCGCTTTCTCTTCGGCGGTCAGATTGCTTTTCTCCAGTTCGGCGACTTCGGCCCCGATGTCGGGCATCACGAAGAATCCGTCTTCGTTGAAGTATTTCGACAGCACCTCATGACCCTTGTCCGTCAATTCCACCGAGTTGAGTTTCTCGTCGATGACAAAATACAACTCGTCGGTGATTTCGGGCATGCGACGGTTGTTGTCCTGCATGTAGGTGTTTTCGGTCTTCTGCATCAGCGCCTTGACGCCCTGCTCCGAAAGGTACTTGATCAGCGGCTTGTATTTGGGCAGACCTTTGTGCGTCCGGTAGAGTTTCACGCCGCCTTCGTCGTTCTTGCCCTCCGAGATCAACTGACGCGCTTCGGCGAGCAGCCCCGTCACGAGGTTTTTCTGGAGGTTGTAGAGGTTCTCGATCGCCGGACGGTACTGCTCGAACATCTGGTCGTCGCCCTTGGGCACGGGACCCGAGATGATGAGCGGCGTACGGGCGTCGTCGATCAATACGGAGTCGACCTCATCGACGATGGCGAAATGGTGTTTGCGCTGTACGAGGTCCTTGGGCGATGAAGCCATGTTGTCGCGCAGGTAGTCGAAGCCGTATTCGTTGTTGGTTCCGAATGTGATGTCGGCCATGTAAGCCTTGCGGCGTTCGTCGGAGTTGGGCTGCGTATCGTCGATACAAGCCACCGACAGGCCGTGGAACTGGTACATCGGACCCATCCACTCGGAGTCACGCTTGGCCAGGTAGTTGTTCACCGTCACCATGTGCACACCCTTCTTGGCCAGTGCGTTGAGGAATACGGGGAGCGTCGCCACGAGGGTTTTTCCTTCACCCGTCGCCATCTCGGCGATCTTGCCCTGGTGGAGCACCACGCCGCCGAACAGCTGCACGTCGTAGTGGACCATGTCCCACTTCATGTCGTTGCCGCCGGCCAGCCAGTGATTGGCATAGATGGCCTTGTCGCCCTCGATGGTGACGAAATCCTTTGTCGCCGCCAGGTCGCGGTCGAATGCGTTGGCAGTCACTACGACCGTTTCGTTCTGGGCGAAACGGCGTGCCGTGTCCTTCATGATGGCGAAAGCCTCGGGCAGTATCCGGTCGAGCACCTCTTCGATCTTCTCGTCGATGCGTTTGGTGGTCTCGTCGATCTCTTTCGAAATCTTCTCTTTCTCTTCGAGTTGCGTTTCGGGCTTTTCGAGCAGGGCCTTCAGCTCGACGATGTGGGCTTCATCTGCGGCGATGAAATCGGCGATCTGTTTTTTCAGGTCCTCGCTGCGGGCGCGTAATTCGTCGTTCGAGAGTTTCTCGATCGAGGGATAGATGGCCTTGATCTTCTCCAGGTAAGGCTCGATCTGTTTGCGGTCCTTGTCGGCTTTCGAGCCGAAGAGGGCTTTGATGATACTTGCAACTATATCCATAATGCGTTTGTTGTTATTCGGGTTCGGGTTGTAAATCCTACAAAGATACTTATTTTTTGCAATTTGTCAATCTTCCGCCGGGCTTTTTGCATGCTGATCCTGCGGTCGGGGAGCGGCCAGTTTCCCGATGTCCGATTTCCAGGAGATGAACTCCTTGTGTTCCAGGATGTAGTTGATGGCGTTCATGGCAGGCGGTTATTTCAGGTTGTTCGGGTATCGTGCGATTCGCCGTCCGACAAAGCATTCTGCGCAGCGTTTCGCCGCGCAGTATTCGGTCGCCAACTGCAGCAGGGCCTGCGATTCGAAGGCGTTGCGCGGGCGTATCCCCGCCGCCTGCCACGCGCGCATGTAACGGTTGTCCTCGGCCGGCAGGCGTTCCAGCAGCGTGAGGGCGCTGTCGCGCAGCCGCTCGTTGCCGGTGTAGCTGCCGTAGGCGAATTGCAGGACCACGACGAGGTTGATTCCGATGATGTTGGCTTTGAACGCCCCGATGCGCTTGGGGCTTTCGTCACTCTCTGCACCGGGAATATGGTGCGTACGCCAGTAAGGCGATGCTTCGATCGAGAAAAGGCGGCGTATTTCCTCCTCCGTGCGGCAGGCCATGGCGCGTTCCATCACGAATTCGTCCTGCGCGAAGAACTCCGCGGCCTGCGCCAGCCGCAGCACGGGATGGTTGGCCGGGCGAATCTCCGTGAGCGCCCACTCCGAGGCGTCCATCGGTTCGATGTCGTACTTTGCCGCGAGGTATTCGAAACTGCGCCTCAGGTCGAGCGTATAGGTGTCGTTGCGGTAGAGTTCCAGAAGTCCCGAAGCTCCGAAGAGCATCGCTTCGACGGCGTGCGGCGCCAGTCGTTCGCGCAGTACGATTTTGTAGGGGACCTTCCGTGCCAGTCGCAGGTAGGCCTCCTGGTTCTGCCGGTCGCCCAGCGTGCGGAAATAGAGCAGGTAAAAGGTCTGGTTCCAGTTCTCGGAGGCTTCGCTGCGGAGCGCTTCGACCGTGTGCATTTTCCGCTGCAGGCGGTCGAAGATCAGTGCCGTGCCGATTTCGGTGCGTTGCAGTTCGTCGAGCGCGGCCAGGTATCCGCCGCAGGCGTAAGCCCCGGCTCCGGCCTTGAGCCGTTCGATCGTCCGTGCCTCCGCATCCGCCATGTCAGAACAGGTTGAGTTCCAGCAGCGCCTCTTCGGACATCATGCTCTTGTCCCACACGGGGTCGAACGTGAGGATGACGTTCACCGATTTCACGCCTTTGACCTTTCCGACCTGAATGTTCACGTCTTCGACGAGCATGTCGGCCATCGGGCAGTTGGGGGCCGTGAGCGTCATGCGGATGGTGGCCACGCCGTCGGGCGTGTAGTCGATTTCGTAGATCAGCCCCAGGTCGTAGATGTTGACCGGGATTTCCGGATCGTATATGTTCTTGAGGGTCGCGACGATGTCTTTTTCGACCTGCAATATCTCTTCGGGTGTCATGTCTTACTTGTTTTTGCTTGCGAATGCCAGGGCGTAGAGCCGCATCTGCTTGACCATCGCCACCAGTCCGTTGGCCCGCGTGGGCGAGAGGTTGGCCGCGAGGCCGATGGCGTCGATGAAGTAGAGTTCCGTGTCGAGAATCTCCTGCGGTGTGCGTCCGTTCAGTACGCGAATCAATAACGCGATAATGCCTTTGGTTATTATGGCGTCGCTGTCGGCGGCGTAATAAACCCTGCCGTCCTCCAGTCTGGCGTCGACCCAGACGCGCGACTGGCAGCCCTGGATCAGGTATTGCTCCGTGCGGTGCTCCGCCGCGATGGCCGGGAGCGTCTCGCTCAGGCCGATCAGGTAGTCGTATTTGTCGAGCCAGTCGTCGAATACGGAAAACTCTTCGATGATCTCCTCTTGTATGCTATCCATGGTATAACGTTTTTTATGGTCGTTTCTCTTCCGTGCGTCGTTGTCGCCACCCGTGGCGTCGTTTGCAAGTCTGACCCCGCCCCAAACCCCTCCCTCGGGAGGGCCTTATCGCATGCGACCGGGTTTCGGTCGAAATTACTCCTCGTTCATTCTGCAATTTCCTCCAAAACTCCGCCCTCCGAAGCCGCCGGTTCGCGCACGCCGGCAAGGCGTGCCAGCGTCGGGGCCACTGCCGTCATGTCCACGCGGCGTTTCACCCGCTGCGGACCTGCGCCTTTGCCGTAGAATACCAGCGGCACTTCGGTGTCGTAACCGTACATCGACCCCGACATCGACCAGCAGCGCTCCTGCTCCTCGATCCAGCCCGGCATGAGGTTCAGGATCACGTCGCCCGAACGGCGGGGATAGAAGCTGTTCTGCATCCGCCGCGCATAGCCGCTGCCGAAATAACTCGTCCGCATGGCCGTTGCGGCCAGCGCATGGGAAATGCCGCTGAACTGCATGGCGAAGATGGCCACTTCGTTCTGCACTTCGGCGAGGTTGAGGCCCCGCTCGTAGATCAGGTTGTGGTTGAGCCACACGCATTTGTCGCTGTATCCCACCACCCAGTCGCCCATGCCGTAACGGACGTTGAGGAATCCGTTGACGATAACCTCGAACTGCCGCGGGTTGAAGCGGTCGGCCTCGGCGGCCCCGGCGTCGAACGAGGGGCTGGTTCCGTGGTCGGAGGTGAGCACCACCATCGCGTTCCCGTCCTTGACCTGTGCGAATACGAAGGTCAGAAAGTCGGCCAGGTCGCGGTCCAGCCGGTAATACATGTCTTCGACTTCGACCGACTCGGGTCCGTAGGCTTCGCTGATGCGGCGCGGCGTGTCGAGGCAGATGTTCAGCAGGTCGGGGATTTTGTCGTCTCCGAGTTTATATTGGGCGATGGCTTGTTTGGCCAGTCCCAGCACCGCCGTGTTGCCTGCCGGGGTGTAGAGCAGGCGTTCGAAGTCGCTCCGCATTTTGAGGCGTCCCGCGCCGTTCCGGTCCTGCTCCTTTTTGTTCTTTCCGGCCAGTGCGATGTCGTAATTGCGGGTATTGAGGTAGCGCCCCCGCTCTAAGAGCGTGCGCCACTCGTTGGCGATGTACGAAAGGTTGTAGCGTTCGCGGTTGCTGCGGGCGATCCATTCGGGAACCTCTGCGGCGTAGTAGGGCGAAGTCACCCAGTCGCAGCGCGCGGAATCGAGCCAGAACACTTCTCCGCAGTGCCCGGCCATCACCACGGCCGAGACGGCTTCCGGGGCGATCGTGACCGAACGGCTGCCCGGGGCGTGCTGCAACAGCGTTTCCGAGAGCGTCGGGGCGATCAGGTGGTAGGCGCCGGGGCCTTTGCGGCCTGCGGTCAGTTCGACGACCTTGTTGGTGGTGTAGTCGACCCAGCGCGAACCGATCACGCCGTGCGTCGAGGGCATGGCCCCCGTGGTGAGCGTGGCCAGCGAGACGGGCGTGGTGGTTTGCAGGTAGTCGTAGCGGCTGTCGGCGTAGACCGTGCCGCCCTCCGTGAGGCGCCGGAAACCGCCTTCGCCGAAGTTTTCGGCGTAGCGGTCGAGGTCTTCGCCGCGCATCGAGCCGACGACGATCTGGACGATCAGCCGGGGCTGCGCCGCGGCGCTCTGGAGTGCCGCCAGGGCGGCTATGGCATATACGAATAGTTTTTTTGTCATTGTGCGATGAATTGGCCGCAAATTTACGAATTTATTTCGAGACATCGGCGGAAATACGCCGTTTCCGCCCGAAAATCGATGTCGGAAAGTGCGGCGATCCGTTCCAGTTGGCGGCGGCAGAAGGCGCGGTGGGCTTCGCTCTGCGGATTGCGGGGACGGTGGGCGGCCGCCGCAACGATCGCCTCGACCTCCGGAAGCAGCCGCAGGGCTTCGTCCGTCAGGGCTGCCGGAGCGAATTTCTCCCAGATGTAGGCAATGGCCTGCGGCGCGGGGTGTACCAGGTCGTCGGCATAAAAACGATAGTCGCGCAAGTCGTCGGTAAGTATTTCGAATGCAGGGAAATAGACGACGCACTTAAACCTTTCGGTCAACTGCTCGGCGGCCAGCCGCAGCGTCGCTTTGCTTGCGGCGTTGCCGGACAATCCGTCGCCGATATGTCGTACAGGACTGACCGTCAGGATGATCTGTTTCCCGTTGAGCGGCCCTTCGATCAGCCCTGCAAATGTTTCCACGATTTCATCTACCGAAAGCCGTCTTCTGGTAAATTCCGCGGCGGGCCGGCGGTGGCAGTTGGCAACTACCTCTCCCGCGTGCTCGTAGACCCATGCCGTGCCGAAGGTGAGGATCACGCGGTCGGCCGCGCGGAGCGCTTCGGCTCCGGCCTGTCGCGCGGCGTTCATCTTTTGCAGTGCCTCGTCGGCTGTCGGGGCCGAGAAATCGCCGTGGAATCCGAAATGATGCCACAAACCCTCCCCGAATCCCAGTTCGCTGTGTACCACGGGTGCGGGGGCAGCGTAACTATGGATCGTCGCAGCGATCGAAAGCGGGTTGAACAGGATGCCCGAAGGGTTTTTCACGACCCGGAATTTGGCTCCCGTGAGCTTTTCGGCGATGTGTGCCGCGAAGCACGAACCGAGCGTCAGTGTCCGGTTTTCATAGCCGATTTTCACCCCGAGGGGCGCCATTTCGATTTCGGTGCGGAATTTCATACGACAAAAATAGAAAATTCTTACCTTTGTTCCATGATCTTGCGAGCAAACTGCAAAATAAATCTGGGCCTCGACATTCTGCGCCGCCGCGCGGACGGTTTTCATGATTTGGAAACGGTCATGTTCCCCGTCGCGGGCCTCTACGACGAGGTGGAGGTGGTGCGCACCGGCGCGTCCGGGAGTGTGTGCGGGGCGACCGGTGCACCCGGCGCTGCATTCCGGGCCGAAGGGTTGGCTGTGGACTGCGCCCCCGAAGAAAACATCTGCCTCAAGGCGTTCCGGCTGATGCAGCGGCATTACGGCGTGGACGGCGTGTCGATCCGCCTTGACAAGCGCGTGCCGTTCGGTGCGGGGCTGGGCGGGGGATCGGCAGACGGTACGGCTGTGCTGATCGCTGTCAATGAGTTGTTTGCACTGGGACTTTCCGAGTCCGAGCTGATCGCCCGTGCCGCCGAACTGGGCAGCGATACGGCTTTCTTCGTGCGCAATACGCCGCAGTTATGTAAAGGAAGAGGTGAAGTGATGGAGCCTTTCGCGCTGGACCTGAGTGGAATGACGCTGGTTATTATCAAACCCGACGAGGGGGTTTCGACGCGTGAAGCCTATGCCGGGGTGCAGCCCCGGATTCCGGAAACGCCGCTCGCGGAACGTCTCAGGCGGCCTGTGGCCGAGTGGCAAGGCCTGGTTACCAACGATTTCGAAGAACATATTCTCGCCGCGCATCCGGCTATTCTCGCCGCAAAGGAGTGCCTGCTGGCCCAGGGGGCTGTTTATGCCTCGATGTCGGGCAGCGGTTCGGCGGTCTTCGGACTTTTTGACGGCGGTCGGAACCCGAAAAACAAAAGTTTGGAAAATCTTTCGCCTTTCGTATTCGAACTGTAATTTTCTGCCGGGGCCGGGAGTTCTCCCGGAGCGGCCTGAATCCATACTTATCTTGCCGGGAGCGAATCCGTCGGAGACTGCACGGTCTGCGTCTCGTCATCCGTATCGCTGAGGGCTTCGACGATTTCCTGGATGGTGTCGCGGAGGAGATTCTGCGTCTCGCCTTCCTGTTGCCCGGCGTGCAAACTGCGGTTGAAGGTGAATGTTTCGCGGCACTTCTCGGGAGAAACGAGGTAGAAGCCCCCGACGACGACCGAGCAGAGGACCAATGTTGCAACGAAAATGTAAACGTATTGCAGCAGGTTGGCGAGCAGCGTGCGCAGCAGGGCCGATCGTTTCTTTTTCAGCCCGAAGATTTTCAGGAAAACGAATGTCGTATAGAGGAACAGCGGCAGTGTCAGCATGTAGAAACTGCTGTACCATGGAATCAGCAGTTCGGCCGGGAGCGCCGCAATCATCAGCGTGATTTCGAAGATCGAGAGGAAAATGCCGATGTATAGGTACTCGACATAACGTAGATCGGTTTTTCGCCGGAAAACCGTCTTCATAGCCAGTGCAAAAAACGGCAGCACCAACAGCAGGTAGCCCGCCGGGTGGAGCGAGGCGTAGTCGATGTAGGTGCTTACGAGCCACTGGAACAGGGGTTGGTCATCGGCGGCGATCGGTGTGTGATCCTTGCCCACGAGCAGGAAGACCACGGCGTAGAAGGTCGACAGCAACAGCAGGATAGCAACCGGGTTGAAGTATTTGCGGCGGCAGCCCGCGATGAATTCGGGAATGACCCGGTGGGGCCGGAACAGAATCGAGAGCCATGTCATCACGGCTCCCTTGCGCATGTTCATGCCCCGCAGTCCGTAGGCCTCGTCGCCGATGAAGGTCGAGGTGACGCTCTCCACGAGTGCCGCCCAGCCCAGTCGCCGTGTCGAAGTCCGCTGTCCGCAGGCCGGGCAGTAGTTGTTGTCGACAATGTGACCGCAGTTGCGGCAAAGCTGGTGTGTGGACATTCGGGCAGGTTCTTCGGACGGAGCGGGCCTTATTTGCAGCCCGCTACGGGCATCTTGGCCAGGCGCGCTTCGTGGCGTCCGCCTTCGAACTCGGCGGCAAAATAGGCGTCGAGCATCTTGACGGCTTCGTCGTTGGTGATGAAACGCGCCGGGAAGACGATGATGTTGGCGTTGTTGTGACGGCGGATTAGCGAAGCGATTTCGGGCTCCCAGCTCAGCCCGGCACGGATGCCCTGGTGCTTGTTGAGCGTCATGGCCATCCCTTCGCCCGAGCCGCAGAGTGCGATGCCCTGTTCCAGTTCGCCGTTTTCGATCGCCGCGGCCAGCGGGTGCGCGTAGTCGGCGTAATCGACGCTCTCGGGCGAGTGGGTCCCGAAATCGAGCACCTCGTAACCCATGGCGCTGAGATAACCTACCAGGAATTCTTTCATTTCGTAGCCGGCGTGGTCGCTGGCGATGCCTATTTTTTTCATCGTATTTCGGTTTATTTGTGTTCTCTATTACAAATTATATAAAAAGCCGGACTATTGTCAAACCGGGTCGTATCCGGTTCGGGACGGCCTTCCGGTTCGTAAAAGTGCCGTTGCGACATCAAAGATAGGTAAAAATCCCGTTTTGCCGTGCGGTGGGGCCCCGAATTTATGCTATTTTTGTGCCGTGAAAATTTTCCTCGCCATATTGGGGTGCGTTGCGCTCGTGCTGGGTATCGTCGGCATCTTCGTCCCGCTGCTGCCCACTACGCCGTTTCTGTTGCTGGCGGCGGCCCTCTGGGTCCGCTCGTCGCCGCGGCTTTACGAATGGCTGATCACGCACCGTTACTTCGGCGAATACATCCGCAATTTCCGCGAAAACCGCGCCATACCCATGCGCGCCAAAATCATTTCCATCGCCCTGATGTGGGGCACGATGCTTTACTGTGTCTGCGCGCTGCTCACGCAGTGGTGGTGGGCCCAGACCGCGCTGCTGGCGGTGGCCGTCGGCGTCACGTGGCATATCCTCTCGTTCGCAACGCTCCGCAAATAAAAAAATGCCGGATACATATCCGGCAATGGGGAATTTGTTGAAGCGGCGTTATGCCGGGATTCGGAAAACGTACAGGCAGTCTTCGTTCAAAGGATCGTGACCGTAGATGATTCCGGCCTTTTCATCGATGACGATATCGGTCAGATAATGGTCGGACGACAAAATGCGGAGCGTTTCGCCGTTTTCGGCGTCGATGATTTCGATGCGGGATTCCCTTTTTCCGAGATTGCCGGTCAGTACCCCTTGCCAAAGCGCATAGACATATCGTTCGCAGCAGACAACATCCGAATAGTAAAAATACATTTCATCGTCGCGGTCCTGGGCGCAAAGTTCTTCTTGGGCGGAGTCGCTTCCCAATACGTGCGTCAGGCAGAATCCCTTGGGGGTGAGGTCGTACAATTCGATACGGTCTATATAGCGGTATGCTATTGCCATACGGCCTGCGCAGAGGGCGGCTTTACATTCGAAGGGGGCGGAGTAGCCGCCATCGGCCGGCCGTAGCGGAAAATCGACGGCGTCGACGATCTGTTCGTTTCGCATATCGAGTAACTCCACGGCTATTTGGCGCGGCAGAAAACTCGTACCGACGAACAGCGTATCGTTGTACTGCACGAGACGGGTGTAAGGTTTGGGCAGATTGCGTTGCCTTTTCATCCAGATCGGGAACCGGAAGGCCGACAGGTAAACCAGGCTGTCCGCGCGCAGTTCGAACATTTCCATTCGGTTCAGGCTGTTCGAATAGACCGCTACCCGGTTTTTTTCGTGCATTTCGCCGAGCGAAGGTATCGGAAACTCATGCGGCCCGCGTCCGCTATTTCCCCATTGTGTCCGCACCCGCTGTTCAGGAAGGGAATATATGGTCAGAAACGGCGTTGCCCGGCTATTGAGTACATAGAGGTCTCCATGCGAAAGAAACCAGCGTTCGGAGTAGAACAGGAACGGCAGGGCAATTGAATCTGCCTTGCAGACGACAGGCGAAAGGTCTGCCTTTTTGCGGAAAACGATCCCGTCCCCGCTTTTTTTTACACAGCCTGTCAAGGTTGCCAGTAGGAGCAGCCATACGACGATTCCCGGCTTGGACAACCTGTTTACCATCGTTTGCAATCTTCTTTTCCCCTGCCGGTTTTTTCTGCATAGCAGCAGTCGTATATACGCTCATTTCCCTCCAATATCCTTCGATAACCATTGAAATTATCACAAGGGCTTTCGTCGCGAGATAATGCCTCGACATTGGCTTCGATTAAATCGGACAAAGAGTTGTTGTTGTTGGATTGATAAAGAGCGAATCCACTTACTAAAAATGAAACAGCAATGGCTGATCGAATAAAACTTTTTTTCATAAGTCAGGTGCTTTAAGGAGATATTTGAATACTAAGGTATGATAATAATTTATATTATACAATTTTTTATTGGTGAAATTAAAATAATATGTATATGCGGAAATTCTGAGACAGCTTGTTTCGGAAAAAAACGGGCCCATACAGGACCCGTTTTTATCGTTGGATACCCCCCCCCTACGTTATTTTACCAAGCAAGGCCGTTGTTGTTGGCGGTGGATTTCCGTATTATCGCTTGTTGCAGAAAAAGAACGGCGTGAATGCGGAGCGATAAAGACAGGGCAGAGTACGGCTTCTGCTGAATATGGTATGCGGATGGTTTTGATGGCAGTTTTGCTGCTGAAAGACGGTGTGGGCGGAAATATTAAAAGCTGGGCAGTCCTTCTGAATCTTTTTTCTCGCTCGAAATCAACTCCTTCAGGTTGTATTTTACGGTCCAAGAGTCGTTGTCGATCAGGTGCTCCTGCGCCTTGTCGTATTCGGCGACGGGCTGGATGCGTACGTACGCTTCGTAACCGGGTTTGAAGTCGAAGCCTTCGATCTCCCAGGGAAACGCCTGCCAGCGGGGTTCGGGGTAGCGCGTGTCCTTGAACCAGTAGGCGGCCATATGGTTGTCGGCACGCTCGGAGGCGATGACGATTTCGAGTTCCGGGCTGAATGTCTTCGGATCGACGGACGGTTCGGCGGGTATGCGCGAAAGTTGCCGGATCATGGTATACCGTAACGAAGAACCGTCGGCGGGAGGGTTGGGGACATGGTCGATGCGGACGAGCATGTCGGTTTGGTATCCCTTTTCGAAGGCGAATCCCTCGATCGGGCCCGGGGCGATTTCCCAGTTGGCATCCGACCCTTTTTTTACGATATAGGCCGGGACATAACCAAAACCCATGAAGACACCCGTAACGCCTTTTTCAGGGGCGACGGTCCAGGTTTCGGTGTACGACTTGTCGTCGTCGCAGCCGCCGAAGACGAGCGGCAGCAGCAAAAGCAGGGCGAAGTATTTTTTCATAGAGGTCGGAGGTTTCCCTAAAAACGGGGCCAATGCCCTGATACTGCATGGACTGGCACAAAAAAAACGGACCGGAGTCCGTTTTTCGGGTTATGCCAGGTAACGTTCCGCGACGCTGATCAGGAAGCCGAACAGCAGTGCGTTAAACAGCACGACCGGAATTGCCTTGCGCTCTTTGCCGGAGAAGGTGAACAGCACGGGGATCATCAGCATCAGTGTGACGCCCATGCCGTCGGCCCACCAGGGGAGGTAGGGCAGGTCGCTGTAAAAGACGATCACTGCGGCGAAGAAGAAGATGAAGAACGCCGAGAAACACGAGCGGGCCGGAAGCCTCTGGAAAATCATGGGGATGACATCCAGCGCTCCGACGACGACGCCTACGGCGAGCGAAAGGGTGAAATGGTCCATCGCTATTTCGCCGCGCGTTTGCGGTCGTTTTCGTCGAGCAGGATCTTACGAAGGCGCATGGCGTTGGGAGTAACCTCCACGTATTCGTCGCCTTGGATGTATTCGAGGGCCTCTTCGAGCGAGAAGACCTTCGGCGGAGCGATCGACGTTTTGTCGTCCGAACCCGAAGCGCGCATGTTGGTCAACTGCTTGGCTTTGGTGACGTTCACAGTGATGTCGTTCTGGCGCGTGTGCTCGCCGATGACCTGACCGGCGTAAACCTGCTCCATCGGGCTGATGAAGAAGCGGCCGCGGTCCTGCAGTTTGTCGATCGAGTAGGCGAAGGCCGTGCCGGTCTCGCCCGAGATGATCGAGCCGTTGGTGCGCATCTCGATTTCGCCGACCCACGGTTCGAAACCTTTCAGGCGGTGGGTCATGATCGCTTCGCCGGCCGTGGCGGTCAGCATGTTCGAGCGAAGGCCGATAATACCGCGCGAGGGAATATCGAATTCCAGGCGCGTGCGCTCGCCGTCGGAAGCCATGTTCGTCAGCGTGCCCTTGCGGCGCGTCGTAAGGTCGATCACCGTGCCTGCATATTCTTCGGGGCAGTCGACGGTCATCTCCTCGATCGGCTCGCATTTTTTGCCGTCGATCTCCTTGATGATGACGTGGGGCTGGCCCACCTGGAGTTCGTAACCTTCGCGGCGCATGGTCTCGATGAGCACCGACAGGTGCAGCACGCCGCGCCCGAAGACGTTGAACGAATCGGCCGAAGGGCCGGGCGTCACGCGCAGGGCGAGGTTTTTCTCCAGCTCGCGGTCGAGGCGCTCCTTGATGTGGCGCGAGGTGACGTATTTGCCGTCCTTGCCGAAGAAGGGCGAGTTGTTGATCGTAAAGAGCATCGACATCGTGGGTTCGTCGATGGCGATGGGAGGCAGCGGTTCGGGATTCTCGTAGTCGCAGATCGTGTCGCCGATCTCGAAGCCTTCGATGCCCGTGATAGCGCAGATTTCGCCGCAGGGGACCTCTTCGACCTTCTTCTTGCCGAGGCCCTCGAAGACCATCAGTTCCTTGATGCGGGTTTTCTGCATCGTCACGCCGTCGCGCTTGGCGAGGGTGACCATCTGGCCCGCCTTGAGCGAACCGCGCGTAACCTTACCCACGGCGATACGGCCCGTGTAGGCCGAATATTCGAGCGACGTGACGAGCATCTGGGGCGTACCCTCGACGATCGTCGGTTCGGGAATCTCGTCGACGATGGCGTCGAGCAGCGGGACGATCGAATCGGTCGGTTCGTTCCATTTGTGCGACATCCAGCCCTGCTTGGCCGAGCCGTAGATGGTCTTGTAGTCGAGCTGTTCCTCGGTGGCGTCGAGCGAGAACATCAGGTCGAAAACCTGCTCGTTGACGATTTCGGGGCGGCAGTTGGGTTTGTCGACTTTGTTGACGACCACGATGGGCTTTTTGCCCAGCGCGAGGGCTTTTTGCAGCACGAAACGCGTCTGGGGCATCGTGCCCTCGAAGGCGTCGACGAGCAGCAGCACACCGTCGCACATGTTCAGCACGCGCTCGACCTCGCCGCCGAAGTCGGCGTGGCCCGGGGTGTCGATAATGTTGATCTTATAGTCCTTGTAGATGACCGAAACGTTTTTCGAAAGGATCGTGATGCCTCGTTCGCGTTCCAGGTCGTTGTTGTCCAGTATGAGTTCGCCGGTCGGTTTGGCGTTGTCGCGGAGAATGTGTCCCGCCAGAATCAGTTTGTCGACGAGTGTCGTCTTGCCGTGGTCGACGTGGGCAATAATCGCAATATTGCGCAGTTTTTGCATAAAAGTATATTTTGTGGTGCAAAGGTAACAAATTCTCGGGGAATTATACTAATTTTGCTTGTTTCTTAAAAAAGTTAAATAATGAAACCTGCCTTCAACGTTCGCCAGCAGAGCGAAATTTTTATCGGACCGACAGCGGATATTCTCTCCGGAGTACTTCCCGAGGGGCGTGTGGTGGTCGTTTCCGACTCCACGATCGACAGGTTGTATCATCCTGTACTGGCCAACTACGACACCGTGCTGATCGGCCTGGGCGAGAGCATCAAAACGATGCAGACCGTCGAGACGATCTACCGCCGTTTCATCGAACTGGGTGTCGACCGTTCGACGTTCGTGTTGGCGGTCGGGGGCGGTATCGTCACCGACGTGGCGGGATTCGCTGCGTCGACCTATATGCGCGGTCTGAAATTCGGATTCATATCGACGACGCTGCTGGGGCAGGTCGACGCTTCGGTGGGCGGCAAGAACGGTGTGAACGTCGACGGATACAAGAATATGGCCGGGACTTTTACGCAGCCGCAGTTTGTCATCTGCGACCCGGAATTGCTGCGCTCGCTTCCCGACAGGGAGTTTCGGGCCGGACTGGCCGAAGTAGTCAAGGCGGCGATTATCGCCGACGCCGACCTGTTCGGACGTATCGAGCAGACGACCTTCGAGGCACTGCGCACGGATACCGATCTGTTGTCGGACGCCGTTTCGGCCGCGATCCGCGTCAAGGCCGACATCGTCGAGCGCGACGAGCGCGAGTCGGGGGACCGCCGCAAACTCAACCTCGGACATACGCTGGCGCATGCCATCGAGAAGTGTTCGAACCGCATGAACCACGGCGAAGCGGTGGCGGTAGGTACGGTGCTGATCGCCGGGGCCGCCGTGAAGCTGGGCGTACTGACGCCGACCGACCGTGACCGGATCGTGAATCTCTTGACGAATCTGGGCTTCGATCTGACGCCGCCCGTGGAGGTGAGACGCCTTTTAAAAGAGGTCGGCAAGGACAAGAAGAACGAGGACGGCATGCTGCGCATCGTCCTGCCGGTCGGTATCGGCGACTGCGAGGTGCGGCCGATGACGGTGGATGCCTTTGCGGCGTTGTTCTGACCCTCCCCCTGTTTTGACAGCCGACGTTCTTCTTTGCTGCTTTTCGAGCGGGAATCAAGGGAGACGGATTTGATTTTGAAAACGAGAACCCGGAATATAATGAAGAGAACAGTAATTTTCTTAACGCTCTGTTTCCTGGCGGGAAGTTGCCTGAACCGAAAAAGCAGTCAACCGGCAACGGATGCGATGCGGGCGGCTGACAGCGAGGTAGCCGAAAAGAGTTCGTTGCCGACAGAGTCGGAATTGGAAGGTTATCCGATAGACTATCATTCGGTTAAGGTCATCGAGAGGGTTTATGTTACCGACAGGCGGGGCGTCGATGCCAGGCAGGAGCCCGATGACGCGGCAAAAAGGCTGTTGCATTACAGCTACGGCGACCTCCTGGAGGTCATTGACACGGCGGCTGATTTTTACGGCATCAGGAGTTTGGTCGCACGGGAGTGGCAGGATGAACGGTATCGTATCGAAGGTTCGAGATGGGAAAAGGTATTCGTGAAAAAAGACGCAGTGGGCGGCCTTTCGAAGATAAAACTTATTCCTGACGATTTGAACATAGTCAGTTGTCTGGATGAGAACAATAATGAAAGTTCAAAAATCCTTGACAGGTATTTGGAAGTGGAATTGATTGGTAAAGAGACGTTCGACAGCCTGGCGAATAACAGAGTCGATTATTTCGTTGCGGATACGGCGACTTTTCGAAAGGTTGATGGCGTGATTACCCTGAAAGCCGACGAAAAAGAGGTGCGGCTCGTCGATAGACCGATCGTTGGCGATGGAGGAAACGAATTCAGTTATTTAGGGCAATACGGAATCCTGGACCAGTATGTGATTTATATACAAGGTAATGAATGGTGGGAATATGAGTTTTACGATAAAACCACAGGCGAGCAGCAGTGTCTGGGTTTCTGTGGATTTCCGTACGTCTCGCCCGATCGAAAATATATCATTTGTATCTCGGGCTATCCCTATGACCCCGAATCCAATGTGGAGCTGTATGGAATAACGGACGGGGGAAAGATCGAAAATATCATGACCACGACTTATACGAACTGGATGCCGGTTGACACCGACTATGCAGGCATGTTTTGGGCTTCGGACGGCTGTTTCTATCTGAAAGCCGTTCATACGCAACTCTATTTCGAGAAAAGCCCGGATTGTCAATATTTACGGATAAAATTGTTATGCGAGTAATGCTTTCGAGAACCGTTTGATCGTATTGCATCGCGCGGGATTGCATTGCCCCCCCCCTCTCTCTTATGACCTGCACCCCGAAAGTTCTTTATCGAACTTTCGGGGTGCAGGTTATTGGAGGTCGGATTTTTTATTATTCCAACTGATATTGTTTCCGGAGTTTCTCGGCATAAGCGTCCCAGTCTGTGATCGGTTTTTTGGCGACGCCCGATTCGATGGCGGCTTTGGCTACGGCCGTGGTGACAGTGCACAGCAAGCGCGGGTCCATTGGCTTTGGGATCAGGTAATTGCGGCCGAATTCGAGTTTCTCGACTCCATAGGCGCGCAGGACCATCGCCGGAACCGGTTCGCGGGTCAGTTCGGCCAGCGCATGCGCCGCAGCGAGTTTCATCGGCTCGTTGATCTTCGTAGCCCGCACGTCGAGTGCGCCGCGGAAGATGTAGGGGAAGCCCAACACGTTGTTGACCTGGTTCGGGTAGTCCGAACGGCCCGTTGCGAAGATGATGTCCGGGCGCGAGAGCATTGCGGTGTCATAGGCGATTTCGGGATCGGGGTTGGCGAGGGCCATGACGATCGGGTTTTCGGCCATCGTGCGCAGCATTTCGGGCGTCAGCGTGTCGGCCTTCGAAACGCCCAGGAATACGTCGGCGCCGTGCAGCGCCTCGGCGAGCGTCGAGATGCGCCGTGTAGTGGCGAGTTCGCGCTTCATGGGGTTGATGTCCTCGCGGTAGACGGTGACGGCTCCCTGGCTGTCGCAGAGCACCACGTTTTCACGGCGGATGCCGAGTTCGATGAACAGTTTTGCGCAGGCGATGGCGGCGGCTCCTGCGCCGTTGACCACGACGCGCATCTTGTCGAGTTCCTTGCCGGCGATCTTCGCGCCGTTGAGCAGCGCTGCCGAGGAGATGATTGCCGTGCCGTGCTGGTCGTCGTGCATCAGCGGGATGTCGAGCTCTTCACGCAGGCGGGTTTCGATTTCAAAGCACTCCGGGGCCTTGATGTCCTCGAGGTTAATGCCTCCGAAGGTGGGTGCAATGGCTTTCACCGTGCGGATGAACTCCTCGGGATCGGTGGCGTCGACTTCGATGTCGAAGGCGTCGATACCTGCATAGGTCTTGAAGAGCATGCCCTTGCCCTCCATGACGGGTTTGGCCGCCAGGGGGCCGATGTTGCCCAGTCCGAGTACGGCCGTGCCGTTCGAGATCACGGCGATGAGGTTACCTTTGTCCGTGTACTTGTAAACGTCGTCCGGTTCCTCGGCAATGGCCCGCGAAGGAGCCGCTACGCCGGGCGAATAGGCCAGCGACAGGTCGTATTGCGTGTGATAGGGTTTGGTCGGTACGATCCCGATCTTTCCGGGACGACCCTCGCTGTGATAGCGCAGCGCCGCATCGTCAAGTTGCGTTTTTGTACTCATCTCATTTTCCGTTAGTAACCTAATAACTCTAACGGCAAATATAGTACAATTATTGTCCCGATCTTAACAATTTTTAGAATTTTTCGAAAATATTTTAGAAATAAAACGGCAGTCTCTGTTGATTCCGGCCCGGTCTTGTCGGATGATACGGCAGGACGAAGGGTCAGAAATAGAATCGCAGGCCTCCGTCGAGCGACAGGCGGGCGATACCGTCGTTTTTGTACGAAGCGGATTCCGAGTCTGCATAGTTCGACGTATTGAAACTGACGCTGTAAGCCCCGATGCTGAAGCCCAGGCCGACGCTCCGTGAAAGTTTGTATTCGACGCCGAGGTCGACGTGGCAGCCCAGACCGGCCTGGTTCATGGAGAGTTTGTAGATGGTTTCGCTGTATTGGGCATAGCCCAGGCCGATCGATTCGTGGAAGGCCCATTTGCGCCCGAGGTTTTGGCGCATGACGAACTCTGCGCCTACGTAATGCAGGCGGATGTCGAATTTCGTACCGTCTAATTTTGCCGAGGTGAAATAGCCCGAATAGCGCAGCCCGAAACCCAGTCCGCTGCGTGCCGTCCACTGGAAAGCGCCGTTGATGTCGAGCCCGCGGCGCGGGTTTCCGGTGACGCCTTCGGCCGTTTTGGTCTTGGAGAGGACGAAGGCCGCGCCCGCGTTGATCATAATTGCGCAGGGTTTGCGTTCGGAGCTGGCCGGGTGGTTCGCCTTCTGGGCCGTATTGGCCGGGATGTACAGTAAGTTCGTGCGGTAGCTCTGGAGTGCGATATTGTCGAAATAAGAAGCCGTGTAAATGGAGTCGGGCAGCCGCAGGACGCTGGCAGCGATCTGGTGGCACGAACTGCCGAATGCCGAGGGTTCCTTGTGCCAGGTGAGGATCAGTCCGTTGCCGCCGGCGTTGTTCGTGGCGTCCTTGGCCCGTTGCAGGACCTGCCGGAAGCCGCAGTTGGATGAGAGGCCGTTGTCACGGACCTCGACGCTGCCGAGCACCTCGGCCTGGGAGGGCAGGGTGTCGGTGAGGTTGTAGACCAGCACGGTGGACCCTTCGGGCCGTGCCGGGTAGCTTTTCTGGAAGCTGGAGTAGATTTTGGGCGCACAGCCGACACTCGGGAAGAGCAGCGCGGCGATCAGGAGGCGCAACAAGCAGGGGAGGAGGCGAACGTTTTGCATGTAGTTTGGGTTAGATGGGTAAGTTGCCTCCCCTCGGTCAGAAAAGCGAGGCTTCCCTGCCCCGGGGGGATGTGAATCCGAGGTGTTCATAAGCCAGCGGAGTCGCTTCGCGGCCGCGCGGGGTGCGTTTGAGGAAGCCTTCCTTGATCAGGAACGGCTCGTAGACCTCCTCGATTGTCCCGGCCTCTTCGCCTACGGCCGTAGCCACGGTGTTCAGGCCTACGGGACCGCCGTTGAATTTCTCGATGATCGTGCCCAGGATTTTGTTGTCCATCTGGTCCAGTCCGCGTGAGTCGATGTTCAGGGCCGTGAGGGCTATGCGGGTGATTTCGAGGTCGATGTGTCCTTCGCCCTTGACCATCGCGAAGTCGCGGACGCGGCGCAGCAGGGCGTTGGCGATACGCGGCGTGCCGCGTGAGCGCAGGGCCACTTCATGAGCCGCATCGTCGTCGATCGAAACGTCGAGGATGCGTGCCGAGCGTTTCACGATACCCGCGAGCACCGGGGCGTCGTAGTATTCGAGGTGGCACTGGATGCCGAAACGTGCGCGCAGGGGCGAAGTCAGCAGGCCGCTGCGCGTCGTGGCGCCGATCAGCGTAAAGGGCGCCAGTTCGATCTGGATCGAACGGGCCGAGGGGCCTTTGTCCAGCACGATGTCGATTTTATAGTCCTCCATCGCCGAGTAGAGATACTCCTCGACGATTGGGCTGAGGCGGTGGATTTCGTCGATGAAAAGCACGTCGCCCGGATTGAGGTTGGTCAACAGGCCCGCCAGATCACCCGGCTTGTCGAGCACGGGGCCCGACGTGACGCGAAGCTGCGCCCCCATTTCGTTGGAGATGATGTTGGCGAGGGTTGTTTTGCCCAGACCCGGAGGGCCGTGCAGCAGGACGTGGTCGAGCGAGTCGCCGCGCATGAGCGCCGCTTTGATGAAGATATGGAGGTTCTCGACGATCTTGTCCTGCCCGGAGAAGGTTTCCAACTCCTGCGGGCGGATCTTGTTTTCGAATTCGAGATCGCTTTCGGTATTGCGTACGATTGACATAATGCAAAGATAGCGATTTTCGGCAAATCTGTGCCGTTTGGACGAAAAAACAATCCGGCGGAAGGCGGTTTGCTGCGGGGGCTTGCGGAGTGCCGGGGCGGGGCATAAAAAATCCGGCCCGCAGAGTGGCGGACCGGAACAGCTGCCGATTGAGGAGTGGCTACTTCTCCTGCGGCAGGTCGAGCTTGATCTCCTGGAGGCCGTTCTCGCGGGTCTCGATGTGCAGGATGACACCTTTCTTACCCTCGAGCTGCCCGGCGAGCGGTGTGAGGTCGAACGAGAGGTAGTACCCCTTGGTGTAGCCCTCCGTGTCGCCGCCTGCGCTGTGGCGCAGTTCCAGGTTCAGGTAATTGTCGTCGGCCTCCTGTGCGGGCGCGGGTTCGCTGCCGCTCTCCACGTTGTTGACGATCACCGTGAAGTCGTGTTTCGAGTTGTCCGACACGGGATAGAGCGCGTAGAAGGTGAGCCACTCTTTGGTGAGGTTGAACGTGTTGTTCTGGAAGCCGGTCTTCTCGCTGCCCAGTTCGTCCAGCTGCTCCTGCGTGTCCACGATCATCGAAGTGCCGGTGAAGATGTTTTCGACGTTGTAGAGGGCGATGTTATAGTCGTAGCCTTCAATGCCCGAGAGCAGGTTGAACCAGATGATGGTCCGCTGCGTTTTGTCGGGATCGGGTTTGTAACCCGGGACGCGGCTCTTGTCGCCCGGGTAGAGCGTCTCGCCGTTGTCGCGTTGAAAATAGTAGTCTCCGCCGTCGAGCGAGTGGACGGTGGTGATGAGCGGCGAATATTTCGGGTAATCGCCGTCGTCGTCGTTACAGGAAGTAAACGCTGTGCCGGCCAGGGCCGCGATAAGGAATAAACCAAATTTTTTCATAATATCCGTATTTTATGTTACCTTTCGCTCTTAAAACGTCCGGCAGGGCGGAATACTGCATGAAAAATTATTTTTTTTCACGGCATGCAGTCTTTTGCCTTCCGCCGCATTTATAGAGTGTATTGAGTAATGCAGATGGAGGAACAGATACTGGCCGAAGGGTGCAGGAACGGGGACGATACGGCCCGGAAAGAGCTGTACGACCGCTATGCAGGCCGTCTGTTGGCGATATGTATGCGTTACGCCGGCGACCGTGCAACGGCCGAGGATCTGCTCCACGACGCTTTCCTGAAAATCTACGGGGCGTTCGACCGCTTCACCTACCGGGGACCCGGTTCGCTGCGTGCCTGGATCGAGCGGGTGACGGTGAATGTGGCGCTCGAATGGATTCGCAACCGCAATAAACTGGGAAGCGTGGCGCTCGATGAAGGCAAAGCCGCAGCGGAGGTGGCGGAGCCCGATGTTTCGGAGATGGCCCGTGTTCCGCGCGACGTGCTGATGCAGTTCGTCGGCGAGTTGCCCGAAGGCTACCGGGCGGTCTTCAACCTCTACTGCATCGAAGAGTATTCCCACCGCGACATCGCCCGGATGCTGGGAATCAACGAGAAAAGCTCCTCTTCGCAATTATTTCGCGCCCGGGCCCTGCTGGCCCGCAGGATCAGGGCTTATCTGGAGACGCATTGACAGGATGCAGTTCCGGGAATATTTAAAACAAGGTGGATCATCCGGTGCTGCCGGACTCACATAGAACTATGAAACAAAACAAAGATTGGACCGATGCCATGCGGAGCGCGCTTCGCGACGCCGAGCTCCCGCCCCCGGCCGGGGGCTGGGAGCGTCTGCAACGCGAGCTGGGCGGTGCGGCTCAGGAGCCGGAGGCTCCCGGGACCAAACCCCGCGGGTCCGTGTGGCGGATCTATTGGCCGCGGTTTGCCGCCGCAGCCGCTGCGGTGCTGATCTGCGTCGTTGCAGGTGAATTCCTGCTCCGGCCGGACAAGGCGTTGGAAAACGATGGGACTGTTATCGCATCGGCAGCGGAGGACGGCGCAGCCGCGGTTGCCATACCGCAGCAGGCGGAACCCGAATCCGTGCAGGACGCCCTTGCACAGGTTGTCGGACTGCCCCGGGAGCGAATCGCCGAAACCACCTCCGTTCCGGCCCGGGAAACGCTTCTGGCATTGACCGCTGCGCAGCCTGCGGAAGCAATGCTAAAGTCTGCGGTTTCGGAGGCCGACGATGCGGCCGCAGCGAGGGTCGAAGCGGATGCGGCGCCGGAAGTTTCCGGGGAAAAAGCGAAAGACGTGTCCGGCGAAAAGGCCAAACCGGCATCGAAACAGGCGTCCGGACAGTCCGCTGTGCGGTCGGCGGCAACCGGTACGGCCCGCCGTTCGGCGTTCTCCGACGAGCCGTTCGTGGCTTACACCAAGCCGCGCAAAACAGCGTCGTTCTCGCTCTTTGCCGGCGGCGGCGTGTCGGGCGGCGCAGGCGGAACCCTGGCCCCGCGGCTGCTCTATTCCTCGACGACAAGCGATGCTTCGTCGGTGGTCGGCAACGGTGATAAAATAGCGCCCCTGCGCCGGAATGAATATGGCGAGAGTTCGTTCCGCCACCACCAACCGCTGAGTTTCGGTCTCTCCGTGCGTAAGGAGTTCGCACATGGATTGTCGCTGGAAAGCGGTGTGAACTACACCCTGCTGCGTTCGGATGTGAGGATGCAGTACTCTTCGGACGATGTGGGCCAAAAGCTCCATTTCATAGGGGTTCCCCTCCGGGTGAACTGGCAGTTCCTCGAACGCGGCCGCTTCTCGTTGTATATGGGTGCGGGCGGAATGGTCGAGAAGTGTGTCTCGGCAAAACTCGGCTCCAAGACCATGGACGAACCGGGAGTACAGTGGTCGGCGCTTGCCGCCGTGGGAGCGCAATACCGCGTAGGCAGTATGGTAGGGCTCTATTTCGAACCCGAAGGTTCGTATTACTTTACAGAAACGGAATTGCGTACAGCCCGTACGGATTCCCCCTTGACGCTAACCTTGAGACTGGGCGTGCGCCTCTCTTTTTAAAGTCTGATTTTTTAAATCGCACATTTATTGTATAAGAGGAGTTCGCACCCCGGGTGTGCGGATTCCTCCTTTCATATATACATAGGTGTGCCCTAAACTGCTATTTGCAGGTCTAAAAATGTTATTTTTTATTGTATGATCGAAATTTGTTACTATTTTTGTTGAACAAATATAAGTGACGCCCGACCTTGCATTCGCCCAAATACGATAAAAAAACACAAGTGCGCTTGTCGCACACTTGTGTCATGGTAGTCCCGACGGGAATCGAACCCATATCGTAAGAACCGGAATCTTATATTCTATCCATTGAACTACGGGACCGGGTGTGCAAAGATGCGAAAAATTTTTTAATATTCGAAAGAAATGCGAGAAAAACAGAATAATTGGCAAAGAATTGAAGCCGTAATCAAGTGGGCAAATATGTCGACAAACTATTTTGCGCGATATATCGGCCTTGCGCGCGGTGAAAACCTCTATCAGATAAAGCGCGGCAACAACGGTATTTCGCTCGACGTTGCCGACAGGATCGTCGCGAAATTCCCCCAGGTGGACAAACTGTGGCTGCTGACCGGCGAAGGACAGATGTTCTCGGAAGAGAAAACACGCGGCGCGCAGATACCTTTTTATAACGTGGATGTCGAACAGGGCATCGCACACCTCGAACACCTCGAACCCGAGAGCAACCTCGTCGTGCCCCCGCTGGGTGCGTGCGACCTGGCGATGTGCTATACCGGGCGGGCGATGGGAGCCACCGTGCCGCCGGGAACGGTCGTGCTGCTGAAGGCCGTGGACCGGGATGCAATTATTCCCGGGGGTGAATATGTGATTGTCTGCCGAAAAATTGTAACTTTGCGGATAGTTAGGGCCGCCGATGAGGAGGGCAAAGTCCGCCTGGTGGCCGGAGATCGGGAAAACTATGACGACATCGTTTTGAATGTCAGTGATATAGTGTCGGTCTACAACGTAAAAGGCAAATTGATCATAAATAGTTGACGAATATGTTTTCAGGCATCGTGGAACGTACGGCGGAAGTGGTTTCGATTCGTACCGACCGTCAGAACAAGGATTTTACGCTCCGTGCGGATTTCTGCAAGGAGTTGAAGATCGACCAGAGCATAGCACATAACGGCGTATGTTTGACAGTTGTGGACATCACGGAGGATACCTATACCGTGACGGCCATGAAAGAGACGCTCGACCGGAGCAACCTCGGGCTGCTCCGCGAAGGCGACCTGGTCAACCTCGAACGGTCGATGAAACCCGATGCGCTGCTCGACGGACATATCGTGCAGGGCCACGTCGACCAGACGGCGGTCTGCACGGCCAAAGAGGATGCCGACGGAAGCTGGTACTTCACCTTCGAGTACGAGCCGCAGGGCGCTGGACTCTGTACGGTAGAGAAAGGTTCGGTGACGGTCAACGGCGTGAGCCTCACGGTCTGCGACTCGAAAGAGAACAGTTTCCGGGTGGCGATCATTCCCTACACTTTCGAGCATACGAACTTCTGCCGCATCGAGGTCGGGTCGGTCGTGAACCTCGAATTCGACATCGTGGGCAAGTATATCGCCCGGCTGATGCAAAATTACATGAAGTAAGCCTATGGTACACATCAAGACAAAAGAGGGGGCGTCGCTGTGGATCGCCCTGCTCGCCGCAGTTATCGTCGCCGTGGGCATGATGTTGCTCCACGTCGTGTGGTGGATTACGCTCTGCGCATCGGCAGGCGCGTTCATCGTGGTGGCGCTCGCGGCGCTGTTCATCATCCGTAAGTATGTGGCTTACAAGCTCAAGCCTATTTATTCGATCGTCCTTTCGCGCGACGTGCACACCAACGAGATTTTCTCGGAACTGAAAGACAAGCGCGTCGAGAATATCGGCGAGGAACTGACGGCCTGGGCCGATACCAACGACAAGGAGATCGCCCGCCTGAAGGAGGCCGAGTGTTTCCGCAAGCAGTATCTTGGTAACGTGGCCCATGAACTGAAAACCCCGATTTTCAATATCCAGGGTTATATCTCGACGCTGCTCGACGGCGGGCTGGAGGACGAACTGATCAACCGCAAGTACCTCGAACGCGCCGAGAAGAGCATCGACCGCCTGATCAATATCGTCAACGACCTCGACACTATTTCGAAACTCGAAAGCAGCATGAACCGCTTGAATATGGAGCGGTTCGATGTAGTGGCGCTGGCCAAGGAGATCGCCGAACAGGCGGAGATGGAAGCCGACAAAAAGGAGATCCGGATTTCGGTCAAAGGAGCCGACAACCTGCCCTCGCCCTTCTGGGTGTCGGCCGACAAGCATTACATCGGGCAGGTGTTCGTCAACCTGATTATCAACTCGATCCGTTACGGCAAGGAGGGAGGCCAGACGCGCATCCGTTTCCGTGACATGCTGGATAAGATTCTGGTCGAGGTCGAGGACAACGGTTCGGGAATCTCCAAGGAGGACCTGCCGCGCGTGTTCGAACGCTTCTACCGGACGGATAAGGGGCGGTCGAGGGAGCAGGGCGGCACGGGCCTCGGACTGGCCATCGTCAAACACATCGTCGAGGCCCACGGCGAGCGGATTACGGTTCGCAGCGAAGTAGGTGTAGGCAGCACATTCTCCTTTACGCTGAAAAAGGTGAATTTGCAGGATATGAATAAATAAAGGCCTGCCCGTCAGCCTGCTGTCTGAGGACTTGGCTGCGTTGCGACGAGCCCTTTGAGGGTTTTGGGGCGGGCGGAATTGAATATGCGGCATCCTGCCGCGACTACGGCGGCCCGGAGCGGTCTTGGGGCCGAAAAAATGGATAAACTTATATAAATGATACTACAACCGTTAAGTATTGTCTGGGATTTCGATCCGGTGCTGTTCAGCATCGGGTCGCTCGACATTCGTTACTATGGCCTGATGTGGGCGCTGGCCATCCTGATAGGCGCGAAATTCTTCGATAATTTCGTCAAACGCGAAGGTTTGCCTGCAAAGGTCTCGGAGTCGATTTTCATTTACGGAACGCTTGCCACGATCCTCGGGGCGCGATTGGGCCACTGTCTGTTCTACGACACGATGGAGTATCTTTCGAAGCCGTGGACCATCATCACGGGATTCCGCGACGGCGGCATGGCCAGCCACGGTGCTGCTATCGGCCTGCTGATCGGCCTGTGGCTCTTTTCGCGGCGCAACAAGCTGCCTTACATCTGGTCGCTGGACCGTATTATGATTCCGGTGGGCATCGGCGGCGCGATCGTGCGGCTGGGCAATCTTTTCAACTCGGAGATTTTCGGCCAGGCGACGACCCTGCCGTGGGGCTTCGAGTTTGTCCGTTCGCATAAATGGGTGAGCGAGTTCGCTCCCGCGGCGGTGCACCCGACGCAGATTTACGAGGCGATCTGCTACCTGGTGACTTTTGGCATCCTTTGCTGGTTGTACTACAGGAAAGACACTGCGCGCCGCCGTCCGGGCATCCTGTTCGGAATCGGACTGATCGGTACGTTCCTCACGCGTTTCTTCATCGAATACATCAAGACCGAGCAGGAGCCTTTCGAACTGGGCTGGACCCTCGACATGGGGCAGTGGCTCAGCATTCCGTTCATCCTGTTGGGAATTTATATGATCTGGCGGGGCGTTACACAGCCCGAGACGGTTCCGGCTCCGGCTCCGAAAGCCCCGGCTGCAACGTCAAAAAAGAAGAAAAAATGAATGGTAATCCGATGGAAGAGCAGATAGGCAGGCTTGTCGGCAACCTGCTGGCCGGCGTAGGGGAGGTTTACTTTCCCGGCGTGGGGTCGCTCTACACCGAGCGTCAGGGGGCGAAACGGCTCAGCCGGCGCACCGTGTTGCCGCCGTGTCGCACCGTGGCGTTCACCTCGCAGCAGCGGGGCGTGTCGCTGGTCGACGAGATTGCCCGTGTCCTGCTCGAAAGCGGTGAATACGAGGATCCTGAAGCCGAGGCGCAAGCCGTTTACGAGCGTTGGATCGAGCGGGTCCATCAAGTCAACCTGCTGACTGTCGAAGGCGTCGGGGAGTTGAAATTCAAGAATTTCATCCTCGACGAGGCATTCGACCTGAGGTTGAATCCGCAGGGGCACGAACCTGTGCGGATTCGTGTGCAGCGCCGTTTCGACTGGCCGTTGTGGGTGGGCGTCGCGGCGATCCTGGTCGCGGTCGTTTACGGCGGACGGGAATTCCTGCTGCTTTATCCCGAAGAGACGGAGACGGCTGCTGTGGCGGAGGTCCCGGCTGCTCCCGACAGTCTGCCGGTTGCCGGGGGAGCGACCGATGCCCTGGCTGAGACCCCGGCCGTGGAACTGCCGAAGGCCGAAGAGCCGGTTTTACCGGCGGACGCTGTTTCGGGGACGATGCCGGAACAGAAATACGAGGTGTCGGAAACGCCGATGGCATTGCTTCCGGGCCGTCATTATGTGGTGCTGGGGGTTTTCAGCACCCCGGAAAATGCGGTTCGAGCTGCGCAGGAAGCCGTGGCCAAAGACTCTGTATTCCGCTGCCGGATTTACTATTTCGGGAAAAAATACATGGTTTCCCCTTTCTCGTCGGACGAAGTTGCGATGTGCACGAATTTTATCCGTGAACAGGGTGACGTTTTCTCCGGCATGTGGACCTATACTGCCCGTTGATGACTGTTGCGGAGCTGATAGCCAAGGCGATCGACTGGTTTTATATTCGCCCCGTCGCTGCGATTCTGCCCCGGCGGGTATTCCGCTATGCGGTCTGCGGCGGTATGAACGTCGTTTTCAGTTGGGTCTGCTACTTCTTCGTTTACAATTTCGTACTGGATCAGGAATTGCTCGATTTCGGGTTCATAGCTATTTCGCCGCATGTCGCAGCGATGCTGATTACCTTTCCGCTGACCTTTTTCGCGGGATTCTGGCTCAATCGCAACGTGGCGTTCCGCCGTTCGCCGATTCCTTCCGGAACCCAGTTGTTCCGCTACCTCCTGTCGGTTGCGGGTTCGGTTGTGGTCAACTACTTTTGCCTGAAATTCTTTGTCGAGGTTTGCGGTGTCTGGGCTACGCCCTCGCAGATGCTGGCGACGTGCGTCACTACGGTGTACAGCTTCTTCGCCGCGAAATATTTCACCTTCCGGCACGCTGAAAAACTGGAATAAAAAAGGACCGGATTCCGGTCCTTTTTTATTTCTTGCGGTTCTCCTCCCGAAGTTTCTGGAGTTCGTACATCCGGTCACGGAATTTCGCCGCAGCGAGGAAGTCCAGCGACTTGGCGGCACGTTCCATGTCCTCGCGCGCCTTGTCGATCAGTGCGTCGATATTCTGGCTGGCGGTGTAGTTCTTCTGCACGTCGGCCGCCGTGGCGTAGTGGTCTTCGGCAATGGGGTAGGTCGTCATGTCGATCTCCGAAGTGTCGATGCGGCCTGCCAGCAGGGCGCTCTGTCCCGAGCCGCTCTTCTGCGCCTGCCGCGGCAGCATTTCGTGCTCCATGTTGTAGCGCACCTGTTTTTCGCGGCGGCGGTTGCTCTGTTCGATGGCGTAGCGCATCGAATCGGTACAGGTGTCGGCGTAGAGGATCACATTGCCCTGCGAGTGGCGTGCGGCGCGTCCGGCGATCTGCGTGAGCGAGCGGACGTTACGCAGGAACCCTTCCTTGTCGGCGTCGAGGATCGCGACGAGCGCCACCTCGGGGAGGTCGAGGCCCTCGCGCAGCAGGTTCACGCCCACCAACACGTCGAACATTCCGGCCCGCAGGTCTTCCAGAATCTGGATGCGTTCCAGCGTGTCGACATCCGAGTGGATGTAGCGGTTGCGCACGCCCACGCGGTCGAAGTATTTCGAAAGTTCCTCGGCCATGCGTTTGGTGATGGTCGTCACGAGCACCTTGTCGTCGTTTTTCACGCGTTTGTCGATCTCTTCGATCAGGTTGTCGATCTGGTTCAGCGTCACGCGTACCTCCAGCGGCGGGTCCACGAGGCCCGTGGGGCGGATCAACTGCTCGACGATCACACCTTCGCTCTTCATCAGTTCGTAGTCGGCGGGCGTGGCGCTCACATAGATCGACGTGCCCTGCAACTGCTCGAACTCCGAGAAGGTCACCGGGCGGTTGTCCTTGGCGGCCGGAAGGCGGAAGCCGTATTCCACGAGGTTCTCTTTGCGGGCGCGGTCGCCGCCGAACATGGCGTGGACCTGCGGCAGGGTGACGTGGCTCTCGTCCACGACCATCATGTAGTCCTTCGGGAAGTAGTCGATCAGGCAGAAGGGGCGCGTTCCGGCGGCGCGGCCGTCGAAATAGCGCGAATAGTTTTCGATGCCGGGGCAGTAGCCCAGTTCCTTGATCATTTCCAGGTCGTATTCCACGCGCTGTTTGATGCGCTGCGCCTCCATCGGGCGTCCGGCGCGCTCGAAGAACTCGATCTGTTTGCCCAGGTCGAGGTAAATCTGCTGCACGGCGGCGTTGATGCGCTCCTTGGTCGTCACGAAAAGATTTGTGGCGTAGAGCGTGATGCTGTCGAGCGAGGCGATGCGCTGTCCCGTGACGGGGTCGATCGACTGGATGGCTTCGACCTCGTTGTCGAAGAACATCACGCGGAAACACTGGTTGCCGAACTCGCCGAATGCCGCCATGATGTCCACCGTGTCGCCGTTCACGCGGAACGTCGCCGGCTCCAGGTCGCGTTCGGTGCGGGTGTATAGCGCTTCGACCAGTTTGTAGAGGAAATGTTTGTAGCTCACGACCTGCCCGACCTTGATGTTGATGGCCGTGGCGTGGAAATCCGCCGGGTTGCCCGCGCCGTAGAGGCACGAGACGCTCGACACGACGATCACGTCGCGGCGGCCCGACAGCAGCGTGGCTACCGTGCCCAGACGCATCTTTTCGATTTCGGCGTTGATCGAAAGGTCTTTCTCGATATAGGTGTCCGACGAAGGCAGGTAGGCCTCCGGCTGGTAATAGTCGTAATACGATACGAAATACTCCACGGCGTTCTCCGGGAAGAAGTTGCGGAACTCCCCGTACAACTGTGCCGCGAGGGTCTTGTTATGGCTCAGGACCAGCGTCGGACGGTTCAACTGTGCGATGACGTTGGCCACCGTGAACGTCTTTCCGGAGCCCGTCACGCCCAGCAGCGTGTTGTGCTTCGAACCGTGTTCGATCGAACTCACGAGTTGTTCGATAGCCTCCGGCTGGTCGCCCATCGGGGCGTAGTCCGATACGAGTTTGAAATCCATAGGACAAAGTTACATATTTTTTCGGATATAGAACGGAAATCGCAGGCTGTGGCGTATGTCCGATAACATTCTTGATATTTTTCCGTATCTTTGTACGCTATGATCGACAGGGAAACAGTAGACCGCATTTACGCCGCCGCAGATATCGTGGATATCGTCGGCGAATACGTCACGCTCAAACGCAAGGGCGTGAACTACCAGGCCTGCTGTCCGTTCCACAACGAGAAAACCCCGTCGTTCGTCGTCTCGCCTTCGAAGGGAGTGTACAAATGTTTCGGATGCGGGAAGGGCGGCAACGCCGTGACGTTCCTGATGGAGCATGAGAACATCACCTATCCCGAGGCGCTGAAGATGGTGGCCAAACGTTACGGCATCGAGGTCAAGGAGAAGGAGATGACCGACGAAGAGGTGCGCCGCAACGACGACCGTGAGTCGATGTTCGCCCTGAACGGCTGGGCCGCGGAGTATTTTGCCAACTACCTCCAACGTGAGACCGAGGGCCAGAGCGTGGGACTGGCCTATTTTCGCCAGAAGCGCGGGATGACCGACGCCACGATCCAGAAATTTGGCCTCGGGTTCTGCCCGGCCAAGGGCGACCGGATGTCGAAGGATGCGATGGCTGCGGGTTACAAGGCGGAGTTCCTCGTTTCGACGGGCCTTTCGCTGCAGCGCGAGAGCGACGGTTCGCTCTACGACCGCTTCCGCGACCGCGTGATCTTCCCCGTGCACAATATTTCGGGCCGCATCGTGGCGTTCGGCGGCCGTACGCTGCGCACGGACAAGCAGGTAGCCAAATACCAGAACTCCCCGGAGAGCGAGATATACAGCAAAAAACGCGAGTTGTACGGCCTTTATTTCGCCAAGAAGGCCATTCAGCAGCAGGACTTCGCTATCATGGTGGAGGGTTACACCGACGTGATTTCGATGCACCAGGCGGGAGTCGAGAACGTCGTGTCGTCGTCGGGCACGTCGCTCACGACGGAGCAGATCCGCCTGCTGAACCGCTTTACGAAGAACATCACGGTGATCTACGACGGCGACTCGGCGGGTATTCACGCTTCGCTGCGCGGCATCGACATGATCCTCAAGGAGGGTATGAACGTGCGCGTGGTGCTGCTGCCCGAGCCCGAGGACCCCGACTCGTTCGCCCGCAGCCATACGGCAACCGAAGTGCAGGAGTACATCCGCGCCAACGAGCAGGACTTTCTCGAATTCAAGGCTAAACTGCTGTTGAAGGATGCCGAGGGCGATCCGATCCGAAAGGCGGCCTTGATCGCCGACATGGTGCAGTCGGTGTCGCAGATTCCCGACCCGATCCAGCGTTCGGTCTACATCAAGGAGTGCGCGCGGATCATGGACATCGACGAGCAGATTCTGATCTCGGAGGTGGCGCGCAAGCGTATGACCACGTCGGGCGACCGCGAGGCGGATGAATTCCTGCGGCGCCAGACGACGCTCAAACAACGGGAGGCGAAGCAGCCCGAAGTGGAGTTTGTCAAGCAGGTCGAGGCGGGGAGCAGTTTCGAGACGCTGGAACGCGAGATCGTGAAATACCTGCTCAAATACGGACACTGCTCGTTCGATTTCAAGGAGGGACGCACGATGGTGGCGTGCAACGTCGCGGAGGTGATTTTCGCGGAGTTGAACGACGACAATATCGTCTTCCGCAATCCCGTCTACAACAAGATCATGGCCGCCTACCGTGAGCAGTGGGCGCAGTTGGGGACCGGGACGGAGGTTCCGGCGCATGTCTTCCTGAACCACATCGATCCCGAGGTGTGCAACATGTCGGTGGACATCCTCACCTCGGACGACAACTATGTGGCAAGCGAATTGTGGCGTCGCAAGGAGATACACATCGACAGCGATGCCGAGATGTTGGCCGTGGGTGTTCCGAAGGCCGTGACGCTCTACAAGTCGAAGGTGGTCGATGCGTTGATCAAGGAGTTGCAGAGCCGGCTCGGCGATGAGGAGATCACCGACGAGGAGATGCGCGACGTGGTGCAGCGCCTGTCCAATTACAACAAGGTGAAAGTATCCATTGCAAAGAAAATACAACGACTGATTTTATAACCCGCATTCGGCGGGCTGAGCTGGATTTATAGGATGGTTTTTGGCTGTTTTGCCCGTCAAATGCGGGTTGCGGCATTGAAAATGCCGGATTTATATTAATATTCCCTCTAAATCTCCCTTTGTCAAAGGGGGACTCGGGATAAGGAATTTTTATTAAAAAAAGGGGCGGGTCTCGGGTCGTACACGCATCACTGCGCATACCGTGTGCAAACAGAAAATAAACAGAAAGATGTGTAAAACATATCAAAGATAAAAGAATTAGTTACCTTGACCGATTCCCACCCCCTGCTGTTAAAATTGCAATTTGTGTGCCGTTTTTGAGTATTATGAGTGAACAGAAAAAGATAAATATCCGGAACAAGCGCGCGACGTTCGACTATGAGATTCTGGAAGAGTACGTTGCGGGCATTGTGCTCGTCGGAACGGAAATCAAATCCATCCGTGCGGGCAAGGCTTCGATGGTCGATACGTTCTGCTATTTCGACCGGGGAGAACTGTGGGTGCGCGGCATCAATATCTCCGAATATGCCTGGGGAACCTGCAACAACCACGTCCCGCGCCGCGACCGCAAGCTGCTGCTTACGGCGCGCGAACTGGACAAACTCCAGCGCGCTTCACAGGACAAGGGGCTCACGATCGTGGGCCTGCGCCTGTTCCTGAACGAGCGCGGTCTGGCGAAGGTCGTCGTGGGGCTGGCCCGTGGCCGTAAGTCGTACGACAAGCGTGAATACCTGAAGGAGAACGACGCCAAACGGGAGATGGACAAGGCGATGAAAACGTATAGGAAATAATTCGTTGCGAAGACGGCGGATAGAGAAACCGATAGACACTTATGACGAAAGCGATATTTTTGGATGTGGACGGAACGCTGATCAGTTTCAAGACCCACGAAGTACCTGTTTCGGCGCTGGAAGCGCTGTGGCAGGCCCATGCGCGCGGTGTGCAACTCTTCATCGCTACGGGACGCGCAGCCGGCGACCTCGGGGAGTTGGGGGAGATTCCCTACGACGGGGTGGCGGCTCTGAACGGAGCCGACTGCCTGATGCGCGACGGGCGGGTCGTGGCCCGGCATCCGATTCCGCGGGCCGATTTCGAACGTGCCATGCAGCTCTCCGACCGGTACGGATTCTCGCTGGCCTTCGAGTTGAACGAGGGATTGTTCGTCAATCGCCTGTCGCCCGGCGCCGAGGAGTGGTCGCGGATGGTGGCCCATCCCATGCCGGTCGAAACGAACCTCTACGAGTTGTTCGAAAACTGCGAGTGCTGCCAAATGTGTTTCTTCTTCGACCCGGAGACCGAGCGCAGGGTAATGGCCGAACTGCCGTCGCTCGTGGCGACGCGCTGGTGTCCGGTTTTCGCGGATATCAATGTGCGGGGTGTCGACAAGGGAACCGGCATGGCGGAGTTTGCGGCCCATTTCGGGTTTGCACACGACGAAACGATGGCTTTCGGCGACGGCGGCAACGACGTTGCGATGCTTCGGGCCGCAGGTGTGGGTGTCGCGATGGGCAATGCCTGCGACGAGGCGCTGAATGCCGCGGATTACATTACCGCATCGGTCGACGACGACGGCATCCGGAAGGCGCTGGAGCACTTTGGGATTATAGATAAACAATAAAAATATGTCTTTGATTCTTTGCATTGAAACCGGAACGGACGTTTGTTCCGTGGGGATCGCCAAGGACGGCGAACTGCTGTCATTGCGCGAGAGCGACGAGGGGCGTGACCATGCCCGCAAGGTCGGCGTGTTCGTCGACGAATTGCTGCGCGAGACGGGGATTGCTCCCGAAGATCTCGATGCCGTGGCTGTGGGTAAGGGGCCCGGGTCGTACACGGGATTGCGTATCGGCGTATCGTTCGCCAAAGGGCTTTGTTACGGTTTGCAGAAGCCGCTGGTGGCCGTAGGGTCGCTCGACGCACTGGCCGAGGTGGCCTGCGAAGATTATGAGGCGGGGATTCTTTCGGTCGAAGGCTGGGAGAATGCTTATCTGTGCCCGATGGTCGATGCGCGGCGCATGGAGGTCTATGCGCAGGTGTTCGACGCCGACGGCCGACCGCAGAGCGAGGTTTCGGCCGAAGTGATCGATACGGAGAGCTTTGCGGCGTTTCGCGGGCAGGGACGCCCGTTCGTGATTTTCGGCAGCGGAGCCCGCAAGTGTGCCGATGTGCTGCCCGATGCGACGCTGGTCGAGGTGACCCCGTCGGCCCGCGGACTTGCGCGGCTGGCCCAGCAGGCGCTCGACGAAGGCCGCACGGTGGACATCGCTTATTTCGAGCCTTTCTACCTGAAAGACTTTGTGGTGACCACTTCCAGGAAAAAACTCTTCTGAGATTTGTCGTGACGATAAATCGCGGTTGGAGCGGCGGCCTGCTTCCCGAAGCCCGGAACCGCACCTGCTCTGACGGCAAATCGGAATCTTTATGACGCGCGAAGCCTTGATAAAACTCCTGTCGGAGCGGTTTTACGGCAATTTTGCCGATGAAACGGCCCGGCTGGTCCGTGATGCGGATGCTGTTGCGTTGCTGTATGAGACGGCTACTTCGCCGCACCCGGAGTTGCCGAAGCCCGTACGCCGGAAAGTGTTGTTCCGGGGTGCTTATGTGCTCGAACGCATCTACTTCGCTTCGCCCGGTTCGTTTCTGCCGTATGCCGATGCCTTTTGCCGGACCGATTTCCCGGCGTGCGGCAATGCCAGCGCGCGGCGTCATTTCGGGAAGATCATGGCCGACCTGCTGGAACGTTATGAACCGGATGGCGACGCTCTCGAAAGGATTGCGGAGACGGCTGCCGAATGGGCGGTCGATCCGGAGGCGAAAGTCGCGGTGAAGGTCTGGGCCGTGGAGGTGCTGAAACATTGCCGGGAGCGTGTCGGCTGGGTCGCGGAGTCGTGGGACGACCTCGTGGAGGCCCTTGCGCTCGACGCGACGCCGGGCATCGAATCGCGGATGCGCAAGAGTTGGAAAACAAAGCGATAACAGAGTACCCGAATTGAGAAACGCCGTCCGAAACGTTGTAACGTTCGGGCGGCGTTTCCGTTAGCCGGGTGGGGGCTTTGGGTGAGGCTTACCAGCTCATGACGCGGACCTTGTACATATCCAGGTCGGGGACTTTGATCGTACGCGTCGCGGCGGAGCCGTTTCGGTCGGCGGCATAGCGGATGGTCTGTGTCGACCAGGACTGCGAACCTTCCGGAATCGTCGAATCGGTGTACCACAATTCGCCCGTGTCGTCGTTGTAGTTGATCGACTTGATGGCGGTGGAGCTGGCGAAGAGCGTCATTTCGGTAAACTGGTTGGCGCCGATGTCGTAGAGGTATGCCCGGCGTCCGCCGATGCAGAGCGTGTTGGAGTTGACCAGCGACATGTCGTGCAGGCCGCCGTAAGGCGTCTGTACGGTTTTCTCCAGTTCGAGCGAAGGCGTTGCGCCCGTCCAGTCTTTCAGCTTGTAAATCTGGAGGCTCTGGCCCCCGATGGCGTAAAGCCGCTGGGTCGTTTCGTTCCAGACTACGCCGTGTGCCGAACCGAGTTCCGACTGGAACAAAACGAGGTTCGGGCGCGCGATGTCGTAGACCTGGACTTTGTTGTTGTTGGAGCCGCTGCCTTCGGAGCAGGCTACGGCAATGCGGTTGTCCGGGAGCATCTCCGCCGAATGGGCGTTGGGGGCTGCCGTGGTGTGGAAGAGCACCTCCCCGGTTGCGATGTCGAGCAGCGCGCACCAGTTGTAGGAACTCGTGACCAGGAGCTTTTTGCCGTTGTCGACGGGCTTGCAGTCGTCGAGGTGGTTGCAGCGCGACGCGGCCAGCCCGAGCGTCTCTGCTGCGGTGGTGGCGTCCCAACTCCACGTGACGGCATTTTTGTAGCCCGTTTCGTCGGCCAATCCCGCATCGATCATGTAGACCATGTTGTCGCCGCAGAAGATCAGTTCGGTTACCTCTGTCGAACGGGCGTCGTCGGTCTCGATCTTGTCACCGGCCGTGAGCGTCACAGGATCGGTCGAACCGACCGAAAACGAATGGCCGTCGGTGTCGGTGAGGGTCACGGTATACCCTTGTGAGAGCGTTACGGGGGCTATCATTACCGGAATCAGCCGGGCTTCGCCGGTGCAGTCTATGGGCGAAGGCGGCGTCACGGTGATCGTCTGCGCCGATGCGCTGACCGACCCGTCGTCGATGCCGATCGAAATATCCCCGGCAATCGTTTCGCCGCCGTTGGCTTTGACGACGGCCTTGCTGATCGAGTAATTTCCCTTTTTGACGCTGACGTACATCGTGCAGAAAAGCTGTTTGAGTTCGATGTCGTAGCCTTCGTAACTGTTGGCGCGGGCCGTGGCCTTGCCGACGAGGCAGGGCGTGATGCTGCCGCTCTGGGTAGCGGGAATGGTCGCCTTCAGGGTGTTGTCTTCGCACGCGAGGGCCGCGTCGGAAGGGTAGAAGCCCACGAGCGTCGCATCGGCATGCGCCGGAGCGTCGACCGTGAAGAGGAAGAGCGACTTCTGGGATCCGGGGAGGATCGGCGCCGCGTAGGCGGGCTCCGCCACGCCGTGTTTGACGGCAAAGACGGCTCCCCGGTCGGAGCTTTTCCACGTGACGAGCGATGTCGCGCCCTGGTCGTTGTAGTATTTCGAAAGTGTCAGGGTGACTTTGGCGGCCAGTTCCGAGGTTTCGCCCGAGTCGTCGTTCGAGCACCCCGCACCGAGGCTGGCGGCGCAGAGGCCGAGCCACAGCATCGGCCGGATTTTATTCAGCAGTCCGTATTTCATGGCAGTGTATTTTGTCGGTTATTTTTTCTTGTTGCCGAGTATTACCTCGTTATAGGTTTTGACGATGTTTTCGGGTGTGGCGGCCTCCCCGGCACGGACTTCGTGCATGAAGACTCCCTTGTAGCCCGAAGCCTGCAGGCGGCGGAGGAAATCGGGCCAGTCGATGACGCCTTCACCCGGCAGCCAGTGCCGTTCGTCCTTGCGGTCGTAGTCCGAAGCGTGGATCGTGCCGATGCGGTTGCCGACAGTCTCGAAGAAGTGTGCATGCTCCTCTTTGAGCAGGTGGTTCGAATCGAAGCAGACCATGACTTCGGGGTAGTCGGCGATGAGCCGCATGAGTTCGCCCGAGTCGCGGCCCAGGCACGTGCGGGGCAGGTTCTCGATGCAGAGCACTGCGCCGATTTCTTTGGCGGCCAGCGCGAGGCGGCCGATGGAGTTGGCCGAGTTCTGCAGGCGGGTCTCCCGTTCTTCGTCGGTGATCGGCTCCGAACTGGGATGGAGCACGAGACGCTGCGGGCCGAAGATCGACGCGAGGCGGATCATCCGCTCCATGAGCACGACGTTCTGCTCGCGCAGCGCCGGATCGGTCACCGAGATGTCGAGCTGGCGGCTGAACGGCAGGTGGCAGGACCAGACTTTGAGCCCGGCTTCTTCGAGCAGCGCCTTGACCCGGTAGGCCCGGGTGTAACATTCGTTCTCGGGGGCATTGCGCCAGAAGTAGTTGAAGACGACTTCGACGTGATCGACCCCGGAGGCCTTGATTTGCGCGAGTCCCTCCGCGGAGGGTGTTTTCAGCATGCTGAGGGAGATGCCGACCGGATATTTGGCTTGTGAAACGGAGTCTATCAGCAGAAAGGCCATGCTGAGGATTATAAGTTTTTTCATTGCGGTTACGGATTAGGGATGTAAAGGGAGGCCCCGGTGCGGCCGGCGCCTCCCGAATCGGTTATTTTACGCAGCACGAGCCGCAGAGGTCCCCGCCGTGGGTGCTCCAGCTCGAAGCCCGTTCGCCTCCGACGTATTTGCCGACGAAGATTCCGTTTTTCGAGGAACTGCCGATGAACGCCGAATAGAGAACGCCGTCGAGGTAGTTGTTGCCGCCCATCTGTTTCTGGTTGGTATCGCTGCCCTCGTAGCTCCACGAGTCGAGGACGTTGCCGTTCGCATCGAAAATGTAGGAGACGTTGGAAGCCTGTCCTGCCGTGATGTAGAATCGGTTTTCGGAGTCGACGCAGGGGTGCGCGAAGTTGAATGCGTTGGTGAGCGGGGTTCCGCTGGGGGTATGCGCATATTCCCAGTTTTTGGCCGAAAGGTCGCCCTTCACGTTGAACACCTCGCCGCTCTTCGATCCGGCGAAGACCGAGCCGTTGGGGGCTACGACGGGTTCGTAGATGTCGTTGGCCGTGGCATTGCCGCCTCCGGCCAGGAGGCGGCCGTGGATGGTGCGCGAAGTCAGGTTGACGGCCCCGATGTAGCCGGATTTAGCGCCGAAATAGGCCAGTGTCTTGTCGTTGCTGACGGCAAAACCCGTATTGTCGACCATCGTGCAGCCCAGTGCGACTTTGGCGATCTCCGCTCCGGTTTCGGCGTTGAGGAAGATGGCGTTGGAGGTCGTGCCGACGAGCAGTTCGTTCGCGAAGACCAGCAGGCCGCAGCCTTTGGCGCCGGCTGCATAGGACCAGATTTTCGATCCCGACGAAGCGTCGATCCCGAACGTGTTGCCCGTGGCGTCGCTGATGTAAACGACACTTCCGGAGGCATTGACGGCCGGAGAGCAGCTTTGCATGGAGCCGGCCTCGGTGAAGGTCCACTTCAATTGACCTTCGGCGGTCACGGCATAGAATTGCCCGGCGGTGGTAGTTCCGTAATAGATGTCGCCGGTGACAGGGTTCACGGTGAGCATGTTGTAGCTGTTCGACTTGGCTGCCGGGACGTAACGCCACTTCTCGCTGCCTGTGGCCAGGTCGAAAGCGTACAGGCCCGCCACCTTGTTGAACGTGATGATGTAGACGGTTTTCCCGTCGGGCGAGAATACCGGACAAGTGCCTTTGAAACCGTTGTAGTTCGAGCCGTCCTGCGCCCAGTCGGTGCTGTAAACGACGTATTCGCGAATCTCGACTTCGAGGTTCCAGCTCCGTACGCTGCCGTTGATGGTCGCGCTCAGTTTCACGGTCTGCGTGCCGATCGATCCGAGTCCGTATTTGACGACCGTGCCCTGCTTTACGACATCGCCCGGGAAAGTCCATTTGACATCGGTGGCCGTCGGGTAATCCGCCGTGTTGAACGTGAAGGTGATGGGCTGATTCTTGGCTGCCTTGTCGCGGTCGAGGGTGTAGGGGACGGCCTGGGTCGGCATGGCCTTGATGGTGGCCGCTTCAGAGGTTCCCTTGGCATAGTTGGCCACCAGCGAGAAGTAGTAGTTCTTGTCGTTGACCAGGTTGTCCAGCGTGATGGTGGTCGCATCCTTGTCGATGGGCTGTTCCGTCACGTCGCCGGTAGCGTCTTCGTTGTAGTAGGAGAGCGTATAGGAGAGCACCGTCGTTGCGGGTTTCGACCACGTGAGCGTGACGTAGGCGTTGCCCGCTTCGGCCGCGAGGTCGGTGACCGGGAACCGCGTGGTCGACGGTTTGCCCGTAATGCCCACGTAGTTCGAGATGTTTTCGCCGTAGACGGCCTGCACGTAGAATGTGTACTGCGTGCCGTTGGTAAGCCCGTTTACCGTGCAGTTCATCGGGCCGCCCGTACGCCGGGTCACGGTTTTCGAATCGGAGTCGGTGTAGTAGACGATAAAGTCCGTCGGGTTCCAGCCTTCGGGCATGCTCCACGAGAGCAGTACCTCTTCATCGCCCGGCGTAGCCGTGAGGCCGGTGACCTGGTGACGCGCCGCACCCGCCTCGGGAATGTCCTCGGTCCAGCACGCTGCGAGGTTCGCCGTGAGGACTGTGGCCAGCAACAGGTTGATTATCTTTTTCATGCTTGTTTTGACTTTAAGGGTTGATGAATTAGAAACCGGGGTTTTGCCACAGGATCGAGGGGTTGTTCACGATCTCGATCTGGTTCTGCGGGATGGGGAAGATCAGGTTGTGGGCGTCGAGCGTGTAACCCAGGTTGCGGAAATGCTCCACGGCCAGCCCCAGCCGCACGAGGTCGAACCAGCGGTGGCCTTCCAGGGCGAATTCGCGTCCGCGCTCGGCGGCCAGTTCGCGTATAAACTCGGCTTTGGTCTTCACGTCGTCCGAGGTCAGTTCGTCGAGTCCGGACCGGGTGCGGGTTTTGTTGAGCCATGTCAGCGCCGTCGGCAGGTCCGTTTCGGCGAGCGCTTCGGCGTACATCAGCGTGATGTCTGCATAGCGCAGGTGCGGGAAGTCGTTGCCTACCTGCGTATTGTAGGTAGCGTCGTAGGTGTCGTACCACTTGGTCATGGCGAAGAGGTTGCTCTGTATCTTCGTGTAGGTGCTGATCAGCGCCAGCCGGTTGTCGGTCTCGTCGTAAATCGCCTTGAATTCGGGGGTCGGGTTGCGGATGTCGGCCATTACATCGGTATTGGTACTGTACCAGTAACCGTGTCCGTTGTCGTTGGTCTTGTTGTAGTAGAGCGCGAAGATGACCTCCTTGTTCATCTTGTTGTTGATGTCGAAGACCCGTTTCGTCGTGGATTCCAGTCCGTAGCCCGTGGCCTTCATCGCCTCTTCGAGTGCGGTCTTGGCTTCGGCGTGCTTGCCGAACGTGAGATATACTTTCGCCAGCAGCGTGTAGGCCGCGATACCGGTCACACGGGCCGTCTCGGCGCCGCGGGTCGCGGGCAGCAGGCGTGCGGCCTCGGCGAGGTCTTCGGTCAGCAGGCTGTACATCTCCGCCTCGGTGCAGCGCGGGATGAGTTTGGCCGCAGCCGGGGGTACGACCGTGCGGGCGATCGGAACCACGCCGAACGTGCGGTAGAGGTTGAAGTACCACCAGGAGCGCATGAAGAGGCATTCGCCGCGGTATTTGTCGTAGTTGGGAATCTGCACGCCGTGCATGTGGTCGAGTACGTCGTTGCAGCGGTAGATGCCGTTGTACCAGGCATCCCAGATGTCGCTCAGGATGCCGTTGCTCGCCGTCTCGATGAAATTGTCTATGTCGTAGCGGTCCTGCGTCGAAACGGCCATCGATTCGAGGATGTTCTCGTCGCTGCGGTAACCGATCTCCGTGAGGTGGAAACTCATCATTGTCTTGAGTTTGGCGTAGCAGGAGACGACGCCCTGGTTGAAATCATCGTCGGTTTTGTAGAAGTTGCCTTCGGTGATGTCGTTGCTGGGGTACTGTTCGAAGAAGCCTTCGCCGCACGAACTCAGCGCGAAAGCGGTGAAAACGAGGTAGTATTTCAGTTTCATAATCTTCGTCTTTGAAATTACAGGTTAAAGTTGATGCCGACGCTGAACGTGCGCGAAAGCGGGTAGGAACAGTAGTCCTCGCCGGGGCGCAGGGCGTCTGCCGCGCGCTTGTTGACCTCGGGGTTGTAGCCCGAATAGTTGGTCCAGGTGAAGAGGTTGCTGCCCTGCACATAGATACGCAGTTTCGAAATTCCGGCCCGGCGGGTCCATTTGTCGGGGAAGGTGTAGCCCAGCGAGAGGTTTTGCAGGCGCAGGTAGGAGCCGTCCTCCAGGTGGAAGGTCGAGGTGCAGGCGCCGTTGTTACCGCTCGATTTGCGGGTCGCGCGGTTCAGTTCGCCGTAGGGGTAGCGCTGGAGCGATTCGCGCATCATGTTCGACGAAGCCTCCATATTGAGCAGGTAGCGTCGTTCGAGGTTGAGGATTTCGTTGCCGTAGACCCCCTGGAACGCTGCGGCGAGGTCGAAGCCTTTCCAGGAGAGGTTCACCGAGAATCCGTAGTAGAAATCGGGCATGTAGTTGCCTACGATCACCCGGTCGGCGTCTTTTTCGAGAATGCCGTTGCCGTTGGCGTCGACGAAACGGAAGTCGCCCACCTGCGCCGTGTCGAAATGCGGGTAGGAGTCCAGCTCCTCCTGGTTGTGGAAGATGCCGTCCTGGACCATCAGGTAATAACAGCCGACGGGCTGTCCGACGCGGGTGATGTAGTAGCCGCCGGCGTAGGAGGACTCCTTGATGATGTCGGCGTTTTCGTCGCCGAGGCTCAGCACCTTGTTGCGGTTGAGCGACCAGTTGGCCGAAACGGCGTAGGAGAAGTCGCCGAACGTGCGGCGCGAGGAGAGCGATAATTCGACACCTCTGTTTTGCATCGAACCGATGTTCATGTTCGAGGTCGTGAGGCCCGATACCGACGAGACGGGAACGTCGAAAAGCATGTCGGTGGTCTTCGAATAGTAGTAGTCGGCGTTCAGCCCGAGCAGTCCGCGCCAAAGGCTGATGTCTACACCGACATTGTACTGGGTATTCTTCTCCCAGCCCAGGTCGTTGTTGGCTATCTGTTTGGGGTAGACCTGCGAGGTGAGCCCGTTGCCCAGGTCGATGTTCGTCGTGCCGTAGAGCGCCAGGTATTCCGAGTTGCCGATCTGGGCGTTGCCCGTCTGGCCGACGCTGGCGCGGAATTTCATGTCGTCGATCCACTTGATGCCGCGCATGAAGTTTTCATCGCTGATGCGCCAGCCGATGCTTGCCGCAGGGAAGTAACCCCAGCGGGTGTTGGGGGCGAAGCGCGACGAGCCGTCGCCGCGGACCGAGACCGAAGCCATGTAACGCCCCTTGTAGGAGTACTGCGCACGCAGAAGCCACGAGGCGAACGTATAGGCGTACTTGTTGTTGTAGGTGTTGTCCTGGTCGATGGTTTTGCCCTTGGTGGACCGGATCTTGTCGTCGCCGATCGTGCCCGTCGAGACGATCTGTGCCGTCTGGGTGGTGTATTTCTCGGCTTCGTAGACGGCTACGGCATTGATCGTATGGTCGCCGAACGAGCGGTTGAAGGAGAGCTGGTTCGAGAGGGTCCAGTGGAAATAGTTGTTGTTGTAATAGTTAGCCGACGGGGTCGACTGCGCGTCGAGGTATTTGTAACCGCGCAAGGGGAGCGAGGAGGGGCGGTAGTAGTTGCGGATGTAAGAGTAGTAGTCGCCGCCGGCCGTGATTTTGTATTCGAGGCCCTTGATGAACTCGTAGGAAGCGAAGACGTTGCCCAGGATGTTGAGTTTTTCGCGGATGTCGTCGATTTCGAGCGCCAGCGCCACGGGGTTGAGCACCTCGTTGGTCTGGGTGTCCCACGTATTGATGCGCAGGAAGCCGTTCATATCCCAGTTGTAGGAGCCGTCGGAGTTGTAGACCGGGAAAACCGGGGGCGCCATCAGCGCCGAGGCGATCACGCCGTCGCCGCCGTACTGGGCGTCGGCGTCCACGTAGTTCGACTTCGAATAGGAGGGCGAGAAGCTGACTCCGTATTTCAGGCGGTTGCGCTTGCCGTCGAGGTTGACGCGCAGCCCGTAGCGTTCGAAGTCCGAACCGATGATCGTGCCTTCGCGGTAGAGGTAGTTGGCGCCGACGAAATAGTTGATGCTCTTGGTGCGGCCCGATATCGAGAGCGAATGTTTGGTCGAGTAGGCCGTGCGGAAGATGGCGTCCTGCCAGTCGGTGTTGACCATCGTGCCGGTCTTGTCCTGCAGGTAGGCCGTGATGAGCGGGTCGACGCGGTGGTAGGTTTGCGGGCGGCTCTCGTAGGGATCGTCGATCGAACCGGTCGGAACGTTGAACAGGTAGGCGCCGTCGCGGGCTTCCTTGAAGATTTGGGCGAATTCGTAGGCGTCGAGCATTTCCATCGTTTTGGTGACGTTCGAAACGCTGAACTGTCCGTCGTAGCTGACGACGGGGTGTTCGCTCTGGCCGCGTTTGGTGGTGATGAGGATCACGCCGCATGAACCGCGCGAACCGTAGATAGCTGCCGCTGAGGCGTCTTTGAGCACTTCGAGGCTCTCGATGTCGCTGCCGTCGAGGTTGGCGAAGGCCCGGGCGTCGCACGGAATGCCGTCGATGACATACAGCGGGTCGTTACCCGACGTGGCGGACTGGATGCCGCGGATGCGGACCGAAACGTTGCCTTCGGGCTGGCCGCCCAACTGGAGCACCTGCACGCCCGGCATTTTGGCTGCCATGGCGTCGCGGAAATCGGAGCTGGGGACGCCGGCGAAATCCTCGGCTTTGATCGACGAGATGGCGGTCGTCACGTCGCGTTTGTTCTGGACGCCGTAGCCTACGACCACGACGTTGTCCATGGCGATGGCATCGGCGGTCAGCTGGACATCGGCCCGCGTCTGGTTGTCGGCGAGGGCCAGTTCGACTTTGTTGTATCCGATGAGTGAAATTTCGAGTACGGCGTTGCTCTGCCGGATATTGAGTGAATAGTTGCCGTCGAGACCCGACGCCGTTCCGGTCGTTGTGCCCTTGAGGATGACGGTCGCACCGACTACCGGGGCGCCCTCGTCGTCGGTTATGCGGCCCGTGATTGTCCGGCTGGCGCTGGCATTGCGGGCGGCGGGTTTACCCCCCCCCGAACGGGTCGTAAGTAGTATCTTCAGTCCCTTAATCTCGACATTCACCTCGGGCAGGACTTCGGCGATGATCGATTCGATGCTCCGGTTCTCGGCCTTTACCGAGACCCGTTTCCCGGGGGTGATGTCGGCGTCGGCATAGGCGAACGTGTAGGGACTGTTGGCTTCGATGAGCCGCAGGAGCTCTTTGACGGTGACGTTTTTCGCCTCGAGGGTGACGTTCGGCACCTGGGCTGAAGCCGGGACGGCCGACACCGCACACAGGATGATGACGGCGCAGAGGCGTCGGCAAATCCGTTTTAAAACGTTGGGTTCATTCATGGTAATTGGGTGTTTTTCGGTTTTTCAGTTCAAATGAAGGGTATTCCGGAACCTCTTCGGGGAGGCGCCGGCTGGGATGGCAGCTCGTTGTTTCAGGAATTTACTTCTTGGTTATCAGCACTTGGTTGCCGTCGATCCGGTAGCGGATCGGGATGAGTGTGGCCATGACATCCAGGATGTCTTCCAACGGTTCGTGGTAGACGACCAGCGAAAGCCGTTTGTCGACGCGGATGTGTGAAGAGAGCGCTATTTCGACGTTGTACCTGCGTTCGAGATTGGTGATGATATCTGCGAGCGGCGTGTTGTCGAAGATCAGGCGGGACTCGAACCAACTGCAATAGTTCCGGGCGTCGACCTGCCGGACGGTGACCTGCCGGGTGCGGGTGTCCAACGATAATTTTTCGTCGGGCCGCAGCAGGACGGGTTTGCCGAGGTCAGCGCCGGAGACTTTGACCGATCCGGTTTTGAGGATAATTTCCTGGTGGGACCCGAACGAGTAACCGATGGCGTCGAACGACGTTCCCAGGACCTCGACCTGCAGGTTGTCCATGTTGACGTGGAACGGCCGCAGGGAGTCTTTGCGGACTTCGAAGAAGGCTTCGCCCGAGAGGGCGACTTCACGCGTCGGGCCGGAGAACTCCGCCGAGTATTTCAGCCGGCTTTCGCCGTTGAGCCAGACACGGGAGCCGTCGGGCAGCGTGAATTCGCCGACATTGCCTTTGGCCGTCAGCAGGGTAATCTCTTCGGCGGGCCGGACGGTCCGTGCGGCGAAGTAGTAACCTCCGGCAAAGATGAGCAGGACAGCGGCGGCCATGCCGGCGTAGCGCAGTATGCGGCGTCCCAGCATGCGGACCCGTCCGGGTTTGATCGCGGCATGGAGCCGCTGGAGGCCCAGCCGGGTCTCTTCGATCGTGGCGTCGGCCGTATGCCTGTTCCACATTTCCAACAGGATTTCGTCGATCTCGGCCTCGTTTTCACGGGTGAGCATCCACTCTTCGAATGCCCGGCGGATTTCTGCGGGAACATTCGGATTGTTGAAAATGTAGTCGATGATTTGTTTGCGCTGCTGTTTGCTCATGGTAGCCGGGCGTGTTGGGGTTTATGCTGCCTGCGGACAGTTACTGTTTCTGTGTCAGCGTGAAGGTCTCCGTATAGGTTCCGGCCTTGAACGTGACAGTTCCGGTACGCGGACCGGCTGACGGATTGGCCGTGTAGCCGAGTTTCACGACATGGATGCCTTTTTCGCCGCCGGCGACGGGGTCGACGGTGATCCAGGTGTCTGCGGAGGCCGTCCAGGCGCAGGTGGTGAAGATCGTCACGGAGTGCGTGCCGGCGGCGGCATCCACCGTTCCCGTCGTGCTGTACATGTACACACTGTCGGGAGCCGCCTCATCTTCGTCCTTACAACTGCTTGCCAGGCACACGCATACGAGTGTCAGTAGGAGTAGTAGATGTTTTTTCATGTTAGGTTTTTTCGGGTTAAACGATTTTTTCGGATCCGTTTCTATTAATAAGACAACTTTCGGCGGCAGGATGCCAGTCTGTCCGGCGATATTTTTTACATTTTTTTTGCATGGCCGCTGTTTTGCGCGTTGGAGCCGTTCGGAGCCATGGTGGACGGGGTGAAAACCGTGAATATTTTATAAAATAGTCGTGAATAAATAAAAAAATAATTCGAAAAGGTTTTTGATTCTTTGGAGTTAAATCTATATTTGCATAAACGGACCATGAATAGCGACGAACATATCCTGTTGCGGAAACTGCGGGAAGGGGATACCGAGGCTCTCGATATCCTTTACCTGCGTTATGCCGCGAAGGTACGGGACTTTGCGTTCCGGCTGCTCGGAGATAGCGTTGAGGCAGAGGATATTACACACGATATTTTTCTCAGGGTGTGGGAACAGCGCAAGACCGTGGGCAACGTCATGTCGTTCAAGGGGTATCTTTTCCGGATGACGCGCAACGCCATTTTCAATGCTTTCAAACACCGGCAGGTGGAGTCGAAATACCAGGCCCAGGCTGTGGCGGGCGGGACGGAAGCGCCTGCCGATACCGACGACCGCGTATCGACGAACGACCTGATGGAGATGATCGACCTGGCGGTGAGCAATATGCCCGAGCAGCGGCGTAAGGTGTTCTGCATGAGCCGTTACGAAAATATGTCTTACAACGATATTGCCGAGGCGCTCAATATCAGCCCCAAGACCGTGCAGTATCATATCTCGGGAGCGCTGGCCGAATTGCGCAAACTGCTTTCGGCGATTGCGTTCTTCGTGTAGCGGTTCATCTCACCTTCAAATAAAAAATCCCCGGAATGAACTTCCGGGGATTTTCTATGCAGGTGCGCGGTTATTTCACGCTTCCGATCACTTCGCGCAGGCGTTTTTTGAAATTGTCGCCGATGATCGTCATCCTGTCGGTGGTGTCGAACAGCACCGACTTGTTTTTCTCGTAGGCTGCGAGGTAGTCGGCGATGCGGAACGGGTCTTCGAGGATGAAGTTCGGGCACTGCGATACGTTGAGGTATTCGACGGGCAGCATCAGGTAGGGCTCCACCTTTCCTTGTTCGGTTTTGAATTCGACGGTCAGGTCGACGCAGCGTTTGAAAACGCCGCTCTTGCCGTAGAGATCGGCCTGATGCGTCACGGCATGCTCGCTGAAAGTCAGCACGACCTCCAGCGGACGGTCGCAGGCCGCTTCGCCCGTGTAGACGACCGGGGCCAGCGTGTAGGCGTCGTAAGTCCACTGGCCGGCCTTCGGGAAGCGGGCGTAGGGAATCTCCCGGCCGTTGACCGTCACCGATTCGGGCGGGAAGGTGGCGGGGAATCGCAGTTCATAACTGCGTTTGGCCAGAGCTCCTTCGTAAGAGCCTTTGCGGGGTGCGATGACGGCGCGGACGGTGTTGCCTTCCTGGTGTTTCGTGACTTTCGTGACGGCGTAGGCGGTCGTGTACTGCTGGCTGACGCCGTCGTCCTCGTAGTGGCTGAGTTCCCCGTCGGCTCCCGGGATGAAGGTCAGCACCAGCGTGTCGCACGGCTGCTGGAGGTTTTTCACGTTCGCGGGATTCATCGGGAGGATGGCTCCGGCCCGGGCGTACCAGGGATTTTCCGAAAGGGTATAATGCAGGGTTTCGGTGCGGCCTCCTTGGTACATCGCCCCCGTGGCGCAGTCGTACCAGTTGCCTTCGGGGAACCATATTTTGCGTGCAGCGAGTCCCGTGACGCTGTCGACCGGCTCGACGATAGCCGTGGCGAGAATGTCGTCGCCGAACATGAACTGCTCGGGAACGTTGTAGGCTTCGTCCTGCTCGGGGTGGTCGTAGTACATCGGGCGGCACATGCCGACGCCCGTGTCATAATTGGTGCGTGCTGCGGCGTAGATATAAGGTGCGAGCGTGTAGCGCAGGCGGATGGCGTCGCGCATGACGAACAGGTGGTCGGGGAAGAACCAGAGGTAGCGCTCGATGCGCGGGTCTTTCGTGGAGTGGGTCTTGAAGATGGGGGTGAAGACGCCGTACTGCAGCCAGCGGGTATAGAGTTCGGGATCGGTTTCCTTCGTCTCTTTTTTGAACATGTGCCCGCCGATGTCGTGGCCCCAATAGCCGTAGTTGACATTCGACGAGGTGGCCGTGAAGTAGGGCAGGAAGGCCAGGGTCTCCCATTTGGCGTAGGTGTCGCCCGAGAAGGCCAGCGGATAACGGTGCGAGCCGAGTCCGCCCCAGCGGTGGTAGATGAAGGGACGCAGGGCGGGGTTCTGCTGTTCGGCGTGGTGGAAGAAGGTGTAGTTGAGCCAGAAGGTGTTCGAGAGCCCCGGAGTGAATTTCGACTCCATCCACTGCTGCCAGTCGAGCCACCAGAAATCGACGCCTTGGCGCTCCATGGGGTTCAGCACGGTCTTGAAATAGGCGTCGGCCCACTTCTGCTCGTCGATGTGGAACGGCACGGGTTTGCCCTTCCCGGTCCATCCGTACTCTTTGGTAAAGGGTTCGTAAACAGCCTCATAAGGCTGGATGCCCGAAGCCGGGTGGAGGTTGAGCGCCACTTTGAGGTCTTCGGTCTCGGTCCATTTCAGGAAATTCGCCGGCGAGGGGAACAGCTCCTTCTGCCAGGTGTAGCCAGTCCAGCCGATGCGCTGTCCGTATTCGTCCTTGGCGGGATTCTTCTTCCGGAGTCCCCAGGTCTCGTGCCAGTCCATGTCGACGATCAGTACGTCGATCGGGATGTCGATCGATTTGAGTTTCCCGACCAGGTCGACGAACTCGTTGTCGGAGTACTGCCAGTAGCGGCTCCACCAGTAGCCGAACGTGTACTTCGGGGGCAGCGGCGCGCGGCCTGCGACGAGTTGGAAGTCGGCGAGCGCCTGTTTGTAGTCGTGGCCGTAGGCGAAGAGGTAGAGGTCCTGGCGGTCGCCCTCGGGGCGGGTTTCCACCCACTCCTTCCATTTCGAACCGTCGGGCGTCAGCACGTGCCGCCGGCTGTCGTCTACCACGGACCAGCCTGCGCGCGACAGGAGTCCCTGCTCCATCGGTTCGCGGCCCAGATTGCGGCCGTCGCAGCCGTCGAGCGTACGGGTCGTGCCCATCAGGTTCTGCGGGTTTTCCAGGCCGGGGGTCCAGACGACCTCTTTACCGTTGAGCCGGAAGACGGCTTTCAGGTTCCTATCGGTGAATTTACCGTCTTTGACGTAGGTGAGCGTGAGGGCCGGGGTGGTGATGGTCACTTTCGATTTCGTGTCGCGGACCCTGAAGGCAGGGACCGGGGTTTCGCGGTTGACGAACGTCAGCGTGGCGCGGTCCTCGAAACGTCCGTCTTCGCTCCACTCCATGCGGATCAGTTGCGGCGTGAGCACCGTGAAACGGGCGTTCCCCGCTTCGACGACCGCCTTGGGGTCGGCTTTGGGGTTGCCGGCTGCTGCCGCGCCCAGCGTCAGGCACAACGCCGTAAAAAGAATTGTAGCTCTTTTCATATTTTTAGAAAGGTTAGTTTGCATAATAGACACACCCCGCAGGCAAAACGATGAGCCTGCGGACGTATTTTTTAGCAGAGGAACTATGCCTCGCCGCCGGGCAGCGCCGTGGGTTTTTCGGGAAGATCGTCCCCGTCCGACTCGCTGCCGGCGATTTCGAGTGTCCGCGCGGCGTGCTGCCGCTTGGTTTGCAGGCGGGCGGTCTTGCGCAGGCGTTCGCCGACGCGGATGATGTTGTCGTTGCCCGAGCAGAGGCGTTTGTGGGCATCCTCGTAAGCGTCGCGGGCCTTGTCGAGCGCCGTGCCGACCCCTTCGAGCGAAGAGGTGAAGGCCACGAGCTGTTCGTAGAGTTTCAGCCCGCAGGCGGCGATCTCCTTGGTGTTTTTGTCCTGGTCGTTGTATTTCCAGAGGTCGGCGACGAGTTTGAGCAGCGCGAAAAGGTTCGTCGGCGACGAAATGATCACCTTTTTGTCGTAGGCGTCGGACCAGATGGTCGTGTCGTTCTGCAACGCCGCGAGGAACGCCGGTTCGTTGGGGATGAACATGATGACGAAGTCGGGCGAATTGAGCCGCCGCTGGTACTCCTTGCGGCCCAGTTCGGTGACGTGCTGGCGCACCGAGGCGACGTGCGCTGCGAGATGGCGCCGCCGTTCTTCGTCGCTGTCGGCCGAGGAGTAACCCACGAAGGCCGTGAGCGAGACTTTCGAGTCGATGACGATGTCCTTTTTTTCAGGCAGGTGCAGCACCACGTCGGGGCGCAGGTTGCGTCCCTCTTCGTCCTTGATGTTGTATTGCGTCTCGTAGTGGATGCCTTTCGAGAGCGCCGAACTGTCGAGGATGGTTTCGAGCAGCATCTCGCCCCAGTCGCCCTGGACCTTCGAATTGCCTTTCAGGGCGTTGGTCAGGTTCTGGGCTTCGGCGGAAATCGTCTGGTTGAGTTCCATCAGGCGTTTGAGTTCCGATTTCAGTTCGCCGCGCTGGGAAGTCTGCGTGGTGTAAATCTCCTCGACGCGTTTGCGAAAGTCGACGATGTTTTCCCGGAACGGTTTGAGGAGGATGTCGATCGACTCCTTGTTCGTCTCCTTGAACCGTTGCGACTGCTCGCCCAGGATTTCCGTCGCGAGGTTCTTGAACTGCTGGCGGAAGCGTTCTTCGAGTTGTTCGCGTTCGGCTTTTTCGGCGGCGCGCTCCTCGGCGTTCCGTGCCCGCAGGGCCGAAAGCTCTGTGTCGGATGCAGCGCGTAGTGCCGCCAATTCGGCTTCGGTGCGTGTGCGCTGTTCGGTCAGCGACTGTATCTGTTCCTCGTACCGCAGGCGGAACTCTTTTTCGGCCGAGGCGGCCTGTTCGGCGGCGGCCAGCCGCGCTTCGGCCGCCGAAAGGCGGGTTACGGCGTCACGTTCGCGCGTTTCCGAGTCGGCGAGTTTGCGCGACTCCCGGCGCCACAGGAGCAGGACGATGACGAGGATTGCCGCGAGGCAGCAGATTGCCAGTATGGAAAGCAGGGAAAGGGTCATGGTTGTTCGGTCGTGTATTTCCTACAAAAATAACAAATTATTCCCGGAAAACGACACGCTCGTGCGGCGGATCGGAATTTTCGGGGTAATGTGCAATTTTATTTGCCCCGGAACGGCATATCCTTTCCCGAATTTTATACCTTTGCTGCTGAATAGAATATACCCTTAATTTTTTCGTTTATGAAGAACCTTTTACCCATCATCAAGTCTGCCTGCCTTGCGGCGGTGGCCGTGTTGATCGTCTCCTGCGGCGGCGGGGCCGATTACCGGAACGTCCTGCCTGCCGATTCGTTCATGACGGTGTCGGTCAACGCCGCATCGCTAATGGAGAAGAGCGGCTCGTGCGATGCCGCCCAAAATCCGCTTTTCAACCGTCTCAAGGCGGAACTGGACAAAGCGGAGAACCTGTCCGCCGAAGAGACGGAATACCTGCTTTCACTGCTGGAGAATCCCGCAGAATCGGGCCTCGACCTGAAAAAAGACCTTTTCTTGTTCATGTCGATGGGCGGCGCCGACATCAATAATCCCGAAGTGAGCGGCGGTGTGCTGTTCCCGGTCGGCGATAAGGCTAAGCTGGACGCCCTGATCGCCCGGGTCAACGAGAAGAGCGGAACCGAGACGGTGACCGAGAACGGCGTTTCCGTCGTTAAGATTGGCGAGGAGTCGGCCGAAAGCGGAGTCTGTGCCTATAATGACATTGCCTGCATGCTCTTTTTTAGGACGAACCCCTGCGGCGGCATCGAAGCGAAGGTCCGGGAACTGTTTGCCCAGAAGCAGGATCAAAGCCTGATGGGGAACAAGGCCATCGCGGCGCAACTGGCCGGGCAGAACGACGTTAACGTCGTAATGTCGTATGCCAATGCATCGTTCCTGACGAATAATCCGATGCTGAGCACGATGCCCATGATGGATATACTGAAAGGATCGGCAATGATCGGCTCCCTCAATTTCGAGAAGGGCAGTGTCGTTTGCAACGCTACGATGGCGTATAAAGACAAGGAGAGCGAGAAGAAGGCGATGGAGTATTACGCATACGTGAAACCCCAGACCGGCGACCTGCTGCGTTATGTGCCTGCCAACACCATCGGCACGGTTTCCTACGGACTCGACGGCGAAAAACTCTATGCGATGCTGGCTGCAATGCCCGGTTACGGGATGATGCTGACCAACCCGATGATCAAACAGGTAATGGATGCTTTCAACGGCGATTGCGTGATTTCGTTCTCGGGGATAACCGCTGACGGACGCTATCCGATCGGTTCGGTGCTGGCTCAGGTCAAGGACCCGGTCGTGTTGCAGACGATCGTTACGAGCCTGGCAGGCATGCCTATCCAGCAGACTGCCGAGGGCGAATATCTGTTCAGCATGGGCGATATCTCGGTGCTGTTCGGCGTGAAGGGCAACGTGTTCTATTGTACGACGGATGCTGCCGTGAAATCGGCGCTGGACGGCGTCGATTTCGAGTCGCTGGCATCGCTGGACCGCATCGTGAAAGGTAAATCCGGTACGTTCTACCTCGATTTCAAGGGCGTGAATGCTCTGGTGGCCCAGTTCGCCGGAGCGAACGATACGCCGCAGGTGGAAGTAGTGTTCTCGATTCTCGGCATCTTCGATAACATGGAAGCCTATGGTACGATGGAGGGCGGAACGTTCGTCGTCAACATGACCGACAAGGAGCAGAATGCGTTCAAGACCATTTGCGACAAAACCGGCGAACTGATTCGCCAGTACGTGCCGGAAACGGGTGATTTGTAAAAAAATACCGGTGGTAATACCGAGAAGCGGCCGTCCGGAATCGAACGGCCGCTTCTTCGAAATATGGAGTTTATGGAGTCGATAACTTTACAGCAGGTAGTGCCCGATGCGTTTGCGGACGATCCGGTTTCCCGGGAGTCGGACGTGTGGGGACGCGATGTGACGTTCCGCAAGGGGGAGTATTATCTGGTCGAAGCCGCTTCGGGAACCGGAAAATCTTCGCTGTGCAGTTTCCTGTACGGTTCGCGAAACGATTATGCGGGCCGTATCCTGTTCGGCGATGCGGATTGCCGGGCTTTTTCCGCAGCCCGGTGGGGCGACCTGCGGAGGCGGTCGCTGAGCCTGCTTTTCCAGGACCTGCGATTGTTCGGGGAGTTGACCGTGTCCGAGAACCTCGGCCTGAAAAACGAGCTGACTTCGTTTAAGACACCCGAACAGATCGGACGCCTGCTCGAAACGGCCGGGATTGCCGATAAGAAGGATACGCCTGCCGGGAAACTCTCCTTCGGGCAGCAGCAGCGCGTCGCATTCGTGCGCTGTTTGTGCCAGCCGTTCGATTTCATCCTGCTCGATGAACCCGTGAGCCATCTCGATGCCGCAAACGGCAAGATACTCGCCGGCTTGCTGCTGGAGGAGGCGCAGGCCCGGGGTGCAGGTGTAATCGTAACCTCGGTCGGCTGTCGGCTCGGGCTGCCGTACCATAAAATCCTGACGTTATGAGACTGCTCTGGAAACTGCTCCGCTGTCATCTGAGTACGGCCCAAATGGTCGGTTTCGCCCTCGCCGGGCTGGTGGGGATGACCGTCGTGCTGGGGGCCTTGCAGGCTTACCGCGATATCGTGCCGATTCTGGACCAGCCCGATTCGTTCCTGCGCGGCGACTACCTGGTGCTTTCGAAGCGTGTCAGTGCGTTCAATACGCTCGGATTGGGTAACAGCGATTTTACGGCAGAAGAAGTGGACGACCTTAGGGCACAGTCGTTTGTCCGGGAGGTCGGGGCGCTGACTGCGGCGGATTACCGGATAACGGGGTCGGTCGGTGTGGGAAGCATCAACCTTTCGACCTACCTGTTTTTCGAATCGGTTCCCGACCGGTTTCTCGACGTGGAGCCCGCCGAATGGAACTATGAGCCCGGCAGCCGGGATATTCCCATCATCATTCCGCGCAACTATGTGAACCTCTATAACTATGGTTTTGCCCGGTCGCAGGGGTTGCCGCAGATTTCGGAAGGTATCTTCCGCCGGGTAAGCCTCGGTATCGACATTGCCGGGAACGGTCGCGCGGAGCAGTTCCGGGGCCGTATCGTCGGGCTGTCGAACCGCCTGAATACGATCCTCGTGCCTGATGCGTTCATCCGCTGGTCGAACGAACGGTTCGGAACGGGGACCGGGGAAAAACTTCCGGCGCGGGTCATTGTCGAAACCGACCGTCCGGTCGATGCCGCCATCTCGGATTACCTCGCCCGCAAGGGGTACGAGGCTGAGGGCGACCGCCGCGACGACGGCAAGGCGACCCGTTTTTTGCAACTCGCGGCAAGCGGCGTGGCCGGGGTGGGGCTGGCGTTCAGCGCGATGTCGTTCTACATACTGCTGCTGAGCATTTTCCTGCTCTTGCAGAAAAACAGCGACAAACTCGAAACCCTGCTGTTGCTGGGATATGCCCCGGCGCGTGTGGCGAAGCCTTACCGGATGCTGACGTTCGGGCTGAATTTCGGAGTGCTGTTCGCCGCGTTGCTGGCCGTGTGGCTGGTGCGTTTGAGTTACCTGCCGTCGCTGGAGGCGTTGCAGGAGGGGTATCGTCCGGCAGGCATGGGCGTCACGCTGCTGTGCGGCATCGGACTTGCACTGCTGCTTTCGCTGCTGAACGGGTTGGCGATCCGCCGGAAGATCGCAGGTCTCGGCTGCGGAAAACGCTGACGGGTCGCCGGAGCGGGGGTCCGTACGAGCGGATTGTGTGTTGAAACCCCGCCCGGATATGCGGGATTCCGCGAAAAATGCCTATCTTTGTAGGTAGGAAAAAGAGAACTGCACAATGAACAGAATAGTAGCTCCTTCAATGCTCTCGGCCGACTTCGGCCATTTGGAGCGCGATACCCGGATGGTCGACGCCAGTGCGGCCGAATGGGTTCATATCGACGTGATGGACGGTGTTTTCGTCCCCAATATTTCGTTCGGCTTCCCGGTGCTGAAAGCCATTCGCAAGGCCACTCCGAAGTTCCTCGACGTGCACCTGATGATCGTCGAGCCGGAGAAATACGTTGCACGCTTCGCCGAGGCGGGCGCCGACCTGGTGACTTTCCACCTCGAGGCGACGGATGATCCCGCGGGATGCGTTGCGATGATCCGCCAGGCCGGGGCTAAGGCGGGCATTTCGATCAAGCCCGCGACGCCGGTCGAGGCCTTGCGCGGCGTGCTGCCGCTCGTGGACCTTGTGCTGGTGATGAGCGTCGAGCCGGGATTCGGCGGACAGTCGTTCATTCCGGGGTCGTTCGGGAAGATACGGGAACTGCGCGCCATAGCCCGCGAAATGGGCCTCGAAACGATTATCGAGGTCGACGGCGGCCTCTCGTCGCACAATGCCGGCGAGGTTTACGGGGCCGGGGCCGATGTGCTGGTGGCCGGCAATGCCGTTTTCGGCGCTGCGGACCCGCAGGCCGAAATCGTGAAGATACTCAGCGCCTGACGGTCATGTTCGGGTTCCTGAAAAGTTTTTTCGGGGGCGGCAGCTCCGCCCTGACACGGGAAGAGATCGGGACGCTGCCTCCCAAAAAATTGTACTTCCGGGTGCTTTACAGCCTTCCCGATGCGGAGGAGGCGAACGACGCGCAGCGCGATTTCGTCAGCATGGTGATGCTCGACGGCGAGGTGCGCAACGGCGGGTTCAACCAGTATTATTACAATATGGGCGACGAGGGCCGCAGAGCCGAACAGGCGTTTGGCAGGGCCGGAGCCGCGGACCTGGCGGAGATCGTCCGGCAGGCTAACGACTGTTATGACGCCAGCCGGGAGCGGCTTGCAGAGTTGTGGGACGGGACGATGAAGGGCTTCTCGGCCAGTTATAAAGAGAAGTTGTTCGACCGCTTCGATGCGGCCTATTACGCGGCAGTGGAGAAGAACCGGTTCCAGGCGCTTCTTGCCGGGTTCGTCCGGAGCCGTGCCGAAGAGTTTGTTCCTGGAAAATAAGACGCTTAGCGTTCGACATGCTGCGCCGTCTCTGCATCGAGCAGGCGGCGCAGTTTGCATAGCAGGTCGTCGTCGCGGAACCATTCCGCGCCGTAGCTTAGGTTGAACTCGTAGTCGAATCCGGCGGGGTTCGCACCCTGGTTGTGCTGGAGGATGGTCTCGGCCTTGTCGAGCGCCTTGACCCAGCGGGCTTCGGGTGTGGCGCACGCTTCGTACTCTTCCCATATTTCCCGGATACGGATTCCTGCGGCGTTGGGCAGCAGGACGCTCAGGCGGTCCACGGCCGACTGTTCCGCCGTGGCTTTGGCGGCGGGATCGCATTGTACGACGGCCGGAATATCCCCTTCATAGGCCTCTCCGAGGTCGTGGACCAGACACATCGACAGCACCTTCGAAAGGTCGAGTTCCGGTTTCTCGTCCGCAAGGACAAGGGCCAGCAGGGCCAGCCGCCACGTATGTTCGGCGGTGCTCTCGTGGCGTCCGGCCGAAGTGTGGGCCGAACGCAGGGTGTTTTTCAGCCGTTCGGCTTCGCGGATGAACCGCAGGTAGCGCTTCAACTTTTCCATAACAGGGGTCTGTTTCAGGTCGCAAAGATACGATATGTCGGATTAAATCGCTAACTTTGCCGTGATTTTAGATTCGCTATGATTTCACTCGATAACCTTACCGTAAGTTATGGGGGCTGGACCCTCTTCGACAATATTTCGCTGCTGATCAATCCGAAGGACCGCATCGGTCTGGTGGGTAAGAACGGCGCGGGCAAAACCACGCTGCTGCGCATCATCATGGGCGAGCAGCAGCCCACGTCGGGAACCGTGACGCCCAACGGCGACTGCACGATCGGTTACCTGCCGCAGACGATGCGCGTTGCGGATACCACGACGCTCGTGGAGGAGACCGCCAAGGCCTTCGAGGAAGTGCTCCGGCTGGAGGCCGAGATTGCGGCCCTGACGCGTGAGATCGCCGAGCGCACCGATTATGAAAGTCCCGAATACGAGCAGCTCCTGCACCGGCTGAACGATGCGCAGGATCATTACCATATCCTCGGCGGTGAGACCCGCGACGCGGACATCGAAAAGACCTTGTTGGGCCTCGGATTCAAACGGTCGGATTTCGGACGCGCCACGAGCGAGTTTTCGGGCGGTTGGCGCATGCGTATCGAGTTGGCGAAACTGCTGTTGCGGCGTCCGTCGATCTTTCTGCTCGACGAGCCGACGAACCACCTCGACATCGAGTCGATCCAGTGGCTGGAGGAGTATCTGAAGAATTACAACGGCGCGGTGCTGCTCATCTCGCACGACCGTGCTTTCCTGGATAACGTGACCAACCGCACGGTGGAGTTGTCGTTGGGTAAGATCACCGACTATAAGGTTTCCTACTCGAAATATGTCGTCCTGCGCGCCGAGCGCCGGGCGCAGCAGATGGCGGCCTACGAAAACCAGCAGCGGATGATCGAGAAAACCGAGGAGTTCATCGAGAAGTTCCGCTACAAGCCCACCAAGTCGAACCAGGTGCAGTCGCGCATCAAGCAGTTGGAGCGGCTGGACCGTCTCGAAATCGAAGAGGAGGATTTGGCGACGCTCAATATCAAGTTCCCGCCTGCGCCCCGTTCGGGCCAGATTGTGGCCGAGATCAACGAGGTCGGGATGTCGTTCGGCGCGAAGCACGTCTTCAGCGGCGCGAATTTCGTGATCGAAAAGGGCGACAAAATTGCATTGGTGGGCCGCAACGGCGAAGGCAAGACGACCCTTGCGCGCATGCTGGTCGGACAACTGGCGCCGACCGAAGGGTCGGTCCGCCTCGGGGCGAATGTCAATATCGGTTACTACGCCCAGAATCAGGACGACCTGATGGACGGCGAATTTACGGTTTACGATACGTTGGACCGCGTGGCCGTGGGCGACATCCGGACCCGTTTGCGCGATATTCTGGGTGCATTCCTGTTTCGCGGGGAGGACATCGATAAGAAGGTCAAAGTCCTCTCGGGCGGCGAACGGGCGCGTCTGTCGATGGCCCGCATGATGCTGGAGCCGCGGAACCTGCTGGTGCTCGACGAGCCGACGAACCACATGGACATGCGTTCGAAGGATATCCTCAAGAACGCCATCATGAAATACGACGGTACGGTGGTTATCGTATCGCACGACCGCGAATTTCTCGACGGTATGGTGCAGAAGGTCTACGAGTTCCGCGACGGCGGGGTGAAGGAGTACCTGGGCGGCATTTATTACTTCCTCGAAAAGCGCAAGCTGGAGTCGTTGCAGGAGATCGAACGAAAGGACGTTCCCGCCAAAACCGCGGCTCCGAAGGGTGAGGAAACGGTCGCGTCGGGCAAACTCTCCTACGAGCAGAAGAAAGAGCAGGAGAAGCAGCTTCGCAAGCTCAGGAAGGCCGTGGAGGCCGTGGAGGCCGATCTGGGGGCCGTCGAGAAGCAGATTGCGGAGTACGATGCCCGGTTCGCCGCCGCGGTCGAATACAACGAAGCCGACTACAAGGCTTACAACGACCTGAAAGCCCGCTACGAACACCTGATGCACGAGTGGGAGAAGGCTTCGTATGAACTGGAAATCGTCGAAAACGAGTGATTCCCAACTTACGAAACCCGGAATCAGCAGCGGGAAGATCAAAGGTCGAAGCCGCACAATGAATAGATAATGCTTTTACGATAATGGATAATAACCTTATTTTCGGGATTCGTCCCGTGGCCGAAGCCATTGAAGCTGGACGCCAGATCGAGAAACTCTACGTCCGCAAAGGGGCCGAAGGGCAGCTGATGCAGGAGCTGAAAGACCTTTGCATGCGCCACCGCCTCCGTTACCAGGAGGTTCCGGTCGAAAAACTCAACCGCCTGACACGCGGCAACCACCAGGGAGTCGTGGCGCAGACGGCAGCCATCGAGTATGTTCAGTTGGAAGACATCCTGGAACGAGTGCCCGAGGACGAGACGCCGCTCATCGTGTTGTTCGACGGGGTGACCGACGTTCGCAATTTCGGAGCTATCGCCCGTTCGGCCGAGTGTGCCGGGGTACACGGGCTGATCACGCCGCTGAAAAATTCGGCTCCTGTGAATGCCGAGGCGATCCGTTCGTCGGCCGGGGCGCTGACGGCGATCCCGGTGTGCCGTGTGGGGTCGGTCCGCAATACGCTCAAACAGTTGCAGTCCGAAGGATACCAGATCGTCGGCGCTACGGAAAAGAGTTGTAAACTGCTTTACGACGCCGATTTCCGCAAGCCTACCGTGATCGTGATGGGCGCTGAGGATACGGGTATCTCGAAAGAGGTGCTGAAACTCTGCGACGAGCAGCTGGCCATTCCGCTGATCGGACATATCGAGTCGCTGAACGTGTCGGCTGCTGCCGCGGTGATGCTTTTCGAGGTGGTTCGCCAGCGCATCGGGTAACCCTTTGGAAGCCCGGATCAGCGAACAGGGGCCGAAAGGCCGCGAATGAAACCTTCGGAATCCGATAACCATATAGATTCTTACAAAGCGATGAAAGCGAAATTGGAATTATACCTGCATTGGCTCCGCGAAGGGGCTGTGCGGGTCGTGCGGTCGTATCCGGTCGAAATGCTCCTTGCGCTCTATGCCTGCGTATGGTGTCTGCTGACCTACGAACTGGATTGGAGCGGGAACGACCTGTTCGAAAAACTGGCTCCCGTGCCGCTGTTCTTTGCACTGGCGCTGGCGCTTAACGTCCTGGCGGGGCGGGGGCCGTGGCGGCGGGTTTACTGGGTTTGCTGGATGCCGATTGTGCCGCTGACATTATGGAGCGGGCTTGAAGCCTGGGTGGAAAGCGCGCCTTACTTTATTTCGGTCGGCATTCTGGCGCCGCTGCTGCTCCTGCTGAGCCTTCGTGCCGTGCAGAACGACCGTTTCGTCAGCGGGGCGATTATTTGGCTGCGCTCGGGCCTGTTGGCCTTTGTATTTGTCGGTGTTGCGCTGGGGCTTTTCTACGCGATACTCTATTCGACGACCTACATCTTCGGGCTCGAGGGCAAATGGATCGAACATGTTGCGGTCTGGGCCGCTTCGATCGGCGAGACGCTGGGCGTGCCCCTGCTTTTTTTGATGATGGCCGACCGCTGGCGCGGCGCCGAATGCCGGGGCGGCCGCATCCTCGAAGTGCTGTTGAACTACATTGTGACGCCTGCGCTGCTGATCTATACCGCAATCCTCTATCTTTACATGGCCAAAATCCTCTTTACGTGGTCGCTGCCCGAGGGCGGTGTGGCCTACATGGCTTTCGGGTTCACGATGACGGCCCTCGCGGTCAAAGCGTTGCAGCAACTCTCCGAAAAGCGGATGTACGACTGGTTTTTCGACCGTTTCAGCCTCGTGTCGCTGCCCGTGCTGGTGCTGTTCTGGATCGGCGTGGTTCGCCGTACGAGTGAATACGGGCTGACCGAACCGCGCGTTTATCTCCTGGTATGCGGCTCTCTGATGACTCTCTGTGTGCTGCTGTTCCTGTCGCAGCGTACGGGCCGCTACCTGTGGGTATGCCTTGCGGCATGGGTGAGTTTTGCAGCGTTGGCTTATGTCCCGGTACTCGAACCGGAGCATGTCGCCGTGAAGTCGCAGATGCAGCGTGCGGAGCGGATCGCCCGGTCGCTCGACCGTCTCGATGCCGACGGACGGCTGATGCTGGCTCCGATGCCGCTGGCCGATACGGTTTATAAAACCGAGTATCGTCGTCTCTACGAATCGCTCGACTACATCCGGCACGACAGTGCGGCTTTCAGCCGTTTCGGCGTGAAGAACCTTGATGACTTCGCCGCAATCTTCCCGGACGGGATGCGCGATTATGTGAAGTGGGGTTATGATTATGAATACGTCTCCTCGTACGATACCGGCCGGAGGATCGACGTTACGCTGCCTGCCAATGCTTCGTTCGAAACCGTTGCGGGCTATTCGCGTTACTACACGAATTTGAACTACTGGGGCGAGGACGGTTATCGCTTTGATAACGATACATTGGGTTTTTGGCTGGGCGAAGAACAGCCGGTACTGCTGATTCCGGGTGCTGAACTGCTGAGTGCCCAGTTGGAAAAAAGCGGGTTCGTTCCTGCGGAGGATGCCGTTCCTACTGACGGGCAAACGCTCCGATTGCTCGATTACCGTACCGAGCGTTGCCGGATCGTATTCGAACGGCTGGACATCTCCCACGAAGATTCGCTTACGACCTTGTCCGGCGTGCTGGTCCATTCCCTCTGGATGCGATGACATCGGTCCATGTGCATCCCCGGTTGGGCGAGGTGACGCTCTCGCAGACGCTGCGTGCTCGCCGGATTTCGATCAGCGTACGCGCGACGGGCGTCGTGCGGCTGTCATTCCCCTATGGAGTGTCGCAGAAGCGGGCTTTGGCTTTTCTCGAACAGAAAGCCGGGTGGATCGAGGCGGCACGCGAACGGTTGTCCCGCAAGCGCGCCGCGCTGCCTGAGCAGTTGCCGCCTGCCGAAGCGAAGGCCCGCATCGAGGAGTTGCGCCGCGCCGCCAAAGCCGACCTCCCTGCACGTATCGAACGTATTGCCGCCCAGACGGGACTGAAATACGCCAAACTGACTATCCGCGCCTCGCGCACCAAGTGGGGGAGTTGTTCGGGGCAGAACCATATCTCGCTGAGCCTCTTTTTGATGACGCTCCCGGAGCATCTGCGCGACTATGTGATCGTCCATGAACTCTGCCACACGGTTCATCACAACCATTCGCCGCGGTTTCACGCTCTGGTCGACCGCCTGGTCGGAGGACGCGAAAAACCCCTTAACCGGGAGTTAAGGGGTTTCGTAATCCGTTGAGTCGCTTCGGACGGCCGTGCTATTTTTGGCCGAGCATCTCCTTTTCGTCCTTGTAGGTGAACGCCATGAAGACGATCGAGAGGAAGCAGGCTGCAATGAGCAGTATGAACGTCCAGTCCCAGCCCGCCGCGTCGGCCACCGAGCCGATCACGATATTTGCCAGGATAGCCGTGCCGAGGAAGTAGCCGAAGAATCCGGTCAGTCCGGCAGCCGTTCCGGCAGCGTTTTTCGGGGCCAGGTCGAGAGCCTGTACGCCGATGAGCATTACCGGGCCGTAGATGAAGAACCCGATGGCGATCAGCGACATGGTGACGATGACGTAATTCGACGAGAACTGCCAGTAGAGGAAAATGAATACCGCGACGATCGCCATGAAGAGGATCGTAGGGATGGCGCGCCGCCCGTGGAATACCTTGTCGCTCAGCCAGCCGCAGATCAGCGTGCCGGGAATGGCCGCGAACTCATACGCGAAGTAAGCCCAGCCTGCCTGCTTGATGTCATAACCCTGTGCATCCCGGAGGTAGGTCGGAGCCCAGTCGAGGCATCCGTAACGTACCATATAGACGAAAGCGTTGGCAATGGCGATAAACCACAGCAGTTTGTTATTGAGGACATACTTGAAGAAAATTTCGCGGGTCGAAAGCACCTCTTCCTGCTTGGCGCTGTAATTTTTCGGGTAGTCGTTGCGCCATTTTTCTACCGACGGAAGGCTGCACGACTGCGGTGTGTCGCGGATCAGCACGTAGGCCAGGATCGCGACGAAGATGGCGACGACCGCCGGGAAGAGATAAGTACCTATCAGGAAGTAGAACTCCGAGTGGTTGCCGTAGAACCAGGAGCCGAACCAGATGGCGCCGTAGACGGCCATCGGACCTACCAGCGCGCCGCCCACGTTGTGGGCGCAGTTCCAGATCGACATCTTCGTACCGCGTTCCTTGATCGAGAACCAGTGGGTCATGACGCGGCCGCACGGAGGCCAGCCCATTCCGTTGAACCAGCCCACCAGGAAGTTCAGGACTGCCATGAGGATGATGGCCAGTCGCTTGTGCTCGGGGCCGAGCAGCGTGACCGGAACGATCATGAACATCATCGACACGGCGGCCAGCACCAGTCCCAGCGGCAGGAACACCCGCGCATTGCTGCGGTCCGAGACACTTCCCATCAGGAATTTGGACAGGGCATAGGCGATGGCGTTCATCGAGAGAACGATGCTCAGTTCGCTCTGGTCGAAGCCGAGGAGCGTAAGCTCCGGAATCGCCATCGAGAAATTCTTTCGGACGATGTAGAATCCGGCATACCCGATGAAGATGCCGAGGAACACTTGCAGGCGCATGCGTTTGTATTTCGCGTCTACTTTGTCGGCCTCCATTTCCGGTTTATACGCAGGGGGTTGTAGCAATTTCCACATAGATTTAGGTTGATAGTTTTAGGGCCTTTCCGCCGTGTCCGCTGCTGCGGCTCCGACTTTACCCCAAAGCCCCTCCTTGTCGGGACGGGGCTTCGGGGATATTCGGATTTCGGGGATTAGGCGGTTTTCATTTTATTCAGGATAGGCAACCGGTGCGCCTACTTGTCTCCTGCAAAGATATAATTTTTTGCCAGATTGGTGAAACTTTCGACCTGCGCGTCGATCCAGGCTTGGTCGTGTCCCAGTTCGCGTGCCATCGTTTCGGCAACTTTCGGGGCTGCGGCCATCGCTTCGCGGGCATCGACGAACAGCAGTCGCACGCGGCGTGCCAGCACGTCCTCGACCGAGAGGGCCATCTCTTCGCGTACAGCCCAAACCACCTCGGCCAGCGTGTAGCCGTATTTCGGCGAAAGCTTTTCACCCAGCGCCGGGTTGTCCTTGATCATGTTCAGGATCTTCGGCTCGTCTGAACCGTAAACGTACATGTGGTCGGCCAGGTCGGGGTTCTTGCGGTAGCCGTGGATGTGCAGTTTCTTGGTCACGCATTTCCGCTTGGGAAGGCCGTTGATCTCGATAGCCTTGTCTACGGTGTCCTCGGCCATCAGGCGGTAGGAGGTCCATTTGCCGCCGGTGATCGTTACCAGGTTGTTGTCCGAGGTGATGATCTTGTGGCTGCGTGAAATCTCCTTCGTGCTCTTGCCCTCTTTCTTGGGCGCTGCCAGCGGGCGCTGGCCTGCGAATACCGAAAGAATGTCCTTATAGGTGGGAGCCGGGTTCATGTAAAGGCTGGCCGTGCCGAGGATGAAGTCGATCTCCTCCTTCAGCGGGCGGGGTTCCTCTTCGGGCGTGGGACGCACGATATCGGTGGTTCCGACGACGACTTTGTCGTGCCAGGGCACGGCGAACAGCACGCGGCCGTCCGAGGTCTTGGGGACCATGATCGCATAGTCGCTCTGGAGGAATTTCATGTCCAGGACGATGTGTACACCCTGGCTCGGGGTGACCATCTTGCTGTGGTCGGGGCTGTCCATGTGCATGATGTCGTCGACGAAGCAGCCGGCGGCGTTCACGACGCTGCGCGCCTTGAGGGTATACTCTTCGCCGGTGGTGTTATCGACGAACTTCACGCCGGCGACTTTGCCCGCCTCATCGTGTACGATGGCCGTTACGGTGGCCTCGTTCACGACCGTGCCTCCGTTCTCGACACAGGTCTGGGCGAGGTTGATGGCCATACGCGAGTCGTCGAACTGGCCGTCGTGGTATACGACACCGCCTTTGAGTCCCTTCTCGACCGAGGTGGGAATGTATTTCATCACCTTCTTGGCAGAGATGTATTTCGAACGTCCGTAGCCGAAGCCGAACGAAAGCATATCATAGAAGGTAAGGCCGCAGAAGTAGAGGAAATTGTCCCAGTAGCGGTAGTTCGAAATGACGAACGCCTGGTCCTTCACCAGGTGCGGGGCGTTGGCCTTCATGCGGCCGCGCTCGCGCAGCGCTTCGAGCACCAGCATCACGTCGCCTTTCTGCAGGTAGCGTACACCGCCGTGCACGAGTTTGGTCGAACGGCTCGACGTGCACTTTGCGAAGTCGGTTTTCTCCAGACACGCTACGCTCATTCCGCGTGTGGCTGCATCGACTGCAACGCCGAGTCCGGTTGCACCGCCGCCTACGACTACCATGTCCCAGATTTTGCCCTTCTCGGACAATTTTTTGATTTGTGACGCTCTTTCCATAGTATCTGTTTGTTGATTCATTTCGTTTCGGAACAAAAGTACAAATGATTTTGGCTATTTCAAAATAAAATAGCTTTTATTTTGAAATATTCTGATGGCCTGGATTATTTCTTCCGGGAAGGAAAATTATCGCGGTGAAATGTGTGTATTTCGAATAATTTTCGTATATTAGTACTTCTAAACACTAAAATTTAAATTGCGCATGAATAAATCAGGCGAAGAACCCCTTTTGAGCCTTCCGGAGCGGCACAGCCGCATTCTGGCGCTGTTGCAGCAGAACGGTTCGATTTCGGTGACGCAACTCTCCGAACTCTTCAAGGTTTCGGAAGTGACCATCCGCAAGGACCTGTCGTACCTCGAACAGCAGAAGAAGCTCTACCGTACCCATGGCAGTGCCATCCTCATAAGTCCCTATATCAGCGACCGTCACGTCAATGAGAAGGAGAAGAAGAACGTGGCCGAGAAGCGTGCCATCGGTGCTGCTGCCGCTGCGCTCATCTCGCAGGACGATTCGATCATCATCGCTTCGGGAACGACGATGGCTTTCCTGGCCCGCGAGATCAAGCCTATCGGCCACCTGACGGTCATCACGGCGGCAGTCCCCGTGACCCAGATCCTTTCGCAGCACGCCGATGTGGATGTCCTCCAACTGGGCGGTATCACCCGCAGCAGTTCGGTGTCGGTCGTAGGACCCTTCGCCGAGTCGATGCTGCGCAACTTCAACTGCAGCAAACTGTTCGTCGGTGTAGACGGCATCGACACCGAGTTCGGGCTGACGACGACCAACATGCTGGAAGCCTCGCTGAACGATGCGATGATCAATGCCGCGCAGAAGGTCGTGGTGTTGGCCGACTCTTCGAAATTCGGCCGCCGCGGATTCAGCAAGATCTGCGACCTGGAGGCGGTGGACCGCATCATCACCGACAGCGGCGTGCAGCCACTTTACCTGGACCGCCTGCGTGAGCGCGGCATCGAGGTGACGGTGGTGGATGTCTGAGACATACCTATAATATAAAAAAGAGCGGCAAAATAATTTGCCGCTCTTTTTTATGATTCGAAGCCTTTATTTCTTCAGCAGAGCCTGCAGGCGTTCGGGGTAGTCGGTGGTGATGTAGTCTACACCCAGGTCGATGAAGTATTTCATATCCTCCTCTTCGTCCACGGTCCAGACGTTGACTTCGAGTCCCAGGTCGTGGGCCTGCTTCACCCATTCGGGGTTATTGCGGAGCACTTTCATCGAGTAGTCGATGCCGGCCAGTCCCAGTTTCTTGATGCTCTTGGGGGCCAGGTCGCCGTTGAGGTAGTAGATTTTGGTGTCGGGAATAAGCTTCTTGAAAGCCATGCAGGCGTTGATCGAGAAGGCGATGATATCCGTCTGGTCCAGTACACCGTACTTTTTGAGCTGCTTGACGATCTTCGCGGCTGCGAGGTCCTCGCGGTTGTAATCCGAAAGAGACTTCATTTCGAGGATCAGGCGCGTGTTGGGTTTCGAGGCCACGAGTTTGAGGTAGGCGTCGAAGGTGGGAATGTTTTCGCCGTTGGGCAGCTTGATGGCCGTGATCTCCTTGGCGGTGGATTTCTCCATGTCGACATTCGTGCCTTTGTAAACGCGGTCGTGGTTGACGATCAGTTTGTTGTCGGCAGTGAGCCATACGTCGATCTCCGAACCGAAAACGCCGATGGCGTCAGCCTTGGTGAACGATGCGATCGAGTTTTGCGCCGATTCGGGTGCAGTCCAGTAACCGCGGTGCGAAATTACTTTGGGTTGTGCGACGACGGCGCCTCCTGCGAGCAACATGGCGGCGGCCAGAATAAGGTTTTTTGTCATATCGTTTGAAATGTTAGTTGGTAGCTTCTGAAACGAAAGCATTACAAAGTTAGTAAACATTTCCGGATTTACAAGTCGAAAGGCGGCCGAAACGATTACTTTCATCCTGTTGATATGGGTTTTTATTGGTTTCGGATATGCAATTTTCGGGCGGAAAATGCGGCGATAAGCGGATTTTTTTCTATCTTCGTATGATTTATCAGCTAATCATAACTTAAAACCTCTCGATAATGAAAGAAAAAGTCAGCAAGAAATTTTCGGAACTTTACGGTGAAGGCGCCATTCTGTTCGCATCCCCGGGCCGCATCAACCTGATCGGTGAGCACACGGACTACAACGGGGGTTTCGTTTTCCCGGGCGCTGTCGACAAAGGCATCGTCGCTGCGATCAAACTCAACGGCACGGATAAAGTTCGCGCCTATGCGCTTGACCTGGGCGAAAGCTCGGAATTCGGGCTGAACGAGGCGGACAAACCGGCCGAAAGCTGGGCTCGTTATATTTTCGGCGTGTGCCGTGAGGTGCAGAAGCGCGGCGGTAAGATCGGCGGTTTCGACACGGTATTTGCCGGCGACGTTCCGCTGGGCGCTGGCATGTCGTCGTCCGCGGCTCTGGAGTCGACTTACGCTTTTGCACTCAACGACCTTTATAACTGCGGCATCGACAAGTTCGAACTCGCCAAGATCGGCCAGTCGACCGAGCACAACTATTGCGGCGTGAACTGCGGCATCATGGACCAGTTCGCTTCGGTATTCGGCAAGAAAGGCAACCTGATCCGCCTGGACTGCCGTTCGCTGGAGTATGCCTATTTCCCGTTCGATCCGAAGGGCTATAAGCTGGTGCTGCTGGATTCGCGCGTGAAGCACGAACTGGTAGGTTCTCCCTACAACGACCGCCGTGCTTCGTGCGAGCGCGTTGCGAAGGTGCTGGGCCAGGAGTTCCTGCGCGGCGCTACGATGGCACAGTTGGATGCCGTCAAGGACCAGATTTCGGAGGAGGATTACAAGCGCGCGCGCTATGTGATCGGCGAGGAAAAACGAGTGCTGGATGTGTGCGACGCGCTCGAGAAGGGCGACTATGAAACGGTCGGCAAGCGCATGTACGAAACCCACTGGGGCATGTCGAAGGACTACGAAGTGTCGTGCGAGGAGTTGGATTTCCTGGCTACGGTTGCCGAGGAGTGCGGCGTAACGGGTTCTCGTATCATGGGCGGCGGTTTCGGCGGCTGCACGATCAACCTGGTGAAGGACTCCCTCTACGATAAGTTCATCGCTACGGCAAAAGAGAAGTTCAACGCGAAGTACGGCCACGAACCGAAGGTCTACGACGTGGTGATCTCCGACGGCTCGCGGCGGCTGGAGTAAACTCCGGTGTTTGCTATAAAATACCCGGCTGGAAACCAGGCCGGGTATTTTGGTTTTTATAGGTTAATAAGAAATTCCGAATTTCCCGTTTTTATAGTCGATGACGATTGTCCGGTTCAGAAAATACCGGTTACCGATGATTCCCCAGACTTTCGCTTTGTTCAAATCGTCGTCGTCGATATATTCGACTTCATATATCGGACACGAATCGAAAACGATTGGCCCCAATCGTACGGCTCCCTTGATCTTGTAACCGTACAGTTCGATCCGCTCCGCTCCATATCCGAGCAAGAGGGTATCGGTACAGCACTTTGCATCGATGATTTTAGATATCTTTGATGGTGTGGAAAGCAATGGGAACATATTGCAATCAGTTTCGAAGATCACGTTGCGGGTTGATCCGGCAATTTTCAAAGGCAGGATTACTTTCGGATAATCCTTGCTTTTTCTGATGTCGACGAAATAGAACTTCTCTTTCCACGACTCGGCTATTTCGTTGAGTCGGCATAGCCGTTCATTCGGGTAGTCGATGACAAGGACTCCATCGGCGAAAAAGTCCGTGGCGATAGTGGCGATTCGTTTTTCAGACTTTGCTGACAATGAATCTGCCGCTGTATACAGGTAATTGTAGAATAGAGGTATGTCTGTTTCTGGAAAAACGATTTCCCCGAGCGTTAATTCAATCTTTGTCAGGAATGGACAAAAAATGTCTTGGATGTAAGCGATGCGTGTTGTGTCGATACGCTGTTTTAGGGCTGGGTATTTTTTTAAACAGCGGTCGAATGCATATCCATTGAGCATGGTCCTCGCCATGGAATTTAAATTGATTAGCGCCTCGAATTGCTGCGAAATTCCTGTGATTTTTACAGGAATTGAAAATTGAGTTTTCTCTGGGATGCCTTTATTCGGATTCTCGGGTTCCCAGGTGAAAGGTATCCATGGAAGACTGTCATCTGCGCCGGGATTATGAGCATAGACGGTCAACGTCAAAAACAGTATCCCCAATACGGCTTGCAGGTATTTCATCGTGGATACGATTACAGTATTTTTTGCAGTATCACCTCGTCGTGATAGCCGTCGGGCCGCCACATCCAATCGCGTTTGACGCCGACTTCGATGAATCCCGCGCCGCGGAACAGCCGCAGACTCGCTTCGTTGTCGGCTCCGACGTTGCACCAAAGCTGGTGAACGCGCAGCGTGTCGTGCGTATAACGGCAGAGGGTTTCCAAAGCGTCGGAGGCGTAGCCCCGGCCCCGGTTGCTCTGCTCGTAGATGAGGATGCCGACGCCCGCCCGGCGATGGATCGGGTCGTATTCGAACAGGTCGATCGCCCCGACCGGCTTGGCACTCAGCAGTGTTTCGACGATCAGCCGCAACTGTCCGTCGCAGAGAACCCCGATGATGTTCTGGTGTCGCTCGACGAAACGCTGCATCTGGTAGTGCGAAAAAGGCTCCGTCGTGCCGCTGACCGCCCAGATGTCGTAGTCGTTCTCCCACTCGTACATCAGGTCGGCGTCTCCCGGTTCTACGGCCCGCAGCCGTATGGTGCGGCCTTCGATATTCATTACAGTCCGATGATCTTGTTGCGGATAAGCATCGCCACGCCCCAGGCGTTGGCGTTTTCGGTCATCTTCGACACGCGGAACTTGGTGTCCTTGTACACCAGGTTGAGCGAATACTTGTTGGTGGCCGACTTAAGGGGCAGCATGATGTAGTCGCCTGCCGCCGCGAGGTTACCGCCCACGATGACGGTCTCGGGATTGAACGTGTTGATCAGGAACGCCACCGCTTTGCCGACCTTCTCGCCGGCCTCCTCGATCAGCTCGATCGAAAGGTTGTCGTCGTTTTTGGCCGCCGCGATGATGTCGTCGATGTGGATGGTTTTCTGCTGGTCGTATTTCTCTTTGAGGATGGTGTTCACACCTTTCTGAATCAGGTGGCACATCTTGTCCTCGATGGCGATACCCGAAACCTCGGTTTCGAGACAGCCTTTCTTGCCGCACGAGCAGATGATTTCGTTGTCGAAGAAGGGGATGTGGCCGAACTCGCCCGCGAAGCCGCTCTTGCCGTAGTAGAGCTGTCCGTCGACCACGATGCCGATGGCGACGCCGCGGCCCATGTGGAGGTAGAGCACGTTGCTCTCGTCCTTGGATTTGCCGCAGGTGTACTCGGCGTAGCAGCGTGCCCGGGTGTCGTTTTCGAGCAGTACGCGGATGCCGACACGCTCTTCGAGTACGTCGCGCAGCGATTGCTCGCTCGATGTGAAATATTTGTAGCTGCGCCCCGTTTCGGGATTCACACGGCCCGACATGCAGACGCCCAGTCCGAGAATCTTGCCGCGGTCGATACCGCACGTGCCGATGAAATTCTCGATTCCCGAGCAGATGCGCTCGAAGCACTGCGGACGGTCCAGGAGTTCGAACGTAAAATCGTTCTCCTCCTTGATGATGTTGTTTTGCAGGTCGGTGATCATGAACCGCATGTTGTCACGGCCGACGTTCACTCCGGCAAAATAGATGGCCGAGTTGGCCAGGCCGAAGATGTTGGGGCGTCGTCCGCCCGGGGTCTCCACCTTGCCCAGGTCGGTGACGATGTTCTCGTCGACCAGTTCCTGGACCAGCTTGGTGATCGTCGGAACGCTGATGTGAAGCTCCTTCGTTAACTCCGAGAGCGTGCATTCGCCGTTGACGGCCATGTGCGCAATAATGTTGCGCTTAATAATGCTGTTCTTGTGCGTAATGCCCTTCAGGGCATCGTCTTCGTGCTTGTTGAAAAACTCGGTCAGTGATGTCATCCTTCCAGTCTCATTTTTAACTAACTCTGCAAATATAATAAGTATATTTAATAAATGCAACAAGTTATTAATAAAATTTAATAAATTTTGTTTTAAAATGAGATAATAAAAAATAACGCCCTGAAAATCAGGGCGTTATTTTTTTAAGCGCGACTTTTTGTTTTATAAAGTCGATTTCGATTCCACAACCGCGTTGGCGTCTACCTTACGAATGAGGCCCTGGAGCACATTGCCGGGACCGAGTTCGGTGAATTCCGTAACACCGTCGGCCAGCATGTTCTTCACGATGTAGGTCCAGCGCACGGGAGCCGTCAACTGGGCGATCAGGTTTGCTTTGATGGCGACGGGATCGATATACGGTTTGGCGTCTACGTTCTGGTAAATCGGGCATACGGGGGTCTGGAACGGCGCCTCGGCAATCGCTTTTTCAAGTTCCTGCTTGGCGGGCTCCATCAGTGGCGAGTGGAATGCCCCGCCTACGGGCAGGCGCAGCGCGCGGCGTGCTCCGGCGGCCTTGGCCTTCTCGCAGGCAGCCTCTACGGCCTCTACGGCTCCCGAAATGACCAACTGGCCCGGGCAGTTGTAGTTGGCGGCTACGACGACTCCGTCGGTCGATGCGCAAATCTCCTCGACCACGCTGTCCTCCAGGCCGAGAATAGCGGCCATCGTGCCCGGCTGGGCCTCGCAAGCTGCCTGCATGGCCATCGCACGCTTCGAAACGAGCTTCAGGCCGTCCTCGAACGAAAGGGCTCCGGCAACGACGAGTGCCGAGAATTCGCCGAGCGAGTGTCCGGCTGCTGCGTCGGGCTTTACGCCCAGCGCCTTGGCCATGATGACCGAGTGGAGGAATACGGCAGGCTGGGTGACTTTGGTCTGCTTGAGCTGCTCGTCCGTACCGGCGAACATGATGTCGGTGATACGGAAGCCGAGGATTTCATTGGCTTTCTCAAAGAGTTCCTTTGCTGCGGGAACGTTGTCGTAGAGGTCTTTACCCATTCCGACAGCCTGGGCTCCCTGGCCCGGGAATACGTATGCGTGCTTCATAATTTTCACGAATTATATGTTTGCGGGGGCAAAGATATAAATTAATTTCCTAAATTTGCACCGCAATGGTTCACAAAGGGCCGGGCAAGGCCCCGTGTGATTAAAAGGGAATGCCGTGAAAATCGGCAGCAGTTCCCGCTGCTGTAAGTTCCGAGAGTTGCCGCAACACGCTTTAAGCCACTGGTTCCAGAACCGGGAAGGCGTTGCGGCAGGAACGAGCCAGAAGACCTGCCTTGTGACTTCCCGAGGGGAAGAATCTTTTTTTCGGATGCGTCTGCGGAGAACGGACCGTCATAAGTCTCTGTATTTCATTATCGGAATGCGGGTATGGGCGTGAAAAAGGTTCGATTCCGGGAGGTTCCGGGACCGGATTTTTTATTTTTACGCACATATTATGATGAAAAAATTTTTCCTTTTTGCATTTGCAGTCCTCTTGCTGACGGCTTGCTCGGATGAGAAATCCGATGTGCCGCCTGTTGCCGTTACCGGTATTTCACTTGACAAGGACAAGGCGCAAATCGTTCCCGGAGAGACCTTGCAGTTAGCAGCAACACTGACGCCCGGGGACGTTGCCGATCCTGTGGCGTGGAGCTCGGACGATGAGGATGTGGTTACGGTATCGGATACGGGCCTGGTCGAAGCAGTGGCTTCGGGTACGGCTGTCGTAACGGCTTCGTGCGGGGATTTTTCCGCCCGCTGTACGATTCGCGTCGATGAACTGATTTCATTCGAGGCATCTGAAAAAATGACAACTGTCGATGGACTGGGGGTAACCCTCGGGACGATTTCTGTAGTGAGCGGTAAAAATACGGACACTTACTCCAATGTCTGCTGGGCCAAGGAGTATACCGAGGCGGGAGATATATATGATGATTACGACCAGCTTTATTATGCCGGTCCCTATTTTTCGACCGCCGACGATGCTGTTTGGTTTTCATCGTATTATTGCGATGGAACGCTTTACGACGCTCGTTTCGATACATGGGGCGGTTTTGTCCTTTCGTCCAATGCGAACCGGGGCAGTTCGGGCGGCGTTGAAAACCAGTTCGAGGCGTATGCCGAAAGCGGAGCCGGCGGATCGGCGATTTTTGCAGTTTGCTACGACATCCGTTCTTCAGGAATGGCAATGCCAGGCGATTACACCAGTCCGCAGATCGACTTCACGGGCGGCGCATGTGAAGTCGTTTCGATCGCTTTGGCCAATTCGGGTTGGACATATCATTATTTCAAAGGCCGTGAGGGCGACAGTTATGTCGTGAATATCACGGGAAAACTGAACGATGTGCAGACCGGGGTGGTGGAGTGTCCGCTCGTCGAAGGCGCCGGGAAGGTCGATTCGTGGAAGACCTTCGACCTCACGGCGTTGGGCAAGGTCGATTGCCTGACTTTTACCGTGAAGAGCAGCGACCGGTCGGCTCCTTACTATTTTTGTGTGGATGACATAATCTTAAAAAAATAAAAAATGAAACAACTGACGAAATTTTTCTGCATTGCATTGATTGCCGCCGTGTTTGCGGCTTGCTCGGACGATGACAACACGCGGGTTCCGGCGACTGCGGTCGTGCTGGACTGCACGGAAAAGGACCTCGTCGTCGGCGAAACCCTGCAACTCTCCGCTACGCCGACACCGGCCGATACGGACGACAAGGTAGTATGGTCCTCGGACGCCACGCAGTTCGCGTCGGTTTCGGACGCAGGCCTTGTGACAGCGGTGGCTGCCGGAACCGCCAAAATCTCGGCGACATACGGTTCGGTGTCGGCAACCTGCACTGTGCATGTAACCGAACCTGAACCCGGTCCCGCTCCCGAGACTGACGATGTGATCTCGTTTGAGTCCGAAGAGGGCATGCTCGCTATCGACGGCGAACCCGTGCAGCTCGGTGATGTTACCGTTAGCGGCGGTTCTGCGGCAGGTAACCACCATCATGTTTTCTGGGCGAAGGGCGGTTATTACGACGAATTGGCTGAAGGCGGCGTTTATAACGGGTATCTTTGCTCGACTTCGGACCAGAATGTCTGGTTCGGGACCCATTTTTCGGCTGACACCGGTTACGGGGATTACTGGGCTGGTTTCGTGGTCACCGCCAATTATGGGAAAACCGCAACCAGCGTTGATTACGCGAATCAGTTCATGGTATGGGCAGATAAGGGTGCAAAGGGTTCTTCGAACTGCATGATCGGTTTTTTCGACGGTTATACGGAAGGCTATGCAATTCCGACAATCGAATTTGTGGAGCCGCGTCAGGTGCGCTACCTCTATATGGCCAACACTGCGATTACGTACCCTTACGAACCGATGCAGGTGGATGCCGCCTCTTATTATTATAAGGTGAAAATTACCGGTTCGCTCAATGGGGATGAGACCGGTCGTGTGGAGTGTACGCTGATCGAGGGGACGAAAAAAGTGTCGGACTGGAAAATGGTCGATCTTTCGGCTTTGGGTGAAGTGGACTGCCTGACCTTCTCGCCTGATTCGAACGAGGTAAATGAGTTCGGATTACTTGCTCCGGCCTATTTTGCCGTCGACAGGATCATATTGGCCGCTAAGGAATAATTGGGAACCGGATTATTTAGAGATTGGTTTCCGGTGAGAACCCGCAGGACAGACAAGTCTTGCGGGTTCTTCGTATCGGCTTTTTATGAGTTATTCGTCCCGGAATTCCATGCGGCAGGGCAGCACCACCGATTCGGGAGCCGGGCGGGCGGAGCCGGGCGATTGGCTTTCGCGGATTTGCCGCAGCAGCAGGCGCACGGCGTTCGCGCTGATCTCCTCGACCGGGAAGCGGGCGACGTTCATTCGCGGAGCCGCCAGGCGGAAGAGCGGGTCCGCGTGCATGCAGGCGAGTCCCCGGCTGCCGTCGTCGACGCTGATGCCGCGGTCGTGGAAATAGCGCAGGGCTTCGGTGGCGAGGATGTGCGTGGTGAAGAAAAAGCCGTCCGTATCGGGCGCCGCGCGGAGGATGCGGTCGAGCGTGTCGCGGGTGTTTTCCCGGTAACCGGCATAGGTGACTTCCCCGTAGAGGCGGGGATCGGCCGGAAGGCCTGCTTCCGCCAGTGCCCGGAGGTAGCCTTCGCGCCGTAGTTGCATGGTCGGGAGGTGGGGAACGGTCGTGATGATGGCGATCCGGCGGAATCCCCGGGCGGTCAGGTGGCTGACCAACGCGTAGCTGCTCAGTTCGTTGTCGATAACGACGCAACTGGCCTCTGTTTTAGCAAGGCAGCGGTCGAACAGCACCACGGGGAAATTGCTCGCCACGAGATTGTCGATTTCGCTTCCCGAAGCGTCTGCCGGGGCGATGATAATGCCATCGACCTGTTTCGAACGGAAAAGGCGTATCAGGGCGTTTTCGCGTTCGGCTTCGGAGCCCGAGCCCGCGATCATCAGCGAATAGCCCTCCTTTTCGGCCTCCGATTCGATCCGGTCGGCGATGTGCGCGAAGAAGGTGTCCGAGATCGAGGGCAGGATCAGCCCGATGGTTTTCGAGGCGCCCGTGTTGAGGCTCCGGGCCAGCAGGTTGGGTTCGTAGGCGAGTTCGCGGGCGCAGGCGAATACGCGGTTCTGGGTCTCCGCGCTGATTCCTTTCTTTGCACCCTGACCCGAGAGGACCCACGAGACGGTCGTCTTCGAGAGATTGAGCTTGCAGGCTATGTCTTTGAGCGATACTCCCACGATTTCACCATATAAGCAATGCTCTACAAAGATAAAATTTTTCCCGCAATTAACAAATTATCAGGCCCTGAAATGCAGCCGGATGTTCCGTTTTCCGGTTCGGGGCATTGAAAAAAATCCCGCAGGGCAAAACCCTGCGGGATTCGTCGTATTCGAAAATGCGCTTATTTCGAGATCAGGTTCTCCCGTTCGATGTCCTTGAAGTAGCGGTAGGTAGCTACGCGCAACTCCTCGGCAGCCGGGTCGTCGCACACGAGGATTCCGTTGGGATGCACCTGCAGGGCTGAGATGGTCCACTGGTGGTTGTAGGAACCTTCGACGCCGTGGCGCACTGCGCGGGCTTTCTTGTGGCCCGTGGCGAGAATCAGCACCTTCTTGGCCGACAGCACCGTGCCCACGCCTACCGTCAGGGCGGTTTTCGGCACGAGGTTGATATCGCCGCCGAAGAAACGGGCGTTGACCTGGATGGTGTCCTGCGTCAGGGTCTTGAGGCGCGTGCGGGAGTTGAGCGACGAGAACGGTTCGTTGAACGCGATATGGCCGTCTTCGCCTACGCCGCCCATGAAGAGGTCGATGCCTCCGGCCTCGACGATGCGGGCCTCGTAGTCGGCACACTCCTTCACCAGGTCCTCGGCATTGCCGTCGAGGATGTTGACGTTCTCGGGCTTGATGTCGATATGCTTGAAGAAGTTGTTCCACATGAACGAGTGGTAGCTCTCGGGGTGCTCCTCGGGAAGGCCCACATACTCGTCCATGTTGAACGTGATGACATTTTTGAACGACACTTCGCCGGTCTTATGGCGGCGGATCAGTTCCTTGTAGGTTTCCAGTGGGGTCGAACCCGTCGGGAGTCCCAGCACGAAGGGGGAGGAGGTATACTGCTCCTTGTTCTTGATCTGGGCGATGATGTAGTTGGCTGCCCACTGGGCCACCTGCTGCGGGGTATTTTCGATAATTAAGCGCATGGGGTAATTGTTTTGGTTATATGTTCATTCGTTTTTGCGAAGAGGCTTAGAACATCTTCACGAAAACCTCGATAGCCTGGTATTCGGCCATGCCGAGCTGGTCGTAAAGCTTTGCGGTGTTCTGCGTACGCTCCTCGGCCCGCTGCCAGAATTCGCGGGGGTCGCTGCCCGGGAACGGCATGATGTCCTTCTGCGAGAGGTGGCGGTAGATGGCGTGGCGCTTCATGATCAGTTCGTCGGGCGACAGGGGCACGGCCATGTCCACCATGCCGAGGTCCCATTCCATCCAGGCGCCGCGGTAGAGCCACAGGTGGCACTCCTTGAGCCATTCGTCGTCTTTCACGACTTCGAGGGCCCCCAGGATGGCCTCCATGGCGGTGCGGTGCGTGCCGTGGGGATCGGCCAGGTCGCCGGCGGCGTAGATCTGGTGAGGCTTGATTTCGCGCAGCAGTTTGACGATGATTTCGATGTCCTTCTCCGTGAGCAGGCCCTTCTTGATGCCGCCTGTTTCGTAGAACGGCAGGTTGAGGAAGTGGGCGTTGGTGTCGGGATTCAGGCCGAACGAGCGGACTGCGGCCCGTGCCTCGGCGCGGCGGATGGCGCCCTTCAGGTCGAGCAGGGGACGCGGCTCGGGTTCGCCCTTTTTCTTGCCGGCGATGATCTTCTCGACCTCGGCGTAGTGGTTGCCATAGCCCAGTTCGCGGGCCGTGTCGATGTTTTGCAGCACCACGTCGTCGTGTACGGCTACGTTGCCCGAGGTTTCGTAGGCTACATGCACGTCGTGGCCCTGCTGCACGAGGCGGATGAACGTACCGCCCATCGAGATCACGTCGTCGTCGGGGTGCGGCGAGAAAACGATCACCCGTTTGGGGAAGGGTGACGAGGAGACGGGACGTGTCGAGTCGTCGGCATTGGGTTTGCCGCCCGGCCAGCCCGTGATCGTGTGCTGGAGGTCGTTGAACACGTCGATGTTGATCTGGTCGTAGGCACGGCCCTGCTCGAGCAGTTCGCCCAGCGAGTTTTCGATGTAATCTTTATAGGTGAGCTTCAGGATGGGCTTTTTCACTACGCCGCAGAGCCACACCACGGCTTTGCGGACGAACTTCGGCGTCCAGTCGCAGGGACCTACCATCCACGGCGTCTGCTCGCGGGTCAGGAGTTGTGCGGCGTTCTCGTCGATAACTACTTCGATATTGGGGTGTGCCTGCAGATAGGAGGCCGGAACCTGGTCCGTGATTTCGCCCTCGACGACCCGCTGGACGATGCGGGCTTTCTCCTCGCCCCAGGCCATCAGGATGATGCGGTTGGCGCGCATGATCGTGTCGATACCCATCGTGATCGCCATCTTGGGCGTATTCTCCAGGCCGAAGAAGGCGCCCGACTGGATTTTGCGGGTGTTGTAGGTCAACTGCACCAGCCGTGTGCGCGAACGGGAGTACGACCCAGGTTCGTTGAAGCCGATCTGGCCGTCCTCGCCGACGCCGATGATCATCAGGTCGATGTGCCGCACAGCGTGGTCGTACGATGCGCAGTACTCCGAAATCCGGTCTTCAGGAATCGTACCGTCGGGAATGTGGACGTTCTCGGGCAGAATGTCGATGTGGTTGAGGAACTCCTCGTGAATGCGGTAGTTGCGGCTCTGCTGTTCGGTCGATTTGATCGGGTAGAACTCGTCGAGACTGTAAACGGCGACGTTCTGGAAACTGATCTGGCCTTCGTTGTGGCGTTTTACCAGTTCGCGGTAGAGTCCCAGCGGGGTGCGCCCCGTCGTGAGGCCCAGTACGAAGGGCTGCGACTCCTCGTAAACTTCGTTCGAGCAGTGGATTTCGTTGTAGGTGCGGATTGCCTTGACGATGTTGTCGGCAACGTACTGCACGCCTTCGTACTCGTTTTCGTAGACTTTGGTGTGGATTTTCTCGTAACGGTGGATGATGTCACGGGGAGCCGATTCCGAAATCAGGCCTCCGTCTTTGGGGAGTGAATACTTGTTGTTCATTGCTTGATATTATTTAATCTTTTCTCTGTTTTAGCATCGTTTCCGGTTGTTTCCATGGTTTCGGCCCGGCCCTGTGTTTCTTCCTCGGAAGGGGCGCATCGCGGCCGGATTATTCGCCGGCTCGGTTCTATGCGTTTTACTTTTCAAATACGACCCGTTCGAAAAACTCGGGACGGTGGAAATCGGGTTTCCCGGTCCGGATCGGCCGCCACGACAGGAAATGGGGGTGCGAGAGCTTGTCGCCGCATTTGTAAAGGTTCATGCGGGCCTCCGCGCCGCTCCAGTCGGTGAATCCGTGGCGGAAAAGCGCCTGCGGGGGAATGGCCAGCGTGAGTGACCAGCGGTTGTCGCCTTCGCGTTCGGCGAAAGGCTCGCCGGGCAGCGTCGTGTAGCGCTTTACGCTCGCCAGCACCTCGGGGGAGGCGTGTTCGGCTTCGGTCCGCGATTTGCGCGCTCCGAGAAGCATGCGCCCGATGCAGGTGGTTTCGAAGTTGTAGTACATCCCGTCGTCGGGGGCGATGAAGAACTCCACGCACGAATCGGTCCAAACCTCGCCGTTGTCCTCCGTGACGAGCGCAGCGGTGTAGCGTTCCGCAACGTCGAAACGCAGCATCAGGTAGTCGCCCGTATGGAACATCCGGAAACTTACTTCCGGTGCATAGGGAAATTCGGCGGGCCAGTTGCAGCACGCGATCGGCTGGGAGTCGATGCCGGCGAACGCCTCTTCCACGGCCGCCCGGTCATCGGGCGCGATTCCCGCTATCTTGCGAATGTCCATTGTTTATTTGTATTTGGCTACGGTTTCCCGTACGATTTCACACATCGTGCCGTACTGCTCTTCCATGCTTTGCAGCAGTTTATACTGGGCGTGCGTGCGCACGAGGTTGTGTTCGGGGTATTTTATCTTATAATAGGTGTCGCCGTCGATGTAGTCCATCAAAAAGCGCAGCACCTGTTCGAAGGTGATGTAACGCGCCGAGAATGCCAGGTGGTCGATTTCGGCCTGGTTGAGCTGTTTGGCCCGCTGCGAAAGGAATCCTTCGGTGTAGGCGCGGAACATGTCGAGGGACATGCCGACGCGTTGAAGGTCGCGGTCGTCCTCGTCGCCCGTGTTGGTGTAGGAACGGATGGCGTCGCCGAAGTCGTTGAGCGACGTGGAGTTCATCACCGTGTCGAGGTCGATGGCGCACAATACCTCGCCGTTTTTGTCGAAGAGGATGTTGTTGATCTTCGTGTCGTTGTGTGTCACGCGCGTGGGAATCGTGCCGTCCTCGACCTTCGACCAGAAGGCGAGCATCTCGCCGCGGCGCGACTCGATCCAGCCGATCTCCTCCTGGAGGTCTTTCACGCGGCCGGCGGCGTCGCGCTTCAAGGCTTCGTCCCACTGCACGAAACGGTGGCGGATGTTGTGAAAGCCCTTGATCGTTTCGGCCAGCGGCTCGGTGAAGTCCGCCAGTTGGGCCTGGAACTTACCGATGCCCTCGCCGCCCTTGCGGGCCAGCGCCGGGGAGTCGGCCTTGTTGTAAGCAATCGTGTCGCTGATGAAAACCGAAACGGCCCAGTAATCGCCTTTGGCGTCTACATGGTAGAGCTTCCCGTCGTGTGTGGCTACGACCGTCATCGCCTCGCGCTTGGGATCGCCTCCGGCGGCTTCGACGCCGCGGCGGATATGGTCCGTCACTTTGCGGATGTTTTCCATCATGGCCGGGACATCGGGAAAGATGTTCTTGTTTTTACGCTGGAGGATATAATCCGGCGCGTTGCCCGCCGTGCGGACGATAAACGTGTCGTTGATGAAACCCTCGCCCAGCGAGTCGATTGCCGTGATGGCGCCTTCCAGCGCGAACTGCGATGCTATTTCCTGTAATTCAGCCTTCATACGATCAGGTTGTTTCGGTTTTGGTTGTTAAGGTTACGTTGCACCTCCAAAGTTACTGAAAAGAACGCAGAAATGCAACCGGATGTTATGAAAAAGCCCGCCTTTCTTGTGGAAGGGCGGGCTTTCGAAAGCTTTCGGCCGGGTTATTCGATTCGGTCGATCACCGTGAACGTCACTTCGTACCGGGTCGGGGCCGACTGTCCCTGGTAGTTGCCGTTGGCGACGATGAAGGTCGCCGTATAGGTTCCCGGCTTGGTGTAGGTGTACTCGTAGCTGGGCAGGTCGTCGGTTACGCCCTTGATGTTCTGTCCGGTGTCGGGCGAAATCGTGTTGAGCGCGATCGGCTGCATGAAAGCCCACTGTTCGATCTCGGGGAAAGCCCCGGCGCTGAAGCCCTGGAAGACGATGTTCGCTGTATTGTTCGCTCCCGGCTGGCCCTGGAATTTCAGGTTGCCGTTGCCCGAAACATTGTGGATGTAGGGGTCTTCGGCGTGCTGTGCGGCGAGCGAGAAGGGCACGAACTCCATGTCCAGGTAGTTGTATACCTGCGTGTCGTAACCCTTGAACCGCACCGTAATTTTCGGGTTGATACGGTAGGTACGCATCGTTGTCTTGGGGTCCGGATAATAGAGGTGCATGCCCCATGAGAAATTGTCGGCAAACTCTGTGATGTCGAAGGTGTAGGTCTCGAACTTGTTGGCGCTGTTCGGCGTGAAAGCCAGTTGCTTCCAGTCGGCGTAACTGCTTGCCGCGATGGCTTCGACCACGGGGCGGTCGGTGGCGGCGTCGCTGCCGTTGAGTCCTGCGAACTTGTTGCCTGCGAACAGGTCGAGGTTGTTCAGCGTGCCGTACTGTTGGCTGATCTCGATCTCCAGTTCGCACGACTCGATGTCCGCAACGTCGACCGTCGTGCGGTCCTTGTGCTTGTATTCGTGTCCCGTGTCGCCGGTCCAGACGGTGATAAAATCGGCGTTGCCGCTGAAATTGAAGGCGACGGGGTCGCCCGTGAGGTAGGTGTTCGTTGGCGCCAGTTGTACCGAGAATTCCAGCGGCTCGTAGATTTCATCGTGCTCGCACGAGGCTGCCACGGAGGCGAAGGCCAGCGCCGCTGCGAGGTATGTGATTCGTTTCGTATTCATCGTATGCTCTGCAATTATGCGTTTTACCATAAAGAGTTCTGTTTGAGCGCATGGTTCACCGCCAGTTCCTTGGTCGGGATCGGGAGGTAGATGTGGCGGGCGGCGACGTTGGCGTAGTTCGCGGCCAGGTAGTTCGTGTAGCTGACGTTGTGGTACTTGTTCTCCGTCGGGGCGTTGGTCCCGGCGTTGTGCATCTTCTCGACGAAGATGCCCCAGCGGATCAGGTCCCATTTGCGGAGCCCCTCGAAAGCCAGTTCGCGTCCGCGTTCATTGCGCACCAGATCGCGGAACGAGCGATAGTCGCTGAGTTGGCTCTCGTCGGTCTTGATGCCTGCACGGCGGCGGATTTTCCGGATGGCCTCCTTGGCCTGGTCGTCCGGCGCCCCGGCGTATTCGTTGATCGCTTCGGCATACATCAGCAGCACGTCGGCGTAACGCAGGATCGGGAAATTGATCGTCGTATAGAGGCTCTTGGCCGACATCTGCTTTTCGTAAACCGTCTCGCGGCGCCATTTGCCGGCGTTGCGGATCGCGCACATGATTGTCGGATCGTATACGAGGTCGGCGGGGTCGAACGCATCGGTGATGGTCTGGTCGAGACCTTCGATGTCGGGCGTCGCGAAGCCGTTGTTGTAGAGCCACGGCGTTTTGTACATGCTCTGCGCCTGCTTCAGGTAACGCGTCACGCTTACGCCTTCCTTGTTCTTGTAGGTGATCTTCTGGTTGTTCAGGCCGCGGAAGTTGTAGCCCGGCAGGTTCCATTCCTGGCGTACGTCGGTGATCTTCGTGGCGTCCGACGCTTCGTCGGCCGTACGATCTTCGGTCCAGTAGAGCTGCCACAGGGTGTAGGAGCCGTTGTAGTAACCGTAGGAGTAGTTGCAGGCCCACTCCGAATAGTTGGTCAGTCCCGACTGCGAACGCAGGCCGATCAGATCGCCGATACGCCCGTTCGTCCAGTTCGTAGCGCTGGTGCGGTCGCCGAGGAATTCGGCTTCCCACATCGACTCGTGGTACTGCGTGTCGTACTGGTCGCGGATCATGTTGATGAAGACCTCTTCGTAGCTGTCGTTCAGGTCGTGTTTGTTGGAGATGATCACCTGGTTTGCCCAGTAGGCTGCCTGGTTGTACATCTCCTTCTTGCTCAGCCCTTCGATCTCTTTCACCGTCTCCCCGGCCATGAAGAGGTAGACGCGGGCCAGGATGCCTTGGGCGACGGTCTGGCTGACGCGCGACGGGGTGTTTTCGACAGTCTCGTAGAGGTCGGGAATCGTGGCTTCGATCTCGTCGGCGCACCATTTGAGGATTTGCTCCTGCGGCGTTGCCGCCATCTGCACGTCGTTGGGGTTGGGCGAGGTGGTCGCCTTGACCCGCAGGGGCACGTCGCCCCACGCCTGTGCCAGCAGGAAGTGGTAGTAGGCCCGCAGGAAGCGAGCTTCGGCGATGTAAAGCCCGATGTCGACCGAAAGTTCTTCGGGATCGATGTTCGTCTTCTCGACGGCTTCGATGTAGCGGTTCGCGTTCTTGATACCCTCGTAGAGTTTCGACCAGGCGTCGTAGATGACCGTCGTGCCGGCGCTGTGGTTGTACCGGTCCGGACGCGATTCGCCGTTGTTGTAGTTGTTGAAATAGCAGAGGTCGTCGGCGTTGGCGATTTGCAGCGAGTAATAGTGGCCGTAGAGCGCCTCGCTGTTCAGCACGCCGTAGACGCCGGCAAGGCCGTAGATCAGCTTCTTCTCGCTGTTGTAGTAGCCTTCGTCGGGAATGATCTGCGGATCGGTGTCGAGGAAGCTGCATGCCGAGAAGGCCGCTGCGAGCAGCGCCAGTGTTCCCAGTCTGTATATGCGTTTGATTTTCATAGCGTAATGTTGCGTTTAAACCGTTAGAAAGTGAGGTTTACGCCGGCCGTGAAGCCGAATGCGCGGGGATATGCCGACCAGTCGAATCCGGGGGTCAATACCGAATTGCGGGTCGAAACCTCGGGGTCGGGGCCGCTGTAACCCGTCAGCGTCCAGACGTTGTCGGCCGAGACGTAGACGCGCATCTGGCTGATGCCCGCTTTGCGGAGCGAACGGCTCGGCAGCGTGTAGCCCAGCGATATGTTCTTCAGGCGCAGGAACGAACCGTCCTCGATCACGCGCGACGAGTACTCCTCGCGGCCCGTGGCGCCGACGCGCGGGATGTTCGACGTGGGATTCTCCGGCGACCAGCGGTTGGCGTAGGAGGCCAACTGGTTGGTCTGGCTCTTCCAGCCCGATTCGAAGACGAGGCGGTTGGCGTTGAGTATGTCGTTGCCGTAACTCCACGCGAAGAAGATATTCAGGTCGAAATTCTTCCAGTTGAAGTTGTTGCCGAAACCGCCCGTGTTAAGGGGCTGTCCGCATCCGATGATCGTGCGGTCGTAGTCGTCGACGACGCCGTCGCCGTTCATGTCTCGGTATTTCATGTCGCCCGGCTGCATCGTGTTGCCCTTGAACGAGGGAACGCCGCCGACGAGGTTGCCCTTGTCGTCGAAATCTTCGGCCTTGTAGGTTCCGTCGTAGATGAAACCGTACATCATGCCCGTGGGCTTGCCCACCTGCGAGATGTAGGGGAACTGCGAGTTGAAACGCGTCTCCCACGACACGGAGCTCTGGAGCGTGTTCTGCCCGTCGACCAGTCCGAGGATTTTGTTGCGGTTGAAAGCGATGTTGAACGAGGTGGACCACTGGAACTGCCGGTTCTTGACGTTGACCGTTTCGAGCGTCAGTTCGAACCCGCGGTTGCGGATTTTGCCGATGTTGAGCATCCCCTGTTCGAAGCCCGACGAGGCGGGCAGCAGGGCGTAGAGCAGCAGGTCGCGCGTCACCTTGTCGTACCAGTCGGCCGTCAGTTTGATGCGGTCCTCGAAGAATCCGAGGTCGAGGCCGGCGTTCCACTGCTCGGTGGTTTCCCACTTGAGCTTTTCGTTGGCCATGTTCGAAACGTAGTAGCCCGGCACGCGCTCGCCGCTGAACACGTAGTCGAGCGAGCTGCCCGAGCCGGGGTTGACGGTGATCTGCGAATAAAAGTCGTAGGGGGTCTGCGTGCGGTTGTTACCTGTGAGGCCCCACGAGAGGCGCAGCTTGCCATTGCTCATCCATTCGCTCTTTTTCAGCAGGTTCTCGCGGTTGAAGTTCCACGAAAGACCGGCCGAGGGGAAGTAACCCCAGCGGTTGTCGGAGGGGAATTTCGACGAACCGTCGGCGCGGAACGAGAAGGTGAAGTAGTATTTGTAACGGAAGTTGTAGTTGGCGCGCAGGAAAGCCGACATCATCCGCCAGTCGTAATAGTTGCTCTGGACCTTCTGGTAGTTACCCGTGTAAATACCCGCGATGCCCAGTTCCTCGGAGGTGATCTGTGTCGACGAAACGCCGTCGTAGGTGTTCTTCTGTCCCTGGAGCGAGAGGCCGGCCATCAGGTCGAGGTTGTGGTCGCGGCCCACGCGTTTCTTGTAGTTGAGCGTGTTTTCGTTCGACCAGCTCGTCTGGTCGGTCCAGTAGATGGCGCCGTTGACGCCCTTGCCGCTGGGCGATCCGGCGTATCCGGTGTAGGTCTGGCTGCCGTTGAACTCCTCGCGGCGGCGCTTGTTGAGCACGTAGCCGCCCGTCGTCTTGAACGTCAGTTCGGGGGTGATCTTCCACGTCAGCGCCGCGTTGGCGTTGAGGTAGTCCACGAGCGTTTTGCGGTACTCGTTTTTAGCGGTCTTCACCGGGTTGAAACGATAGTCGTCCGATCCGGCTACGTCCGCGTCGAGCATCGAGTCGAGGATGTCCTGCCCCGGGGAGGTCACCGGACGGTAGCCCCAGACCGAGAACATGAGCCAGCCCGACGAAGACGAGGTCGTCTGTGCCGTGGTGGGGGTCACGCCGTTGGTTACCGTGCGCGAATAGTTGGTGTTCACGTTCAGCGACAGTTTCTTCGAGATGGGCAGCGTGAAATTGGCCTTGCCCTGGTAACGCTGGAAGTTCGACCGGATGATGATGCCGTCCTGGTCGAGTGCCGAGAAGCCCACGTTGTAGCGCATGCCCTCCTTGTTGCCGCCCGAGAGCGAGACGTTGTAGTTCTGCTGGAAAGCCGTGCGGTAGAGCCGGTCCTGCCAGTCGATGCCTTTGATGTTGCGGTAGTCGTCCAGCGTCAGGCCTTCGCTGAAATAGGTTTTGTCCATGTCGACGCCCCAGTCCTGCTGTAATTTCACAAACTCGTAGGAGTCGAGCAGGTCCATTTTGTTGGCGATCTTGTTGAGCGAGAATGCGGCGCTGAAGTTCACCGTGGGCTTGCCCTCGTTGCCGCGCTTGGTGTTGATCACGATGACGCCGTTGGCGCCGCGCGCACCGTAGATGGCGGTCGCCGAAGCGTCTTTCAGTACGTCGATCGACTCGATGTCCGCGGGGTTGATCGACGCGGCGAACGAACCTTCGGACGGGAATCCGTCGATGATGTAGAGCGGGGCGTTGCTCTGCGTGAGCGAGTTGTTGCCGCGAATGGTGATATTGGCCTCGGAGCCCAGCGAGCCGTCGCCCGTGGTGACTACCACGCCGGCGATGCGTCCGCCCAGCGCCTGGTCGAAGTTGGTGACGTTGGCCTTCATCATCGTTCCCAGGTCGGCTTTGGCTACCGATCCGGTGAGGTCGCGGCGCGTGGTGGTTCCGTAACCGATGTTGACGATCTCGACGGCGCCGATCTGCGAAGCTTCTTCGGTCATTTTGACGTTGATCGCGGTGCGTTTGCCGACATATTCCTCGACGGTCGTGTAACCGAGGTAGGAGAAGACGAGTGTTTCGGTCTCCTTCGCCTTGATCGAGTAACTGCCGTTGGCGCCCGTGGCCGTTCCCGACTGCGTCCCCTTGATCAGTACGGTTACGCCCACCAGCGGTGCACCGTTGGCGTCGACCACGCGTCCGTCCACGGTGCTCTGAGCGAATGCTTCCCCTGCCCGGAATACCGACAGGGTCAGCAGCGCTGCCGCAGCCATGCGTTTAAGTGCTTTTTTCATAAAAATAGATAGGTTGTGGGATAAAAATGGTTATTTCTTCTTAAGCCGGAACTCCACGGGCTGTCCGTGGCGGCAGGTTATCTTCAGCAGTGTTCCGGTATCGTGGGAAACGGCCGTGACGCCCGGATATTGTGCGGCGAGTTCCCATGCGCCGTCGAGGAGCACCTCTTTTTCGATGGGCTGGCTCTCCTGGCGCGTGGTGTAGGTCTTCTCCGTGAGGCCGAGATCGGGTGTGCAGACGCTCATCACGACCTGCCCGTCCGCGTCGGTGCGCTCCATTAAGATCGTCTCTTCAGTCGCCTTGCGCACAAGGCCTTCGCCCGTGTACTCCCCGAAACAGATGTAGCCCGTGATGCCCGTGGCGAAGTCCTTTACGACGTGGGCCGTGTTGTCCTTGCGCAGCACCTCGTAGCCGTCTTTCTTGATGAAGCGTGTAATTTCTTTGTTCGAGGGCTGGATGTAGACCGCATATTCGTATTCGGCCTGCTTGGGCGCGCGGCCGTGGTCGATCCAAGCCGTGGCGAAGTTGCCCGTCTGGAGTGCGCGGGTCTTGTCGTTGGGCGAGGTCTGCTCCTGCTTGACGATGTTCACCGCCCCGGCGTTCTTCACCACGTAGAAGTTGCCCTTCGTGTCGGAGAGTGCCAGCCGTTCGCCGCCCTTCGTGAGGTTGAGCGGGAAGGCGTCGTAGACTTGTCCGTCGACTTCCAGCTGTTCGCCCGGGCTGTCCAGTTGCAGTTGGAAGAGCGTCGTTTCGGTGGGATAAGCGGAGTTGTCGTTGTCGATGCCGCTGCCGAGGAAGACCATCCGGTTGTCGAAGCAGAAGACCGACTTATGGGCAGTAGCGCCCGGGGTGAAGTTCTTGCGATCCTTCTCGACGAACTGGAAGGCCAGTACGCCATTGCGGCCTTCGAGCGACGAGGCGCCCGAGAAACGCTCGAGATTGCGCTCCATGAGCGTTCCCGGCAGCGGGCTTTCCAGTTCGGGGTAGGGCAGGTGGATGGTCGTGGCGCCCGGTACGCGGTTCCAGTCCCAGCCGTCCTGTACGAATCCGCTCGCGGCGGCCGTCACGGGATTGCCCGAGCCGATGATCGGCGCCGAGCCGTAGCTCTGGTAACGTCCGTAGCGGTTGTCTTTGGTGTATATTTCCGAGCCCCAGACATCAGAATTGTAGGCTTTGAGCGTCACCATCCAGTTGTCTCGGCGGTGAATGCCTGCAGCGCCGTAATTATAGACGAAGAAGCCCGACGGCGTAGGTCCTGCCGATATGCCCTCTTTCTTGAAAAGGTTGTTCAGCTCCTTGTCCGTGCCTTTCAGGCGCAGGTAGGCGCCTGCCAGTTCGGTGTCCGCGCCCTTGCCGCTGCCCGTCAGATCGCCCTGCGTGGCCAGATAGCCGAAGGCGTTGACATCGGCGTCGGGAATGCGGCCGTTTTTGCCGAAGGGATGGCGGCCGGCGAGACCGAGGCCCCAGTCGCGCAGGTCGGTGTAGTTGGCCATGGTCATCAGGGCCAGTTTGAAGTTGCGGCGAGCCGGCTCGGAGAGGATGAAATCGGTCCCGGCCGTGGCTTTGCAGTAGTAGCCGATCATGGCGAACGCTCCGGTCGAGTAGGCCGGGTAGAAGCCGCCGTGGTGGAAGGTCGTGCCGTCGGGTTTGATGCCGCCGATCGTGCCCGGCGTGAAGTCGAGGCTGCCCGAGAGCCACACTCCGAGGCCCTTCATGGCGCGGTACTGTTCGGCTTCGGAGGGAAGCATCAGGGCGCTGATAATCTTGGGGATGAGCAGCGTGTGCCACGAGTCCAGCAACTCGTCGCGCCCGTAGACATAGGGCTTGCGCGTCTCCGCAAGGCCGCTCCAGTAGGCCAGGACCTTGACGTATTCGTCGGTTTTGCCGCGGGTGGCGATCTTGTCGCGCATGAGCCACATGGCGTCGTAAATCTTGCGCACGTTGTAGCCGTAGTGGTGGTTGGTTCCGTTGCCGTGGCCGAAGGCGAAGCCCTGGTCGATAGCGTGGTCTATCACCAGGAAGAAGTCGTCGTCGTATTTCGAATCCTTGTTGATGTAGCTGTTCAGCGCAAAGGCGTTGAGCATGTTTTCGATGTCGTCGAGGCGCAGTTCGCCTTTCGGGCGGTTGCACTCGTCGTTCGAGAGCAGCGGTGCGCCGAGTACGCCTCCGTCGGCGGTGCGGCGGATTTCTGCTTTCTCATAGGTCGCCAGTGCGCGCGGGATGATCGTGCCGTTGATGTAGTTGGTGCTCGACATGTTGGCCGCGACGATGCTTTCGATGCGCGACTTCACGGCGTCGAGCTGGGATTTCTCCGCAGGGGTGATCTCGCGCAACGGCTCTTCGTAGGCATACTGTTCCCATTCCCAGAGGCGGGCCCAGTGCCACAATTCGCGCTTGAGGTTGCAGTTGTTGTCGGGAATCTGCTTGTCGGGGGTGATTTGGTCGTGGAGTTTGACTTCGGAGAAGGTCAGGCGGTCGAGGAACAGCTCCCCGCTTTCGACTCCGGCGGGCGTCGAAACGATGAGCCGCGAAACCTGCTGCGAGGCGTGGTCGCCCGGCATGTCGTTGTACTTGATCCAGCAGGCGCGCCAGCCCGTGAAGTCCATGTGGAAATCGAACCAGTAGGGGACTTCGCCGGTGGGCGTCTCGAATGAGAAACGCATGTCGGCGTCGACGGCTTTGGGGTTGTAGATCCAGAGCATGACGCCTGCGCCTTTGACGCGCATCGAGCGCATCAGTTGTCCGAAATCGTTGTAACGAAGCGTCGAAGGGGCGCTCCACGACCAGCGCAGCGAATGGGTTCCGTCCTTGTAGCGGAGGCCGCTGAGTTCGGCTGTGCTGTTTTCGCCGCATACGAAAGCTTTGGGAATTTCCGTTTCAAAGCTGATTTTAGCATCTATCGCTGCTGCGGCGTTTTGACTCCAAAGAGTGGCGAATAACCCTAAAATCGCTGACACTCCGTAATTTAATACTTTTTTCATAGAATCTTATTTGGCCAAATGTAGATAAAGAAATTGGATAACCAAAATTTTAACGATAGAAAATAATAAAAATTTTATTTTCATCAGAAAAAGTTATTAAAATATGTTGAAAGTCTGGAAAAAACTTTATCTTTGTCCGGAAAGTTGATTTGGTTTACCAAAATAAAACGTTAATTACCTATTTATGAAGACTGTATTTAAATACACGATCGCCGCACTCCTCCTCGCAGGAGCCGCAGCCTGCTCGCAGCCCGGGAAGCGCGCGTCGATTATTGGCGAGAATATTGCCATCGCCGAAAAGCAGATCGGCATGCTGGCCGATTCGAGCGAAACGGGCGGTGTGATCCGCATTCCTTCGACCTGGAAGAACGGCCGGATCGACTACGTGCCCGTCGACGACTGGGTGAGCGGTTTCTTTGCCGGAACGCTGTGGTATATGTACGAACTGACGGGCGACGAACAGTGGGCTGCGCGTGCGCAGAAACACACCGAAATCCTCGACTCGGTGCAATACCTCCAGTGGCATCACGACGTGGGCTTCATGATCTACGACAGCTACGGCAACGGGCTGCGCCTGAAAAACGTTCCCGGCTACAAGGACGTGATCGTCCAGACGGCCAAATCGCTCGCGACGCGTTACCGTCCCGTTCCGGGCGTTATCCAGTCGTGGGATTCCGACCGGGGCTGGCAGGGCGAGCGCGGCTGGCAGGTCCCGGTGATCATCGATAACATGATGAACCTCGAACTGATGTTCAAGGCTACGGAGTTCTCGGGCGACAGCACCTATTATAATATCGCGGTGAAGCATGCCGACCGGACGATGAAGGAGCATTTCCGTGATGATTTCAGTTGCTACCATGTCGTAGACTACGACCTGACGACGGGCGATGTGCGCGGACGCTGCACGGCGCAGGGTTATGCCGACGATTCGGCATGGGCGCGCGGGCAGGCGTGGGCCGTTTACGGTTATGCGGCCTGCTACCGCTACACGGGCGACAAGCGCTACCTCGACCATGCGGAGAAGGTGGCGAATTTCATGCTCAACGACAAGAATATGCCTGCCGACCTGGTTCCCTACTGGGACTACGATGCGCCGAACATCCCCGACGAACCGCGCGACGTTTCGACGGCCGCCATTATCGCATCGGCATTCTATGAAATATACACCTATACGGGCAACGACCTTTACAAGCAGAAGGCCGACAAGATCATCGAGTCGCTTTCTTCGCCGGCCTACCGCGCCCCGGTGGGCGGGAACGGCGGTTTTCTGCTGATGCACTCCGTGGGCAGCATTCCGCACGGCAGCAACGTCGACGTGCCGCTGAACTATGCCGATTACTATTTCCTCGAAGCGCTGATTCGCAAAGGCCGCGTGGAGGCGGGTGAGCCCTTGTTTTAAACCCGATGCCCATGCGTAAACTGTTATTTCTCGCCGCTGCGTCGGTATGGTCGCTGGCCGCACCGGCTCAGTCGGTGCGGGAGGTCGCCGATGCACGGATTCTCTCGTTCGAAGAGTCTGCGGCGCCTTTTACGGCATCGAAAGGCTCGTCGCTGAGTGTTTCGGGCGACCATTACAAGCACGGCGCCCGTTCGGTCCGCTGGCAATGGTCGCGGGAGGGGGCCGGGGTGCGTATCGAATCCCCGGTGGGTTACCTGTCGGAAAATCCCAATCCCAAGGAGACTTCCGTCTCGACCTTCGTTTTCTGGGTCTACGCCCCGAAGGCTTTGACGGGCAAACTGCACTTCGAGTTCCGCAAGGCGGGGCGCACCTGCGCGTGGTTCGACTACGGACTGGAGTTCTCGGGCTGGCGCGGCGCATGGGTGGCTTTCGACCGAGACATGCAGGGCCGCCCCGAGGAGGGCATGGACGAACTGGTGATCAGGGCGGAAGGCGTCAAAAAAGGCGAGTTGTTCTTCGACCACCTGATCCTCTCGTCGTTCCAGGACGTGCGACACCATACGGCCGATTTCCAGGCTCCGTTCATCAACGCTGCGACCACGAGCCACTGGCTCACGCTGCTGCGATCGTGGCGCAACCCGATGCCCGCGGTCCCGGCCGTGATCAGCGAGGCTGAGAGGCGCGATATGGCGACCGTCGGACAACGCCTGCGGGAGCTGTTGCTGGAAGACAAAAAGCCGGCGGCAATGAATGCCCTGCGTAAACGCTTCGCCGGTTACGGCATTACGGAGAATCCCGACGGGACGGTTAAAGGCAAACCGATCTGGTTCGTACGTTATGCCGAAACCTACATCAACCTCGGACACCCCGCTATCGGCAAACTGTTCAACGACAACGACCAGACGCTGCGCAAATACAACGATTTCATGTTTCAGGTCGCCGTGGCCCACGATGCCGCTGCCAACGCCGCCGAACGGGCCGAGCTGGAACGGATGTACGTGCTGCTGACGCGGCATCTTTTGGATCAGGGTTTTGCCGCGGGAAGTGCTTTGGGAACCCTGCACCATCTGGGTTACAGCATGCGCAATTTCTATACGGCTCCGGTCATCATGCGCGACGTACTGCGCCGTGCGGGGCTGGAGCACGACGTGCAGCAGGCAATGGAGTGGTTCTCGGGCGTAGGCGAGGTGAAACTTCCGCCTGCGGAGCCGGGCATGGACATCGACGCCTTCAATACGTCGCTCATCGGCCGTCTGGCGAGCATCGTGATGCTGCCCGACACTCCGGTCAAGGCGGCCTATCTGGAAGCCTTCTCCCGCTGGGTCGACAACGGCTATAAGGTTACCGAGGGAACCGGGCCCTGCTTCAAGAGCGACGGTACGGTTTTCCACCACCGCCGCCACTATCCGGCCTATGCCGTGGACGGGTTCAGCGGCGGGGCGGTCAATGCCGTGTGGCTGCTCTCCAACACGCAGTTCGCGGTGAGTGCCGAAAGCCATGAAAACCTGAAACGCGCGCTGCTCGAAATGCGTTTCTACTGCAATCTGCGGTCGTTCCCGCTGGCCCTCTCGGGCCGCCATCCCGACGGAAAGGGAGCCTTGATTCCGTGGCACTATGCCCGGCTGGCCCTCGCCGGGTCGCCCGATGGCCGTGAGGCGGTCGACGCGGAACTGGCCGCGGCCTACCTGCGTGTGGCCAAAGGAAAAGATGCTTATACGCGGTTGTTCGCCGAAAAAGGTATTGTCCCCGAGCCTTCGCCCGTCGGAACCCGCGTTTACGGATATAACGCCTCGGTGTCGCACCGCCGCAGCGATTGGCTCGTTACGGTTGCGGGACACAGCCGCTACCTCTGGGCGGCGGAGATTTATCAGGGCGCCAACCACTATGGCCGCTATTTGACGCACGGCAGCGTGCAACTGCTTGCCGACGGTGATCCCGTGAGTGCTTTGGGCAGCGGATTCCGCCAGGAGGGCTGGGACTGGCGTCACATTCCCGGGACGACGGCGCTCGAAATCCCGATGGAGCGAATGAAGGCCGACATCCTGAATGTCGACACCTGTTCGGGCTACGAGGAGATGCTCCTTTCGGACGAAGCATTTGCCGGAGGTGTGAGCCACCGGGGCCGCGACGGAATGTTCGCGATGAAACTGCACGAGCACGACAAATACAACGGTTCGCTCCGGGCGCTCAAATCGGTTTTCCTGTTCGACGACCGGGTTGTATGCCTCGGTTCGGACATCGAAAACAAGGCCGAGGGCGGCCTGCACACGACGCTGTTCCAGAATTTTCTGGAGAATGAGGCCGATCCGGTCATCGTGAACGGCGTTGCTGCGACGGAATTCCCCTACCGGGCCGAACTTTCGGGCGGTGCGGTCCTGCGCGACAACCTGCGCAACGCTTACTTCGTGCCGCAGGGCCGGGTGCATATCCAAAAGACGCTCCAGCACTCGCTCGACGAAGAGACCGATGCTCCGACCGAAAATAATTTCGCAACGGCATGGATCGACCACGGCGGCGTGGTCAGCGGCGGCGGGTACGAATACATGCTGGTCGTGCACGCGTCGGACGACGACGTGGCGCGTTACGGCCGGGAACTGCCCTACGAGGTGTTGCGCCGTGACGCTTCGGCGCACATCCTGCGCGACAGGCCGTCGGGTATTACGGGCTATGCGCTCTTTGCCGCCGGTAAGGTGGGTGTGGGTGTGCTGGAAAGCGTGTCGCTGCCTTCGCTGGTAATGATCGGCGGCGGCAAAGGCGGGTTGACGGTGAGCGTCGCGGACCCCGACCTGCGGTTTTACGAGGGGCCGAGCGACGAAGTGTTCGATGCCGACGGAAAACGCGTCGAGCGGAGCATCTACTCCCGCACGTGGATCGATAACCCCTCGGAGGCATCGGAACTGGCGGTCGTGATCCGCGGCCGCTGGCAGCCGGACGGCGATACGCCGGGATGCCGTGCCGAGGCCGAAGGCGAAAACACCCGATTGACCTTCACGTGCCGCGAAGGCGCGACGCGCGAAGTGAATCTGATTGAAATACGATAAAATGTTGAAAGTAAAAACTGTAATTCCGTTTGCGGGCCTTGCCCTGACGGCCTGCGGGCAGTCGGCGGCCGAGCGCCCCAACGTGATCTATGTCTTTCCCGACCAGTACCGCAACTCCTCGCTGGGCTTCTGGAGCGATCCGGAGTTTGCCGCCGAGGTGGGGTGGAAGGGCGATCCGGTTGTGACGCCCAACCTCGATCGTTTTGCCCGCGAAGCCACGGTGCTGACCGAGGCGGTGAGTAACTTCCCCGTGAGCAGTCCCCACCGGGGCATGCTGCTGACGGGTATGTATCCCGAGCGGAGCGGCGTAGTGCTGAATTGCATGTCGGAGCGGCCCGAGAGTTCGCTGCGCGAGGATGCCGAGTGTATCGGCGATGTCTTCTCGGCGGCGGGTTACGACTGCGCCTACATCGGCAAACTGCACGCCGATTTCCCGACCAGGAACAACCCCCAGCGTCCGGGGACCTATGTCAGTGACGACGTTCCCGAGTGGGACGCCTACACCCCGCCCGAACGCCGCCACGGCTTCAACTACTGGTATTCCTACGGCACGTACGACGTGCACAAGCATCCCCATTACTGGGACACCGCGGGCAACCGCCACGATATCGACGAGTGGTCGCCGCAGCACGAGGTCTCCAAAGCCATCGAATATATCGAAAACAAGGGCGGCGTCCGCGATCCTAAAAAGCCGTTCCTGATGATGATCGGCATGAATCCGCCGCATTCGCCCTATGCCTCGACCGACGACTGCGACCTGGAGGGGTATGAACTTTACAAGGATAAGTCGCTGACCGAACTGCTCGTGCGCGACAACGCCGATACGACGATGGACAAGGCTGCCGCCGCGCGTTACTATTTTGCCAACGTGAGCGGTATCGACCGGGAGTTCGGCCGCCTCATGGAAGCGCTGGACAAAGCCGGACTCACGAAGAATACGATCGTCGTCTTCGCCTCGGACCACGGCGAGACGATGACCAGCCATTCGACCGCCGACCCCAAAAATTCGATCTGGCGCGAATCGCTGAACATTCCCTTCCTGGTGCGCTATCCCGGGCGGGTTCCCCACCGTGTGGACGACATGCTGTTGTCGACGCCCGACATCATGCCCACACTGCTGGGACTGGCGGGCCTCGGCGAACGGATTCCCGCGAGCGTCGAGGGGCGTGACTATTCGGCCCTGCTGCGGCAGGACGCCGTGCAGCCCCGGCGTCCGCGCGCGGCGCTTTACATGCGCAACCTCGACGGCGAACGCGATGCCGACGGAATGGTCCGCGGCTTCTTCGCCCAGGCGCGCGGCGTAAAGACTTCGACGCATACGATGGAGCTGCGCATCGGGCGCGACGGCCGGCTCGAACGCGTATTGCTGTTCGACGATGCCGCCGATCCCTACCAGTTGCACAACCTCGCGCCGGAGGAGAACCCCGAACTGTTCGCCTCGCTGTGCCGCGAACTGGCCGTGCTGCTGCGCGATAACGACGATGTGTGGTTCCGCGAACGCGTGCTGGCCGACGTGGTTCCTTATGATACGAGTAACTAATAATATCGGATATGAACAAATTGTTTTTGTGGATTGCAGCGGTTTCGGCCTTGGTTCTGCAATCGTGTGAAAATACCGACGGTATCCGCGACGAGATCGAAAACCTGCGCGACCGCGTGGCCGCGCTGGAATCGAAGATCGGCAGCGTGAATACCTCGATCGAGGCGCTCCATCGCCTGATGGACGAATCGACGATTATCGTCGGCGTCAAGTCCAATGCCACGGGCTACGAGATCGAACTGAGCGACGGGACCAGGTTGCCCGTCATCCTCGGCGAGAAGATCGAGGCGCTGGTTCCCGTTATGGGTATCGACGCCGAGGGCTACTGGACTGTAAGTCTCGAAGGCGGTGCAAACCCCAAGCGATTGGAAGTCGACGGTGAATATGTTTCGGCATGGCCTGTCGCCGGCGGCGAGCACGAACCCGGCGCCGAAGGAATTACCCCGCAACTGAAAGTTTCGGCCGACGGCGAGTGGCTCGTGAGCCTCGACGGCGGAGTGACCTATACACTGCTTTTGCAGGATAACAAGCCTGTCAATGCCGTGGGTGACAAGGTCGTCGTCAGTTACAGTTCGGCTTTCAAGTCGGTGGTGTACGATACGAAGACCGGCCTGCTCTCCGTCGAGTTGCTCGGCGGTGAGAAGCTCACGCTTCCCGTCCTCGACGAGTTTTCCTTGACGGTGACGGCTTCCGACAACGAGACGTTCTTCCTCGGGGAGACCCGGGCGTTCGAGGTCGTGCAGACGGGGGTCGCCGAAGCGGTGATCGACGCCCCTGCGGGGTGGTCGGCGGTGCTCGGCGAGACGACGCTGACCGTCACGGCCCCTGCGACGTTCAACGCCGCTTCGCAGGAGGCGGCTGTTTCGATGACGATCTATTCGGACCGGAAATACCGGAAACTCGTAACGCTGAAAGTGACGCTGCTCAATGAGCAGATGGATGCCAACGCCGCCGAGGCGTGGAAAAATTTTAAGGCCGGAACTGCGGATAACGTTCTGCTGGATTATTCGTATGCCGGTTATAAACACGGCGAAGAGGCTCCGGCCGATGCCTGGGGACTGGGCTATAAAATTTACAACGTCGTCGATTACGGCGCCGATCCCACGGGAGTGAAGTCGTCGCGCGAAGCGTTCGTGAAGCTGCTCAAGGAGCTGAAACTCTCGGGACAGAGCGATGCGGGGGCCAATCTGGCCAACGCCAATGCCCGGGCGGTGATCTATTTTCCCGAGGGGCGTTTCATCCTCCACGACGACGATGACAACAGCTACGATGCTTCGGCGGTAAACCAGTCGGAGAAGGACTCGAAGGGCAACAACGTCAGCGAGGAGATTTTCATCCGCGGCGGCAATTTCGTGCTCAAGGGCGCAGGCCGCGGCAAGACGACGCTGGTAATGGACACGCCGAATCTTCCGGCCAATCCGCAGAACATGTGGTCGTCGCCCGTGATGATCAATATCAAGCACAATTCGGGGCTTTCGGACCTTACGGCCGTGACGGGCGATGCGCCCCGCGGCGCGTTCTCGGTGGAGGTGGCCTCGGCGGCCGGCATTTCGTCGGGCGATTGGGTGTGCCTCTCGCTTTCGAACAACGATCCGGTGCTGGTAGCCCAGGAGCTTGCACCGCACCGGGTCGAGGGCAACATGACCGATATCCTGACCGTTACGGTCGAGGATTACCACCAGGTGGCATCCGTGAGCGGCAACCGCCTGACCTTCGCCGAGCCGATCATGTACGCCGTGGAAGCCAAATGGAACTGGAAAATCCGTAAATTTCCGCATTACGAGAACGTCGGCGTCGAGGACGTGACCTTCGAGGGCCGCTCGAAGGAGAATTTCGGACATCACGCCTCGTGGCAGGACGACGGGGCTTACAAGCCGCTCAACATGATGCGGCTGACGAATTCGTGGATCCGCCGCGTCGATTTCAAGGGCGTCAGCGAAGCGCTTTCGATCGTGTCGAGCGCCAACTGCTCGGCTTACGACATCGAGATCAGCGGGAACCGCGGCCATTCGGGCGTACGTTCGCAGTCGTCCTCGCGTATCTTTATCGGCAAGGTTTACGACCACAGCCGCGGGCAGGCCGTGTCGCCTCCCTATACGAGTACGGGGTATTTTGAGAATGCCGGACAGTATCACGCTTCGGGCGTCTCGAACACCTCGCTGGGGGCCGTACTGTGGAACAACACGTGGGGCGACGACGCCTTCTTCGAATCGCATTCCAAACAGCCGCGCGCTACGCTTGTCGACCGTTGTACGGGCGGATTCGTGCAATGGCGTTTCGGCGGCGACGAGACCAACGTACCCAACCACCTGGGCGACCTGACGATCTGGAACCTGAATGCTACGCGTGCCGCACACGATTTCGGAGCCGGTCCGTTCAAGTGGTGGCTCTCTTCGGACAAGTGGTGGAAAACCATGCCGCCGATCATCGTCGGTTTCCACGGTGCGTCGGTCGCTTTCGACGAAAGCGCCGAACAGGTGAAATACCTCGAAAGCAACGGTGCAGCCGTCGAACCGCTGTCGCTCTACGAAGCGCAGTTGCGCGAACGGCTGGGGTATGTTCCTGCATGGCTCAATTCTTTAAAATAAATAAAACACACGATAAATTATGAAAAAGTATCTGATCCTGTTCTTCGTCGCGGTGGCTGCGGTATTCCAGTCGTGCGACAACAACGACGACCTGTGGGATGCGATCGACGACCTGAAGAGCCGCGTGCAGGCGTTGGAGACGCAGGTCGACGCGCTTAACGGCAACATCGAGGCGTTGCAGAAACTCTACGGCGGAGCCACGATCTCCAAGGTCGAGAACTCCGGCGGCAAATACACCATCACGCTGACCAACGGTGAGATTATCGAACTGGTGCAGGGCAGCGAGGCCGAGGCCGTGATTCCGATCATTTCGATCAGCGACAAGGGCGAATGGCAGGTCTCGACCGACAACGGTGCGACCTTTACGTCGCTCGGTGTCAAGGCTGTGGCCGAGGATGGCACGACGCCCCAGTTCCGCATTGACGAGGCTACCGGCTACTGGCAGGTGAGCTACGACGGCGGTAAGACCTTCGAGAATGTGCTCGACACCAATAAAAAACCGGTCGAGGCCATCGGTTCGGGCACGGTGACCGACAAGTTTTTCGATACGGTGAAGGTCGACGGCGACGATTTTTACATCAAACTGCTCGACGGTACAGAACTGCGCATCCCGATCCTGAGCGATTTCTTCTGCCGGATCGTTATGCCGACCCCGGGCGTGCAGACGTTCGACGCCGGGGCTACCAAGCGTTTCGACGTGGAGATCAAGGGCGTCGAGCAGACGAAGCTGTCGGCCCCCGAAGGCTGGACGGCACGCCTTACCGATGCTGTCGGTGAGAAGGCCGAACTGATCGTGACGGCGCCTGCCGCCACGACCCGCGCTACGGCCGATACGTCGAAAGACGTGGCTATCGAAGCATTTGCGGCCAACGGACTTTCGACGGTCGCCAAGATTCAGGTCGAGAGTTCCGGGACGGCGCCTGTCGCCCCGACGGTTGCGGTGACTGCTTCTGTAACGGTAGAGCCTACGCAGTCGGCACTGACCTTCGACATCGCTCCTTCGGCCAATGCCGACGGTTGGAAATACATCTGCCAGAAATCGACGGAGGCGGCCCCCGACGCTGCCAAGGTCCTTGCCGACGGTACGGCCGGCGTGGGTACGAGTGTGACGGTCGAAAATCTGGAGGCGAATACGGCCTACACGATCTATGTGGTTGCCTATGCCGGTGAACTGACGAGCGAGGTCGCAAGCGTGCAGAATACGACGGCGGCGCCTCCCGTTTCCACCGAGACGGACTACTATCAGGATTATCAGGACGGGAAAGACATCACGCTGGGCAGCCTGACGATCAACAAGACGGCTTATCCCGATGCGCAACTGCTCAAACCGGCGGAACTTACCGCTGCCATTCTCCAGGCGGGCGGCCTGATCTTTGTCGACAACTCGGATGAGTCGGCGCTGGCTCATACGGTCGACGGAGGTTCGGTAAATGCCGGACGAACGGCCGATCTCGTGCTGGTAGGCCGTTACAAGGAGCGCGAACAGGCGGCGCTGACCCTGCCTGAGATGCGTTGCAACCGGAATGTGGCCGTAATGAACCTCCACCTGATCGGAAACACCTCCAACACCTTCACGACGACTAATGCGCAGAACTTGAACCCCGATCTGCTGCTGGTGGATTGTACGCTCGACATAAAGCGTTACTTCATCTACGACAATAATGCGAACTGGAGTTTCAACGACATTCTGGTCGACAATTCGTTCGTCATGTATCCTGCGGGCGCAGGGGACCAGCCGGCGCTGTATGCGATCACGACGACCGCCAAGGCCGGAGGCTATCCGATGCAGAGCATCAAGCTGACAAATAACGTGCTATATGCAACCGCGCCGACGCAGGCCTATATCCTGCAATGCGGAAACAATGCGCAGTACGATACGAAGAACCTCCGGATTGAGATTACGGAGAATACGCTCTATGACATTTACCAGCCCAATATCCTGGTCCGCGCGTATATTCTTGCCGGGCTGACCGTGACCAAGAATGTGGGTTACTACACCGGGGTCAGCGCCAAGAACTACCTGACAGCGGTCTACAATACGGCGGATTTCACCAATGATAAGGCGGACGTGTCGTATAACTACCTCTATACGACGCCTGTTGAGACCAATGTTAATTTCTGGTCGGTGAAGCATACCGGAAACTACACTCCTGAGAACAACCAGATGGGCGAAGGGGTGCAAGTGCCGTTCTCGTCGATGAATGCGGCGAAAGGGTATTTCCCGGTCGATGCTTCGGTGGTGAAGACGGGTGCGGGAGCGACCTACGACACGAAGGCGTGGTTCAAGGCGGAGTAATTCCGGCCTGCCGCGACGAAAAAACTCCGGCCTGCGAAAAGCAGGCCGGAGTTTTTTATTGGGGTGGGAAGAATCAGCCGATCCAGCTCGTCAGGACTTTCATGCCCCCGTCGGGCGTGAAGGTAAGCGACCGGGCCGAGGCCGGGATCAGGACCGTTTCACCCTGGTGTACCGTCACCGTCGCACCGCTGTCGTCGGTGAGCGTTCCGCGTCCCTCGATGCAGATCGCCACGACGAACGAATCGAGCGCCGCGAGGTCGAGCGTCTGCGGACGGGTCATGTCGTAGAGCGACGTGGTGAAATAGGGGCACGAAACCAGTTCCACGCGGGCGTCCTGCGCCGCTTCATAGTGCGTACGGTAGTCGGGCAGCACGGTGTAGTCGATGGCGCCCTTCGCCTGCTCGGTGTGCAGTTCACGGGTGTTGCCGTCGGCATCGCGGCGGTTGAAGTCGTAGATGCGGTAGGTGATGTTCGAGGTCTGCTGGATCTCGGCGATGAACGAACCGGCTCCGATCGAGTGCACGCGGCCTGCGGGCAGGAAGAAAACGTCGCCCGGATGAATCTTGTAGTCGGCCAGGATGTCGGTGATCGTGTTGTCGGCCACGCTGGCCTCGTATTGGGCCGGGGTCACCTGCTTCGAGAATCCCGAACGCAGGTGCGCATCCTTGTCTGCCGACACCACATACCACATTTCGGTCTTGCCCTTCGATTTGTGGCGCTCCCACGCCAGTTCGTCATTCGGGTGCACCTGGATCGAGAGGTCCTGCCGGGCGTCGATGAATTTGATCAGCAGCGGGAACTCCTCGCCGAAACGTTCGTAGTTCTCTTTGCCGAGCAGCGCCGCGCCGTGGCGGGCGATCAGACCCGGGAGCGTCGTCCCGGCTTCGGGGCCTTCGGCGACGACGGATTCGTTGTCCTTTACGCCGGAAAGTTCCCAACTCTCGCCGATGTTGCGCTGGTCGGTGCTGATTCCTTTGTAGGGGGCGATCTTCTCGCCGCCCCAGATCAGGGATTTTAAAATCGGTTGAAACTTGTACATGACTTTGTATTTATGCGTTTTCTGCATCCAGTTGGCTCAGGGCGAAAGCATATGCGCCGACCGAGATGGCCTGGCTGGCCCCCAGCTTCGAGATCGTCACGCCGATGCGTTTCTGCGGGTCGTAGGTTACGTAACGGTCCGTTCCGTAGACCTGCAACGGCCGCTGTGCACCCGTTGCGAACTCCTTGAATTCGGCTTCGTCGTCCAGGTCGTAAACCTTCATTTGCACCCGGTTGAGTTCGTCGCCGGTGAGTGTGTGCATCTTTGAACGCAGTTCCTTCAACAGGCTCGGCATGATCCACTTGCGGGCTGCCGTGATGCCGCCGCCGATGACGATCAGACCGTCGATCAGCGTCACGGCCGTAGCCATGGCGTCGCCGGCGATTTCGCCCATTTCGGCGAAAGCCTTGCGGGCGGCCTCGGCATTGCCTTCGCGCGTTCCGTCGGCTATTTCACAGATATCCTTCGGCTCTAGCCCGTGGTCGGGGTTGCCCGTCAGTTCGCCGTAGACCCGTTTCACGGCCCGGATGGACGCTCCGTCCTCGACGATGATTTCGGGCATCTTCTTGTGCTTGAGGCAGAAAGTTTCGACGCACGAGTTGTCGCCCCGGTTAAGCTGGTTGTCGACCACGATGCCGACGCCGAGACCCGTGCCGAAGGTGTAGCCGACGAGGTTTTTATAGCGTTTGGGGCTGTTCAGCGCCTCCAGCCGGGCATTGACCTCGGGCAGTGCGCCTCCCAGCGCCTCGCCGTAGGCGAACAGGTCGCCGTCGTTGTTGATGAAAACTGGGATACCGAATTTGGCTTCGAGGAACGGTCCGAGCGCCACGCCTTCGCGGAACGAAGGGAAGTTCGGGAGGTAACCGCCGATGATGCCGTTGGGATAGTCGGCCGGGCCGGGGAACGCGAAACTGATAGCCACGGGTTTCTCGGGCAGGCGGGCGATAATCTGCTGAAAACCTTCTACCATCGTAGCGAGGCATTTGTCCAGGCTGCTGGCGTTCGAAGGCAGCGTGATGGGCTCCACAATGAATTTATTGGCCTGCATGGCGCCGAACACGAGATTCGTGCCGCCTGCGTCGAGGGTGATGACCACCCGGTTGTCGTAACTATACATTTTATCGCGGTTTTATGGTTAGTTCATCTAAAAAAAGACGAGTTGGCAAATTGCTTTCCCAACTCGTCTCCCGTTCAGGGACCTGCTTCATTTGCAGGTACAAAATTACGTATAAAATTCCGTCCGGCCAAGATTTTGAATCAAAAAGAACCGGGTCGCAGATGCGATTAGTTGTTCTCGGGCCTCAGCTTGCGTACAACGGCGCCGGTCTGCCACATCTCGCTTTCGCGCATGTCGCGCAGCTCCTCGTTGAGTTTCTCGCGGTAATCGGGCTTGCTGTTCAGGTCGATCGAACGCTGGGCCTCGTTGCCGGCGGCCACCTCTTTGTAGAGCTCTTCGAAAACGGGCTTCGTGGCGTCGCGGAACTTCTTCCACCAGTCGAGCGCGCCGCGCTGGGCCGTGGTCGAACAGTTGGCATACATCCAGTCCATGCCGTTTTCGGCGACGAGCGGCATGAGCGACTGCGTCAGCTCCTCGACCGTCTCGTTGAAGGCCTCCGAGGGGGTGTGGCCGTTGGCGCGCAGCGTGTCGTACTGGGCCGCGAAGATGCCCTGGATGGCGCCCATCAGCGTTCCGCGTTCGCCTGTCAGGTCGGAGTAAACCTCGCGCTTGAAATCGGTTTCGAACAGGTAGCCCGAACCCACGCCGATACCCAGCGCCACGACGCGCTCGAAAGCGCGGCCCGTCGCATCCTGGAATACCGCATAGCTGGAGTTGAGTCCGCGGCCCTGGAGGAACATGCGGCGCAGCGAGGTTCCCGAACCCTTCGGGGCGATCAGAATCACGTCCACGTCGGCCGGGGGCACGATGCCCGTACGCTCCTTGTAGGTGATGCCGAATCCGTGGGAGAAATAGAGCGCCTTGCCCGGCGTGAGGTGCTTCTTGATGGTTGGCCATACGGCGATCTGTCCGGCGTCGGAGAGCAGGTACTGGATGATCGTGGCGCGCTCGGCGGCCTCTTCGATCCCGAAGAGCGTCTCGCCCGGAACCCAGCCGTCGGCAACGGCCTTGTCCCAGCTCTTCGATCCTTCGCGCTGGCCTACGATGACGTTGAATCCGTTGTCGCGCAGGTTGAGCGACTGTCCGGGGCCCTGTACGCCGTAGCCGATGATGGCGATGGTTTCGTCCTTGAGGACTTCGAGCGCTTTTTTCAGGGGGAACTCCTCGCGGGTTACGACGTTCTCTTCAACGCCGCCGAAATTGATCTGTGCCATAGTTTTTTGTGATTTAAGATTGATTAATTATGTTGTTTGTTGTTGAGTCGTTCGATCTCTTCGAGGTATTCGTTCAGCAGTTCGCGCCGCGATTTGATGATGGCCACCGTGCCGCTGCGCACGAATTGCTGTACGCCGTGGGGTTGCAGCAGCTTGAACAGCGCCTGCGTGTCGGCCTTGTGTCCGGTTTTTTCGACGACGATGTAGTCCTCGTCGATCTCCAGGATGCGGACGTTGTGCTTGCGCACCAGTTGTTCGACATTCCGGCTGCGGGTGACCTTGTAGAGGGCTATCTCCTGCTGTACCACCTCGTCGGAGGTGTAGACGAAGGTTTTCAGCACGTCGATCTTCTTCTCGACCTGCCGTACGAGTTTGTCGACCTGGTCGGGCGTGGTGCGGACCACGATGGTGAATTTGTGGATGCCCTGAAGCGCCGATTCCGAGGTCGTGAGGCTCTCGATATTCACGTCGCGGCAGGTGAAGACGGTGGTGATCTGGCTCAGCAGGCCCACTTTGTTTTCCGAAAATACGGTGATGATGTACTCTTGTTCCATAGGTTTCTGCATTTTACTCGAACCGGATTTCTGATACGGGGGCGCCTGCCGGGACCATCGGGAAAATGTTTTCTTCGCCTTCGACGCGTACTTCCAGCAGGAAGGCGCCTTCCGAGGCTTTCATGGCGGCGATCGCTTCGCCGAGTTCCTCGCGCCGTTCGACGCAGCGGTAGCTGAGGCCGTTGCCGCGGGCGATCAGCCCGAAATCGGGGTTGACCATCTCGGTGAAAGAGTAGCGGCGGTCGTAGAAGAGTTCCTGCCATTGGCGGACCATCCCGAGGAACGAGTTGTTCAGCAGGACGATTTTCACGGGAACGTGCGACTGGAAGATCGTGCCCAGCTCCTGGATGGTCATTTGCAGGCCGCCGTCGCCGACGAAGAGCACCACTTCACGGTCGGGTGCGCCGAGTTTGGCCCCGATGGCCGCCGGAAGTCCGAATCCCATTGTTCCCAGACCGCCCGAGGTGACGATGCTGCGGCTGCGGCGGAATCCGAAATAACGGGCCGCGTTCATCTGTTGCTGGCCGACATCGGTGACCAGCACCGCGTCGTTGCCGTAGGCCCGGCTCACGGCGTCGACCGTCTCGCCCATGCGGATACGCCCTTCGGCGGGATGCACCGCTTTGCGGATCACCGCTTCGTATTCTATCTTGTCGCAGGTCCGGAATCCGGCGATCCATTCGCTGTGGTCGCGCTTGCGGATGCGTTCGGTGATGAGCGGCAGCGACCGTTTCACGTCGCCCACGACAGGAACGTCGGCATGGACGATCTTGTCGATCTCCGCGGGATCGATCTCCAGGTGGATCACCTTGGCATTGGCGCCGAAATGCGCGGGGCTTCCCGTCACGCGGTCGTCGAAACGCATGCCTACGGCGATCAGCAGGTCGCACTCCTGGTTCTTGATGTTGGGGCCGTAGTTGCCGTGCATGCCCAGCATGCCTACATTCTGCGGGTGGTCGGTCGGCAGGGCCGAGAGGCCCAGCAGGGTCGAGGCGGCAGGCATGCCGCTCTTGTCGAGCAGTGCCTGCAATTCGGCTTCGGCATTGCCCAGGACGACACCCTGGCCCACCATTACCAGCGGGCGGCGGGCCTGGTCGATCAGCCGCGCAGCCTCGGCGATGCGCTCTGCGTCGGGCTCGGGCGAAGGGATGTAACTGCGTATCGACGTGATTTTTTCGTAGCGGAAGGGGGCCGTTCCGCACTGCGCGTCTTTGGTGATGTCGACTACGACGGGACCCGGACGGCCCGAACGGGCGATGTAGAAGGCTTTGGCGATGGCCGCCGGAATATCCTCGGTGCGCTTGACCTGGCAGTTCCATTTGGTGACGGCCTGCGTGATGCCGACGAAATTGGTCTCCTGGAAAGCGTCGGTTCCCAGCAGTGACGAGCCTACCTGCCCGGTGACGAGCACCAGCGGCGTGGAGTCCATCAGCGCGTCGGCGAGTCCTGTCACGGTGTTCGTGGCCCCGGGGCCGGAGGTTACGAGGCAGACCCCGACGCGGCCGCTGACGCGGGCATAGCCCTGTGCGGCGTGGACGGCGCCCTGCTCGTGGCGGACGAGGATGTGCCGCAACTGGTCGCGGTAGTCGTAAAGCGCGTCGTAAACGGGGATGATCGCGCCTCCGGGGTAGCCGAAGAGAATGTCTACACCTTCGTGTAAAAAGGATTCGATCAGGGCCTTCGATCCTGTGATCACGGGGTCGGAGGCCGTGCGTCGCTCTTCGGGGCGGGAGGATTGGGGAGTATTCATAGTCGATGCGGTTTTATTCTTCGTCTTCGTCGATGATGCGTACTGCGCCTTTGTCGGCCGAACTGACCAGTTGCGCATAGGCGCGCAGCGAGGTCGGTACGTGGCGGTTGCGGTTTACGGGGCGGAACTGTTTCTGTGCGGCCATGCGGGCGGCTATCTCTGCGTCGTCCGCTACGAGGCGGATCGTGCGTGCGGGGATGTCGATCTCGATCTCGTCGCCCGTACGCAGGATGGCGATCTCCCCGCCCGAGGCGGCTTCCGGCGAGACGTGGCCGATCGAAAGGCCCGACGTGCCGCCCGAGAAACGCCCGTCGGTGATCAGCGCGCAGGCCTTGTCGAGTTTCTTCGATTTGAGGTACGACGTGGGGTAGAGCATCTCCTGCATGCCCGGCCCGCCTTTGGGGCCTTCGTAACGGATGACGACCACTTCGCCGGCCTGCACCTCGTCGGCGAGGATGCCGTTCATGGCCTGTTCCTGCGACTCGTAGACGCGTGCCGGTCCGCGGAAGACGAACAGTTTCTCGTCGACGCCCGCGGTTTTGACCACGCAGCCCGAACGGGCGATGTTGCCCGTCAGTACGGCCAGTCCTCCGTCGCGGAAATAGGCGTGCTCTGCATCGCGGATACAGCCCGCCGTGCGGTCGGTGTCCGGCTCTTCGTAATAGGAGTGCTGGGCGCCCAGTTCGCGGCTGTAATGACCTGCCGGGGCGCTCAGCGAACGGCGCCGGGCTGCATCGGAAGCCGTGGGGCTGAGGATGTCGCAGGCCGCTATGGCCTCGCCGAGCGTGCGCCCGTCGACGCGCTGCGCCGAGGTGTCGAGCAGTCCGGCGCGGTCGAGTTCGCCCAGGATGGCGAAAATCCCTCCGGCGCGGTTGACATCCTGGATGTGGTAGTGCGAGTTGGGTGCGACCTTGCAGAGCACGGGAACCCGGCGCGAGAGGCGGTCGATGTCCTGCATCGTGAAATCCACCCCGGCTTCGTGGGCCACGGCCAGCAGGTGCAGGACCGTGTTGGTCGAACCGCCCATGGCGATGTCGAGCGACATGGCGTTGTTGAAAGCCGCCTTTGTGGCGATCGAGCGCGGGAGCACCGAATCGTCGTCGTTGAAGTAGTAACGTTCGGCATTGCGGACGATGAGCGCCGCGGCGTCCTCGAACAGGCGGCGGCGGGAAGCATGTGTGGCGACGATCGTGCCGTTGCCCGGCAGCGAAAGTCCCAGCGCTTCGGTGAGGCAGTTCATCGAGTTGGCGGTGAACATACCCGAGCACGATCCGCAGCCGGGGCAGGCGCAGCGTTCGATGCGCGCGATGTCCTCGTCGCTGCACGAGTCGTCGGCGCCCATCACCATGGCGTCGATCAGGTCGACGCTGCGGTCGCCGAATTTTCCGGCCTCCATCGGTCCTCCCGAGACGAAGACCGTGGGGATGTTGAGCCGCATGGCGGCCATCAGCATGCCGGGCGTGATTTTGTCGCAGTTGGAGATGCAGACCAGTGCATCGACCTTGTGGGCATTGGCCATGTATTCGACGCTGTCGGCGATGATTTCGCGCGAAGGCAGCGAGTAGAGCATACCGTCGTGGCCCATGGCGATGCCGTCGTCGATGGCGATGGTGTTGAACTCCGCAGCGAAGCACCCGAGGGCTTCGATGCGTTGTTTGACATATTGTCCGATCTCGTGCAGGTGCACATGCCCCGGTACGAGCTGGGTGAACGAATTGGCGATGCCGATGACCGGTCGGCCGAATTGTTCTTCGCGCATGCCGTTGGCGCGCCAGAGGCTCCTGGCTCCCGCCATCCGGCGGCCCGTCGTCGTGACGGCGCTTCTGAGTGTGTGTTTCATCTTTCCGTTTTCGTTTCAGTCTCCCGCCGGACTGCGGCCCTGTAACAAAAAAGCCTTTCCCCGGTTGGGAGAAAGGCTTTATTTTGTCGATCAAATATATACGCCACCTTTCTCCCGTTATCTTCTAAGGACGACGAGCAGCAGGGTAATGACGATAATATTCGAATGATTCAGGGCGTTCATTGCCGGTTTTTCTTCTTTGTCTGGACCAAAGGTATGGATATTAAATTATTTGAACAAATAATTTCCTAAAAAAATTTAATATTGTAACAGTCCGGAAGCATATCCTCTTCTTGGATTCGTAACTGTCTGTGATATCTCGTATTTACTTACAATCCGAAAGCTTGTTTTTGGCCTCCGAGTGCGGTTTTAGGGGCTTTTTGCGATCTGTCCCGGCTGGAATGCACTGAATGGCTTTCATTTTTTGTTCCCGAAGCGTCTTTTACGGTCCTTTTGTGCTACTCCTATATATATAAAGGGTTGTCTGTGCGGCTGCGGGGTGCTTACAAATTGTTACAACGATTTGGATTATTAAAATATTTGTTTTATATTTGCCGATGATGGTTACCAAACGGCATATAACGACGACAGGACGAGGTTGCGGATTTATCGGCAATCCCGTAGGCTGTGTTTATACCGGTATCTTCACGACCACCACAACTACCACGACGACTACCACGACCCCTGTGGGGGTTCAGTAGTCAATATCCGTCGCATACATGTATGCATATTCCGGCCGAGGCTGCCGGGAGCGGAAGCAGGAAATCAGATAACGGTAGTTTAATTCATCAAAAAAAATGTTATGAAATATATTAAGGTTTTCGCGCCGGGAACGGTTGCGAATCTGGGATGCGGTTTCGACGTAATGGGCCTTACGCTCGACGGAGTGGGCGATGTGCTGGAAGTAGGTGTCGAGGAGAATGCCGAAGGATTTGAAATCCGCAACCGCAGTGGGGTGGAGCTCCCCGAGGATATCGAGAGTAACGTCATTACGCCCGCGGTGCGGGCCATGCTCGAAGCATACGGCCGTCCCGTGCGTGTCGAAATCGAACTGGTCGAGAAGATCGCTCCCGGCAGCGGTATCGGGTCGAGCGCCGCGTCGTCGGCTGCGGCGGTCTATGGTATCAACGAACTGCTGGGCCGTCCGTTTTCGGGCAAGCAGTTGGTGGAGTTCGCCATGATGGGCGAAGCGCTGAACGGTGGCACGCCCCATGCCGACAATGTCGGTCCGGCCCTGTTGGGCGGTGTGGTGCTGGTCCGCGGTTACGAACCTTTCGACATCGTAAGACTGCCTGTGCCCGATAACTTCTTCTATGCCGTGGCGCATCCCGGCATCGTGGTCAGCACCAAGGACGCGCGCGAGGTTCTGCCCAAGCAGATCCCCCTGTCGAATGCCATTGCGCAGTGGGGCAACGTCGGCGGACTGGTCGCCGGGTTTGCATTGAGGGACGTGGCGCTGATCGGCCGTTCGATGCACGATGTCGTTGCGGAGCCTTACCGCAAGGGATTCATTCCCGGTTACGATGCGTTGAAGGAGCAGGTGCTGGCCGGAGGCGCGCTGGCCATGAATATCGCCGGATCGGGACCCTCGGTTTTTGCCCTGGCATCCAATTACGAGATCGCCGTGCGGATTTCTGAAGCGATGAAGCGGCATTTCGAAGGGCAGGGAATCGGTTGTAATATCTATGCGGGCCGTGTGTCGAATGCCGGGGCGCGGGTTATCGTATAACAAAAACGGACGACGATGAAATTTTACAGTACGAGAGATACCGAATATGCACACGGCTGTTCGCTGCGCGAGGCCGCGCTGATGGGACTGGCTCCCGACGGAGGACTGTTTGTTCCGGAACGGATTCCACAGGCCGACATGGCGGAGGTGGAGCGTCTGGCCGCTGAATCGTATCCCGCATTGGCGGGCTATCTGGCCGGGCTGTTCTTCGGCGACGATTTCGATTCGCAGGTCATGCAGCGGGAATTGGACGGCCTTTACGACTTTCCCGTACCCCTGCGCGTAGTCGGGCGGGGGCGTTATACGCTGGAACTGTTCCACGGTCCGACCTGTGCTTTCAAGGATTTCGGCGCCGGGTTTATGGGCCGGATGATCGGTCTGCTGGGCGCCGCCGATGAAAAACTGGTGATCCTCACCGCCACGTCGGGCGATACGGGCAGTGCCGTGGCGCACGGATTCTACAACGTGCCGGGCGTCGAGGTCGTGGTGCTCTATCCCGAAGGGAAAATCAGCCGCCTGCAGGAGTGCCAGATGACCGCACTCGGCAGCAACATCCATCCGCTGCGCGTGGCCGGAACGTTCGACGACTGCCAGCGGCTCGTGAAGGAACTCTTCGCCGATGCGGTGTTCCGCTCCCGGCGGCGGGTAACGTCGGCCAATTCGATCAACCTGCTGCGCTGGATTCCGCAGGCGTTCTACTATTTCTACGGTTATTGCCAGTGGCGGCAGGCCACGGGTGGCGACCGCCCTGTCGTCGTAGTGCCGAGCGGCAACTACGGCAACCTCGCGGCAGGTATGCTGGCCCAGCGCATGGGGCTGCCTGTCGGGGGCTTCGTCGCCGCGTCGAACGTCAACGATGTCGTACCCGAGTTTATCCGCACGGGCATCTATCGCCCGCGGCCTTCGGTGCGGACCCCGGCCAATGCGATGGATGTCGGTGCGCCGAGCAATTTCGAACGGATGCTGTGGCTCTGCGCCGGAGATCCGGAGATGCTGCGCGCCGAACTGGCGGGATTCCGCTGCGACGATGCGTGCATCCGCCGCACGATCGACGAGTTGTACGAGCGTTACGGCTATTTCTCCGACCCGCACAGCGCTGTCGGCTATGCGGCTTCGATGGCTTTGAATAAGCCGGGTTTCTACCTTTCTACGGCGCATCCCGCCAAGTTCGGCGAGGTCATCGAGTCGGTGACCGGAGCCCGGGTTCCGCTTCCGGAGCGGTTGGAACGACTCACGCAACGGCCCCAGTCCTCCGAACCGCTGGCGGTCGACCTTGCCGCCCTTGAAGAGTTCGTTGCAAACGTCTGAGAAGAAAGAATCCCCGACTTCTTCAAGTCGGGGATTCTTTCTTTTTATTTCGTTTCGGGTTGTATTTTAGGTTGCTTTTGTTTATATTTGTTGCGAAAAAGCAAACAAACTGTTTCCTAACGTAAAAAAACTTCCGATGAACTTCAAACGTCTGCTTCCGTTGCTGATCGTTCCGTTGTTGCTGACGGCCTGCCCGTCCGGCGCTAATCGTGCGAAAAACGCCCCCGACCTGAGTAAACTCCCGCGTGAAATCCGCTCGGGCGAGCAAGGTCCGTTCCATGTGCAGGGCATTGCCGTCGACCTCGAACGCGGCTACATTTATTTCTCTTTTACGACCAAACTGCTGAAGATGGACCTCGAAGGTAATTTGATCGGCAGTGTGGACGGTGTGACGGGCCATTTGGGCTGTTTGACGATGAATCCTGCCGACGGACGTGTTTACGGTTCGCTCGAATACAAGGACGATGTGATTGGCAAGGGCATCCGCAAGACGCTCGACGCCGGCCAGGTCGCTCCGGAAGATGAAAAGGACCAAACGGGTTTCTACGTTGCTATTTTCGATGTAGACCGCATCGATCGTCCCGATATGGATGCCGAAAAAGACCATGTGATGACGACCGTCTATATCAAGGAGGCCGTAGACGATTATTTCGCAACGGCGGAGAACGGCGGTCGGACGGTCGAGCACCGGTTCGGCTGCTCGGGTATCGACGGCGTGACGTTCGCACCCCGCTTCGGCAGCAAGGAGGGCGGCGATTATCTCTATGTGGCTTACGGCATTTACGGCGACACGCTGCGTACGGACAACGATTACCAGGTACTGCTCGCTTACGATACGAAGGATTGGAAGCGCTTCGAGCAGCCGCTTTCGCAGAACAATCTCCATAAAAGCGGTCCTGCGACGCCCGACCGCAAGTATTTCGTCCGCACGGGCAACACCTCGTGGGGAATCCAGAACCTGGCTTACGATCCGGCGTCGGGAAACTGCTATGCCGCGGTTTACAAAGGTAAAAAATCCCAATACCCCAATTATTCGCTCTTTGTGATCGACGGCGGCAAACCCGCCCGAAAGGAACTTTTGCAGGGTTTCGATACGCCTACCGAAGGCGAGGTGCTCTCGTTGCTTCCTGCCGGAAAATCGGCCGACGGCATCTACGGCTGGGATTTCAAATGGGGAACGACCGGCCTGTGTCCGCTCGGGGGAGGTTATTTCTACATCTCGCAGAACGCCCGGTCGAAGGAGACCAAACAGCAGAGCAGCACCGTCTGCCTTTATCGGTGGACCGGCGATGCGGATGCTCCCTTCCAGTTGGTCGAATAATCGTTTTCAACAGTAAAACTACCCGGCTGCTCCTGCGAGCAGCCGGGTAGTTTTATAAACTGGAAGGAACAGAGCGTTTGCAATAAGCTGTTATCCCCGGCTTTTCATGCTGTCGATGGAGGGGTTGACCGTTACTACGTCCTCCTCCAACTGCCGTTCGGTCGGAGTGCCGTCGTCGGTTGCGGGCGCAATCGGGCCGCCGTCGGCGAGTATGTCATCGGGGGTGATTTGCGTTACGGTGGTTTCCTGCGGCAGGTCGGCCGCACGTCGTTTTGCTTTTTGGTCGTCGGTACGTTTCATCGTTTCGTTTTGGCCGAAGCGGTGCAAAGGTCGTACCGTTTCCGGTGATGACAGGGGTTGTTACGGTTCCGGATTATCGAAGTCGAAACGGAGTTGCACGCACTCTGCGCAGGCTTCCGGTGAATTGCCGACGGTAAGGCCTATCAGCCGGATTTTGCGCCCGTGAAAATCCACCGCCGCCAGCAGTTCTTCCGATACCTGCCGGAGCGTTTCGGAAGAATCGACCGGTGCGAAAAGGGTTTTCGAGCGGGTTATCTGCCTGAAATTGTCGAACTTGATTTTCAGGACCACGGTCTTACCCTTGAATTCATGCCGCATCAGGCGGTTCCAGACCTCCTCGCGTACGGCCGACAGATCGAGGCGCAACTGTTCCCGGTCGTCCGTGTCCTCCTCGAAGGTCGTTTCTGCGCCGAGCGATTTGCGGATGCGGTTCGGCGTAACTTCCCGTTCGTCGATACCCCGGGCATAGCCGTAATAGCTGTGTCCGGCTTTTCCGAAATGCTGCACGAGTGCCGCCTCGTTCCAGAGACGCAGGTCGGCTCCGGTACGGATACCGAGGCGGTGCATCTTTTCGGCCGTTACCTCGCCGATGCCGAAGAAGCGCTCGATGGGCAGCCCGGCTACGAATTCCTCGATCCGGTCCGGCGGAATCGTAAACAATCCGTCGGGTTTCCGGTAGTCGGAGGCGATCTTTGCCAGCATCTTGTTGACCGAGATTCCGGCCGAAGCCGTCAATCCGGTTTCAGCGAAGATGCGCGTTTTGATCTCGCGGGCGACCAGCGTTGCCGAGCGGGCATGGGTTACGTCCAGGAACGCTTCGTCGAGCGAAAGGGGTTCTACGAGTTCGGTATATTCACGGAAGATGGCGCGAATCTGCTGCGAAACGGCTTTGTAGACATCGAACCGTGCCGGGACGAAGATCAGTTCCGGGCATAGCCGCCTGGCCAATGCGGAAGAGAGGGCCGAGTGTACTCCATAGGGACGGGCTTCGTAGCTTGCCGTGGCGACGACTCCGCGCGGCCCGTCGTGTCCGACCGCAATCGGACGGCCCCGGTATCGGGGGCAGTCGCGCTGTTCTACGGATGCGTAGAAAGCATCCATGTCGATATGGATAATCTTGCGTTGGGACATCGGGGCGTACGTCTGATAACGCAAAAATAGCGTAAATTATTTCGTTTCCGCCGTCCGGATTTCCTTTCCGGCGAACCGGGCTTTGCGGGAGGTCGCCGCGTCGTTTCGCATTCAGGACGGCAGGTCCTGTTTATTTGTCGATTTCCAGCATGACGCCGGTATTCCGGAACGACTTCAACGTTATCCGTTTGTCGGCGGATAATATACGCCGCAAAGTACCTATCGACTGATTGAGGTAAATATCGGCGTTGATCTTGTTGTCGCCCCATATCTTCGCCGTCAGAAAGTCCCGTTCGCAGATGTGGTTTTTCTGTTGCAGGAGCAGTTGCAGCAGCCGGATGCTTCGATTGTTGAGGGGATACTCGTTGCCCTGGATGACAACCGCCAGTTTTCTGTTGTCGATGTGGCAGGTGTCCGTAATGGGAACTATGTTGTTGTATCCGGTACGGGCCAGGATCGCCTTGATGCGCACCTCTATTTCCTCCAGGTCCGTGTCCTTGCGAATATAATCGTAAGCCCCTGACTCAAGCCCCTTGATTGCATTCTTGGTGTCGGATAACGATGTCAGGAAAATGACCGGGATATTTTCGTCGATCTCCTGTATTTGTTTGCATACTTCGAATCCCATCATATCGGGAAGCATGATGTCCAGCAGGACGATGTCCGGAGCCGTTTCTTTGAATGCTTTGATCGCTTCGGCTCCGTTCGGGGCATGTACTATTTCGTATCCCTGCTGTTCGAACCATCGGATGTTGAGTTCTGCAAAATCGACATCGTCCTCGACGTATAAAATGGTACATTTATTCGCTGTCATACGGAATACATATTATAAATTCGCTGCCTTGTTTATAGATGCTTGAAAAAGCGATCGTTCCGCCATGCGCTTCGGCGACCATTTTGACATAGCCGAGCCCCAGGCCGAATCCCGAGACATTGACCGATTTTTTGAGTGGAACCCGGAAATACCGGTCGAAAATCATCAACTGGAATTCCAGCGGGATGCCTATTCCCCAGTCCTGAACCAGGATGCAGACACTCCTTTTTTCTTTATAGCAATGGATCAGAACCCGTTTTTCGTCGGGCGAATACTTAATGGCGTTGTCGACCAGGTTCAGCAAAGCGTTGCCGTAGTGTAAGGGATCGGCTTTGAACGTTGAGATGTCCGGTGCGATTTCCAATCTTATATCGGCATCGGGATAGGATTCCCGGATGTTTTCCAGAACGGATCGGATGTCGATCTTCTGGGTTTGGATTTTCAGGCTGTTCGAGGTTGTCGAAAGCAGCTTTTCGATCAGCAGGTTGATATGGCCGATCTTTTTCGATGCCGTTTGCAGGTTCTTGTCATCGTTGGTCCGGGAGGAAAGATTCAGAACCCGTTTCAGGTAACCGATCGGATTCCTTATTTCGTGAATCATATGCCGGACGAAGTTCTCGCGAAAATCCGACAGCTTTTGTTGGTAAACGATGATCCGGATAATGCCGAACAGAATCACTGCCACCAACAGCGTGATGGCAAACGACGACAGAAGGATAAAACGAATCTGGGCGAACATTCCCGAATAGGAGCCGTCGAATTTCACAACGACGCCGTCCGTTTGAGTTATCCCCAGGTGCAGAGTGTCGCAGACAACCGTAAAAACGCCATCGTCCAACTCGTCGTTCGTACTTTTTTCAACCCGTCCGGTCTGGGTATTTACTTTTTCAATAATATAAGGAATTTGGATGTCGTTTGCCCGAAATATGCTGTCCAACTGTTGATTGAATTGGTTCATATCTAATCCGCATACATGATAAAGCATATGTGATCCCATTCCATATTTAGCCAAGTCTGTTTTTGAACATTTTCTGCCGAATAGATTATAGAGGCCGGTTTCTGAATTATAGACTTTTATTGTGACTGTACTATCCTCATAATTAAAACCGCCTATGTATGGTTTTATATTTTTACCATATTGATTTTGTATTACATGCCACCAGGTATGTGAATTCTTTAAAATGACAGCGTGTACGGCTTCTTCAGTTAATGGGGCGGCTCTTTGGATAAGTTTTTTCTGTTCCAGTTTGTACGATGTCGATACCCATAATGCCTGTAATGCCAGAATAGCAATTACTCCTATAAGGGCTATCAGAATCGCTATTTTTACTCGTTTGTTCATTTTGCATGGGGAAAACGTTTTCAAAAGTAGTAAAAAAACGACTGAAAAAAATATTTATAACTTATAAATAACATAACTCTCGTTCGGGTCAAGTACCTTTGAATCCGTCAAACAAAGCGTGTGTTACTATGAAGAAAATTAAAATTTTGTTTTGCGGTCTGTTGGTTGGATTATCTGTATTGAGCTATTTAATCGCAACTCACAAAAATATTACAACGGAATTATTACTCTTAAATGTGGAGGCATTAAGCCTTAATGAAGAATTAGGTGATGGCTGCGTCGTTATAAATGGGACTTGTTTTGATGATTACGGGAATTATGTATACGGAATGAGATATGCCGACTAAATTTGTATGAGACTCTTTCTATTCATAGCGCTTTTGCTTTTTGTTGCCTGTAAGGGTGGTTCTACGGGTGAAAATCCATTGGCAAATCTGGATAAAGCCCCCGAAGCTGCTATGGAGGAGTTTCTATGTCTTGATTCGATTGAAGCGTTCGGTGTAACCGATTTTGCCGTGGTTGATAGTGTACTGTGGCTTTTGTCCCAGCGTCCTGGCAGCGAAGACCTGCTGGTCCGTTACGGATTGAACGACGATTCCTACACCAGTATTATAAAGCGCGGCCGGGGCCCCGGGGAAATGATTACGACTACAAATCTGGATAATAACGGACATATCGTAGTTGCGGATTGTAACACGAATATGATGGTATCGGTGGTTCAGGATGTCGTTTCGCAGCAGCAACTCCCTTCCGGAAGATTGGTTACCTGCATTACCGACGGGGATCGGGTTATCTCTACCGGAATTTATCCCGAAGGACGCTATCGGCTTGTAAACCTGAAATCCGGACAGGTCGGTTTTTTCGGGGAGTATCCGCAGGGGGACCGCAAGATCGAGAGCGAATTGCTGCCGACGGCATACATAAACAGCAGTTTAGCGATGAAGCCGGATTGTTCCCGTTTTGTCTGCGTAAACAGCAATTGCGGGATTATCGAGATTAATGCGATAGAGGGGGATTCGATCGCCGCCATTGCCCGAATCGCATATCATTATCCGGATATCGCACCGACGACTGCCGGGAAAATGCATGTCGCGGCAATCCGGAAATCGAATGTCAACGGGTTCTTTGGCGTGACGTGCAGCGATGAATATATATATACGATTTACTCGGGAAAAACATATAACGAGGCGGGGTTAGGGTTGGAAAGTTGTGACTATCTGGTCACTTTCGATTGGTCGGGCAACTATATCGAAGCTTTCCACGTTTCGCAGGCCCTTAGTGCGATTCGGTTCGACAACAGTCAAGGTCTGTTGTATGGATTGGCGCATACCCCGTCTCGTTCTTTAATTTACAGGTTGGATTTGAACCGGTGACTACGGTTTGGGATAGAGAAGCCATAACGCATGGCCTTATTTATTAGTTAACCTTTTAAAATTTACAAAAATGAAGAAAAAAATTCTTCTCGCGGGGGCTGTCGCATTGATGGCCGCCGCCGCTGTAACCGGGTTCTCGGTCTACAACAAAACGAATGTATCTGATTTGCTGAATGCAAATGTCGAGGCTCTAGCGAGTGGAGAATCTTCGACTTTATGGCAGGATACAGGTCGTTGTCCTGGCCTATTGGGGATTTATCTGAAATGTGTAAGGTGTTCATTGGCATATTATTGTAGTGAGGCTTATTGTATAACAGATTGTTGATTAAAAGGACAAAGGCTAATTTCTAGCCTTTGTCCTTCGTTTTTACTTTAATTATTTTAAATATGAAGCATTTTTTCATATTATTTCTTATGGTGCTTTGCAGCGCATGTACTTCTAATCGATTATCAGTTGACGAGGCTGATTATGTGGTTTCGTATAATTTCTCGAATTCTCAACAGCTAGAAAACAAAAAGGAGTTAATTGAGTCGATAACTATTGTTCCTTTGCAAACAATTTCGGAGTCATTGTTGGGATCCGAATTGCAGGTGGTAGCGATTGGCGATAATTTTTTAATAGTGGATCTTTCAAAGAATCAGATAACTCGGTTTTCATCTGATGGTCAATTCCTTAATCATATTGGACGGCACGGTAGAGGTGGTAATGAATATGTTACAATAGATAATGTATTTGTAGATGAAGAACGGCAGATTCACGTTTATTCAAGTCCCAATAGTTGCGAATATATTTATAATTTGGCTGGTGTTTTTATTGAAAAAATGGTTGTCAAAGCAAAGGCTCGACAAATATATCGTAACGGAAAAACTTTGTGGGCTTATAGTGGATTCTCAAATGGAGCCTATCCAGAACGTTTACTTCGAATTCAAAATGATGAAATCGTTGAAAAATATCTCTTTTCTGAGGCTAGAATATTTTCGTTTGGAGATATCTCTCCCGTGTTTATATCGGCAGGAAAACAATTATTCTTGCGAGAACAATTAACAAATTGCATTTATCAAATCGAAGATAATCTGATACATACTGTATATAAATTTGATTTTGGTAAATATGCTATTCCTCGGGATTTTTTTGAACAGAATGACCCTATGAAAGCTGCTCATATTTTATTAGACAGGTCGTTTGCTTCTATTTCATATGCCGCCCAAAATAAAGATTATTGGTTAGTTGAGGCCGATTTGCAAGACCCTCAGCGTAATGTTATATTTGCATATGGTATTGGTGAAAAGAAAACTGGAAAATGGCATTGGGCTGCTTACGAATCTAATGACGATTTATCGTCTCCATTAGCGAAACATTCTGCATTACAATCGTTTGTGTCTAATACTTTATTGGGAATTGTAGATGCTGCAAGATTAATTGATAGTAATTGGAAACAAAATACATTATTAGCTAATCCAGATGTTATAGATATGTTACAAGAAACTGATAATCCAGTAATTATTTGTTTGAAATTGAAAAATGTATAGATACTTATTGTTATTATTGTTGTTTCTATCAGAAGGATGCAATTCTTTTTCTCAGAAGATAAGAACGCCAATTCCAAAGTATGTATACAATCAATATGGGATTTTGGAAGGATATCAATTTGATTCCCAGCGTCCCAAAGTTGTTACTTATATGTATGGTATTGGTCTTACTCGTGTATATTTTTCTTCAACAATTTTAATTAATGGGGAAAACGAAAAGTTCATGCAAGCAAATCCGGAATTTGAATACCTTTTTTATATATGTGGAATTCACCCAAATGACGAAAACGATTTATTAGCATTACTAAAAAAATGCACAATTGACTATCCTGTGTTTTTTGATTATGGGAATGAATTTTTAGAAGCTAACAAAGGCTTGTCTCTTTTTGGTACATTATCAGGTTGGATATTAGGAGCCGATAATACAATATATGGAGGAGCTCCTATGGGACAACGTTTAACTATGTTTCCATCTCAATTTATTCTTGCTAAGAAAAACATTCAAACAGATCATAATGGTTTATAATAAAATAGGATGCTTTATGCGTTTGATTATAATACTCATTTGGATATTTTTTGTTGGCTGTTCACAGCGACAAGTCCGTAAGGAACTTGAACTATTAAATATGACAGCAATATATATCCCATCTAATATGGAAATTGTCCAGAATGGGCAATTGTCTGATTCTTTGCCTAAAAAGATCGTTAATGATATCAAGTTAGTAATATATAATACTTCTGATGGTTGTACCCCATGTCGAGTTAGTCATTTATATGATTTCGAGAAACTATTCAAAATAGATTCACAAAAGCGATTTGCACCTATTATTATATTTGCTCCGGAAAGTGATAAATATCACGAAGTTATAACACTATTAGAGCAACAATCATTTGAATTTCCAGTATATATTGATAAATTGAATGAGTTGCGAAAAAAAAATACTCAAATCCCATCAGATACTCGGTTTCACACATTCCTTTTGGACAAAAAAAATAAAGTTGTTTTAGTCGGTAACCCTATATATAGCGACGCGATGTGGTCCTTGTTTAAATCGACTTTAGACAACATGCTGGCTCACGACGGCGTCTATGTTCCCGAAAAATAATTGCAAAATGAAACATTTCTGCACTTTTGCACCTTTGCTTTTCATCGTCTCCTGCGGAACCGCCCCGAAGCCTTCCGATACGTTGGCGGCAGCCAATATGGCTGCATTGGAGCAGACTGTGGATATGGAGAATAACACGGTCGAAACGGACGATGTGCTGAAATTCGGTCAGTCGGTCGTCGACTTGGGCGAGATTCCTGTCAGCGAAAGCCGCGAGTTGTCGCTGGAGGCCGTAAACCGGTCGGACAAGCCGCTAGTGCTGCTCGACGCCTATACGTCGTGCCATTGCACTAAGGTCGTGTGGGATAAAAAGCCCGTTCCGCCCGGCGGAAAAACCGTATTCAAAATCCAGTTTTCCGCCGAGCAGCCGGGAACGTTCTTCAAAAAAATCGCCGTGCGTCACAGCGCCAATCCCAATCCCGTAACTTTTGCCATCCAGGGTGTTGTCGCGAACAGCCCCCGAACCGAAAATTAGAAACCCTTAACCCATCCCGGACGATGCGCCGTCTTTTGCCTTGTTTCTGTTTGATCCTACTTTTTGTCGCCTGCGACACCGAGCGGCGGGAGTTGAGGCAGGCGCTCCGGGCTGCCGGGGATAACCGACCGGAACTGGAGGCAGTGCTGGACCATTATCGAAGTGACGCGGATTCCCTGAAACTGCGTGCGGCGAAATACCTGATCCGGTACATGCCGCTGCACAGGTCCTACGACGCAGCGATCGAAGCGATGTACGACCGCATCGATTCGATGATTCCCTGCTATGGAGATCCCGATTCGTTAACAGCAGCTATTGCCGACGAATATTTACGGGTCAAATCGCAGATCGGAACTCATTTCGATATACAAACTGTTTCCTCGGATTATTTGATCCGTAATATTGAGCAGGCGTTTGATTTATGGAGGAATAAACCTTGGGCCGGATTGCTTGATTTCGACGAATTTTGTGAATACCTGCTTCCCTATAAATGCGCCGATATGCAGCCTTTGACCGATTGGCGGACGGAACTGGCCGGCCTGTATAACGGGGAACTGGGGAAACATCCGAGCGAGTTGTGGCGCGACAATCCGCGGATTGCGGCGAAAGATGTCAACAAGGTGCTGTATAAACTCAAACGCTCGTATACCGCCGATCCCAATCCCTGCCCGGTCTTCCGGGCGACGACGATAACCAACCTGCCCAAAGGAACCTGTACCGAAACCAGCATTGCAACGGCGCAGATCATGCGCAGCAAAGGCATTCCGGTCGGGGTCGATTTCATCCCCAACTGGGCTACACGGCCGCGCAGTCATTGCTGGATGACGGTTATCAACCACCGACATCAGGATGAGGTTTTTACCGGTTACGACACGAAAGGCGAGTCGTATTTTGCAGACCGGCCTTTGCCCAAGGTTTTCCGAATGACGTATCGTTCGAATCCCGAGGTAGAACGGATCCTGGCACAGGACGGATGGATGCCACCTTCGTTGCCCTGCCTTTTTTCCCGCGATATTACCGAGAAGTATACGAAAGCCGATACGGTCGAGTGTGCGATTTACGACTTGCCGGAACTGGGGCGGACCGTTTACCTGGCTGTTTTCAATAATCAGGACTGGATTCCGGTCTGCTGGGGAAAATACCGCCGCGGCAAGGCCCGGTTCGAGAAAATCGGGCGGAATATTTTTTATATGCCGGTAGTATATGACAAGCAGCGGGTGATGCATCCTGCGGGCGATCCCTTTTTCCTGAAGTCCGATGGGACGATGCAGTTCTTCCGTCCGGATACGCTTCATCGCCAGACGATTCGCGTCACCCGGAAATACGGCATGTATGAAACGATCAACAACGCGAATTTGTCGGGCAGTTTGATGGGCGGCATCGTCGAAGCGGCCGATAATCCGCAATTCCGCAATGCCCGGACCGTGTTCGAATTACCGGTGGATACCCTGGTCCTCGCCGGGACCGAACCGGTCGAACTCGGGGATGCGTTCCGTTACTGGAGGATTCGGTCGACGACGACGTGGTGGTGCGACATCGCCGAATTGCTGTTCTTCGACGGCGACCGCAAACTCAGTCCCGAGCGTATTTTCGCGGATGTGACAGACGAAAAAAGCAAAGCGCGTATTCTGATGATCGACGATGGCGACCTGCTTACCTTCGCCCCGATGCGGGAACCGAATATCCGCATCGGATTCGATTTCGGGCGTCCGGCCGATGTTTCGAAAATCCTCTGGTTCCGGCGGAGCGACGGGAACAATGTCTATCCCGGCTATGAATATACGCTCTATGCCTGGAACAGGGAAAAATGGGAGACCGTCGGCGGTCGACGGGCCGGGAACCAGACATGGCTGGAATTTGACGATATTCCGAACGATGCGCTGCTGTTGCTCGTCTGCGATACGAAAGGAATCGAAAACCGTCCGTTTACCCACCATAACGGAACTATAATGTGGTTGTAAAATAAAGAAAGACATGGGATTCAGAATACTGCAACTATTTTTGGCCGCTGTGGCCGGACCGCTCTGCTTTTTGCCCGCGATGGCACAGTCTCAACCTTCGCCACGGCCGGATGCCGGGGTAGCGCGTCCTTCGCAGCCGGAGGCGATCCACGTCCGGCTGACGCTCGACGAAGCGATCTATGCCGCCCAGAACCAGTCCATTGCGGCGATGGTCGCCAAATATACTTTTCTTTCGTCTTATTGGTCGTTCCGGTCGTTTCAGGCCAGCCGGCTTCCGTCGCTGAACCTGTCGGGCGAAGTGCTGAGTTTCGACCGTTCGCTGCGCCTGTTGCAGGATTACGATACGGGCGAATTGCGTTATCTGGACAACTACAACCTGCAAAATACGCTGGGAATCTCCATCCGTCAGAACATCGCACTGACGGGCGGAACCCTGCAACTCTATTCGTCGCTGAACCGGCTGGACCAGTTTGCCCCCAAAGAAACCAAGTCCTACTATTCCCAACCGATCACGCTTTCCTATACGCAGCCGCTTTTTGCCTACAACAAATTCAAATGGAACAAGAAGATCGCCCCGAAGGAGTACGAACTGGCGAAGCGTACTTACATCGAGTCGATGGAAGATGTCACGACCCAGGCCGTGAACTATTATTTCAACCTGCTGCTCACCAAAACCAAGCACGCCATTGCCGTTAAGAACTACGCCAATACCACGGCGCTGCACGTAATCGCCGAACAGCGGCTCCGGTTGGGCAGCATTACGCAGGACGAGCTGCTGCAACTCCAGTTGCGCATGCTCAACGACAGCCTGTCGATCAACGACACGGCGCTGGCAGTCCGCGAGCAGCAGATGAAACTCAACTCTTACCTGCGTTATAACGAGAATGTCGATGTCGATCCTGTGCTCGACGACCGGATTCCGGCTATCGAGATCGATTACGTCCTCGTCCTGAACAAGGCGCTCGAAAATTCGTCGTTCGATATCAGCAATGAGATCAAGTCGCTCAATGCCGAGGCCGGTGTGGCCCAGGCCAAGGCCGAACGGGGTGCGTCGGCGACGATAAACGCCCGCTTCGGTCTGTCGCAGACCGGGGAGACGTTCCGGACGGCCTATTCGAACCTGCTGGACCAGGAGGTCGTCGGGCTGCAATTCTCGATCCCGATTTTCGACTGGGGCATGGGCAAAGGACGCGTCCGTATGGCCAAAGCCAAGGCCGAGATGGTCCGCAACCAGATCGAGCAGAACGAAATCGACTTCCGGCATACGGTTTATACGCTGATCGAGCAATTCCACAACCAGCGCAACCAGTGCGCCGTGGCCGCCCGGGCCCGGGAGGTTGCCGAACGCCGCTATACGATCGCGATGGAGAATTTCCGCCGGGGAACGGTTTCCGTGACGGAGATGAATACGGCCCAGACCGAGAAGGACCAGGCCAATCAGACTTATGTTTCGGCGCTGGCCGATTTCTGGAGTTACTACTATTCGCTGCGACGCAAGACACTCTACGACTTCCTGTCGCATACCGACATCAACGCTGAATTCGACAAACTCATCAAAGAATAACCCCTGCCATGAAACAATACACGCTGTGGATGCTTTGTGCCGCGCTTCTCGGGAGCTGCGGCAAGACGAAAAAAGAGAAAACGGATGCTTCGGCCGACCGGATGCAGCACCGGATCGAATACAACCAGGTGACGGTCGACACGTTGCAGCGGCGCGATTTCCAGCGCGAGTTGATCAGCAACGGCCGCCTGATCGCCTCGCGGCGCAGTACGCTGTCGTTTCCGGTTTCGGGAGTTATCGCCGTTATCGATGCGAAAAACGGCGCCCGGGTGGGGCAGGGCAGTTTGATCGCCCGGCTCGATACGACGGAATACGCCCTTCAGTTGCACAAGGCGCAACTGGCCCTGGACAAAGCCCGGCTGGGATTTTTCGACGTGCTCGTAGGGCAGGGTTATTCGCTCGGCGACACCGTCACTCCTCCGGCCGAAGTCGTACAGTTGGCGCGTATCCGCTCGGGCTACGCCGATGCTACGGCTTCGCTCCGGAGCGCCCTCCGGAGTCTGGAGCAGTGTTCGTTGCGGGCTCCTTTTGCGGGGAAAGTAGCCGACGTGGAACAGCAGGTCTATGAAAAATCGAAAGGGGAGTTTTGCACCCTGCTCGACGACAGTCGTTTCAACGTTCGGTTTACGGTACTCGAATCCGAATACGGATTGCTGCGTCCGGGCATGGAGGTCGCCGTGAGTCCGTTCGCCGATCTGCGCAAAGAGGTTCGGGGCCGCATTCTGGCCGTCAATCCCTCGATCGACGAGCACGGACAGGTGCAGGTCGACGCCGAGGTCGGCAACGACGGGACGCTGGCCGACGGTATGAACGTGCGTGTCGCCGTGCGGCAGCGCGTTCCCGGCCGGTTGGTCGTGCCGAAGAACGCGGTGGTCATCCGCGACAACCTGGAAGTCCTGTTCCGCTATAAGGACGGTAAGGCGCAGTGGACCTACGTCCACACCTCGCTGGCCAACAGCCGCGAATACGTCGTCGAGGCAAATACCGATCGCGGGGCCGAACTCAATCCGGGCGACCTGGTGATCGTTTCGGGAAACCTGAATCTGGCCGACGGTTCGGAAGTCACGCTCGGCGGCAATCGCTAAACGGGAACGCTTATGTTGCGCAAACTTCTTGACCGGCCCATTGCCGTAACGATGATCACCGTTGTCCTGATCATCCTGGGCGTCGTGAGCACCCGTCTGCTGCCGGTTTCCCTCGTCCCGGATGTCGACGCGCCGTATATCACGATCCAGATTCCGGCGCAGGGTACTCCGGCGCGGCAGTTGGACGAGACGGTCATCACGCCGCTGCGCCAGCAGTTGATCCAGCTCTCGCAACTGACCGATCTTCGCAGCGAGGCCCGCGAAGGCAGCGGCATCATTCGCCTCACGTTCGAGCAGGGGGCGGATATCGACTACCTGTTTATCGAAGTCAACGAAAAGATCGACCGTTCGGTCTCCTCCCTGCCGCGCGACCTGGAACGCCCCAAGGTGATCAAGGCCAGCGTTACAGACATTCCGGCCTTCTATATCAACCTGACGGTGCGGGGCGAGCGTCCGGCCGGAGCGAGGGATGAACTGCACCCGGTGTCGGACGAATTTTCGGCCCTGAGCCGTTTTGCCTCGCAGGTGATCACCAAGCGCATCGAGCAACTGCCCGAAGTGGCGATGGTGGACCTGAGCGGCACGGTGGCCCCGGAACTGCTGATTATCCCCGACGAAGCAAAACTGCGGCAGGCGGGGATTACGATGGGGACGATCGAAAGCGCCCTTAAGAAGGCCGACGTGACGCTGGGCAGCCTCACGATCCGCGACGGCGAGTACCAGTACAGCGTGAAGTTTCGTTCGGTAGTGAGCGGTCGCGGCGACATTGAGAACATCTTTCTGAAGATCAACGGACGCCTGTTCCGTCTCAAGGAACTGGCCGACGTTGTCGAACATTCCCGCAAACGGCAGGGGATGGTCCTCTCCGACGGCCGGGATGCGGTTTCCCTGGCAGTCATCAAACAGGCCGACGCCCGGATGTCGAAGCTCAAGGAGGAGTTGAACAAGCAGTTGAGGCAGTTCCGCCGCGATTATCCGAATATCGAATTTACGGTTACGCGCGACCAGACCGAACTGCTCGACTATTCGATCTCGAACCTGGTGAACAATATCCTCTTCGGAACGCTGCTCGCCTGTCTGATCATCTTTTTTTTCATGTGCGACCTCAAGTCGCCGACGCTCGTGGTGCTGACCATCCCCGTGACGCTGATCGTTTCGCTGCTGGTCTTCTACCTGCTGGGCATTTCGATCAACATCGTTTCGCTTTCGGGGCTCATCCTCGGAATCGGTATGATGGTCGACAACTCGATCGTCGTCATCGACAATATTACCGCCCGGTGGCAGCGGGGCGAAGGGCTGACCCGGGCCGTTACCCGGGGAACGAAAGAGGTCGTCGCCCCGATGCTTTCGTCCGTACTCACGACCTGTGCGGTGTTTGTTCCGCTGATTTTCATCAACGGTATGGCCGGGGCGCTTTTCTACGACCAGGCGATGGCCGTCGCTATCACGCTTTTCGTGGCCTACGGGGTCGCCATCACCTTGCTGCCGGTCTATTACCGCTGGTGGTACAACCGCCAGGAGACATTCCGGCCTACCCCGTGGCTCCAGCGTTTTTCGTTCGACCGGATCGTCGGATATTACGAGACCGGGCTTAAATGGTTCTTCCGCCGCCGCTGGCTGATGTGGGCGATCTACGCCGTTTCCATCGTGGGGCTGGCGGCCCTTTTCTGGGACATCGACAAGGAGCGCCTGCCGCAGATGACTTACAGCGACATGCTGGTGCGCATCGACTGGAACGACCGGATTTCGGCCGAGGAGAACGGCCGGCGCACACAGGCGCTCGTCGCGTCGCTGGGCGACCGGATTCTGCAATCCACGACCATGGCCGGTATCCAGCAGTTCATTCTTTCGCACACCGAGGAGAACGGAGTGGCCGAGGCTACCATTTATCTGAAATGCCACGATGCCGCCGATGTGAAACCCGTGCAGCAGTCGGTGAGCGATTACCTTGCGGCCCATGCGCCCGAAGCCCGCTGTTCGTTCGGGGTGTCGGGTAATATCTTCGACATGATCTTTGCCGACAGGGAGGCTGTCCTCACGGCGCGGCTACGCTCGACGACGGGCCGCAGCGCCGATCCGGACCAGTTGCAGCGGCTGATCGACCGCATCCGGGACGCATTGCCCGGCCTGGAGATACCTCCCGTTCCGATGCAGGAAGACATTCTCTATGTCGCACAGCCCGAGCAGATGGCGCTTTACGGGGTTTCGTTCGGGGATTTGCTCACGACGCTGCGTAACGCCCTGAACGAGAATACGCTCTTCACGGTGACGACGGGCGACGAGTCGCTTCCGGTCGTGATCGGCAACAACCTGCGCAATCTCGACGACCTGCTCGGCAACACTTTTATCCATACCTCCAAGGCTGAAATCCCGGTGAGCATCCTGATGCGGCAGACGATGACCCGTGATCTGAAAAGTGTCGTTGCAGGGGCTGAGGGCAACTATTATCCGTTGGATCTGGCGCCCCGGGCCAAGGATGTGCCGGCCGTCATCGCCGCAATCCGGCAGTGCGTTGCCGGGGACGAGCATTTCGAGGTGAGTTTCAGCGGCAGTTATTTCTCCAACCGCGGCATGGTCGGGCAACTCGTCGGCGTGCTGGTCGTAGCCCTGCTGTTGCTGTTTTTTATTTTGGCAGCGCAGTTCGAGTCGCTGGTGCAGCCGTGGGTCATCCTCTCGGAGATCATCATCGACCTGTTCGGGGCGTTGGTCATATTGTGGCTGTTCGGCCAGACGCTCAACCTGATGTCGATGATCGGCCTTATCGTGGTGTCGGGTATCGTCATCAACGACTCGATCCTCAAGATCGATACGATCAATACGCTGCGGCGGCAGGGGTTGGAACTCAAACATGCCATCATGGAGGCCGGCAAGCGGCGTCTGAAGGCGATCGTGATGACATCGCTCACGACGATTTTGGCCGAAGTGCCCTTCCTTTCCCGGGGAGACATGGGCTCCGACCTACAATTCCCGATGTCGCTGGTCATTATCGGCGGTATGATCGTCGGTACGCTGGTCAGCGTCTTCTTCATTCCGCTGGCTTACTACGAGATTTACAGACCCCGCCGATGAATGCCCCGCGGAACATATCCTCCCCGCGCCGCGGAATTCCGGCCTTCTCGGTGCTGCTGATCATGGCGGCGCTGACGGTTATCGGCGTCGCGATGCTTCCTATGCTCAATATCCAGTACACGCCGACGGTTTCCGAACGGAAGATCGATGTCTCGTTCTCGTGGCCCGACGCCTCGGCGCGGCTGGTCGAGCAGGGCGCCACTTCGCGCATCGAGGGGACGCTTTCGACGGTCGCCGGCTGTGAAAGCGTTTCGTCGCGTTCGTCGAAAGGGCGGGGAAGCGTCACGGTGTGGTTCCGCAAAGGTACGGATATGTCGGCGGCTCGTTTCGAGGTGGCTTCGGCAATCCGTAACCTCTACGCCAAGCTCCCCGAAGAGGTCAGCTATCCCGCTATTTCGCTTGCTACGTCGGGCAGCCGGGAGTCCGAAACCCTGATCTACACCATCAAGGCCGACCTTCCGTCCGAACGCATCGAGGAGTATGTTTCCAATTATGTTTCCGCACCGCTTTCGCGGATCGAAGGGGTCGGGAAAGTCTCCCTTTCGGGAGTTACGCCCTTCGAATGGGTGATAACCTTCGATCCTAAGGCCATGGAGGCGACCGGGATCACGGCCTCGAACCTCGCATCCGCTTTCAGGGACTATTTCCGCAGCGAGGTGGTCGGCCTCACGACCCTCCCCGGGGAGGACGGGAGCGATCACAGTATCGTCCTGAAGCTGCGCAACCGCGCGTCGCTCGATTTCGGGGAAATCCCCATCCTGCGCCGCAGCGACCGGATTTACTACCTGCGCGATTTTGCGTCGGTGCGCTGGAACGAAGCCTTGCCGACGAGTTATTTCCGGATCAACGGACTGAACACCATCAACCTTGCCGTCTCCTGCGAAGGCCATACGAACATGCTGCGCGTCACTGCGGCGGTAAGGGAGGAGATGGACCGCCTGCAGGCGGCTTTCCCGCCAGAACTTTCGGCGACGCTGACCTACGACGCTTCCGAATATGTCACGGGGGAGTTGCAGAAGATATACCTCCGTACGCTGCTGTGCGTGGCCATCCTGCTGTTGTTCGTTTACCTTGTCAGCCGCGATCTGCGCTACCTGCTGATCATCACGGCGACGCTCGTCGTGAATATCCTCGTGGCCGTGGTCTTCTACAACCTGTTCCGGCTGGACATTCACATCTATACGCTGGCAGGCATCACCGTATCGCTCGGCATCATCATCGACACGTCGATCATCATGGTCGATCATTACAGCTACTACCGCGACCGGCGGGTTTTCGTCTCGATCCTCGGAGCCCTGCTTACCACGATCGGGGCGCTGGGAATCGTCTGGCTGCTGCCCGAGAAACAACAGGCCAATCTGACCGATTTCTCGCTGGTGATCGTTATCAACCTTGTCGTTTCCCTGCTCGTGGCGCTGCTCTTCATCCCCGCATTGCTCGACAAATTCCCGCTGGGGCGCAGCATGACGGTTTCCTCCGTCCGCCGGAGACGGTTCGCCGTGCGGTTTTCGCACCTCTACGGACGCTTTATCGCCTGGGGACGCCGCCACCGCTGGATTTTCATCGTAATCCTGGTCTGGGGCTTCGGCATCCCCGTTTTCCTGTTGCCCGACAAGATCGAAGCGAAGGGCGGAAAACCGCTCCCGAAACGCTCCGAATGGTATAACAGCGTCATGCAGAGCCGGTTCGTGTCGGATCATCGCTCGACCATCGACAAGGTTTTCGGCTCGTCGCTCCACCTGTTCAATACCGCGACGGGACGTTACAACAATTTCCGCGAACCGGAACAGAAGGTGTTGTATGTCAATGCCGGCATGGCCGAAGGGTGCACCGTGCAGCAACTCAACGAAGTCGTGCGGCATATGGAAAATTACATCAGCCGTTTCGACGAGGTGGAGATGTTCCGCACGCGCGTCTATTCGTACGATAACGCCCGGATCGAAATCACGTTTAAACCCGAATTTGTCTATACGTCTTTTCCCCTGATGCTCAAGCAGGAACTCACGGCGGCGGCGATCAATTTCGGCGGTGCGACGTGGCGCGTCTGGGGCATCGACGACAATTCGTTCAACAACAACGTCGTAAGCAGTTACCGTCCCAACCAGATCCGGCTCCGGGGTTACAATTACGACCAACTGTCGGCCTATGCCGATGCGTTGATTGACTCCCTGTCGCTCAACCGCCGTGTCGCGGAGCCCGAGATCATGGACGGCAATGCCTGGACGCTGCCTCACAACGAGTTTAACATCCGCTATGACGATGAACGCATCGCCGTGGCCGGGCTCGATGTGACCGATTATTACCGCATTCTCAGTACGATGCTCTATAAATCGCGCCTGACGCCGGTTTACGACGGCCACGAACTGCAACAGGTCGTGCTTGAATCGGGCGACCGAGATCGTTTCGACCGCTGGCACATAACCAATGCGCAGGTACGGATCGACTCGCTGCGCACGAAGCTCTCGGCTGTCGGGACGATCGAGAAACAACGTACAGGCGTTTCGATCCGCCGTTACAAACAATCCTACGAAATCCTTGTCGGATTCGACTTCATCGGTTCTTACGAACTCGGGAAGCGCCTGATCGAACGCACGGTGAAACGACTCAACGAGGAGGTGCTGCCGATCGGATTCCGCGCGGATTCTCCCTCGCACAACTTCGGGCAGAAGCAGAAACAACAGCAGGTGTGGCTGATCTTGTTGGTTATCGCCATCATCTATACGATGTGCGCCATCATCTTCGAATCGCTGCGCAAACCGGTCGTCATCATTCTGATGATCCCGATCTCGTTCATCGGGGTTTTCCTGACGTTCGGATGGTCGGATTTCGTGTTCGATCAGGGCGGATTCGCCGCCTTCGTCCTGCTGTGCGGCATTGTCGTCAATGCCGGTATCTACCTGATCAACGAGGAAGACAACTGGGCCGAAACCTCCCTGAAACGGGGAATCCCGCTCTACCTGAAAGCTTACAACCACAAAATCGTCCCCATTATGCTGACCGTCGTTTCTACCGTGTTGGGGCTGGTCCCGTTCCTTTACGATGGTCCCGAGGAAGTTTTCTGGTTCGCATTCGCCGTCGCCGCCATCAGCGGAACGCTGTTTTCGATAGTGGCGCTGGTCGTCTACCTGCCGATTTTTCTTCCGATGCGTACGAATAAAACCCGAAAAACACGATGATCAAGCATGTAAATAGGTTGCCCCGTTACTTGTCGCTGTTCCTTTTCGGAGCCGTCTGTTGGTGTCTGCTGGCTGCGGCCATCGACGTGCCGACCCAGGATTTGCAGGACAATGTGCTTTCGACGCTCCATGCGACGCTCGCTTTGTTGGTGCTGGCCGTTTGTTTCTGCCCGATTTTCCGTCCGGTCCTGCGGCTTAATCGCACGGACTTTTTGGCCGCCCTCCTTTTTGCCGGGGTCACGATCAGCCGGTTTTGCTGTGCCGGGCTGTCGGGCCCCGTGAAGTACGACGACCTGTTGCAGCTTGCGATGCTCTACATTGCATTGCGCATCGTTTATATGGCCGAGCGGCGGACCATGACTGTGCTGCTGATGCTGTTGTGCGGTTTCGGGATGTACGAGGCATGGATCGGCATACGCCAGATTTACGGTTTTGCCTATTCGAACCACGGCCTGTTCAAAATCACCGGCACGTTCTTCAATCCGGGTCCTTATGCCGGATTTGTCGCTGTCGCCGGTGTCTGCGGTCTCGCCTGTGTCGCCCGTTGGCAACGTCTTGCAACCCGCGTATTCAGTTCGTGGTCCCGGTTCCGCCGACAGCGTCCGGCCGTCCTGATCCTGGGTGTCGCCCCTTACCTGCTGGGTTGGGGAGCGGCGATTCTGGCAGTGGTCGTGCTCCCGGCCACGATGAGCCGGGCCGGACTTATCGCCGCGGCGGTCGGATGTGTGGCGCTGATCCTCTGCGAACTCGGGTTTATCGGCCGTTTCCGCCGGGCCTGGCAGGCGAATCCGCTGCGTGTGGCCCTGTTTTCGGGGCTCGGACTGCTTCTGCTGGGAGGGGGCGCCACGGGGGCATACCTGCTGAAACGCCCTTCGGCGGACGGGCGTCTGCTGATGTGGAAGATCGACACCCGCATTATGCTTCGCCATCCGCTTTGCGGCGTGGGACTCGGGAACTTTGCCGGGGCGTTCGGAGAGGAACAGGCCGCCTATTTTGCCGCAGAAGAACGCTCTGAAAAAGAGATACAGGTTGCGGGATGTCCCGAATCGGGATTCAATGAATACCTCCAGTTCGGGGCAGAGACCGGAGTCGGCGGGTTTATTCTGCTGATCCTGTTGACGCTAACGGCCTTTCTGAACCTGATCCGGCAGGGGAATCCGCTCGGCTACGGACTGCTGACGGCTGCGCTGTTTGCCTGCTTCTCCTATCCGTGGAGCGTACTGCCCTTGCGCCTGCTTTTCGTTCTGCTGCTGGCGGCTGTTGGCGGCAAGCCGGTATTCCATTTCCGGAAAGGGGCGCTGTTTGCACTCGGCGTGCTGTTGTTTGCGGGATGCTTTGCCTGCTGGCCGGGGTTGTACGGCCGCAGCAAGTTGCGGGTGAATGCCAGCCGGCAATGGAGCGATGTCCGCATCTGGGCCTCTTCCGGACGGTATGATTATATCGTTGAGGACGGAGCCCGTTTCCTGACCGCTATGCAGTGGGATTTCCGGTTTCTTTACGACTATGGCTATGCGTTGCACAAGGCGGGCGATTACCGGCGGAGCAACGAAATCCTTGGACTTGGCATGCAGATCAGCAGCGATCCGATGTTCTGGAATATAGCGGGTAAGAACTACGAAGTCCTGGGAAACCAGGGGGCGGCGGAGCAGGCATATCTGCATGCCCATTCTATGATTCCGGATCGTGTCTATCCGTTATACCTCCTCGCAAAACTCTACTTCTCGACCGGACAAACGGAGAAAGCCCGGGCGACTGCCTGCCGCGTGGCCGCTTATAAGCCCAAGGTCGAGTCCGTTCAAACGCGGGAGATGCAGGCCGAATTGCGTGAGTTGTCGGATTGTCCGGATTCTTCCGAAATAAAGGATTAATATGCAGCGAATTCTGAAATACCTGTTCTGGACCCTCAGTGTGGGATGTCTGTTGTTTGCAGGCTGGCTGTTGTTGCGGATTTTCGTTTGCGACCAGTTCGTTGTCCCTTCGGATTCGATGACGCCGACGCTGATCGTCGGGGACCGCATCCTGGTCGACAAACTGATCGCCGGGGCGCGCATCTACAAAAAGTTCGAATTCGGGAAGGATATTCCGCTCCGCAGTTTTCGGATGCCCGGTATCAGGAAGGTGCGGGTCAACGATGTGGTCGTGTTCAACGCTCCGCGCGGGTACGACCGCAACCGGATCGAGTTCCGGATCAATTACGTCTATTCCAAACGGTGTATCGGGACCCCGGGGGACTCCGTATCTGTCCGGGACAGCTATTTCTGCAACAACCGTTATCCTCATCCGATCGGGAATCTCGAACAGCAGCGCCGTCTCGCTGAAACGCCCGATTCGCTGATCCATCCCAAGGTACTTCGGGCGATGCCCTACGACGACCGTCGTTTCGGCTGGACGATCAAGAATTTCGGTCCGCTGTATGTTCCGCAGGCAGGGGCCCGTATCGACCTCGATTGGCGTAACTGCAAACTCTATAAACCGGTGATCGAATATGAAACCGGCGGGCAGTTGAAATACACCGAAGGCCGGGCGTTGCTCGACGGCCAACCCCTTCCGGTGTATACGTTCCGCAATAACTATTACTTCTTTTGCGGCGATAACGTCTCCGATTCGAAGGACAGCCGCTACCTGGGATTTGTCCCTGAGGAATTTATCATCGGCGTAGTCCGCCGTATCAGCTATTCCGAGGACCCCTATACCCGCAATCGCCGCTCGGGCCGCTGGTGGAAGAGGGTAGAGTAAATAAAATTTCAAGCGTATGACAAGATTTATCCGTTTTTTCAGCCTGATCCTGTTATTATCTGTTTCCTGCCGGCATAATGCGCCGACGTTGGACCAGGCTTTGCGGCAAGCCGGGGAGAACCGTGCGGAACTGGAGAAAGTATTGGACCATTACCGGCAGAATCCGGCCGACAGCCAGAAATACCGCGCGGCGGAATACCTGATCCGTTACATGCCGTTCCATACCTCCGTCGGCGGGGCGTACGAAGCCTATTATGATATAGTGGATTCGTTGTTGTCGCTTCCCGACCGGACGGGGGTGATGAAACAGATAGAACGGGTGTCGGACTCGCTCAAACCGCAGGTCTACACCCAGCGGGATATTCAGGTGGTCTCTGCCGATTATCTGATCCGCAATATCGAAGCGGCTTTCGAGGACTGGAAGCATACCGGATGGGCCGGTCACCTGAACTTCGATCAGTTCTGCGAATACCTGCTGCCCTACAAATGTATCGACACGCAGCCTTTGGACGATTGGCGCGAAGCGATGAAAAACGTCTGCCGGTCGGAATCTTACGACCAGATACAGCAGAATTACGATTATGAGTTCAATCCGCTTGCGCCCGTTTCCCGGGTGAACGGTACGATGAAGTCGGGCATTTCTCCGCAAATCTGGCTCCATGACCTGAAATTCATGCCGATAACCCGGCCTACGACCTTTATGAAGATGAGCGGCGGGACCTGCTGGGACTATGCGACTTCGGCCATCCAGCTCATGCGCAGCAAGGGCCTGCCCGTGGCTATCGACTTCACGCCCCAGTGGCCCGACCGGATTTACGGGCACGGTTGGTGCTCGGTCCATACGACGCGCGGAATCAACCTGATGTTCAATCCGTTCGCCAGCAATCCGAACTATCCGCATTACGTCTATGCCCGGTATTCGAAAATTTTCCGCCAGACGTATAAAGTCAACGGGGAGTTGTATCGTTTGCTGTCGCAGGGCGTCGAGATGCCCGAGTCGGTAATCCACCTGTGTGCGGAGGATGTAACGCACGAATACGAGCAGACTTCGGATCTGAAAATCCGCCTGTTCCCGGAATACAAGCACGAGAAACTGGCCTACATCGCCACCTTCGACAACAATAAGTGGGTTCCGGTCTACTGGGGCGAAGTTCGCCGGGGATATGCCTTGTTCAGGAACATGGGGCGTGATATAACGTATATGGCTATGGTGTACCGCAACAAGAACCTGGAACCGGCCAGCCTGCCTTTTACGCTCAGCGCCCTGGGTGAAACCCGATATATCGAGGCCGATACGACCCGCCGGCAGCGGGTCGTGCTGGACCGGAAAAACCCGATGTACCAGCATGTATTCTACAAAACGGAATACCTCGGCAACGGATTGATCGAGGCCTCGGATCGTCCGGATTTCCGTGATGCCGACATCGTGGCTTCGATTTCCCGCTGGAAGATGACCTCGGGAACGGAATCCCTGTCCTGCCGTCCCTATCGTTACTGGCGGCTGAGGGCTGTCGGCAAGGATGAATACAACATGGCCGAGATTTATTTTTACAGGAAAGGGGACGAACAGCCCGTAAAGGGACGCCTGATCGACTCCGGCAAATCGCTCGACCGGGAGCACCGGGCGGAGCATATCGCCGATAACGATCCGGAGACCTATTGCCGGGTGAAAGGGACGGATTACTGGGTCGGATTCGACTTCGGTGAGCCGGTCGGCCTGGACCGGATTTCCTACATACGCCGCGGGGACGGCAATGCGATCTGTGTCGGCGACAGGTATGACATTTACTATTGGGATAACCGCAAATGGGTGCTTTCCGATACGCAGACGGTTGCCGATGTGATGCTCGAAACAGACCGGCTGCCTGCCGACGGCCTCTATTTTATCCGCGGTGACCGGGGTTATTCGCAGCGGATTTTTACCTGGGAAAACGACCGTGTACACTGGCATTAAAAAAACGAGATGTTGAGATTAGCATTCCGGCGGACCCTCGCCATCCTGTCCGTTGCGGCGGTCTGCGCCTGCAGTCGCTACGGTGCGGCTGTCGACAGGGCATTGCGTTACGCCGGCGATAACCGTGCGGAGCTGGAGAAAGTGCTGGACCATTACCGGCAGAATCCGGCCGACAGCCAGAAATACCGTGCCGCGGAATACCTGATCCGTCACATGCCTTATCATACGTCCTATTCTGCGGAATCCTATTATGCCTATTGCGATGCGTTGGATTCCCTGTTTTCAAGCGATACCGACGGCGATGAACTCCTGGCGAAAACGAACGCGATTGCCGCAGAGTTCAAGCCTTTGCTCACCCTGTCCTTCGATATACAGGTAATCGAAGCCGATTACCTGATCTGGAACATCGACTATTCGTTTACCCAGTGGCAGACGTTGGATTACCTACGGCATCTCCGGTTTGAGGATTTCTGCGAATACATACTGCCGTATAAATGCGCGGAGAAACAACCGCTCGACACCTGGAAACGGGACTGGGTCGATTTCGGACGCGGAGAGTTGGATTATATCGGCCAGATCAAGGACTACAAATTCAATGCGCGGCGTGCCGCAGAGGCCGTCAATGCGCATTTTGAAGATAGCGTGAAAATGCAGCGAGTGAAGGACGTAAAACTTATCGAAGTCCTGCGTCTGAACACCCTGGCCAAACAACCCTATGGCGATTGCTTCGACCGTTCCCGTTTCGGGTTGCTGAATTGCCGGAGCAAGGGGATTCCGGTGGCGTTCGACTTCACGCCGAACTGGCCCGACCGTTCGGGCGGGCATTACTGGAACAATATCCTCGCTACCAAACGGCGGAATATCGATTACGAACCGTTCCGATCCTATCCCGGGAGTTATCATTATACCGATAACGGGCTGGCGAAGGTCTTCCGCGAGACATACGCCCCGCATCCGCTTCTTCTGGAGGCGCTCGAACGCGAAGGCAGCATCCCGAAGTCGCTGTCCCGCCTGTTTATGAAAGATGTTACCGATGAATACGGCCGGACCGTCGACATCTCCGTCCCGTTGTCCGGCAAGCGAGCCGGGACGAAATATGCTTACCTCGCCGTCTTCGACAACAGCCAGTGGGTTCCTGTCGATATCGGCCGAATCCGGCGCAACCGGGCGTCGTTTACCAGCGTCGGGCGGGATATCCTCTACCTGGTCGTCGGATTCCGTGACGGGACGATTATCCCGATATCGGAACCGTTTATCGTCGATTCGCGCGGCGGCATCGCTTTCCCGCATGCGGATACGACCCGATTCGGGACCATTCGGCTGGATCGCAAGTTTCCGGCGTTTTCCCACATCTATTCCATTAAACGGTATTTGCAGAAGGGGCGGATACAGGCGGCTGACAACCCCGGTTTCAGGCGGGCTGAAACGGTCGCGGAACTCCCCGAATGGAATCTCCTCTCGGGCGAAATAGCCCCCTCCGACACGTTGCCTCGCCGTTATTGGCGGCTTATGTCGTCTTCGAACAAATCGACCGATTTTGCCGAACTGTATTTTTACGAAAAAGAGACCGGGCAACGGATAACCGGTACGCTCTTTTCTCCCTCTGTGCCGATCCGTAATCCGAATTACGATACCCCCGGGCACATCAACGATAACGATCCGCTGACCTATTTTGCAGTACAGGATTCGACAAGATGGGTAGGCTTTGATTTCGGGAAGCCGGTTGCCCTGGAAAAGATTGCCTATATCAGGCGCGGCGACGGCAATGCGATTTGTCCCGGCGACGAATATGGGTTGTATTATTGGCAGGATGGCGGCTGGAAACTACTTGAGCGTAAAAGGGCCGAACGTATCTACATCGACTTCGACCAGGTTCCCCTTGGCGGCCTGTATTATATAAAGGGACTCTCCCGGGGAGAGCAGGACCGTGTGTTCCTTTATGCGGACGGCGTTCCGGTATGGTATTGAGTCTCGCGGTAAGGAATAGATGCAAGGCAAAAGACCGATGTTTATATCGCAAAATTTATGAGGTAAGTTAGAGTAACCTTATCTTTTATGGTATCGCTCATCATTAAAAGCTCTCTGAAGTTCGCAGATCGTATTGGCGCTCCTCACTTGATTCTCAGATCGGCTCCGGTTATATTTTCTGATTTATCGAAACGGCTTCGTTTTTCACCATGTTCTTGGCCCGGAAATAACTGCGATAATTACTAAATCCAGCATGGATAACGATCTCTAACATAGATATTTTTTGCTTTCGCTGCACAACCTCCGACTGTAATCTTTCCACTTCCTTCAGCCGGTAATTATTGATGAAACGATTGAAATTCACGCCATATTCCCGGTTAATGAAAGCCGATATATAAGTCCTGTTGGAAAAAAGGTCCCTGGCCATGTCGGTTATCTTGAATTCCGGATTCAGATAAGGTTTCCGATCCTCCAAATATTTTTCGACCTGTTGCCGTTCCAACAGCACATTATTTGCCGACACGGCCGTTTCCTTTTCTTTGGCGGTAACCGGCTCGAAAATCACGTAATTCTCTGAAAGGATACTCAGGCAGAGCACGATATGGGTGAAGACCGCCGGCAATGTCGTAAATGTCCAGATAAACCCCAACTTATTGAACAGGGCGACGCCCAATATCAATCCGGCTATCGGCAGGGTTTGCAGCACGACCCTGAAGAGGACGATAAAGGAGAGCCAATCCAGCGACATCCGGTAGATATCTGCGGAATAGTCGATTATCCTGCGTTTATACGACTTTATGCGGAGCAGGCTCAGCCAGGAATATAGAATACACAGCAAAATACAGACGATGAACGTGCTGTCGACGAGCACGGCTATCAGGCTTGTCTCGTTATCATAAATGGCAGCCCATCGCTGCCGGAACGGAACTGTCAAAGCAATCGCGCAGATAATTAAGGTTAAACATGCCGGGAGGACGAAATGACATGCAGGGAAACGTTTCCGTTCACTTATACTTGTAATAAGATAAGTAATCTGGTACAGGAATACGGGAATAAAACCGAATGAGGAAAAGAAGACGGGCAGGTATGCGATGAACATATCGCGGGCGATGGAATGCATGACCAATCCGCTCCAGAACAGCATAATCAGACTGTATACAGCGATCATGTTGTAATGTATCTTCCGGTCGACCGTATTGGAAGAGCGGGTCGTATCGAGCGAAATCAGGATCAGGCCGACCGCCGCGCTTACCACTGGAATTGAGAAAACTATTGCACGTCCGATATCTTGGTTCATTCTTTTTTATCTGTTTGCAATTCGCCGTTAGCCTGTTCTTTGTGTGTTTTCTCCAATTGAACCGCACGCTGGAAATGCCGGGAGTCTTTGAATCCTGCCATAACCATTACCTGATACGGATTTTTACGTTCGTTCGAAGGAAGGGCCATCAGAATCTGGTACTCCTCGATCCGCCACTGGTTCAGGTAGCGGTTGAAATTCATGCCGTAAGTTTGATTGATAAAATTGGACATGACGGTACGGTTCACCCCCATCGCCTCAGCCATGTCGGTCAGTTTGAAATCGGGGTCGAGGTATGGTTTTTTTTGAGACAAATAGTTTTCGAACGCCCTCCTGTTCAATTGTCCTCGCGTGTCGGACGGCACAAGGCGCTGTTTGGCGATCAACCCGTTATTCTCGCTCTTTTTTCCGGCGGGCGGGAACAAATCGGAGGTTTTGTAAGAGAGATACTGCCTGCGGATAACATGGTACGTAAGCAGGATCTCCTGGGCCATGATACATAACGCGTTCAGGCGGACGAGCCATCGGGTGGAACAGACTACCGAAGGCAAAAATGCGATCAGCCATATAGCGATGAAAAGCACGAAGAGCACGACGAGCCAATGCGATGATCTTATACTGAAAGATTTCCGATCCGTGTCGACCTTTTGTACTACCGCCTGCTTATAATACCGCGACAACAGCAGGCAGGTCGGAACGATATAGGCTATTGCCGTGATGAACCGCAGCAAAAAGCTGGAGATGTAAAAATTCGCATAGCGCTCGGCCAGCGACAATCCGGCAATTTCTTCCCCATGTGGCAATATCCAGACGGCCGCTGTCAGGATAATTGCCAGCGCAGGGAGCGGCCAAAGGTAATTCAGTACGGGAAAGTTTCTTTTGTTCCCCAAATAGGTTAGGTAATAAACGATGTTGTAGAACAATACGGGAATATAGATATACGACAGGGCAAAAGGAATGTCGACCGGAAGGAATACCGGATCGTCGGAGAGCGTATGCCATAAAACGGACGCCCACCACACGGCTATCAGAATACAATAGATGCTCACGACCCGCCTTAACTTTCGTTCGGCGAGATTGCGATAATTCCATATCAATAATAAGGAGAAGACCGAGCATATGGCCGAACAACATATCGGTAAAATATAGATCATCAAGTTGCCGTATGTGACAAATGCTTCCATGTCGTCGAATTCAAATTACCGCTCTCGAGTGTGTATTTCTGCTGTTTTTTTCGGTGTGCTAAAAATTATTCAGGTAGACGGTCACAGGCTGCATGTTTCCGGCATTATGGCGCGTAAGGGTGGCTTAATTTGCTGTCTTTGTTTGTATTAAGACTATCGATTGTGAAACTTCGGTCGTCTCGAAACGAGTTGGTTTTGCTGATTTGACATATCCGTTACAAAATTGCAGTTTGCGTATAATGGTCATTACGATTTTGCCGATGTGATTTATACGTTTTGACATTATGCGATAGCAAATATATCGTTTCCTTTGTGCAGAACAAAAAATATACCCTGCTATTTTTCAGAAAAAAACACGAATCGGGTAAACACAATTCCATTGTAAAATGTAAAATCGTTTTTTAGTCATTTCATCCGTCCTACATATATAATGAAAAAATATCGCTATATACCTTTTGTTTTATCGTCGCTGCGAACATGTGGAGGCAATTTCCCGCCGCCGAGCCGGTAATGCCGGATACTGCCGGGACGCTCGCCATGCTGTTCCGTATCAGCAGAGCTGACATCTACAGCAGCTTTACGGACAACGCAAAAAAAGATTGAAGGCATTGCACGACCTCATGTCCGACCGGAAGTTCGTATTCCCGTTCATTTTACCATCATAACAGCAGCTGCCTTTTCCGAGACCGACCCGGACATTCCGCCGGCAGAAAGGCACTTCCATAGATACGTGGCAGGCCCAAAATGAATTGCCGGAACACTCCGGAAGTAGCTGCAAAATATTCTCAGAACAATTTAACCAGGTTTAAAATCACGAAAATCATGTTAAAAAAAAGCAAGGACACCGTAACTGTCCTTTTGAGACTGTCCATGCAAGGACAGACTGTAAAATTTGCAACGCAATAATTAACCATAGCCATAAAGATATGAATAATGGAGTTATAAAACGAATGTTCGTCCTGCTGGTAGTTGCCGCCACCGGTATGACGCAGGGCGTCAAAGCCCAGAACGTGGCTGTCAAGAGTAATGTTCTGGCAGATGCTTTCCTGAATCCGAATTTGGGAATAGAAGTCGGACTCGCACCGAAATGGACTTTGGACATTACGGGGCAGTTCAACGCATGGACGCTCGCGCACGACCGGCGCTGGAAACACTGGGTTGTTCAACCCGAAGCCAGATACTGGTTCTGCGACCGCTTCTCGGGGCACTTCGTGGGTGCTCACATTCACGGCGGACGGTATAACATCGGAGGTTTCGACGGAAAAATCAACTTTCTCGGCACGGATGCCCGTAAGCTGAAGGACAGCCGCTATCAGGGCTGGTTCGTCGGCGCAGGTATCGCTTATGGTTATGCGTGGATACTGGGGCGGCACTGGAACCTCGAGGCGGAGATAGGCTTTGGTTATGCCTATACGCGCTATGACCGCTTCCGGTGCACCGGGTGCGGCAGGAAGATAGAATCGGACAAGCCGCACCATTACGTGGGGCCGACGAAAGCGGCAATCAACCTTGTTTATGTATTTTAATCGTGTACAAGATGAAAAAGAGATTATATATCCTTTCAGCCCTTTTGGGCATGGTTACGACAGCGGAAGCGCAGACCGCAATCGACACGCGGAAACAGGACATCGTGGACGGCGTTGCCATTGAGAATCTCAGGATCGAACGCAACGGCGGGTACATCGCCATAGACATGCTTTGGGATTTGTCAGGGCTCGACGTGGACAATAACCGTGCTGTGCTTCTTACGCCATGGTTAGTCAAGGGCAACGACTCGCTCAACCTACAATCGGTAGGGGTTTACGGCAGACGGCGCTACTATTTCTATGTACGTAACGGCGAGAGCATGCTCTCGGGTAAGGATGAAAAGAGCTATAAGGTCTCGGAAAAGCCCGATACCATCGAATACCACAACTTGGTACCGTACGCCGAATGGATGAACGGCTCCGTGCTGTCGCTTCATCGCAGCGACTACGGGTGTTGCAGCACGTTGCTGGATGAGCAGAGGGGGATGCTCGGAAGACACACCGAGGCGTTTTTCCCCGAACTGGTATATGTACGCCCGCAAGGGCAGATCGAAAAACGGGATTCACTCGAAGGTTCGGCGTTCATCGACTTCCCGGTCGACCAAACGGTGATTTATCCGGGCTATCGACGCAACACTGCCGAACTTGGGAAAATACAGTCATCGATCGACTCCGTGCGAAGCGACATGGATATAACCATCACTTCGGTATGGCTGAAAGGTTACGCTTCGCCCGAAAGTCCGTATGCGCATAACAAAGAACTGGCTATCGGACGTACCGCCGCATTGAAGAAACACATACAGCAACTCTACCGGTTTGAAGGCGATATGATAACGACCGATTATGAACCGGAGGACTGGGCCGGATTGCGTCGTTACGTGGAACGGTCGAACCTTGAACATCGCACGAGGATCATCGCTTTGATAGACGGCGATTTGGAGCCGGATGCCAAAGAGTGGAAGATAAAAAGCACCTGTCCGGAGGAATACCGCTTTCTGTTACAGAACTGTTATCCGGCGCTGCGCCGCACCGACTACCGTATCGCTTACACCATCCGCAGTTACAGCGACGTGGAAGAGATAAAACGGATCATGCGCGAGCGGCCGCAGAAGCTGAGTCTGAACGAGTTCTACCTCGTGGCGCAGGAGTATGAACCCGGTACGGACGAGTTCACCGAGGTGTTCGAGACTGCGGTGCGCATGTTCCCGGATGACACCGCTGCCAACCTCAATGCCGCCAACGCCGCAATGCGCCGCGGTGACCTCGCAGGGGCGGAACGTTACCTTGCCAAAGCGGGCGATTCGCCTGAGGCGGTTTATGCCCGGGGTGCGCTGGCCGTCCGGCAAAAGGATTACGACAGCGCCAGGCGCTACCTGAACGAAGCGCAATCGCTCGGATTGGAGCAGGCCGGCATCACACTCGAACAGCTTGAAAAAGGGAGGCGTTAACAAAAATATATATCATTAACACAGTCAAAAACACACATTTATGAAGATGAAAAAATTATTTTTAGGTTTGTTCGCATGTGCCGCATTGTGCGCATGCTCGAACGATGAATCGGGAACCATTCCGGATGATACCCCGAAGATTTTCACGGCAGACGAGGCATACATCAATGTCCGGCTCGCCGATGCAAGCTCCCTTACGAGGGCGCAGGAAGGCGAATTCGAATACGGGACGAACGAACAGTCCGTTAAAAACGCCTATTTCTATTTTTACGATGCCGACGGCGTATTCGTTACACAAGGTGATGTCTGGACGGGTGGCAACCCCTCGACGACAAATCCTACCGGCAACATTGAATTTACGAGCAACAACGTCGTCGTGCTGAAAGAACTGGGCAGGAAAAACTATCCCAGGTATATGGTAGCGGTGCTCAACAAACCGACGGGCTTCCTGCATGGAAACACGCTCGAGGAGATGCAAACGGTGCTTGCGGACGGGAATGCGGAAGGCATTTATTACCCGTCGACAACCGATAACGTCACGACCGATTACTTTACCATGAGCACGACGAGCTATACCGAAGCCAATCGGGCTGTGTATTTCGTAACGGAAGTCAACGAGGAGAATTTCTCGCTCGAACCGATGACGGATGTCAATGCCATCGTCAATACCGTGACCGTCTATGTGGAGCGTTTGGCAGCCAAAGTAACCCTGGGCGTGTCCGATCAACTCGTAAGCGATGCCAATGGACGTTATCCGATAAAGGTCACCGTGGCGGGCGAAGAAAACTCGGCTGTAAGTGGCGGCATTGCTTCGGAAGAGCTTTATGTGGAACTGCTCGGATGGAAACTGAACGCCACGGCAAAGAGATCGTACATGGTCAAGAATATAGATGCAACCTGGGCGAACGATGATTTGGGCTTTACCTGGAACAGACCGATCGACTACCGCAGCCACTGGGGGCAGTCATTCAACTACGGTTTTTCCGGCTATCCCGAAAATGCCGCGGGTGTCCCTGCCAATTCCGAATACCTGAACTATGTCGATTTGGAAAACGGCCTGACCGCATTGGGAACTCCGGCCTATTGCGCCGAGAACACCAACACCAGTACGGTCGTTTCCGCCAACTTCCCGTCCGCCGCTACAAGCATCCTGCTGAAAGCCAGGGTTTGCGACGCGAGCGGCAATGCGCTCGACCTCGTGCGTTACAACGGCGTGCTGTTCAAACAGGACTCCTTCCTCGAATACGTGCTCAGCGTACTGAAGACGAGAAACCAACACACCGTGTGGTATGAGAACGGCAAAGACGATCAAGGCAACACAAAATACACCCAGATCGGCAAAGAGTATGTGAAACTGGAGAATATGGGCGACGGAGAAGTGAAAGTGGTATTTGTCAATGAGAATGCAACCCCGTTGTATGCAGAGGACGGCTCTGACTGCTCGGATCAGATTATTACCGCTCTCAACGACGATTTGGCGGCAGCATCCGCAGGCGCCACCGCTTACGACGGCGGATTGATGTACTACAACATTCCGATCGAACACCTCAACAATGCCGATGTCGCAGAAAACGGAACTATTCCGGAAGCCAAATACGGCATTGTGCGCAATCACCACTACGTAGTCACCATTGACAAATTGGAAAAAATAGGCAAGGGAATCTTTGACGGGAACGAAAAGATCGTGCCCGGCGATCCGGATGATGACACGTATTACGTTGGCGCGAAAATCAACATCCTCTCGTGGAAGATTGTCAGCCAGAATGTGGAACTTTAATTTTTCCGGAATCGATCATTATCATGTAAACAACCATTCCATGAGGGGGTTCACTCTCATGGAATGGTTAAAAAAGCGCTTCCGCTCCGGCGCAAAGAGAGGACGGAATCGGAAAGGGCGCATTTGCCATTTCCCTCCGAAAATGAAAATCCCCTGCGGCATTTTCCGCAGCATACGATATAATATAAAAACATAAGTCAAATGGATATACGGTCTTACATAAGAAATTCAAGCGGCAAGATGCTGGCGGCCATCGCTTGCGCTTCGATGTTATATGCCTGCGACGGCTTAATCTATGATGATGAGGGCGACTGCTCGGTGAACTACCGTGTGACGTTCCGTTACGATTACAACATGAAGTTTGCCGATGCCTTTGCCCACGAGGTGAACACAGTGACACTCTACCTGCTCGATGCCGAAGGCAGAGTGGTCTGGCAGCGTACTGAACAGGGAGAAGCCCTTGCGGCCGACGGCTATGTCATGACTGTAGACGTAGAACCGGGTAAATACGACCTGCTTGCTTGGTGCGGCACTACCGACAAAGGCTCTTTCTCGATACCCGAAACAGCCGTCGGTAAAGAACTGACCTGCACGCTTAACCGGCAGCACGATCCCGGGAACAAAGCATTCGTCGCCGAAGACCTCGACCGCCTGTTTCACGGATGGCTGCCTGAACAGACGTTCGGAGAAACAGAAGGTACGTACACTTATACCGTGCCGTTGGTGAAGAACACCAACAATGTGCGAGTGGTGTTGCAGCACCTTTCGGGAGAGGCCGTGGACAAAGACAAGTTCGTTTTCACCATTACCGACACCAACGGAAGTATGGATTGGGACAACGCGCTGCTGCCCGACGAGCAGGTGACTTTCTACGCTTGGCATACCGACGCCGGGGAAGCGGGCGTAGCCTCCCGGTCCGAAGGGACGCAGACCGTCTTTCGCGCTGCTTTCAGTGCGGCCATAGCCGAACTGACCGTGCCGCGTCTCGTGAAAGAACAGGAGCCTCGGCTCACCGTGACCAACAAGGAAACAGGAGGAACGGTTTTCTCCATTCCCCTTATCGACTACGCCTTGCTCGTGAAAGGTTTCTATAACCGGGATATGGACGATCAGGAGTATCTCGACAGGCAAGACGTGTACGACATGGTCTTCTTCCTCGATGAAGGCGACCGTTGGCTCGATACCTACATCTACATCAACTCTTGGAAAGTGGTGCTGCAAAACAGCGAATTGTAATAGGAGGAATGCAAATGAAGAATGTGGCAAGACATATCATCACAGGGACTCTGCTGCTCCTTGTGTTGTGGGGGAGCTCGTGCAGCCAAGACACGGAGGCCTTCGGCGTATCCGATAAAGAACCAGTTCTCAGCATCGGTTTCAGATTGCCCACAAGAAGCCCGGAGCCCGGTGAAGGCTATGAAGTTGGCGAAACGTATGAAAACTACATAGACATAGAGAACAACAACTACAGGATTTATTTTTTCACCTCCGACAATAAGCTCATCGCTCGTTTTGAGCCGGACGGTTTCGTGGTGACCCAAGAAAGCGATTACAGGGATTACAGTATGCTTGGCAAGGCCCCCGCCGCGTTGGCCGCTCACCAGAATTTCAAGATGGTCGTACTTGCCAACTGGCCGCAATACGGCGACGATACGATAAAGGCAGGAGAAACGCTGCTTGCGGATATCTGCGATGCCGGATGGGGGCAGTTCGATAGTTTTTCTTCGTTCGAGTTGGGGCCGGAACGACTGATTCCTTTCTATGGGGTTCGCGAATACAACAATATAGCGTTCAGGTCCGGGGAGGCCACATTGCTGCCCGAGCCTGTCACCCTGCTCCGTGCCGTGGCAAAGACGGAGGTGATACTCAAAACGGACGGCCATTTCGACCTGTCGTTCAGCGAGGTGAAGATTCGTCGCTACAATAACAAGGGATATTGTGCCCCGAAAGACGTTTTCTCGCAGGACGACTACGATCACGGCGGTGAGTGGAACAGCGATTACGTCAGCGACCTGCACCTCGTGGATAATAGCAACGATGCGGAAGAGAAAATACAAAATTTCTGCTTCGCATACCAGTCGATTGGTGCTGACGGGAGCAAATATGAGAAATGGATTGCCTACCTGCCCGAATACCGAAACATCGATGCTGGAGACAAGTACTCGTGCATTGAAGTCAGACTCGATGTACAAACCGGTGAGGATGAGCCGTATAAAGTTTATTTCGCAAATTACGATGAGAGCGGAAAGACGGATAATAACGACAATGCCAGGCGTTTCGACATCTCTCGCAACAATCTCTACCGTTTCACCGTCACCGTCCGCGACAACCGGCTCACGGTGAACGTGCAGGAATGGCAATATGCTTATGACAACGAATATACTTTCGACTGATATGAAACATTACTTTTTATTCATACTTTTATTGGCTGCCGCCGCAACGGGCGGTTGCACAGAAGAACTGCAACCGGAGACAAACGGAACAAACGGTGCGGTTTTCGATGAGGGCGAACTGGCGGAAGCCCTATTGAATTTATCCGTCAATACATTTGTCGTTGAAGCTCAGGTAGATACAAGGGCATCCATGCCGAGCGGCACCCCCGAGCAGGAAACTGCGGAGGAAAAGGAGATACACGACATCTGGGTATTCCAGTACGATGCGGCAACGCAAGAACTGCTGATAAAGCCGCGCTACTATACCGTCACCGACCAGGCGATGTTGCAAGACCTGCCCGTATACCTGAAAGCCGGAGTTCCGTCCGTCGTACATGTCGTGACCAACACGGGCTATGACAACTGGGCCAACGACGGCACGGATGCTTCCTGGCAAAAATTCCGGCAGTTGGAGCAACTGAAAAAGCAAACCCTGCCTACGGCTTTCCCGTTACGGTCGATAGACAAGGTGTCGATACCGATGGCCGGAGCGAGCGAAGAGGTGGAGGTGATGACGGGTATTACGGTCACAGTGCCGGTTACGCGCATGTATGCCAAACTCAAAGTAAAGGTAGAGATGCTGAAGGCGGAGATGAAACTGAACAACGTCAACGTAAGGCAAATCCCGAATATTTGCCGGGTAGAGACCTTGGCCGGCGACGGCAATGACGAACCGATGGATGCGGTTCCGTTTCCCGACGGAACGACATTCGGTTCCATAGCCTTTGCCGCCTCGGATTTGGAGAAGAATGAAGATAAGGAATGGGCCGTCTTCTATGTCCCTGAAAACCTGCAAGGGGAAACGGAAACCCAGGGCGGCAGCAAGTCCGATGCAGCTCCCTCCAATGCGCTTGTGGTGGATATAACCACCGAAGTCGGCGGTGAAAGATATCTCTATGAGGCTTATCCCGGAGGAAACTCCTTCAACAATTTCAATATCCAGCGCAATCAGGTTTACCGCATAACGGTGACTATCACGGGGGAGAAAGGCCAAAACAATCCGTCGGCCAACTGTTTTGTCGTCAAACCCGACGGTTTCCTCTCTTTTGAGCCCTATTACCGTGTAGAGACAGGAGGCGGATACAATTTTGCAGACTATTTGAGTCCCCATGACGAGAATCTGAAAATAGCCCGCGTCGGCATTATCTGGCAAACCAAAGACTGCATCGGCGATAATACGAACGGGACGCTGGTGCAACTCGGTGAGAATACGGGCGACATTCATCAGAAAATCTATGTCCGAACGCAAAAGAAAGGCAATGCCCTGATCGGTGCTTACAATAGCACGGGCGACATTATATGGTCCTGGCACATCTGGGTTACGGATGATGAGCCGGACAATCTCGGCAGGGCCGTTACTTATTACACATACGACTGGGACCAGAACGGCATATATCCCGAAAAACCTCGCATTCAGGGTTATGCCGTCATGTCATGCAATCTCGGAGCGCTGGCGGAGAATCAGGAAGGCGTAGGAAACGGTCTCCACCGGTATCCGGATCCGATGACGCAGGCTTTCGGCATGTTGTACCAGTGGGGACGAAAGGACCCGTTTCCGCCTTTACGGTATATCGCAAGCGAGTATCAGGATTATAACGACGAGCATACGGATCTGCATTATGACAACTCCAACCAGGTCGAAGTGCATAAGACATCCGCTGCCGATGAAACCAAGCTGTTCCATTCGGTGATCGGAAGCTCCCTGACCGGAGCCGTCAGACACGCCATCGCCAATCCCACCGTTTTTATCAGCGGAACGAACGCAGTCAAACAAAATGAAGCCTATGTACAAGCAAAGAACAACTACTTCAATAATGGCGACTGGTGTCCGACCGGAGAAAGCGACAACAAACTTTGGGGTGGACTGGAACCGGCCGCCGATGGAATGAAAGCCTACACGGTTAATTCGAATAATAATGTCCATATATACGACAACTACGGGACGGAGAAATCCATTTTCGACCCCTGTCCCACAGGCTGGAGGGTTGCTTCGGGTGAATTATGGCTCGAATTTACAGATACGGGAATCAATCCGGCATCTATGAGCGATATCAATTATGACGACAAGTTTGCGAACGGATATGGAATGAATATGTATATGCAGAAATGGAAAGATGGTCCGACATCTTATTTTCCGACACAGGGAACACGTGTAGGCGACGGAGGAGGTATTCGTACAAGCAGTTGCGGGAACTACCATAATGCAACCACGGACACAGACAATCGAGTGAACATTTTGCATATCCATAAGGATCATAGCCTGTTCCATATATTCGAATACCAATTCTATTTTTATTATGTAAAGTCGGTGGCAGGACCGGTCCGATGCGTGCGCGATTCGAAATAAAGCAGTGTGCTTTAAAATTCTGATAACCAGTGGAGAGTGACGAATGTTTCACGAAATTCGTAACCTGAAACAGGGAAAAATCGTAACCAAGATGATTTTTTAGTTTTAGCTACGAATTAGTGATGCTTTTTTGTCGCAGTTTGGCCTGCTGCTGTTGTAACCGCAAAAGAAAAAAGCCTTATAGTTGTTTACTATAAGGCTTTTACGTTGCTTTGGCCGTTGTTTAGCACTTATTCGTGCCGGCTTTTAGCATTTTTTGTACCCCCCCCCTCAGGTAATTGAGTTGCGAAATCGTGTAGAGCACACCATTTGTGTTCATGGTTCCCGGCAGGTCGTAAAGTACCACGTCGTAGGCTTCCGGTTCACTGTCGAGGAATACACGCACGTCGGTCTTTGCATAATCCGGTGTAGAGCGAAGCACCGGATAGGCTTTCTTCTGGAGCCGCTCGAATTGCCGCTGGAGCAGCAGCTTGTAGGTATCACTCTCCATGACGGCTTTTTTCTCACGCTCCCGCAACTCATAGATACTATTCTGCGGAAAGTCGCAATTCACGACCAGCACATTCAGTCCCCGAACGTAGTGCAGCCAGGAAGCGGCCAGAATCGTGAGTGTCGATTTGCCAATACCTCCCTTTTGATTGGCGAATGAAATAGAAATAGGTTCTTTGTTCATAATTTATTTTTTTAGGTTATCATTATTCGTATATCTTGCGGCCCGTTCGACCCTGCGGCCCGTTCGACCCTGCGGCCCGTTCGACCCTGCGGCCCGTTCGACCCTGCGGCCCGTCCGACCCCGAGGTTCGACCAACTCCGCGCCGGAATCCTTGGAAACACGTCACAAATAAAGGGGTGGAAACCGCGAAAAGGTACCCGGAGGGCACTGAACGGTTATGAACGGTCATAATTGACCCGAATCACGAGCGAAAAAAGGCCGTACCTTTGCAGCGGGAAGATCACCAATTCGGTATAGAGGTCCAAAGGTCAAAGGTCGTTGCCCGCGGCAACTCCTTTTCGTCCCGTGGGGACGGATTTTATTTGCGTAGGGCAAATAGCAAGGTGTGTTATTGTGTCACAAACTACGTTTTGTGCCACACTAACGGAAGGCCGAAAAACCGAGCTGGTCAATCTCCCAAGTCGATTAACCTTAAAATATCAGTTTATGGAGAACAAAAAGCGGGTCGCCGACCCCAAGACGTACTACCACAATTTCCGGCTGAATCATCAGCAGGAAACCCAGCTTCGGAACATGATGCTCAAAGCCGGAGTGAGAAGCAGATCGCAGTTTATCATCAGCCGTATCTTCGGCTGACCGTTCCGGGTCGTTCAGACCAACAAGGACGCGCACGACTACTACCTGCGTCTGACGAATCTTTACGCTCAAATCCGGGCCGTCGGGGTCAATTACAACCAGACCGTCAAAGCCATCCATACGAATTTTAACGACCGCCGGGCCGTGGCTCTATTGTCACGGCTGGAGAAGCATACCCAAGAGCTGACCGTGCTTTTCGGGCAGGTCATTCGTCTGACCGAAGAATTCAATCGCAGATGGTCGGTCGAATAACCAAAGGCGCATCCATTCGCGGCGTATTGGAATACAACGCCGGGAAAGTGCTGAACGGCGAAGCGTCCGTTCTGTACGGGAATCAGGTTTTAGGCGACTGCGAATAGTCCGACACATTCGACATGCGGCGCGCCCTGTTGAGTTTTCAGCCCTACCTCAATACCCGGAAGATCAAAGACCCGGTATTCCACGTATCGCTGAATCCCGACCCCAGCGATAAGCTGACCGATGAACAGCTTACGGAGATTGCCCGCGAATACATGGAGCGCATGGGCTTCGGCGACCAGCCCTACTATGTATTCAAGCACCGCGACATCGACCGCGAGCACATCCACATCGTTTCGGTGCGCCTGCGCGACGACGGGGCGATAATTTCCGACAGTCAGGACAGGCCCCGGTCGAAAGCGATTTTGCAATCCATCGAACGCAAGTACGGTCTGCGGCCCGCCGTCAAAGGCGAGGAGCAGCGGGAGTTCGACACGACCCGCCGGGTCGAATACGGACGCGACAACCTCAAACAGCAGATGAAGTCCGCCGTACGGCTTCTGGCCGAGCAATATAGGTTCGGCTCGATCACCGAGTTCCGAACCCTGCTGAACCTCTATAATGTCGATCTGGAGGAACGCAAAGGCGAAGCTGACGGCAAACGGTGGAACGGCATCGTCTACACCGCGACCGACGAACGGGGCAAGTGGGTCGGCACACCGATCAAATCCTCGGCCCTGACCCCGAAAGGCGGCTATAAGTTTCTGCAAAAGCAGATCGCCAAGAACGACGCCGACATCAAATCCGAGCAAATCAAGGGTCCCATTCGTGGAACCGTGGCCCGCGCCATGCACCGCGCCCGGACGCAGGACGAGTTCGTGCGCCTGCTGAAAGCCGACGGCATCGACGCCGTTTTCCGTCAAAACGCCGCAGGCCGTATCACGGGCGCGACGTTCGTAGACCACCGGACGAAAACCGTGCTGAACGGCTCCCGGTTCGGTAAGAGTTATTCGGCAAATGTCTTTCAGGAGTTGTTCAGCAATCCCCGTGCGGACCGGGCATCGTTGCTGCCGAAGCTCACGGCCCCGGCTCCGGCAACGCTTCGCCAGCAGACGCCGCAGAAGCCCGAAGCGCAACGGCCCGAAGCGACCGCACGGCCGCATATCGTGCCGCCCGCAGCTCCGGCAGCGGAACAAACGCCCAAGCCCGTCCCGATACCTCCGCGGCAGACGGAGAAGATCCGCACGGAACCGCGCGGATTATCCCCGCAGCCGCACCCGGCGCAGCCTGCACCCCGCGGCATCGGCGAAAGCCTGTTCCGGGCCGCGGGCGACCTGCTGGGACAGATCACCGAGGACGGCCCCATGTCGCAGGAGGAGTTCGAAGCCCTGCGGCAGAACCTTTCGCGCAAGCGCAAACGCCGCAAGAAGCAGGGTATTTCACGCTAACAAAACAGGCCGGAACAAAGGTTTCGGCCTGTTTGCCAATGCGAAGTGTGCGTCTACAACGGAAACTATAACGGGGCAATATCCTCCGGGAGAATATCAAAAACCCATATATATGTCTGTTCGGTGTATTGCTCGGACTTTTTGATATAAAGCCGCCAGAAAGATTCACTGAATAATTGCCTTCCTTCGGCATTCCTATCCGCAAAATTCCAGATCTTCAGTATACTCCCATCATTTGAAAGAATATCTGTATGCCGATTTTGCATTGTTGTTTTTTCCCAAATGTCATATAAGCCGTCGAAAGACGGGATACCCCAATGTTGCGGAGGACAAAATGAATGAAAACAGACGGAATCTCCTGGATTAATCGTTAGGAACGACATTAAATGACCGGGAACGGTAGTCACACTTATTGACTTATCGGTAACATTTTTCAAATACCAATAGGTACAATGGGTATCCAGATGTTCAGGGGGATCGCATGACACACCGACCAGAATGATTATACATAGTAAGACGATCCTTTTCATAAGCAGATAGTTTTTGCGTTTCGACAAAGATAGAAATGTTCAGAGAATAATCTCTGAACATTTCAAATAATTGTCAGTTACCGCAGGTGATTGCAAGTTGCGCTCCCTGATTGATTGTAAACGGAGAATTTATAGTAACGGACTTATTGGCGTGAAAAGTTAGTTTCGCATTGTTCGTTACAGTAACATTCCGCGTAAGAATGTTATTCCCGGAGAATACGAAAGACGAGGAAACGGTCTTATCGGTATAGAAAGCATCGTGTGTTATATCCCCGGAATCGGGTTTGGGAACATTCGGGGTAATACCATTGCCCGTAAACGCCTTTTCAATCGCGTCGGCTTTATCCGGATATCTTTCATACATTTTTGCAACCAGCTTGTCATAGGTATCGACCCCAACGGCCAAGCAATCGTAAATTTGTTTTTTAGTCAATGTGTTTCCCCTGTATAAGTCCCAAAAAACATGAGGCTTCATCCAGCTATTATAGAATTTATACTTTTCTAATAAACCAGAAGGTTCGTATTTTTCGAATTCTTGAATATGTCCCATCGAGTAACCCCACATTTCGCCTACACCACAAAGTTCAGCATTTTTGCCGCTTCCGTTGCCATAACCTTGATTAGTCATAATATAACCGATGTACCTTGCCCAATAAGCACTACCTACAGCACTGAAATGGCTGGCATGGGAAAGCTCGTGATTTACGTGGTCATACACCTTCCTATACGATTTTCCTTTTGTCCCTATGGTTATGTCCGGAAGAAACACTCTCAACATATTGATAATTTCTGAGGGATTAATATCGAAGAAGAAATTTCCCCAAGAAATTGGCCCGGTAAAATCAATTGGATGAACAATTCGTCGTAGCATGGGAGCTGACGATGACGACCAGCCTTTGAATACATAAATCTTAAGATTTCGGGGCGGTTTGGGAATACCCGTCGCCTCGCACATTTTGTAATAATCATACCCCGCATTATTAGTTGCTGCCCAAGGCCAGGCGAAACTGCCTGCTTCTATATTACGAGAATATCCCTTTTTACTATGCCAGCCCATGTTGAGATTGGCCCTTGCTATAGGCCCCCAATTCCCCCATATATCAAAATCTTGTTTGTTATCAAATACTATGGCATAGTGAGGTCTCAATAAAAAGCGGCTATCCATCCGATAATAGCCATCATCATTGGTAAATGTAGTTGACCATTTAACAACCACATGACAACGTATTTTCACCCCTTTTACCGGGACGTAAGTATATAAGCTATTGTCATATACTTTAATAGTTCCTTTGGGGCGCACCCATAGACCCCGCGCTTCTGGTCCCCCTTCACTGTCCTCTTCATCAATATTATATCCGAGACTTAAAAATGCAGCTTCTTCCACATTCACAATACCTCCGCGAGTAGGTGAGATTTCTTCATCTTCTGCCGGAATATAGCATTCTTCAATAACCTCATGGCGTATTTCTTTTGGAAATACAAAGTCCGGCTTTACTGTGGTATATAACCAGGTGAAACCGCCCTCCGGAATGGTAGGGTCCGTATATACCGTGTCTTCAGGGATTTCTATATCAAGCGGGTAATCGAAAAGTTCAAGATTGTAGTTGTATTTCAGAGTATTAAGTTGCAAGCTGTCCTGCGGCAAGAATCTGACATACAAATCCGTCGGTTCGAGTTTTTTAGAAACCTTATACGAATCGTAAACTCCCTGCATGACACTTAAAGCATACGGGTTCGGCATTTTTTCATATTCAACAGCACTATTACCCGAACGGGTTTGTGCGAGTGCCGGCGCTTTAGAATTATCATCAGTTATAATGTCCGTTTCGTCTTTGGTACAAGAGGATAGCATTACAGCCAATAATAATATCACCGAATATATTTTCTTCATAAAATAGTTTTATGTAATTCCGTCAAAATTCAATGATTTCCTATTTCCCAGCGGCCTTTAATTGACTTTCCAGAGTAGCAACCCGTGCGGTCAATTCCTGAATAGCGCCCGTCAGAATAGGGATAAGGGCGGAATAATTGACAAGACGGTCGCCTTCGTCTGTCATGGCGACAGCACCGGGGATAATCGTCTCTAATTCCTGCGCCAAAAAACCGTATTCCTCAATTCCGCTTCGAACGGGACGGATATTGAATCTTTCATACTCGCTTTCATCTCTCCAATGATATTTTACAGGATTCAGTTTCAACACCATATTCGTTGACGGATTCGATTGTGCAGGTGCGATGTTAATGGTAAAGGCAGATCGGGAGAGCGCTGCCGTTCTTAATGGCCGGATGTTGGTTTTTAGTTTCTCGTCCGAAGTTTGATACATCGTGCGGCAATACAGGTCGATATACAATGACCTGTCGCTATCCAAAAAAACCAGTTTATTGGTTGTGGTAGACATACGGGGGGCGGCCGCGTGAATGTGCATTTTGATACCGTTCTGGTCCGTGGAACCCCAATAGTGCGCCCAGCCGGCCCAACTCGTCGTATAGGTTTTATACATACCTCGTCCCACGGTAAGTTTGCCGTCCTTGTAGGTCATTTGGGCCATGCAGTTAATCGTAACTGAAAGAATGAACAGAATGGTGAAAATTGTTTTTTTCATAAGACTCAAATTTAAGGGTTAAGAGTGTGTTATTGTTGATTGGAAATTATAACCTGAGTATTGTGAACAGATAAATTATTTCCCGAACGTCCGGGTGTAGGAAACCGACGGCATGATCGGCACTAAAACAGTCGCCTTATAGGTCCCCTGATATGGATAGATGCAGACCGGGTTCTTGTGCCATGTCCAGTTGATGATCGAGAACTGCCAGTTACGGACACCGTTACGTTTTCGGCGCTCCATGTTGTAGCTTATGTCCGAACGGAAGTAATTGCGCATGCGCATCGAAGGATAGGCCGTAATGCCGACGATCGGATTACCATTGGTATCGGGATAACTCTCATTGGTCAGTCGGTACGGAAGGCCGGACCGCCAGGACATATTGAAAGTGAACGTATGTCTCCTTCCGGGCCTTTTCAGGACATCGTAGCTGAGGAACGTGTTAAAATCATGTGGTACGTCGTACTCGAAGGGATAGGTTACGCCCTCCGAACTGCGTCGGGAATTCGTATAGGTATACGATACCGTCAGGCTCAGCCGCTCCGTCTGACGCTGCAACATGATCTCAAGTCCCCATGCCCGGCCTGTTCCGTAGACGAAACCACCGCGCCCCAGCAAAAAATCGTCGCTGTCGTAGATCAGCGGCAGGTTGCGCATCTGCTTATAATAACCCTCCAGCGAAAGGGTCAGATTCTCCCGCAGCCTGGCCCGGCCGCCGAGCGCCATCTGCCAGGCATGTTGCAGTTTTCCGTCCCTAAAAGGCGTCCAGAAGTCGATCGGCATGGAATAGTAGTAGCGGTTATATTGCACCAATGCCTGTGAATTTATCGTGCCCGAAAGCCACATGGCATTGTCGTTGCCGAAATCATAAGCGAGTTGCGCCCGCGGTTCTACGGCGAATCTGGTTTGCTCCGAATTGTCATACATAGCGGCGCGGATTCCGACATCTGCCCGCCAGCCGCCCCATTGAAACCGGTTGTTCAGGAAAAGTGCTCCCGAAACAAGCTGCTCGGAAGAATAGCCGCGTTCCTTGTGCTGTCCGTTGACATAACCTTTTGAGTGCATCGGCATAAAGCGCTGGTGAGATATATTCGCTCCGTAATCGAGCGACCATGCTCGTGTGAGACGCTGATCGAATGTCAGACGGGCTCCGAACTCATGCGTTTTATATGTCGTTTTGCCCCAGTTTTTAAAATCATCGTCCTCGTATTCCGACTCCTGCCGGTTCTGCAGATAGGTATAATAAGCGACTATCGAGGACCGCAGGTTGTCGTTCCATCGGGACTCCAGACGAAGCGATGCCGTGGTATTGCCCCAGCCGTATTCGTTTCGGGCATAATCCTCCTTGTTGGTCATGTGGTCGTCTCCGGAATAGACTCCCAGACTCAAGGTATGGCTGGGGTGAATATCGTAAGCGAGTTTCCCGGTTAGGTCGTAGAACCCGAAACGGACGGCATTGCCGACCAATGCCAAGACTGCTTCGGGAAAGAAATAACGGGCCGAAACGAGGTATGAGCCTTTATTTCGAACGATGGGACCATCGACGGTTCCGGCCAGCGAGAGCGTTCCCATCGTGAGCGACTGGCGGTGATCCTGCCGGTCGCCCTCGCGGGTGCGGATTTGCGTCAGGGCCGAGAGCCGGGAGCCGTAGGCGGGCGATATGTAGCCTTTCGACACCTCGGCGGATTGGACCGTCTCGCCGCTGAAAATCGAGAGAATGCCGTAGGCGTGCGCCTGGTTGTAGATCGGCACGTCGTCATAAAGGATCAACGTCTGGTCGTTGCTGCCCCCGCGCACCAGCAAGCCCGACATGCCGTCCTTTCCGGCCGAGACGCCCGGAAGGAGTTGCAGGAATTTGAAAATATCCTTTTCGCCGGCGAACAGCGGAGCATACTTGAGCTGCTCGATGTTGACTGCGATATTGCCCGTCTGCTTGTAGATCATCAAAGGTTTCCGGGCTGTAACAACGACCGAATCGATCGCTTCGCTGCGGGATACGCTGTCGGCGGGCGTTTGAGCAAGGGCCGTCCCCACAAGCAAGAGTGACAGGCAGCAAAAAATCCACCGTTTCATATCTCAAGGGTTTTGTAGTAGTTGTACCCGGCGAAGATGCCCAGGCCGTTGCTGATATTCGTGTAAACCGTAATTTGCTCGACGAACGGATTTTCCTCACCGCCCCATTCGGTATTGAGTTCCTGTTTGTAGCGCGATTTCATATAACGGTCGTAGGTGTCCGATGCGGTGATTACTTGGAAAATATGTTTTTCGTCTTCAGCTCCGAAGACGGAGAAGCGCAGCGGAACAACCGCCTCGCAGTTTTCATAGGGGATGCGTAAAAACTGCTCGAAATTCACGGTGCTTCCTTTGTCGTTGGCTTCGGAAGCGTCGTTGGAACCATTGATCTGGTCGACAAATGCAGAGGTCGTATAGTATTCAAAGACATCCTTCCAGCCGTTGTATCTGCGCTTGCCCCGAATCCATACCGACTTGGTGTCGTCCGGGACCGTCAACTCCGTCATATCGAAATGCCGGTACCAGCCTTTTTGGCGGGCGAAGACAAGAGAACCGACCGGAGCCTGCGGAATATCCGTTTCTGCGGACAATTCCCCGTAATTCGGAACGGTGACGACTAACCGGTAATGCCGACCAGCCGTAGGTACAAATTCGGTCGCGGTTATTCCTTCCCTATCAGCATGGCAATTTATGACTTCTGTTTTGTCCTCATACAGCCTGATTTCGGCGTCCGCGACAGCCTTGAATTTCGTGCCGTCGGTATATGTGCCGCTCCAATTCAGCCGCACGGCAAACTCTTCCTGCGGGGTGATCAGCGCATTGACCACAACGCGGGGCTTAAACTCTTTTTCGCTGAAAGTGTAATCTACTTCGCAGGCGCAGCACACCGCAGAGATCACAACGGCAAATATAATTCGCCCTGCGTTCATCCTTATTTTACTTTAATTTTCAGACGGTCAGCCATCCGACCCTCGACAGGACATTCATTGTAATACTCATAAACGAGTTGCAGAACAATCGTTTTACCTGCGGCAGAGTGGATATTTACAGAAACCGGAATAGAGGTATTATTTTTACCTTTAAAATTTAAACTCGATTCCGAAATGGAAAAATCGCGACCTTCTTCGGCCGTGGAGAGTTTTTGATCCACGACTATCTGCACATTCTGTTTAGGATGATCTTTTGCTGCGAAAGCATTTCGCCAGACAAGTAACTCTACCTGCGAATTTGGTTTTGCATCGAGCTTTGTTATCGGTGAAATATAACCACCGACCGAGGACGGGTTTTCTGTAAAATAAATCATATCCTCATAGGATGTACTGCGTTCTTCGTCTTTGCACGCGGCAAGGCTCAATGTCAAAGATAAAAACAAGAATAAGCGTTTCATTTGTTTGATAATTAAAGGGAAGGGGCAATTATATCCCCTTCCCCATGATTTACATGCAGTTTGATAACGGAAGCATTATAGAAGGCATACCTTTTCTCCATTCCTCTGTTACAGCGCCACAATTACCAAGCGCACCGCTCAAAGCCCTCCAACGTATCATATAAAAGTTTTCGGGAATGGGCATAAGGACTTCAGGTGAACTAACCCAAAGGCCGCCAATGGCAATTCGATGTTTAAAACTTTTAGTTGATCCGGATGTTAGAGAGAATGGTTTACGATCAGGATTAAAATAAAAATGCTTACCTCCAATCCAAACCTCAAAAGATAAATGTGTAATCGTAAATTTATCACTGTATGTGTTCCAGCCGATCAATGTTTTCTTTTTCTGGCCTGAAAGCTGTAATTCCATAGCGAAAGAAGATTCATAAACTGTTGTTCCATGTCCGCCATCTTTGGCAATAACCATCCTCAAAATATGAGTACGGCCAAATACCTTATACTTACCTTTTTGATAGCGGTTGTCATAATATTTCTGATTCGTTTCGCCACGCGTTTCCGAATTAGCGTTCATAGGAGCAACGTAGTCGATTTCCTTAACGACACTTGCGCGAGTAGCCGGGTCTGTCGTTTCAATCATAATTTTGTCCCCGGAAACGGTGTGCTTGATACCATCGACATAGAAAACACCATTAATATCTGCAATGCTCGCATAAGCGAATGAAACGATTTTAGGCATAAGTCGCCCGTCCTCTTCCACAAGATAGTCCGAGCAGGTTTCCAGAATAGCCTGATATTCTTCAGGAGTTTCACACTCGATCAGTTCGTCCAGCATACTGTCTGTGAACGAGCGAACAGATGTAAAATTATGCTCTTTTTCAAAAGAACTCAAATCCTCATCCGAAACAAGCGCATCCATTGTCTTAAAACACGATTCGGGAGAGGGAAAATGCAGCGTACCGTCGATGCACTGAATATCGGCATCCTCTACGGACACCTGTGTTTCCGGGTTGACGGATGAAGTATCGACCTCATCACTTTTCGCACAAGCATAAGCCGCGAATGCAGCCATAGCCAAAATGCAGATTTTTGAAAATTTCATAATCATAATGGATTAGTTAATATGTGCCTACTCGTAAAGTTTTTCGGCTTCCACTTTATTCCGAATCAGGAACCGAAGGCACCAGTTTACCAGGCTGCCTTATCCGTAAAAACATATAAGAAACGATAATGATTATCATTTACTTTTTCGATTTTATAGCTATCCACACTTCGTATGCCCTGACATTCTTTGACCGTTACAGTTCTGTTTCCGGTTTTCACAACGCATTTACTTGTGAGGTCGAACGGCGTTCCAAAACCTTTGGGATCAATGATTTTAGTCCCGATGCTATTGAATTTTATCGTATAGCTCTTCCCGACCGGGACTGTGAATTTCTCGTTTTCCTTATAACTAAAGCCCCAAAACCTTGTAACTTCAATATTTTCCGACGAGTTATTCACATAGACCCATTCCACCCGAAGTTCCGATGCCGGCCTGGAATTGCATCCGCAAATCAGGATACTCAATAATACACTTATCCCGAATAACCAATGATGCGCTTTGAAAACCTCGGTTCTCATTACTCCAGCATGTCGAAATAGCCGAATGCTTCCAGATCTTTGCCGAATATTTTGATGGTATATACTCCATCCTCCTCCATATTACAAGGAATGAAAGCAAGCGGCTCCATATCCGTGTTGCACTCGTATTTGGTGATTGCCTGTCCCATCGGGTTTAGGACATAGATTGTCACCGAACCGAGGTTTTCATTGAATGCAACATCTACGAAGTTGCTCTCGGCATCGACTGCCACCTCGATACTCTGGTAGAGACTACGATGGATATGGGGCCTGGGATGTTTAATGACAGTGATGTGAATGTCCTTCTTTGGTCTCTTAGGACGGGCATCGACGGAAAAAGTTGTGGCCATTGAAACGATGGCTGCAAACAGCAGCAGAAAGCAAGAACTCTTTTTCATAATTTATGATTTTTGGGGATTGTTTGATGAGACAAAGCTACGGAAGAAATCGTACGTTCAGGCCCCAAAATGCCATTTTCTGATATGATAGGTTTGCGTGCAAAATTCACATATTCAGCGAATTAAGTCTAAAATTTTATCATACCCATATCATTCATTATTCAAGCACCACATTATCAACCAGTTAGCACAAACAATAAAGAGAAGTCGGTTTGACTTCTCTTTATTGGAAAATATATAATGCTATAAACTAATGCATTACAGTTGTTTTTCGAGTATTTTGATACATTTTGTAAAAAAATCCTCCAGATTATCCGTGTCGGTAAGCCCCAGTTTAGACCGCAATTTTGACCGCTTGGTGTAGATGCTGTAGCTGTTCGTATGATTGAATATCAGTCGGGTTTGCTGAGGCGAAAAACCGAGACATATCATGCAACAAAGGGCTAAATCATCCTGATTCAATTTCGGATAATGTGCCTGCAAGTAAATAATGATGTCGTTATAATAGAGATTCGTGATGTCGAATAAATCGTCCAATGCCTTGCCGGACTTATTACCCTCTATCTTTAAGTGCTTGCGGACTTTCTCATAAAATACGTCGGCATTCCCTTCATAGGTGGAAGCAAGTTCCAGTATCTTCTGCAAACTCTGAAGCCGGTTGTCCAGTGCGGCAAAAAGACGGCGCGATTTCTCGTCTTTCCGGCCATGCAGGTTTTCGAATTGAAGTTCCAACTCAGCATATTTTTTTTGAAGCGACAAATGATCGCTCTTTATCAAATCCGCAAAACCCAGATATTCGTCCCGCTGTTCCTTCCGTCTTCGATGAATGATCCAGGCAACGCCTCCCAAAATGATTATAACAAGCGAAGCGAAAATAGAAATCGCAATATGCTGGTTCCGAAGCCTCTTATAGGACTGTTGTACTTGTTTGGTATGGTATTTCTGCTCCAAATCCTGCACGAGGTTGAGTTTATCTCTTTCGTCCAGCGAATCGGTCAGCAAGATCCGGCGATGCAAATATTCATTAGCCGCATTATAATCGGTTTCGGTCTCGTATATTTTTGCCAGCATAGCATATATGCCCAAAGACCGATAATCCTGATCGTCCTCTGCATGGTCCAATGCTTTTAAAGCATAATATTTTGCAGAATCGATCTGGTTCAATTCATAGTAGCAATCACTAAGCAGAGGAAGCATATCGTCTGGTATATTACCCCTGTTGTATTCCCGAGATACGCTAAAAATAACGGACTTGGCTTCTTTTGCTGAGGATAGGTTATCGTCCATCTCCATGATGGTCGCAGCAGTTGACTGTGCTATGTTCAAAAGACAGGTGGTGTCACTATGCTCCAATGCGACTTTTTCCGCTTGGGCGAGAGTTTCCAATGCTTCGTCGTATTGTTCAAGGATACTTTGCGTACTTGCCTTGGCTTGTAATACATACGCTTCATTTACCGTTTGCAAAGGCCGATATACCTCAAGGGCTTTGTCATACATGAACAGCGCCTCTTCAAAACTGTATTGCATGGTATAGAGATTCCCGATATTGGCATAAAGCATTGCCAGTAATCTACGCGCTCGGGTCCCCACCATGAAACGCTCGGCTTCGATATAGGATTTTATTGCATTATCCAAATCACCTTGGTTATCGTAAATTCGCGCCAGGTAGTACCATGCTTTTGCCTTGTCGATATTCCTTCCATGATTTCGGTAATAGTCTACAGCCGGACGTATCAACGAGTCTGAAGTCAGATCGATTTCATTTTTGTCGAGTGCCTGTGAGTATAAAAGAGCGTATTTTGCCCGGGTGCTGCGGCGGGAAATATCTTCGGGTTTGAGGCTGGCAATGATTTGTAGCGCACTATCCGGTCGGGAGTGCATATATTGTTTTGCCTGGGTCAATTTGGCATCGACAACTTTATTCCCCTGACATCCAGCGCATATCCCGAGGCTTAGGATAATGAATATCAGTATTCTGTTTGTTCCGTTTATCATAGGAGAATGCAAGGTGACGATCAAAGATAATATAAATGGACCTTAAAACATAAAAAAGCGATGAAAAGTATGTGTGTCTCGCACTATCATTTTATGCTCATACAACATAGGCACGAAATTTTCCGTTATTTTTGCACATAAACTCCGCAGGAGAGTACTACGAAAAGGACGCAACTTCCAATCTGGTACATTGCCGGTATACGGCCGGCTTAAATAATTGATGAAATGACAACACAATGTCTAATGACGTTGCGTGCTGCCATTGTATTCCCTGCGCCATAACTGTACCTATGAATATTCATTTCGATATATACGGACTTGTTACGACAAAGGTCAACGCACTGCCATACGTCAGCGAGGGAATTCCGGCGGGATTCCCCTCGCCGGCCATGGACTATATCGGCGACCGCATCGACCTGAACGAAGTCCTAATACTCAACCCGGGTGCGACCTACTATGCCCGCGTTCGGGACTACTATATGGTCGAAGAGGAGCTGGAGCAGGGCGACGGCATCCTCTTCGACACGAGCCTTGCCCCGCGTACCGGGGACCTCGCATTCTGCGAGGTCTGCGGCGAGCGCGTGCTGAAATACATCCGCAAAAAGGGACGTGAGCTATGGCTTCTCGGCGGCGGCACGGATGACACGCTTCCTGTCGACGGCGAAACCGAAGTGCGGGTGTTGGGCGTCGTTACGGTCGTCATCAAAGTCCGGAGGTTTAAGAAACGGCGCACCCGGCTCATCAAGCATCTGCCTCAGAAGGAACAACCCGCACTGTTCGAGCGACGGGCGATCCAAGCCTCGTATTTTCCGGAGAGCGACGTTCCCGTCGAGGGGCTCGTCGACCTGAACGAAGAGCTGATTTCCAACCCGGTCAGCACCTTCTTCGGGAAGGTGCGGGGCATTTCCCTGATTGACGACGACATCGAGGACAGCGATTCGGTGATCGTAGATCGGATGCTCGAACCCCAGTGGGGCGACTTGGCCGTATGCGTCACACCCGACGGCTTCACTATGAAATACGTTGAGGTGCGCGACAACGGGGAGGTCTGGCTGATGCCCGGCAACAAGGATTACGCCCCAATCCACATCTCCGAAGATAATGAACGCCTGCTTTGGGGGGGGGCAGTTAAGGGTAAAGAAGGGAGGTAAGAAATAAGAAATGAGTCAGAAACTATTGCCCTTGAATCCCCGGCAGATGGTAGGTCTTGCGGACGGAAATTCTTTCTACTGTTCCTGTGAGGAATCCGTGCAGCCGTGGCTCTATGGAAAGCCCATTATCGTGGCCTCGAATAATGACGGCTGTGCGATAGCAATGAACAGATTAGCAAAGAAATACGTCAAGATGGGCGACGCGATGTTTCAAATAACAGACACTATAAAGCAGCATGGGATTGTTACATTCTCATCTAACTATGAGCTTTATGGCGATTTGAGTAACCGTATGCACAGTATATTTTCATCTTTCACCCCCCCCCAATTATGAGCGGTACAGCATCGACGAAGGGTTCCTCGATTTCACAGGGATGGAAGGATTCGATTTCGAAAAGCTGGGACGCGACATCATCCGCACTACCCGGCGGGGGATCGGCATCCCGATCTGCTTGGATATAGCCCTGACGAAGGTATTGGCCAAAGCCGCCAACAAGCTGGCCAAGACGGATGACGCCCGGCGGGGGCTCTACATTATCGACACGGAAGAAAAGCGTGTAGAGGCGCTGAAAAAGCTGCCTATAGGCGATGTGTGGGGCATCGGTCGGCGGCATGAGAAGCGCCTGACGGCGATGGGCGTCCGCACGGCCTACGATTTCTCCGTTCTGCCGCTCGAGTAGGTGCGCAAGAACATGACCGTCGTCGGCGACCGCCTCTGGCGCGAGATGAACGGGACGCCCTGCATCAGCCTGGAGCTGGCGCCGCCCGACAAGCAGGAGATATGCACGTCGCGGGCATTCGGGAAAATGACTTCCGATTTCAACGAGGTAAAGGCCGCCGTGGTCCGTGACCTCAGTTCCTCCGCCCGCAAACTCCGCGACCAAAGTTCCTATGCCCGGCGCATCTATGTCGGCATTGAAACCAATCCCTTCAACGAGTACCAGCGGCAGACCTACCGGGGGCTGCAGATCGAGTTTCCCATACCTACGGATAATACGTTCGAGATGATTCCGTATGCCATGACGCTGCTCAAGGCGATCTGGCCGACCTATACTCCCGGTGAGAGACCGTTCCTGTTCAAACGGGCGACGGTAACTCTTTCGGACCTTATTCCGGCCGAAGCGGTGCAATTTAACATGTTCCATCAGGAGCCCAACATCGAGCAATTACGACGCTTGCAGGCTGCCGTGGACGAGGTGAACGGTCCGCTGAACCTTGACAGCCGGCTTGTGGTGCTGGGCGCGGAGTTGACCGGGCAGAATAATACTCGGCTGCGGCGCGAGATGCTTTCGAAATGTCCTACGACCAAATGGAGCGACCGAATAGATATTGCCATCTAACTTTGTAAAGAATTTTTGTTTATGTGTTTTTTCACCTCTCTGTCAGCAAATGCAGCGGCCGTAGCCAAAAGGTACGGTAAGCAGTTGGATATTATCGAAGCTGCCCGGCAGGTACTCGCCGAGCAGGAACAGGAAGAAAGGGCCAGGCAGGAAGCCGACCCCGGACACAAGGTCAGTGTCTACGACATTCGATTGGCCGAGGATATATACGTCATCCCCGCTTGCGCCGAGCCGCAATGTGTCATTGTTTCTGGGAGCGATAAACTACAAGTAATGCAATGGGGGCTGATTCCAAGAACTGCAAAGCCCGATGATGTAGAACGTTTTGACCGGGAGAATCTGTTCAAAAATGCAAGGGCCGAGACGCTTTTCGAGAAGTGGCCGTGGCGGATGCTGTGGCAGCATAACCGGTGTATTATCCCCGTTACAGGGTTTTTCGAACCTCACCGATTGCCGGACGGGAAAGCTCAGTATTACTTCACGAAATTGAAAGACAAGGAAATATTCTCGATCGCCGGGCTTTGGGACGAATGGACGAATCCCCAGACCGGAGAGAAGGTGCTGTCGTTCGTCTTGATAACGACCGAAACCAACGACATGATGCAAAAAATACACAATGGCGGAAGCAATCCCTTTCGGATGCCGAAGATACTCACTTCGGAGCAGGAACGTTTATGGCTCGATCCGGCGATCGTTTCGACGGAAGCCGTCACTGCTCTGCTCACGGTATATCCCGAAGAAGAAATGACGGCATGGGCGGTTCGGCAGAAGTTCAACTATGGAGACCCTTTTGACGAAGGAATTATTGAACCGGTCATGGAACAGCGCCCTGTTGGCACAAAGCCTTGAGCTGATTGTGTAAAATAAAATCAAAAAATGGCTGACAATAATTTGTCAGCCATAAAAAGGAGTACCGCATTAATCAACGATAATTTTGCCGGTCGAAATCTCATATTCCCCGAACGATTTGTTTCGGTTGGCCAGATAGACATATTCATCACCCATTTCAGGCATATCCTCTGTGGGGCCAACGAATGTATATCTTTCTTCTTTTGCAAAATGTGAATCTAAAGCCTATACCGCTGTTTATTAATCAATCTGCATTATCGTAATCTCCACCTGAAAGGTATCGAATTACTGAATCGTCAAGGGTTAACGTTCAGTATTTATCATCGGATCGGTATTTACAAAGATGAATTAGTATTAATTTCAATAACAATTAGGTGAAATCTTTTTTCGTGATATAGGATTGACCTTACGCAAAACAAAAGACTTAAAGCTGAATTCTACCTTTTACAACTTTCACAACACTTACGACCTCATTTTTTTCGGGCTTACCAATGGGATATTTCAGCACCAGGCTATCACCTTTCTGCGCAACAGGCAATTTATGTGTGGAGTAAACTCCTCTTATCGTATCACCTTTATACTCGAACTCATAGCTGATATTCATCTTGAAATAGTTATCCCTTAACGGATAGGTCTTCGTTTCATACACATACGCCCTTACATATTCGTATTCTTTTGGCCGGCAACCAAATACCGACAATAACGATACGAAAAAAAGTAAAGTGGTGATCTTGGTGTTTTTATTTATATCCATAAGCCTTGAGATAAGCGTTCCATGCTGCTTTTGTATTTGAACCGCGTCCTTTATATCCGCTGAACTGACCTGCATGTTGTGCCCTGAACATATTGAACTTCTGCATGGACGGGCCGGAATTCGACACTCTCGATTGCCCACCAGCCTGCATATTATATCTTCTATTGCCTTTTATACCTCCTCCCATATACCCAGACACATCGTTCATCATATTGAAATACTGTCCGAATAAATTCAACGTTCCCAAAGTTTGACCATAAGTATTCCAATAATTTGTACCTGTCAATGGTTCAGCAATACCTTGATTTTCAAAATTTGCTAACGCCTGTTTCATGGCATGTGAATCTCCATTACGAACTTCATACCGCATTTTAAAATCGTTCATGTCATAGGTATATCCACCTTGTCCGGAAAGCCCGCCGGGTAAATCTTCCCAAAGATCGACAGGAGCGACACCCCAGCCCTGCTCTTTTCCGACTCTGACTTCTCCAATATATGTCAGCTCCATTTACAGCCGCAGAACCAATAATCTGTACAGAACCGTCATCACCGACAGATACTAAATCTACATATTGAGTATCTTTCCCGCCGACATCGCTCACCCAAATTTTTTCGCCTGTTGCCACATTGTAATGATACGAATCCTTTCCGTCCGGATCGACAAAATTAATCGGATTGTTGGTACAGAACGCATACGGTGAAATCGGATGTAGGTCAAATCTACTGAAAATAATGCGATAATGCAAATCGCTGAGGTCAAAAGTTTAGGCTTGGTAAGATCACTATAAATAGTCTGGGTGGATATAAATAAAGACCGGAATGTTTTCATTCCAGTCTTTCGAATTACTATAGAAAATTTCTTACCAATACTTCATCAATGATTATTCCCGTTGTGCCCATTTTCAACCCTTCAAGAGATAATTTCGGCTGGCGTACACGATAAATATAATTTCACCAAGTGTCAAAATGAAGATTAACGGCAAATAAAAATACCAGTATTCAGGTCTGCAACCTTTTTTATTTATGACAAATAATAAGATGACTGAAAGAATGGGCATAATGCACAATAAATCCATGATATTGGTTCGGAATAACACCCCTGCACAAAGACAATAGATTGGGAAAACAATAAACCCCGCAATAGCTATATTTGCCAATGTCCACCCCAGAGGAGGATACTTTGTAAGATTCAGCAGCCCGATTACAGCACACAGAGCAAAAAACATATCCTGTGCAGAGCAAAGATATGATTTATAACCGACCAAACCCAATATACCCTCCTGGAAATATCGGTTAATCGGATCAAGCAATATATACAAGCATGACAGAATAATTACGGCCCAAATAAAAATATGCGTCCTCTTACCAATTGGACACAGTATTTCGGTAGTCTTTTTCATTGTCGCAAAATCTATAATTTATATTTTGATCTTTGTCGATATAAACTTCTATGTAATGTGTTGCAGATGTATCTCCAGAGGTGCTGACATAGCTAAATCCGGCTTAGTTTTTTCTGATACGAGGATATAGCCCTTAAGGAAACCTGTTCATCATATCGTCAGTAGCAATATTGTATCCGTATGAATCAGCGGCATTGAAACCCTAAAGAAATGTTGCATGTTCCAATGCTCGTCGGGCATGTCTATAAACCGGAACATCGAGATATTCTTTTTGATAAAATTGTAAGTAGTTTTATAAAATCCGATATCGTTTCCGGGTAACAAGCCAGAATAAATATGCCTGCAAAGAGCAGTCGGGACTAAAGCTCAAAAACTTTGACACTGTCCCGCACAGGCCATGTCAATTCCGGATCGCCGATGACTTCTCTATATCGCGCAATCAGGGAATCGGCCTTCTCAAGGGTAAATGAGCATTTGTTAGCTTCATACCATTGCTTCCATATGTTCAGATCTTCACCTTCTAAATCCACATCGCAATCGTTCGAATAATAAGTATAGGTAGCTGGGGTATTAGCGAAAAGATCCACACGGCCTTCGTAACCGGTAATGGCGATAAGACATCCAAAGGCGTTCATTCGGGTTCCATCATCGCAATAATAGCCATTGCCGGAAACTAAATATGCGATTTCAAGGCAATTCTGAAACTCGGCTTTGAAAGCCTTATCTTCCTTGCATTTTGAACACGACAAGCAGTTTAGGCAAAGCACTGTCAGAAATATATTTTTAACGGCTCCCATAAGGTGTGACTTTTATTATTGGTATTCCAGTTCTAACAAGCAATCTATTTACAGTTCCATTTGGCAACTGGTACGATTGAATAAATACATTCCTTGACTGTACTCCATCTATCAGGCGGGTATTCCTATTCACAGAGTTTTCCCAACCTACCGCCCGTTCGTGATTATGCCGATACATATTACTACTCCCCGACGGAACTCCTGATATAACTTTGCCATATTGTTCTCGCAATTCGTGCATCATCTTTCCCTGTTGGGTCGCAGCCGGCTGAACTGCGGCATTCGGGTCCATCGGTGCAAATTGAGACATATCGGCGACATCTATCGCTCCATCGGAGTATCTCCCGATATCAACACCTTCCTTACCATTATATACAGCCATATTCACAACTCGCGTTTCATGGTCTACAACTTCCTTTGTGCCCCTGTAAAAACTTTGTGCGCCCTCGGACAGTTTACTCAAATCGCCACCGCCTTTTGTGGCTTCCAATCCGACTTTATATACTCCTTTCGTATCGGTATCTGTCAATGTTACTTTAAACTGTCCGTTAAATCCGCTATTGTAAATCTGTTCAAACAACTCTCGCGCTCCATCTCCATGAAAGGATACGCGGTATTCCTGCCCATCCGGATCAACATACTTAATCGGATTCCCGGCACAATACGCATACGGTGAAATCGGATGATACCCGTAGGTCAAATCTACTGAAAATAACGCGATAATGCAAATCGCAGCGGTCAAAAGTTTAGGTTTCATAATCGTATAATTTTAAGGGTTATTGTATCGGCAGTTTATTTTGCGAGTACTTCCTGCATTTTCATCCCCTCTTCGTTGCCTTTTTCGAGCTTATCATACAACTCCTCACTCATAGCTTCCCAACCCAATGCTTGCAGTTTTTCGTAAAGAGCGGCCGATTGCGCTTCGATCTGCCGGGTATAAGCGTCCTCCTTACACCCGTTTTCCTTCAGATGTTTTACAAGGGCCGCATCGAGCGACTTGCCCAGAATTATGCACGCTTTGGGGTGCTGCGGATAGTATTCCAGCGATTTCTCCGCGCAGAGGCGGGTAATGCGTCGTAATATTTGAATTTGTTCCGGTATCCGAACGCGAGGTCGGCAAGCTGCGCCGCAACGGTTTCACGATCCGTCAGAGGAGTAAGATAGATCTTGTTCTCGATGGCCTTGTCGCTGATTTCGAAATGCTCCTTGTAAAAGAATTCCGGGGTAATCTGGTGCGTGGTAAGCTCCACGTTCACCCACTCTTCGGGATACATCTTATCCTCGTTCCGATAGCGGATAAACACATGGGCAGGGGCATACGCGGTATATGCTTCGGCGCCGAGAGCCTCGGCCAGCACTTTGTAGTACATCGGCAGGGAACGGCACTGCCCGGTGTGCGTCCGCATGACTTTGGTTACGAACTGCTTTGTAAAATCATCCTTACCTCCGGTATCGGCAAAATCGTAGGTGAAAGGTTTATGCCCGTTTCCGGAATAGGGCCGGAAAAAGTATTCCGAGAGCGCCAGGTTTTTCCCGGTCTTGTAACTTCCGAGTCCGTTTGCCGCAATGAACATTTGCAGAAACGCGACGGCCGTATCTATACCGAGGCAATAAGCGTCGTAATCGAGGTCGCCGTCGAGGTAAGCCCACTCCGCGAGGAAGACCGCACGTTTTATGCTCAAGGGGATTTTCCCGTCGAGCATGTCCGCCATTTCGAGATACGCCTGCCGGTAATGCCGGTTGCGGGATTCGCTCGCCACATGGTTCGGAGTCCGGCCCATCTGTTGGCCGGTCGTCTGCTGCAGCGGGAATCCGCAAAACAAAATGAGGATGCAGATTATTCCTTTTTTGAGCGACATCTTTTCCATAGGTTTATCAGCCGACGTGTATTTCAAAGTTAGCAGATAAAACCCGAAACACCAAGCTGCAACAACCTTACATCGACTGCTTAACTGTGCTGAAATTCAAGGTGTTGAAAAATAAATTTGCTTACATTGAGATTACAAGCAGAAAAAGTCGAAAAACCGGCCTGTAGCGGGATGGATTTCAGGAGGGGAGATATTCATTTTTTTCGTGACTACCTAAGTTGATTGGGTTGAATAGTGAATAGCGAAAACTATACTACGGAACAAAAAATCCTTCAATATTGGCTGAATAAGTTTTTAGTATTACCTTTGAAGTGCGTCCCGCCAATAGGCGACGCCTTCGTTCAGAGAAAACTTGGAGGTTTTTTTAGAAGTGACGAAGTGAAAAGCAGCCCGACGGGTCGTGTGTCCCACGCCCGGTTGTGGTATATTACTACGCTACGATATGTGGGTGTGGGCATTTTCACTTGCATTGCTTCGGGTTTCCTCCAAGTACCTCGCTGATTGCAAGGGCCCCGCTCACTTTTTTTATGGCAGGATCTACTATGTTATTTCTTCCCGGATACGGTTGTTATGTATTATAGATAAAGGGGCTGCATCTGATTGTCTATGTCTAAATGATATTAATTCGGATTCAGCAAAGATTGAGGTCCATTACAATGAGGTTCGGGCAGTATGGGACCTGTGCGGGGTTTACAAACATTTCGATAGACGTTGACACAGCATACATTTTCCGGATTGGCTGACTCGTTTGAAAAGCAAGTCAACGCAAATAAAAAATGAATTAAAGTAAAAACGCTATGCAATCGAAATCGGGTACAATAAACCGGAAAATAAGTGTATTTTTGTTCTATTGGTAGTCAATTACAGTATTCTGGAAAAGATAGATACACGAAAAATTAGGATTTGTGTCGGTGGGTAAAAAATACTTCAAACTGAAATAATCCCCAAATATTCGTCTAAGTCTACGTTAGGACATCTTATGACGAGGTGATGTAATTTATCATTCAAAAGGCAAAAGACTTCCATCCTTTGATTATCAGAGGATGTAAGCCTTTTCATCTGATTATTACTAATTTGTGGGCTTACATGGAGTATGATGACAAAGAAAGATTAATCCGGTTATCGCTGGGAGATCACGAAGCGTTCCGAATTTTGTTTACGAGATACCAGCCGGGACTCAAAAAATATATTGCATTTATTATTAAATCGGATGTTGCTGCAGAAGACATCGTACAAGATATTTTCATTAAGATTTGGATTTTTCGGGAACAGATGGCTGCAATAAATTCACTCCGGGCATATATATATCATATCGGGAAAAATGCGGCATTCGATTATCTCAGGGGGCATGCCGTACAGCGCAAATACCGATCGCATCTCATGCCTGAACCACGAATCTCACAGATCGAGGCATATTACTTTGCTTCCGAAATTGAAAGTCATGTTCGCATGCTGGTTCGTAAAATGCCCCGGCAGAGGTATACTGTTTTTCTGATGAGCAGGCGCGATGGGCTCAATTACCACGAGATAGCTCATAGATTGGATATATCGCATAAAACGGTTGCCAATCATCTGCATCTTGCTCTCTGCGAGATTAAGCATGAGTTAGATAAGATATATGCTTGAATAAATGTTATATACTCATTCGGTCGAAGCCGGATAATTGTAGTCTATCATTGGCCTATATGGGATGGAATCTGATGAAAAGGGGATTATTTTATTGTATTCATCAAATTTATTTTTTCTATAAATTCATCTTGGATAAAATTGACGCTGTGAATTAACTCATTCTCACTAAAATAGAAGTCAATTAACGACATTATATCTTTGTTGTTATTGATAGGTTGGTCAATGCATTTCATCCTAAAAGTATAAAGTGTGGCTGAATCAACATTTAATGCCTGATGCGGATTTTTATAGGCTACGACGAATGAATTAATATTATTTCGGCTTTCGGTCACTTCAATTTGATTGTCGAATAAATTACTGTAAATATTCAACATAACGATTTTCTTTCCATAATATGGGTTATGTAAAGTTTTACATGACCCATAGAGTTCCAGATTGGACGAAAAGACAGCGACGTTGTTGCGCTGGAGGAACGTTTCCTGCTGGTAGTAGGCATCGCCCATCTTCAACCCGAGTGCCTTTGCTTCATTGCTGCGGGCGATGATACACCCGTCGTTATTCGACAATACGACGACGGGCCGCCCGTTCAGATCGGGGGCGAACAACCGTTCGCAGGAAGCGAAGAAATTATTACAGTCCGCCAGGGCGTACATTATTTTTTGACTTTCTTGATTACATACCTGACAACGCCCCACACACGGAAGTCGCAGTCCGTCGTAACCTCGATAGGCTTGTACTTTTCATTTGCAGGGACAAGCCAAACCTGCGCCCCTTTAAACCGGATCGTTTTCAGCGTAAATTCCCCGTCGATAAAAGACACCACGACATCCCCATCGAGTGGATCGGCGGACTTATCGACCGCCAGCAGATCGCCTTCCTCGATATGCGCGTCTTTCATGCTGTCGCCAACGACACGCGCGAAAAATGTAGCGTTCGGATTCGGGGCTACCAGTTTATTCAGATCAAGCGGTTGTTCGATGCTGTCGTCCGCAGGGGAGGGGAACCCGGCGTGTACGCCGCTATCCATCAGAGGAACCTCCAAAGGTGCAGTAAGGTCCGGTTTAAACCATTCCAATCTTATGTTTTCATTCATAGTCGAAGCAAATGTATATAGATTTTGTATTCTAAACAAGTCAGAATATAACGAAAAAAGCCGCCCTAAAATTGCAGGACGGCTATTCGTTTGAGTGCTTGCTATTTCGGTTTGCGGGTGATCGTATGCTTTACTTTCAGCACGACAAGGTTGCACTCGATTGTCGTTTCGGACTGCGTGGTTTCAAAAGCATCGTCCAGCAAATCGCTGATGATGCGACTGCTTTTCTCGGCAAGTCCTTCTTGCAGATGCGGGTCGGCAGGTTCTTGCAACGCCGACATCGTGCGGGACAGTTCTTTCACCTTTGCAAAGGTTTCGATAATCCCGATTGTCGTCTGCGTGGCAACAGGCGATTTCAGGATCGTCGCCAGCATATAAAGTCCCTTTTCGGTAAAGGCTTTGGGGGCATAGCGGACCTTTGCGGATTTTGTGGTCGAAATTTTCGACCGCAAATCGTCCCATTCTGCCGGGGTAAGCTGGAGAATGTACCCGTCCGGGAATTTGTCGGGGTTGTTCTTGATCGCTTCGTTTACGCGCTTCGTTTCGACGCCGTAAAGGGCTGCTACATCGCTGTCGAGAATCACCTGACACTCCTGAACAACGATGATTTTGTCTTTGATTGCTGTCTGAACTGCATCCATAATATAGTAGTTTATTGGTAAAGAGTTTGTATCTGCTGCGTCGCGTTATTGAGCGCACTGATGTCGTTGATGATTTTTTCGGGAAGAACACGGGCGTAATGCTGGGTCATACGCATATTTGCGTGTCCCATCGTTTTGGCGATGGTGGGCAGCGGAACGCCGAACGACATGGCAGTAGTGGCATAGGTATGCCTTCTCATGTGGAATGTCAACCGCTTGTTGATCCCGCAGCGCTCGGCCAACTCTTTTAAATAGGTATTAATATGCTGTTGTGTGGAGCGGGGTAGTACCCACTCACCAGGCAGGGTTTCGTATTTCCTGATGATGGACATAGCAAGGTCCATGACCGGAATAATCGAAAGAATGTTCGTTTTCTGACGCATAATTTTAATCCACATCTTCCCGTCGTCGCCCGTGGTGATATTACTCCGTTTGAGGTTCATGGCATCGACGAACGCCAATCCGGTGAAGCAACTGAATACGAAAAGGTCTTTGGTCGTAATCAGCCGGTTCTCGGTAAAGGACTTTTGAAGGATAAGTTTAAGTTCATCCACCGTAAGGAAATTCGGGTTAACAGGGTCGAATTTGATTTTATGGTCGGCAAACGGGGCTGCTGAAAGCAGCCCCGTTTTGATGCAGATTTTTGTGACGTGCTTGAAAACCTGCATGATTTTCTGCACCTGATTGTTCGATATTTTGTATGTCGTAAACAGGAAATCGGAAAACCTATCGACGAACAGCGCATCGACTTCCACGGCACACATATCCGAACGGCGGTACTCGGCCTTGATGAACGCTTCTACCCGGTCATAGACGAGGGTGATTCTTTTGTACGTGGAGAGCGAACGACAGACGCCGACCATATCCTTTTGGCGCTGCTTGTATTCCGCAAAAACGCCCAAAATGGTATTGGTGGAATCGGTTAATCCCAGAAAGCTGTTTTTTACTTGCTCGGCGGTTACGAAAGTCCTGTTTTGCAGTAACTCGTAATAGGTCATTCTGATCTTCGCTTCGAGGTTGTGCAGTTGGTTGTTGATGTTTGATACGCCTTTTTCTTTGACTTTCTGCGATTTACGATCCCATTCCATCGTGAGCGGGTCAATGGCTAACTGCGTGTAGAACTGCGTAGCCTGCTTGTTTACCGTTATCCGCCCCATAATCGGGAGTAACCCGTTCTTTTTTTGCTGCATTTTGAGGTAAAAAAGGATGCTGAATGTGTTTTTCATAGTTCTGTTTTTTGGTTACGAATGTAGTTTGATAAATGGTATAAACGACTGACAATCAAATGACAACTAACGGACATTTAAGACAAATTGTAACCAAAAACAGGGAAAAATCGCAACCAAAATGGTTTTGGGAAAACTGGTTACGATTTAGGTATGCAGTTTTGTCGCACTTTGACTACCTGCTGCCGTAACCAAACAAAGAAAAAACCCTTGTAGTACGCTTACTACAAGAGTTTTACAAAAAGTTGGTCTTTGTTTGACACTTGGCTGACGCCCTTCTGTATCAACTTTTGACCCCATCTGTACCCCCTCAGGGAATTGTAAATATTAGAGGGTGTGTATTGTGTATCAGTATATTATGTCAAGTCTTGAGTCTTTTGGGTCACGAATATGTATCGCTCTTTTTCCCAATTATTCTTCCTATGTCTATGTGTAAAAGTATGTAATTATTTTTATATTTCCAAATTTATGTTTGTATCATGAATATTAATCTAATAATACTGCAATCGAGTAGATTGGAAATAAATACGGAGAAATTGATTATTTAAATACCCTTCTTTTATTATGCCTATTTATCATAACATTCCCTTTACGAATGAAATAATTCCGGAATATCTCGAGTCGGTGAATATACGATATCCATTTTTTCTGTTCCGGGAATTGGTCGTCGTATATCCGGTTCATAGCTATTGTAGTCTACGTAGATTATGGATGCATTGAAATCTCTCCCGAAAATGGCTGCCGATGCCACCATTGATTTTTTTCCTCCGGTTATGTTGATTGCATAATCGGAACCAGGATTGAAGGCCATTTGTTGTTTCAAAGTCTCGTATATCGATGCGAATGACTCGTCGGGCAATTCGATCCTCGTAAAACCTTCGTCGAGGAATCGGGGTAGATAGCGCAGGTTGTCTTCATTGTACGTCACTTCTCGATCATGAAGAATTACGTGCTTTCTTGGGTTCAAAACTTTTTCTGCAAGGATGATTGGCTCAGGCGTATAACCTAACAGCGAAAAAAGTACGTCTACGGGCTTTCGCTGCCATTTTGTCCTTTGGACGAACTGGTCTATCACTTCCTGAAAAAGTTTCTCGAAATAAAAATGACGGGCTTCAATGAATCGGCCTTGTTTATTCATCTCTTTCCATTCGAGCACGTGATTGTCAAAACTATTTTCCATTTTTTGTGAGTTGTTTGATGCGTGATAAAGCTTTGTTCCGTTGATCATTGTTCAGGAGACATCCGAGTTCGAATCCTGACGTAAGCCCGGAGCGGCCGTCAATGTTTGCCGTGAAGAGGATACCGTCTTTTTCCGAGAGGACGCATTTGGAGTGGTTATATGGAAAAGGGTGGCAGATTCGTTGAAATAGGGCGGTGCCGAGCAGTTCTTTAAGTTGTGTCTCCGTCCTTTTGACCTTCTGCGGCTCGGCTTCATTGTTGTAATATAAATGCACGTCAACTCCTCTCTGAATTGCCGCCTGCAATGCGGATTGGAACTCCGGCAATTGTTTTACCTGGTTGAATGACCATGAGACAATCATAAGTTCGTGCTCTGCTGTCCGAATAATGTCGATGATCGAATTGTAAAGTGTCCGAACACGGCAGGCTGCCAGGTTGGTCTGCGTTCTCGAGGCTGCCGTCAATCGCAGCCGGCTTGTCGTGCCCACCTTGTCGAATGTGTTGGCAGGCAGTGGGTTCTCCGACCGGAGATAACGGTATTGTTTCCCGTCTTCCGACAGTTTTATGTCGGCGCCCGTAAACAGCTTGTCGAAAACGAACTCCATGTCGGCGAGCTCCTGACCAGACAGATCGATTCCGCTTTCGGGATTTCCGTAGAGGCTGTTGGGAGTGTAATTCGCACTCATTAACAATCCGGCAGCGCCGTCGCACAGGAGAAATTTTGCATGAAGATTGTCGTTGCAACGGACATGAATGCCATTTCGATGCAACTCATGCAGGTTGGGAATATGAGGATCCGTTTCGACTTTGGCGTAGCGAGCCGAAGTGTCCGACCTATTTTCATTGCCGGACAGATTGGACAGGATGAAGATCGCCACGCCGCGTTTTGCCGCTGCGAGAAGCACTGTGTGGAATTTCGGATCCTGAAAGAAAAAATTACCGGTCTTTATATAATTTTCAGCTTGGTCGATAAGTTGAAAGATCCGATCGGTCAGTTCCGTCGATTCCAAGTTGTTGAAATAGAAGTTTTGGTCCATTATTGCGTCGCTAATTAAGTATAAAACGTGCACAATCTATGTGCTCCAGTTCGTCGAGGCGATTGAGCCGTACCATCAGTGCCCGCCAGTCGGGATATTCGGTGTTTACAATTTCGGCGAATTCTCCGATGGGTTTGTCAGTCCAGTCTTTCCAATGGTCGAGTAGTGAGCAGAAATCAACGATGGGACTCAGATCATGACGGATGGAGAATCGCACCCGGCCTTGGGGGAATACGGGAAACTCGATGTATCCCCGTCTACAGTCATCTACCATAAATTGGGGATTCGCGCACACTCGAAAGAGGGATTCCGTCAGCTCTACTATGGGAAGTCCGGTTGTTTTGGCATATAGCATCTTGACTACAGTATCTCTCGGAAACGAATAACGTTCAGCCAAAATATTGTCCCATCCATCATTTTGGGATGAGACGGCTGTTTGTGAAATCTCTTCGCTGTCTTCGACGCTGAACCCGAGGTTGGCCACGAATCGCCATTCCTTTTTTTTGTTACATATCATATGGATGATATAGCGCGCAGGAGATCCGAGTGCTTCGCAAGAAATGGATTCGTTTCCATACACCAGTTCCTTGACGATATTTCCTTCTGCGTTCACATAATAGAGGGCAAAAGCGCCTATAAGGAACTTTTTGTCGGTGGAGAGTACTTCGAAATTATTTCCGTCGGGTTCGAGGCGCAACAGTTGTAATGTTTTGGTACGTCTTAATTTTTTCAGTAGTTTACCAAAAGGTGCGCCATCGAGTTCTGGATCGATTGGGAGGTGGGCCGAGATGTTGTCATCCCAGTTGTGAAGTTTCCGCTCAGTTCGATAAACAACCTCTGGGAGCAACTCCAGATTTTTACCGTCTACGAGAAAACTACCGGTTACTCTTACGGTCGGACGGCTGTTGGGATTGATGTATTTTCTTTGGGCGTCTTCAGATAGAACGTAGACATCTTCGTGTAATCGGAGCATTTCTTGATCCCGCAGGAATCTTATGCAACGTTTCAGTAATTCGAGATCGAAACCGATAATGCGCGCAAAATAGGGCAATGTCTCTAACCGAGGATCGACTTCAACGTATTGGAGTATCGCTCGATAGATGGGAAAAAACGGATCCGAATCGAAACTGTCGTATCCGACATGGACCACATATACCGGGAACGGAATGGTATGATAACCGATCAGCGTTCCGTTTCTCGTTTCGACATATCTTGAAAAATCCTCCTCCTTCATCTTTTGTCGAGATTGAAAACAACATATTTATCGCACATTCGATATATGGTGCCGGGATATGACCTTCCGACAACGGCGCGCAGGGGAAAATTCCGGATCACTTTGCCGAATACGCCCTCGCATTCGACGACAAGGTATTTGGGATGCTTGTCGTCGATTATTTTCATCATTACCCTTTGCCCCTCATGGTGGGAACGTTGAAAATTCGCATAGGACCGTTTGTCGAGTGAGCATTTTTTGCCCTCGGTTATGAACAGCGGGAGAGAGGTGGTTCCGTTGAGAATCGAGCGTAGAAAATCGTCCCGCGAAACGATTTCGAGTGCAAGAGAGGACCCGTCTTCGAATTCCATGATCATCTGGGTTTCATTTTCGTCGAGCCATTCCGATAGCTGTCCCGTGATATTTCTGATCAGACCGTCGGTGATCTGCCGTGCGATTGGAACATCCGGGAGGTATTCGAACTGCGCCCGGCCGTCGTTTTCTCCGAATCCGATGAATTTCACATCTATGAGTTCCGACGGTTTGGAGTATTTCGCCAGGGCGGGTGTCTTTCTCAGTTTGAACCATCTGCGATCGCCGCCGATTATTATGGGAAAAACAGCGAAATCGGTATCGTACTGCCACTCGCAGTTTTTGAATACATGTCCCGGTCGGATACTTCCTTCCTGAACATGCTGACGCAAAAGGTCCAGCGACGTCTTCGCGGCGGTCTTATCCTGCAACGTCTTGAGCATTCTGAATACGCTTACAGGACTTGGACCCTGGTTCGTGCCAATAATCGCCTCGGAATGGGCGTATTCCGAACAGAGCGTGCGGAGATTGCCTATGAGAATGAGTTTCTTTTTGGCGCGGCTAAGCGCGACATTCAACCGGCGCATGTCATCGAGAAAACCTACCGTTCTACCGTCCTTTCTCACGGCGAATGCACGTACGAATGACAAGACAACGATATCGAACTCGCTGCCTTGTATCGAATCGACGGTATAAACGCAGTCGTAAAAAGGTGTGTTTGCGAGTTCCTGTTGCAGTTTGCTCCGTTGACGGCGGTACGGTGTGATGATGCCTATCCGTAGTTCCGGATTCCGGGAGACGGCATGCAATAGTTTCGGTAATACCCGCTCTTTGAAAATCAAGATTTCCCCGGGGTTGTACCAGCCGTTGCCCGGATTGCCCGCCTCGAACGCAATATTGCGGCCATCGGCTTTTTCGGCGGTGGTCGTGTCGATGAATGTTACGGCTTGGCCGAATGATTCGAGATCGCACATCTGCAATTCCGTCCCCCGGCCGTTGCGCAACTGTCCGTCGTAAAAGAGAGTGGAAATATAGTCTCCTATTTCGGGATTCATTCGATACTGGAAATTCAGCAGCACCTTGCTCTCTTCGGGGAAGTGTTGGGTTTCACGCAGGAAATCTTCGAAGAGCGAGGAGCTTATTGCATTTTCCACCTCCTTCTTGGATAGGTGGGAATTGGCCCCCAAAAAATCAGAGATCTCCTCAGAATCTATATAGGGCGGAAGTTGTTTTTCGTCACCGACCAGTATGTATTTCTTACCGAGCTGCATTGGAACAGTCGTTTCCGCCAGATTCGCTTTTCCGGCCTCGTCGATAATTACCGTGTCGAAAACGATGCCGCTTTTGAGGAGTCCGGCATCCATGCCGATACCGATGCAGGTGCCCATTACTACATTCAAGCCCCGGTAATGGCGGGCATCGTTGAATACCTTTGCGCCGTCACCCAATTCTGACAGGCTCCGGTGGAGTTGGCTGATGATCTGCAGGATTTTCGGAGTATTCCCCTGGTTGTGCCGTTCGAAGTCGTCGCACAGATCTGCGTGTTGCTTCAGGAATAGTTCCTTGGATGACGAGGTATAATCGCAGTTTCTTAAAAAGGTCTCTTTGATCGCGGGAGCGTTCTGCGGAGCTTTAGCCAGCATGCTGAGGAGTTTTTGATTTTGTTCAAGATACCTGATATGCTCCTGCAGATCATCGGGAACCATCGTCTCCTCGATATCGATATTCCCGATTTTGAGCCGATCGTCGCCGCTGAGCCGCTCGTAGATGTTCCTGACGGCGGAGTGCGCCTGGCTGCATACCAAAACTCTTTCGTTCCTGATAATAGACAGTTGCTTGATAATCTCTATAATGATCGAGGTTTTACCGGTCCCCGGAGGTCCTTGGATCAGGAAAATATCGTGGTTGTTGACCGCTTTCCTGATTGCCAGCGGTTGGTTGTTGCCAGCTTCTACGGAGTTGAATTTTTCATCGAAGAAGGTCAGGTCCATCGCTGGTTCTGGAGCCGTAAGGGTGCCGTTGTTCAGTTTTTCGAAGATGTCGAAATTGTTGTACCCGTGCACGAAATTGTCGATTGACCCCTGCTGCATCTTGAGGTGCCGGGTACCGGGGCGGCGTCTTAGCTCGAATCCGGATCGCCGGAGCGAATCCAAGTCGAGATGGCAGTGGAAAAAACTCAACAGATACCCCTGCTTTTGTGGGGTTTCCTGCAGCAAACCCTTTACGGTTTTGTTTGCAACCTGGATCAGGACATGACAGATATCCGAATCGTTCTCGGAAAACAGCACAGAGCAGTCCGCCGATCCACCGGGAATGAAAAGTGCCGTCGGATGGTTGGCTAATAGGGAGGTGTCGATGCGGGCTACTCCGGCATTTACGTTCACAACATGGTCCTCGTATAAAGCGTTTTCCCGATCTTCCTGATAGCAGAGATACTTTTTGAGTGTGATGTATTCCACTCCCGCTTTCTCTTTGAGTGTCCGGATTACTTGCTTAAGTCCGGGAAGAATCCGAGTCGCAACATCGAACTGCCGGAATATTTTGAGCCCGATGGCTTCAAAATTGTCACCGATGTAAAATTGCTCGTGAAGGAAGATATTCCGTCCGCATATTGAAATGGCCTTTCTATTGTGGTTCAGCAACCATTGTGCATTCGATTTGTTCCTGTCGTGGGAAAATTCGTTGATCCGGAGGCTGTTTTGCAAAACCAGAATTTCGATAACAAGGTCGTATCGGTCGTATAAGATGATTCTAGTTCGTCCCTCTTTGTCTATGTATGAACTGAGCCAAAAATTGTTTTCCCTGAAATAGTTTGGTTGGTGACGTAGAAACAGAGCCAAATCAGGGGTGGAGTCCGTGTTGTAGGTGAGGTGCAGTTCGTGTTTGATGACATTGATGTTTCTGCGCGTGATGTGGGGACAGTGGAACAGAGTCCATTCCACTACAGTCCGGTCGGCATCGTCGATAACGGACAGTTCTTCGTGTGTCAAAAATGATTCGATGCTTTCTGAATCCACGTCGGGAATGCTCTCTACTCCATCCTTCGGGAGTTCTTGGGCAAATTCCGAAAATGCGAACGGATTTTCCGAATTCTCAATAAGGCAGACATTTAGTTCGGATGCAGTGTTGTCCGTAAGATTGCGGGCGGAGATGTAACCGTACCGGCCGTTTACGCCGATGATAACGGCGAGCGGCGTTCGGGCCAGTACGGTGGCCTTGTAGAGAACGTTTTCGTTGAGACACTCGCAGAGGTCGTCGCTTTTGAGAAGTTCCGTTGCGTCGTATCCCAAAACTGCGAACTCCTGCGTATGCCCGAAACGGGATAGGATGCGGATTTTGTTCGACGGCGCCTTCCCTTCCCGGATGCGCTCCATTACGGACCGGGCGAATGGAAGTGCGATTGGACTTCCCTGGAAGGTAATATTGCGGGACATGAGAATGCCCTTCTGAAAATTGGAATCACCTTCGAAGATTATAAGGTCGGGATTATTCCGAGATTTATGGCTCTCCGCTGTCTTATCAGGAGCGAAGAATGACCTTATCATCGCATCTTTTCGATTGTCGGACGAGATGCACCCGTGGCTCAATCGGATTTCCCGGGTATACGGATTGTACCCAATGATTTTGAAGTCGATCGTTTCACCCTGGCGGGAACTCAGTCCTGGCTCGCTGCTCAGTCCGTAAAGACCATTTTCTAGAAGGATCCGGGTCTCGCCTTTTTCATTGGGTTCCGTTACGTTTCCCGTGATTTCGGAGCCGATTCGGATGTCGTTCCACGGATTCTTGCCGATTCGGCGGATGCTTGCTTTCAGAATTCGCTTTTCCGGATTCCAGACCACGATCCGGGCTTTCAACCGTTCTCCCGGGTGAGGTATCTCGGTGGACTCTAACTCTTCTGCAGATTTCTGCCATGACAGTTCGGAGAGGGGAATTTCGCCCAAAAGTCTAAACTCATCGTCCGTGACGATTTTGACGGATCTGACGTTCCGTTCGAGCACGATAACGGGAAGCAATGCGCCTTTGGCGATGGGACCATCTGCCAAAATCCACGGATCGGGAGTGCATGCCCGAATGCTTCCTAGCAAACGGTGATTGAACTTGTCGATATCCGTAATGGTGATTCTGAGCGTGTTTCCGACCGTCAACCAGTCGACGGCTGATTTCGTTCGGGGCCATTGCAATTCATCGGGAGGAATCAGGGTTTCGACCCCTTCCTCAAACTCCGCCCAGACGCCTCGCATTCCGTCGAATCCGACCACGGTTGCCGGATGCGACTTTCCAGGCACGTAGCGCTCGTCTGTTCCATCCCAGATTACGGACAGGCGTTTGATCAACGGCAACGTACTCAGCTCGATTTGTTTTTTGTCCATATTCACATCCAACACTACGACTTGGATCGGGCTGGATTTCGAGGCCGAGGCTTTCAACGTTTCATATTGACGGCGAGTCATCTCCGAGATATGGAGCAATCCCTCCATTCCAGGCACTAACTCGATAAAAACTCCGAATTCGACTACTTTCTTGACGGTGCCTTCTATGATGCTCCCGCGTTCCAGACTTTCTGCTATCGTCTCCCATGGATTCGGGATGCATTGTTTGCGACTCAAGGTGATTTTACGCTTGTTCCCATCCTGTTGCAAAGCGAGCACCTTTACACGGACAGAATCACCCCGTTTGAACATTCTTCCGAGATCGTATACCGGTCCCCAGGCCAATTCTGTTTGGTGTACTAGTCCAGATGCTTTACCGATTCGGACAAAAATCCCGTAACTTTCAACTCTGTCGACAATTCCGTCGTATTCTTTTCCTAAACATAAAGCTTCCGGGGCCGGAGTTGTTACTTGTCGATCATACTGGGGTGTGGTAATATGGCGTTTCGGATTTCGGAGAATCTCGGGAACAAGAGTTCGAAGTATATTTTCGGATACCTCATGGTCTTTTTTAAGCGGAATATGTTCCCCTGTGGCCTGCTCTATCTGTGCCTGAATCGCTTGAAGAGAACATTCCTTATATTTTGCCAACTCGAGTAATGTCATTGTACTATCGGTATGGAGTGACAGAGAGCCGATTGATTATGCTCATGAATTTCATAAATTCGTATAAAAATACGCATCCTATCCCATTTGACCAAATAAAAAAGAATAAAAATTGTTATTTTACGGATGTTTCTACATCTCTTTTCTATCTGATGAGGATTGTGGATTCCTTTGTAGATAAAACCGCATGAAACCTATTGAGTATGTGTCTTTGCATCCTGGTGGAGTACATATATTCTCGGACATTTGTTGTTTTGTGTAAGTATTCGTATCCTTAGTAAAATTTAAAAAAAAATAGTTATAGATTATATTTTGATTTTAATAATGATATATCTTTACTATTTGATTTGCATGTAAGTTCTTCTAATACCTTCTTTTCTGTTTCAGGTGTCCAATATATTTTTAATTTTTCTTTGGCTCGGGTTATGGCTGTATATAATATGTTATGTGTAATCAATTCTTCGATTTCATTCGTAATTACAACCTTAACTGAATTATACTCCAATCCTTGTGCTTTATGGATTGAAACTGCGTAAGCTATTTGGAATGGGACGACGGTATCTGAAGATTCATCGTCATCATCTGTACTTTTAAGCCGATTCACATTGAATCTGATAATGGAATTTCCAGTATCGCTTATTCCGACTAGTTCGAAGTCGAAATCATCAGCATCCAATTCGTTTATGGAGACATCAATTATTTCGATGTCAAATTGTATCACGTCTTCGGATTTTTCAATCCGTACTATTCGGCCTTTCAGGTTATTGTAAATTATTGGTGCAAATCGATTACTCTCATTGAATAGAATAGGATCTCCGACTTTATAGATTTGTACACCCCATTGTATGGGGGTATGATTATTACAACTCTGCAAAAAACGATTGATATTGTTTATTCCATATAAACCATCATAGTTTAAGCATAGGATAATTTCATCCTCCTCCGATTGTTCGAAAATGGATTCATTCAATGTAGTAGAATAGTCATTTCTAGTAATATGCTCTAAAATATCCGCTTCGATATTCCTGATTTTACTCCAAAGAGCCAATAAATTTTGATTCTTACTTCGATATGGTTGCTCTAAAACTGAAATTGCCGATTGGGGTACAACTGCCTTTGCGACACCAAACCAATTTCCAAAGAGAATCGATTCGATCTGGAAAATATCGCCAACTAAAATCAATAATTTGAATGTTGCAGCATTTAATACATCAAGCATGTCTTTATTGCTGACCGTGCTACATTCATCAATAAATAATAAGTCACACGTTGTATCGCGATTTCCGTAGCTAAGAAATTTGGTGATGGTTTTATAAGTACAATTTGCGGCATTGACTTTTCTTTTTAGATTGTCGACTGCCGGGTTTGTATTCGCTAAATAGATTTTCTTCTTATCGTTGAAAAAATTTGATATATGATTAATCATGGTAGATTTTCCCGTTCCGGCCGATCCGTATATTAGGGCAACTTTGGAACTCGTGAACATTATTTTTAAAGCCTTTTTTTTCTCATCACAATCGATCAAATAAGTTGATGAACGTAACCATGCATCAACTGAATTTGTATAGTTATCAATTCCTTTAGTGGAAAGTTCTTTGATGTGCCGAATTATGTTGATCGTATCTTCTTCATATCCTCTTATATAAATATTTCCGAGGTATTTCTGAACTAGTCGATGTTCATGTTTAGGAAGATATAAGCTATCGTTATATTTTTGTATTAGTTCATCTATATGTTCAAAATAAACTACATCTTTTTCTGTCGTATATAACTGTCCTTTTATTTCGATATTATTCCGTATGAATCGAGCAAATAATTCATGCTCCCGATCGGTGTTGTCAATACATTGAAATAGGTCGGAGAGTTTTGGATTATGGTTGATCAGAGATGTGTTAAACGGAATCGTATCAAAAGGGGTGCAGCCGTATTGAAGATGTAATCCAGACAATAAGTTGCAGCATTCGGCATTATATTGTTGTTTTATAATTTTGTTGTTCAATTTGTAAAGTAGATATCTTATAATGTTATATCCTGATTGTTTAGATTCCGATAATTCACGACATCGATCCAGTATTTGCAGGAAATGTAGACTTTTAGCAGTATGAGCGATTTGAACTTTTACTGATTGATAATAATCAATGGAGGAATCTATGAATTCAATCAGGTTTAATCCTGTTTGTCTTAGAAATTTCATTATTTCTGATATTTCATTAGTTCCGCCCAATTTGGGATGAGGTCCGAAAATATCAGCAAAATTATTTAATTCACAAGGTCTGATTGAGACTTCCCATTCATCAATAATCTGGATAGGCATCTTTTTACCAAGAATCCGTATATTGCTATTGCTTATTTGAAGTTTTACAGCATAATTAGTCAATATATCACATTTAGTAAATGCAATGAGCCGGTCAAACTTACTTGTCCTGTCACTAGCTAGCGTAAAGGTAACTTCATAGTATATTTGCCCATTGACAAAGAATGGTCTGGTTTTCTGTATATAATATCTATCCTTATAAGGATCTGTGGTTCTTAGGTAGGGAGGTTGTTGCAGTTGAGCGGCTATTTTTTCATAATACTCTTTCAGAACTGTATCTGTATTAAGCGGAAATTCCTCGATATTCTCGAGAACCTTCAAGCTGTGGATTGATCCCAAATAGGATTTTATTTTTAATAAATACTCATAATATTTGAGCATTAACCGTTCGGAATTCTCTGGAGCGAGCGTGTAATGCGACGCCGTAATTTGTAAAAGTTTATGAAATTTAGAGAGAAAATTTAAATCTCCTCTCGTATGTACAAATTGATTTGCTCGTTTTATATTATCATAGGTTATATCAATGTCATGCCCATTACTAAACGCTTTTAAAGCTATGTGTTCAACAAAGTTTCGAAGCTGAGATAATATATTCTGGGACAAAAATCCCCGATCACTATTATGGAATGTTTTTATATTAGCACAAATTACATTATTGATATTCATAATGTACGCGTCAACTTTTTCCATAACAGTGATCTTTGGAATTAAACTTAAAAGTTACTAAATATACAAAAAATATAGGAAAATAGCCGTTGTTATATTAAATATTATCCCCAAAAGTAAATTTTAAGTATTGCTGTCAATACTGCCATACTTCGACTAAAGCAGATTGTTTTGCGTGAAAGGCGCTTGAGATGCGTGCGCAATGTCAGATTATGCCGCTCGATGTGATTAGTTCCGTAGAGCGATGTGCGATGAATGGAGTGGTCAATTAAAGATTTGTAGTTGCGTAACCGATCCGTGTATATGCGTTTCGCTTCGGCTATATGGAGGGTTTCGGTTACAACGCTTAAAGTGGAGTTGGTTCTTGCTCCGATATTGAAACTCACAACCTCTTTGGATTTACGGTCCAATGCATAGGCGATCCATATGTGATTTTGTTTCCGCTTGATAAAACTCTTTATCTCGTCTACTTCATAGATGCGGTGCTTCACAATAGGGGGATGTGAAATTCGCTTTCCAATGTGTATTATGCGTTTGAGAAGGGTGGTGGCAGAAATCTGTAAAATCCGTGCTGTACTTCGGATGCCTGTACCTTCTTTGGTGTAAAGAACTATTTTCTCGTCCAATTCGGGTGAATAAGCATTGTACGTATATTCTTCCTGTTGTTTCCTATGACAGTGTTTACATTCGTACCTTTGAGTGCCGTTGGCTTGATGCCCGTCTTTTTTACACTCGTGTCCGCAAAATTTGCAAGTCATTAGCTCCTAATCTGTAACATGAAGCCCGGTAAGTCCGGACAAAAAATCATTTAACTCAGTTTTCGGGGTGCAAAAATAATAAAGACGACTCTAAAGTCGTCTTTATTAAGAGAGATTTTTGAATCATTGGTAATGATTTCCAGTTTATTATAGGATTGTCCCCTAAACTGTTACATTACCGTCTTTTGCTTTGTACCCCCTCAGGGGCTCGAACCCTGGACCCCAACATTAAGAGTGTCGTGCTCTACCAACTGAGCTAAAGAGGCATCAATCTTTGTGATTGCGGTTGCAAAGGTAGCTATAATTTTTATATCTCCAAAAAAATGCTGCAAAATTTTTGAAAAAATTATCTCTTTTCGGCCTTGGGGGTTATTCCAGCGCCAGTTTGTCGCTGTTCCACTCGCCGCCGGAATCCGGATATATGAAGGGCCGGGAGTCGCCGAAACGCTTCATATTCAAATAACTTTCATAGAGGTTAATGCCGTTCGCCGACTGTGTAGCCAGCGAGAAGGCGACTACCGACGGATGGCGTTTGGTCGTATGGTAGCTGTTCTCCGCGCGTTCGAGGTAAGCCGGCTTCCAGATGGGATCGTTGGACGGGTTGCCGCCCTTGCGGCGCGACTCCCCGCTGCGGCGGGTGTCGACAGGCGCTTGCGCGATTACGTAGAGCCCCTGTATGTCGCAGAAATTCAGCAACGATTCGGGCACGGGACCCGGCAGTAACTTGAGCGCGTTGAAGCCCTGTTCGCGCAATGCTGCAATTTCATTCTCGGTGATCGAGGGCGGAACTTCGCGTGCGCGCAGCGTTACGGGACGCGCATTCAGGAACATTTGGCTCTCCTGCATCTCCACCGAACGGAACCCGAGCCGGAGTTCCAGGTATTCGGCGTAGCGGCCTTCATGCTGGGTTCTGAGCCGCAGCGTGTACTGGGTCGGCAGTTCGGCATTCCATAACAGGTTCGATGGGATGCGGGCCAGGAACCGCAGCGTGTCCTCGCGGCGCATATCGAGGGTAACGTCTTTATGACCGGCTGCGGCGTTTTCGCCCGTGGGGGTGAGCAACTGGTAATGAATGCGGGAACTGCGCGCATTGAGGGCGTCGCTTTTCACGACGACCGCAATCTCGGCCGTGGCGTTGCCGTCTTCGGCGATCTTGGTCTTGGTCAGTACGTCTCGTATGCGCAGGGTCGGCTGGCTCATCAGCCAGGCTCCGCCGATGGCGGGCGAAGGAGCTTCTTTCCAACTTTCGAGCGGCGCTACGGCCGACGGTTGTGTGAGAATGACTTCGAGCGTATTGCGGCCCTCTTTAGCCTGTTTGGTGATGTTGAACTCCGACGGATCGTTCCCGTCGGCATTGTAAGCTACCGGGCGTCCGTTTATACGCACCTCGTAGTCGCCCGATGCCCAGCCCAGGTGGAACAATACCTGCCGGTTGGCCCATGCGAACGGTACGGTGAACTGCGTCGAGAAAATGTTGTCCTTCAGGTTCCACTCCGTCAGCCGCGTGAAGTAGCGGGTGTCGCCTCCGTCGGCTGCCGTGGCCGCTTCGGCCGAGGGATAAACGAGGATTTCGCCGCGCGGCAGTTCGCGCCCGTAGGACGGCGTGTACTCCTGTGCGCAAAGCCCGCAAAGGGAAAAAAGCGCTATGGTCGAAAGGATAGTCCGCATAAGTTCGTATATTTGTCCTCCGTAAAGATACAGAAATTTTTCGATACTACGATGTCCGGGCTTCCCAAACTCAATTTTCCTGCCATCCGGCTGCGTGCTCGCCGCCGAGGCGACAGCGTGGAAGTCTGGGATTCGCTGCGGGGAATTTACCTCGTGCTGACTCCTGAGGAGTGGGTCCGGCAGCACTTGATCGCTTACCTGGCGGAGCATTGCGGCGTGCTGCCCAAACGTATTGTCCAGGAGTATGCCGTGGCGCTCAACGGCCAGCCCCAGCGGGCCGATGTCGTGGTGGTGGGCGACCGGGCCGAACCGGTGCTCCTGGCCGAGTGCAAGGCTCCGGGCATCCCGATCAACAGCCAGACACTTGCGCAGGCTGTGCGTTACAACTCGGTGCTCGGGGCGCGTTACATCATCCTGACCAACGGTCTGAGGCATTATTGCTGCGAATACCGTGACGGGGAATATGCCCAGTTGACCGGTTTTCCCGACTTCTCCGGCGAATAGCTTCCGGATGCGGCCCGGGCAGTCCTTTACAGGTTTTTGAAGTTCTTGTCGATATATCCCTGAAAGGTCTCTTTGTAATTCTCTCCGATCGGCACGTACTCCATGTCGTTCAGGAAGATGCGCCCTTTGACGTAGGCCCTGATCATGCGCAGGTTGACGATGTACGAACGGTGTACGCGCATGAACAACTCCGACGGAAGCGCCGTTTCCATGTTCTTGAGCCGAAACAGCGTCGTGATGGTCGTTCCGTCGGCGAGGTGCATGCGTACGTATTCGCCTTCGCTTTCGAGATAGACGATGTCGCTGATTTTCACCAGCGAGACCTTGTAATCGGCTTTTACCGAGATATATTCCTTGTCCTTGGGCAGCGCTTCGGATTCTCCTTCCTGCGGCGGACGCTGGTTGTGGCGGAGTTCGTAGAGCGAGTTGGCCTTGGCTGCCGAACGATTGAAGTCGGCGAAACTGAACGGCTTGAGCAGGTAGTCCACCGCATCGAGCTTGAACCCTTCGACGGCGTATTCCGAGTAGGCCGTGGTGAAAATGATCATCGGCCGGTCGATCAGCGTGCGGACGAAATCCACGCCGTTCAGGTCGGGCATGTTGATGTCTACGAAAATCAGGTCCACCTTCTCTGTTGCAAGCATCTGCTGCGCTTCCAGGGCGTTGTTGTATTTCGCGACGAGTTCCAGGTAGGGAATCTTCGAGATGTAGTTTGCAAGTTGACGCAGAGCCAGCGGCTCATCATCGATAGCGATACATTTAAGCATGGAGCGTCGGGATTACGAGTTTTACGGTATAGGTTTTTTCTTCCTCACGGATTTCGAGCGAATAGTTTTTCTCGCCGTAGATCAGTTCGAGGCGTTTGCGGACGTTTTCCAGCCCGATACCTGCGGGGTGTTTGACGCTCTGTGCAGCGTGGCGGCTGTTGGTGAGCGTGCTGGTTACCCGCCCGTCGGCGTATTCGATCGTGAGGCGGATGAACGACGGATGGTTGTAGCTGACGCCGTGTTTGAAAGCGTTTTCGACGAAGACGATCAGCAGCAGCGGCGGGATCGACAATTGCTCGGGCAGGTCGTGGGGATACTCCACGCGAATGTCCATGTCCTCGGTGTAGCGGATGCGCATCAGTTCGATGTAGTTTTTCACAAACTGTATGTCGCGGTTCAACGAGATGATTTCGCGGCCCGATTCGTAGAGTACGTAGCGCATCATCTTCGAAAGCTCGATCACGGCGCTTTTGGCCGACTCGGAGTCGATGTCGATCAGTGCGTGGATGTTGTTGAGCGTGTTCATGAAGAAGTGCGGGTTGATCTGGTATTTCAGGTAATCCATTTCGGCCTGCAGGTTCTGCCGCTTGAGCGTCTCCATCTGCTGCTCGTCGCGCATCGACTGGTATATCAGTTTGATTCCCGTATTGGCTCCGGTCATGAAGAACCCCAGCACCACACTCCAGTACATCTCCAGGTTGGAGAACGACGCCTTGCGGTAAGCGTCGAGGGCTTCAGGGTCGGCCTGCGTGAGCAGATGGTCCGAAAGGTGGTCTTCGTAGATCTGCACCAGCCAGAATACGCTGATGATCAGCGCCAGGTTGCTCAGCAGGTATTTCCCGTATTTACGCCTGAGCATGTAGCGCGGGGCGATGATCGCATTGTGGATGATGAAAATGATCAGATAGGGGGCTATTTGCCGCCAGGCGATCAGCACGTTCTCCAGGTTGACATGCATCTCGGACATCATCTGCGAGTTGAGGACGGGGACCAGGATGATGGCCGCCCAGACCATCAGGTAGAGCAGGTTTTCGCCTATGGCTTGTTTTTTCTGGATTTTCATGCCCCAAATATAGTGAAAGTTGCGGGCAAAGCCAAACTTGTTTGGGCTTTGCCGTGACGCCTCCTATGTTCTGTAAATATAGTGAAAGTTACGGGCAAAGCCAAACTTGTTCGGGCTTTGCCGTGACGCATTCTATCGAACGCAACACCCCGGCTCTCCAAGAGCCGGGGTGTGAAGAAAGCAGGTAACCGTACTAATTAGTGACGCCTCATTGTGTTAGAATGGATTCAGTGACTATGAAGAATTTTGGGATAGAGAATCCAATTGGTTACCTGCCTGTGCCTTATTTGTTTAAGAGCGACGGTTCGTATAAATAACGCTTGATGCTTCGTTTCGGGGTCTTTTCGAATTCGGTGGGGTAGATCGTGATGTCCGAGACCCGTTCGTAGGAGGCCAACTGCGCATTCAGTTCCTGCAGGTTGTTCTGCATGATCTGCGGCAGTTCGGCTTTGTCGAGGCCTTCTGCCTCGGCCTGTTCGTAGTCGGGAACCACCAGCGCCTTGATCTTGCCGTTCCCGGCGTCAAGCACCAGCGATTCGAGTACCATGTACATGTTGTTGAGTTTGTCCTCGATCTCTTCCGGATAGATATTCTGTCCGTTGCCCGAAAGGATCATGGTCTTCGAACGTCCGCGGATGTAGAGCGTACCGTCGGGGTCCATCGTGGCCATGTCGCCCGTGTGGAGCCATCCGTCCTCGTCGAGAACCCTTTTGGTGTCTTTGTCGTTCTTGTAATAGCCCCGCATGACATGCTCGCCGCGGACGAAAATTTCGCCGGCCACCTGTTGCGGGTCGGACGAATCGATCTTCACTTCGAGCAGCCCCTTCAGGTAACGGCCGCACGAGCCGGCTTTGAACTCGTTGTCGGGCGTAAAACTGATCAGCGGAGCGCATTCGGTCATGCCGTAGCCGATCGTGATCGGGAAGCGAATCTTCATCAGGAACGATTCGGTCTCCTGGTTCATCGGTGCGCCGCCGACGATGAAAATGCCGACGTTGCCGCCGAAGGCGTCCATCAGTTTTTTGCGGATCACCGAGTAGATGGCCGAGTTGAGCAGCGGAATCTTCATGGCGATCGACATCGGGCCCTTCTCCAGCATCGGGAGCACCTGCTTGCGGTAGACCTTTTCGAGAATCATCGGTACGCAGCAGATGATCGTGGGCTTCACGACAGCCATCGCTTCGAGCAGGATCTTCGCTGCCGGAATCTTACCCAGCAGGGTGATGTGCCCTCCGACGGCCAGCGGCGCCAGGAAGTCGAAAGCGCAGCCGTAGGCATGCGCCAGCGGCAGGAACGACAGCGTGCGTCCGCCTTTCTGGAAATAGTGCTGCCCGGTCTGGGTGTTGACCATCGTCATTGCGAACACCACGTTGCCCGTGAGGTTGTTTACCGTGAGCATCACGCCCTTCGAATAGCCGGTCGTCCCCGAAGTGTAGTTCAGCAGGATGACTTTGTCGTTGGGGATTTCGGGGTACTTGATGTCGTTTATGCTGAAGCCGCGCGGATATTTTGCACGGTAGTTCTTGACGATGTCGCGCTGAAACTTGGTGAGCGACTTGCCGTCGCGCTCGTATATCACGTGGAAATCCGTCAGCGAGAAGACCGCCTCGATCTGCTTGATCTGGTCCTCCTCGATCACGTCCCAGAAGTTGTCGCCCAGAAACAGCAGGCGGCTCTCCGAATGGTTGACGATGTGGATGATGTCCGTCGGGGTGAAATCCTGGAGGATCGGTACGATCACTGCGCCGTACGTGATGGTTCCTATATAGGTAATGCACCAGCGGGGATTGTTGCGACCGATCAGCGCGATCTTGTCGCCTTGCTTGATACCGGCTTTCTTGTAGAGCAGGTGGAGTTTTGCAATCTCCTTGGCCATTTCATAATACGAAAACGTCTCGTCCTTGAAATAGTCGGTCAACGCCGACATTTCACGGTTTTCGCGAAAACTTTTTTCGTATATTTTCAGCAGGTTTTCCTGTAACATAAGACTTGCTTTAGGTCCTTATTGCGGCGCAAAGATAACGCAAAAATTTAGTTTGCCGTATGTCGGCCGCGAAATTTATCCTTTTTTGCGGATTATTTCTACCAAAAGGGTGGTGGAATACTACTTGGGACGGTTCTCGTTTTCTGTTTTTTTCGGCTTTTCGTCGTCTATCTTTATGCGCCGCGGCTTCCAGATGAAGGTTTTGGATTCGGTCCCCGTTCGCAGGCGTTCGATATTCTTGCGATGGGTGTAAATCAGCAGGATGGCGATCACGAACGAGAAGACGACGAAGGGAACCGACCCGTTGACTTTCGGGGAGATAAGCGTAAAGACCGGGAAACAGCAGCCGGCGATTATCGAGGCAAGCGATACGTAGTGTGAAACCATCAGCATCACCAGCCATACGCCGAAGCACAGCAACGCCACGGGTGGATAGATCCCCGTCACTGCGCCGACGAGCGTTGCGACGCCCTTGCCGCCGCGGAATCCGGCAAAGATCGGGAAGATATGTCCCAGCACGGCGGCGAATACGGCGCCGATCTTGAGGTTTATGAGGTCGTTCATGCCGATCAGGTCGTCGTACTGCATCAGTTCGATGATCGTTACCGCCACGAAACCCTTCAGGAAATCGAGCGCGAAGACCGGCAGGGCGGCCCGGCGGCCCAGCACGCGGAGCATGTTGGTCGTGCCGGCGTTTTTCGAGCCGTGTTCGCGGATGTCGATGCCGTAATATTTCTTGCCGATCCACACGGCGCTCGGAATCGAGCCCAGCAGATAGGCGATGATAATCATGGTGGTAGCCGTATAAATCGTCAGAATCATCACTTTTGCACGTTAACTTGTTAATGCAAATATAATCAAAAAATCCGGATGTGAAAACCGCTCCCGAAAAAACAGCCCGCGTGTCCTGCATTTCCGGAGAATTTAGTATCTTTGCGAGGAATTAACCCCGGCTCGGATAAGCGACGCCTCGGCACGGCCCTGAAATGCCGCTGTGCATGGCCTGCGTTATCCCTGCACCCTAATAGATTTTAACGTATGAACACAAAGGCTTTGCTCGAACCGATGGGCTCGTGGGCGTGGTGGCGCTCGTGGTTCCTGATTTTCCTCGGCTGCTCGATCATGGGCGCGGGATTCGTGCTTTTCGTCAATCCTTACAAGTTCGTGCCGGGCGGGGTTTATGGCATGGGTATCGTGCTGCACAACATCTTTCCTTCGATACAGGTCGGAACGTTCGGCTACATGTTCGACATCCCGCTGATGCTGACTGCCATGCTGGTCTTCGGCGGCGGATTCGGCACGCGCACGGTGCTGGCGGCGCTCTTTACGCCGGGTTTCATGAACATACTCACGCGGCTGGTTTACCCCGATGCCGAGGCGGTTCAGTCGCTGGACCCTTCGCTGTTGCTGGGCGGGCGGCTGGACCTTTCGAACGACCTGCTGCTGACGTGTGTCATCGGCGCCGTGGTGATCGGCGTCGGGCAGGGCATCGTCGTGCGGCAGCAGGCGACCACGGGAGGGACCGACATCGTGGGCATGCTGTTGCAGAAATTCGCCGGGATCAAATTTTCGACGGGCATCCTGTTGGCCGACGGTTTCGTCGTGATGTCGGGGCTCGCGGTGATAGGCTTCGGAATTGGCACGGGCGAAGCGGCCGCCAACGGCTGGATGCTGACGCTTTATTCGCTCATCACGATCTACATCTCCTCGCGGGTGATCGCTTACCTGCTCGACGGTGCGTCGTATGACAAGCTGCTGTTCATCATCAGCGACCACCACGAGGAGCTCAAGCGGTTCATCATCGACGACCTGGACCGCAGCGCCACTTATATCAAATCGAAGGGCATGTACACCGATTCGCTGCGCGACATGATTTTTTTGGTGGTAAGCCGCAAGGAGGTGCGCCTCGTGCAGCACAAGATCAAGGAGATCGACCCCAAGGCCTTCGTCGTGGTGACCGACGCCTACGAAACATTCGGGGAAGGGTTCAAGCAGTTCCCCGAGAAAAACGAGATACACGCGGAATAAATGGGTTTTAACAGCAATACATTAAGGCCGCTCCAAGGTGCGGGGCGCAAACTTTTTATCGAGACCTACGGCTGCCAGATGAACGTCAGCGACACCGAGACGGTCGTCTCCATCATGCAGCGGGAGGGCTACGTCTATACGGAGCAGATCGGCGAGGCCGATGTCATCCTGATCAACACCTGCTCGATCCGCGACAATGCCGAGCAGCGTATCTGGGGACGCCTGGCCGACATGAAGCGCTACCGGCGTGCAAATCCGGGCCTCGTCGTGGGCATCATCGGCTGCATGGCCGAGCGTCTGCGCGAAAAACTGGTCGAGGGACCCCACGGCGTCGATGTCGTGGCCGGGCCGGATGCCTACCGCGACCTGCCGCGCCTGGTGCGTGACGCCGAAGCGGGCGGCAAGGGGATCAACGTCCTGCTTTCGACCGAGGAGACCTATGCCGAAATCGCCCCTGTGCGCCTCGACCGCAACGGCGTGAGCGCTTTCGTGGCGATCATGCGCGGATGCAACAATTTCTGCTCCTACTGCGTGGTTCCTTATACCCGGGGCCGTGAGCGGAGCCGCGACGCTGCGACTATCGTTGCCGAAGCCCGGAATCTGTTCGAGAACGGTTACCGCGAGGTGACGCTGTTGGGTCAGAACGTCAATTCCTACCGTACGGGCGATGTCGATTTCCCGGAACTGATGCGCCGCGTGGCGTCGATTTCGCCGCTGTTGCGCGTGCGTTTCGCCACTTCGCATCCCAAGGACATGAGCGACCGCCTGCTGGAGGTCATGGCTTCGATGCCCAATATCTGCCGTTCGATCCACCTGCCGGCCCAGTCGGGCGCCACGTCGATGCTCGACCGTATGAACCGCAAGTATTCGCGTGAGTGGTATCTCGACCGCATCGCTGCCATCCGCCGCTACCTGCCCGACTGTACGATTACTACCGACCTGATCGCCGGATTCTCGGGTGAAACGGAGGAAGAGCACGAGCAGACCCTTTCGCTGATGCGCGAGGTCGGGTACGAATTTGCATACATGTTCAAGTACTCCGAGCGTCCCGGGACGTTTGCCGAGAAACACCTGGGGGACGATGTTCCCGAGGAAGTGAAGTCGCGCCGCCTGTCGGAGATCATCGCCCTGCAAAACGAACTGGGACATGCGAGCAACCTGCGCGACGTGGGCCGGGAGTTCGAGGTGCTGGTCGAGGGCGAATCGAAGCGCGACAAGAACCAGTTGTCGGGCCGCACTTCGCAGAACAAGGTCGTCGTGTTCGACCGCGGCGAACACCGCGTCGGCGACTACGTGAAGGTCCGCATTACGGGCTGTACGCCTGCAACGCTTTTCGGAGAAGAGATTTATTGATAATACTTAAAGTATAAAGTTATGCGTTTTGACGAACTCGACCTGGAGGATGAAATCCTCGACGGCCTTGAGGATATGAATTTCCACGAGATGACTCCCGTGCAGGAGCACACGATTCCGGTGATCCTGGAGGGCCGCGACATTATCGGCTGCGCCCAGACCGGCACGGGAAAGACGGCGGCTTATACGCTGCCGCTGCTCAATAAACTTTTACTCGACGGCAACCCCGACAATGTCGTCAAGTCGCTGATCATCGTGCCGACGCGCGAGCTGGCGCAGCAGATCGACCAGCAGTTCCAGGGTTTTTCCTATTATGCGCCCCTTTCGACGACCGTGGTTTACGGCGGCGGCGACGGCAAAGGATGGGATGTCCAGAAAAACGGCATGTTGCAGGGTTCCGACGTGGTGATCGCCACCCCGGGCCGCATGATCGCCCACCTGCAGAACAGCGGCGTCGACCTTTCGCACGTCGAGTACCTGATTCTCGACGAGGCCGACCGTATGCTCGACATGGGTTTCAGCGACGACATCATGAAGATCATTTCGTACATGCCCTCCGATCGGCAGACGATCATGTTCTCGGCGACGCTGCCCCCGAAAATCCGCGAACTGGCTAAAACCATCCTGCGCAACCCTGCGGAGGTCAACATCGCCATCTCGAAGCCGAACGAGGCCATTGACCAGTCGGCTTACATCTGCTATGAGAGCCAGAAACTGGGTATTATCCGCGAGCTGTTCGCCGAACCGACCGATTCGAAGACGATCATTTTCTCGTCGTCGAAACTCAAGGTCAAGGAGCTGGCCCATACGCTCAAGCGCATGCAGCTCGACGTTGCGGCCATGCACTCCGACCTGGAGCAGGCCCAGCGCGAGGAGGTGATGCTCAATTTCAAGAATAACAAGGTCAAGATTCTCGTGGCTACGGACATCGTCGCCCGAGGCATCGATATCGAGGACATCGGCCTGGTGCTCAACTACGACGTGCCGCACGATCCCGAAGACTATATCCACCGCATCGGCCGTACGGCCCGCGCGGCGGCTACGGGCAGCGCTGTGACCTTCGTCAACGAAGAGGAACAGGGCAAGTTCCACCAGATCGAAAAATTCATCGAACGGGATATCCGCAAGGCCGACCTGCCCGAAAGCGTGGGCGCAGGGCCGAAATATGCTCCCGACGAGAATCGTGCTCGCTTCGGACGTGGCCGCGGGGGCCGTCCCGGTTCGGGAGGCGGTTCCGGCCGGGGCCGCGGCGGACGGAACGACCGTTCGGGGCGCAATGACCGCGACCGTCGCAGCGAGCGTCCGGCTGGTGCACAACCTGCCGCCGCACAACCCGCTTCGCCGGACAGCGACCATGCTTCGGGCCGCGGCGAAGGCAACCGCGGTACGCGTGACCGCCGCCGCCACCGCGGGGGCCGTAACCGGGGCCGCGGCAATAAGCCGCAGGGCGGAGAGCCGCAGAACGGCGGAGGGGCTCCGCAGGCGTAGCCGGGATGTCTGAGGTCGTATTTCGCGGGGTAAAAGTAGTGCCGGACGCCGGAATCGGGCGAGGTGTTTGTAAACTGGGCAGCGATGGATTTTGTAATTGATTTTATCCTGCATATCGACCAGTATATGATCGGTATCGTACAGGAATATCATATGTGGACGTATGCCATCCTGTTCCTGATCATTTTCTGTGAAACGGGACTGGTGGTCACGCCTTTCCTGCCGGGCGATTCGTTGTTGTTCGTCGCGGGGGCCATTGCGGCGCTGCCCGGCATACCGATCACCCTGCCGATGCTGATTCTCGTCGTTTTCGTCGCCGCCGTGTTGGGGGATTCGTGCAACTATATGATCGGCCATTTCTTCGGAACGCGGCTTTTCAGCAATCCCGATTCCCGGATATTCAAGCAGGGCTACCTCGACAAAACGCATGAGTTTTATAAGAAGTACGGCGGCAAAACTATTATTCTCGCCCGCTTCGTGCCCATCGTCCGCACGTTTGCGCCGTTCGTGGCCGGAATGGGAAAAATGCACTACACCTATTTCATGGCCTACAATGTCGCCGGCGGAGCGGCATGGGTGCTGCTTTTCTGTTGTGCGGGTTATTTCTTCGGCGATCTGCCGTTCGTACAGCGCAATCTCGAACTGCTCATCGTGGCGATTGTTTTCGTCTCGGTCCTGCCGGCTGTTTTCGAGGTGATCCGGGCGCGTTGGATCTTTCGGAAAACGGCGAAACGATAATTCTGGCCCGATAAAAAATCCCCGAAACTGTGCAGTTTCGGGGATTTTTGTTTGCCGGCCCCGGCCCGAAGGGCTGGCCTCCCGGCAGGGTGGGTCTTTTTAATGCCGGCGCGGGTCCCACGAGGGATGCGCAGGGTCCTCGGCCTCGAGGGCCTCTTCGAGCGAAATCCCGAGGGCTTCGGCCACGCCTTTGCCGTAGGCCGGATCGGCGTAGTAGCAGTGGCGCACGTGGCGCTGCTTGATGAACAACTCGGCGTCGCCCATGGCGCGGCCCGTATTTTCGCAGGTCGCCTTCTGGTCTTCGGGCGACATTACGCGCCACAGCAGGCCGGGCTGGGTGAAGTAGTCGCTGTCGAGTTCGCGCTCGTCGTAGTTGTACACGTCGCCGTTCACGGCCAGGGGCGGCTCCTTGAGGGCGGGATTGTCCTGCCATTCGCCGTAACTGTTGGGCTCGTAACCCTTGGCCGAACCGTAGTTGCCGTCGGTGCGCATCTGCCCGTCGCGGTGGAAGGCGTGGAACGGACAGCGGGGTTTGTTCACGGGAATTTCCGTGTGGTTTACGCCCAGCCGGTAACGCTGTGCGTCGCCGTAGGAGAACAGACGCCCCTGCAACATCTTGTCGGGCGAGAAGCCGATGCCCTCGACGATGTTCATCGGGTTGAATGCCGACTGTTCGACATCCGCATAGTAGTTCTCCGGATTGCGGTTGAGCTCCAGGACGCCGACCTCGTGCAGCGGGAAATCCTTGTGATACCACACCTTCGTCAGGTCGAACGGATTGAGCTTGTAGTTGCGGGCCTCCTCCTCGGTCATCAGTTGCACGTACATCGTCCAGCGCGGGAAATCGCCGCGCTCGATGGCGTCGTAGAGGTCGCGCTGGTGCGATTCGCGGTCCTTGCCCACGAGGGCTTCGGCCTCCGCGTCCGTCAGGTTTTTGATGCCCTGCTGGGTCGTGAGGTGGAACTTCACCCACGTGCGCCGGTTGTCCTTGTCGTAGAAGCTGTACGTGTGGCTTCCGAATCCGTGCATGTGGCGGTAAGAGGCCGGAATGCCGCGCGGCGACATGGTGATCGTCACCTGGTGGAGTGCTTCGGGTAGCAGTGTCCAGAAGTCCCAGTTGTTGTTGGCCGAGCGCAGGTTGGTGCGCGGATCGCGTTTCACGGCATGGTTCAGGTCGGGGAATTTCAGCGGGTCGCGCAGGAAGAACACGGGGGTGTTGTTGCCCACGAGGTCCCAGTTGCCCGCGTCGGTGTAGAACTTCATCGCGAAGCCGCGGATGTCACGCTCGGCGTCTGCCGCGCCGCGCTCTCCGGCCACGGTCGAGAACCGCACGAAGCACTCGGTCTTCTTGCCTACTTGGGCGAAGATCGATGCACGGGTGTATCGGGTGATGTCCTGTGTGACCGTGAAGGTCCCGAATGCGCCGGAGCCTTTGGCGTGCATGCGGCGTTCGGGAATGACCTCGCGGTCGAAATGGGCGAGTTTTTCGAGGAACCACGGATCCTGCAGCGTCACGGGGCCGCGGACGCCTGCTGTCTGAATGTTCTGGTTGTCGGCGATCGGCCGGCCGTTTTCGGCTGTCAGTTTCTTTTTGTCCATAATTTTTTTTATTTGGTTAGAGCAGAATTTCTTCTTGTAAATGTATAATATAATTTACTGATAAACAAATTAATAATATTGATGGCAGCATAACAAAAACTGATAATAGCCAAAATCATGCCCGGGCAGATCGAAATTCGGAACCCGGTTTTTTCGGCTTTTGTGCAGGGTTTTCGCTTTCAGGTGTTATCTTTGGAATATGAATATAGCATTCAGCACTCCTTTGAAGGGCAATCTCGTTTTGTGCCGGGACCTTCGCGATGCGGAACCGATCCACCGCTCCGACCTCTACAAATTCCTCTGGGTGCGGCAGGGCAGCCTGTCGTTGGAGGTCGACCATGTCCCGATGCGGCTTGCTGCGGGGGAGATCATATCGCTGACGCCCCTCCACCGCCTGGGCAACGTTCGTTCCGACGGCGAATGCCTTTCGCTGCTTTTCGACAGCAATTTCTACTGCATCTTCGGCCACGACGGTGAAGTTTCGTGCAACGGCCTGCTGTTCAACGGCTCTTCCGAACCGCTGCGGCTGGTGCTTTCCGCCGAACGGCAGGAGGCCCTCGGACGCATCGTCGACGAATTGTGCACCGAGTACGAAGTGGACGACGGACTGCGCGAAGAGATGCTTCGCATGCAGTTGAAACGTTTTATTATCGTATGTACGCGCGCCGCGCGCGAGCATCTCGGGGTCGACGGTCCGCAGGAGCAGTTGTTCGACATCGTGCGTCGTTTCTATGTGCTTGTCGACGAACATTTCCGCACCCGCCGCCGCGTACAGGATTACGCCGAACTCCTGCACCGCTCGCCCAAGACCCTTTCCAACCTCTTCGCCGCCTGCGGCCGCCCGTCGCCGCTGAGCGTCATCCACGACCGTGTGAATGCTGAGGCGCGGCGCCTGTTGCTTTATACCGACAAAAGCGCCAAGGAGGTCGCCTACCTGCTCGGTTACGAGGATACGGCGGCGTTCAGCCGTTTTTTCGCCAAGATGAACGGCGAAAGCATCACCGATTTCCGCCGTCGGGCGCAACGGGAATAATCGCCAATATTTCCGGCGGTCCTGCTATCGTGCCGCAGGCCTGAAATGCCGAACTTTGCACCATCGAAACACTAAAAACCCAATAACGATGATGCAAAAACTCTCCGGCCTGTTTTACGGCTTTCTGAAAATCGCTGCCGGCTCGCAGCGGCTGGGACTCGGTATGATCCGGGTTGCTATCCTGGTAATCTTCGTCTGGATCGGCGGACTCAAATTCTGGAACTACGAAGCCGAAGGCATCGTGCCCTTTGTGGCCAACAGCCCCTTCATGAGTTTCTTCTACAACAGTAAAGCTCCCGAGTACAAGCAGTACAAGCTGCCCGAAGGCAGTTTCGATCCTGCCAAACACGAATGGCACGAGCGGAACAACACCTACGGATTCTCGCACGGGCTGGGCATCCTGATCATGTCGATCGGCATCTTGACCTTTTTCGGCTTCTTTTCGGCGCGCGTGGGACTGGTCGGCGAACTGCTGGCTATCGTGATGACGCTCGGAACCCTCTCGTTCCTGGCGACCACCCCCGAAGTCTGGGTTCCCGACCTGGGCAGCGGCGAGTTCGGGTTTCCGCTCCTTTCGGGCGCGGGCAGGCTCGTAATCAAGGATACGGCCATCCTGGCAGGCGTCGTGGTCCTGCTCTCCGATACGGCCCGGCGGCTGCTCGAACGACGCAAGACGGCATAGAAAAAGCCCCTCAATCCGAGGGGCTTTTTCTATGGGCTATGCTTTGACTATCGTCCGAAACCTTACTTTTGCCGGAAATAGATTTGCATCGGAACACCCGTAACAAAAGCCCCTCCTGTCAAGGAGGGGTTTGGGGTGGTTGTCAGTACCGGATTTTTCGGGTCTGCAAGCCGTTGGGAGTTGTGCGTCCGTCCGAAACCTTACTTCTGTCGGAAATAGATTTGCATCGGAACGCCCGTAACAAAAGCCCCTCCTGTCAAGGAGGGGTTTGGGGTGGTTGTCAGTGCCGGATTTTTCGGGTCTGCAAGCCGTTGGGAGTTGTGCGTCCGTCCGAAACCTTACTTCTGCCGGAAATAGATTTGCATCGGAACGCCCGAAAAATCCCAGTGGTCGCGCATGTTGTTTTCGAGGAAACGACGGTAAGGCTCCTTGATGTATTGCGGCAGGTTGACGAAGAACGCAAACTGCGGCGTCGGCGTCGGTAACTGGGTCACATACTTGATCTTGATATATTTGCCCTTGGTTGCGGGGGGCGGGTAATTCTCGATCAGCGGCAGCATGTAGTCGTTGAGTTCCGAGGTCGAAATGCGGCGCTTGCGCGACTGGTAGACGCGGATGGCGGTTTGCAGTACGTCGAAGATGCGCTGTTTGTTCATCACCGAGGTGAAGATGATCGGAATGTCGTTGAACGGCGCGAGCTTTCTTTTGAGGAACTCGGTCCACTCCTTCATCGTATTGGTCTCCTTTTCGATCAGGTCCCATTTGTTGACCACGATCACGCATCCTTTGCGGTTGCGGACGATCAGGTTGTGGATGTTCAGGTCCTGCGATTCGAGGCCTTGCTGCGCGTCGATCATCAGGATGCATACGTCCGAATTTTCGATGGCGCGGATTGAGCGCATCACCGAGTAGAATTCGAGGTCTTCCATCGTTTTGCCCTTCTTGCGCATGCCGGCGGTGTCCACGAGGTAGAAATCCATGCCGAATTTGTTGTAGCGCGTGTGGATCGAGTCGCGGGTGGTCCCGGCGATCGAGGTCACGATGTTGCGCTCTTCGCCCAGCAGGGCGTTCGTGAGCGACGACTTGCCGACGTTCGGGCGGCCTACGATGGTGATGTGGGGCAGGTCTTCGTCCTCTTCGGCAAGCGTCTCCACGGGAAGCGCGGCCAGGATGGCGTCCATCAGGTCGCCCGTGCCGCTTCCCGACATCGAACTGATGCAGTAAGGATCGCCCAGTCCCAGCGCGTAGAACTCGTGCGAGGAGTAAATCTGGTCGTTGTTGTCGACCTTGTTGCAGACGAGAATTACCTTCTTCGAGGTGCGGCGCAGGATGTCGGCCATCAGCATGTCGAGGTCGGTGATACCGGTCCTTACCTCCACGAGGAAGAGGATTACGTCCGCTTCGTCGATGGCCAGCAGCACCTGGCGGCGGATTTCGTCTTCGAAAATATCCTCCGAGTTAACAGTGTAACCGCCCGTGTCGATGATCGAAAACTCCTTGCCGTTCCAGTCGGTCTTGCCGTAATGGCGGTCGCGGGTGGTTCCGGCCGTCGCATCGACGATGGCCTTCCGCTCGCCCACGAGGCGGTTGAAAAGGGTGCTTTTGCCGACGTTCGGACGGCCTACGATTGCTACAAGGCTCATATCTTATCTTTTTCTTATTTTTCTGTTGTTCGCTCTGTTTGGCCGCTTCGCCCGCCGCAGTTGCGGTTTCTGGGGCATTTGCCTGCCTGGCCCTCCTCTGGGGACGGGGCTTGTCGTATCGCAGCCGGGTTTTCGGCCTCAATGCCGACCGGGCGAATTATTTGCAAAGATAGCGCAAATCCGCGAGCAGAAAAATTTTTTCGCGTTTTTTACATCCGTCCGTCAGATATATCGGCTCTCGGTGTCGCCCGCCTGCACGGGGTAGAGCAGCACGGAACTGTACCCGGCGAAAAAGTGTTCGAGATAGGCTGGGATGCGGCTCATCACGGGGTTGTACGAAACCCGGTCGCGGCGGCTCATCACGAACCACAGGCAGTCGTCGGCACGCATGTCGTGTTCGAGCGACGGCAGGTCGTCCCACTGCGCGAAGGGTACGAAGTCGATGTTCGCCGGGCGTTTGCGCCCTTTGGGACGCAGGTATTCCAGCGTCGCTTCCGGGGCGAAGACGACGATTTTGGCCCCCGAGTTTTCGGCCAGGAGGCGGATGCGGCGCTGCCACATCTGGAATCCCGCCTCTTGCTCGGCCTTCTCGGGCACGACGATCAGGTGGCGTTTGATGGTGTTCAGCGGCTGCATGGGGTTGTACATGAAGGTCGTGACGTTGCTCTGCGCCAGTACGTCGGCGGCCATCTTGCCGATGCCGGGGCCCGATGTCCCGGGGATGCCCGTTAGGGTCGGCCCGGCCTGTGATGCATGGTGCATACCCATCACGATGTCGGTAATGTTGCGTTCGCGGACGACGCTGACGATGGCGTTGGAGATGTTCACGTCGTAGCGCATCAGCTCCTGCAGGTAGATGTCGCCCGAGGCCGCCGCCGTAGCTGCTACGTCGAGGACTTTCTGGGCGCGTTTTTCGAGGTTCGGGTCTTCGGCCTTGTTGTCGATGGCGTGCAGGGCGTAAAGCCCGTTGGGCTCCTTGGCGCGCTTGAGCATCGAACTCAGCCACACCAGTTCGTTGGCCGTACGTTCGTCGGCCACGGGGATCAGGATATGGTCCTCCTGCCTGGGGGCTTTATCCTCGTGGTCCTGCGTGTTACGGATGGCGATGTTGTGGGCGCCGCGCTGCGTGGCGAAGGTCGACACGGTGCAGGTCGCCAGGATCATCAGGATCGTGCCGTTGAGCACGCTTTCGTTCAGCAGGCGGATCGGCTCCCCGTCGGGCGTATGGCCCAGGATGATGTTGTAGCCGACCATCACGGCGGCGAGCGTCGCGGCTACGTGGGCCGAACTCAGGCCGAAGATGACGGTCCGCTGGTCGGGCGAGAGGCGGAAGGTCTTCTGCGTGAGCCATGCGGCGATGAATTTCGCTGCTGTGATCAGCACGATCATGATCGCCGCCACTTCGAGGCTCTCCCAGTCGCGGAAGAACGCCCGGTAGTCGATCAGCATGCCCACGCCGATCAGGAAAAAGGGAATGAAGATGGCGTTGCCGACGAACTCGATGCGGTTCATCAGCGGCGATGTGCGGGGGATCAGCCGGTTGAGGGCCAGTCCCGAGAGGAATGCGCCGATGATCGGCTCCAGCCCTGCGAGGTGGGCGAGGTAAGCGCCCAGGAAGACCATCACCAGCACGAAAATGTACTGCGATACGTTGTCGCTGACCTGCTTGAAGAACCAGTGGGCCAGCAGCGGAAACAGGAAGATGATGATGGCGATGCAGAGCGTCACGGAACCCGCGAGCCGCCACCAGAACATGTCGTCGACGTTGCCCGTGGCCATGCCGACGATCACGGTGAGCAGCAGCAGGGCCAGCGTGTCGGTGATGACCGTGCCGCCGACGGCGATCGTGACGGCCTTGTCGCGGGCGATGCCCAGTTTGCTGACGATGGGGTAGGCGATGAGTGTCTGTGAAGCGAACAGTCCTGCGAGCAGGATCGACGAATAGATCGAGAACCCGAGGATGTAGTAGCCGGCCAGGATGCCGAAGGTGAGCGGTACGCCGAAGGTGTAGAGTCCGAAGATGAGGCTTCGCCAACTGTTGTGGCGGAAATCGGACATGTCCATGTCCAGTCCCGAGAGGAACATGATGTACAGGAGGCCGGCCGTACCCGATAGGATGATGCTGCTGTCGCGCAGCACGAGGTTGAGGCCGTGGGGACCGATCACCGCTCCGGCGATGATGAGCCCCAGCAAATAGGGGATTTTGAGTTTGTTCAGCAGGAGCGGAGCCGCGAGGATGATGACCAGAATCAGCAGGAACTTCAGGATCGGGTCCTCGAGCGGCAGCGTCAGGTTTATGTGCGAGAATAGAAGCATCGAATTATTCGGTTGTATTTAGACAAATATAATGAAATCTGCGTTTATATCCAAACGGTGCGCCGGGTTTTGTTGCCGTCGCGGCCTGCCTGCCGGTGCGAAGGTCGCTTTTTCAGGGCTGCGCCATATTTCGGCGGCCTGCGTATCTCGCACGCTTTTTGTTCATTGAGTCGCATTTGTTGTGTTCGGCGGAGCAGGAGATGTGAAATAATAGCCGCCCGAAACTCGGTTTTTGCGGAAAAAAATGTAACTTTGAAAAATTTGGAACAGGAAATTTCGCCTCGGATGAGCGTAGACAAAGTAGATAAACGATTGCTCGGGCCCGTGCTTGCGGGCTTTTTCATCATGGGATTCTGCGACATGGTGGCCCCGATCACGGGCCGCATCGCCGCCGAGTTCCCGCCCGGACAGCAGGCTGCCGTGAGCTTCCTGCCGACGATGGTTTTCCTCTGGTTTCTGGTGCTTTCGACTCCGGTCGCTGCGCTGATGAACCGTTGGGGGCGCAAGACTACGGCGCTCTTGGGCTACGGCTTCACGATCGCGGGCCTCATGGTTCCCTATGCCGCAGGCGCGGACTGCGCCCTGGGCTGGTATTTCGCCGGCTTCGGGCTGCTGGGTATCGGCAATACGGCGATCCAGGTGGCCGTCAACCCGCTGCTGGCGACCATCGTTCCCGGCGAGCGGATGACCAGCTACCTCACCGTGGGGCAGATTTTCCGCAACACTTCGCTGCTCCTGCTGGCGCCCATCGTCACGGGACTGGTGGCCTTGACAGGGTCGTGGCGGCTTCTGTTGCCGATCTATGCGGGCCTTACGGTCGTCGGGGGCGTCTGGTTGCAGTTGACGACGGTTCCCGAGCCTGCGCAGCCGGAGCGTGCCGCCGGGCTGGCCGACTGCTTCCGCCTGCTGAAAAACCGGGCCGTGCTGCTCTCGACGCTGGGCGTGGCCGCGTTCATCGCTGCCGATGTGGGTATTGGTTTCCTCTCGGTGCGGCTGATCGACAACCCTTCGTCGATCCTCACGACCACGGGGTTCTACGCCTGCCGCATCGTCGGTACGCTTATCGGGGCCTGGGTACTGGTGAAGGTCTCCGACGTGAAGTACCTGAGCTGGAACATGGCCGGGGCGCTGGCGTTGTGCGTCGCGCTGCTGTTCGTGCGCAACGAAGCGGCCATCTATGCCGCCGTGGGCCTGCTGGGGTTCGCCATGGCGTGCGTCTTCGCTACGTTCTATGCCGTCGCCACCAAAGCCGTTCCGGAGAATGCCAACGGAGTGGCCGGGCTGATGATCATGGCCATCTCCGCCGGAGCCGTCTCGGGGCCTGTCTGCGGTGCGGTCATCCGCGCTTCGGGCAACCCGCATCTGGGCATGCTGTTCGTCGCCGCGTGCATCGGCTACATGCTCTGGGCCTCCTTCCGATTGAGAATTAAAAATTAAAAATTGCTGTAATGCGCAAAGTATTATTAACCCTGCTTTTGGTTGCCGTGGCGGCGAGTGCCGCCGCACAGCGTCCCCGCACCCGGGTGGAGTGGGGCGTGATCGGCGGTATCAACATCCCCGATTACTCGACCAACATGGACGCCACCGACGTAAAGAACAAACTGGGCTGGCAGGCCGGTATCGTCACAGCCGTCAACTTCGGGGCCTTCGCCGTCGAACCGCAGATCCTCTACGTCCGCCAGGGTCTCCGCATTCGTCCCGAAGGCGAGAAGGAGATCAACCTCAAATCGAACTCGATCGACGTGCCCGTCCTGGCGTCATTCCGTCTGCTTCATCCTGTGCGCATCTACGCCGGTCCGGTCTTCACGGTGATGAACGACTCCAAGCAGAAGTCGGGCGGCGACCTGCTGGATTTCGGGCGCGTGCGTCCGTCGGTTTCCTATACGGTGGGCGCCGGGGTCGTATTGATCCGCCACCTGCTGATCGACCTGCGCTACAACGGCCAGTTCCGCTCGAAACACGACGTGCTGTTGCCCGACGGACGGCAGCTCGACAAACTTCGTACTTACAATGTTGCGCTTAGCTTCGGATATTTGTTTTAACCTATGACAGAAGCTGTCGGAAAAGAAATCACACTCGAAGGCGTCGATCCCCGCGAACTTTACGGGGTGCAGAACGCCTATCTCGAACAGATCAAATCGCTGTATCCCACGCTGAAGATCGTGGCGCGCGGACAGTCGCTCAAGGTTCTCGGCCCCGAGGCCGACACGGTGCGTTTCGCCAAGCGTATGGAGGGCCTTGCTGCCTATTACCTCAAGTACGGGCACATCTCGGCGCAGGTCATCGACCAGTGTTTCTCGGGGGGCTTTTCGGGCGGCATCGCCCAGAACGACGCCCCGGTCGACAAGGACGTGATCGTCTACGGCAACAACGGCAACATCGTCCGCGCCCGGACCGTCAACCAGCAGCGGCTCGTCAAACTCTACGACAAGAACGACCTGCTGTTCGCCGTGGGGCCTGCCGGCTCGGGTAAGACCTATACGGCCATTGCGCTGGCTGTCCGGGCGCTGAAAGAGAAACAGGTGCGGCGTATCATCCTCACGCGTCCGGCTGTCGAGGCGGGCGAAAAACTGGGTTTCCTGCCCGGCGACATGAAGGAGAAGCTCGACCCTTACCTGCAACCGCTGTACGACGCCCTGAACGACATGATCCCGCCCGTGAAACTGCAAAAGTTCCTCGAAGAGGGAACCGTGCAGATCGCGCCGCTGGCCTTTATGCGCGGCCGTACGCTCGACAATGCGTTCGTGATTCTCGACGAGGCGCAGAACACCACCCTGTCGCAGATCAAGATGTTCCTCACGCGCATGGGGCGCAGTGCGAAGTTCATCGTCACGGGCGACGTGACGCAGATCGACCTGCCGCGCAAGTCGGACAGCGGTCTGGTGCGCACGATGGAGATTCTGCGGGGTGTCGGCGGCATCGGCATCGTGGAGTTCGACAAACGCGACATCGTCCGCCACCCGCTCGTGAAACACATCGTCGAAGCCTTCGACAAAAGTGTCGAAAAGGACGAGGCCGGAGACCGCTGATCGGCTGCCTGTCCGGAGCGGACGCCATTTCCCTCCCCGAGGGAGGGCCGGGGTGGGGCAGGCATGTAAACGCGTCCCGGGGCTGCGATAACGGCGGTCGGATATGGAATATCGGTAAAAGAACCGGATTTGAAAGATATAACTATTAAACTTCAATATTATGGATCGTAATTTGGCTGCGCTGAAACCGGCGCTCGTCTGGAAGCATTTCGCGGAGATCGTCCGCATTCCGCGCCCCTCGTCCCACGAGGAGAAAATCCGCAAATACGTACTCGACTTCGCCCGTTCGCAGGGCCTCGAATGCAAGGAGGATTCGGCGCACAACGTCTACGTCTCGAAACCCGCTTCGAAGGGGATGGAGAACCGCAAGGGCGTGATCCTGCAGGCCCACCTCGACATGGTTCCGCAGAAGAACAACGACAAGAAATTCGATTTTACGAAGGACCCCGTCGACGCTTACATCGACGGCGACTGGGTGACGGCCGACGGCACGACGCTTGGGGCCGACAACGGAATCGGAGTTGCAGCGATACTTGCGGTGCTGGAGGACAAAACGCTGAAACACGGCCCGGTAGAGGCGTTGTTTACGGCGACCGAGGAGACCGGCATGGACGGCGCCAACGGGCTGAAAAAAGGCTTGCTGCACGGCGATATCCTCCTGAATCTCGACTCCGAGGAGGAGGGCGAACTCTACGTGGGCTGCGCCGGGGGACTCGACGCCAACGTCACCTTCCGCTACAAGGCCGAGCCGGCGCCCGCACGCAACTACACCGCGGCGAGGATCAATGTCAAGGGGCTCAAGGGCGGCCACTCGGGCATCCAGATCATCTGCCAGCGCGCCAATGCCAACAAGGTGCTGTTCCGCTTTTTGAATGCCGCGCCGTGCGACGTGCTGCTGGCGTCGGTGGACGGCGGCGGCCTGAGGAACGCCATTCCGCGCGAGGCCGAGGCGGTCGTGCTGGTGAAAAACAAGGATTACGAGGCCTTCGCCAAAGCGCTGAAAGCCTACGAAAAGACGATCAAGGCCGAATATGCCGGTATCGAGGATTCGGTGTCGATCAAGGTCAAAGAGGTCGACAAGCCGGCGGAAACGCTGCCCAAAGAGGTCTCGGCGAACCTGATCAAGGCCGTCGCTGCCTGCCCCGACGGAGTGCAGAAGATGTCGATGGCCATGCCCGGACTGGTGCAGACCTCGACGAACCTGGCTCGCGTGGTGTCGGACGGCAAAACGGTGAAACTGCAATGCCTGCTGCGCAGTTCGGTCAATTCCGAGAAAGATGCGCTGGGCGAGGCCATCGCCGCCGTCTTTGCGCTGGCCGGGGCCAAGACCGAACTCACGGGGGCTTACAACGGCTGGAACCCTAATATGGAGTCGCCGATCTTGAAAGCCATGACCGCTTCCTACGAGGCTCTTTACGGTAAGAAGCCCGCCGTGACGGCCATCCATGCGGGACTGGAATGCGGCATCATCGGCAGCACCTATCCCAAATTGGATATGATTTCGTTCGGCCCGACGATCTGCTACCCCCACTCGCCCGACGAGAAGGTGGAGATCGCTTCGGTAGGGAAGTTCTACGACTTCCTGGTCGACACGCTGCGCAACGTTCCCGAAAAGTAGTCTCAGCGTGGCCACCGATCCTGGAAAGTGGTTCGTCATCGTCAATCCCGTGGCCGGAGGCGGCCGCGGGCTCGACCATTTTCCGCAGATTTCAAAACACCTGCGCGATGCCCATATCCTCTGCGAACCGGTCTTCACGGAGCATAAGTTTCACGCCACGGAACTTACCGTCACGGCCGTGCGCGAAGGCTACCGCCGCATTATCGTCGTGGGCGGCGACGGGACGCTGCACGAGGTCGTGAACGGCCTGTTCATTCAGCAGGAGGTGTGTCCCGACGAAGTGCTCGTGGCCGTGGTGGCCGTGGGTACGGGCAACGACTGGGTCCGTACGTTCGGCATCTCGAACCGCTATCAGGATGCCGTGAAAGCCATCAGCGAAGGTTATTCTTTCCTGCAGGATGTCGGGGTAGTCTCCTACGAAGAGTCGCACTACCGCCAGAGCCGCTATATGGCCAATGTCGCCGGAGCGGGATTCGACGCGCATGTCGTGCGCAAACTTTCGCACCTGAAAAAGAAGGGCCACCGGAGCCGCTGGCGCTATACATGGTGTCTGGTGAAGAATTTCTTCCGCTACAAATCTACCGGTATCAAGGTCTGGGTCGACGACCGGCTGGTCTACAACAACCTGCTGCTGTCGGCCGCGATCGGCATCTGCAAGTTCAACGGCGGAGGCATTCAGCAGTTGCCTGCGGCCGTCGCCGACGACGGCATGCTGGACCTGTCGCTGATCCGCCCGGTCCATTTCTGGCACTTGCTGTTCCGCTTCCATTACCTGTTCAACGGCGGCATTTACCGCATTCGCCACATTCTCCAGGAGCGCGGCAGCCGCATCCGCATCGAGTCGTCGCCCGAGGTGTCGGTCGAAATCGACGGCGAGCCGCTGGGCCATACGCCGCTCGAATTTTCGATCCTCCATAAAGCCATCCGTATCGTCGTGGCGCGCGATTTCTACGAACGCTGCGCCTGTGCGGGGGAACAGGTCGCACAAGTGGGGTAGCCGTCCCGACCTATCCGAAAAAGAGACCGGACCGAAGGGGGGGGGTAAAAGGATGTAACGACTTGATTATTCAAGTCGTTATATTTTTGTATAGGAGTGTAAGTAACGAGAAGGCAACGGTTTATTTTCAGTTAATTGCACGAAAATACCACATTTCAAATAATCTGTCATAAGATACGAAAAGTTTTCCGAACAGGCAATTACTAAAAGTTATAAGGTATAACGAATTTCTTTTACGATTCCTGAAATATATTGTCCAGAATTGAAAACATCTCTCATTTGAGGGTTGCCGATTATCATCGTTGACTTTTCTCTATGAGAAATCCTCAATCTTGCGGTTCCATTCAGAGAAAGGAAAAACACAATAAAAATGTCTGACGGTTTTGCGTTGTCACACGGAGATTTTCATTCATTGGTACACCGGATATTATGGACAGAATCATTGTAACCAAACGGGCCTCGGAATGGTTGCAAATATAAGGTCAGGCTCTTCGTCTGGCAGGGCCCTGCATTACAACACAGAAAAGGTCGATAAGTATCCACGGTGTAACATTTATCGACCACAATACAGGGATTCTCGCAAACGGGCTGATATCGGCAGGTAATTTTTTTAATTTTCGATATAGGACGCTTCGAAATAGAGAATTTGAAGGGATAAAACCTCTTTAAATTCCCTCTGCAGCGGAAAATTTAGCAGAAAACAGGATTGCACATTCGATTAAAGAACATACAATATCTTATTTTTGGAATATATTGTGTCCCAAACCGGTTTTGAAAATTTGGACGCTTTTTTGAAAAATACTATCTTTACCACACGCCCTATACCGATTCATTCATGAATAAGCCGTCGACAAGCGTTACCCCCCCCCACAGATTCGAGGAGGTCTATGCGAAATACAGGATGTATTTCGTGCGGATCGCCGTATCGTATGTGCGTGACCGGATGGCAGCCGAGGATATCGTGACGGACAGTTTCGTCGCTTATTGGGAGAATCATACGACAACAGAGATACGTTCTGTTCCTGCCTATATTCTGACGGCTGTCAAAAACCGTTGTTTGAATTGGCTGGAAACTTATCGCCGGCAGTCCCAAGTCCAACATAACATACACTCGACTGCCTATCGTCTTGCTATACAGAGCTTGGCATCGTGTGAAGCCGACGAGTCGCAGTCGTTGCTTATGACTGAGGTCGGCGCCATCATCCGCCATGAGTTGGAGCGAATGCCTGAGCGCACACGGCGTATTTTCGTTGCGCATCGCTACGAAGACATGTCTTACCGGGAAATCGCAGCTCTTTACGAATTGTCCGAAGGGCAGGTGCAATATGAAATTCGTTCGGCCAAACAGGCGCTTAAAATCGCATTGAAAGATTATATTCCGGCTATCATGCTCCTGTTTCTGTCGTGACACCCATAGTCGAGAGAGGACGATAACCTTGCAATATGCAGGATTATTATGCTGTATATCAATGTGATATATTCTTATCGGCAGCTTTCTTCGGATTATTAAAAATATTTATTTTCCATTATTTGCAATTTTTTGTCCATTCCGGCTTTCCCACCTGTCTATAAAATAACTATGGACAGGGAAATCTTATACAAATACCTCAGATGCGAAACATCCGCATCGGAAGAGAATCGAATTGCGGCATGGCTGGAGGCTTCTGCCGAGAACCGAACGGAGCTGAATTTGATTCGGCGGCAAATGGAGACTTTGACGCTTATAGCTCCGGAGATCGATGCCCGCTATGTCAAGGATCGTCGGCGCGATTTCGTGTCGCAGTTCCGGCGATGGGGAGTGGTGGCCGCCGCGGCATTGGCTCTTGCCGCCGGAGTTTCCTATCTCACGGCGCGACATGTCCGTCTGTCGATAGGCGACACAATACAGACGCTTACGACGCAGGATGCTCCGATGCAGTTGACACTTGCGGACGGCACTTCCGTCTGGCTCAATGCCCGCACGACGCTGGAATATCCGGTCGCTTTTGTCAGCCGGGAACGTACAGTCCGGATTTCGGGCGAGGCTATGTTCGACGTAAAGCATGACGAGAAACATCCGTTCGTGGTGGAAACGTTCGCCTGCGATGTCCGCGTTCTGGGTACGAAATTTAACGTATTGGCCGAAAAGGAGGCCGGGTTGTTTGAAACGGCTCTGATGCAGGGGTGTGTCGAAGTCCGGAGCCAGCAGACGGGTGAGAGAATAACGTTACGGCCTGATGAGACTGTCAGGCTGGAAAATAACCGTCTAATCCGCTCGTCGCTGGCCGACCGCGATGATTATTCCTGGACCAGCGGATATATCAACTTAAAGGGACATACTTTCACCGAGTTGATCGACAGGTTCCGCCGGGCATTCGACGTGCGAATCGAACTCGATGGCGTGCATACGACCGACACTCGGTTCCAGTGGGGCAAAATCTGCGTGAAAGACGGCATAGACAACGCCATGAAAGTCTTGCAGAATGCCTATCCGATTGTTTATGAATTCGATGCGGAGAATCGAACGGTCACTGTCCGCAACAAGTGATTATGCCGGCCATTATTATAACCTACAAATCCGATAGCCTATGATGTGAACCAAAATTTATTTGAAACCCGCAACGATATTGTAGAACTCCCCGATACGAAAAGGCCTGCACGGATGGTTGCACATCCTGCAGGCCGGGGGTTCAAGCAGAATTAGACTCAACCTAAACCCTAAATGACAAATTTATGCATAAAAAAGCGTTTACGCAAATCAAAACCCTGATTGCGCTATCATTCGCTCTCTTTTTGTGTTGTGCAGCCCCGGCCGTCCAGGCTCAGACGAAACCGATTTCGCTGGCATTGAAAAACGCGCCCCTGGAGAAGGCGATGAGCGAAATCGAAAGGCAGTCGCCCTATCGTTTCGTACCGAATCACGAGGTCGATATTGCCTTCCGGGTGACCGCCGCCGTGAAATCAGGCTCCATCCGGACCGTTCTCGACGCGCTGCTCAAAGAGACTCCCTACACTTATTCCCTGCTCGAATCGACCACGACGATCCTGTTGTCGAAACGTGCGGAGGTCGAATCCGCCCGGGTTTCGGGCCGGGTTTGCGATGCCGCCGGACAGCCGATCGTTGGCGCTACGGTCATGGTCAAAGGTACGACGAACGGTATTTCGACCGATGCCGAAGGGCGTTTTGTCCTGATGGTCGGCACACCGGCCGGTGCGCAGTTGCAGATCAGCTACCTGGGCTATGAGTCCCAGACGCTGGCCGTCGGAAGCCGTACGTCGTTCGACGTGACACTCAAGGAGTCCACCTCCGAGATCGAATCGGTCGTTGTGACGGCCCTGGGCATCAAACGCGCCGAGAAGGCCCTTTCCTATAACGTCACGGAGGTCAAGGCCGAGGATATTACGATGGTCCGGGACGCAAACTTCATGAACTCGCTTTCGGGCAAGGTCGCGGGGCTCCAGATCAACAGCTCTTCGTCGGGTGTCGGCGGCGCAGCGAAGGTGACCCTCCGGGGGCAGAAATCCATTTCGCAGAATAACAACGCCCTGTATGTGATCGACGGTATTCCGATGAACAACTACGGCGGGGCGCGCGGAACCAGCACGGAGTTCGACTCGAAAGGCTCGACGGAAGCCATCGCCGACCTGAATTCCGACGACATCGAATCGATTTCGGTGCTGAACGGTGCTGCTGCCGCCGCGCTTTACGGCTCGAATGCCGCCAACGGTGCGATCATGATTACCACGAAACGCGGCAAGGCCGGGAAACTGAACGTCTCGTTTTCGACGAACAACGAGTTTCTCAAGCCGTTTGTGATGCCTGAGTTCCAGAACCGCTACGGCACGGGCCTGAACGGGAAGCGCGACGGTTCGCCGATCCAGAGTTGGGGCCCAAAACTCCTGCCCGCAGCGCAGACCGGCTATTCTCCCGGGGATTTCTTCCAGACGGGTTATGTCTCGACCAACTCGGTGACGCTTTCGGGCGGCACGGACAAGAACCAGACCTTCTTTTCGGCTGCCACGGTCAATTCGGAGGGTATCGTTCCCAATAATTACTACGACCGTTACAACTTTACGTTCCGTAACACTTCGTATTTTCTGAATGACAAACTCCGCCTGGATGTCGGTGCGAGCTACATCGTGCAGAAGGACCGGAACATGACCAGCCAGGGCGTCTATTCGAATCCGCTGGTTTCGGCCTACCTCTTTCCGCGTGGTGAGGATTTTTCGCTGGCCGAGAATTTCGAACGTTACAATCCTGCCCGGGGCATCTACGAGCAGTACTGGCCCTACGGCGAGGGCGGTGACCTGCGCATGCAGAATCCCTACTGGATCGCCTACCGCAACCTGCGAAACAACGAGCGAAACCGTTACATGCTGTCGGCATCGCTGTCGTATGACATCCTGCCATGGCTGAACGTCGCCGGGCGTGTGCGGGTGGACAACGCCAACAACCTCTATACGCAGAAACTCTACGCTTCGTCGAACCCGACGCTGCTGGAGGGCAGCGACCAGGGATTCTATGCCGAGGCGCGCCGCTACGACAAGCAGATCTACGGCGACATCATGCTCAATATCAACAAGACCTTCGGTGAGAACTGGTCGTTCAACGCCAACGTCGGGGCCTCGGTCAACGACACCCGGACCGACGAACTGACCTATCAGGGACCCATCGCCACGAGCGGCATTCCCAACGTTTTTTCGGTGTTCGACCTGGACATCGAAAAGCGCCGTGCCTCGAAATACGGCTGGCGCGAGCAGACGCAGTCCGTTTTCGCCAGCGTCGAGGTGGGCTGGAAACAACTGCTTTACCTGACCGTTACGGGACGTAACGATTGGGCTTCGCAACTGGCCAATTCGCCCGAATCGTCGTTCTTTTATCCGTCGGTGGGCCTTTCGTGGATTCCGTCCGCGACATTCGACCTGCCGGAAGTCATCACTTACCTCAAGGTGCGCGGTTCGTTCGCATCGGTGGGCATTCCTTTCCCGCGCCATCTGACGGTCCCGACCTACGAATACGACCAGACAGCCCATGCCTGGAAGCCCAAGACGCACTATCCGATCGGCGAGTTGCACCCTGAACGTACGAAAACGTGGGAGTTAGGCGTGGACCTGCGGTTGTGGAAACACCTGAATCTTTCGGCTTCGTGGTACAAGGCCGATACCTACAACCAGACGTTCGATCCGCAGATTTCGGTGTCGTCGGGTTACTCGACGATTTATCTCCAGACGGGCCACGTGCGCAATACGGGTGTCGAGGCGACGCTGGGTTACGATAACCGCTGGCGCGACTTCGGCTGGTCGTCGAACTTCACCTTCTCGTGGAACAAAAACCGGATCATCGAGCTGGTTCACAATTACGTGCACCCCGAGACGGGCGAGCTGATTTCGAAAGACCGCTTGGAGATCAAAGGGCTGGGGCGCGCCAAGTACCTCCTCAAACCGGGCGGCACGATGGGCGACCTCTACACCAATTCGAGTCTCAAATACAGCGAAAAGGGTTATATCGAACTCGACGACAAGGGCAATGTCTCTACGGTGGATAACCTCACGACGGATATTTACCTGGGTTCGGTGCTTCCGGACTACAACCTGGCGTGGCGCAACGATTTCTCGTGGAAGGGCGTCAACCTGGGATTCCTCATCTCGGCCCGCATCGGCGGCGTCTGCTATTCGGCGACGCAGGCGTGGATGGACCAGTTCGGCGTTTCGGAGGCTTCGGCTGCCGCGCGCGATGCCGGCGGGGTAGTGGTCAACGGTCGTTCGACGGTCAATGCCCAGAAGTGGTTCCAGACCATTTCGGCCCAGACGGGCCTGCCGCAGTACTACACCTATTCGGCGACGAACGTGCGTTTGCAGGAACTGTCGCTGGGTTACACGCTGCCGCGGCGGTGGTTCCGTGACATCTGCTCGGTTCAGGTGTCGTTCGTGGGTCGCAACCTCTGGATGCTCTACTGCAAGGCTCCGTTCGATCCCGAGGCTACGGCCTACACCGACAACTTCTACCAGGGCATTGACTATTTCATGATGCCGTCGCTGCGCAACATCGGATTCAATGTAAAACTGACTTTCTAAACGACTGCTATGAAAACCATATCACATATCAATAGGAGCGCTTGGATCGCAGGTGTCTTTACCGTTCTGCTCGCTGCGGCCGGCTGTACGGGTAATTTCGAGGAGATCAACCGGAATCCGAACGAGGTTACGGAAGCGGAGATGCAGCGCGAAAATTACAAGACGGGCGCCAACGTGAAGGGCCTCATCAACCTGGTCGTCCCGGCGCAGGAACACATGTACCAGTTCAACGAACTGCTGGTCAGCGGTTCCTATGCGGGCTACACCGAGTTTACCTCCGACAGCAAGTTCGAGAAGTTCTCGACGTTCAATCCCACGGTGGACTGGCTTAAGTGGCCTTTCGTGAACGTCATTTCGGAGACCTATCCCTACTACCGGGGCGTGCTGAACGGCACGGACAATCCGGTGATGCGGGCCCTTGCGGACTTGCTGCGCGTGGCGATCATGCACCGCGTGACGGATACCTACGGCCCGATTCCCTATTCGAAGATCGTCGAGGACAAGAAAGAGTCGCTCTCCGTGAGCTACGACACCCAGGAAGAGGTCTATATGAAGATGTTCGAAGAACTGGATGCTGCCATTGCCGTGCTGAAGGCCAATACGTCGCTTTCGACCGAAGCTTTCGGCAAGTTCGACGGCGTTTACAGCGGTAATGTGGGACAGTGGGTGAAGTTCGCCAATTCGCTCAAACTGCGCATGGCGATGCGCCTTTCGAACGTGAAGCCGGAGATTGCCAAGGCGAAGGCTGCCGAGGCCATCGGGAGCGGTGTTATCGAGAGCAACGGAGATAACGCCGAACTGACGCTGGCCGAGAACCGCTCGGCGCTCTGTTGGAACAACTGGAACGACCACCGCATCGGTGCCGACTTGATCAGCGTGATGAACGGCTATAACGATCCCCGCCGCGAGACGATGTTCACGAAGGTGACCGTCGGCAAGGGCGAGACGGCGACTCCGGGTTTCGCGGGAATCCGTATCGGCAGCTATCCGGGGGATTCCGACGCCGCCAAGGCGGGTTACTCGAACATGATTATCGATTCGAAGTCGCCCTACCTGTGGATGAATGCCGCGGAGATCACCTTCCTGCGTGCCGAATACGAACTTCGCTGGGGCACGGATGCCGAGGCCAAGGCGTTTTACGAGCAGGCCGTGAAGCTGTCGTTCGAAGAGCGCGGGGCCAAGGGTGCGGAGGATTACCTCGCTCAGGCGGATGCCGTTCCGGAGAACTACCAGGACAACGTGGGGTCGAACAACTATTCGGCCGTCTGCAAGATCACGATTCCTTGGGAGACCGATAATTTCGACCGCAACCTCGAACGTATCATCACCCAGAAGTGGATCGCCATTTTCCCGCTGGGCACGGAGGCGTGGGCCGAGCATCGCCGCACGGGCTATCCGGCGCTTTTCCCGTCCGCCAACGACAGGAGCGGCGGTTCGGTAGACCCGGCTGTCGGGCCGCGCCGCCTGAACTACCCCGTCGAGGAGTATACCGAGAACGCCGCAAACGTGGCCGCCGCCGTTGAGATGCTGGGCGGACCGGACACGCAAGGCACGCATCTCTGGTGGGATAAGACAACTTCTAAAAACTAACGCCATGAAATTGAAACGAATCATATTGGGAATGCTGATGCTGTGCGCTGCGGCCGCATTCTCCTCGTGCGACGACTGGACCGAACCGGAGAGCGTGGACATCGACGCCTCGCGTCCCGATGCGAAGGATCCCGCCGCCTGGGCGGCCTACACCGCGACAGTCCGGGCCTACAAATCGACCGACCATACGCTGGTCTACGCCTGCCTCGTCAACGCCTCCGCCGTTTCGACCTCCGAGCGCGATTTCCTGCGTTCGCTGCCCGATTCGGTGGACATCGTGAGCCTGCAGAACACGCCTTCGGAAGCCGATCTCGCAGACCTTCCGCTCATGCATGAACTCGGCACGCGGGTGCTTTATCCGCTCCGTCCGGGCGACGACGCGTCGCTTGCCGCTTCCGCCGTTTCCCGCTACGGTTTCGACGGCATCGTCCTGCTGGCTGAGCGGCCTTTTGATAACCTTTCCGCTACGTTGCAGACGCTCGGTAAACCGGGACTGCTGGTCTACGAGGGCGATCCCTCGAGGCTTGCTGCCGCCGATCTGGCTGCTTTTGACCGGGTGGTGCTGCCCACGGCACAGCTCGTTTACCAGAGCGATATGGACCTGCTGCTGGATAATGCGGCTCTCGCGGGGCTCGCCCCCGGTAAGCTAATTTTTGCAGTGACGCCGGGCGCCGTGCTGCGCGACTACCGGAACCGCAAGCAGGACGCCATAATCCTCGGTACGCAGATCACTACCTCCAACGGGCTGGGCGGCATTGCGCTCTACGACATTGGCCGCGACTATTACCACGTCGGCCTGAATTACCTGCGGACCCGGGAACTGATCGCCCGTCTGAACCTTACGCCTAAAAACTGACGAAAGATGAAACGCATACTATTCCTGACCGCGTGTTTCGCAGCGCTTCTGACGGCCTGCGACCGCAACGAATACGAAAACAAGACGCCCAACGAGGCGGCGCTCTACCTCGACGCCGCAGCCGAGCGTTCCGATGTCAACGTCTTCTTCAAACGCACGATCGAGACCCAGCAGCGGAAACTCTCCGCTGTCCTGAGCGGGCCTGTGGGGCATGACGTTATGGCTACCCTCACTGTCGATGCTTCGAAAGCAGACCTCTACAACGCCCGCCACGGGACCGACTACAAACTGCTGGATCCCGCGCACTACGAGCTTTCGGCCGCATCGCTTCCGATCGCCGCCGGGAAGGTCGCCTCGCCCGAAGCCAACGTCTATTTCAAAGGGCTGACCGAGCTGCCGCTCGATGTCACCTACTTGCTTCCGGTCTCCGTTACGAGCGGCGACGTTTCTCTGCTGGGCGGCTCTGCCACGGTGTGGTATCTCGTCAAACAGACGAGTGCCGTGACCACCGCGGCCAGCCTTACCGACAACTGGATCACCTTCCCGACGCTCGACAAGGCGGGTCCGCAGAGCGACCTTTTCAACGGGCTGAAGGCCGTCACCTATGAGATTATCGTACGGGTCAACGCGTTCGATAAGGCGGCTTCTATCTCCTCGGTGATGGGTGTCGAGCAGTACCTGCTGCTGCGTTTCGGCGACACGAGTTTCCCGCGCCAACAGCTTCAGGTGCAGGCCGGGGGCAACAAGTTCCCCGACTCGGACGATGTGAAGTCGCTCGAAACGGGCGAGTGGTACCATTTGGCGATGACCTACGATGCGCTGGTCGGCTCGATGTCGATCTATGTCAACGGACAGCTCCAGAGCGAAGGTACGGTCAAATGGTCGGGCGAATCGGTCAACCTCGCCATGCGGGCGATGTACGACGCCGATCCCGAAGGCAACAAGTCGCTGGCCGAAGCCTACCAGTTCTTTATCGGCTATTCCTATGACGAGAAGCGGCCTTTGCAAGGCGATGTCGCCGAGGCGCGCGTCTGGTCGAAGGTCCGTACCCGGCAGGAGATTTGGGACAACATGTACGATGTCGATCCGAAGAGCGACGGTCTTCTGGGCTACTGGAAATTCGACTCTCCCGAGAACGGCGACGTGGTGAAGGATGTCACGGGCCACGGCAATGACGGCGTGGCGGCCAAGCCGCTGAAATGGAATACCTCGGTCGAGGTTCCGCAGTTGAACAAGGAGTAACCCTAAATGCAGGAAAACATGAAAAAAATTAATAGAATATTGCACAACTGGCATACGGCGGCATTCGTGCTGCTGACGGCATTGCTGGCCGCCTGCACGGCCGACCCCATCGAGATGGAAGTCGGTTCCGGAGCCGCCTACGACCCTGTGGGCAAGGTGAAGCCGGGATTTTACAGCCCGAAAGCCATTAACGATACGGTGGTCCGCGTGACGGTCAAACCCGGCGAGAAATTCGAGGATGTGCTGACTTTCGGACTGACCAAGGAGGCCCCCGAAGACGTTACGGTTACGTTCTCGCTGGCCGATGACGAGGAAACGCTTGAGGCATACGATACCAGCCTCGGATTGCATGATGCAAAGCTGAGGATGGAAAATATGTCCGAACAGCGTCTCCGCATGGTCAATCGTAAATTCCGGTATGTTCCGGCCGAAAAACGAACTCTGCCGACAGGGGAAATGACGATTCGTAAGGGTAGTTATGGAATTGAATTGCCCGTAAAGATCGACATGAGCGATCCCGAGGAGTCCTGCTGTAACTTTTTAGTCATGCTCAACGCTGAAGTCCCTGCTGCGGATGGTAGTGTCGAGCGCTATCACATCTGTTACCAATTATCGATCGACCTTTTGTCTTCCTATTCGTATGATTTTGAGAATTATGCCGACAAATACGGAAAGCCTGCATTTGATTGGATGGCTATTCTGATCGATCCCGCGAAAATAGATCCACGTGCAGTGCGAGAGGTATCCGTATATAGTTTTTTTATGAATTTCGAGACAGGTGATGAATCTGAGCATTTATACCGTTGCGTGGACGAAGCACTTATTTGGGGGGCTACGATTGGTTATGATGCAGATAATAAACTTCCCAAGTTGCTGTATGACACGCATTTGACCCATTTGCTGCTCGACCGGAAAAAGTATTTGGCCCCGATTCAGAAAGAGAACATCTGTGTGTCGGTTATCATCAACGGCGCCGGTCTGGGTATCGGGTTCTGCAACCTCGACGATGCGCAGCGGGCCTCGCTGGTCGAGCAGGTCAGGCAGATGGTCGTACGCTATGATCTCGACGGAGTGAATCTTTATGACGAAGGTTCGGGCTATGGCCGTGACGGGATGCCTGCCATCGATCCCGCCTCGTATGCTAAATTTATCCGCGACCTGCGCACGGCGCTGGGTAAGGACAAACGGATCACGCTGACCGATGTAGGCGACCCTTCGGCGACCCTTTACCAAACGCATGACGGTATTGAGGCCGGAGCCTATCTCGATTATGCCTGGACGGGAAAAAGCTGGGATTTTACCGATCCTTATACGGTATCTTCCGACCGTACGATCAAAGGTCTCGACCATAGTAAATACGGCATTGCGTTCGGGCGTTATCGGGATAACGTATCCTATAATGAACAAATGGTCGCACTTCCCAAACTGCAGGAAGCGCTTGAAGCAGGAGCGCCCCGGATCGCTGTCAGCGAAATGATGCCGATCGTCCGCGGAATAGAGGGTGCTTCCGGTATTACGATATTTCAAAAATGGGTGGAATGGGTGTTTATGCCAGCCGTGGAAGCAGATGTTTCTATGGAAATATTTTCTGGAAATGGCGGATATGCTTTTCAATATGTGGGTACTTCTCCCGAATCTTTGGGGTTCCCGGAATATGGTAATATGCTTTACTATCCCGACTGGCTGCGGTTCTGATTCCCGGCCCGATAATACGTTCACGGTCCGTAACCGCTATGGTTACGGACCGTGTTTTTTGTGCACTCCCCGGTCTTTTATTTCCCGGGTTCCGGTTGCATTTCGAACCGGACCTTCGTGCCTTTATCGATTTCGGAGTAGTTGATAAAGGGGCGTTCGAGAGGTTTTCCGCCGAGGTGCATTTCTCCGGCGTATCGGTTTGGGGCAGTTTCCCGGGGTGTCGATTTCGATTGTATTGTCGTTTTCGAGGTGAATGGCAATCGTTCGGAACAGAGGCAGCCGACGGCATACTCGTCCGCACCGGGGCACACGGGATAGAATCGGAGGACCGAAAATCCCGAACTCGCAAGGGTCCGGTTCTTTTTTTGTAAATATGTTAAGTGTGTGCGCACACACTTGTTATTTTCGAAAATTATGCATAGATTTGCCGTGTAATGCCGGATAACCGTACAACCCATGATCGACAACGAAAATAACACGGTGCGCATCGTCGACATCGCTCGTATGGCGGGGGTGTCGGTGGCGACGGTCGACCGCGTGATCCACAACCGCGGCAAGGTCTCGGAGGCCAACCTCGCGCGCATCAACGAGGTGCTGCGGCAGGTCAACTACCGTCCGAACCTGATCGCCCGTTCGCTGGCTTCGGGACGGAGGTATACGCTCTGTGTGATCATGCCCCGGTTCGTGCAGGGTGAATACTGGGCCGATTTCGAAGCCGGGATCGCCCGTGCCGAAGCCGAGGCCGGACGCTATAACGTCGCGGTGCGCCGTTTCTGCTTCGACCAGTACGACCGGTCGTCGTTCGAGAGCCTGCTGGCGGCGCTGCGCCGGGAGGAGTTTGACGGCGCGGTGATCGCAACGCTTTTCGCGGAGATGGTCGAACCGTTCGCCCGCGAACTCGACGGGCGGGGCGTGCCCTATGTCTTTGTCGATTCGGACATTCCCGCCTGCAACCGGCTCGCCTATTTCGGCACGTCGTCGTTCGACGCCGGGGTGGTCGCCGCACGGCTGCTTTTCGACCGCCTCGATCCCGGGGCCGACATCGTCGTGGGGAACATCGTCCACCGGGGCGACGCCGGGTCGAATCAGTGCCGCAACCGCGAGGAGGGTTTTCGCAGCTACCTGGACAGGCACGCTTTCCGCGGCAGATTGCACTACGCTGCATTGCGGCTCGACGATGAAAACTATAACGGCTGCGTGTTGGACGAATTGTTCCGCCGCAGTCCGTCTATTGCCGGGGCCGTGACCTTCAATTCGACGTGCTACATCCTTGCGGGCTACCTCGCGGCGCGGCGGCGTACCGACGTGAGGCTGGTGGGCTACGACGTGATCCGCCGCAACGAAGAGATGCTCTCCGCGGGCGTGGTGACGGCGCTCGTCGCACAGCGCCCCGAGGCACAGGGCTACCGCGGCGTGATGGCGCTCTGCGAATGGCTCGTCGAAGGCCGCGCCCCCGCCAAGGTCGGCAACATGCCCATCGACATCCTGCTGAAAGAGAATATTCGATATTATGAAGGAAATTGACCCGATACGGCCGAATACTGGATTTGCCGCGCAGCGGCACAAAGTCCCCTCCGAGGAGGGGATTTAGGGGTGGGCCAGACTTGTAAACGACGCCAAAGGCGGCGAAAACGGCAGGCAGTTATGTAATACAATGCAAAATAGTATCAACCAATCTGTTCGAAATAACTATGAAAAATCTGTTTGACATCCGGGGCCGCGTCGTCGTCGTGACGGGCGGAGCCGGTATCCTGGGCCGCTCGATCTGCGTTTACCTCGCGGAGCAGGGCGCGCGCGTCGTGGTTCTCGACCGCGACGAGAAGGCGGGCGAAGAGCTCGTCGGGGAGATTCGCGCCGAGGGCGGCGAAGCGATGTTCCTCGCTACCGACGTACTCGACCGCGAGGTGCTCGTGGCCAACCGCGAGGCCATCCTCAGTGCGTACGGTGCGATCGACATCCTGCTCAATGCCGCGGGCGGCAATATGGGCGGTGCGACGATCGCTCCCGACAAGTCGTTCCTCGACCTGGAGATCGACGCTTTCAAGAAGGTCGTAGACCTCAATCTGTTCGGCACGGTGCTGCCGACGACGGTCTTTGGCGAGGCCATGACGGCCCGTAAAAAGGGCGTCATCGTCAATTTCTGCTCCGAGTCGGCGCTGCGTCCGCTGACCCGTGTCGTGGGCTACGGGGCCGCCAAGGCCGCCATCGGCAACTACACGAAGTATATGGCAGCCGAACTGGCCATGAAGTTCAGCCCCGAAATGCGCGTGAACGCCATTGTCCCGGGATTCCTCTTGACCAACCAGAACCGTGCGCTGCTTACCAACCCCGACGGCTCGTATACCGACCGTGCGCGGACGATCATCGCCCATACGCCTGCCGGACGCTTCGCCGAGCCGGAGGAGCTGCTGGGTACGATCCACTACCTTGTCAGCGACGCTTCGTCGTTCGTGACGGGTGCGCTGGCCGTCGTCGATGGCGGTTTCGACGCATTTTCGATCTGATTGTAAAACCGGCGAACCTTTTGGTCGCGAGCGACAAGCCCCTCCCGAGGGAGGGGTTTGGGGTGGGGTCAGACTTGTAAACACGGCTGGAAGCCGTGGGTTATGGGGACAGTCCGGAGCGAACGAGCGGTGAACCATTATAACTTACATTATTCTATGTATTTGTGTGAACAAACATGGCGTTGGTACGGGCCGAACGATCCCGTCAGCCTCCAGGATATTCGCCAGGCGGGTGCTACGGGCATCGTGAACGCCTTGCACCATATTCCCAACGGCGAGGTATGGCCCGTCGAAGAGATCAAAAAACGCCGGCAGACCATCGCCGACGCAGGCCTTGTGTGGTCGGTGGTCGAGAGCATTCCCGTCCACGAACACATCAAAACCCGTACGGGCGATTTCCAGCGTTACATTGAGAACTACAAGCAGTCGATTCGTAACCTCGCGGAATGCGGTATCCGGGTCATCACCTACAACTTCATGCCGGTGCTGGACTGGACGCGCACGAATCTCGCTTATGAACTGCCCGACGGGTCGCGGGCCCTCCGGTTCGAGCGTGCGGCGTTCGTGGCTTTCGACCTTCATATCCTGAAGCGTCCCGGTGCGGAAAAGGACTATTCGGAGGCTGAGCGTGCCGCCGCCAAAGCCCGCTTCGAGCGGATGGATGCCGCCGAGATCGAGCTCGTCACCCGCAATATGATCGCGGGCCTGCCCGGCTCGGAGGAGAGTTTCACGCTGGAGCAGTTCCAGCGTGAGCTGGACCGCTATAAGGACGTTACGGCCGAAACGCTGCGCGCCAATCTCGTGGCTTTCCTGCGCGAAGTGGCTCCCGTGGCCGACGAGGCGGGCGCCGTGCTGGCGATCCATCCCGACGATCCCCCGTTCCCGATCCTCGGCCTGCCGCGCATCCTCTCGACCGAGTCCGATTTTCAGAAATTGGTCGAGGCGGTTCCCAACCCTTCGAACGGCCTGTGTCTCTGCACCGGATCGTTCGGTGTCTCGGCGAAGAACGACCTGCCGGGCATGATGCTGCGCCTGGGCGACCGTGTGAATTTCGTCCACCTGCGTTCGACGCAGCGCGACGCCGAGGGCAATTTCTTCGAAGCCAACCACCTCGAAGGCGACGTGCCAATGTACGAGGTGATGAAAGCCTTCCTGGAGATTCAGCAGCGCCGCCGCATCTCGATTCCGATGCGTCCCGACCACGGCCACCAGATGATCGACGACCTGAAAAAGAAAACCAATCCGGGCTATTCGTGTCTGGGCCGCCTGCGCGGCCTCGCCGAGTTGCGCGGGCTGGAGCTGGGTATCGCCAAGTCGCTCTACGCCGACAAATAACCCCTCGTGGAAAATGAAAACAAACGGTGTACTCCGCAAGGAGTACACCGTTTTGTCAATCACGTAATGGGCCGGGCGCGGAACCGGTGGGAAAGCGGATCGACAGCCCTTTCGCCTCTAAATCCGGCGTCTTACGCCGGCGGCGGCTACTTCTTTTTCGCCGGAGCGGCCGGAGCGGCCGGAGTCGCTGCCGGGGCCTGCTGGGCTGCCGGAGCCGGGACGGTCTCGATCACATCGACTTCGGTCACGACCCAACTGAAAAGGTCGTTGGCGCACTGGCTCTCCATCTGCCGGATCTGCGACATGTCGCTCGTGTCGGCCAGGATGGCGTTGAAGAACTGGTCCATCGTGACGTAAGCGGCATTCACTTTGCCGGCGAAGCAGGTGTAAAATGCCTTCTGCTGCTCGTGGTCGAGTCCTGCGGGCAGGACGCCCTGCGCTACGAGGTAGTTGTAGGGATAGATGTGGCGCATGTTGCGGGCGTCGGCGTTGAGTTCGTCGACGATCGTCGTCACGACGACCATGTCCACCGTATCGGTTACGCCCGGCATTTCGACGAAGGTCGCATAGACGGGATAGGCATTTTCGAGCATTCCGGCCACCTGATCGGTGAAAAGCACGAACTCGGCGTCGTTCAGGTCGTCCAGGTAAACCATCTGGCGGTAGCTGCGCAGCGCTTCGCGCATTGCCTTACGCTGTTCGTGGTTCCATTGCCGTTGCTGCGAGCAGCCGAAAAAACCTGCTGCGAACATCGCCAGCAGAGGTACACAGAGGAGATTTTTTTTCATTTTTACCTTGATTTTGGTTTTACTTTCCTTCGGAACGCAATACGTGTGCCAAAAAAATCATATCTTTGGGGAAAAGAACCCGTTATGGATGTTTTGAACTTTCGCGACTATTGTCTGTCGCTGCCCCTGACCGAAGAGTCGACGCCGTTCGACGAAACGACGCTGGTCTACAAGATCGGCGGCAAGATGTACGCCTGTGCCGATATGACCGATTTCGAATGGGTCGCCGTGAAATGCGATCCCGGCGAGGCGATTCTGCTTCGCGAGCAGTACGACGACGTGGGCCCGGCATACCATTTCAACAAAGACCATTGGAACGGCATCCGCACCACGGGCGACCTGCCCGACGCTTTTATCCGCGAGCAGATACGCAATTCCTACCTGCTGGTCGTCCGGCGCAACGTTACGCCCAAGGCCCGCCGCGAGGAGATTCTGCGCTACATCGAGGAGCACGGACTGCCGCAATAACCCCGATAACCCTAAAAAACGATAGAATGAAATCCCGATTTCTTTTTGCAGCGCTGGCTGTGGCCGTGACGGTGAGTTCGTGCGGCGATCCGAAAACCGAATTGTTCAACGGCAGGGACCTCACCGGATGGGTGTGCGTCACGGACCCGGCAAGCGATGCCGACCCTGCGGATACCTTCTCCGTCAGCGACGGCCGCATCTGCATCTCAGGCGTTCCGTTCGGGTATATGCGCACTGCCGTGCCGTACGGAGATTACCGGCTCCATGTTGAGTGGCGGTGGGTCGGCGAAGCGACGAACAGCGGCATTTTCCAGCGTGTGCAGGAGGGTGACAAACTCTGGCCCGGAGCGGTTGAATGCCAGTTGCAGGCCGGGCATGCGGGCGACCTGCTGGGGCTGGGCGGCGCCGAGATTGCCGGAGCGGAGAGCAACGGGCGTGTTTTCATCAAGAAGCGCAGCGGCGGGGAGTGCGAGCGGCCCGCGGGCGAATGGAACAAGGCCGAGATCGTCTGTGTGGGCGACTACATCGCGGTCTATGTCAACGGCATATTGCAGAACGAGTGTACCGGAGCCGCCCGCAGCGGCTATATCGCGCTCCAGAGCGAGGGCGGTCCCGTCGAGTTCCGCAACGTCTATCTGACCGACCCCGAATAGGCCGGTTTTTATCGGATAAACGAAAGGGGCCGTCTTCAAAAGACGGCCCCTTTCGTTTTGTCAGACTGTCGCCTGTTTGCGCCAGCGGAGGTATCCCGCCACGGCCAATGCCGAGTAGAGGGCATAGAGCCCGGCTGTCAGCGGAATCTCTTTATAGAGGTAGAGGCCGACGGTGATTACGTCTACGACCAGCCATACGAGCCATTGTTCGACCAGTTTGCGCGAGAGCATCCACATGGCTACGATTGACAGGGCTGTCGTCATTGCGTCCCAAAAAGGCACGGTGCTGTTCGTGAAATGAGTCAGCAGCAGGTAAAGCGCGGCGTGTGCCGCGGCGTAAACCCCCGCGAGGGCCGGAATCAGCCGCAGGGGCGTGTGTCCGATTGCGACCGCTTTCGACTGCTTTTTCGGAGCGTTGCGCCACACGAGCCAGCCGTACAGTCCCGCCAGCACGTAGTAGACCTGCATCGAGCAGTCGGCATACAACCCCGACTTGTAGTACAGCACGCCGTGTACGAGGGGCATGATGAGCCCCACGATCCACAGCCGGATGTCGGCCCGGTATTCGAGCCACAGGTACAGGAGTCCGAGCACCACGCCGGCAATTTGCAGTATGAGTTTCCAATCCATCGTCATTTCATTTTATTCCCACGGCGACCGTGGGGGATTCGTTGTACTTTTGGTGGTAAAAGTACTCAAAACCGGTGTCTTCGCCGCGAAGTGTTGCCGCTTTTTGGTCGGCAATTAACCGCGGCTTTGCCCGCAGAACCTTCTGTACTTTTTGGCCGCAAAAAGTACCAAAAACTCCCCGACGGATGCCTTCGCCTACTCCGTCCCGTCTAACGTTCGAAACGGGCGCCTATTCGCGGGGGCGCACGCGCCCCGGCCCCGTTTCTTACCACTTTTAGCCGGGCCTCCGTTTGACGGCTCAGGCATCGAGTCGGGATCATTCGCCGCGGAACGCGGCGTGAGTGGTCCGCATTATCGCTTGCAGCGGAAAAAGAACGGCGCGAAGGCGGAGCGTTAAAAAACGGGGCCGGTTTGCTTGCAAACCCGCGAAGGCGCCCGTTTTAGCGCAGCCGAGCGACGCTCCCGCGAAAGCGACATACGGATGGTTTTGGTACTTTTGCCACCAAAAGTACATAAGCACACCACTCGCAGACTGCGGTTTCATACTTTTGCCACCAAAAGTACATAAAACCCCCGTCAGAACCGTACCGTGACGTTAGCCAGCACGTTGAGCGGAGCCTGCGGGAAGTAGAAGGCCTCGTCGATACGCGCGGGCGTCGGGCCGCTCCAGGTGTCCATGTACGAATAGCCGTAGCCGTTGCTCTCGTACTCCGTGCTGAAGAGGTTGTTGATCAGCAGGCCCAGCCGCACGCTGCGGGCCGAGCGGGTGCGGAACGTGTAGGCCAGGTTGAGGTTGGTCACACAGTAGGCGTCGAGCGACAGGGCGTCGTTCTCGTTGTTGGTGAAATACTGTTTGCCGACGTACTGGGTGTGCAGTACCGCTTCGAATCCTTTGTGGTGGAAGTCGAGCAGCAGCCCGGCCATCGACGAGGGTGAGTAGGCGATGGTCATGTCGCCCAGGTTCTGGTCGTAGGTGGGGCTGTTTTTCAGCGCGTCGACGTAGTTCTCGATGCGGTTCTGCGAGAAGGTGGCGTTGGCCGATGCCGTGAACCACCCGGCGATTTTCCATGCCGCCGAAAGTTCCACGCCGCGGCGGTAGCTGTCCGGGACGTTGACGTTCAGGGCGTCGTCGCCGTCGTTGACCATGCCCGTCGGGACGAGCTGGTCCTTGTACTTCATGTAGTAGAAATTGACGCCCAGCGAGAGGCGCGGTGCGGTGTAGGTGTAGCCCAGTTCGTAGTCGTAGAGCTTTTCGGACGAAGGCGCAGTCTGGTCGGCGGCGAACTTGTACCGGTCGGTGAAGTCGCTTCGCGTGGGTTCTTTCTGCGCGACGGCGAACGAGAAGTAGAAGTTGCTGCGCTCGCCGAGCGTGTAATTCAGTCCGGCGCGGGGGTTGAAGAAGTGGTAGGTCTCGTCCACGTCGATGGGCTGCATGCCCACCTCCTCCGAGACGAAGTTGTCGTTGACGCCCCAGGTCTGGTAGCTGACGTAGCGGTATTGCAGGTCGCCGAAGAGCCGCAGTCCCTTGGCCACGGTCCACGATGCGCGGGCGAAGAGGTTGGCGTCCTGCTTGTCCACGTCGTTGTCGTACCAGCGTCCCCCGATCTGGCTCTTGTCCAGTCCGTCGACCCAGTCGAGCACGCCCCAGTGGGGGCAGGAGTAGTAGCTCCACGAACCTCCGAACGTGAGGTCGAGGTTCTTTACGGAGTAGGCCGCCGAGGCGTTCAGGCCGCCCAGGTGGTTGCGCATGATCTTTTCGCGGATCAGGTCGGCCTGCTCGATGTCGGTCTCGAGGTTGAGGTATTCGGCCAGCGTGCGCCCGGCCTTGTATTGCTTGTAGTAGCCGTAACCGTAGGTGTAGAAGCCCGTGGCGTTGAGCGTCCACTTCTCGTTGAAACGGTGGCTCAGCACCAGTTGGTTGTTGATTTGCAGGTAGTTGTCCGTCTGGTCGTCGTAATAGCCTACCGTCGCGCGCTCGACCTTGCCGTCGTCCATGTAGTAGTAGGAGTGGGGCCCGCTGGAGGTGTAGTACATGCCTTCGGTGTGGAACCGGCGGCCGTTGAGGCGCATCTGTTCTTTCGTGGCGCCCGTGTAGGTGAGGCCGGTCTTGGCCTTGCCGCCGAAGGAGACGAGTTTGAGCATCGTGTTGCCGTTGTAGTAGGCGCCCTGGAACATGTAGGATTTGAGGTCCGTGGCTCCGCGGTCGATGTAACCGTCCGAGCCGATATGCGTCAGGCGGGCGTCCACGAGCCAGTGGCCGCCCATCAGCCCCGAGTTGACGTGCACGGCCTGCTTCGAGGTATTGTACGAACCGTAGGAGAGCGACGCGTCGCCTCCGAATTCGGTCTGGAGCACGTCGGTCGACATGTTGATCGCGCCGCCGAAGGCGCCCGTGCCGTTGGTCGAGATGCCTGCGCCGCGCTGTACCTGGATGGTCCCGACGGCCGAAATCAGGTCGGGCGTATCGTACCAGTACATCGAGTGCGAATCGGGGTTGTTCATCGGCACGCCGTTGATCGTGACGTTGAGGCGCGTGGCGTCCGTGCCGCGCAGGCGCATCGAGGTTCCGCCGATGCCGATGCCGGTCTCGTTGGTGGCGATCATCGAGGGCGTCAGGGCCAGCACCGACGGAATGTCGAATCCGTAACTGTTGCGGGCGATCTCGCTGCGCGTGATGTCGGAATAGGCTACGGGCGTGTTTTTCGAGGCCCGCGTGGCGGTCACTTCGACCTCCTGCAAGCGGTACACGCGCAGCGAATCCGCTTCGGTGCGGCCCGTCGGGCGCGCCGCCTCCGTGCGTGTGGTTTCGGCCTGTTCAGCCCTCAGTTGTGCGGCCGGGCAGAGCGCGGCAGCCGCAAGAATCAGAAAAATCCTTTTCATCGTTAAACTTTTTGAGTTAATAGACTGAAAAGGGGTATGTGTTGTTGATTACGCTTCGTCCCGGTCTCGGCATTACCCGTCTCCGGTTCAATGGGTATAATCTCAGCCTGACAGTAAGGCACCCCTTTGAAATATCGGGGCAAAGGTAGCAATTAAGAATTAAAAATTGAGGATTAAAAATTAAAAATTATTTGTTTTGTCGGTATGTTGTTGTCTGTGAGTGTGTTGCCGTGGATGTTGCGTCTGTTCCGTTCGCCCCGGCCGCACGCACTGAACGCACTGAACGCACCCGTGCGGTGCGTGCGCTCGCTTGGGATCTTCCTGTATCTCCGCTCCGAGATGAACGACGGATCGCCAAGCGATTCGGGCTTTCTTTGTACTTTTGGTGTCAAAAGTACCAAAACCATCCGCATATCGCTTTCGCGGGACCGTCGCTCGGCTGCGCTAAAACGGGCGCCTGACGCGGGTTTGCAAGCAAACCGGCCCCGTTTTTTAACGCTTTGCCTTCGCTCCGTTCTTTTTCCGCTGCAAGCGATAATGCGGACTACTCACGCCGCCAACAGCGGCGAATGATCCCGACTCGATGCCGTAGCCGTAATACGCAGGGCGGACTAAAAGCGCGAGCGGAGGGGACGGTTTGTTTACAAACCCGCGAATAGTCGCCCGGAGCCAGCGTTAGGCCGCCCGAAGTAGGCGGAGGCGTCTGTCGGGGAGTTTTTGGTACTTTTTGCGGCCAAAAAGTACATAACGTTTGCGGGCAGACCGCAATTAATTGCCGACCAAAAAGCGGCAAAGAACAGTCCGCAAAAAAAGCCCCGTCCGCAGGGGACGGGGCTTGTAGGTGCGAGAACCGCGTTTTCAGAACGTTCCGAAGCGGAAGACGATCTTCTGGCAATAGGTCTCGCCGGGATTGAGCAGCGGCGAGGGAAACTCGGGATGGTTCACGGCGTCGGGGTAGTTCTGGCACTCCATCGCCACGCCGTCGTAATCGGCATAGCGGCCTCCCGACTTGGTTTCGGGGCATCCGCCCGCGAGCCAGTTGCCCGTGTAGATCATCACGCTGGGCTGCGACGAGAGCACCGTCACCTTGCGCCCCGACCGGGGTTCGCGCAGTTCTCCGACCTCGCCCAGGATGTTGGGTTTCCAGCCGTCGATGGCAAAGGGGTGGTCGTAACCCTTAAAATCGCGGATGTGGTTGAACTCCGACGAGATGCCTTCGCGGAAGGACCGGAACTCCGAAAAGTCCTGCGGGGTTCCCGCCGCGTCGAGCAGTTTGCCCGTCGGGATCTGTTTGTCGTTCATTTCCAGAATCTTCGAACTGTTCAGGCGCAGTTCGTGGTCGAGGATCGACCCGCTGCCTTCGCCCGCGAGGTTGAAGTAGACGTGGTTGGTGAGGTTCACGACCGTCATCTTGTCGGTCCGGGCCAGGTAGGTGATCTCCAGCGCGTTGTCGTCGTCGAAATCGAAAACGGCCTCGACGCACAGTTCGCCGGGGTAGCCCTGGTCGCCGTCCTCCGATAGGAGCGACATCACCACGCGGTTGGTCTCCACGCGGCTCTCCCATACGCGGTTGGCAAAACCTTTCGTGCCTCCGTGCAAGTGGTTGGGCCCGTTGTTGACCTCCAGCGAATACTCCTTGCCGTCGACCGTCATGCGCCCGAAGGCGATGCGGTTGGCGCAGCGTCCCACGCTCTTGCCCGAGGCGGCTCCGTCGAAGAAGTAGCCTTCGGGGTGTTTGTAGCCCAGCACCACGTCGGCCATGCGGCCCTCGCGGTCGGGCATCGTCACGGCGACGATCGCCGCGCCGTAGTTCGAAAGCTGCACTTCGGCGCCTTTGTCGTTGCGCAGCGTGTAGCGGATAATCGCTTCGCCTTCCGGGGTCATGCCCCAGACGTGTTGTTCGATAGATACCATTATTCAGCGGGTTTTAAGTTGGTCAGCAGGTTGTCGATGCGGCGCAGGCACTCCTCCTTGCCGATGAACGACGTGACATCGTACATGCCCGGGCCCTTTCCGGCGCCCACGAGGGCCAGGCGCAGGGTGTTCATCACCTGCCCCATGCCGTAACCCTTCTCTTCGATCCAGGCGTGGACGATGCGTTCGGTGTTCTCCAGCGAGAAGTCGTCGATACCCTCCAGTACGCCGCGCAGGCAGCTGAGGATGGCCGGATTCTGGCCTTTCCAGTACTTTTTGACCTGCTTTTCTTCGTACTCCGCGGGAGCCTCGAAGAAGAACGACGTGAGGTCCCAGAGGTCGGTCGTGAACGTCGCGCGCTCCTTCATGATGCCTGCGGCCTTTCCGGCGCGCTCGTCCGAGACCTCGATGCCGTGTTCGCGCAGGATCGGCTGGTAAAGCGTCGCCAGTTCGGCGTCCGTCTTGTGGTGCATGTACTGGGCGTTGAACCATTTGGCTTTGTCGGGCTGGAAGCGCGCCCCCGATTTCGAGACGCGTTCGAGCGAGAAGTTGTCGATCAGCTCCTGCATCGAGAAAATCTCCTGCTCCGTGCCCGGGTTCCAGCCCAGCAGGGCCAGCATGTTGATGAACGCCTCGGGGAAATAGCCGTCCTCGCGGTAGCCGCGGGCGGTCTCCCCGGTCGGCGAAGTCCAGAAGAGCGGGAAAACGGGGAAGCCCATCTTGTCGCCGTCGCGTTTCGAGAGCTTGCCGCCGCCCGTGGGTTTCAAGAGCAGCGGCAGGTGGGCGAACTGCGGTTGCTGCTCGCTCCATCCGAAGGCTTTGTACAGGAGGTAGTGCAGGGGCAGCGACGGCAGCCACTCCTCGCCGCGGATGACGTGCGAGACCTCCATCAGGCGGTCGTCGACGATGTTGGCGAGGTGGTAGGTGGGCAGTGCGTCGGCCGATTTGTAGAGCACCTTGTCGTCCAGCGTCGAGGTGTTGACCTCCACGTGGCCGCGGATCAGGTCGTCCATCTCGACCACTTCGTTTTCGGGCATTTTAAATCGGATGACCCACTGGTCGCCGCGGTCGATGCGCGCCTTCACCTCTTCGGCCGGCAGCGCGAGCGAAGTGGCCAGTTTTTCGCGCACGGCATAGTTGTAGGCGAACGCCTCGCCGCGCCCTTCGGCCTCCCGGCGCAGGGTGTCCAGTTCCTCGGCGGAGTCGAACGCGTAGTAGGCCCAGCCCGCCTCGACGAGTTGCAGGGCGTATTTGAGGTAGATTTCGCGCCGCTCGCTCTGGCGGTAGGGGGCGTGAGGGCCTCCGACGCCGACGCCTTCGTCGATCTCGATGCCGCACCATTTGAGCGATTCCAGGATGTAATCCTCGGCGCCGGGGACGAACCGCTGCGAGTCGGTATCCTCGATGCGCAGGATCATCGTGCCCTTGTGTTGGCGGGCGAACAGGTAGTTGTACAGTGCCGTGCGGACGCCGCCGATGTGCAGCGGTCCGGTGGGGCTGGGTGCGAAGCGCACCCGAACAGGTCTTGCCATAGCTCTATCTTTTGTTTTTTACGATCCCGGTTTGCGGCGTCAGACGTTGAACAGGAAGTGCATGATGTCGCCGTCCTGTACGATGTACTCCTTGCCTTCGATCGACAGTTTGCCCGCGTCTCGGCAGGCTTTTTCCGACCCGAGGGTGGTGTAGTCGTCGTACTTGATGACCTCGGCGCGGATGAATCCCTTCTCGAAGTCGGTGTGGATGACACCCGCCGTCTGCGGGGCCTTCATGCCGCGCAGGTAGGTCCAGGCACGGGTCTCGTCGGCTCCGGTGGTGAAGAACGTTTCGAGGTTCAGCAATTTGTAGGCCGATTTGATCAGGCGCGCCACGCCCGACTCCTCCAACCCGAGGTCTTCGAGGAACATCTGGCGCTCCTCGTAACTCTCCAGTTCGGCGATGTCGGCCTCCGTCGCCGCCGCGATGATCAGCATCTCGGCCTTTTCGTCCGCGATGGCTGCTTTCACGGCTTCGGTGTAGGCGTTGCCCGTCGCGGCGCCCTTCTCGTCGACGTTGCAGACGTAGAGCACGGGCTTGTCGGTCAGCAGGTTCAGGTCGGCGACCAGCTTGCGGTCCTCCTTTTCGAGTTCGACCGTGCGGGCCGAAAGACCCTGTTCCAGCGCCGCCTTGTATTGCAGCAGCAGTTCCACGGTGCGTTTGGCGTTCTTGTCTCCGCCCGAGGTGGCCTGCTTCTGGGTCTTGGACAGCCGGTTTTCGACGGTTTCGAGGTCCTTCAACTGCAACTCGGTGTCGATAATGCCTTTGTCGCGCACGGGGTCGATCGTGCCGTCGACGTGGGTGATGTTGCCGTTGTCGAAGCAGCGCAGCACGTGGATGATCGCATTCGTGTTGCGGATGTTGCCCAGGAACTTGTTGCCCAGGCCTTCGCCCTTCGAGGCGCCCTTCACCAGACCCGCGATGTCCACGATCTCGATCGTCGTCGGAACCACGCGCTTGGGGTTGTCGATCTCGGCCAGGCGGATCAACCGCTGGTCGGGGACCGTGATCACGCCCACATTGGGCTCGATGGTGCAGAAAGGAAAGTTTGCCGCCTGCGCCTTTGCATTGGACAGGCAGTTGAAAAGGGTCGATTTACCCACGTTCGGCAAGCCGACGATGCCGCATTGTAACGCCATATTGTATTGTTGTTCTGTTATGATTCGGTTCCAAAGCCTGCCTCCCGCACTGCCGCACGACCGACAGCCGACGCATCGGCGCCGGCGGCCGTCCGACGATGCAATGTCCGGACACAGACGCGCAAAGATACGAATTTCTTTTCAGAATACACCGGATTTTTTTAATTGCGGCTTCCGGCCTGCGTTTTGGCCGGGCTACACGGCTGCCGCTCCGGACCTGGGGCTGAGTTTGTCGACCAGCCGCCGGAAAAGGTCTTCGCTTCCGTTGTTGCCGCCGTTGATGTAAAAGGTCCGGTATTCGGTTTCGCCTTCGTACCTGAAGCGGCATTGAATGACCCCCGGGATCAGGTGGCCGCAGTAGTAGAAACGCCGTATCCCGAGGCCGTAAAGCACCGAGTAGAGGGCCGTGTCGCTCCCGACGAAGAGGAACCAGTTGTTGCTGTTCCGGATTTTTTCGATGATCCGCGCGAAATACCGCAGGGCGGTGTCGCGCTTCTCCAGCGAGGGGTATTTGGTGCTCTTGTCCTCCCAGAATTCGGTCGTGAGGATGATGTTCGAGCCTTTGCGGCATTCGGCCACCATCTTGTTTTTCTTCTTCTCGGCGATTTTGTCGGAGTCTTTGCTGTCGAACTCAGAGTTGTACATCATGAACAGCGACATGTCGATGTCGTTGTGGATGTACTGGACCTGTTTTTTGGTGATCGTCGAGAGCGACCCGACCACGATGACGCCCCGCTCTGCCGGGGCGATCGCGGGCTTTTCGGCGGCGGGGTTCATGGCCGCGTAGGTGCGTATCAGCACGTTGATCATGCTGGCCGAGAGCTTGTAGAATATCTTTTCCGTCCGTGCGTCGAGGCCCACCAGCACGTTGAGCACGCTGACCGAATCGTTCTCCGCCACGGAGTCGAACACCAGGGCCTTGATGCCGTCCGCCGCCGCAAGGTAGCGGTCGCAGATTTCGTTTGCCGGGAGCGATCGCAGCATTTCGACATCGACCAGCCCTACCTGGTTGCGTCTGATGCGCCCGCCGGTCTTCTTTTCCAGCCACAGGGCGATGTTCGAATTCCCGTATTCCAGGCCGTTGAAATAGCAGTATTCCGATTGGTGCATCGGCTCGAAACGGTTCGGACAGACGATATACTGGGTTCCCCATGCTGTGATCCGGCCCTCCTCGACGTAGGCCGGAACCAGGATTTCGAGGTCGAAATCGCCCGTTCCGCCCACCGCTCCCCGGTGTTCCGATTCGTAGTTCGACCGCAGGCATGAGTCGATTTTCCCGATGATCCGGTACGGCCGGCCGTGTTTGCGGAAAAACTGCTCCAGCGCGGCGCAGATTTGCTGGTTGATGACCCGCGAATGTTCGGCGTCGAGCCGCCGGCTGGGCGTGGCGATGAAGAAGATGCCGTGGCCCAGGATTTCGTCCCGGTTCTCCTCGAAGTAGGCGAGCAGTTTGCGTTCGGTGATCTGGTCCTCGATGGCGTAGACCGGGATGGTGGCGTCGCAGTTGAAGCCCACGGGGTCGTCCTCGATGATGACGGTGGTTTTGCGGGCGAAGAAATCGGCGATCTCCGGGGCGATCTCGGTCGTTCCGGCCTGCTTGGTGGGTTCCAGGTAGTCGATTTCGTACAGCGGACGGCGCAGCCGCATGTTGATCTTCCGGCGCAGCGAGAGCCGCCGCGACCCCAGGCGGAAAAACGGAGGCCGGAATTTCGGATGCCAGGGCCTCAGTCCGTTGATGCGGATCAGGGCGCCCAGGCTGACGATCACCAGTACCGCCAGCGTCCACAGGTAAACGGCCAGGGAAAAATCCAGCATCCAGTTGACGATGGTCACCAGGGCTATGGGGAGGCTCAGCACCCCGCCTATGAGGGTCAGCGTATGCCAGATACTGTTTTCTTTCATAATACGATCGGGTTAGTGCGTAGTTGGTCTCCGACAAAAATAGTCAAAATTCCGCAAAATCCCGAATCGGGACGACGCCGGAATCCGGAATATAAAAAAGCACCCGAGCCGACGGGTGCTTTCCGGAAATGACTGTGAACTTTTTATTTTTCGGCTATAGTTTTTTCGATCTCTTCGCAAAGCGTCTTTTCGGTCGTCGCGCCCAGTCCCATCTGGACGTAGCGCAGTTTGCCGTCCTTGCCGAAGAGCATGAAGGTCGGCCAACCGTTGACGCCGAAGGCGAGTGCGGCTTCGCGGTTGCCCAGTCCCACGGTGTAGCGGATGCCGTATTTGGCCACGAACCGGGTGATGTATTCCAGCTCCGGGTCGTCGTTGTTCAGGCCGAAGACCGTGAGGTCGGGATACTTCTCGTACAGCCGGTTTACGACCGGAATCGCCGACCGCGAAGCGCCGCAGCCTATCGTCCAGAAAAGGATCAGCGTGGGTTTGCCTGCGAACTCACTTCGGTCGATCGTGCCTTTTCCGTCGACGACGGCCGAGAACGCCGGCATCGGACTTCCCGCGGCCAGTATGTCATACTTGATGCGCTCGTAGGGTTTGGCTTCGGGGAAATCAGCGAACATCCACTTGCGGTCTGTTTCGGGCCGGTTGAAGACATAGTCCATGTAATGGACCATGTCGTAACTGCCTGCATCGTTGGCCATGCCTTCGCCGCGCAGCAGGCCGTCTTTTTTCGAGAAGACGAATTTGTAGCCAAATTCCCGCGGCATGTCGGCCGGGATTTTGTAAAGGCTTTCGCCGTAGATGCTCTTGTTTTGCAGCACGACGCTGATCTGCCGGCATTTGAGTCCGTCGATCACCGTGTCGGCGAGCAGTGCGATCCGTGCCGTGGTGTCGGCCGCGATCTTCGGGAAAACCCGCGCGAACGAAAACGGCGTCCCGGCATATCCCGTGATCGGAATGAAGGGTTTCAGGATGGGGTAGGTTTCGTAATCGTTCTTTTTCAGATACGTGTAGCTGTCGCGCAGGCCGATGACGAAGAGTTCTTTGCCGTTGTAGATGACGCGCGAATCGGCGCCGGTCGCCTGAAACCGCATGCCGATGATGGTGTCCGCGGGGTTCGGCTCGGCGTAGATTTCCAGCGTTTCCGTGCCGGTGTCGCGCTCCGAGACGGCGTTGAATTTGATCGCCGAGGCTTTCGACCCCAATACGGATTGGGAATACTCCGTAAGGTATTCGGCAGCGGTTTTGTCGTTTTTGCAGCAGGCGGCCGCGAGCAGTCCGCATGCCAGTGCAAAGAGAATTTTTTTCATATCGAACAGTTAATAGTTTTGCGTGAGATTGGGGTTGTAGTTGACGGCGTTCTGCGGGAAGGGGAATATCCACAGCGGCGAGTCGGGGCGCAGTTCGAACTCCTGCCCCAGCAGGTTCTTGCGGAGCGTCTCCTTGTAGGCGTCCTCGGTGTTCCAGCGCTTCAGGTTGACGAAATTGCGGTACGAAAACCAGTTTTCGGTGCGGGACAACTGCCTGAGGTAGGCGAATGCCTGCATCGGGTCGGAGGCCGACAGCGGAGTGTAGGGGTCGATGCGCTTCTCGCGGACGGTGTTGATGACGTTCATAGCCTCCAGCAGGTCGTCGCCCTTGTTCGAACGGATCAGGCATTCGGCCCGGGTCAGGTACATGTCTACCGTGGTCAGTCCGCCCGTGGTCATGTAGTATTCGTTGTTGTCCCACATCGTGAGTCCCGGGACGCCGTAGATGATCAGTCCGATGGGGAAGCCCGATTCGTCGATTTTGGGGAAATGGTTGAACGAGATGCTTCCCGGTTCGAACTGCGCCATTATCTCGTCGGTGTAGGCATGGATGTTCGGACGCTCGAAGAACATGGTGAACAGGTCTTCCTGGCAGTCGATCTTCGGGCGGACGAATTCGCCGTCGGCCAGCGGCCGCTGGTCGTAAATGAAGTCGTTGACGGCGAGGCTCGCTTCGGCGGCCTGGAGCGCTTCGGGGAACCTGTGCATCGACATCAGGGCCTTGGCCTTCACGGCGTAGGCGAACGCCTTGCCGACGCGCATCGTGTTGATGGGTTTGTCGGGCAGGCTGTTGAGCTGCAGTGCCGTTTCCAGGTCGGCGAGGATGTTTTCGTAGACCTCGGCGACGGTGCTTTTGGCGCATGGAACGTCGAGAGCTTCGTTCTCTTTGATGTAGGGCACTCCCGGATCGTCGGCCGCCGTTTGGGGGTTGTAGGCCTTGGCGTAGAGGTTTACCACGATGTAGTGCATGTAAGCGCGCAGTACGTAAGCCTCGGCCTTGAGCCTGTCGGCCATGTAGCGGTCGCCCGCCGCGGCGTCGACCTTGGCGATGACGGCATTGGCTATCTTGGCGTTGATCGAGTAACACTCCGAGTAGGTGGCGTCGGCGTCGGTCAGCGAGGCCCGCTTTTCAGACAGGCTCTCGTCCCAGGTGGCGAGGATGCCCGTAAGCGATTTTTCCTTGGCGGAGAGCAGGTTGGGGATGTTCTCGGTGTAGGGGAGGATGTCGTTGGCCATCAGCATGACGGTGCGGAATGCAAATCCCCGCTGGCGGTATTCGTAGTTGAGCAGCATGTCGAGGTCCTCCACCCGGCTGAGCACGTTCTTGCCCTTGGGTTCGATCTCGGTGAATGAACTGCAGGCGGAGAGTCCCACTGAGAGAACGAACAGAATGCTGTATGCTATTTTTTTCATGGTCGGGTCTGGTTTAGAAATTGAAATTGATGCCGAAAATATAGGAGGTCAGTTGACGGATACCGCCCGTTTCGGGATCGATGCCTACGTCGTTCTTCACCCACAGGGCTTTGGGATTGTCGATCTGGAACCGGATGCTGGCGCTGCGCATGCCCAGTTTTCGGGCGAACGACTGGGGAAGGTCGTAGCCCAATACGACGTTGCGTAGTTTCAGGAACGCCGCAGGGCGTACGAAGGCGTCGGTGTATTGGATGTTCCCAGTGGTCGACTGGGAGGAATACTGGCCGAATCCGGGAACCTGCGTGTCGGTGTTCTCCGGGGTCCAACTGTCGTTCAGATAAGAGGGGAAAGCCCTGTACTGCAATCCCGGCATACCGGAGGGCTGTAATGCGCGCAGGTAATGGCCTCCGTAATATACGAGCAGGAAACTCAGGCTGATGCCTTTGTAGCGCAGCGTATTGCTGAACCCGATATTGGTTTTGGGGTCTTCCGAACCCGAATAGACCACGACTCCCATGTCCGTACTTTTGAGGCTTTCGGTCGTGGTGGTTCCGTCGGCTTTGTGCCAGGCGGGAACGCCTTTGCCGTTTACCTCCTCTATGCCGGCGTAGGGCAGCGAGAAAAGGCCGTTTACGGGGTAACCCACCCTCAAACCGCCTGTTACGAGCGCATAGGGCGTCGTGGCATCTTCGTCCACGCGCGTAATCTCGTTCTTGACAAAGGTGAGGGTCAGGGCCGAGGTCCAACTGAAGTCGCGCCGCTCGTTGGGGCGGAACCAGTCGTAGGAGAGGCTGGCCTCGACGCCGTTGTTCAGCAGGTCGGCATAGTTCATCACAATCGATTCATAGCCCTTTGTGCAGTCGATGCGCATGGTGTGGAAGATGTCCTTGCCGCGTTTGCGGTACCAGTCGAGCGAACCGCTCAGACGGTTGTCGAAGAGCGTGAAATCCAGACCGGCGTTGACCGTGACGTTTTTCTCCCATTTGAGTTTGTCGTTGCCCGGAGCCTCGATAACGGCCATCGGGAGTTTGGTCACCTCGTTGTAGAGCGTCGAGTTGGCCGTGGTGAAACTCGTGGCGTCCTGGTAGATGTTACCCGTCACGCCGTAGCTGACGCGCAGTTTCAGGAAGTTGATCCGGCGGCTGTTTTTCAGGAACGCTTCGTTGTGGATGTTCCAGCCTGCACCTACCGACCAGAGCGGCTTGCCGCGGAATTCGGTAGCCAGTCCGAACATGTCGGCGTAGTCCTTACGGAACGATGCGAAGGCGTTGTAACGCTCGTCGAAAGTATAAGTGGCGTTGAAATACCCCGAGGCGTAACGGTGGCGCTCCTCGTTGAGCAGGCCGATGGCCGATTCGATGTAAGGCTTGTAAATCTGGTCGCGGGCCAACAGGTTTTTGCAGAAGAAGGTGGTCCGTTCGTAGTTGGCCAGGTCGACGTAGCTCACGCTGGTGGTTGCCTGCGCCTGGTTCTGGTCGTCGTAGCCGAGCATCAGGTTGCGCGTGCCTTTGATGCGGTTTTCGCGGAACTCGAAGCCGCCGATCACGTCTACGGTGTGTTTGCCGAAGGTCCGCGTGTAGCTGGCCTGTGCGCGGAAGGTCCAGTTGTCGGTGTTGCTTTGCGTCGTGGCGAGTTTGCCGCCGCTTTTGGGCAGCAGGCAGGAGTAGTTGTCGCCGTCCTTGGTCGTATAGACATTCTTCATGTAGCGCATGATGAAACTGTCCGATTCGGAGTAGGCCGAGGAATTTCTGCGGTCGATTTCGTAGATGAACTGGGTGCTGAGTTTGAGTCCTTTCACCACGTCGAAGTCGAGTTTGGTCTGGAAACGCGTGTAATTGCGCGAATTGTTGATGCGGTCTTTGCCCAGTTCTTCCACGTGGTTGAAGAGCATGCTTTGCAGTTCGGGCGTCGTTTCGATCAGATCGTCGTAGGGGTTGTACTCGGCGGTGGTGTAGTAGTTCAGCGAACCGTCGTCGTTGAGCAGGCGCATGTAGGCCGGGACGTTGAACGGGTCCGAGGCATATTTGCTGTTGCTGCTGTTGGCCGAGTTGATGATGTTGTTGACGCCGAAATCCATCTTCATCCATGGAGTTATCTGGTACATGCCTTTGTAGAAAATGTTGAACTCGCGGTCGTAGGCCTCGATGAGCCCCGAGTTGTCGTGCTTGAAGTTGAATACGAGGTTCGACTGGAATTTCTCGCCGCGGCTGCGCAGGGCGATGTTGTATTGCTGCAACAGACGATGCTTGAGGGCCTTTTCTCCGAATTGCCGGGCGAAGTCGTTGCCGCGCAGCTCGTTCAGCCGGTCGTCGAGCTGCTTCTGGTCGATCGCCCCGGTCGCTTTCTGGTAGTAGGCATATTGTACGGGGGATATTCCGTATCCGTTCTTGATGTTGTTGGAGAATGTTTCCGTGGGGTTGTCTATCTCGCCGTTGCTATTGAAAAAGTACCAGTCGGAGTAACCGGCTTCGATGTTGACCTGCTCCGCCGGAGTGAGGTAGAAGTTGTCCGCATAGTCCATGTTCTTCTTTTCGTAAACGGTCAGGTTGGCCGATACGTCCACCGTCAGCGAACCCTGTTCCCGGGCTTGCTTGGTCGTGACGACGATGATGCCGTTCGACGCACGTACGCCGTAGATGGCCGTCGCCGCAGCGTCTTTCAGGACGGTGATGTTTTCGATGTCGTAGGGGTTCAGGTCTTCGAGTTTGCTCTCCACGGGAAGTCCGTCGATCACCAGCAGCGGCGATGTCGAAGCGTGCAGGCTGCTCAGTCCGCGGATGGTCGTATTGCCCTTGTAGGTCATCAGACCGGCGATGCGGCCTTCGAGGTTGTCCGTCACATTGGGACTGTAACTGACGGTGAGGTCCTTGGCGTTGAGCGAAATGGCCGAACCGGTCATCTTCTCCTTCACGATGGTCTGGTAACCCGTCCGGACGACCACCTCTTCGACGGCTACCGAGCCGGGTTCCAGCCGGATGTCGAATTTGTCCTGGTTATGGACCGCCAGTTCCTTGGTTTCGAGGCCCAGGAACGAAACGGCCAGTACCGAACCTTGCTGCACGCGCAGTTGGAACTGTCCCTGTCCGTTGGTCGTGGTTCCTTTGCTCTGGCCCTTGACCAGCACCGTAGCTCCGGCGAGGGGCTTTCCGTCGGCATCCCGCACGATACCGCTGATCGTGACGATCGGAGCGGGACTTTTGGCCGGGACTTTTTTCCGGGCGATTACGATGGTCCCGTTGACGAACGACCAGTTCAACGGCGTATTTTCCGTCAGGCGGTCCATCACTTCTTCGATCGGAGCGTTTTCGAACGTGTAATCCCTGCTGGGAATCTGCTGGAGATCCTCCTTCGAAAATGAAAATTTGTAGCGCGTAGTCGCCATAATCCGGTCGATCACCTGTTCTGCCGGAGCCTGCTTCACCTTCAGGGTAATCCGCTGTTGCGGAACCTGTGCCGGCAAGGTACTGGAAACGGTCAGGCATAGGATGAGAAAAAGTAGAGTTTTCTTCATGCGTACTGAATTTAAGGGTTAATGTTGGGATTATCTCAGAATGTGATGTAGACGGTTTTGCCTTCGGCCCGGTAATGCAGGGCGGTGACTTCCTGCAGGATTTCCATGACGTGCGTGAAATCGCTCCGGCGGTCGCATTGCAGCGTGATGGCGTTGAACCGGGCTATGGCCGCGGGATCGCAGACGATCCGGATGTCGTACCATTTGGAGACGGCGTCGAAGATCGTTTCCAGCGGTTGCAGTTTGAAGTCGAACATGCCGTTGGTCCAGGCGCAGCAACCCGAGGGGTCCTCCACGTCGTGGAGCGAGAGTGTCCGGTTCGCCCGTTCGAAAACAGCCTGCTGTGCGGGTTGCAGCAGCACCTTCTGCTCTGCGTCGGCCACCGAGAGCGAGCCCTCGACCAGCGTTACCTGCGTCTGGTCGACATCCAGGTAGTTGCTGACGTTGAAACGGGTTCCGAGCACCGTGATTTCGAGCCGGTCCGCAGTCGTGACCGTGAACGGTTTCGAGGGGTCGTGCGCCACGTCGAAGAAGGCTTCTCCGCTGAGGGTGACGGCGCGGTCTTCGCCGACGAATTCCGACGGGTAAGCGATTACTGTCTCCGAATTGAGCCATACCGTCGTTCCATCCGACAGCTGCAGACGGTATTCGCCGCCTTTGGGAATCTCGATCCGGATCTGTTCGGGTGGCGTCGGTGCGCTGTCGGGCGCCTGTTCCCGGGCGGGAGCGGCCTCTTCAGCCACGAATTTCTTCCATTCGTTGTCCTGCTCCTTGTCGCTGAGCAGGACCTGCTTACGGTCGCCTACGGAGAGTATGGCCTGCGTCGTTCCGGCGGTGATGTGCAGGGCCGATTGCTCGTCGGGAACCGGAACGTCCGGACGGTTCAGCGTCCAGATTCCGAGCATGGCCACTACGGCGGCAACGCAGGCTGCGGCAGCCCGGAGACGTCTCCTGCGGCCGCTTTTGCACTTGGCGCGGAGCCTGAACCGCTGCCACGAGGCGTCCAGTTCACTGTCGCCGAGTTCCAGCTTCTCGATGGGTTCGGCGTAGTGCTTCCGGACGGTTTCGTAGAAATTCCGGTGGCTGTCGCTTTCGGCGAGCCACTGCTCCAGCTCCTGGCGTTCCCGGAGACTCAGGGTCCCGAGAACCGATTTTTTGAGTATGTCCCAGTTGATAATCATGGAGGGATTGCTAAAATCTTTTATTAAAAGAACAACAAGCCCCGCCGAATCCGGTACAGCGAATCGAAAAAAATTAAAAATCGGGCCCGTCGTAAAACAATACGATGGTCATGATCGTGAGAAGATTATTGCGGAAGAAGCGGAACGCGCGTTTGATGTGAGTCTCTACAGTTTCGGGCGAAATGCCGAGTTGCAGGGCTATCTCCGTGTATTTCAGCCCTTCGAAATAGCGGAGTATCAGCACCTCGCGCTGTTTGGGCGGGAGCATGTCGAGGCATTTGCGGACCCGTGCCTGCGCCTCTTCGTCTTCGCGGCCCCAGCCGGAAGTCTCGGAGAAAAGCAGCGCCTCGACAAGTTTTTGTTTGTTACGGTCTTCGACTCCTTTGTGCTTCAGGTAGTTGAGACATTCGTTCTTTGCCAGCCGCAGCAGGTAATTCCGGGCGTTGTCCGGTTGTGGCAACCACGACGGCCTGCGCCACAGTTTCCAGAAAACATCCTGTGCGATATCTTCTGCCGCAGCCCGGTCCATGACGAAGGAGTACGCGAAATTGAGGATGTATACATAGTAACTTTTGTATACACCTTCAAAATCACGGTCGGGCGGATTACCCCTCCCCGTGTCCGATTTGTCGCGTATTTTCACCTTTTTGACCTAACCTGATGTTGCAAAAATAGAAATCTTTCGTCATGTCCGGAACTTTTCAGACTATTTTTTTATTTTCCCGCGGCGTCCGGACACAGGGCAGGGCCGTTTTATACCTGGGAATGCTGCCCCAACAAAAAAACCTCCCCGCAGGGAGGTTCGTTGTTTTTATCCGTTTCCGGTCTATTCGGCCAGCGACCATTCGATCACGACCGGGAAATGGTCTGAGGGGTATTTCTGGTTGTAGCTGCTGTTGACGATGCGCCATGAGGCGACTTTCGAGTCTTTCGGCGTGATGAAAATGTGGTCGATGCGCGATGCGTTGGCCGGGGGCGCCGAGATGTATTTGTAGCCGTTGTAGGTGGGCCAGTTTGCGTTGGTTTTGGCCGGGCAGCGCGTGTAGCTGTCGGCGAGGATGCCCGATCCGGCGATGGCCTTGTAGGGTTCGGTGTTCTGGTTCGAATTGAAGTCGCCCGTGCAAAAGGCCGGTTTGTCGCCGGCGATTTCCCGCACTTTGGCAACCAGCAGTTTGGCGCTTTCGGCTCGGGCCGTGGTTCCGATGTGGTCGAAATGCGAATTGAAGTGGTAGAACTCCCGCCCGTTTTCCCGGATGCGGAAATGAACCCAGTTGCACATGCGGGGCGAATAGGAGTCCCAGCCTTTGGAGCCCGGCGTTGCAGGTGTTTCGGAGTACCAGAACGATCCCTTGTTCAGCACTTCGAATTTGTCCGTGCGGTAGAAAACGGGATTGTAGTGACGCCGTCTCGCCGTCTCGTCGCCGATGACGTTGTTTCCGACCCAGGCGTATCCGGGCAGGAGCGGTTCGATGTCTTCGATCTGGGTCCGGTAAGGCTCCTGCGCCCCGAAGATGTCGAATTGTTCGCTCTGGAGCAACTGGCGAAGCAGTTCCCGGCGGTTTTCCCACTTGTCGTTTTCGTCGCCCGGGTTGTCGTACTGGATGTTGTAGGTGGCGACGCGGATCGGGGCGAGCCACTTTTTGCCGGGCGTAGGCTCGGGCTCCGGATCGCTGTCTTTCGAACTGCACAGCGAGAGGAGCGGTACGCAGAACAGAAGCAGGCTGAAGAGTGTTTTCTTTGTCATTGTTCTGAGGTGTAATCGGTTTTGGATAATAGACGCGATACGAATATTTTTGTCCCCTTGGAAGGCGAAAATTTGCAGTTTTGCTTTTTTTATTCGATTTTTATCTCCTGATCGGGGGACAAATTGGGCGGTTTCCCGTTATAACGAATAACCGACCAAAATAAAACCCGAATGTTTCGGCTAGGCAAGCACGACTCCAGACGAATTGACCGGCAGTATGCCGAAGAGACCGACGTATACGTTATGTTGTATAACAGTTATGCGGATGCGCTCTATGCCTATGGTATGGGGTTCGGCTTCGATAACGAAACGGTCAAAGATGTCATCCACGACATTTTCCTCGACCTCATGACCCGCCGGGTCGACCTGGGGCGTATCGCCAACATCAAAGCCTATCTTTTCCGGATCGTTCACAACCGCCTGATCGACCTGCATCGCTCGCGGATCGATAAATGCGACCTTTCGGACCGGGAGCCCGGCCTGAGGGTGTCGCTGACCTCGCTCGATGCGATGATCGAATCGGAGCACGTGCTTCGTATCCGGCAGACGATCGAGTCGCTGCTAAACCAACTTTCTCCCAAGCAGCGCGAAGCCTTGCTGCTGCGGTTCGTCTATGAAATGGAATACAACGACATCGCCGTGATCCTCGACGCCACACCCCATGCCGTGCGCAAATTCGTGTCCAAAGGGCTGGGCAAACTGCGGAAGAACAGGGCGTGCGGCAAGACGATGAAGATAGCCACCTGAACCGGCAGGCCCGATTTTTTGCAGCCGAGGGGGACAAAACGGGGCTTTCCCCGTCATAAAGACAACACAGGGCGGCCCAAGCCGCAGAATAAACGAAGATTACTTTCGAATCGATGATAAAACCGGACGATATTCAGAAGCACGTGGCGGAGTTCTTTACCTCCGATCCGAACTTCGTTTTGTGGTGTCTCGATCCCGAGCGGGCGCAGGACAGCTATTGGAGCAACTATACCAAACGCCATCCGCAGGACCTGGTCGAGTTCGAGCGCGCCGTAAGCCTGGTGCGCCGCGTGGGTAAAAACCATCCGGCGCTTCCGTCCGGGGAGAAACAGATTCTGCTGGACCGTATCCTGACCGATTATTATGCCAGGCGTCATTTCGCCGTTCCTTCCCCACGCCGCAACCGTACGGCGTTCTTTGCCGCAGCAGCCGTGTTGGTCGCCGGCATCGTGGCGGCTCTGTTCTGGACGCTGGATTTTGCGGATTCCGGACTGCCTTCGGCCGAGGCCTATGAGAACATCACGCTCGTGACGCGCGACGGCAGCCGCGAAGTGTACGACGACATCGCCCGGATCAGCCTCACGCCCAAAGGCAAAATCCTGATCGACGGCAAGGAGAATAAGGAAAACAAGACGGAGAAGGCGGACCGCGGCCAAAACCGCCGGGAGGTGCACGTACATACGAGCGAACTGGTGGTCCCCAAAGGCAAACGCGCCCATCTGCAACTCTCCGACGGCACGCGGGTGTGGATCAATTCGGCTTCGGTGCTTCGTTTTCCGACCACATTCGGCGATACGCGCGATGTTTTCATCGAAGGCGAGGCTTATTTCGAAGTGGCGAAGGATGCGAACCGTCCCTTCATCGTGCATACCGATCATTTTGCGACCCGCGTCTTGGGTACGTCGTTCGATGTGACGACCGCGCCCCGGGCCGGCGGTTCGTCGGCCGTGGTGCTGGTCGAAGGCTCCGTGGCCATCGACGTGGCCAACGGCGAGTCGGTGACGCTGAACCCTTCGGAACGTTTCTCGATGAAGGACGGCAGTTATTCGGTCTACGAAGTCGATCCCTATAAATACATCAGTTGGAAGGACGGGCTGCTTTTCTTCACGTCGAACACGCTGCTCGAAGTGTTGCAGAAGGTGGCGGCTTTTTACAAGATCGAGATTTCGTGTTCCGGGGAGATCGGGGGACGAAAATGCACCGGCAAGCTGATTCTGTTCGACGACCTGGACGGTACGCTCGACGTGCTCTCGGATATTTTCCGGATCACCTATGTCCGGGCGGCGGACGGTTCGGTGGTGGTGAAACCGGCTCCCGACGACTTTCCCGACGCCGCATATCGCTGAGACCAATTTCCTATCTCAAATACTAACCTAAATTATTTTACTTATGAAGGATCTTTTCTTTGTGAGGAGTAGCTTGACATGCCGTATCCTGCGTATTTTCGCAGTGGCGATGTTGTTGCTTCCGGTGAATCTCCAGCCCGCCCGGGCCTCCCGGCAGGATGCCGGTTCCAGGTCGCTGCTGAGTGTGAAGATGAAGGATGCGACGTTGCGGAGCGTCTTCGCGGAGGTCGAGCGGACCAGCCGTTACGCCTTCATCTACACCGACGACGTGCAGCCGCTGCTCGGCCGCAAGGTGTCGGTCTCGCTCAGGTCGGTGACCATCGACGAACTGCTGTCCGTCGTTCTGAAGGGAACCGAACTGAGCGGACGGGTGCGCGAGAACCAGGTAATCATCTCGAAAACCGCTGTCCGGAAAAACGGGGGCGCCGCCCCTCCCCAGGTGAAGAAACCGGGCGATGAGATTATTCTCCAGGGTACGGTAATTTCCTCGGCCGACAACAAGCCTATCACCGGTGTTTCGGTTTATGTCGAGGGAACGGCGATCGGCGCCACTTCCGACGCCAATGGCAACTATACGCTCAAAATTCCTGCCGGAACCAGACAGGTAACCTTCGCCTTCCTGGGCTACGATACCCGGAAGATCGACGTGGCCGATATCGAGCTTTTCAAGCTCGTAACGCTGTTCGAAGCCTCGAACGTCATGGACGACGTAGTGGTCGTGGCTTTCGGTACGCAGAAAAAGGAGAGCCTCGTAGGGGCCGTGCAGGTCGTGCGGCCCAGTACGCTGAAAGTGACATCGAGTAATCTTTCGACTTCGTTTGCAGGCAAGATCGCCGGCGTCATCTCCACCCAGTCGTCGGGCGAACCCGGCGCCGACGGTGCGAACTTCTGGATTCGCGGCATTTCGACCTTCGGTGCGAACAAATCGCCGCTGCTGATCCTCGACGGCGTGGAGATCGTCTCGGAGATGCTCAACAACATTCCGCCCGAAGCGATCGAGTCGTTTTCGATCCTGCGCGATGCCACCGCCACGGCGCTTTACGGTTCGCGCGGCGCGAACGGCGTGATGATCATTACCACCAAAAACGGCCGCCAGTCGGAGAAAATGTCGATCAATGTCCGCCTCGAATCGGGCATTTCGATGCCTACGCGCATCCAGGACATCGCCGACGGCGTGACCTACATGGAGAACTACAACGAGGCGCTGCGCACGCGCACCCCCACAGGCGAGGTCTACCAGCCGCGTTTTTCGGACGAGAAAATCGCGGGTACGCGCAACCGGCTCAATCCCTACGTCTACCCCAACAACGATTGGTATTCGATGCTTTTCAAAGACTTTACGGTCAACGAGAACATGAACCTCAATGTGCGGGGCGGCGGCAAAGTGGTCGATTACTTCCTCAATGCGTCGATTTTCAACGAGAACGGCATTCTGAAGAAACCTTCGGAGTCGAAATTCGACACCAATATCAATTCGCAGAAATACCTTTTCCAGGCCAACGTCGGCGCACAGGTCACCAAGACCACCCGCGTCAGCCTGAAGATGAATACGCAGTTGCTCTTCTGGCATCGTCCCGTCGAAGAGGTGAAAGACTTGTTTTACTATACGATGCGCGCCAATCCGGTCGCTTTTCCGGCTACCTATCCCCGGGGGGCGGTGGATGATCTCGACGATCCCATATTCGGCAACGCTCCTTCGTGGGACGGCAGTGCCACGGATATCAACCCCTATGCCTTGCTGAGCCGCGGTTACGGGCAGCGCCACACGCAGTACATCACGACGACTTTTTCGGTGGATCAGGACCTCGACTTTATCACGAAGGGCCTGAAACTGCGCGGTATGGTTTCGTTCTACAACAAGACCTATGCGGCGATCTACCGTTCGTTCTCGCCCTATTACTACGAGATGACCGATTACACCGACAACGGCGACGGCACTTACGACTATAACCTCCAAAATATCGGTACGGCCGGATCGTCCTACCTGGGAACCTCTACGGGCCGCAACGGTTACCGGGAGATTTCGCTGCAGGGACAGGTCGAATATTCGCGCTCGTTCGGCAAACACGATGTCAACGCCCTGTTCGTCTACCATCAGAAGGAAAAGGTCGACAACCAGCCGACCAACGACGAATACAAGGTGCTCCCTTACCGGGAGCAGGGGCTCGCGGGACGTTTTACCTACGGCTTCGACAACCGCTATCTGATGGAGTTCAATTTCGGATACAACGGTTCGGAAAACTTTGTTGCCGGACACCGTTTCGGATTTTTTCCCTCGATCGCCGGCGCATGGGTCGTGTCGAGCGAGCCGTTCTGGGAGAAACTCCGCAGCAAGGTGAACCTGTTGAAATTCCGGGTTTCCTATGGTCTCTCGGGTAACGATTACCTGGCCGACAGCAGTAATAATATCGTTCGTTTTCCCTACCTCACGACGGTCAACATGAACAAGGGCCTTTACGTGTGGTTCTCGCCCAACTTCATCAAGCAGACCGGCCACGAAATCATGACCGTGGGCAACCCTTCGGCCACCTGGGAGGAGAGTACGAAACTCAATGTCGGCCTCGAACTGGGCCTTTTCAATGCCCTCACGCTGAATGTCGACGTTTACAAGGAGGACCGCACCGGCATTTTCATGCAGCGGCGTTCGCTGCCCTCGACAATGGGACTTTCGGGCGTTACGCCCTACGGCAATCTCGGCGAGGTGGAGAACCGGGGTGTCGACGTTTCGCTCGAGTACAACAAGGCCTTCAACAAGGACCTGCTGATCTCCGTGCGCGGAACTTTCACCTATGCCCATAACGAGGTGCGGGCCCGGGACGAGGCGAAATACCTGCCCAACGCCTACAATTCCGTGCTGGGCAAACCCGTCAATTCGATCTACGGACTGGTTGCCGACGGACTCTTCACTTCGCAGGAGGAGATCGACAATTCGCCGCGGCAGACCTTCATGCCCGATTACCTGCCGGGCGACATCAAGTACCGCGACCTGAACGGCGACGGCGTAATCGACGCCAACGACCGTACGTCGCTGGGCTATCCCACCGTGCCCGAGATCATGTACGGCTTCGGCGCGTCGGTCAACTACAAACGCTGGGACTTTTCGTTTTTCTTCCAGGGCACGGCGCGCGTCTCGCTGCGGATGTACGACATGCACCCGTTTCGCGACAACCAGTATTCGGGTTTCAACATGACGCAGTACATCGCCGACGACCACTGGTCGGAAGCCGACCCCAATCCCGGCGCCGCCTATCCGCGCCTGGACTACCGTTACAACGCCAACAACACGCAGACCTCGTCGTTCTGGATCAAGAACGGCAGCTACCTGCGCCTGAAAAGCGTCGAACTGGGCTTTACCTACAAGAACCTGCGCGCCTACCTGGCCGGAACGAACCTGTTCATCATCTCGCCCTTCAAATACTGGGATCCCGAAATGGGCAGCGGCAACGGCTTGAAATACCCGTTGCAGCGCGTGGTGAAACTCGGCCTTCAGTATAACTTCTAAAATTCGAGCGACATGAAAAAAATCATATACACATTCCTGTTTGCGTGTGCCGGAGTCCTCGCTTCGTGCGATTTCCTCGACGTGGTCCCCGAAGGGCAGGCGACGCAGGAGGACATTTTCAAGACCTCCAAGGAGGCCCGTAAATACCTCAATACGCTCTACACCTATGCCCCCAATATCGCGGCTTACCGTTACATGCCCGATTTCTGCGCCGGCGACGACGTTATCACCGCCACCAACGGCCAGACCCGCTATTTCCCCTACAAGAGCATGCTTTACAACGAGGAGAACGCCAGCCAGACCTATTACGGACTGTGGGACGCGACGACCTCTTCCCCGTCGGGGCGGACGAATTACGACATGTACAAGGGTATCCGCTACTGCTACATCATGATCGACAACGTCGATGCCGTGCCGGGCATTTCATCGGCCGTGGCCGACGAATTCAAAGGCGAGGCCTATTTCCTGATCGCCTATTACCACTGGGTCCTGCTGACCCACTACGGTCCGGTTATCCTTGTCAGGGGACAACTCGACATGGGGCTTCCCGAAGAGCAGGTTTACGTGGCCCGCAGCCCGTTCGACGAGTGTGTGAATTTCATTGCCGAGACCTATGACCGCGCGGCCGAACTGCTGCACGAATATCCGACGCGTCCCGATGCGGACCTCGGACGGGCTACCTCGGTTGCCGCCAAGGCGATGAAGGCCCGGCTGATGCTCTATGCCGCCAGTCCGCTCTGCAACGGCAACACGGAGTTCTATGCGCGTTTTCGCAACAACGACGGGACGCCGCTGATGAGCCAGACCTACAATCCCGAGAAGTGGAAATGGGCGCTCGACGCCTGTCAAGAGGCTATTACACTGGCCGAGAACAATGGGCACAAACTCTACGAGAGCCCTAATTCGGTTGCCGCGGAGACCGACGCCAAACGCGGCGAGATCAATTACCACGACTGTTTCGTCGAGCCGCTCTGGAATTCGGCCGAGTACCTTTGGGCGATGGGCGACCAGACCGGTATCCAGCAGTTCCAGCGCTATGGCGGAGCGCGCCTGAAACTGCCGTACAGTACCGACGGTTTCTGTATCAACATCGTCCCGACGTTCGAATGCGTGGAGATGTACTACACGCACAACGGCCTGCCGTGGGACAAGGACCCCGAGACGATGTCGATCGATCCCTATGCCTACAACGCCGAAAAGGAGACCGCCAACCTCCACGTTTACAAGGAGCCGCGTTTCTATGCGTCGATTGGCTACGACCGCGGCGAATATGCCGTCAACGGCCAGAAATTCACGCTCAAATGCCGTGGCGGTGAGTTGCAGGGCAGCGTGCTCGACGCTTCGAAGGAGTATCAGAGCTGCACGGGTTACATCCTCAAGAAGTGGATTCACGAACAGTCGGCTTTCAACTACGACAGCAAAACCTGGACTTACCGCCAGTATGCCTATCCCTACATCCGCCTTGCGGAACTCTACCTGAGCTATGCCGAAGCCGACTTCGAATACAACGGATCGCTCAGCGATGTGAGCCTCGGTTACCTGAATAAAGTCCGCAGCCGCTCGGGACTTCCCGATTTCGAGGTTTCGTGGGCTATGGCCGGAGGAATACCCTCGGGCAGCGAACTGCGCAAGGTCCTGCACCAGGAGCGTTCGATCGAACTGCTGATGGAAGGAATGCGCTATCACGACCTGCGCCGCTGGAAAGAGGCCGGCGAGGTGATGTCCAAGCGTCCCAAGGCCTGGAATCTCGACGGCAAGACGGCGGCGGATTTCTACAAGGTTACCACGATGAAGGAGAGCGGCGTACGTACGTTCGAATCCCCGAAAACCTACTGGATGGCCATTCCGCTGAGCGAAATCAATATCAACTACAACCTCGTCCAGAATCCCGGTTACTAACCTTAAAATTCCGATTGCGATGAAAAATCTTGCGATATGTCTCCTGCTCCTGCTGGGAGCCGTGGGGTGCGGCGACGATTATATCGTCTACGAGACGGTGGATACCATGGTCTCCATCCCGAAAAACGATTTTCAGGTCCTCGAATACGACCCGGCTTCGGACGATGCCTGTGTCTACGGCCTCTATCTGTATAAGGGCGGTTACAACAACGATGAAATCACCGTGGAACTGGTGGTCGATCCTTCGGTGCTCGACGTTTACAACGTGGAGAACAACCTGGCGCTGAAGGTGATGCCCGACAAGTATTTCACCTTCGATCCGCAGGTCAGACTGTCCGGGGATAAGATCATGAACCTCACCGAAATCCGTTTCGACGCCGGGGCGATGATCGCCGACGGTATCGACTCGTCCTATGTGCTGCCGCTTGCCGTCGTGGCCGGCGACCAGGGCAAAGTGCGTCCCGAGAAGAACAGTGTAATCATCCAGGTCGTGATGAAATAACCGCGGTGCGGGGGAGGTTCGCCTCCTCCGCATCCTTAACGCAAAAATCCATGTCAAAATTTTACATACGAATCTTGCTGGCCGGTGTGCTCGCCTTCGGTTTCGTTGCTTGTTCCTCTTCGGGAAGCGACGATGGCGGCGGAGGTCCGGCAACGGTGCAGATTCCCGATAAACCCGGCATGACGGTGAAGGGAATCGTGAAGGACGATGCGGGGGCGGGCATTGCCGGCGTCGTCGTGAGCGACGGGCTGGAGGTGACCGCAACCGATGCCAGGGGGATTTATTACCTGGAGTCCGATCTGGCGCGGCGTAATTTTATTTTCGTCTCCGTGCCTGCCGGTTACGAAATTCCAGCGTCGCAGGGCTGTCCGCGGTTCTATCGCAAGGTCGATCGCAAACAGGCCGTCAACCGGGCCGATTTTACGCTGACGCGGCGTAAAGCCCCTGCCGACCGCCATTCGCTGATCGTCATGGCCGACATCCAACTGGCCGCCGACAACACGTCGGTCTCGTCCTACCTCGATTATGTCGTTCCCGATGTGCTGAAAACCGTACAAGGACTTTCGACGGAGGTCTACGGTGTCAGCCTCGGCGATCTGGTGTGGAACGATATGTCGCTCTTCCCGAAATACCGCCAAGGGTTGGAGACACTCGGCTTCACCACTTTCAACCTGCCCGGCAACCACGATCACGACCCTGCGTTGTTGACCGACTCGCTCGCCCTGCAGAGCTATGAACGCTATTTCGGTCCTGCGAACTATTCGGCCAATGTCGGGAAAATTCACTATGTGTTCCTCGACAACATCCTCTTCGACCATGCGCCGACTGCCGAAGAGGAGTATACAGTGGGCCTTACCGACGAAATTTGCCAATGGCTCGAAGCCGACCTGAGCCATGTCCCCGCAGGCAGTACGCTCGTCGTGTCATCCCATTGTCCGATCCTTTACCATACGAAAAATACCACGGCGCGCAACCATCGTAATTTCCAGCGTTTCCTCGATGCGATAGGTCCCTATAAAGTGCATGCTTTCGGCGGTCATAAACACTACCATGACATCTACCGCTACGATGACGGACAAAAGGTGATGCATTGTGTTGCCCGTACCCCGGGCGACCTGTTCATCAACGGCGATGTCAACTGCGACGGCACGCCGCGCGGCTACGTCGTGGTCGATGTCGACGGCGACCAATTGACGTGGTATTACAAATCGGTCGGCGGCAAGCGCGACATGCAGATGCGCCTCTATGCGCCCGGACGCACCAATTCGGCCTATGTCTACGCCAATGTTTGGGGATACGATGCCCGGTGGAGTGCCGTGGAGTGGATTCCGGCTTCGGGCGGACAAGCCGTGGCGATGGAGCGGACGCAGCGGACCGATCCCTATTACGAGGAGGTGCTGGCGACGGGCGTGCGCGGCGGCACGCCGACCAATACGTGGCACATGTTCCGGATCGATCCGGGCAGCGGAGAGCGGGGCGGCAAGGTCCGTGTGACCGACTGCTTCGGACAAACCTACGAATCGTCGGTGTCCTGGTAAAATGTACGGCATCAGAATAAAACCTTAAAATACAACCTGAACGATGAAAAGATTTTTCTTTTTTCTGACTGTCGCCGCAGTCGCCTGCTGTGCGGCGTGCAGCGACGATCCCGAGGTCGCGGAACCCGGCCTTTCCCTGCTTGAAGATAAAATAACGTTCGATATGTTCGGCGGCAGTCGTGTCCTCGAAATCACGGCCGATTCGCCGTGGACGATTACCTGTGACGACACGTGGTGTCATACCAATGTCACCGAAGGTTCGCATACGAAGAAAATCGTCCTGACGGTCGACCAGAGTTTCCAGCCCGGGGAACGCACGACCGAGGTGCATTTCTATGCCGCAGGCGAAGAGAAGCATACCGTTGCCGTGACGCAGGAGAAGTTCGAACCGATCCTCGTGCTGGCGGAGAACGGCGGCAGCGTCACCGCATACGGTGCGGACAATGAACTGACCGTAAACCTGCGGGCGTCCGTGGCGTGGAAAGTCGAAGGCACGACCGGCTGGTGCGGTGTATCGCAGTCCGAAGGAACGAAAAGCACGGTCGTGAAACTCCTGCTGACCGACAGCGACGACGGCGTGCGCCCGCGCAGTGCGACGCTGACCTTCTCTTCCGAAATGGGGGGTGTCGAGCCCCAGCAGGTGACCGTCGTGCAGCGTTCGACGGGTGCGAACACGGTCCTGGTCCGGGCTGGTGAAACCCGTACGTTCCCGGCGCGGCGCACCGACGGTTCGTATGTGAAAGGCGCGGCCGTCGACTGGATCTGGGCCACGGAAGCGGGACTCGTCTCGGATCTGGCCTACGATGCCGCACAGAACGGAATCACCTGTACCGCCGCCGGGAATAAGCAGGGCAGCGGATTGGTGGCCCTGTTCGATGCCGACGGCGCGGTCGTCTGGTCGTGGCTGGTCTGGGTCGTGGATAAAACGCCTTCCGACGTGACCGTCAGCGGCATCGCCTGGCAGGACCGGAATGTCGGAGCCGAGTATTACACGACCGACCCGAAGGCCTGTGTGCAGGATTTCCGTTCTTATGGCCTGTTCTATCAGTGGGGACGCAAAGAACCCTTCGTCGGAGCGAAGATACTTTCGAAGAACAAGTATTACGAGGGACATGCCGATTATCCCGCGGCTTTCGGCGCAATGACGCGCGATGTGGTTTTCAATGCGGCCCGTACCGCCGGCTGGAATGTCAGCGCCGAAGAGATAACGGCTGCGGGTGCAAACGCAAATCCGACGACTTTCTACACCCGGCCGTCCGCTGCGATGGCCGACGGCTGGACCGAAGCCGCCAAGGGCCTGAACGACCCCTGCCCGGTGGGGTACAGGGTCCCGACTTCGGACGAATGGCAGGTGCTGCTCGCTTATGTGGACAGCAACGCCGCCAAAAACCAGGATTCGGGCGATACTTACAGCCGTTGGTACGTGCTCGATTCGGGCGGAACCTTCATCGGCCCGTCGACGATGTTCCGCAAGGGCGATAACGGTTGTATCCACTACCCGGGGCGTGCTGCGGCTTATTGTACATCGACCCTTTCCGGGAGCAAACCGCTTCCTATGTTCGACTGGAAAACCGGCGACGCTACGGCGGAAGGAGCTTATTACGAGCGGAAAATGACCACGGCCTACGGCATGCGCTGTGTGAAGGAGTGACATTGTGCAGGGTAATCGAGGTTTCGGGGCGGATACGGTTTATTCCGGCCCGAAGCCTTTTTTTGTGATATTTTCGTTAACTTCGCGCATCTTTTCAACTATTTATCCGATGAGAACAACCCTTCTTACCGTGTTTGCGGCTCTGTTGCTGCTTCCGGCCATGGCACAACCCGTAACCCCGCAGGACCGCCGCCGCGCCGCGGAACTTATGCGGCGCATGACGCTCGACGAAAAGGTCGGGCAGTTGGTCCAGCAGCGCGGAAAAGGCGCCGTGACAGGCCCGGACAAGACGCAGCTTTCCGTCGAACAACTCGTCCGCGAAGGGCGTTGCGGCAGCGTTTTCAACATCTACTCTTTCGAGGAAACCGAACGCCTGCAAAAGATCGCCGTCGAGGAGAGCCGCCTGGGCATTCCGCTGCTGATCGGAGCCGACGTGATCCACGGTTTCCGGACGATCTTCCCGGTCAACCTTGCCGTCGCCGCTTCGTGGGATCCGTCCGCTGCGGAGTCGCTGGCCCGGGTCGCGGCCCGTGAAGCCTCGGCTATGGGTATTCAATGGACCTTTTCGCCGATGTGCGACGTTTCGCGCGATCCCCGCTGGGGCCGTGTTTCCGAGGGTGCGGGCGAGGACCCCTACCTGGGCTCGCGCGTCGCCGAAGCGATGGTGCGGGGCTATCAGGGCGATCTTTCCGATCCTTCGTCGATCCTTGCCTGCGTGAAGCATTTCGCCGCCTACGGAGCGCCGCAGGCCGGGCGTGAATACCATACGGTCGATATGTCCGAGCGGGTTTTCCGCGACAGCTATCTGCCTCCGTACCGTGCGGCGCTCGATGCCGGGGCTGTGACGGTGATGACCTCGTTCAACGACCTGGACGGCGTTCCGGCTACGGCGAACCGGTGGCTGCTGCGCGACCTGCTGCGCGATGAACTCGGCTTCGGCGGGTTCGTGGTGACCGACTACGGCACGATCGGCGAACTGAAGGCCCACGGCGTGGCGGCCGACGATGCGCAGGCCGCCGAACTGGCCCTGCGTGCCGGGGTCAATATGGATATGATGAGCGCGGCCTACCTGTTCCACGCCGCCGAACTGGTGCGGCAGGGCCGTATCGCGGAGTCGCTGATCGACAGCCTCTGCTGCGAGGTGCTGGCCGTGAAATTCCGACTGGGACTTTTCGACGATCCTTTCCGTTACCAGGTGAAGGAGCGTGAGGAGTGCTACTATGCCCCGGAACACCTCGATGCGGCACGGCGCGTGGCCCGCAGTTCGATGGTCCTGCTGGAGAATCGGGGCGATGTGCTGCCTCTGAAAAAAGGAAGCCGGATCGCGTTGGTGGGGCCTTTTGCCGATTCCCGGTGGGATATGATCGGCTCGTGGGTCCATTTCGCCGAGGCGGACCGGACTTCGACTTTCCGCGAGGGGCTGTGTCGGCGTTTTGGGGATGATCGGGTGATCTGCGTCCGTGGATGCGATCCGCATAAGGGGACCGAAGAAGGGTTTGCCGAAGCGGTCGCCGCGGCCGCGAAATCGGACGTGGTGCTGGTCGCCCTCGGGTTGACGGCCGGGGAGAGCGGCGAGGCGGCGAGCCTTGCGTCGATCGCCCTGCCCGAAGTTCAGCGGCAGTTGCTGGAATGCTTGAAGCAAACCGGGAAACCGATTGTCGTCCTGTTGGTTACGGGTCGCCCGATGGAGCTGGCCCGCGAGGCGGAACTGGCCGACGCCCTGTTGCTGACGTGGTATCCCGGTACGATGGCGGGCGAAGCGCTCGCCGATGTCGTTTCGGGCGATTACAATCCGTCGGGCCGCCTTCCGATGACCTTTCCCCGTACGGTGGGACAGGTTCCGATCCACTACGACATGAAAAATACGGGCCGGCCGGCCGCCGTATCGGGCCAGCCCCAGAAATACACTTCACGCTATATCGACGTGCCCAATTCGCCGCAGTACTGCTTCGGTTACGGTCTGGGCTATACGACGTTCGGTTATTCGGACCTGCGGGTGCTGACGCCTGCGGCGAAGCTCGGCGACGAAGTCCGCGTCGCGGTCCGTGTGACCAATACGGGCGGCCGTGACGGCGAGGAGGTCGTGCAGCTTTACGTGCGCGACCTGATAGCCAGCGTGACGCGTCCCGTGCGTGAACTGAAGGGTTTTGAGAAGGTGATGCTCCGTGCCGGCGAGAGCCGCGAGGTGACTTTCACGCTGACGCCCGACGACCTGTCGTTCTGGCGCCTCGACAACAAATGGGGCCAGGAGCCGGGTGATTACCACGTCTGGGCGGGGCACGATTCCGACTGTACGCTCGGCGGCAGTTTCCGGATTACCGAATAAAACGTCTTTCGGCTGAATGTGCGGAAAACGACAATAGGGGAGCAGCGGTTTCGGCCGCTGTTTTTTTATGTTGTACCGCGCCGGGCCGATGTCCCGAAAAATCCCGTTCGGCGGCGTTTCGGGCAAAAGGTTCCGGGCATGCGCTGGGCTTTCATAATTTTTTGCTATCTTTGGAGGTCAAAACAGTACGCAATGATGGATTTGAAAACGATACGGACCGAATTACACAAGCTGACGGCGATTGTCGACGGCTGGGACCCTTCCGGGCATATACCGGCTCTCGAACGCGATCTGGCACTGGAAAAACTGCGGACACTTTATGACGCGGTACGCTTTGCGGAAGGGGCGTCCGTTGCGGAAGCCCCGGTTGAGGCGGAGGAACCCGCTGCTGCGGCTCCGGTCGCCATCGACCTCGGGGCGGTGCTTTCGCTCGACCCGGAGGATGGCGCCGGATTTGAATCCGACTCCGATGCTGCGCCCGGGTCGGCATTCGAAGCGGAGCCGGAGCCCGTCGAAGCGTTTCCCGGGCCCGATATGACGGCGGAATCCGGGTCTGCCGAAGCATTTGCCGGGCCCGAACCTGAACCCGAACCTGAACCTGAACCTGAACCCGAACCTGAATCGGAACCCGGGTTGGAGCCCGAACCGGAGCCGTCGGAGATGCAGGAAATGCCGGAAACGACTGTGCCGGAACCGGACCCCGTTTTTGAGGCCGGCCCCGCACCGGAACCGGAGGTTGAACCCGCACCGGAACCGGAGACCGAACCGGCTCCCGTATTCGTTGCCGAAGAACCCGAACCGAGCGCAGAACTGGACGAGTCGGTCGAAGAGCCGGCGTCCGCGCTGACGCCCGGGGCAGACCCTGTCCCTGCGGCGGAGGCTGCCGGGGAGTCTGTGCCGGAACCCGTCGCTGCGGAGAAGCCCCAATACATTGCGCCCACGCTCTTCGGATTGGAGGAGGAGACAGTCCGTCACCGTCACAAACAGCGCGTCATCATGTCGCTCTACGATACTCCGGCGCCCGCTGAAAAACCCACGGCGCCCGAGGTGGCGGAAACCCGTCCCGAGCCTGTTGCAACGCCCGAACCGAAAATCGAGCCTGCGCCCGCAGAGCTTGAGCGGCAGCAGCCTGAAATCCGTGAATCCCACGAATCCCGGCCCGTTGCGGAGCCTGTCGTTGCGGCGGTTGCCCCGGTTCAGCAACCGGAGCCTGAGGAAGAGTCGGAATTCGAGGAGGTCGAGATTGCGGCTCCGGCCGGAGCCGTGTTGGGCGATGTGATCAACCACGACGTGCAGACGCTGGCCGATACGATTGCCCCGCACCGCGGAGCCGCTTCGGAACTGCGGCGCGGCGAGCCGGTCGCGGACCTTCGCCGGGCCATCGGCATCAACGATAAATTCCTGCTGATCCGCGACCTGTTCGGCGGCGACGGCGAAGCCTATGAGCAGGCTATCGGGACGCTCAATGCTTTCGACGATTTCGACGAGTGTATGATTTATATCGCCGAGAACTACGCCTGGAATCCCAATTCGGACGGCGCGAAGTTCATGATGGAACTGCTCGAACGCAAATTCTCGTAACGGCATGGCCAAACTCTATATCGTACCTACGCCGATCGGGAATCTGGACGACATTACGCTGCGCGCCGTGAACGTCCTGCGCGAGGTGGATTTCATCCTCGCCGAGGATACGCGCACGACATCGTTCCTGCTCAAACACCTCGGCATCGAGCAAAAACTCCATTCGCACCACAAGTTCAACGAGCACGCCACGGTCGAGATGGTCGCCGGGTCGATCGCTGCGGGACGCAATGCGGCCCTCGTGTCGGATGCCGGGACGCCCGGTATTTCGGACCCCGGGTTCCTGCTCGTGCGCACGTGCGTCGAGGCGGGCATCGAGGTCGAAACACTGCCGGGCGCCACGGCGCTGATTCCGGCACTGGTGCAGAGCGGATTTCCCTGCGACCGTTTTTGCTTCGAGGGCTTCCTGCCCCAGAAGAAGGGCCGCACGAAACAGTTGCAGGCCCTCGCCGACGAGGAGCGCACGATGATTTTCTACGAGTCGCCTTATCGTGTGGTCAAGTGCCTCGAACAGTTCGCCGAGGTTTTCGGCGAAGACCGCCGGGTTTCGGTGTCGCGCGAGATCACCAAAAAGTTCGAGCAGACCGTTCGCGGAACCGTTGCCGAAGTGCTGGACCATTTTCGTGCGACCGAGCCCAAGGGCGAATTCGTGATTGTCGTGGCCGGAAAACCCAAGGTCCGTCGCAGCCGGGAGGAAGAGGCTCAGTGATTCAAATTGTAAATAGCTATGGAAAATAATCGCACAGACGATACGCAAGGCATGAAACGTTCGTTTTCGGCGTGGCTCGGGGAGTTGCGCGAATTCATGAAGGGCCGTTTCAGCCTCGAAGAGGACAAGGCGCAGCGCGACGAAGTCGTGGCCGCCATTTCGAAGGGCGTCGAGTTCCGCGGCGTCAACCTCTGGGTACTGATTTTCGCTACGATGATCGCGTCGCTGGGCCTGAACGTCAATTCGGCCGCCGTAATCATCGGCGCGATGCTCATTTCGCCGATCATGGGCCCGATCATGGGCGTCGGCCTTGCGCTGGGCATCAACGATTTCGAACTGCTCAAAAAATCGCTGCGCAACCTGGCGCTGATGTTCATCGTCGCCATTATCACCTCGACGGTCTATTTCTTCATCTCGCCGCTTTCGTCGAACAGCAGCGAGTTGCTGGCGCGCACCGTGCCTACGACCTACGACGTGCTGATCGCCCTGTTCGGCGGTTTGGCTGGCGTTGTGGCCCAGACGCGGCAGGACCGCACGTCGACCGTGATCCCGGGCGTGGCCATCGCCACGGCCCTCATCCCGCCCCTCTGCACTGCGGGTTTCGGACTGGCCACCGGGCAGATAAAGTTCTTTATCGGGGCGTTCTATCTCTTCTTCATCAATTCGGTGTTCATCGCGCTGGCGACTTATGCCATGGTGCGTTTCCTCCAATACGAGAAGAAGGCCTTTATCGACAAGGCACGTGAACGCACGGTCAAACGGCTGATGATGGTCATTACGCTGGTGACCTTCATCCCGAGCGTCGTCATCGGTTTCCACATGGTCCGCGTTTCGGTGTTCGAAGCCGTGACCGACAAATACGTGTCGCAGGTCTTCAATTTCCCGCATACCCGTGTCATCGAGTGTAACAAGCATTATGCGCAGGGCAAGAACCCGTCGCAGATCGAGTTGCTGCTCGTAGGCGAGCCGCTGGGTGAAGAGGTGATCGAAAATGCCCGTGCGCAGATGCGCAATTTCGGGCTGAAGAAAACCGAACTGGTCGTCAGGCAGGCCAATACGGAAGATAAGATCGACGTGGCTTCGCTGCAAAAGAGTTATCAGGAACTGCTGGAGGAGAAGAACCGCCGGATCGGCGAAATGTCCTCGCTGCTGACCCGCTACCGGGTGACCAATGTCGAGGTGAACGATATTTCGCGCGAGGTCGGCGCCATGATGGACAACATCAGGGCCATTTCGCTGACCAAGGGCATCACGTTCGACATCAAGGGTACGCCCGGAGATACGACGCTCGTGTGCGTGGTGACGCCCGCAGACCCAGCCCGGCCGGTCGACGGCGAGACGCTGACCCGCTGGCTGAAGATTCGCACCAAGGTCGAGAACGTCAAACTTTTCGTAGAACCCTAACGGTATCGAGGCATGAAACGAACCGAGCTGAACCTCTTGCAGCGTCTCTGGCTGGAAACTCTCTGGCTGGGGGCCCGCGTGTTCGCCGTGATGCCTTACTGGTTTAAATACTACGTCGTCGAGAACGTGCTCTTCGGCCTGCTCTATTACTGCCTGCGCTACCGCATGAAGGTCGTGAAGACCAACCTTCGCAACTCGTTCCCCGAAAAGAGCCGCCAGGAGTTGGCCGTCATCCGCCGGAAGTTCTACCGCACGCTGTCCGAAATCTTCGTCGATACGATCAACATGGCCTACATGAACGAGGAGAAAGGGCGGACGGTGCTTACGGTCAAAGACGTGGAGAAGCATGTCGAGGCGGTGCACGGCCGTGACTGGATCGCCATGACGGCCCATTTCGGGTGCTGGGAGTACTGCTCCTACTGGGGCTTGTACGAGCGTTCGCAGATGCTGGTCGCCGTTTACCATCCGCTGCGCAGCGTGGTGATGGAGGAACTCTACCAGCGGCTGCGCAACTACGAGAATTCGATGACCGTTTCGATGAAAGAGAGCCTGCGCTTCTACCTGCGCAACCGGGCGAAGGGCGTCGAAGGCAAGAACCTCGTGATGGGGCTTATCGCCGACCAAAACCCTCCGCGGCGGCCCGACAGCCATTGGTTCCGCTTCCTCAATCAGGATACGATCTTTTTCGACGGCGGCGAAAAACTGGCCTTGCGCTGTAACCTTCCGGTCTACTTCGTGAAGATGGAACGCCTCCGGCGGGGCCGTTATCAGATGTCCTTCGAACTGATTTATGACGGTAAAGAAGAGGTTGCCGAATACGAAATCACGGAACGTTACGTTCGTAAACTGGAGAAGATGATTTGCGAGTGTCCCGAACTGTGGATGTGGTCGCATCGTCGCTGGAAACACAAACGAATTCATGGCTGTCGCTAAAATCGTAATACTTAACTGGAACGGCGTAGAGCACCTGCGCCGTTTTCTGCCGTCTGTCGTGGCTGCGGCGCCCGAAGGCGTCGAGGTCATCGTTGCCGACAACGGTTCGACAGACGATTCCGTGGCGGTGCTCGCTGCTGAATTTCCGTCTGTCTCGGTCCTGTGCATGGATGCCAACTACGGCTTTGCCGGGGGCTACAACCGGGCGCTGGAGGGGATCGACGCCGACTATTACCTGTTGCTCAACTCCGATATAGAGACTCCCGCGGGATGGCTCGAACCTATCCTCGACTGCCTGGACCGCAATCCCGACGTGGCGGTAGTCGCTCCGAAACTGATTTCCTATGCCGACCGGACGGAGTTCGAATACGCCGGGGCTTCGGGCGGTTTTATCGACTACCTGGGCTATCCTTTCTGCCGGGGCCGCATCCTGCGCCGCGTGGAGAAGGACCGGGGCCAGTACGACGACCAGCGCGACGTTTTCTGGGTGAGCGGTGCGGCTTTCTGCTGCCGGGCCGACGTGTTCCGGGCGCTGGGCGGTTTCGACGGCGATTTCTTTGCCCATATGGAGGAGATCGACCTCTGCTGGCGGATGCAACTGGCCGGTTACCGCGTGCGGATCGTGCCGCAGAGCACGGTTTACCATCTGGGAGGGGGTACGCTCCAGACCGATTCTCCGACCAAGGTTTTCTACAACCACCGGAACAACCTCGCCATGCTCTATAAATGCACCTCGCCCGCACAGCGGCTTTTCGTGGCCGTTGCGCGCCCGGTGCTCGATGTGCTCGCTGCGCTGTCGTACCTGGTGCAGGGCCGCAGGGATAATTTCCGGGCCGTATTCCGCGCTTACGGCGACTTCATCCGCTGGCACGGGGCCTTGGCCCGCAAGCGCCGAGCGATTCGCGAAACCCGCAAAGGTTCGGCGTCGGAGAACATCTACCGCGGCTCGGTGGTGCTGCGCTATCTTTTCGGGCGGCGTACCTTCGGCAGTATGATGCGCTGAGGGTGAAATCCGCAAGACTGGAAAAGTCGCTTCGTGCGGCATGCGTTACCTTTGCTGCGAGATGAAGAACAAACCTGCCACAACGAACGATTACCAACGGCGCCTGAACCTGGTCGTCGAGTATATCCGGATGCACCTCGACGAGGAGATCGACCTGCGCACCCTGGCCGGAATTTCGGCTTTTTCCCCGTACCATTTCCACCGCATCGTTTCGGCGATGCTCGGCGAGCCTATCGGCGAATTCATCGTCCGTACGCGGATCGAGACCGCCGCACGGCTGCTGCGCTATACGGACATTCCCGTGTCGGAGGTTGCTTACCGCGTGGGCTACGACACGCCCTCGTCGCTGAGCAAGGCGTTCCGGCGGTTTTTCGGCATCTCGCCCAAAACGTACCGAATCACTAAAAACCGTCCGATGATGAACAGCAACATGCACCCCGACGCCGAAATCCGGTTGTCGAAACCCAAAATCCGGGAGATTCCCGTTAAAACCGTGGCTTACATCCGCGCACAGGGAAATTACAGCCAGGTCGACTATTGTTCGTATTTCCTTCGCCTGTGGAGCTATGTCAAGGAGCACAAACTCTTTTCGGCCGGGGTCGAGAACATTGTTATTTATCACAACGACCCCGATATTTCGCAGGATGGCGACCTTCGCTGCGATGTCTGTCTGGCGCTGCCCGCAGGGCCGGTTGCCGACGGCGATATCGGCGTGAAGGAGATTGCCGGAGGCAAATACGCCGTATTCCTCCATACGGGTCCCTACACCGGACTGGGAGCCGCTTATAAGAAGATTTGCGGCGAGTGGCTGCCCGGAAGCGGGTGTGAACTGCGCGACAGTCCCTGTTTCGAAAAGTATATCAACAGTCCCGACCGGGTTCCGGCCGAAAAGCTGAAAACCGAGATTTACATTCCGCTGGCGTAGCCGCTGCCGCACCGGTCCGGCTATGATCGTACGGGGCCGGGAAGACTGTCTTCCCGGCCCCGTTGCGTTTTGGTACGGCCTGCCGTGCAGAAAATGGTGGCGGGGATTTGTAAATGCGTGCGAATTTGCGTATCTTTCAGAAAATCCCGTTGCTTATGATACGCGCCTTTCTCCTGTTGTTAGTTGCTGCTGCCTTACTGCCTTTCCGCGTTTCGGCGACCGGACAGGCTGCCGAGCGGCTTATCGTCGGGCGCGATACGATGTGCCTGTTTGCCCTGCCGCTGGAGACGGCAGATTCGGCTGTGCTCGCCCGGCTCGAAAAACGGCTGGACGTGCTCAACGCCTCCGGCTCCACGGCTTGCTGGCGACGCTGTATCGGAGTCTGGCGGTTGGACGGGGAGGGCATATTGTGGCTTGAGCGCATGAACACCGAGGACGGCGACTTCGTTATTTCCGGAGCGGAGTTGGTTCCCGAATTTGCAGAAGGTCCACATGCCCGAGCCGGCTGGTTCAGCGGGGAGATTCGCTATGGCACGGGCGGCATGGTCCATTACCAGCACGACGGATTTATGCGGAACCTCGAACGGGAATGGATCGCCAAGGTGTCCGAGGGGCGTGTCAGGGAGACGAAAGCCTACCGAAACCGCCTTTATAAAAAGGGTATGGATTTGGAGGATAATGTACGGCGCGCCGCCGCGGCGTTCGACAGCCTGTATGTCGGTGAGTTGCCCGATGTGCTGACGCTTTGCATGGTTTTTGCCGCCGATTCCACGGGCCGGGTCGTGCGGATTGCCCGGGCGCAGTTGCTGATGCCGGAAAAAGAGATTGTCAGCGACTCCGCCGATCCGCGCTTGCAGGCGGCGGTACGAACTTTCCGTTCCGTAACGCGCTGGGATGCCTACTGGGTCGAAGGGAGTTGGAAGGAGCAGGCCTGCTTTATTCCCTTGCGCAGGGGCGGGGAGGTCTGGAAACCGCGGACGGAGCGGACGCCGCGTCCGTGATTATTGTTGCGTCCCGTAGGGCAGCGTGAACCAGAAGGTCGAGCCTTTCCCGATTTGGGATTCGACACCGATGTCTCCTCCCAGCGTTTCGACGATCGACTTCGAGATCGCCAGCCCGATGCCGATGCCCTGCTTGAACGATCCTGCTTTGGTAAACCGCTGGAAAAGTTCCCGCTGGTGCTCTTCCGAGATGCCTGTTCCCGTGTCGGTGACATAGATGTAGAGTTCGCTGCCGCGGATTTCGAATCCGAAGTCGATGGAGCCTTTTGCCGTGAATTTCACGGCGTTGCTCAAAAAGTTTGCAACCACCTGGATCAGCCGCTTGCGGTCCGTATGGAGATAGCTTGCGGGATATTGTCTGTGAAAAGTGATCCGCACGGGGCTGTTCTCCGGCTGGCGGATGCGGAAACCGCCTTCCAGCTCCTCCATCACGGCGTTCAGTTCTACGTCCGAATATTCGTAGTCGAGCGTTCCGGTTTCGATTTTCGAGAGGTCGAGCAGGTCGTTTATCAGATGCAACAATACTTCGCTGTTCAGGCGGATGATGCGCATGTACTCCTGTTTATCTTCGGGGGCGGAATCGGTCATGAGCAGTTCCGAAAAACCGACGATGGCGTTGAGCGGCGTGCGCAACTCGTGGGTCGTGTTTGTCAGGAAGAACGACTTCATGCGGTCGGACTCTTCGGCATGAATGCGTGCCTTCTCCAATTCGCGCTGCGTGCGTTTCTGGGCTGTGATATCGCTCACGGTCAGCACGACACGGGATTCTCCGGCTATGGTCAGGAAATTGCCCGACACGCTCACGTCGCAGTCGATGGCCTCGGAGTGGTCGTCGGAAGTGTAAAGCACCATCGGGGCTTCCAGCCCGGAGAACCCTTTTTTCGACCGGAACGCTTCGCCGATGGCCGCGCGGACCGGACAGTCGGCGCATAGGTCGTGTGTCCCGCAGATCCCGGCATCCTCGCCGTTTTTACAGCGCAGCAGGTTGCCGACCTTGGGCGGCCGGGATGGCAGGGGCGTGCCGGTCAGGGTGTAATAGTTGGTTTGCAGGACATCGAAATCCGGATCGACCAGCAGGATATAAGCGGCTACGTTGCGCAGTACTTCGTCGTTGACGCGTTTGCTTATCTTTATATATCGGCATTGATAATAGCAGCGCCAGACCAGAAAAACACAGGCTGCCGCCAACACGACTATCCCTATCGATAATAACAGATACATCCGATCCCGTCGTTTGTTAATTTCCCAAAGATAATCAAAAAACGGAAAGACCGGGCGAAAAATACCTCAAAAAGGCATCCGAAATAATTCGGATGCCTTTTTGAGATAGATGTTGACTGCTTATTTATTGATTTTAGCCCACGAGTCCTTGAGCGTCACCGTGCGGTTGAATACAAGGTGCTCGGGCGTCGAGTCGGTGTCGGGGCAGAAGTAGCCCACGCGCTCGAACTGCACGGCCTGTCCTACCGGGATATCGCGCAGCGACGGCTCCAGGTAACCCATGACCTTGACCATCGACTCCGGATTGAGGTTGTCCTCCCAGGTCTGGCCTTCGGCTACGTCGTCGGGATCTTCTTTGGTGAAGAGCGGGTTGAACAACCGGACTTCAGCCTCTACGGCATCCTTCGCCGACACCCAGTGGATCACGCCCTTTACGCGGCGGCCGTCGCTCGACGAACCTTCGCCCGACATCGGGTCGTAAGTGCAGCGCAGCTCGGTGATATTGCCTTCGGCGTCTTTCACGACCTCCTCGCACTTGATCAGGTAGGCGTAGCGCAGGCGCACTTCGCCGCCGGGGCAGAGGCGGAAGAACTTTTTGGGCGGCTCCTCCATAAAATCGTCGCGCTCGATGTAGATTACCTTCGAGAAGGGAACCTGACGCGTTCCGGCGGCTTCGTCCTCCGGGTTGTTGATCGCCGTGAAGAGCTCGGTCTTCGCATCGTCGTAGTTCGTGATCACGACCTTCAGCGGATTCAGCACGGCCATGCGTCGCTCGGCGACCTTGTTCAGGTCTTCGCGCACGCAGTATTCCAGTTTGCCCAGGTCGATCACGTTGTCGCGTTTGGCGACGCCCACCATTTCGGCGAAATTGCGTACCGAGGCGGGTGTATAACCTTTGCGGCGCAGGGCGCAGATGGTCGGCATGCGGGGATCGTCCCAGCCCATCACGGCGCCTTCCTGCACGAGCTTGAGCAGTTTGCGCTTCGACATCATCGTATAGGTGAGGTTCAGACGTGCGAATTCGTACTGGTGCGAGGGGAATATCTCTAGCGCCTGGATGAACCAGTCGTAGAGCGGGCGGTGTACGTCGAATTCGAGCGTGCAGATCGAATGGGTGATCTGCTCGATCGAGTCGCTCTGGCCGTGGGCGTAGTCGTACATCGGGTAGATGCACCATTTGTCGCCCGTGCGGTGGTGGCTGGTGTGGATGATGCGGTACATCAGCGGGTCGCGGAACAGCATGTTCGGGTGCGCCATGTCGATTTTAGCGCGCAGCACCTTCGCCCCGTCGGGAAATTCACCGTTCTTCATGCGGACGAACAGGTCGAGGTTCTCCTCGACCGAGCGGTCGCGCCAGGGCGAGGGCGTACCCGGAACCGAAACCGTGCCGCGGTTCTCGCGAATCTGCTCCTGCGTCTGGTCGTCGACGTAAGCCAGCCCCTTTTTGATCAGGACGACGGCCCACTCGTAGAGTTGGTCGAAATAGTCCGACGCATAGCGTTCCAGCTCCCATTGGAATCCCAGCCACTGGATGTCGCGCTTGATCGAGTCGACGTATTCCACGTCCTCCTTGACGGGGTTCGTGTCGTCGAAACGCAGGTTGCATTTGCCGCCGTATTTCTTGGCCAGGCCGAAGTTGATGCAGATGCTCTTGGCGTGGCCGATATGCAGGTAGCCGTTCGGCTCGGGCGGGAAACGGGTCTGTACGCGCGTTTCGCCCTTTGCGATCGACTCTTCGATAATCTCTTCAAGGAAGTTCAGCGACTTCTCCCGTGTTTCGTTTGTTTCGCTTGCCATATGGTTGGATATTGCTATTTTTTATGATTTTTACTGTTGTAAACCGTTTTGAGCAGTTTCACGCCCACGACCAGCATCTGCTGGGTTCCCAGGGCGGTTCCGTCGTGATGGGCGGCGAACTCGGCACGGACCGAGACTGTGTCGTCGAAGAACGAGCGGCGGTAGGAGAGCGCCGTGCGGCTGTATACTTTTTGATCGGTGCGGAAAAAACTCTCACCCGGGTAGAGCTCGCGGCCGTAGGGGATGTGGGTTGTCGTACCGTCGTTGTTCTCCAGCTCGTTTCCGTAGAAGAAGGGGTGGATATTGTCCCCTACATACAGCCTTTCGTCGAGCGAGAAGCCCCAGCGGCTGATCCTGAAGGCGAATTCTCCCATGCAGGGCTTTTCCCATTTGTGTCCGAAACTGCGGTCGCGCTGAGCTGTGAGCAAAGCTCCCAGTTTGATGTCGAAATCGAAGAAGGCGTTGAACTTCACGCCGACGCAGGGGTTTAGCAACTGCAGGTCGACGACGTTCTCCAGGGCCGCGTCTTTCTGGCCGGCGAAGTGGAACATCGAATAGTTGAATCCGTAGTAGAAGGTGTCGAGGTAGTGACGCCCGGCGAGCAGGATGCGGAATTTCTCGCGCGAGAGGGTGGAATACATGCCTTCCCAGTCGCAGGCGAATTCGACGTAGGAGTTCCGTTTGCCGTTGTACTGCGCCAGCACACCGTTCATGCGGTTGTGGTAGAAGCGGTACGACTCGGTGAAGAACGCCGTCGAATAGTCGTCGTCGTGCATCATGTCGCGTGTGAAGATACCGGCCACGGCTGTCACCTTGGGCGTCTGGAACTGGTAGTAGAAGACGGGCTTGATCTCCGAAAGATAGGCCGATTCCGCCGAACCGAAATTTTTGATCATGTCCGCGGCGATGACGAGCGTGTTTTTCTCGTCCCACCGGATGCCCACGCGGGGCGTCAGCCGGGCCGCAAAATCCGTTCCGGATTCGATGTCCAAACCCGGAACGGCAAATTCATTGCTGCCGAACTCCTTGTTGTCGAAATACATTTTGAAATCGGTTCCTAACAGAATCTCCTGCGAGTATCCTGCGAGGGTGCTTCCGGAAAGGGCGAGCAAGAGTAAGAGTTTTTTCATAGGGATCAACGGAATATAGCTGACAAAAGTAAGGAAAAGATTTTAATTTTATTTACTTTTGCCCCCGAAATCATACATTCCGACCCATTATGCGTAAAATCACCAACGAAGAGCTCGGCCGGCCTTCGGTTTCGGAGTTCGCCGCAATGGCGAAGATGCCTGTCGCGGTAGTCCTGGACAACGTTCGTTCGTCGCAGAACGTCGGGGCCTTTTTTCGCACGGGCGACGCCTTCGCCGTGGAGCGGATCGCCCTGTGCGGCATCACCGCCACGCCGCCCAGCCGCGACATCCACAAGACGGCCCTGGGCGCCGAACTGACCGTACCCTGGAGTTATTACGGCACGACGGAGGAGTGTATCGCGCGGCTGCGTGAAGAGGGCTATGCGATCTACGCCGTGGAGCAGGTCGAAGGGGCCGTGATGCTCGACGATTTCCGCACACAGCCGGGCGTGAAGTATGCGCTCGTCTTCGGCAACGAAGTCGACGGCGTAGGGCAGGAGGCCGTCGACCTGTGCGACGGAGCTGTCGAGATTCCGCAGGTGGGCGTGAAACATTCGATCAACGTGTCGGTCTCGGGCGGTGTCGTTTTGTGGACTTTCTTCGCCCAACTGAAAGGTTGTTTTTAGGGCCGGAAACCGGCTTTGCCGCCGCTGTTCTGTCCTGCTCAAAATAAATTTGCCATTGCGCTCGGCTTGCGCGACTTTACCGGGGGCCGGTTTAGACAGACTGCGCCTTGGCAATGCTCAAATAAATTTGTCATTGCGCTCGGCTTGCGCTATCTTTGCCCCGATTTAAAAATTAAAATCCGAAGTAATGTCTGTTGAAAGTACAGTTCGTGCGGTTACGACTTACCGCCTTACGGAAATGAAGCAGCGGGGCGAAAAGATCGCCATGCTTACCTCTTACGATTATTCGATGGCGAAGATCGTCGATGCCGCAGGTATCGACGTGATCCTCGTGGGCGACTCGGCTGCCAATGTGATGGCCGGCTACGAGACCACGGTTCCCATCACCCTCGATATGATGATTTACCACGCACGCTCGGTCGTACGCGCCGTAGAGCGTGCGCTGGTCGTTGTCGACCTGCCGTTCGGAACCTACCAGGGCAACTCGAAGGTGGCCCTCGACTCGGCTGTCCGCATCATGAAGGAGACCGAAGCCGATGCCGTGAAGATGGAAGGCGGCGAGGAGATCCTCGAATCGGTGCAGCGCATCCTGTCGGCCGGCATTCCCATCATGGGACACCTCGGCCTGACGCCCCAGTCGATCCACAAGTTCGGCACTTATGCCGTTCGCGCCAAGGAGGAGGCCGAGGCCGAGAAGCTGTTGCGTGACGCACACCTGCTGAGCGATGCGGGATGTTTCGGCATCGTGCTCGAAAAAATTCCGGCCGAGTTGGCCGCCCGGGTCACGAAGGAGATTTCCGCGCCGACGATCGGTATCGGCGCAGGCGGGGGCTGCGACGGCCAGGTACTTGTGATTCACGACATGCTGGGCATCAACAAAGGCTTCTCGCCGCGTTTCCTGCGTCGTTATGCCGATCTGCATTCGGTGATGACCGGGGCCGTGGAGCAGTATGTCAAGGATGTCAAGGACTGTGATTTCCCCAACGAGAAGGAGCAGTATTAAGCGTTGCGCTGTCTGTAAAAGGCCCGGTTTGAAAGCCGGGCCTTTTGCTGCCTATTTCAGCGTCTTGTGCAGTGACTCGTAAAAATCGGGGCCCTCACCGCTGAATGTCGAGGCGATACGGCCTTCCGGGTCGATGACGATTTTGGTCGGGAATCCCTCGACGGCATATCTGACTGCGACATCTTCCGACGGCGGAGTTTCCGCCGGGTTGTAGACGTTGATCCATGGCAGTCGGTGTTCGGCAACAGCCTGAAGCCATTTTTCAGGTGTGTCCCTGCAATCGATGCCGACGATTTCCAGTTTCCCTTTGTAGCGTTCATACATCTTTTTCATCTCCGGAAATCCCTTGATGCACCATCCGCACCAACTTCCCCAGAAGTCGAGCACGACATATTTCCCCCGCAGCGACGAGAGGGTGAAGTCTTTGCCGTCGGTGGTTTTCAGCGTGAAGTCCGGTGCGGGGTGTCCGGAAACGATCTTTGCTTTTGCCTGCCGGACCTGCCGGTGTTTCTCGGCTTTGACCAGTAACGGTTCGAGCAATGGGCGGAACATCGAGTTGCGGGCTGCGTCGCCCAGCCGTTCATAATAGGCAAGTACGCTGTCGGACGGAATCCGCCGCAGGCAGTATCCCGCAAGCGGATTGTCCGGATTTGCATTGATATATTCCATTTCGCAGGTTTCACGACGGGACATCGTTTCCTGGAATCTGTCATACAGCGCCTTCTGTTCCGCGCGGGTTTTTCCGGCTATGGCATCTTGTAATCGCTGGCTTTCGACCCAGAACGGCAGCAGTTCCTGATAATGGCGGCTGTAATCTTCATTGAGACGCGTGCCCGAGAGCGTGCAGTTGAAAACCGTCGAGTCGATCCGGCCCGCGAGTACGACACGTTCGCCTTTGTCAAGAAAACACTTCATGTTGGAAGTATTGGTGGGATAGCGCTTCCCATGGTGGAACTCCGTGAGTTGCACGGGTGTGAGGATGATTTGCGCCGGCCGTTCCACGGCGATGTCATAGGCCAGTCGTCCGTTGGGTGCTACGATTGTGTCGAACGTAATCCGGGCGTCGGAATCGCCCGAGAGTCGGGGTATATCTTCGATGGCGCAGAAGGTGATAAGCAGCGTGTCGTTTGTCAGTCCGTCGATCCGGCCCGTGACGGTATGCCGGGGAGCGCAGGCCGAGACGACGGCGGTCAGCAGGAGAAACAGGATTCGGTTCATTTTGGGAAAGCCGGTTGGTTTGCGTGTCGAAGTTACTAAAAAAAGCCTTCTGCGGAGAGTTCCTTGATAAAATGTTGATAAAAAAATCGACGGATCGGGCCGGAAATTAGGCCGTTTCGAAAATAATCACTACATTTGCGAGCAACAAAAATCCACGTTCATTATGTCTTTTATCAATGAAAGGGTTCAGCCCGAAGGACTTACCTTCGACGATGTGCTGCTTATACCCGCCTATTCGGAAGTGTTGCCGCGAGAGGTCAATGTCCAGACCCGTTTCTCGCGAAATATCAAGCTCAACATCCCCATTGTGTCCGCCGCTATGGACACGGTTACCGAAGCGCCGCTGGCGATTGCTTTGGCACGCGAAGGCGGAATCGGCGTGATCCACAAGAATATGACCATTGCCGAACAGGCCGCCCAGGTCCGCAAGGTGAAACGCGCCGAGAACGGCATGATCTACGATCCGGTGACCATTTCCAAGGACCACACCGTCGGCGACGCGCTGAATCTGATGAAAGAGAACCGGATCGGAGGCATTCCGGTCGTGGATTCGGATAAAATCCTCATCGGCATCGTCACCAACCGCGACCTGCGTTTCCAGCGCGACATGACGCGCCGCATCGAAGAGGTGATGACTCCCGGCGACCGCCTCGTGACGACGCACAATCCCGAACTGGCCCATGCCCAGGAAATTCTGCTGAACAGCAAGATCGAAAAGCTCCCCGTGGTGGACGACGAAGGCCATCTGGTGGGGCTTATTACGTATAAGGACATCACCAAGGTCCAGGATCATCCCAATGCCTGCAAGGATGCGAAAGGGCGTCTGCGCGTGGCTGCCGGCGTCGGCGTTACGCCCGACGCCATGGACCGCGTGAAAGCGCTGGTTGCCGAGGATGTCGACGCCGTTGTCCTCGATTCCGCACACGGCCATTCGGCCAATATCGTTTCGATGCTCAAACGCATCAAGGAGACTTATCCCTCGCTCGACGTTGTGGTGGGTAACATCGCCACGGGCGGTGCGGCGCGCTACCTGATCGAGAACGGCGCCGACGGCGTGAAGGTCGGTATCGGTCCGGGTTCGATCTGTACGACGCGTATCATCGCGGGTGTGGGCGTTCCCCAGTTGACGGCCATCTACGACGTGGCTTCCGTAGCTAGTGAAAGCGGCGTTCCGGTGATTGCCGACGGCGGCCTGCGCTATTCGGGCGACCTGGTGAAGGCGCTGGCTGCGGGCGGCGACTGCGTGATGATCGGTTCGATGTTCGCCGGTACGGAGGAGGCTCCGGGCGAAACGATTATCTTCAACGGCCGTAAGTTCAAGAGCTACCGCGGCATGGGGTCGATCGACGCCATGAAGGCCGGATCGGCCGACCGTTATTTCCAGAAGGGCTGTGAGGGCAACATCAGCAAACTCGTTCCCGAAGGCATCGCTGCGCGCGTGCCGTTCAAGGGCTCCCTCTCCGAGACGGTTTACCAGCTCATCGGCGGAGTCCGTTCGGGTATGGGCTACTGCGGGGCAAAGGACATCGGGGCGCTCAAGCAGGCCCGCTTCATCCGCATTACGGCTTCGGGTATGCTGGAGAGCCATCCGCACGACGTGGCCATCACGAGCGAAGCGCCTAACTATTCGAGCGAGCGTTAGTTGCGATGGCGGGTGATTCGAAACAACCGGCCTGGTACGAATGGATGGCAGCGATCGTCGCCGTACTGGGACTGCTGACCTATCTTTTGTCGGACAACCGGACGCTCACCTCCCTGTCGCTCGTAGCAACGGCGGTCGTGGCCGGCTACGTTGCTTACCGCTCTTTGCAAAAGAAAAAATAAATCTGAAATAGATGGAAAAAATCCTGATTCTCGACTTCGGTTCGCAGTACACGCAGCTCATTGCACGGCGTGTGCGCGAACTCTGCGTCTATTGCGAAATCCACCCCTTCAACAAAGTTCCGCCGCTCGACGCGTCGGTTCGGGGCGTGATTCTCTCGGGCAGCCCCTTCTCCGTGCGGGACGCCCAGGCCCCGACCCCCGATCTTTCGGCCATCAAGGGCAAACTGCCGCTGCTCGGCGTCTGCTACGGAGCTCAATACCTTGCCTCGGCTTTCGGCGGTGAGGTGCAGCCCGCTCCCAGCCGCGAATACGGCCGCGCGATGCTTACCGTGGGCGATTCGTCGGATGCGCTGATGCAGGGACTTCCTGCCCGCACGCAGGTGTGGATGTCGCACGGCGACACCATTACGCGTGTGCCCGAAACCTATAAACTGGTCGCCAGCACCGAAGACGTGCGTGTCGCCGCGTTCCACATCGAGGGCGAGCAGACCTGGGGCATCCAGTTCCACCCGGAGGTTTACCACTCGACCGACGGCACGCAGTTGCTCAAGAACTTCGTCGTGGACATCTGCGGCTGCGAACAGTCGTGGACCTCGGAGAGTTTCGTGGAGTCGACCGTGCGCGAGTTGCGCGAGAAGCTGGGCGACGACAAGGTCGTGCTGGCACTTTCGGGCGGCGTCGATTCGTCGGTAGCCGCCGTGCTGCTGCACAAGGCCATCGGTAAGAACCTCTACTGCGTTTTCGTCGATTCGGGCCTGCTGCGCAAGAACGAGTTTGCGGAGGTGCTCGAATCGTATAAGCACATGGGCCTGAACGTCAAGGGCGTGAATGCCTCGGCCAAATTCCTCGGCGACCTGGCGGGCGTTACGGATCCTGAAACGAAACGCAAGATCATCGGCCGCGACTTCGTGGAGGTTTTCAACGAAGAGGCCATCCAGATCAAGGATGTCAAGTGGCTGGCGCAAGGTACGATTTACCCCGACGTGATCGAGTCGTGCTCGGTCAACGGCCCTTCGGCTACGATCAAGTCGCACCACAACGTCGGCGGACTTCCCGAGAAGATGAACCTTCGCATTGTCGAACCGCTGCGCCTGCTGTTCAAGGACGAAGTGCGCCGCGTGGGTCGTTCGATGGGTATTTCCGAGCAGTTGATAGGCCGCCATCCCTTCCCGGGACCGGGCCTTGCGATCCGTATCCTGGGCGACATCACGCCCGAGAAGGTCGAAATCCTCCAGAACGTGGATAAAATCTATATCGACTCGCTGCGTGCCGCCGGGCTTTACGACCAGGTGTGGCAGGCGGGAGCTATCCTGCTTCCGGTGAAGAGCGTCGGCGTGATGGGCGACGAGCGTACTTACGAAAGCTGCGTGGCCCTGCGTGCCGTGACCTCGACCGACGGCATGACGGCCGACTGGGTGCATTTGCCCTACGAGTTCCTGGCCGATCTTTCGAACGACATCATCAACAAAGTCAAGGGGGTCAACCGCGTCGTGTACGACATCTCCTCGAAACCGCCCGCAACCATCGAGTGGGAGTAGGAGGGTATTTCCCGATACGAAAAGCGCCGCATCTGTTACAGATGCGGCGCTTTTGTCAGGTGTTTCTTGTCTATTTTACCGTAACGGGCAGCGTAGCGGCGATGTCGGCCGACGAGGTTCCCAGCGAAAGGGTGTATTCGCCCGGGTTGACTTTCCAGCCGCGCGACTGTGTGTCCCAGAACGCCAGCGCCTGCCGGTCGAGTTCGAACTCCACGACGGTGCTTTTGCCGGGGGCTACGGCTACCTTCCGGAAGCCTTTCAACTCCTTTTTCGGACGGAGCACCGTCGGATTGTTCTCCGAGACGTAGAGTTGTACGACCTCCGCGCCTTCGCGGTCGCCCGTGTTGGTCAGCGTGACGCTCACCTTCAGCGGTTTGTCCGCGGGGAATACTTTCGGGGCGCGGGGTTTTTCCAGCGCAAAGGTCGTGTACGAAAGCCCGAATCCGAAGGGGTAGAGCGGTTCGACACCCTTGGTTTCGTACCAGCGGTAGCCGACCAGCACCGACTCCTTGTAGTCGATGTCGTAGAGTTGGATCAGGCGTTCGTTGTAGGCGCGGGGCGCTTTGTTGTAGAACTCAGCACCGGCGGGCATCGTGCCTTTGGCCGGCGAATCGTTGAACTCCTTCTCGATGGTCATCGGCAGTTTGCCCGAGGGCGACAGTTTGCCCGAAAGGATGTCGGCCAGCGCCGTGAATCCGCTTTGTCCCGGATACCAGCCGTAGATAACCGCCGCGGCCTTGCCGTTCCAGCCGCCCATGCGGATACCCGAACCCGAGTTGACCAGCACGATGGTATTGGGATTGGCCTCGACCGCCGTGCGGACGAAGGCTTCCTCCTCCTTGGGCAGTGCGAAGGGGCGTTCGAACGACTCTACGTCGATCGTTCCCGTCGACAGCAGGACCACGTCGGCCGCCGCCAACTCCTCGCGGGAGGGTTTTTCGACGACGCGGACCGCGTCGCCGTAGACGCTGCGGAGGGCCGCAGTCAGGGTCACATTGTCGTAGCCCAGTACCTCGGCCGAGGACGACGTGCTGCCTCCCGTGCGCGGAATCGCTTCGGTGAAGCGTCCCGTAAGCAGGATTTTGCGGCCCGGGGCCAGCGGCAGGATGCCGTTGTTACGCAGCAGTACGATGCCCTCTGCGGCTACCTCGTAGCCGGTCTGTTTGTGTGCCGGGAATTTCTCCAACAGTTCGGGAACGTATTTTTCCCGGTCGTAAAGACCGAATGCAATGCTCGTGGCGATGTTGGGGCGGATCATCTTTTCAATGTCCTTCTCCGTGATGCGGCCCGTCTTGAGCAGTTCGCGCACCTCGCCGAAGAACTCCTTGCGACCCGGCATTTCGACGTTCTGGCCGCTTTTAACCACCTTCTCCGTATCGTTCACCGAGGTCCAGTCGCTCATCACGCAGCCCTGGAATCCCAGTTCGCCGCGCAGGATACGCTGGATCAGGTCGGCGTTCTGCCCGGCCCATTCTCCGTTGAGGCGGTTGTAGGAGGTCATCACATAGCCTACACCCGCGTCGATACCGGCTTTGAACGGCGGCAGGTAGATCTCGTGCAGCGCCCGTTCGTCGACGATCGAATTGGAGCGGCGGCGGTAGAACTCCGTTTCGTTGCAGATGAAGTGTTTCAGACACGCGACGGTTCCCGTCGACTGCATGCCCTTCACGTATTCGGCGACCATCGCCGACGAGAGCAGCGGGTCTTCGCCCATGTATTCGAAGTTGCGTCCGTTCTGCGAGTTGCGGTAGATGTTCATACCCGGACCCAGCAATACCTCGATACCTCCTGCCCGGCACTCTTCGCCTACGGCCTCGGCATATTTATAGGCCAGCGACGGATTGAAGGTCGCCGCGAGTGCTATCGGACACGGGAAGGCCGTCGAACGCTCCAACTGCCGGACCATCGTGGGATCGGACAGGTTGTCGCGCATGTGTACGCCCTGCGTGGCGTCGGAGAGATAGATGTAGGGCATGTCTTTTTCGGGCACGCCGTAGAAGAAGAAAGAGGAGTAGCCGCGCATGAACGAGATCTTCTCGTCGAGGGTCAGTCGTGCGATCCGGGCGTCGGCCTGTCGGTAGGCTTCGTCCCATCCGACGACCTGCTGGGCGCCGGCCGGCGCAATGGCCGCTGCTGCCGTCACGAGGGCGAGCAAAAGTTTTACGGAGGTTTTCATTGTTTTTTCGATCTTGGTTTACGGTTCGATTTTCTGCAAAGTTAGCGCAGGAAAAGCCCGCTGGGACGGGTGCTCGGAAAAATATAAACGATATTTGGCGCTATTTTCTTGTAAATCAATAATATGTTATTTGTCGGACCTCCGGATTATACAAATAATAGGGACGGTTAAATTTGCTTTCCCCCGCTTTTTATCGCTATATTTGCGCAAATCTGCCGTTTGAAATGAAAAAACTGCTTGCTCTTTTTGTCGTTTTTCTCACCGTGTCCGGTGTCCGTGCCGGGGAACCTTCGGATATACATACGCTGCTTCGCCGCCTGGACGGCCTGCTCGACCGCCGGGAGGAGTTCCTGCTTCGGCACGAGACGCGCCTCGATTCGCTCAAACTCCTGCTGCGGAACGATGCGCTCGGCTTTCGGGAGCGTTATGCCGTCACGGCGGAGATCGCCGAACGTTATTTCGCCTACCAGAGCGATTCGACGATCGGTTACCTGCGCCGCAGCATCGCGCTGGCCGAGAAGGCCGGGGATGCCGACCTGACGATCCGTGCCAAGTCCGTCATGGCGATGTGTTACAGCATGAACGGCCGCTTCCTCGAAGCCGACCGGGTGCTTGCGGGCATCATCGATACGCTGCATATGAGCCGTGCGACGCAGGCGGCTTACTATGCCGCGCAGCACCGCCAGAACCGCGAGTGCCGCAGCCAGAGCGAACCGGGGCCCCAGCGCGACCGGTTCCGGGCCTGCGAGGACTATTATGCCCGCCGTGCGCTGGAGACCACTGACGCTGTTTCGAAACGTTTCTACTTCGCTTACCTCGTCGCTGTGGACGAGGGCGATTACGACCGTGCCGTTGCGGCGTGCGACAGTGCGTTGGCATGTGTTCCGCCTGCGTCGCACGACTATGCCCGCGCGGCATTTTACAAATCGGAAAGCGAAAAGTACCGGGGCGACGAGGCGGCGCGCTTCGAGTGGCTCGTACGTGCCGCCATGGCCGATGTGCGGGGGGCGGTCCGCGATTACGGCGCCTTGGGCGCAGTGGCCGAAGAGTTGCTGCGCCGCGGCGATGCCGGGCGGGCGATGCGGTGCATCCGCGTTGCGATCAACGATACGCAGGCCTACAATTCGCCCATCCGTTCGTGGCGCGATATGGCGATCCTGCCGCAGATCGAACAGGCGTACAGCGAGCGCAATGCCCGGGTACGCACGATGTATGTCGTGCTGACCCTTTTCGCTTTCCTTTTCGCCCTTTCGGCAATCGGGGGCGTGCTGTTCGTCCTGCGCCAGAACCGGCGGCTCAACGCCGTGCAGCAAACCCTGCGCGAGTCGAACGTAAAACTGGCCGAACTGGCCGCCAGCCTGCGCGAGACCAATGCCGACCTGAGCCGGCAGAACATCCGCATCGCCGACGCCAACCGTATCAAGGAGGTCTATATCGGCGGCTTCCTTAAGACGATCTCCGAATATATCTACAAACTGGCCGACACCTATCGCTATGTCGGTAAAATGCTGCGCGACGGACGTTCCGACGAACTGCGGCGCGAGTATGCCGGAACCGATGTCCGGAGCGACGAACTGAAGGAATTCTACCACAATTTCGACACCACCTTCCTGGGGCTTTTCCCTTCGTTTATCGGGGAGTTCAACCGCCTGCTCGCGGAGGATGCCCGTGTCGAAGTCCGCCGTGCGGGAAGCCTCACGACGGAACTGCGCATCTTCGCCCTGGTCCGGCTGGGCATTACCGACACGGCGACGATTGCCGCACTGCTGCATTGTTCGGTCAATACGGTGTACAGCTACCGTTCGCGCACGCGGCTGCGCTCGCTCGTCGCAGAGGGCGATTTCGAACAGTGCGTGCAGTCGATCGGCCTCGGGGGCGGTGCGGCCGAACCGGCGAGGGGCTGATTCCAGGCATTCGCCCGTTTTCCCGGCCGTGTCGTTTCGGCAGGCCATTTCGCTTCTGTCAGCCGGATATTCCCTTCCGGCCGGCGGTTTCCCCGGCCTGCGGCCTCCTGTCTGCCGGGTTATATTGTCTGTCCCGGCTATATGAGATGTTGATAAACTGTCTGTTTTTTTGTTTTTCCTGAAAAAACGCTTATATTTGTCAGACAAATAAGATTAATCGACCGGATACAGGATTCAATATCACTTTCCGGACTAACCGACCTACAACATGAAACCGAACGCATTGGAAAAATTCTGCCTTGCAGGCGCCGCCGTGACGGGAGTTGCGACGCTCACGGCCTGCGCTGAAAAGGCCCCTGCCGACGAACGGCCCAACATCGTGCTGATTCTTGCCGACGACCTGGGGTTCAGCGACCTGGGCTGTTTCGGGGGTGAGATTTCGACTCCCAACCTCGATTCGCTGGCCGCCAACGGCCTTCGTTACCGCCAGTTTTACAACACGGCGCGCAGTTGTCCTTCGCGGGCGAGCCTGCTTACGGGCCTTACGCCCCACCTTGCGGGCGTCGGCCACATGGTCGCCGACCGGGGCTATCCGGGTTACCGCGGTACGCTGGCCCCGAACTCCGTGACACTGGCCGAGGCGCTTCGTGCGAGCGGTTACCAGACGGCCATGTCGGGCAAATGGCATGTTACGAACAATACCGATCCTGCGGGCGACACTTCGCAGTGGCCCATGCAGCGCGGTTTCGAACGCTTTTACGGCACGCTGAGCGGGCACGGCAGTTTCTGGGATCCCAAGTGCCTGTTCGACGGCAACACCCCGATCCGCGCCGAAGGCGACTATTATTATACGGAGGCCATCACCGACCGCGCCCGGCAGTTTATCGGGGAGATGGCCGGGGAGGACAATCCGTTTTTTCTCTATGTGGCCTACACCGCGCCCCATTATCCGCTGCACGCCCGTCCCGAATACATCGAAAAATACAAGGGACGTTTTGCAGCGGGCTGGGATTCGCTGCGCATGCAGCGTTTCGAGCGGATGAAGCGCATGGGCGTCCTCCCTGCCGACGCCGTGCTGCCTTCAAAAGACGAACAATGCTACGACTGGGCCGACGAGACCGAGAAGGAGTGGCAGCAGATGCGCATGGAGGTCTACGCCGCGATGGTCGAACAGATGGATGCCGGCGTGGGCGAGATCGTCGGCGACCTGCGCCGCCGCGGCTTGCTCGACAACACGCTGATCGTCTTCCTGTCGGATAACGGCGCTTCGAACGAAGGGCATCTGCACAATACGGTCGAACGTACCGGAAAACATTGGGGCGACCGGATGATTCCCGTCCGGACGCGTGACGGACGCCCCGTGCACGCGGGCGACATCCCGGGCCTGGCGCTCGGTCCCGACGACACCTACGGCAGCTACGGGCCCCAGTGGGCGCACCTCTGCGGCACGCCGTTCCGCCGTTACAAGAGCTGGATTCACGAAGGCGGCATCTGCGCTCCGATGATCGTCTCATGGGGCGGAAAAATCACCGACAAAGGCGCTTTCCGCGACGGCGTTTTCGGTATCGCCGATTTTATGCCCACATTCCTCGAACTGGCCGGCGGCGAATATCCCGATTCGATCCGAGGCCTGAAAACCATTCCGGCCGAGGGCCGGAGTTTCGCTGCGACGTTCCGCGAAAACCGTATCGACACGACTCGCACGATGTTCTGGGAGCACGAGGGCAACAAGGCTGTCCGGCGCGGACGGTGGAAACTCGTCGCCGAATATCCGGGCAGTTGGCGTACGCTGCGCGCCTATCCGTCGGGCGGCGCATGGGAACTCTACGACCTCGAAACGGACCGCACCGAGACCCGCGATTTGGCGGCGCAGCATCCCGAACTGGTGCGGGAACTGGCTGCCGAATGGGAGGCGTGGGCCGCCCGGGCGCAGGTCGAGGACTGGGCAGCCATCGGCGGCGAGAACTGGTAGCGATCCTGCCTGAAGATCCGGACGCACCGTTGTAACCCGTTTGCAACGGTTCGTTCGTTTTATTGTCACGGGACCGTCGTACGGGTGAAACGGCGGCGGGGTAGTTTTGCAGCGTGAACCATGGCGGTTGACCTCGCCACCTGACTATCCTATCCTGAACTTCATCCGGCTCCGTCTGCAATAGGCGGAGCTTTTTTTCGTTCGGGATGTACGTCCCGACGCGGAAATGCGTATATTTGCAGGACGCATATACTGAAACGATGAAAGATTTTGCAGCCATAGACTTCGAAACTGCCAACGGTCAACGCACGAGCGTCTGCTCGGTGGGCGTCGTCGTCGTGCGCGGCGGCGAGGTGGTCGATACGTTTTACCGCCTGATCCGTCCCCGGCCCAATTTTTACAGCCGTTTTACGACGGCTATTCACGGCCTGACTTATGAAGATACGGTTGAAGCGCCCGATTTCGCGTCGGTGTGGCACGAGGTCGAACCCCGTATCGCGGGGCTGCCGCTCGTGGCCCACAACTCGCCTTTCGACGAGGGCTGCCTGCGCGCCGTGTTCGATCTTTACGGCATGCCATATCCCGGTTATACGTTCTACTGCACCTGCCGCGCTTCGCGCCGCACTTTCGGGAGCCGCCTGCCCAACCACCAGTTGCATACCGTCTCCGCCGCCTGCGGTTTCGAACTCGAAAACCACCACCACGCCCTGGCCGACGCCGAAGCCTGCGCGCAAATCGCCTTGAAAATCCTGTAAAATAAAAATCCCGGACCGAAAGTCCGGGATTCTTTTATCAAAGCCCCAGTTCCAACTGGAACCGCATTTCCCAGCGGTTGTAGTTGGGGTTCAGCGATTGGCTGCGGCTGTTGTACGACATGTCGGCCTGCACTTTGAGGCTGTGGCCGATGATGTAACGCGTGACGCCCAGCGTCGTCTGGTTCCAGTTTTTATATCCCGCGAACGGCTGTACCTCGCTGTCGGGGAAGAGCGTCGAGTTGCGCAGGGCGACTTCCCATTTGCGGTTGAACAGGTAGCTGGCCTGTAGGTTGAGGCCTTGCCCCTTATATACAAAGGCGTTGCTTTCGGGATCGAACAGCGGTTCGCTGCACGAGCGGCCCATGAAATCGGTATAGAAGGCGAATCCCCGGTATTCGAGGATGAAATCGACGAAGTAGGAGCCGAGGTTGCGCGTTGCGTCGTCGGGCATCAGGCCGCCCCGCTGGCCCTTCAGCCGCGAAGCTTTGTGGTTGTAGGAGTAGGCCCCGGCGAGCAGTATTTTAGGCTGCTCTTCGTATTCGTAATCGCCTTCGATGACATCGCCCTTCGATTTAAAACGTCCCAGCGGATAGAGTTCCAGGCGTCCCGTGTAAGCCAGGCCACCGTTCGGGGAACTGCCCCAGTTGCGGCCTTCGCCCAGCGTGACGGAGCCTTTGGCCGAGAGGTTGAAACCTTCGCTCTGGCGCATGTTGTATTCACCGAAGAATCCGAAATCGCGGTCGAGGTTGAACTCGCTGTTGACGATACTGCGGTCGACGAACTGTAAGGCGCTCGACGAGTTGATCCGCGCCCGGTTGGCCTTGATCTTGGTCTGTCCGAACCCGATATTCCAGGTGGCGTTGGGCACGTAGTAGACGATGGCGTCGCGCACGATGTTCATGCTGCCGTCGGGCAGCGGTTCGGTGTCGTAGGAGGTGAAGCCCAACTGGACCGAGTAGACCAGTTTGGGCGAGTAGATATATCCGTCGAAGCGCAGCCGGAGCCGTTTCACGCGGGCTTCGGTCTTGGTGAGCGTGAAATCGTCGTCGAACGACAGCGCCAGCAGGTTTTGCATGCGGAAACGCATCGTCAGTTCGAACCAGTCGTTTTTGGGGCGGAAGGTGATACCCTTGCCGATCTCGATATTGGGCATGTTGCGCAGTTGCGCCAACAACTCGCCGGTCGAATCGGCGGCGAAGATTTCGGTGCGGGGTTTGCGCTTTTGCGTCGTCTGGGGTTGTGTCGCCTCCTGGGCTGCGGCCAACGACCAGCAGGTTGTCAGCAGGAGCAGGACCGTTAATTTTCTCATCATTTCTGTCTGTTAATTCTCTTTCGGTTACGTCCCGTACAAAAGTACAAAAAATATGCGGAGTCCGGGAAACGGTGATGCAAAGTTGGGGCCTAAATCTGAAACGAATTTGAAATGCAGGCCGCCAGGCGGCTTCCGGGCGGTGAAATGACATTGTAATCGAGATAAAAATCAGAAAAATAGGAAATCTGGAATAATATATGTATCTTTGCTGCCAAACAATCGAGTTTTGTTCTGAATCTTTCTTGTAGGTGTTTGATCCCGCAGTCCACCGTGGTTTCCCCCATTCTCAAAATCGACCTCATTAGCTTGCTCTTTTGTTGGGAGCAGTACGTTTGCGTGCGCTTCGGTAATGCAAAAAATTAAATTGATAAATGGCCAAACGAATTACATCGGGAAAAAGAGAAAGAGAGAAATTAAAGCAGACCAAACGTCAGGACAAGCAGAAGAAAAAAGAGGAGCGTCTGAGCGGCGGGAGCCGCAGTTTCGAGGACATGCTGGCGTATGTCGATGAAAACGGCGTTCTTCACACAACCCCGCAGGACGTGAAACCCAAGGAGGAGATCGACGCTTCGCTGATCGAAGTTTCCGTACCGAGACAGTCGGAAATCGAGGAAGAAGAACCGATGAGCGGCCGGGTGGAATATTTCACCGCATCCAAAGGCTACGGCTTTATCAAGGATGCCGCCGGTTCCGAGAAATACTTTTTCCATATTACCAATGCCCCGGCAGGTATTGCCGAGGGAGACAAGGTAACGTTCGAACTCGAACGCGGTACGCGGGGAATGAATGCAGTACGAATAGCTATCATTAACAAATAACACTTTTTTAATTAACTTATCAAGAGAATGAACATTTATGTTTCGCATCTGAGCTGGGGCACGAGCAGTGAGAGCTTAGGAAATTTATTCATGCAGTTCGGCGAAGTCGCGTCGGCTAACGTTATTACCGACCGGGAGACGGGCCGTTCGCGCGGTTTCGGCTTCGTCGAGATGCCCAATGAGGAAGAGGGTCAGAAGGCCATCGACCAGCTCAACGGAACCAACTTCGAGGGTCAGACGATCACGGTTAACGTGGCTCGTCCCCGTGAGGAGCGTCCTTCGGGCAGCTTCGGCGGCAATCGCGGCGGTGGCAACCGTGGAGGCGGTTACGGCGGCGGCAACCGTGGCGGTGGCTACGGCGGCAACGGCGGCGGCTACGGTCGCAACCGGTACTAATCTCCGGATTATTTCAGAACGGACTCAGGGGAAGTCTTCTCCCCATACCATACGGAGCGGGGCGGTTTTTACCGCCCCGTTTTTTTATTGCATATCTTCCCACACAAGACCGCCTGCCTGTATCATGTTGAAGTCTGGACTCTCGTTGGACGGTTCGCCCCAGTCGAAGATATATTGGTAATATTTTTGGATTTCCTCTTTCGGCACGTTCGTGCGGATAAGTTTACCTGTCGGGTCGAAATAACTCCATATTCCATCTTTCAGGGCCACCAGTTTGTCTTCGTGCTTCTCTCCAAAATCAAAACTCCAAAAACTGATATCGTCGATCAATTTGTCGTAGATGCACGGCAGGATTACCCTGTTATTCCAAGATATGGCCCCGTATTTTCCTGCTTTGCGGACAACGATGACGCCCTTGACGGGCAGCCCCACATAGTCGTATTCGATTGGTACGATCGTTTTACCTTCGGGTGAGATCAGTCCGTATTTGCCGTCTTTTTTGACGAAATGTCCTTTGGGACCATACTCGACCCATCCGGACAGTCCGTCGTATAGGATCGGAATAACCACTTCGTTGTCGCTGTCAACAGTGCCTACTTTCCCCTCTTTCTGGACGATATACCGGTCTTTCCCCTTTTGGCCATAATACGAGTCGTAGATCATATCGTATTCGAACGGGATGATCAGTCGGTTTTTATGATCGTAGAGCCCGACCTTTCCTTCGCTGTTGATGTAGGCCATACCCGCTTTCAGCCGGTAAATATACCGATAATCAAAAGAATGGATGATTTCGTTTTTAGGTGATATGTATCCGTAAAGGGCATCCTTTTTGGCAATGAATCCACCATATTTGCAACTGTATAGTGTGTCGTACAGGAACGGAATCGTCTGTTTGCCCTGGTAATTTATAACTCCTGTTTTGTTTTGTGTATCTGCTGCGATTAATAGACCGTCTATGTTGGAGTAGGATGTAATTCCTTTTATGGGAAACACATTCGCATCCTTATCGAATAGCGTGATCTCATTTCCCCGGGTCGCTACGTAGATGTCGGCGAAATGCGAATATTTCATTGGCCGTTCCAGATAATCGTAGCTATTGGGGAGGACGGTTTTGCCATATTCGTCGATTAACCCGTATTTTCCATCCTTCACGACGATTGCCTTGCGTCCCAACCCGAAAGGTTCGGCGTAATCGTAAACGCCGAAGGGGACGATTGCGCGGGCCGTACTGTCGATATAAGCATATTTCAACTTGGCAAGCATTTTTAACGAGTCTTTGACCCGTCGGGAGCCGTTCATGTATTCTATATTGCTTTGTAGCCTGTTCCGGATTTTCTCGTAGCCGTTTTCGGCAATCAGCATCGGAAGTCCCTTGCTGTCGGCCGGAAGGGAGCCGAACGGAGCTTCGACGATCGTATGGTTGCTGTAATCGGACAACTGTTTTCCTTCGGTCGAAAAAATAATCCAGCTATCGCCTTTTCGAGCGATCAGACAATCCCTGTTGTCAGACCGTTTGACCTCGTCGTATTCGAATGGAACGATAATATTGTTTTCGGGACCGATGGCTCCGGCCCTGCCGTTCTTCGTCAATATAGCCACTCCGGGTTCGTAAAAATATGCAACGCGCGATTGGGCGTCGTATTCTAGGGGAATAATGACTTCGCCTTTCCGGTTGATGAATCCTTGTTTCTTGTCGATAATGACCGGAGCCAGGTCCTTCGCCTGGCATTTGGAAAAGACCCCGATCTCATCATAGACGAACGGAATAAGCACTTTTTCGGTAATATCAATGTAGCCCTTTTTGCCTCCTTTTTTATGGGCCAGAATCATTCCCCGATTGTCGATGGTATTCATGAATTTGTATTTGCCGAGGGGGATCGCAAATTCCCCGGTCTTTTTTTTAAAACCCCAGGACGAGCCGTCCTTTGCCCGTATGCGGTAGTATTCCGGATTCTCCACGGGAACTGATTTCCCGGTGCTGTCTGTTGCGTATTCGGTTTTGTACGCTTCGTATTCCGGTTCTTTCTGCTGACAGAATCCGGAAATGCAGGTTGAGGACAGGAGAGCGGCTAATGTGACGATTCGTTTCATGGCGACCGGAGATTAGGGTAGGTGATATATCGTATAAATATAGTGAAAAAGTGGAATGAAAACAATTTTCCGGTCTATTTTCCACACGCCCAGCGACATCGGAAAACAGCCTGAAAAATTAACTTCGGAAACTCGGGTTTCTCGGAAAAAAACGATAACTTGCCGCCATGAAGGAGACGGTGCTCGAAAAACTCAAGGTGCTGGCCGAGTCGGCCAAATACGACGTTTCGTGCGCTTCGAGCGGTGTGACGCGCAAGCATCGTGCGGGCGACGTTGGCAGCACGGCGGGGTGGGGCATCTGCCACACCTTCACGGCCGACGGACGCTGTGTCTCGCTGCTGAAAATCATGCTCACCAATGTTTGCATTTACGACTGCGCCTACTGCATCAACCGACGCAGCAACGACATTCCGCGCGCCGCGTTCACTCCCGGCGAACTGACCGAGCTGACTATCGAGTTCTACCGCCGCAACTACATCGAAGGGCTGTTTCTCTCGTCGGGCGTCGTCCGTGATCCCGACTATACGATGGAGCGCATGGTTCGCGTCGCACGCGATCTGCGTACGGTCCACCGCTTTAACGGATACATTCACCTGAAGAGCATTCCCGGCGCCAGCCGCGAGTTGGTGGCCGAAGCCGGACGTTATGCCGACCGCCTGAGCGTCAACATCGAGATCCCGACCGAACGCAACCTGCAACTGCTCGCCCCCGACAAGAATTACGAAAGCATCTACCGCCCGATGAGCTATATCCAGCAGGGGGTGCTCCAGAGCGCCGAGGAGCGCACGCGGTTCCGCCATGCACCCCGTTTCGCCCCGGCAGGGCAAAGCACGCAGATGATCGTGGGAGTTACGGATGAAACCGACCGCGACATCCTGCAGCTTTCGTCGGCGCTTTATGACCGGCCGACGATGAAACGGGTTTACTATTCGGGCTTCATCCCCGTAAATCCCTACGACAAACGGCTGCCGACGCTCGATAAAGCGCCCCTCGTGCGGGAGAACCGGCTCTATCAGGCCGACTGGCTGATGCGTTTCTACGGGTTTCGGGCCGACGAAATTGCCAATGAGCAAACACCCCGCCTTGATCTGGATATCGACCCCAAACTGGCCTGGGCCCTGCGGAATCCCGCGTTTTTTCCGGTTGACGTGAACCGTGCGGAGTACGAAGCCCTGCTGCGCGTGCCGGGCATCGGGGTCAAGTCGGCCCGTCTGATCGTCACCTCGCGCCGTTACCGTGCGCTGACGCAGCAGTCGCTGCGGCAGATCGGCGTGGTGATGAAGAAGGCGCAGTATTTCATCTGCTGCCGTGAACTGACCATGGGGCAGGGCGTGAATGAACTCCGTCCGGAGCAGGTGCGCCGCCTGCTGACCGCTCCGCAGCGGCGGAAGACGGATAATAACGAGGGGCAACTAACCCTTTTCTGACGGCGATGCTGGTTTTCCGATACGATAAATCTTTCGACGGGCTTTTGTCGGCCCTCTTCGATGCCTACTCGCTGCGGGCGTTTCCCGAAGCGCTGATCGGTCCTGGGGAGCCCGAGCCGCTCTTCACGGAGCGTGTCCACGAGGTTGTGACCGACGAGGCGCATGCCGCCCGCGTCTGGCGCGGACTGGAACGCCGGCTGATCGCCCGCACCCGTTCGATGATCGTCTATGCCTGGCACGGGGAGCAGCCGCAGAGCGACCTGTTGCTGCTGCGCTGCCTGCGCCGTGTTTTCGACGAGGGCGGGGGTGTGATGGCCGACCAGGCCGACCCCGCTATGAAATCCCTCTATCAGCTGGCGCTCAAGGTCTCCCACGAGCGGGAGCGCCTCAAGCAGTTCGTCCGCCTCCAGAAAGCTGCCGACGGCACTTATTTCGCTGCCGTCACGCCCGAGCACAACGCCCTGCCGTTGGGACTGGACTATTTTACCGACCGGTTTGCCGACCAGCGGTGGCTTATCTACGACCGGCGGCGCGACTACGGCTACTATTACGACGGTCATACGGCGCGGCGCGTCACGCTGGAGGACGACCGGGGGATGATCGCCGACAAACTCGCCGACGAATGGCTCGCCGAAGACGAACGGCAGTTCCAGCTCCTGTGGAAAAACTATTTCCGGGCGCTGGCCATTCCCCAGCGGATCAACGAGCGCCAGCAGCGTCGCATGATGCCCCGCCGTTACTGGAAGCACCTGACCGAGATGGAGTGACCTGCGGGCGTGTCAGAGGATATTTTTGCAGATGACGCCGTTTTTGACGATTAGCACGAATTTTTCCGCGGGATTTTCCAACAGTTCGATTTGTTGCAGGGGGCAGCCGTCTATTAGCAGCAGGTCGGCCAATGCCCCCTCTTCGATGACGCCCAGCCGCCCCGGATAGGGATTCCGCGGCCCGGACATTGCCAGCAGTTGCGCATTGTCGAACGTCACCATTTTCAGGATTTCGAACGGCGTGAACCATTTTTGCAGTTTGACGATGCCGTGGTTCTGGTTTTTGGTGTTGGCCGGATTGAACAGCAGGTCCGTTCCCCAGGCCAGTTTTACACCGTATTTTTTCGCGAGTTTGTAAGTGCGGTCCGTTCCTTCGGTGATTTGGATATGTTTGGCCTGTTGTACGGGCGAAGGGTAGGTATTGTCCTCGACGGCAAATGCCTGCATGCTGAGCCAGATGTCGTTCCCTGCGACCAGTTCCATTGTCGGTTCGTCGATCAGGTGGCCGTGCTCGATGCTTTTGACACCGGCAGCGATTGCCCGCGTGATGCCCCGCGGGTTGTAGACGTGCACCATGACGTAGGTTCCCCAATCTTCCGCCGCACGCACCGCCGCGCGAATCTCCTCTTCGAAGAATTCGGTCACATCCAGAGGATCGTAGAGCGAGGCCGCACCGCCTCCGGTCATCAGTTTGATCTGCGAAGCCCCCTGCCGCAGGTTTTCGCGGGTGGCGGCCGTTACGGCGTCGGCCCCGTCGACGATACGCGATGCCCCGAGTTGTTCGATATGCGCGATTTCACACCCGCATCCTCCGTGGAAATGGTCGTAAATCATCCGGAAATCGCCGTGTCCCGAGGTTTGGGAGAGCATGGCGCCGCTGGGGTAGATACGCGGTCCCGGCAGCAGTCCGGTGTCGATGGCCCGTTTTAGTCCGAAGACCGGGCCGCCTGCGTCGCGGATGGTCGTGAACCCGCGCAGCAGGGTCGCCCCGGCTTCGCGCCCTGCCGCCAGATGGGTATACGAAGGGGCCGATGCCAGCAGGTCCTGCATCGTGTTGCAGCACAGGTAGGCGTGCCAGTGCGCGTCGATCAGTCCGGGCATCAGGAACCGTCCTTTTCCGTCGAGCACCTGTACTCCGCCGGCCGGATCGGCCTGGCCGGATCCCGACGTGATTTTTTCGATCAGGTTGTTCGTGATCAGCACGTTCCCGCGAACGGTCTTTGGCTCCTTTCCGTTGAAAATCTCAACGTCGGTGATCAGAATTTGCGAATCCATAAGCACTACGGTTGTAAATCAGATATGCAGGTCGAACAGTTTGGCGATTCCCGTCATGACGATCTGGACGCCTACGCAGAAGGTAAAGAAGGCGACCATCTTGTTGATGACGATACTGCCGCTGTTGCCGATTTTACGGATAATGCGTTCTCCCTGCGATAGAAACAGATAGAGTATCAGGCACATCAGTACGATAACCAGTGCGATGATCGCATAGGAGAGCAGCCCCCGCGCCCACCCGTCTTTCAGGCTGACCGAGGCCATCAGCGTCAGGATGACCGAGACGCTGCCCGGCCCGATGCTGATCGGGAAGGTGATCGGGTAGAAGATTTGTGTTTCGATGGCGGTTTTGTGCATCGGGTTGATGTCCTTGCCCTCGGTGGGTTTCACCGCGGAGTCCGAATCGCCGAGCCATTGCAGGGCTGTGCGGCAGATGAGCACTCCTCCGCCCAGTTGGATGATCGGGAGCGAAAGCCCGAAGAGCATCAGTACGAAATGCCCGACGGCCAGGCTGCCTATCCCGACGAGCAGGTAGTCGATGATGATTTTGCGGATGATCGACTTCCGATCCGCGTCGCTCAGTCCCGACAGCAGTCCGTTGACCAGGAAACCGGCTCCCACCGGATTCGCGACCGGGAACAGCGCCATGAAAGCGGATATGAACGTGAAAAGAAATCCTTCTTTTAACATCTCGGGGTTCGGAACTTTGTATTGCCGACAGAGGTCAACAATAACTATTCCAAACCCTTTTGGCGCCTCGGGTCAACAACAACAGCGGTCCGGATCAGCGGAAGAGGCTGACGAGCAGCATCACGTTGAGGACGGTCACCACCGCGCCGATGCCATAAAGCAGGTACTTCGTGAAACGGGAGTTTTTGTACTTGCCCATCACGCGCTCCGAGGAGGTCAGGTGCACTTGCAGGAATACGGTGAAAGGCAACTGGATGCTGAGGAGCATCTGCGAGTAGATCAGTCCTTTGAACGGGTCGCTGATCACGAGGATGACGAGGAACGCCGCGACGAGCGAAATCATCACGCCCGTGCGCGAGTGGTTGTCCTTGATGTCGTAGGGTTCGCGGAAAATGCCCGCGAAGATCGAACCTGCGGCCATGCCCGATGTGATCGTCGACGAGATGCCCGCGAACAGCAGGGCGATGGCGAAGATGTTCGTGGCACTCGGACCCAGGAGCGGCGTCAGGAGCGAATCGGCCTGCTGCAACTCTTCCACAGGCGTTTTCGACGCGAAAAAGGTTGCTGCGGCCAGCAGGATCATCGCGCTGTTGATCGCCCAGCCGACCAGCATCGAAAAGATCGTGTCGGCATATTCGTAGCGCAACTGTTTGCGGATAACCGCGTCGTCGCTCAGATTCCATTGGCGGCTCTGGATCACTTCCGAATGGAGGAACAGGTTGTGCGGCATGACCACCGCGCCCAGAACGCTCATGATGATGACCATCGAGCCGTTCGGAAACGAGGGCGTCACCCAGGCGCGGGCCGCCTCCGGCCAGTCGATCGTCACGAGCGACAGTTCGTAAATAAACGACAATCCGATGATCGAAACGAACGCGATGATCCATTTCTCGATCAGGCGGTAACTGTTCGTAAAGAGCATGATGAGGACGAACACGAGGACCAGCAGTGCGCCGATGCGCACCGGAACCCCGAACAGCATTTGCAGGGCGATGGCTCCGCCGAGGATTTCGGCCAGCGAGGTGGAGATCGACGCCAGGATGGCCGACCCCAGCAACGGCCGCGACCATGCGGGTTTGAGGTGGACCGCCGCCGCTTCCGAGAGACAGAGACCCGTGGCGATGCCCAGATGGGCGACGTTGTGTTGCAGGACGATCAGCATGACGGTCGAAAGCGTCACCATCCACAGCAGCGAGTAGCCGTATTCGGCGCCCGCCGCGAGGTTCGAAGCCCAGTTGCCGGGGTCGATGAATCCCACCGTTACGAGCAGTCCGGGGCCGATGTATTTGAATATTTCCAGACCGCCCATCCGGGGCTTGTGGTCCGGGCCGAAATGACGTGACCAGAATGACATAAGTGTGTATTTTCGTTTCAGGCAGTTCCTGGATCGGATGAAATAAACCCTGCAAACGATTGATTTGCAGGGTTCTGTATTTTGTCTGTCGACTTTTGCGGAGAGGACGAGATTCGAACTCGTGGTACAGGTTGCCCCGTACGTCGGTTTAGCAAACCGGTGGTTTCAGCCACTCACCCACCTCTCCGGGCACTCCTTACGGCTGTTAACTCCGAAAGGGTGTGCAAATATAGAATCTTTTTAGGGAAATACAAAGAAATGCGGTCAAAATTTGTATTTTTGCATAAATCCGTGGGCCTCGATTTGAAACGTATCCATTGCATATTATATATGGCGTGCTGCTTTGCCGCCGTATCCGCCGCAGCGCAGCCCGCGCCGGGGAACCGCTTTGTGCGGCCGCTCGGCGAGGTCCTGCGGGATGTGGGGGAGCGTTTCGGCGTGCGTATTGCCTGTAAGCGCTTCGATCCCGATACGATGCAGATCGTTTACGCCGATTTCCGGGTGCGACCCTATTCGCTTCCGGAGACCTTGGACGGCCTGCTGCATCCGTTAGATCTGGTATGGAGCGGTGCAGGGAAGATCACCGTGCAGCCTTACGAATATTACCGCCGTACGCCTGCCGACGGCGAAAAACTGCTGGCCTGGCTTTTGGAACAGTATGCCGACCGTACGGCGTGGGAACAGCGTCGGGAGGCCCTGCTCGAAGGTGTGCGCGAGGCCCTGGACCTCGGCCCGTTCCTCCGGGGACTGGCGGCAGTTCCGGATGTCGTGCTGGGCCCTGAGGTTTATCATGACGGCTATACGACCCGAAATTATGCTCTTGAAACCCTTCCGGGGCTTTATGTCTGCGGAACGGTCTATGCGCCCTCCGGGCCGCCGCTTCCGGGCGGGCGGATGATTTCCCGGGGCCGGAGGCCGCATGCTCCGGTACGCCGTCCCCTGATCGTTTCGCCTTCGGGTCATTGGGCGGGCGGGCGCTACCGCGCCGACCAGCAGATGCGCATGGCTACATTCGCCCGCATGGGGGCTGTGGCGGTCGATATGGACATCTTCGGCTGGGGCGAATCGGAACGACAGGTCGGGCGCGAGGCGCATGAGGCCGCTTATTCGATGCAGGTGCAGGCGCTGTGGGCGAAAGCCGTAACCGACTGGATCGTGGCTTCGCGCCGCGACATCGACACCGCACGCATGGCCGCGACGGGCGGTTCGGGCGGGGCTACGCATGCTTTGCTGCTGGCTGTGACCGACGGACGGTTCGCCGCTCTGGCGCCCGTGGTCCATCTGGTATCGCATTTTGACGGAGGATGCCCCTGCGAGAGCGGCCGTCCGGTGACGCTGGCCGCCGGAGGCAGTTGCATGCCGGAAATTCTGGCTGCGGCGATGGCTCCCCGTCCTGTGTTGGCCGTCAGCGACGGCGGCGACTGGACGGCGACCTATCCGGTGTTGGAATATCCTTTCCTGCGGCGAATCTGGGATTTTTATGATGCCGGCGGGCAGGTCCGTAACGTCCACTTTCCGGATGGACGGCATGATTACGGCGTGGACAAACGCCGTGCGGTCTATGCTTTTTTTGCCGAGACTTTGGGCCTCGACGCCTCACAGGCCGATGAGGCCCGTGTCGAACTCCTGCCCGAAGCGGCATTGCGGGCTTTTTCGGGCGAATTGCCTGCAACGGCCCTCCGGAGCCGCACACAACTGGAACAAATCATCGAAAAACTGAAATAGCCATGAAACGGATTCTTTTGCTGATGCTGGCCCTCGGCGCGGTTTGCAGCCTGAGCGCCAAAACCCAGAAATGCCTTTACCACGTTACGGTTACAGGCAGCCGTCCCGAATGTCCGGTCGTAATCCGGGATGTACCCCAATGGGCCCAGAGCGCCGTCGTGTCGCTCGGCGGCGTTCACCAGATTCCTTCGCAGCTGGACCGGGAACTGGGCGAACTGGTCTTTGTCTCGACGATCTCGGGCAGCCAGAATTTCCAGGTAACTTACTCTTCGAACCCGGACAAACGGGTTTTCAAAGACCGCGTGCATGCCCAGATGTGGCTTAAAAATCCCGACAAAACCCTGCGTGCCGTCGACAGTGTCGCTTCGGACAAAAACGACATGTACCACAAACTGCACCACCATGGCCCGGCCTTCGAGTCGGAATACGCCGCTTACCGCATCTATTTCGATAACAAGCAGACCATCGATACCTACGGCAAGAAGCGTCCGCAGCTCGAACTGGCCGAGACGATGTGGTATCCTTCGGACGAGCTGTTGGCCCGGGGCTACGGCCACGATAACCTGCGCGTCTTCGGTTCGGTGGGCGTGGGTACGCTCAAAGGCTGGGATGCCGAAAAGAAAAAAATGATCCATATCACCGATTTCAAACGCCGCGAGGCCCGTATCCTGGTCAACGGACCGATCCGCACGGTGGTCGAAATGCGGGTCGAAGGGTGGCGCTACGGCGGCCGGGAGATCACGATGACTTCGCGCTACATCCTCTATGCCGGACATGGCGACGTGCAGGTCGAAAACCGCATCGAGGGTGATTTCAAGGGATTGGTTTTCACGACCGGAGTGATGAAGATGGCCGAGAACAAAGTGTATAAGGACGACAATGTGATTGCCGCCTTCGGGCGCGATTTTCCCGAGAACGACACCGTGAAATGGGAGCGCGAGAACGTCGGGCTGGCCGTCGCCGTGCCGCGGAAGCAGATCGCCTCGCAGACCGACGACAAGACCAGTTATCTTTTCCAGCTTACGCCCGATGCCCGCGGACGGATCGACTACGTGTTCGAAATGATCTGGCGCAAGAGCGAATGGCTGAAAGACCGCAGCGATACCGAACGCGTCGTGGGGCTGATGGAGTCGGTGCGTTCGGCCCAGACTCCGGTCATTGTTTCGCGGATGGAGTAGATTTGAAAAAAAGTACATCGTTTGCGTCAAAAAATCCCTGTCCGATAGGCTGAGGCAGTTTACTTTTGTATACCTGAAATTTTGAAAATTTTACGTATACGAATAAACTACCTCTCTTATGAACCTCAGACAAGTGACGATTTGTGTGGCGGCGGTCCTGGCAACGACCGCAGGATGCCGTGCACACGCCCCGGGCTCCTCTGCTCCGGCCTGCAACCTCCCCTTCGAGATGCCGCAGGTCGCGCGGCCTGCGATTCCTGCACACTCGGTCAGCGTCGCCGATTTCGGCGGTACGGGCGACGGCTATACGCTCAATACGGCGGCTTTCGCCGATGCCATTGCCGCCCTGACGGCGAAAGGCGGCGGTCGCGTGGTCGTTCCCGAAGGCGTCTGGTATACCGGCCCCATCGTGCTGAAAGACAATATCGAGCTGCATCTCGAACAGAATGCCGTCATCGTTTTCAGCAGCGACAAATCGCTTTACCCGCTCGTGGAGACCACTTTCGAAGGTCTCAATACGCTGCGCTGCCAGTCTCCGCTTTCGGCCCGGGGCGTAAAGAACGTGGCCGTTACGGGCCGTGGCGTGATCGACGGCAACGGCGATGCCTGGCGCGCCGTGAAGCAGGACAAGGTCAATCCCCGCCAGTGGAAGGACCTGGTCAAGAGCGGCGATATCCTCTCCGACGATGGAAAAACATGGTATCCTTCCGAAAGCTATAAGTTCGGGGCCACGTCGGGAGCCGACCAGAACGTTTCGACCTGGGCGAAGACGCGTGCCGATTTCGAACGCATGCACGATTTCCTGCGGCCGGTGATGGTTGCCATCCACCATTGTGAAAATGTATTGCTGGAGGGCGTCACTTTTCAGAATTCCCCCTGTTGGAATATTCATCCGGCAATGTGCACCAATCTGATCGTGAACGATATAACCGTCCGTTGTCCCGATTATGCGCAGAACAGCGACGGCATCGACATCGAGTCGTGCCGTAATGTCGTGCTGACCGATTCGCGTTTCGACGTGGGTGACGACGGCATCTGTATCAAGAGCGGTAAGGACCAGGCGGGGCGTGATCGCGGGATTCCGTGTGAGAATATCCTCGTCGACAACTGCATCGTTTTCCATGGCCACGGCGGATTCGTCGTCGGCAGCGAGATGTCGGGCGGGGTCAGGAACGTCAAGGTTTCGAACTGCGTCTTTTCGGGAACCGACGTAGGACTGCGTTTCAAATCCGCGCGCGGACGCGGCGGGGTGGTCGAAAACATCTGGATCGAGGACATCGCCATGAATAACATTCTGCAGGAACCGCTGCTGTTCGATCTTTTCTACGGAGGTAAATCGGCCTCCGAGGCGCTTGCCGAGGGTGGGGATGCCGAAGTTACGGACATCGCCCCGAAACCCGTCGACGAAACCACGCCGGCTTTCCGGGATATTCATATTAAGAACGTGTGGTGTCGCGGCGCACGGCGCGCCATGTATTTCAACGGGCTTCCGGAGATGAACGTCGAGCGTGTCACGGTGGAAAATACCCGGATTTACGCCACGACGGGTGCGCAGATCAACGAGTCTTCGGATGTCGTGCTGCGCAACGTGAAGATCATTCCCGAGCAGGGGCCTGCGCTGATGCTCAACAACGTCCGGAACCTTTCGGCCGAGGATTTCGTTTGTCCCGAGGGTCTGGAGCGCGCATTTGTCGTAACGGGAAGCCGCAACCGCTCGATCGAGGTCTCCTCGCCGCAGATCACCGGGGCCAACACCTCGTTGTCGAAGGGCGCCGCCCGGTATGTCGCAATCAAATAAACAAGCCATGATAATGATTCGTAATAATTTCTTTTTGCTGTTCGGGATCCTGGCCCTTGTCGTCGCTTGCGGCGAAGACTCTACGGAGGCAGCTCCCGACGTGAAAACCCTTCCCGTGCCCGATGTCGCCGTAGCGGTTTCGAACCAGACGGCCACCGTGCGCTGGAGCATCTCCGAGGCCGTCGAGGCCGTGCGCTTCACCTTCGAACTTTATGCCGGCGACGCTGCCGCGCCCTTGCAGTCGGCTACGACGCGCCTCGGGTCGCAGCGCTTCGAAATGGAGTCGGGCGTTACCTACCGTTTCCGCGTTCATGCCACCGCGCCTATCGGTTCGGTGGAGTGGCAGGACTCGGAATTTTCCGATTTCGTGGTTTTTTCGGGCGACATGCTCGGAACTCCTGCCGCGCGGCTCGTCGAGAAATCGGACAATGCTGCGACGCTCTCCTGGACGACGGTTGTCGGAGCCGAGAACTATGCGTATGAACTCTACGAAGGGGATGCCGAAACCGCACTGCGGAGCGGCGAGACGCCCCGGACGACCGTCGCCCTTACGGAACTTTCGGCCAATACCACCTATCGTTTCCGCGTGAAGGCCGTGGCTGGCGAGGACGGCGACGATTCGTCCTATTCCGAAGCGGTCGCCTTTACGACCGACCGTGCGCCCGTCGATCCGGGTGTGGACCTGGGGCTTCCCCTGGCTAACGAGAACGACGGCGTGCTGCGTGCTTTCCCCGGCGCCGAGGGCGGCGGCATGTATACGACCGGAGGCCGCGGCGGAACGGTTTACCATGTGACCAACCTCAATAATTCGGGCGCGGGCTCGTTCCGTGCCGCCGCCGAAGCGTCGGGCAAACGCATCATCGTCTTCGATGTGGCAGGTACGATCGAGTTGCTCAGCGACCTGCGCATCAAAAACGGAAACCTGACCATTGCCGGTCAGACCGCTCCCGGCGACGGCATCTGCGTGAGCGGCGGAACGGTCGTGATCGATGCCGACAATGTGATTGTCCGTTATGTGCGTTTCCGCCTGGGCGACCTGAACAAGGGCGGCAATCTTTCCGACGGATCGGACACCATCTGGGGCCGTTACCATTCGAATATCATCCTCGACCATTGCTCGATGTCGTGGTCGATCGACGAGTGTGCGTCGTTCTATGCCAATCAGAATTTCACGATGCAATGGTGTCTCTTGACCGAGAGCCTGCGTAAATCGGCGCACGGCAAGGGCGAGCACGGTTACGGCGGCATCTGGGGCGGCAAGAACGCTTCGTTCCATCACAACATGCTGGCCAACCACGACAGCCGCAACGCCCGCATCGACCATCCGGGGATTTACGGGAACTACCTCGCGACGCATCGCGGCAATGTCGATTACCGGAACAACGTGATCTACAACTGGGGCAGCAATTCGACCTACGGCGGCGAGGACGGCTCGTTCAATATCGTGAACAACTATTACAAACCGGGTCCGGCTTCGAAGGAGAAGAAGTATTTCGTCGACGCTTACTGGCATAACTCCGATTCGAATGTGGGTTCGGCTTATCCCCGGCTCTATATGTCCGGGAACTACCATGCCGGAAGCTATGCGTCGGCAATCAACGCCGACAACTGGGCGGGCGTTTATTTCCATCCGCAGGGCAACGATCCCTCGACCACGGCCGGGCGTCTTTCCGCGCCGCTCCCGATCAAGGCGGGCGACGTGACGATCTGCTATACCACAACGCATACGGCCGCCGAGGCTTTCGAGTCGGTGGTGACTTACGCCGGAGCCTCGCTCAGCCGCGATGCCGTCGACAAACGGGCCGAGACCGACGCCCGCAGCGGCAAAGCGACATTCCCGGACGGCGGCAACGGCTCGACGGGCGGTTTGATCGATTCGCAGAGCGCCGTGGGCGGCTGGCCCGAACTCAAGGCGACCTCCGACCAGGTCGCGCGCGCTTCGGTCGACATCGACGGCGACGGTATTCCCGACTACTATGAGACCCTGCTCGGTCTCGATCCGAAAGACGTTTCCGATGCCGCAGCTACGACGCTCGACCCGCAGAAGGTCTATTCCAATATCGAAGTTTACTTCCATTATTTGGTCAAGGAGATCGCAGCCTCGCAGGTGAAGGGCGGTTCCTATACTGCCTTGCAATAAGTTGACCCGATTCGGCGGGAGGTTGTGCAGCCTCCCGCCCTGTCGTTTAAACCGATGCTTGAGATGAAAAGAGTTTTCCTGTTGATACTATGTATATTGTCGTCTGCATTTGTTTGCGGGCAGACTCTGCGTGTCTACCTCGTCGGCGACTCGACGTGCGCCACCAAGGACCTTGCGAAGCAGAATCCCGAGCGGGGCTGGGGACACATGTTCCAACCGCTGTTCGACGCGTCGGTTGGGGTGGAGAACCACGCTGCGAACGGACGTTCGACCAAATCGTTCCGCGACGAAGGGCGCTGGGCGGCCGTTTATGACAAATTGCAGCCGGGCGATTACGTCTTTATCCAGTTCGGGCACAACGACCAGAAGCAGAACGATTCGACCCGCTACGCCTCTTCGGAGCAGTATGCCGAAAACCTGCGCCGCTATGTGTGCGAGACGCGTGAAAAGGGTGGTATCCCGGTGTTGCTGACGCCCATTGTCCGTCGCCGTTTTACCGACGGCGTGCTCGTCGACACCCACGGACTTTACGCCGCCGCCGTGTGTCGTGTGGCCGTTGAGGAGCGTGCGCCGCTGATCGACGCCGGGCGGTTGACCCGCGCGTGGATTTCGTCGCTGGGTGACGAGCGCTCGAAGGCGTATTACATGTGGGTCGACCCCGGGACTAATCCACGCTGGCCCGACGGCCGTACGGATAACACCCACCTCAATGTGCGCGGAGCGCGCGCTGTGGCGCGGATGATCGCCGGGCAGCTTCCGGAAGTGGTTCCGGAACTGGGCCGACGCCTCGTCGACGCCGACTTCGTGGTTGCGCAGGATGGTTCGGGCGACTTTTTCACGCTGGCCGAGGCTGTGGCGGCCGTTCCCGATTTCTGCCGCGATACGACCCGTATCACGGTCTGCGGAGGTGTCTACCGGGAGAAAATCGCCATCCCTGCGTCCAAACGCAACGTCGTTCTGGAAGGGCGCGGCGACGTGACGGTCACGTGGGACGACTACGCCGCGAGAGTCGGCGCAACCGGGCATCCGCTGGGTACTTCCGGCTCTTCGACCGTCTATTTCGGCGGCGACGGCTGGACGGTGCGCAACCTGACGTTCGAAAATGCCGCCGGACCGGTGGGGCAGGCCGTTGCCGTGCAGTGCCTCGGGACCGGCCTGCATTTCATCGGCTGCCGCTTTTTGGGTAACCAGGATACGCTCTACCTCTACGGCGCGGGCAACCGCGACGGGCAGACCGTCACGGAGAATGCGCATATCTGCTTCGACGACTGCTATGTCGAGGGGACGACCGACTTCATTTTCGGTTCGGCCGCGGCCCTGTTCCGCCGCTGCGAAATCCGCTCGAAGGCCGATTCCTACGTGACGGCTGCCTCGACCTGCCGCGGGCAGCCGTGCGGGCTGATTTTCGTGGAGTGCCGCCTGACCGCCGCCGAGGGAGTTACGCGCTGCTGGCTGGGCCGTCCGTGGCGCGATTATGCGCAGACCGTTTTTGTTGAGTGCTATTTGGGAGCGCACATTGTTCCCGAAGGGTGGCACGACTGGTCCAGACCGCAGGCCCGGCGGACTGCATTTTATGCTGAATATCACTCCGAAGGTCCCGGAGCCGCACCCCGGAGCCGTGTCGGGTGGTCGCGGCAACTGACCGGAAAAGAAGCCCGGCAGGCGCTTGAGGCCTTTGAAAAATAGACTTTGGAATCCGATTTTTTTGTATATTTACTGCGATCGGAATTGTTAATAACCATGAAACGACTGCTACTGACTCTATTGCTGCTCGCCCTCGCCGTTCCGGGATTTTCCCGAACGTCGCCCCCGCAGTGTATTTTCCAGACCTACTCCACGCTGGACGGGATGACGCACGACCGTATCGCCGACATCTACACCGATTCGCGCGGTTTCGTGTGGGTCTGCACGTGGTACGGCGTCAGTCGTTTCGACGGATATACCTTCAAGAATTTCAGCACCACGCCGGGCGATTTTTCGCCCCTCTCGCACCACCGCTTCGTCGCGGTGAGCGAAGATTCGAACGGCCACCTCTGGTTTACGACCTATAACCTCCACGTCTACCGCCTGAACCGCTATACGGAGCAGTTCGAAGACGTGGTGTCGCTCATCGACGGCGTCGATTCGAAGCATTACCGCATGACGCACTGCCTGCACGACAGCAATGGCGGTACGTGGGTCGCCATCGCGGGGCTGGGCGTAGCCCGCTTTACCGATGCGGCCGATGCCTCCTCCGTGCGCGTCGATGCCTTTTTCGACGCTCCGGTGCTGGGCGGCGACGTTGCGGCGATGTATGTCGACGACTGCGACGGTGTCTGGATCGGCGCTGACGACGGTCAGTTGAATTACATTGCCGCGGGGACCGCCGCGGCCCGTACGCTCTGCGAAACCGCGGCCCCGGCCTTTGCCTTTACGGTCGATGCCGAATCTGTCTACTGCGCCACCCCCGGCGAGGTGATCCGCGTCGGGAAACAGGACGGCAGGGTCGACCGCCTGCCGGGCGGTGCGGCTCCGCTGACGGCCCTTGTCGCCGACACGGTGCGGCGCACGGTCTACGCCGGCAGCCGTTCGGGCGAACTCTTCCGTGTCAGCGGCGACCGTCTCGCGCGGCTCGATCCCAAAGGGGTGCGCCCGCACCGCATCCGCAATCTTGCGGCCGACTCCCACGGCATCGTGTGGGTGACCTCGGCCGAGACGGGCATCACGCGTTACAATCCCTCGACGGACGACTACAAGCATTTTGAGCAGGAGCCTTACACGGTCTCCTACAACGTCGACACGATCACCAAGATCGCCGAAGGCGGCGGCCTGCTGTGGGTTAAGATGAATAACTGGGGCTTCGGTTATTACGACCGCGAGCGCGATACGGTGGAACCCTTTTACAACGATCCCAAGCAGCCGAACTGCCAGATGACCAATGCCGTCGTGCGCTTCGACGTGCATGACGACGTGCTGTGGCTCTCGACCTACAACGAACGCGGCCTGCGCAAGGCGGTGTTGCTGCGCCAGCCCGCCGAGGTGTTCACGCTCGACTCGAAATCCCCGGACCCGCTTTCGGGCGAAATCCGCGCCTTGATGACCGACAACCGGGGGCGGATGTGGGTCGGTACGCGCGACGGCGACCTGATCGCTTTCGACGGGGCGAATAAACCCGTCTATACGCTTCCGGCGCAGGGCCGGCGTGGGACCGGAATGATTTACGCCCTGAAGGAGGACTCTTCGGGCAATATCTGGGTCGGGACCAAGGGCGAAGGACTTTACCGCCTGACGCCCGAGGGCAGCGGTTATCGAGTCTCGCATTTCGCACACTCCGACACGGACGCCTATTCGCTCAGCGACGACCAGATTTACTGTGTCGAGGAGGATGGCGCGGGCCGTATCTGGGTGGCGACCTACGGCGGGGGCATCAACCTGCTGGAAGACCCTGCCGGAAGCCGCTTCATCCATGCTGGAAACATGATGGCGCACTATCCGCTCGACGAGGCGGGGCGCGTGCGGTGGCTGCTTTACGACCGTCCGGACCGGATGTTCGCCGCCACGGTCGACGGACTGCTGGTTTTCGATCCGGGGGCCAGCGCCAAACTGATGCACTTCCGGCTGATGCAGAAGATTCCGGGCGATGCGAAGTCGCTGGGCAACAACGATATCATCCACATGCTCAAGGACTCCGAAGGGCGCATCTGGCTGGCGACTTTCGGCGGCGGCCTGAACCGGATCGAAGGCTACGACGCCGACGGTGCGCCGTGGTTCCGGTGCTATGACAAATCCTCGGGGCTGGCCAGCAATATCTGCATGGCCCTGACCGAGGACAAGCAGGGTGATTTGTGGGTTTCGACCCACAATGCCGTGTCGCGGTTCGATCCCCGCCGCGAGATATTCTCGAATTATTACCTCTACGACAACATGCGCAATGCGGTTTTCAGCGAGGCTACGGCGCTCACCTCGCCCCGCGGCGACGTGTTTTTCGGCAGCGGCCGCCAGCTTTACCGCTTCAATCCCGACGAGGTTCGCGCTGCGAAGATCGACTACGACCTGCGTTTTACGGGCCTCGACGTGCGCAACATTCCCGTCGTTGCAGGCCGTCGTTCGCCGCTCGCGGAGTCGGTGACCGAGGCCGACCGCATCGTGCTGCCTTATAATTTCTCGAATTTTCGCATGGAGTTCGCCTCCCTGAATTTCGCGATCCAGCACGTAGTGGGGTATATGTACAAACTCGAAGGCTACGACAAGGACTGGAATATTTCGGGAACGACCAACCGGGCGGCTTACTCCAACGTGCCGATCGGCGATTACAAGTTCCATGTCAAGGCGTTCGTCGGCAATGCCGATGCCGCCGACGAGGGAATTACGATCGGGGTCGAGGTGTTACCCCCCCCCTGGCTTACCTGGTGGGCTAAGACCCTCTACGTCCTGCTGGCGCTGGTTGTGACGGTCGTCGCTTTCCGCATTGCCGGTTCGGTCATGCGCATCCGCCGCGAAGCGAGTGTCGAGCAGAATATGACCGACCTCAAACTGCGTTTCTTTACCAATATTTCGCACGAACTGCGTACGCCGCTCACGCTGATTCTCGGCGGCATCGAGGATGTGAAGAAGCACGACTGCCTGACGCCGCGCGGCGAAAACAGCCTCACGCTGGCCCACCGCAACGCCAAACGCATGCTGACGCTGATCAACCAGTTGCTGGACTTCCGCAAGATCGTGAAGAACAAAATGGAGTTGAAAATCTCGCGCGTGGACCTCGTACCGCTGGTCGAGGACGCCCTCGACGATTTCCGCGAAATGGCCTCCGAGCGCAGGATCGAACTGCTGTTCACCGTCTCGCGCCGCTCGGTGCTGGTGTGGGTCGATATCGAACGCATGGAGAGCGTGGTTTATAACTTGTTATCCAACGCCTTGAAATTCACGCCCAACGGCGGGCGGATTGAAGTAATACTTTCGCTGCGCGAAGAGGAGGAGTGCGTGACGCTCACGGTCCGCGACACGGGCATCGGCATCCCCAAGGACAAACAGGGGGTTATTTTCGAACGCTTCGCGCAGGCTTCGCGCGCCGTGGACAGCAATATGAAGGGCTCGGGTATCGGACTTTCGCTGTGCCGCGACATCGTGGCCCTGCACCACGGCGAAATTGTGGTCGACAGCCGCCCGGGCGAAGGCTCGGCCTTCACCGTGAGGCTTAAACTCGGCAACGCCCATTTCGGCATGGAGCAGATCGATTTCACCGGGGCGGGAACCCGGGAGGGCGAACGTCGCAACGACTATATGGTCAGCGACTTCACGCCTGTCGACAGCCAGCGCCGCGTCGATGTCCTGCCGCCGAAGGATGCGCAGAAAATCCTCTTGGTCGAGGATAACCGCGAGCTGCGCATCTTCATGTACAACAGCCTGATAGATACTTATTACGTCGTTGAGGCCGACGATGGTGTCGAGGCGCTCGAAAAGATCCGCAGCGAGATGCCCGACATCGTCATCACCGACCTGATGATGCCCCGCATGGACGGCATCGAGCTGATCGACAAGGTGCGCCACGACTTCACGATGAGCCATATTCCGATCGTGATGCTGACGGCACGGCACTCGCCCGACGACAGGGTGAAGGCCATGGAGTTCGGCGCCGACGGGTATATCACCAAGCCGTTCAGCATCGAACTGCTGCTGGCGCGCATCGACAACCTGCTGACCCAGCGGCGCAAACTCTTCGAGAAGTTCTCTTCGCAGTCGGCCCGGAACAAAGTCGTCGAACTGGCGGTCGAGGATGTCGTCGTCACGGACCGCGACGAGGAGTTTATGAAGAATGTGATGGCGTGGCTGGGCGAGAATATCGAAAATTCGGAACTCACGATCGACCAACTGGCTTCGCACCTCGGGCTGGGGCGTACGACGATGTACAACAAACTCAAGAGCCTCACGGGCAAGTCGCCCGTCGAACTGATCAAGGAGTACCGCATCACCAAATCGAAACTGCTGCTGCGCACGGGCCAGTTCTCCGTGTCGGAGGTGGCTTACAAGGTGGGGTTCTCCGATCCGGGCTATTTCAGCCGGTGTTTCCGCGACCAGTACCACATGTCGCCCGCCGAATACCTCAAGACCCATAACCTGAAACAAGACCAAGATACCAAGACCGCATGAAAAGACTCCTGATTTCTGCTGTGCTGTGTGCGCTCGCCGCCACGGTGGCCTGCAATCCGCACTCCCGCAAACCCCTCGCCGTCCGCATGGCTGCGAGCGAAATCGCCCGCAACCCTTCACCGACGAACCTCGACGGCATCCCCGCCGGAAAGGTGAAGTGGAACTATACGACCGGTCTCGAACTGCTCGCGATCGCGGATGCCGGAGAGATGTACGACCATCCCGAGTTTCAGGCCTATGCTGCGCGTTATTTCGACACCATCGTGCAACCCGACGGAAGTGTGCTGACCTACAAGCGGTCGAAATACAACCTCGACCACGTCTGCCCCGGCCGCGCGCTTTTCGAACTTTACGACCGGACGGGCGAGGCGCGCTATAAAATGGTGCTCGACACGCTTTACGCCCAGTTGCAGGGACAGCCCCGCAACCCCGACGGCGGGTTCTGGCACAAGGCGGTTTATCCCCGTCAGATGTGGCTCGACGGGCTTTACATGGCCGAGCCGTTTTATGCCGAATATGCTGCCCGGAACTTCTCCGGGGCCGAATACGAAAAGGCTGTCGACGATATCGTGAACCAGTTCGTCGTGGTGGCCGCGCATACCTACGATCCTGTCACGGGGCTTTACCGCCATGCCTACGACGATTCGCGCGAGATGTTTTGGTGCGACAAGGCCACGGGGCAGTCGGCGCATGCCTGGGGGCGTGCGATGGGGTGGTATGCCATGGCCATCGTCGAGACGCTGCAATACCTCGGCGTAGACAATTCGACGCAGCCGATGGTCGAAATCCTGAACCATATTTACACCGTGCTGCCGAAATATGCCGACCCTGCGACCGGCATGTGGTATCAGGTGCTCGACCAGCCGGGCCGCGAGGGCAATTACCTCGAATCGACCGGGTCGGTGATGTTCGTTTACGCCATGCTCAAAGGGGTGCGTCTGGGTTACCTGCCTGCGGAGATGGAGCCGGAGGCACGGCGGCTTTACGAAAAATTCGTCGAACGTTTCGTGAAGGAGAATCCCGACGGCACGATCTCCCTGACTGACTGCTGCGCCGTGGCGGGCCTGGGCGGTAAGCAGATGCGCAGCGGTACGTTCGAATATTACATCTCCGAGCCGGTGATCGACAACGACTGCAAGGGCGTGGGGCCCTTCATCTGGGCGTCGATGGAATACGACCGGCTTAAAAAACCGGTGTCGGGAACAGCCGCAGACTGATTCGCTGCGGCTTGGCGAAGCCGGATTCAGGGCCCTCTGCGGAAAATTGTCTTCTGAAAAATCCTCCTGAAAGGGAGGATTTTTTGCCCCGCTTTTCCTTTCCCAGGGCCCTGGAGGGCCATTCGGGCCGGATTGACAAATTATCCATGAGAAGTGATAAAAATTACCAATCGAATCCTCCGGGGCAATTTATTTTTGTATAGGGAAATACCCCCTTTTACGGAAAAGCGAAAACCTAATTATTAACCAAAACCTTTTATATGAAAAGCTTTACTCTAAAGTTCGCCCTGTTGTTCTTGCTGGGTGTGGGTCTGGCCTCCACGGCCGCGGCTCAGAAAATCGGAGGAGTCGTCAAGGATTCGGCGGGCAAACCGGTTATCGGAGCTTCGGTGATCGTAGACGGTACGACCTTGGGAGCAAGTTCGGGCGTCGACGGGCAATGGTCGCTCAACGTCCCCGATGCTTCGAAGAAGACGCTGGTGATCTCCTATATCGGGATGAAGACCCAGCGTATACCCATCGGCAACAAGACGCAGATCGACGTTAAGCTCGAAGACGAGTCGACGGCGATGGACGACGTGGTGGTCGTAGGTTACGCCACCGTGAAACGCCGCGATGTCGTGGGCTCGGTCGCCTCGGTCAACGCCGAGACGCTCCAGCAGATGCCCGTGGCTTCGGTCGCCGAGGCGATGACGGGCCGCATGGCCGGTGTGCAGGTGACGGCGACGGAGGGAGACCCCGATGCCGAAATCCGTATCCGCGTGCGCGGCGCCGGTTCGTTTTCGTCGGACGGTGCACCGCTCTATATCGTCGACGGCTTCCCCGTGGAGAGCATCAGCGACATCTCCTCGTCGGAAATCCAGTCGATCGACATCCTGAAGGACGCTTTCTCGACGGCGATCTACGGTTCGCGCGGCGCCAACGGCGTTGTGCTGATCACCACCAAAAGCGGCGAGAAGGGTAAAGTGAATGTAAACTATAATGTATACTGGGGTTTCAAGGATATCGCCCGCAAGAACCAGGTGCAGGCGCTCGACCCCTCGCAGTTCGCCAAGTGGCAGTATGAACTTGCCGCCATGCAGAACAAAGTCTCGGACAACTACGAACCCTATTTCGGATCGTTCTCCGACATCGACCTCTACGACGGAATCACCGGCAACAACTGGATGGACCAGCTCTTCGGCCGCACGGGCGAGCAGTTCAACCACAACCTGACGGTTTCGGGCGGAGGCGATAAATTCAAATGGAACGCCACTTACGCGCGTCTGTACGACAAGGCGATCATGATCGGCTCGAATTACAGCCGCGACAACCTCGGCCTGAAAACGCAGTTCAAGGCCAACAAGCGCATTACGCTCGACTTTAACATCCGTTATTCGCGCATCAAGGTTCGCGGCGCGGGCGCCAACTCGCTCAACGACTCGGGGTCGCAGACTACGGGCCGCCTGAAGAACGCCATGCTCTATACGCCCATTCCGCTGAAGGCCCAGATCGAGGGTGGCGACGACCTGGAGGAGAACTCCTCCGACGCCGTGATGCCGACGGTCGCCGTTTCGGATTCGGACCGCAAGCGCGAGCGCACCAACTGGACCGCCAATGCGGGCTTTACGTGGGAGATCGTCGACAACCTCAATCTGAAAGTAGAGGCCGGCCTGGAGGATTACCGCCAGGAGACCAACTCGTTCTACGGCGTGACGACCTACTATTCGAAGGTCGGCGGTTCGGGTTCGACCGTTCCGGGAACCCCTTCGACCAACTATAACGACGTGTCGCGCCGCCGCGTACGCAACACCAATACGCTGAACTACGATTTCAAGAAACTCATCAGCAACGACAACCACCACCTCAACGTGCTGCTCGGCCAGGAATACATCATCACCGAGCAGCGGACGTTCAATACATGGGTCGACGGACTGCCCGATTTCTACACCGCCGAGCAGGCGTGGACCTTCATGGGCTCGGCTTCGAACGCCAGTTCGTCGAACATGAACTATGCGGCCGACGACATCCTGCTTTCCTATTTCGGACGCCTCAACTACGACTTCAAGGGCAAGTACATGCTTTCGGCTACGATGCGAGGCGACGGTTCGTCGAAGTTCTCGAAGGGCCAGAAGTGGGGTTATTTCCCCTCGGTGGCCGCTTCGTGGCGCATTTCCGACGAGTGGGGGCTGAAGGACCAGAAGTGGCTCGACAACCTCAAACTGCGTTACAGCTTCGGTACGGCGGGTAACAACAACATCCCGACCGGCATGGGCGGCCTGACGCAGCTCTACGAGGTCGGCACGGGCAGCAGCTTCATTTACGGCGATCCGGTTTACTGGACGCCCAACGGCAACGGCGCCAGCGAAAGCTACATGGCCAATGCCAACCTGACGTGGGAAACGACTTATTCGCACAACCTGGGTCTCGACTTCGGGTTCTGGCGCAACCGCCTCTCGGGATCGGTCGAGGTATACCAGAATACCACCGAGGACATCCTGATGCGCTATCCGGTTTCCGGTTCGGGGTACAGTTTCCAGTACCGCAACGCCGGAACGATCCGCAACCGCGGCCTGGAGGTGTCGGTGGCTGCCGTGATCGTCGAAAAGGCGAAGTACGGGGTGAATTTCAATGCCAACATCGCGTTCAACCGCAGCCGCATCATGGACCTGGCCGGACTGGAGACCTATTCGCAGTCGTCGGGCTGGAACAACAACGTGACCGACTACTATGCCGTCCTGGGCGGCGCCATCGGCGACATCCGGGGCTATACGACGCTGGGCCGCTACGAGGTCGAAGATTTCGACCTGGACTACTACAACGAGACGGGCAAATGGAAGACCCTCGACGGATCGAACTGCGCCGGCGTGGTGGGCGACATGCGTCCCGGATCGCTCAAATTGCTCTGCGACGCCGACGGCAATCCCATCCAGGGCAAGATCGGTAACGTGCAGCCCAAGTTCACGGGCGGTTTCTCGCTCTCGGCCTATGCTTACGGTTTCGACGTGGCTGCGAACTTCACCTATTCCTACGGCAACAAGGTTTTCAATGCCAACAACGTCGAGTTCACCTCGTCGCAGAAATACACGGGCAAGGGCGTGATCCGCAACCTGTCGGATGCGATGGCCCTGGGCAGGCGCTGGACCAATGTCAACTGGGAGACCGGCGCCCTGATCACCGATCCCGAAGAGCTGGCTGCCGCCAATGCCGCGACGAGCATGTGGTCGCCCTACATGCCGCAGACGGTCGTTCACAGCTGGCTGCTGGAGGATGCTTCTTACCTGCGCCTTTCGTCGCTGACGGTGGGCTATACGCTCCCCGCAAGCTGGACGCGCAAGGTACGCATCAGCAAGGTGCGTCTCTATGCGACCGGAACCAACCTCTTCTGCTGGACGCCGTACAGCGGCTTCGATCCCGAGGTCGACACGCGCCGCGCGACGCCCATGACCCCCAACGTCGACTACTCGGCCTATCCGAAGAGCCGTTCGTGGGTTTTCGGTGCGAACATCAGCTTCTAACCTTTAACCGACAGAAAACAATTCAACGATGAAAAAGTTAATCTATATCCTTGCCTGCGCCGGCCTGCTGGCCACCTCGTGCGGCGAAGACCTGCTGGATACCCGTTCGTCTTCCTCGTCCGATTCGGCGACCATGTTCTCGAACGAGACCTATGCCGAGGCGGCTATCATGAATATCTACCGCCAGTTCGGCGTCGATAAGTCCTATCGCAACCGCTGGCTGGTTTATTACGGAGTCAATACCGATACGGAGTGGTACGTCGGTGCGTCGCCCGACAAACCCACCGATACGAAGACGCTGATTTATACCTATAACCCTTCGTACGACGATGCGAACAGCCAGCTCAACGAAAGCAACGGCCAGTTTGCACTGGCTTACACCGCTATCGAGAATGCGAACCTCGCCATCGCGGGCCTGCGCAAGTACGGCAACGTCGAGAGCAATGCCGGGATGCGCTACCTGCTGGGTGAAGCACTGGTGCTGCGCGCGCTCTTCTACCACGACCTGATCAAGGCCTGGGGCGACGTTCCCGCGCGTTTCCAGCCGATCGGCGAAACGGGCGATGTCGTAAAGCCCAAGAGCGACCGCGACGTGATCTACCAGCAGATTATCGGCGACCTGGAAGAGGCTGTGAACTATGTTTACTGGCCCAACGAGTCCGGCAAGACGGGCCTGACGACCCGCGTTAACAAGGCTTTCGCCTACGGCCTGCTGGCCCGTGTGTGCCTCTCGGCCGCCGGGTATTCGCAGCGCCCCGACGAAGGGCAGATCGGCACGGGCAATGTCGGGCAGAACCGTCGCAGCAAACTCACCGAAAGCGGCCAGGTATGGGGCGACAACGCCCTTTACAAAACGGCGCTCGATGCCTGCAAGGAGGTTATTGCCAAGGAGAATGCCTGTGTAGGGCTGGAAGGCAGTTTCGAGGAGATATGGCGCGACATGATGAAGCGCGAAGTCGCCGCCGGAGGCGAGACGCTTTTCGTGATTCCTTTCGCTGACAACCGCGGCCAGTGGATGAACAACTATGCCGTGAAACACTACACGGCGGATAAATACTGCGGCAAGGCCAATGCCGGCGGTACGATCGGCCCGGTTCCGACGTTCTTCTACGAGTTCGACAAGAACGACCGCCGCCGCGACATCTCGTGCGTTCCCTACCGCTGGAATTCCGGCAAGCAGGAGTTGGAGAATATCCAGAAATGGTACAGCGGCAAATACCGCTACGAATGGATGAACGAGGTCATCTCGGGCAACGACTGCGGCATCAAGCCGATCGTTATGCGCTATGCCGACGTGCTGCTGATGGCCGCCGAAGCCGCCAACGAACTCAACGACCTCGACTATGCCAAAGTGCAGTTGCGCAAGGTCCGCTACCGCGCTTTCAAATCCGACAATGCGGTCGATACCTACCTCGCTTCGATCGGTTCGAAGGACGCGATGTTCAAGGCCATTTACAGGGAGCGCATGCTCGAATTCAACTGCGAGCAGGTTCGCAAGCAGGACCTGATCCGCTGGGGGCTGCTCAAAGCGTCGCTCGACGACACGAAGGCTAAGATGAAGGCCATGCTCGACCATATGTCATACACGTCGGAGTTGACGGGCAAAACCTATGAATTCGACCTTATCGGCTCGAAGGTCTACTACAAGTACGACGCCGACGGCGAGACGATCCAGCTTCACGGACTGGATGTCGGCGAGGCCGGCGATCCCGAGGGCACGGGCTGGACGCTCTTCACCTCGAAGAAGACCGACGGCACGACCGAGGAGGAGTATATCAAGAGCGGCACGACCGCCACGGCACGTATCGACATGATCTACCAGTACGATCCCGATGTGCACATGTTCTGGCCGATGTTCAAACAGTCGATCACGACCAACGGACAACTGGTCAACGACTATGGTTATCCGATGCAATAGCGCCCCGAATTGGAAACAAACAAGAAAACGCATGAAAACGATCATCAATAAATTCCTTCTGCTCGTGATGCTCTTCGCCGGATCGGCGGCGCTTCACAGCTGTTCGGACCCCGACGGGATTCTCGACGACATCACCTACGGCCGCGAGTTCTCCCCGCTGAATTTCACCCATACGTTGTCCAACAATGTCAACGTAACCTTCTCATGGACGGTCATGACCGGAATCGCCGATTATACGCTGACGCTCTCCTATACCGACGGCGAGGGCGGCGTTTACGACCAGGTCGACCTGATCGCCCCGCTCGACGGCGACGGCAACACCGTCAAGACGATGGAATACTCGTTCAGGGAACTGCCCGGCAACCGCGAGTGGATCGCCGAACTGGTCGCCGTGTCGCAGCGTGCGGGTGTCGCCGATTCGAAAGCCGCGACCTGCACGTTCGCAACGGGCGTCGAGAATCTCTTCCTGAACGACGGCAAGATGGGTGACGACGACGTGACGGCCACGACGGCCCTGCTGCGCTGGGTTGCTGGTTCGAACGTCACGCACCTGAACGTCACGCCCGACGTGGGCCTGCTCAAACTGACATCTGCCCAAATCGCCGCCGGTGAGTACCAGTTGACCGATCTCGTCACGGGTACTTCCTACACGGTCGAGCTGCTCCGCGACGAGGCTGTACGCGGTACGGTGTCGTTCGTCGCTTCGGATAAGATCGACGTGGATGTGGTCGACAAGACCGCAACGACGGTTACCCTCGCCTGGGGCGCCGAGCAGCAGGTTACGAGCCTCGTGCTGAAGGGCGGCGACGACGAACGCAACGTCACGCTGACCGATGCCCAGATTGCCGCGCATACCTATACGTTCGAAGGCCTCAAGGCGCAGACCGAGTACGCGGTTTCGGTCTATATCGCCGGTGTCGAGTCGGGCAACCTGGTCGTTACGACCCTGGGACAGTCCACTTTCTGGGACTTCACCGACGCCTCGAAGTGGCCGGTCGTGAACTGGGAATCGGTTCAGACCATCGACGGGCTCACGATTCTGGCCACTTCTTCGGGTAAAAACGTCCAGGTGAGCGCCGATGCCGACTACGGCTACAACTACCTCGACCTGCGCGGCAAGTCGACCGTCAAGACGGGCGAGGCTCCCACCGAACGCGCTTTGCAGTTCTCCGTCGTGGGCGAAGGCGTGATCGCCATCGACTGCTACGCCAATGGCTCGGGACGTAACTTCTACGCTTATGTCGATGCACTGGGCAAGAGTTTCGGACCCTTTGAAGCTCCCACGGCCGACAACCGCGGCAAGGTCTACATTCCCTGTCCGGGCATCCCGGCAGCGGCCAAGGTTTCGATCTGGACCGATGCGACGATCAACCATATTTACAGCATCGGCTGGTATGAGGGAACCGAGGCTCCGGGGCAGAACGCCACGCCGCTCGATGCTCCCGTGGTGACGGCCGATCCCGCCGAGGTAACCAAGGGCGACAACGCTCCCGTGACCTTCTCGTGGGCCGCTGTTCCCAACGCTTCGGCCTACACCTATCGTCTCGCGCTGACAACGCTTGTCGGCGAGACCGAGGAGGTCGTACGCCTCTCGGAGACTGTTTCGACGACCGAGATGACCGTTCCGGCCGCCACCGTTGCCAAACTCAAGCCCGGAACCTACACGATTTCCGTGACTGCGGCCGCCATTTCCGACTACCTCTACAAGCCCTCGCCGGCAGGCAGCGCCACGCTGACGGTCAACGACACCAAGCTGGCGACTCCCGTCGTGACGCTCGATCCCGCGAAGGTTACCGTGGGCGCTTCGTCTGCCGTAACGGCTTCGTGGGCGGCAGTCGACGGTGCGGCTTCGTATGCCGTCACCTTCAATGGCGGCACTTCCGAGACGGTGAATGCAGCCTCCTACACGATCTCCGCCGCAACGGTCGCTGCGCTTGCCGTGGGCGAGTATACGATCTCGGTGGTCGCCAATCCCGCCGACGCTTCGGCGCAGGCTTCCGATGCCGGTACGGCCAAACTGACCGTCGCCGACGCTTCGACGGGACCTGGTACGGCTTCGGTATGGGGCGCGGATGAATTTGCGGCTATCTGGGCCGGGTTTGGCAACAGCACGGGCGATATTGCCGCAGCGGCACTGACGACAATGACCGAGACGGCCGACCTGAAAAAAGATGCCGACGGCTTCACTTATAAGGGCCTTTCGTTCCTGATGGGCGGTGGCAAGTTCAAATTTGCGCAAAACAACAATGCCGACGGGCAAAAGGCGCTCCGTTTCCAGTTTGGAGGCACGGGCAGCCTGACTAAGGCAAACGTGTCGTTCAAGGTGGATGCCCCTGGTACGCTGGTCGTTGAGGCTGTTTCCGGCGGGGATGCTGCCCGTCCGTTGGCTGTGGCCATTGACGGTATGGAGTTGTCCACGCAGGATGTTCCGGACAAGACGCAGAATGCCGCAAAGTTGACTTATGATTGTTCGTCGGCCTCAGCCGGATCGACGATCACGATTTACAGCAAGAACAGTGGTATCAATGTATTCTCGATCATCTGGACCCCGCAAGGCGGATCGACTCCCGGCGGTTCGGGAACCGACTACACGATGACCCTCTCGGCTACGGCAGGTGTCCTTTCGTCCAACATTTCGGGACTGCCGGCCAGTTGGGGAGACAACACGTGGACGGCAACCGACAATACGGGCACCAGCACGATCACCTTCACCGGTAATATCTATTACAGCAACAGCGCTACGAAGAATATCGTGTGGTATTTCAACAAGGGCAAGGCGGAAACGCATGTCGCGGCTTCAGGACTGGGTAAAATCCGTAAGATCACGATCAACCCGAATTCGGCCCGCAAGCCCGAACTGCTGACGTGTACCTACGGAACCTCTGCGACGGTTCTGGCCGCCACGGAACCGACCGGAACGAATTCCTCCACAATCACCTTCGATTTCGCTTCGGCAGGAATCGACTCGGACGATTTCCGGATCGACTTTACGGACACCGCCACGAATATCGAAGTCGGCTCGGTCGTGATCGAATACACCAAATAGCCGGAGGCTTTGCAGGAAAGGGGCGCGGATTATTCCGCGCCCCTTTTTTGTCGTTTGACCGTTCCGGAACCAGATTTGCAGGGTCGCATTGTGAAAAGTAAATGGATTTTTGTACCTTTGCCGAATATAGACTTCGGCTTGGATAGGCGCTCCTATGGCATGGCTAAAGATACCGCCCTGCCTTCGGGCTGCACGATCTTAGGTTTGAAATTTTGCACATAATGGCAGAAAACGAAAAAGACATACTGGAAAATATCGGAGAGCAGGAGTACAAGTACGGCTTTACGACGGACATCGAAACCGAAACCATCGGCAAGGGTCTCTCGGAAGATGTCGTGCGGCTGATCTCCGCCAAAAAGGGCGAGCCGGAGTGGATGACCGAGCGGCGCGTGGCGGCTTACCGCCACTGGCTGACGCTGGAGCCCCCGACGTGGGCCCACCTGACGATCCCCCCGATCGACTTTCAGGAGATCATCTACTATGCGGCCCCAAAGTCCAAAAAACAACTGAACTCGATGGACGAGGTGGACCCCGAACTGAAACGCACCTTCGACAAGCTGGGCATTCCGCTCGAAGAGCAGATGGCGCTGGCGGGCGTCGCCGTCGATGCGGTGATGGACTCCGTGTCGGTGAAGACCACCTTCAAGGAGGTGCTGGCCGAAAAGGGTATCCTCTTCTGTTCGATCTCCGAGGCGCTGCGCGACTTCCCCGAACTGGTGAAAAAGTACCTCGGCAGCGTGGTTCCCTATACCGACAACTTCTATGCAGCGCTGAACGCCGCGGTTTTTTCCGACGGTTCGTTCTGCTACATCCCCAAAGGGGTGCATTGCCCGATGGAGCTGTCGACCTACTTCCGCATCAACGCCGCCGGTACGGGGCAGTTCGAACGCACGCTGATCGTGGCCGACGAGGGTTCCTACGTGAGTTATCTCGAAGGGTGCACCGCGCCGCAGCGCGACGAAAACCAGTTGCATGCCGCCGTGGTCGAGATCGTCGTCGAGAAGGATGCGGAGGTGAAGTATTCCACCGTCCAAAACTGGTATCCCGGCGACAAGCAGGGGCGGGGAGGCATTTATAACTTCGTCACCAAACGCGGTTTTTGCCGCGAGAACGCCCGCCTGTCGTGGACGCAGGTCGAGACCGGGTCGGCGATCACGTGGAAATACCCGAGTTGCATCCTTGCAGGCGACAATGCCGTGGGTGAATTCTATTCGGTGGCTATGACCAACAATTTCCAGCAGGCCGACACGGGTACGAAGATGATCCACATCGGCCGCAACACCCGCAGCCGCATCGTTTCGAAGGGTATCTCCGCAGGCCGGAGCCAGAACTCCTACCGCGGCATGGTCCGTGTGGCGAAGGGGGCCGAGAACGCCCGCAACTATTCGCAGTGCGATTCGCTGCTGATCGGCGACAAGTGCGGGGCGCATACGTTCCCCGTGATCGATGTCCGCAACCGTACGGGCGTGGTGGAGCACGAGGCCACGACTTCGAAAATCTCCGACGACCAGCTTTTCTACTGCAACCAACGCGGCCTTTCGACCGAAGATGCCGTGGGGCTGATCGTCAACGGTTATGCCCGTGAGGTGTTGTCGAAACTGCCGATGGAGTTTGCCGTCGAGGCCCAGAAGCTGCTGGCCTTGCAGTTGGAAGGAAGTGTAGGATAATAAAAGAAAAAAGATATGTTAAAGGTACGTAATTTACACGCTTCGGTCGACGGCAAGGAGATTCTCCGGGGCATCGACCTCGAAGTCAAGGCCGGCGAGGTGCATGCCATCATGGGCCCCAACGGCTCGGGCAAGTCGACGCTGGCTTCGGTGCTGGCGGGCAATGAAAAATTTACCGTCACGGAAGGTTCGGCTGAATTCATGGGTCACGACCTGCTGTCGATGCCGATCGAGGACCGTGCGCGCCTGGGCCTGTTCCTGGGTTTCCAGTACCCGGTCGAGATTCCGGGTGTCACGATGGCCAATTTCATGAAGCTGGCCGTCAACGAGCAGCGTAAGTTCCGCGGCGAAGAACCGCTGACCGCTGCCGAGTTCCTGAAGCTGATGCGCGAGAAGAGTGCCGTGGTGGAACTCTCGTCGAAACTCACTTCGCGGGCCGTGAACGAAGGGTTCTCGGGCGGCGAGAAGAAGAAGAACGAGATTTTCCAGATGGCGATGCTCGACCCGAAACTGGCGATCCTGGATGAGACCGATTCGGGCCTCGACATCGACGCCCTCAGGATCGTCGCTACGGGAGTGACCAAACTGCGCACGCCCCAGAACGCTACGGTGGTCATCACGCACTACCAGCGTCTGCTGGATTATATCGTGCCCGACGTGGTGCACGTGCTCTACAAGGGCCGCATCATTCATTCGGGTGACAAATCGCTGGCGCTCCGGCTCGAAAAAGACGGATACGACTGGCTGATCAACGAACACAAGGAGTAATGGAGACGATTCTCGACATAATCCGCCGGTTTCGTACGGCAGACGGCGAGGTGCTCCGGATCGCCGGGGTGGAGGCCGAACCGTTTGTGGCGGTCGATCCCCGGAAACTGCGGGTGGAAGCCGCGGCAGGCGCTTCGGCGCAGGTCGTCGTGCTGCACACTGCACCCGAAATGTCGGAACTCCGGGTGGAACTGGCCGAAGGAGCGCATCTGGAACTGACCGAATTATTCACGGCAGAGGCATTTGCCGAGGTGTACGTGACGCAGGCTGCGCACAGCCGCTGCCGCCTGACGACGGTGCAGTTGTCTAGCGCCAACGCGTCGTATAGGATCGATCTCGACGGTGCGGATGCCGAAAACGAACTGGGAGGCGTCTTCCTTGCCGCAGGCGAGGAGCACTGTGTGCTGAAACTGCACACGGCGCACAATGTTGCCGACTGCCGCAGTAATTCCTATGTCAAGGGTGTCGCCGGAGGCTGTGCCGTGGGCGAGTTCTGCGGAATGGTCTATGTGGCTCCCGATGCCCAGCGCACCGATGCCCGGCAGCAGAGCCGCAACATCCTGCTGAGCGAAACGGCCCGCATCACGACCCAGCCGCAGTTGGAAATCTATGCCGACGACGTGAAATGTTCGCACGGAGCGACGGTGGGGCAGATGGATGCGGAGGCTATCTTGTACATGCGCCAGCGCGGCCTGAGCGAGGCCCAGGCCCGGCGGTTGCAAATCGAAGGGTTCGTCGGCGACGTGGTCGTCCGCTGCGGCATCGAGCCGCTTTGCGGGGCGATCCTGGAACTGGCGTCGGCCAAAATGGAAAAATTATAGCGATGTTCGATGTCGAAAAAATACGCGGGGAGTTCCCGATCCTTTCCCGGGAGGTTTACGGCAAACCGCTGGTTTACCTCGACAGCGGGGCTACGGCGCAGAAACCGTTGTCGGTGATCGATACGGTCGATTGCCTCCACCGCGACCTGAATGCCAACATCCACCGTGGGGTACATCTCCTCTCGGAAGAGGCCACGGAGCAGTACGAAGCCGCCCGGGCGCGGATCGCCTCGTTTATCGGTGCGGCCGAAAAGGAGGAGATCGTCTTTACGGCGGGCGCTACGGCGTCGCTCAACACGGTGGCTTACGCCTGGGGCGGCGCCTTCGTCAAGGCCGGGGACAATATCGTCGTGAGCGAGATGGAGCACCACTCCAACATCGTTCCGTGGCAGATGCTGGCCGAACGCCAGGGCGCCGAAATCCGGGTGCTTCCGTTCGACGATGCCGGAGCGCTGCGCATGGACCTGCTGCCCGGGCTGATCAATGCGCGTACGCGTATCGTGGCCGTGACGCAGGCGTCGAATACGCTCGGCACGCGGCCCGACCTGCGGCCCGTTGTCGAAGTGGCGCATGCCGCCGGGGCGATCGTCGTGGTCGACGGCTGTCAGGGCGTGGTGCACGGCGGGGTAGATGTCCGGGAGATGGACTGTGACTTTTACGCCTTTTCGGGGCATAAACTCTACGGCCCGACGGGTATCGGCGTTCTTTACGGCAAGCGGGATTTGCTCGAAGCCATGCCGCCGTTTATGGGCGGCGGCGATATGGTCGATACGGTGACCTTTGCCAAGACCACCTATGCCCCCGTGCCGCTGAAATTCGAGGCTGGAACGGCTAATTTCGTCGGGGCGATCGGATTGGGCGAGGCGGTAAAATTCATGCAGCGATTCGACCCGGCGGAGATCGAGGCGCACGAAGAAGCGTTGCTGCGCCGCGCCACGGAGCGGCTGACAGCCGTCGACGGACTCCGGATTTACGGGACTGCGCCCGGCAAATGCGCCATCGTGTCGTTCAACGTCGAAGGTGTGCATCCCTACGATATGGGAATGATCCTCGACAAACTGGGCATTGCGGTCCGTACGGGCCAGCACTGCGCCGAACCCGTGATGGACCACTACGCTACGACCGGCATGTGCCGGGCTTCGTTTGCCCTGTATAATACGCTCTCCGAGGCCGATGCGCTGGCCGACGGGGTCGAACGTGCGGTGCGGATGCTGAGGTAATTAAAAATGAAAAATTAAAAATGAAAAATTAGGGATGTATAATTGAAAATTTGCATTACTCGATGTTGGATATGAGATGTAATTTTTATTTTTTCATTCTTAATTTTTAATTAATACACTACTACCTATGTTCATCGTACTCGAAGGATTGGACGGAGCGGGCAAATCGACCCAAATCCGTATGTTGCGCCAGTTGTTCGCCGAGCGGGGCGTGGAGAGCGAGTATATTCATTTCCCGCGTTTCGACGCACCGGTCTACGGCGAGTTGGTCGCCCGCTTCCTGCGCGGCGAGTTCGGCGGCGTAAACGAGGTCGATCCCTATCTGGTGGCATTGCTCTTTGCGGGCGACCGTGCTGCTGCCGGTCCGCAGATCCGCGCCTGGATCGCCGAAGGCAAAGCCGTGATCCTCGACCGTTACGTCTATTCGAACGTAGGTTTCCAGTGCGCCAAACTTCCGGCCGGGGAGCAGCGCGACCGCCTCGCGCAGTGGATCCTCGACCTGGAATTCGGTTACAACAACCTGCCGCGTCCCGACCTGTCGCTGTTCCTCGACGTGCCGTTCGCCTTTACCGAGCGTAAACTCACGGAGGTGCGCGAGGGTGACGACCGCGACTACCTGCAGGGCGGAAACGATATTCACGAGGGGGCCCTCGACCTGCAGCAGCGTGTGCGCGAAGTCTATTTGCAGGCTGCTGCGAAGGACGCTGCACTGCGTGTGGTCGATTGCAGCGACCCGTCGGGAGCAATGGATACCCCCGAGCATAATTTCGATAAAATACGTGCGGCGCTGGCCCCGATACTCGATAAGCGATGAGAACGACCCGGGTATTTAAAATCATAGCCAACATCTGCCGGCTGATCCTGGCGTGCACGTTTATCCTTTCGGGCTTCACGAAGGTGATCGACCCGTGGGGCACGGCGCTGAAAGTCAACGAATACCTTTCGATCTACGGGATCGATTACCTGCAGCCTGCGGCGATGACCTTCTCGATATGGCTGTGCGGCGCGGAACTGATGATGGGCTGCATGCTGCTCTTCAAGGTCCGCATCCGCCTGATTTCGATCTTCGCCGTGTTGTCGATGCTTTTCTTTACACTGCTGACGCTGCTGAGCGCCACGCTTATCCCGGTCGAGGACTGCGGTTGTTTCGGCGAGGCTCTGAAACTCTCCCCGTGGGAGACTTTTGCCAAAAACGTCGTACTGCTGCCGATGGCTTTCGTGGTGTGGTGGCGCTACCGTCCCGACAAGATTTTCGCTTTCAAGCCGCTGGAGATCGTGCTGACCTGCACGTTCTTTTTCCTGGCGATGTACCTCGGCTATTACTGCTACATCCACCTGCCGCTGATCGACTTCCTGCCCTATAAGGTCGGGGTCAACATCCACGAGGCGATGCAGGCTCCCGTCGTCGAACCCGGCGAGTCGGAAACCGTGCTGATCTACCGCAACCGGGAGACGGGCAGGGAGCGGGAGTTCTCGCTCGAAGACACCGAATGGCAGGATGCCGAAAAGTGGGAGTGGGTCGATACCCGCACTACGAGCGAAGCGCCGGCCGTCAGGCCCCTCGTAAGCGAATTCGCCCTGCGCGATGCCGAAGGCGATGCGACGGAGGAGGTGATCACGATGCCGGGACGGGTTTACATGCTCTGTGTCACGGCTTTCGACCGCCTGTCGCGCCCCTGCGCCCGGCGCATGGCGCGGCTCGTGGAGCGTGCCCGTGAAGAGGGTGCACATGTGGTCTGCCTGACGCCCGATCCGCTCTATGGCGTTACGTGGCACGATTTCGGTACGGGGGAGGTACGGTGTTACAACATCGACGCTTCGACGATGAAAACCATGCTTCGCGCGAATAACGGACTGGTCGTTCTGGACGAAGGGGTCATCTCGTCTAAAAAGAATTGTCGCGATATTCGTCCGTAGGGACTTCCTACGGTTCGATGGTATGAAAGTTGACGCTGAGTTCTCAGTGTCAACTTTTTTCGTTTCGCCAGATCCGGGCCGCAATCCGGTTGCGGTATTTGGCGAGCGCAGAAAAAGAAGAAAGAATTTCAACTTTTTTCGTATGCGAACAATCCTCATTTTATGCGTTGCCCTGCTTGCCGGGGCATGTTCCCGCAGAACGCCTGCTCCCGCGGTGGTACGCCCCGTGAAGGTTACGACGGCGGCAGGCGCGGGCCTTATCGACAAGGATTTCGCCGGTATGGCTACACCCGACGATGCTGTGAACCTCGCTTTTAAAGTTTCGGGGCAGGTCCTCGACGTTCCCGTTTCGCAGGGAGCGAGCGTGAAGAAGGGTACTCTGCTTGCGGAACTCGATCCCCGAGACATCGAATTGCAGGTCTCTGCGGCCCGTTCGGCTTTCGAAGAGGCCCGTTCGCAGCAGCAGCGCATGCAGCGCCTGCTGGAACACCAGGCCGTATCGCGGCAGGAGGCCGAAGCGGCCGCAACGCGTTATGCGCAGGCCAAATCGACCTATGAAAACTCCCTCGACCTGTTGAAGGATACGCGCCTGCTGGCGCCGTTTTCCGGGGTTATCGAACGCAAACTCGTCGATAATTTCGAACGGGTGCAGGCCGGACAGGCGATTCTCCGGCTGGTCAACCCCGTCACTACGACCGTTCAGTTTACCCTGCCTGAGACCGGGTTGGACCTGTTGCGGGACAGTACGACTCGTTTCACCGTCGAATTCGACAACTACCGCGGCGCGGCGATTCCGGCCCGCCTGAAGGAGTATGTCGAAACGTCGTCCGACGCCTCGGGATTCCCCGTGTCGCTGACCCTCGAAAACCCCGATCCGGCCCGTTACCGCATTTCGCCCGGCATGTCGTGTTCTATTACCATGCAGAGCGCCGATCCGGTTCCCGACGCCGTGTCGCTGCCCGTCTCGGCCGTATATGCCCCGGCGGAGGGCGGGACTTACGTCTGGGTGGTCGGAAAAGACGATCGCGTCATGCGCCGCGAAGTAAAACTCGGGGAGTTATTCGGGAGTAATAGGGTGGTTATCGACAGCGGCCTTGCGCCCGGCGAACGGGTTGTGACGGCCGGCGTCTACCAGTTGCGCGAGGGAGAACAGGTGCGTATTATAAAATAAGGTTGCCATGAATCTACCCGAATATTCATTGCGCAGCGCCAAGGTAATCTATTTCTTTCTCTTCGTGTTGCTGGCGGGAGGGGCCCTGGGCTTCGTCACGCTGGGCAAGAAAGAGGATTCGGTCTTCGTCATCAAGAGCGCGTCGCTCGTCTGTTCCTATCCGGGAGCTACGCCGCAGGAAGTCGAAGAACTGATTACCGAACCGATCGAGCGCGAGGTGCAGTCGATGCGCCGCGTACACAAAATCACCTCGGAGTCCTACTACGGACTTTCGAAAATACAGGTCGAACTGGACCCGGCTACTCCCGCTGCCGAAATTCCCCAGATGTGGGACGAGCTGCGCCGCAAGGTGCTCAATGTCCAGCCGCGCCTGCCGGCGGGGGCTTCCCCGGTCACCGTCGCCGACGATTTCGGCGACGTTTACGGCATCTACTACGGGCTTTCGATCGACGACGGGTTCACCTGGTCGGAACTGCGCGACTGGGCCCAGCGGCTCAAAACGGCGCTCGTGACGGTCGACGGCGTGCAGAAGGTGACGCTCTACGGCGAGCAGACACCCGTGGTGAACGTCTACGTCAGCCTGGCCACGCTGGCCAACTTCGCCATCCGGCCCGAGACGATCGTCGCGACCATCAGCCAGCAGAACACCATCGTCAACAGCGGTGAAAAACAGGCCGGGAAACTCCAGATACAGATACTCGAAGACGGGACCTATAAGAACCTCGACGACCTTTCGAACCAGTTGCTGATCTCTTCGTCGGGCAAACAGTACCGGTTGGGCGACATCGCCCGCGTGGAGCGGGGATACGCCGAGCCGCCGCAGACGATGATGCGCGTCGACGGCCGCCGCGCCGTGGGTATCGGCATCTCGACCGAAGGCGGTGTCGACGTGGTGAAGACCGGTGCGAAGATCGACGCCCTGCTCGCGTCGCTCACGCGCCAGATGCCCGTGGGCATGGACCTGACGGTGCTATATCCCGAAAACCGCATTGCCAAGGAGGCCAACTCCACGTTTATCCTCAACCTGGCCGAGTCGGTGGGTATCGTCATCCTGATCATCATGCTCGTCATGGGCTTCCGCGCCGGGGTGCTGATCGGCAGTTCGCTCCTGTTCTCGATCGGCGGCACGCTGCTGCTGATGCAGTTCCTGGGCGAAGGGCTGAACCGCACGTCGCTCGCGGGATTCATCATCGCCATGGGCATGCTCGTCGATAATGCCATCGTCGTCACCGATAATGCACAACAGGCCATGCTGCGGGGCGTGGCACGCCGCAGCGCCGTCGTCGACGGAGCCAACGCCCCGCGGTGGAGCCTGCTCGGGGCCACGCTGATCGCCATATTCTCGTTCCTGCCGCTGTACCTTGCCCCTTCGTCGGTGGCCGAGATGGTCAAGCCGCTGTTCGTCGTGCTGGCCCTCTCACTGCTGCTGAGCTGGGTGCTGGCCCTGACGCAGACGCCGCTGTTCGGCGATTTCATGCTGCGTGTGAAACCCATCGACCGCGATCCTTACGACACGCGCTTCTACCGGGCCTTCGATCGTTTTCTGGCCTTGATGCTGCGGTGGCGGTGGGCTGTTGTGGCGACGGTCGTAGGGCTGTTTGCCTTGTCGCTGGGCATTATGGGCCTGATGCCCCAGAATTTCTTCCCGTCGCTCGACAAACCGTATTTCCGGGCCGACGTGTTGCTGCCCGAAGGGTACAATATCCGCGACACGGAGCGCAACCTCGTCGTGATGGAAGAGTGGCTTCGGGCGCAGCCCGAAGTGAAGACCGTTTCGATGACGCTCGGTTCCACGCCGCCGCGTTACTATCTGGCCAGCAGCAGTATTTCGATGCGGCCCAATTTCGGGAATATCCTTGTCGAACTGTACGATAAGCGGCTCACCGGGGCTGTCGAGGAGCGTTTCAACGCCTATGTTACGGCGAACTTCCCCGACGTGTGGCTGCGTTCGTCGCTTTTCAAACTTTCACCCGTGCCCGATGCGGCCATCGAGTTCGGATTTATCGGCGACAACGCCGATACGCTGCGCCGCCTGGCGGCGCGGGCCGAGCAGGTGATGTGGCGCACGCCCGGGGCGGTGAACGTACGCAACGGCTGGGGCAACCGCGTGCCGATGTGGCAGCCGGTCTATTCGCAGATGAAGGGCCAGCGCATCGGCATCACCCGCAGCCAGATGGCTCGCGGCATTACCATTGCCACGCAGGGCTATAACCTGGGCGAATACCGCGAGGGCGACCAGTTTATGCCGATTCTGCTGAAGGACGAGAATATCGGAACCTACAACCTGACCAATTTGCAGGCCCTGCCGATTTTCAACCCTTCGGGCAAGGTCTTTTCGATCGAGCAGGCGACCGACGGCTTCCGGTTCGATTTCCGGGCCGGGGTGATCAAGCGGTTCAACCGCCAGCGGGTGATGAAAGCACAGTGCGACCCGGGCCGCGGAGTCAATACGATGCAGCTTTTCGCTGCGCTGAGGGATTCGGTGGAACGCGCCGTCGTGCTGCCCGAAGGCTACTCGATGAAGGTTTTCGGCGAACAGGAGAGCCAGCAGGAGTCCAACGAAGCGCTGGCCAAGTACATGCCGCTGACGCTGGTGCTCATCCTGATCGTCCTGCTGCTGCTGTTCCGCAACTACCGTGAACCGGTCGTGATCCTGCTGATGATTCCGCTGATCTTTATCGGCGTGGTGCTGGGACTGGCCGTGACGGGCAAGATATTCAATTTCTTCTCCCTGCTGGGACTGCTCGGACTGGTGGGTATGAACATCAAGAACGCCGTGGTGCTCGTCGAGCAGATCGGCTTGCTGCGTGCCGCGGGCAAGGACCCCTACGAAGCCCTGACATCGGCCACGCGCAGCCGTATCGTCCCCGTGGCGATGGCCTCGGGAACGACTATCCTGGGCATGCTGCCGCTGTTGTTCGACTCGATGTTCGGGGCGATGGCCGCCACGATCATGGGCGGACTGCTGGTGGCCACGCTGCTGACGGTCTGCGTCCTGCCGGTGGTCTATGCCCTGTTTTATAATATTCGCAAACCATGAGAAAAATCGTTTCGATATTCGCTTTGTGCCTCTGTGTGCCGGCGCTGGGACAGACTTCGCTTACCGACTACCGCACGGCCGTCGCCGATTACAGTTGGCAACTGAAGATCGCCGCCTCGAAGCGGGATGCAGCGGCAGAGACAGTGGGGCAGGCCCGTACGGGTTATTTGCCGCGGTTGTCGATGGACGGCAGTTTTACGGCTACGCTGCGCCATTTCGACGGCATCGAGCACTGGACGTTCAGCCTGCTGCCGCAGTTGGTGCAGACCGTTTACGGCGGCGGCGCGGTGCGGGCTGCCGCCGAGCAGGCCGAACTGGGTTACGACATCGCGCTGTGCGACGAGGAATTTTCGCGCCTCGACGTGCGTTACGCCGCCGACTATGCCTACTGGAACCTCTCGGCCGTGGAACTCTACGCCGCTTCGATGCGTCAGTACGTTGCGATCATCCGTTCGCTCAAGGAGGTCGTAGACCGCCGCTTCTCCGAAGGTTACATCGCCAAAGGCGACGTGCTGATGATCGACGCCCGGTTGAGCGAGGCCGAATATTCGCTCGTGAGCGCCGAACAGAACTACCAGGTGGCGCTCCACAATTTCAACATTCTCCGCGGAACCGATGCCGCGCTCGGCGTACGCCTCGTGCAGGGTATCCGCGATTCGCTGCCGATGCCCGGGCGGGTGGTGGCGGCCGAGGCGCTGGAACGGCGTCCCGACTATGCCGCCGCGCAACTGCGCTCGGCGCAGGCCGAGGCGGGGATCAAGGCTGTCCGCGCGCCGTTCAATCCCCAGTTGAGCGTCGGGGTAGGCGGCATGTGGCAGCCCTATTATCCCAACAGTACGGGTGCGACTTATGTCGACGGATCGGCTTTCGTGAAGCTCTCCGTGCCGATTTTCCATTGGGGCGAACGCCGCCGGGCCGTGGGGGCTGCGCGTGCCGTGCAGCAGCAACAGGAGTGGAACGCCGCGCTCATGCACGACGACATCGTACGGCAGGAGATGAACGGCTGGACAGCCATCGTACAGAGCCGTGCGCAGGTCGATGCTTCGGAGCAGAGCCTCCGCATCGCGGGCGAGAACCTCGAAATCAGCACTTACTCCTACGGTGAAGGCATGGCGACCATCCTGGATGTATTGCAGGCCCAGTTGAGTTGGATTCAGTTGTACTCCAACGCCATCCGGGCGCACTACAATTACGCCGTCGCCGTGTCGGATTACCAGCGCATTACGGCGCAGTAAAAAAAGAGCCGGGAACAATCCCGGCTCTTTTTATTGCTTTTCAGTGCTTTTTACGCTTTTGCAGGTTCGGTGCTGACTACGGCGATTTCCTGCGATACGGGCGCAATTTTGCGCAGCATCTGCACCATGCCGCAGTATTTCTCATGCGTCAGTTCGGCTGCGCGGCTGACCTTCGCCTGGTTGTCTTCGGTATCGCACTCGATGTTGTAAACCACATGGAACGAGCGGTATACGCTTTCCGATTGAATCTTCTCGGTAGATAAATCGCCCGAGTAGCTGATTTCGAAGCGCTTGGGCGTGATGCGTTCTTTCTGCATGATCATCAGCGCCGTCTGGCCCGAACACTGGGCGGCGGCGTAGAGCAGCAGCTTCTTGGGGTTCATCGCCTCGCACCCGGAGCCGCCTTCGACCTGGAATTTCCCATCCACGGTCATTTGCAAAGTTACTTTTTCGATCATAAGTCTCGGAATTTTTGTTGAACGACAGATGAGAGGCAAATTCCGTACCTTTTCCGTACAGCGGTTCAGGATACGGCTTCAGCTTCGGGCTGTGGCTGGCGTAACGGGTGGCGGAGCGTGAAGCGCGTTCCCTGGCCCGGCCGTGAGGTTACGGAGATGCTTCCGCCCAGGCTTTCGGCGATGGTGCGGCAGATCGAAAGGCCCAGTCCTACGCCTTTTACAAAACTGTCCGCCTTGTAAAACCGGTCGAAAATCCGTTCGAGGTGTTCTTCTTCGATCCCGCGGCCCGTGTCGTTTACGAACAATTCGGCCGTCGTGCCGTTTCCGCAGGTACGGCAGCCGAATGTGATGCTGCCTTTGTCGGTGAATTTTACGGCGTTGTTGATCAGGTTGTTGATCACCTGTTTGAGCCTCTCGGCGTCGGTGTCGATGCGGATATCCTCATCGGGAAGTTCGAGCCGCAGTTCGACGCCGGGCCTCATGTTCAGCTTCTGGGCCTGGTAGATGTCGGTCAGGAGCGCCGTTACCGAGAAGTCGGCGAAGTTGAACTCCATGGTGTTGGATTCGATCTTCGAGAGGTCGAGGATGTCTGAAATCAGGCGTAGCAGTTGTTCGCCGTTGGTGGTGATCAGGCGGCTGTACTCCTTTTTCTCATCTTCGTCCGACGGGTATTCCTCGTTGGTCAGCAGGTTGGCAAATCCGATGATGGCGTTGAGCGGCGTACGGATTTCGTGACTCATGTTGGCCAGGAACATGCTTTTTAGCCGGTCGCTTTCGCGCGCCCTGTCGCGTGCTTCGATCAGGGCGTTTTCGATGGTTTTGTGGCTCTGGATGCTCTGGCAGATTCCGACCACGCGGCAGGGCGAACCGTCGTCGCTCCGGCCCAGGTAGACCGATTGGGTTTCGAACCACTCCCACTCTCCGTCGCCGCGCCGCAGGCGGTAGCTGTACCACTTGTCGTCGAGGGCGCCCGAAAGCTGCCGGGTGAATGCATCCAGCAGCATTGCCCGGTCATCGGGGTGCACGAATCCGAAAAACGTTTCGGCGCTTATCGTGTCGGCCGTGTCGGCGATTCCCAGATGCCTGAACCAGCGTGCGTCGATGGTCATTTTGTTGTCGTCGGGGTCGAAGAACCACGGAAAAATCCGGGTCTGCGCCAGTGCCATGTCGAGCACGAATCGGCGGGTTATCTCTTCTCCGATGTTGCGGAACAGGAACTGTACGCGGTGCAGCCGCCCGCGATCGTCGTATCGGCCGATGAAACGGCCCTGGATGTAGAATTTCAGGTCGGAATCGCAGCGGCGGAGGGTGGTCCATTCGGGCAGGTCGCCGGGATCGTCATGTCGCCGGAGCCGGTCGAAAATCTCAGGTATGAGGTCCTGTTTGCCGTAGCAGACCGAGAACAGGCCGGAAATGCTTAGAGGGATTTCCCCCCCCCTCCGATACACAGGTCCCTGCGGGCCCGGTCGTTAATTTCAAGTATTTTGCCGTCGGGAGTCGCCGAGACCGACGCAATCGACAGCAGACTCAGGGTATCTTTCCCGGAAGGCATGGCGCAGTCCGTCCCGGAAGACGCTGTGGTTCGGTGTCGGAAGAAATGAAAATTCATTGGACGCATGTTTGGACGTGCTAAGTTAGCGATTTATATCGGAATACAGCGTTTATGTCTTTGTATTTTTCAAATGAAATATAAAATGGGCCATATTTGCTATTATCGGCGAAAGGGTATATTTTTTATGGGCAAAAATTCGTATATTTGCCCGTCTATTAGAGAATATGTGCGTATGCGAAAATTCCGGATTGTATTGCTGACCTTCGCCTTTGCGGCGTGCGCTTTCGGGGCGCAGGCCGCCGGGCCTGAAATAGAGACACTCGCAGGCCGCGCCCGTGACCTGTTCGATTACGGCCGCTGGAGCGACGCCCGGCAGGAATTCCTGCGTGTCAGGGCTGCGCTGACCCCGTCGGACCGCCTGCTGGCCCAGGAGGTCGAATTTTACCTGGCCGCTTGCGCCGTGGAATTGGGAAGCCCCGATGCCGAAGGGGCGCTGCGGGCATTCTCGGATCGTTATCCCGAATCGGTCTATGCCAACGACGTGCGTTTCGCTCTCGGCTCGTTCTACTGCGCTGCCGGGAATATGAAAAAGGCCCGCGAGGCTTTCGAAAAGACCGAATACAAGGCGCTGAGCGCATCGCGCCGGGAACAATACGATATCCGCATGGGTTACGTCGAATTTGCGGAGGAAGATTATCCGAAGGCCTACGGTTATTTCGACCGCATCGGCAGCCGCAGCGAATATGCGGACCATGCGTGCTACTACAAAGCGTATATCGATTACGCCGAGGGGCGTTACGGCCGGGCGAAGCAGGGCTTCACGGTGCTCGCGCGCAGCGACGCCTATCGCGACGTGGTTCCTTATTACCTCCTGCAGATCGAGTTCCGCGAGGGCAACTACCGCTATGTGGTCGAAAACGGCGAAGCGCTGGCCCGCCGGGCCGTTCCCGAACGGCGCGCCGAACTGGAACGCGTGATAGCCGAGTCGTGGTTCCACCTCGAAGATTACAACAAGACCCTCGACCACCTGGCGGCCTTCAAGGCTGCCGGCGGTGAAATGGACCGCGACGCGAGCTACCTGATGGGTTTCTCGCTCTACCGTACGGCCCGTTATCCCGAGGCTGCGGAGTGGCTGCGTAAGGCGTGCGGCGCCGAAGACGCGCTGACGCAGAACGCCTCCTACCACCTGGCCGACTGTTACCTGCGCGCCGGGGACAAGGAGTCGGCGATGCAGGCTTTTGCAATGGCTTCGGACGAGTCGCTCGATGCGGCGATTGCCGAGGATGCGTTGTTCAACTACGCCAAACTGCAATACGAGTTGGGCGGCGGCGCTTTCAACGGGGCTATCAACGTGCTGATGCGTTACATCGACCGTTATCCCTCGTCGCCGCGCGTCGGGGAGGCCCGCACGCTGCTGATTGCCGCCTACTACAACTCCCGCGACTACGATGCTGCCTACCGGGCCATCAAACAGATGCCTACGGGGGATGCCGACATCCGCGCGGCATTGCAGAAGATTACCTATTTCCGTGGACTGGAGGCTTACAAGGCGGGCGACATGCCGTCTGCACAGCGTTACCTCGCGGAATCCGCTGCGGTGAACGTCAGTCCCAAATACACGGCCCTGAATTCTTTCTGGCAGGGTGAGATCGCCTTTGCACAGGGCGACTATCCGGTGGCCGCCGCCAAATATAACGCCTACCTGAAGCGTGCGCCCCGCACCGAGCGGGAGTACGCGATGGCGTGGTACAACCTCGGTTACTGCGCTTTCGACCGCAACGACCTCCAGCAGGCGCAAAGTTCGTTCGACAAGTTCCTCTCCGCGTATCCGGCGCGCGACCGCTACCGGGCCGACGCCTACAACCGGTTGGGCGACGTGGCCTATTCCGACCGTCGTTTTGAGGCGGCCGTGGGGGAGTACGACAAGGCGATCGCCCTGGGGACTCCCGAACAGCAGTACGCCCGTTACAAGCGGGCCGTGACGCTCGGTATCCTGGGCCGTACGGACCAGAAACAGCAGGCCCTGCGGCAGATCATCGCTTCGGGCGGCGACTATGCCGATGAAGCTTCCTATGAACTGGGCCGCAGTTTCATCGCACAGGAGAAGTATGCCGAGGGCGCCGCGCAGCTCGAAAAGTTCGTGGCGGCCTATCCCTCCTCGCCGCGTTACACACAGGCGTTGTCTGACCTCGGACTGGCTTACCTGAACCTCGGCGACAAGCAAAAATCGCTCAAATACTACGATATGGTGGTCGGGGTATCGCCCCAATCCTCCGAAGCCAAGGGGGCGATGCAGTCGATCCGCGAGATTTACGTTTCGCAGGGCGATGCCGACGCTTATTTCGACTATGCCGCCAAAGCCGGTGTGGAGAGCGACCTGACGGCCCTTTCACGCGACTCGCTGTCGTTCGCCGCGGCACAGAAGCTTTACCTCGACGGACATCGGGATGCCGCCGCGAAGTCGCTGCGCAGCTATGTGAAGAGCTACCCGAAGGGCTATTACATGACCGATGCCCTCTACTACCTGAGCGACTGTTACCTCCGTTCGGGCGAGCGCGAGGAGGCTATCGAGGCGCTCACGGCGCTGGCCGACCAGGGTACGACCCAGTACACGGTCGCCGTGCTGGAGAAACTCGCCGAAATGACCTATGCCGACAAACGCTGGGAGGAGGCCGCTTCGGCTTACCGCAGGCTTTATGACGCGGCGCCGACCATCACGGGCCGCGAAGATGCCATGAAGGGGTATGTGCGTGCCACGGTGGCCGGTGGCGACGGGACGAAAATCGCCGAAATGGCCGCCGATGTCTGCGGCCATGCCGATGCGGGAGCCGTGGCGCTCCGTGAAGCGAAATACGCCTGGGCCGGGCAGTTGCGCGCAGAAGGCCGCCGCGACGAAGCGGTGAAACTCTACAAGGAACTGGCCAAGGACGTGCGGACCAAAGAGGGTTCCGAGGCTGCCTATTACGTGATCGAATCCACGTTCGAGGGCGGCGACATGAACAAGACCGAAAAGGAGGTCTTCGCCTTCTCGGAGCGGGAACCGCAGGCCTACTGGCTGGCCAAAGCCTTTATCCTGCTGGGCGACGTGTATGTGAAGAAAGGGGATAATTTCCAGGCCCGGGCAACGTGGCAGAGTGTCGCCGACGGATATTCGCCTGCCGACGACGGCATCGTGGACGAAGCGAAGGCGCGAATCGCAAAACTCAACTGACGATGAAGAAGATTCTGATAGCGGCCGCCTTCGCGGCGGTGCTGCCGCAACTGGCTGCGGCGCAGGTCGAAAAACAGGTCGAGGTGACCAAAGCCTATGTTCCGAAGGTGGAGAGCGCCTCGAAACTGGCCGTCGAGCCCGACATGACCGATACGGCGCGCATGCGCCCCGAAATAGATTACACCATTACGCCGCTGTCGCTGCGGACGACGCTTTCGACGCGTCCGATCCGTCCCGCGACGGTGACCTACTGGGAATTCAACCGTCCGCTGCCGTTCTACGTGAAGGCCGGAGCGGGCTATCCGCTCAACTCGGTGCTGGATTTCTATGCTTCGTCGCAGAATCCCTCGACGGGTTACGTCGTGGGATATATCAACCACGAGGGGCAGTATGCCAAGATCAAAAACAACTTCGGCGTGAAGAATAATTCCACGCGGATGTTCAACCGTATCGGAGCCGCTGCGGGCAAGTATTTCGGCCGTCATATCCTCGAAGGCGATATTTATTACGACAACCGGATGTATCACCGCTACGGGGCCTATGCCGGCGAGACTTTCGAATCGTCGATCAAGCCCGGCGGAATGAACGACTACGGCGATGCGAACGTTGCGGTTCGCTTCGGGGATAATTTCCAGGACCTGAGCCGCACGAACTTCGAAATCGCCTTGCGCGGAGGATTCTTCTTCGACCACTCCGAATGGCCGGAGTACAACGACAAGGCGCGTCAAACGACGCTCGAAGCCCGGGCCAAAATCGCCCGCGGGTTCGGCCGCAGCCATTTCTCGCTCGAAGCGGGTTATGAACGGCTGGCCGGGCAGAAATCCATTTCGGAGCGGAACCAACAGTTGATCCACGCTGCCCTGCGCTACGGTTTTGCCGGAGGCGTGGTGCGCCTCGACGTGGGAGCCGACTATTACCACGACCGCCTTGAGTTCGGGGACCAGGTTCCCGATTCGCGTGTGAAATCCGAAAACTATATCATCCCTTATGCCCGGCTCGATTTCAACCTCGGAACACCGGGACTGAAACCCTTCTTCGAGGCCGACGGAGCTGTGAAACCGAACGATTTCCGGGCCCTGACGCTGGAGAATCCCTATGTCGCTTCTTCGATGTGGCTCGACAAGAGTTCGGTCGACTACAATTTCCGCCTCGGACTGGGCGGCAGCCTGTGGCGCAGCCGCTTCAATTACCGCGTTTACGCCGGGCTTTCGGTTCGGGACAACCATCTTTACTGGACTGCTTACCGGAGTTTGTCGGATGATCCGGCGTTCCTTGAGATTTTCGGAGGAGCCATCGTTCCTGTAATGGCGCGGCAGACCGTCACTTCGTTCAACGGTGAAATCGAGTTTAGGCCTGTCAGCGTGCTGAAATTCGACCTGGGTGTGCACGGTTATCTCTACAACGACGAAACGGATTTGAAAAACGGTGCTCCTTCGTTTGAGGGCAATCTGGGCGTCGGTTATGAGGGCCGCAAGGTTTCGTTTGGCGTGAAAGCCCTGATGCAGAGCGTCCGCCGCTGGACTGTAATCGATCTTTTGGCTACGACCGATGCCGTAGAACCGGCTCACGGACTCTCTTTCGAAGCCCCCTTTGCAGTCGACCTGCGGGTCAATTTCGACTGGAAGGTTTCGGGCCGAGTGATGCTCTTTGCCGAAGGGCGCAACCTCATCAACCGCCGCCTGTACGAATATCCGTGGTATCCCGAACTGGGAGCCAACTTCACGGTGGGTATCAAGGCGAATTTCTAAGCCGTTTCCGACGGGGACGGTTTTGCAGAAACGGGGATTTTCGAAAATATCCCCGTTTTTTGTGCCGTAAAAGGCGATAATTCGTTTAATTGATAATCATTTTCGCTTAGGCGGAGTAACCGATCGGAATTTTCGCTAAATTAGGGCAGACTTTAATTCACACGACTATGAAACATACAATGCCTGAGCTTCCTTACGCACCGGAAGCGCTTGCTCCGAAGATGAGCAAGGAAACCTTCGATTACCACTACGGAAAGCATTTGCAGACCTATGTGAATAACCTGAACAACCTGATTGTGGGCACGCCTTATGAGGAGATGCCGCTCGACGAAATCGTCCGGAAGGCCGACGGGGGTATTTTCAACAATGCCGCCCAGGCCTGGAACCATACCTTCTTCTTCCAGATGCTGACTCCCGCCCAGCAGCCGATTCCTGCGAAACTGGCCGCGAAACTCTCCGAGGCGTTCGGTTCGGTGGAGGCTTTCAAGGAGCAGTTCACCAAGGCTGCCGTAGGGCTTTTCGGCTCCGGATGGGCCTGGCTGGCGATGGATAAGGGCGGAAAACTGTCGATCGTCGCCAAATCGAATGCGGGCAATCCGATGACCGACGGTCTGCGCCCGGTGATGACTGTCGATGTTTGGGAGCATGCCTACTACATCGACTACCGTAACCGCCGTCCCGATTTCCTGGCTGCATTCTGGGAGTTGATCGACTGGGGTAAGGTTGCCGACCGCTGCATCCCGAAGCGCTACAAGTGTACGGCCTGCGATTATGTCTATGACCCTGCAAAGGGCGATCCCGAGACGGGAATCGCGCCGGGAACGCCTTTCGAGGAGATTCCCGACGACTGGACCTGCCCGATCTGCGGCCTGTACAAGACCGACTTCAAGGCAATCGAAGAGTAAATGAAAAAACCTCCGCGTCGAACGCGGAGGTTTTTTGTGTCCGGTTGCCGCCGGGCGGCACGGGCCGATCAGAAGATAAACTTCTCGATTTTCAGTTCGCCCAGTTGTTCCAGGCGCGGCACGAGGGTCGTGAAGTGCGACGCCTGCTCGTGGGCAGCCAGTGCCTTCGAGTCGCTCCAGGTTTCGCAGATCATCAGTACGTCGTTACGCGTGGCGCTGTCGAACAGGTCGTAGGCGACGCATCCTTCGTCTTTGAGTGAGGCGGCTACCAATTCCTTGGCCGTGCGTACCAGTTCTTCGCGGTTGCTTTCCGTCGTGCGGATAAATACATTGAGTCGTATCATCAGTTTCTTGTTTTTGATTTTAACTGTTTACAAATATAAGTATTTTTTTGTCACATTGTAACGTGAAACCGAATCTTAATACCGGGAAATATCGTTTGTGACGGTATGCGGAAGAACGAACCGGACTTGTTTTCGGGCGGCGGAGGCGAAAATCGGAATGGAGGATGTATGGGTTCGTCTCCGGCAGAAGTCAGAGCGGGCAGAGCTTTTTCCGGGCGGTTTCGTATTCGGCGATGAGCCGGCGGAGGATGTCGCCTGCGGACGGCAGGTCGTCGATAAGCGCTGTGATCTGCCCGATCTCCAGTTCTCCTTCGTCGAGGTCACCCTCGAAAATGCCCCGTTTCGGCCGTCCGCGACCCACCAGCGCGAGCAACTCTTCCGCATCGGCGCCCCGGCTTTCGGCTTCCTCCACCGTGCGGCAGAAACCGTTGCGGATGAGGCGTGTCGGAACGACCTTTTTGAGCGCCAGGATCGTATCGCCTTCTTGCAATCCGATGCACAACTGTTTGAAGGCTTCACAGGCGGAACTCTCCTGCGACAGGGCGAAACGGGTTCCCAGTTGACACCCTTCGGCTCCCAGGGCAAAGGCAGCCAGCATGCCGGCTCCCGTGGCGATGCCTCCTGCGGCGATGAGCGGGAGATCGACGGCCTGCCTGACCTGCGGGATGAGGGCCATGGTGGTCGTCTCCTCGCGGCCGTTGTGACCTCCGGCTTCGAACCCTTCGGCCACGACGGCGTCTACGCCTGCATCGCGGCTTTTGAGGGCGAATTTCGAGCTCGACACCACGTGTGCCACGCGGCAGCCGGCGTCGTGCAAACGTCCGGTCCAGGTCGCAGGGTTGCCTGCCGATGTGAAAACAGCCGGCACGCGCTCTTCTATGATAATATCCATTAATTCAGGTGTATAGCGATAAACGAGCGGCACGTTGACGCCGAAAGGCCGGGACGTGGCTGCGCGGCATTTGCGGATATGTTCGCGCAGCAGTTCGGGCGTCATCGAGCCGGAGCCGATCAGTCCCAGCCCGCCGGCTTCGCTGACGGCGGCGGCCAGCCGCCAGCCGCTGCACCACACCATTCCGCCTGCGATGACGGGGTAGCGGATGCCGAAGAGCGTTGTGATTCTGTTTTCCATTGTTTTTGGTTTTCTGCGAGGTTAAGGTACAATTATTTTTCCAAAGCCGGAACTGGCGCCGCCGGATTGTTTCCTGCCTGAGGCCGGGGAGATGTTTCCGAAGCGTCCTGGTCGTGAACGAACCGGGGAGGCCCGGCGTGCCCTCTCCCGGTTAAATCAGTCCGTCCGGACGGATTGAAAACCGGCCTCGTTATCCGATGATCTCAGTGCCTTTTCAGCCTGTTATCTCCATGTAAGCGTTTTTGTTTTGTAATTCATTGGTTATTATTGGTTTGTGTGTGTATATGTAAGGCCGTTATTGCTTGGTGTTTTGAGGTTTATCCGTTAATTTTAATTACCTGTTTATGGATAAATCTATGGATGTAAAATTAATCGTAAAAGGAGTACTCTGCCTGCTTCTGTTTTGTTGTGTATTCCCGCTTCAACCGGCGAACGGCCGGCAGGGCGGCCCGGTGCTGAATCATACGCCGGACGAATCCCGTAGCCGGCATTACCGGCAGGCGTATCTCGAAATTACGGATATGCTCGACGGCAAAGCCCCCTTGAGTGTAAAACGTGCCGTCTTCCTTGCGGAGTGGGCTTACCTCGACGGCGGCCTGGATTACAAGGCGTATTGCGACGGCATAGATACCGCAGTTGCGTTCCTGCAACGGCTGATTGCAGCAAACGGACTCGGCCGGTATAAGACCGGGAAGAACCTGGCGCTCACGGAATATTTTTTCCGCCCTTATTCCGGGAACGGACATAAACCGTTCACCTACGATTTCGACCATACGGGGGACGAATCCGATTTTACCGACCAGTTCGTAAGCAAAGTCATGCGGACGCATACCGGGCAATGCCGTTCCCTGCCGATGTACTACAAGGTTCTGGCCGAATCCCTCGGGGCTGAAGCATATATTGCCCGCGCCCCGGCCCATGTGTTTATCCGTTACCGCAATGAGGATAACATGTATCCCGAGCCGTGGGTTAACGTGGAACTGACAACCCAGCAGATAACCCCGGAATTCTTCTATAAGGAGCATTTCGAGATCGGAGACAAGGCCATTGAGAGCAAGGTGTACCTTGCCCCGCTGACGGATCGGGAAACCGTTGCCGTACAGCTTGCGGACCTTGCGTTCGGGTATTGGCGCAAATTCGAATGTTACGACGGGTTTACACGGCGCTGTTGTGAAAAATCGCTGGAATACTATCCTCAAAATCCCAATGCCTGCATTATCCTGGGCAAATCGCTCGATGCGGCCCTTATGTCGCATTTGGGACAAAACGGGTATAAGGAGGATGAATATACCCGGCAGATCGAAGCGCGGTCACAATCGCTTTACGAAAGCCTGAAATCCCTGGGCTGGGAGCAGATGAGCGGGGAACTGCATGAAAAGCTGGAAAAGGGCAACGAACAGGGAAAGAAAATGCAGGGGGCAACCACGAATGAATTGCCGATGCTATAGCCTTAAAAATTATATTGTTATGAAAACCAAATTTTTGACTGCCGCGATTTGCATTATCGCATTATTTTCAGTAGATTTGAGTTACGGCTACCACCCGATTTCACCGTATGCGTATTGTGCGGGAAATCCGATAAAATATGTTGATCCGGATGGGAAAGATGTTTGGGAAATTAATCAGAATGGACAAATTGTCAATCGCATCGAAGATACAACGCAGGATGCTTTTCATATTGTACAGCAGGTTGACGGGAAACGGCAACGCATAGAAGGGCAGTCGAAAATATTTGAATACGGTACTATTACTGGAGTTAACCAACCCCAAGTGAATGTTATACGGGAGGACGGGAGTATTACACAAGAGCGGTTAACTCTTTTCCAGGTCAAAGGAGATGATAAAGCGACAGAACTTTTTGAATTTATGGCTAATCCCGGAACAACGACAAATGTTGAATGGTCGCACGTAAAAGTTGGAACAGATAAATCCCAGAAAAATATTGTGGGTAATATGCACCAAAAGGGAGAAACTTCTGTCGGGCAATATGTATTTCAAACAGGATATACCGTTCGGGCAAATAATCACAGCCATACGAATGGAATAACAACACCGTCACTGGGTGATGTAACAACTGCCGGAATGATAAACGGAACGTTTCCTAATGCTACAACTAAAATATATACTATTAATCCATCCCAATACTCGCCATTTAATAAAGATTCGGAATATAGAATAATCGGGCTGCCTTCAGTAACGATTTGGGGTAAAAAACCATAATTGCAATGAAATACTTACTATTTATCGTATTCTTTATCTCGTTTGGCCAGCATGTATCGTCACAACCTGATCCAAACAAAACAAAACGGGAATATTTGCCTGAGATACAGGTTGATAGTATATTTCAAAATATGCTCGACAATGTATTGACAACTGATGCCCAAGAGAGTTATTACAGAAAAGATTTCAATTATGGTATTACTTTCTTTTCAGACCAACATGGTAACGACTGCATCCAAATTGAGGCTATTGGCCGCCGGGTTCTGAAAAACGGAATTGAATTCGGGGTAATGACCTATAAAGGACATATTTTCATTTTCTATGGGAAGAAAAACAACAAGGTGAATATTACAGAGAAAAAAGTTCCCTTCGATTTTGCTGTAAACCAAACGCAAATCTTGAAGGGCGGAACCTTACTATTAGACGGTATAGAAAACGATAGCTTCAGCACTTGGATCTTCCGATATGATGATGACGAGCTGAAATTAATAGTTCATAAATAGCTATATGTAGGAAATACGTAAAGGCCGGACAATTTGTTCGGCTTTTAACTATCTGCAAATAATACCTCTTTTAAGAATTATTACCCCCCCCCAGTTCTCCACGCTATCGACCGAGGAATTGATGTTTACAACATCCTTCTCCAAATGTCGCTCGGTCGGTGTTCCATCGTTTGTCTTGGGTGTTATCGGGCCACCGTCGGTAATGATGTCGTCGGGCTGATTTGTGATCTGGTGATTTCCTGCGTTTGATGGGTTCCGAATGTTTTGTTTTTTGCGGCTCTTTTAAACACCGCGATTTGCATTATCGCTTTATTTTCAGTAAATTTGAGTTACGGCTACCACCCGATTTCGCCGTATGCGTATTGCTATAATAATCCAATTAAGTATATTGATCCAGATGGTCAGGAAGGTATCGTCATTTCAGGACAACCTGGGGATCATGGAAACAAACTGCATTTTTTGGAAAATGGTTTAGATAGGGCAAAAAAAATGCAAAAAAAATTCAATAAACAAGGGAATGGGGAAAAAGCAACGTGGATAGTATATAATGGTGGTGGTGAAGGTGGATATGACACTAAAACCCTCAATGATTATCAAAAACAAGCTGCTGATGTTGGCGTAACGATGCAAGTTGTATCCAGTAGTGATGATATAGTTAATTATGTGAATGATAAAACAGGAGAAGATTCAAGAACTAATGATTTAGTTAGCAATTTTGCATATATTGGCCATGCAACACCTGGTGATTTAGATGTCGGATTTGTGGGTCACGATATGATGAATATGATGACCAGTGAAACTTTGAATGTTTCAAACTTTAATGCAGGAGCATTTGCTCTTGATGCGGATATAAATCTGGTAGGTGGATGCCGAACTGCAATAAGCCCTTTTTTGGGGAAAAGCGTAGCTGAAAAAATGGCAACTAAAATTGGGGCTAATGGTCAAGTGCGGGCATCAGATGTGAGAGTTTTTTATCCGGGAGCAGTTGTTAGTGATAAGACTTTAGTTGCTCCCAATAAAGGTACTATCGTCATAATTCATGGTAAAAGAAAAAGATAAATAGAAATATGAAATCGGGCATTAAATTTTTTTTAGGTTTTATCTTTATTATACTCACCTGTTGGCTTTTCGAGCTATTCGTGATTGGAAGCCCTATTGTAATTTTAACATCCAATATTGATATGCATCATATGAAAGGGATTGTTGGGGATACGATCAATCCATTAAATGATTTGTGTTTTGATAATAAGGACCTGGCGGTATATATTATCGTTAATAAAAATGACCGGCAAGATCTCGATCCCCAATTATTCAAGGGGCTATACCTGAAATGCAATAATAAAAATATTCTGAAAGATATTTTGCCAAATTTTGATTGTGTAGTGACAGGGGGCGATATGGCAACTGTTCAAAGTGCCATATATGTGATACAAAATAATAAGATCGTATTTATGTCGGGAATAGTGTTGGATAAAAATATTGCAGGCCTTCAGAATCAGCATTTTGGTTGGGCAGAAGCTGTTGACAGTGAATTATTGTTAGATGCTTGCAGTAAATTTAAAAGGAGTTATTGGCCTATATTATTTCTGTGATTTACCCAAATGAACGACGATATCCTCGTTTATGGAGATAATCGATTCCCGATCGGCGAGGATATCGTTCGGCGAGATTTGTGTAATTGTTGATATTTGTGTTTTCTGCAAATAGTATTATTGGCTTCCACAATGGACTTTTATAAGGAAATTGGCGCTGTTGAGAAAATTACAGGTCCGATCGGTGGAAACCCGGCGTCGTGGGATAAATTGCGGTTCTATTTTATCGATAGCAATGTATTCAACAGTGCTGGCGGCAAACAGTACTTATTGAAGCCGGATGACTATGTCGGATATATTGACCTTACGACTGCTACGGCAGTGGATGGCGATTGGACGATTGTTTTTCCGCGTGATGTGATTCTTAAATCCGGATCTTTATCGGAATAGTTTTCCACTAAATGTTTTATGGAAAAGCCGAAACGTATTGTTACCAAGATCGGCAATGTCTTTTGCGTGCAGATCAGCCCGCAGAAAAAGAAATATTTTCAATACATTGCCAATGATAGGTTACAACTGAACAGCAGCGTCATAAGAGTTTTCGAACGTGCTTATCCGGTCGATCAAGAGCCCAAGCTGACCGATATGGTGCAGGGTGAGGTTGAATTCTATGCACATACGGTACTGAGTTGGGGAATTTTCGTATGTTGAAAATGAAGCCTTTTCATACGACGGTTATGACCTTCATGTCCATTGCAAAAAACAGCGTTTAACTCACCGAGTTAAACGCTGTTATAGAAAAAAGGGTGAGCTACTTACATCGCACCGCTACGACCACATACCCTTGCTCGATTCCTCGCCTGGGGGATTCTGTAGGAGCTGGTCGTATAAGACTCACCCGGGGACAAAAGTAGGAAAATTTTATCATCCCCGCAAACACATCGGGAATATTTTCTTTGCCGGAATCGTATTTCTTTCTTTGCCAGGGTATTTCGCAGGGTGGTTTCGGTAGGTCATGGCAAATAAAAAGTCCCGGGCAAGCCTGCCCGGGACTTTTTTCAGATTCAAATCCATCCTATTTTTTGGCCGGATAGAGATACCAGTCTTTATTGGTCTTGCCATCCGATTCCACCCAACTGCGGAATTTGGGGTAGGAGTAGTCGATCTTCACGCCTTCGTCGGGGATCGGAATATTCTCCAGGAAAGGCATGTTCAGCGCAAACGGATATTGTGTGTCGTTCTTCGCCAGCACATAGTAGAGGTTTTGGCTTGGCTTCGACCCGTCGTGTCCCGTGCCGAAAAGGCTCGGATCGGCCTTGTCGGTAGGCATGTGTTTCACCAGGTGCACCTCCTTGCCGCGAATCTTGTCCGATTCGACGAAAATGAACGGATTGAAAGGCGGCGTTACGGTGGACTCGATCACGTCGTTGAGTTCGAATGTCACGGATATTTTGTTGTCGAGGACAGGCTGAATGTCGTCGAACAGGAGGACCGTCGGATGTTTTTGTTCCGGTTCGAGCGGCTGCCCCTGCATATATTGCGACGGAATGGCGCCTGTGGCGGTGACTTTATGGACGGCATCCGGAGCGAGGTTCGTCAGTTGAACGCCGAATCCCGACTGAATCTTGCCGCCGTTATGGCAGGGCGTATACTCGGTTTCGATCCTGTATACCGAATTGTTCAGGATGTGCTTGTAGACCTTGCTGCTGTACTTGATCATCACGTCGTTCATGTCGTAGTCGCCGGCATAGGGCCACAGGTCTTCGAACATCAGGAATCCGTCGGTCTTGACATAGTTTTCCTCGTCGGACGGGCCGTTGCCGTCGTCGGGCAGTTCGGGGATGTTGCCGTCGATGGCCCCGTCCTCCTCGACTTCGAGGTAGAAGGTCGCGTCGTTGTAGCGCAGGTCGAGGTTGTCCTCAAAGCCGATTGCCACGATTTTCTGGCTCTGGGGATCGAGCAGCGCGATGGTGCGCCTTTCGCCGTCGGTATTCAGGTGGTCGGTGGAGAACCTGCTGAACTGTCCTTTGTTCTGGATGGCGATGTTGCCGGTGTTGGCGTTGAATCCCATTCCTTCGAGCCACCAGCCGATAGAAACTCCCGCGGGGAACTCGTCGTTGAACTTTTCGCCGTCCCAGTATTTGAGTTGGACCCGGTCGCCGCCAGCCAGTGCGCCGCGCGCCGTTGTGGCGCCGATTTTCTTTACGAACGGCGACGCATCGGGAAAGACCAGAACCCGCTGGAGTTCGGCTGCGCTCTGCGGTTCCTGCCCGGTGGGGTAGGTGTAGTAACCCACGGTATTCCGCCAGGCTGCCGTACTGTTGATGAATACCAGATAGACCTTCGTCGGCTTGACGATCCGGAGGTCCGAACTGAGCCCGTCGGCGAAAAATTCGGGGTAGCGTTCTTTCAGTTTGCGCATGTCGTTGCGTTTGACGAACACCTCGTTGATGTCATACAGCGTACCGGCCGAAGGCATGGTTCGCTCGGGCTCCAGGTAGTCGGGGGTTCCGTACTGGTCCCAGTCGCCCAGCGTAAGCCATCCGTCGGGGTAGGTGTGTTTGTTGCCCGTGACGGCCCGCGTGCCTTTTGTGCGGAGCTGCGCGACATAAGCCTTTTGGCTGTACGTGATTCGGTTGTCCTCGATTTCCAGTTCGACAGGGGAGAGCGTTCCCGGATAATCCGAGTAGAGCCACACTTTCGAGAGGCTGGAGAGCGCCTGGATGTCGGCGGAGAATTTGCCCGAACCATTGGTTGTTGCGCGGTAGATGGGTTCGATGTCCCGTTTGACGCTTTCGCCTGCCGCGTTTTCGGTCATCGGGTCCTGATCGTAGAGTTCGAACAGGACGGCGTAGTCTTTATTGGGGAAGCCGTAATCGACCGACAAGGCGACCTGCTGGTCGATTTTGAAATCGAAGTAGTCGTCGGGACCCGAAGGGGTGCGATTGGAATTGGGCTCTTTGACGCAACCCGCTGTCAGAAGAGCGCATACCCCCAGAAACAGTAGGGTAGACTGGTGTTTCATATTTTCAGAATTCAGAATGATGCAGTGGCTATTACCCTGCAAATATATGGATAAAAAACTAAGAATCAAGAAAAAACAATTCGCAGCGATGAAAATATTTTTTTTCGGGACGGTGCGATTCGGCGCTGTGCGCCCGGTTGTTTCCCGGCCGGACGACGCCGGGACGATGAAATCGTATATTTTTTTATTACCTTCGCAAAAAAATATTGCCGAATGCGTAAGAAAATATTGCTCCGGAGCCTGCTGGCAGTGCTCGTCCTGGCGGTCGTCGCGGCCTTCGTCGCGCGGCAGCAATTCTATGGGAATGCGGTAGTTGCGGAACGCGACCTGTATGTGAGCAGCCGTGCGGACTACGCGCAGGTCGTGGATTCGCTGCTGCCGCAGATCAAACACCACCGGGCGTTCGATGCCTATGCCCGCCGGATCAACCTGGGTGAAACCTTCAAGCCCGGCCGTTATGTCCTCAAACGCGGCATGAGCGTCGTCGAAATTGCGCGTATGCTCAAGTTGGGGTTGCAGACCCCTGTGCGGGTGGCGATCAACAACGTGCGTATTCCGGCGCAGTTGGCGCAGAAACTCGCCCGGCAGATCGACGCCGATTCCACGGCTATCATGCAGGCGCTGACCTCGAAAGAACTGGCCGAAGAGGTCGGGTTCGACAGCGTGACGCTCTTTTCAATGTTTATTCCCGATACCTACGAATTGTATTGGACGGTGACGCCCGAAGAGTTCGTGAAGCGCATGAAGCGCGAATACGACCGTTTCTGGACCTCCGGGCGCGACGACAAACGCAAGCGCAGCGGACTGAGCCGGCTGGAGGTGATGACCCTGGCGTCGATCGTCTACGAGGAGACACGCAAGACCGACGAGATGCCCCGTGTGGCGGGGGTTTACATCAACCGCCTGAACAAAGATATCAAGCTGCAGGCCGACCCGACGGTAAAGTATGCCATGCAGGACTTCGGACTGCGCCGCATCCTTTACAGACACCTGAAATACGATTCACCCTATAATACCTATGTGAATAAGGGGTTGCCGCCTTCGCCCATCTGCATGCCGGGGAAAAACGCCATCGACGCCGTGCTCGACTACGAGAAACACGACTATATCTTCTTCTGTGCGCGGCCCGAGTTCGACGGTTACCACAATTTCGCCAAAACCCTGAGTGAACACAATAAGAACGCACGGGCATACAGCGACGAACTTAATCGGCGCAAGATTAAATAATTTTCGTATCTTTGTCATCCCATGCTTGCGAAGATATACGAACAGAATCCTTCGGAGAAGGAGTTGCAGCGCGTCGTAGACGCCCTGGAGCGGGATGAAATCATTATTTATCCCACCGACAGCGTCTATGCTTTCGGCTGTTCGCTGCGTTCGCCGAAGGCCATCGAACGGCTGCGCCGCATCAAAGGCAAGGGGAACGGGGAATTTACCGTGGTTTTCGAAAGTATCGCCCAGGTCGCGGAGTACTGCCGGGTGGACAATGCCGTCTTCAAAATCCTCAAACGCAACCTGCCCGGGCCGTTTACCTTCGTGCTGGCTGCTTCGGCGCGCATTCCGGATAAAGCCCTCGAGCGGCGTCGTACGATCGGTATCCGCATTCCCGCCAGCCCGATTGCACGGGCTGTGGTCGGGGCGTTGGGGTGTCCGATGATTACAACGTCGGTCAAGGACGACGACGAGGTGGTGGAGTACACGACCGATCCCGAACTGATCCACGAACGATACGGCCGCGAAGTGGCGCTGGTCATCGACGGCGGTATCGGCGACAATATTCCCACGACGATCGTGGACCTGACGGACAATGAGCCGGAAATCCTGCGCGAGGGCAAGGGAGAACTGCAATAGATTGATAAAATGATCGATACAAAATGAAGAAGAACAATTTCTGGAACGAGGCCGCGCGATATGGCGTAATCATGGCCTTGGTCGCCATCCTTTTCGACGTACTGGGCTTTTATGTGCAGAACAGGCTTTTGTCGCTTTTGTCGCTGGTTGTGTTCGTACTGCTGCTGGGCTATTTCACCAAACGCCGTGTGGCCGAGTACGGAGCCAAGGGATACAGCTATGGACAGTGCCTGGGCTTTATGGTCTGCGTGATGCTTTGCGCCGGGTTTATCGAGGGCGCTTTCATGGGCGTGGCGGCCAACTGGCTTTTTGCGGCCAAGTACGAGGCGATGATAACTCCGTCGATCGCCATGCTGGAGAATACGGGCTTCTATACGGCCGACCAGATCGAACTGATGATGAAACTGATGCGGTCGCCGCTGGTGCAGATTTTCAGTGGAATGTTCGGCTCGGTCATCAAGGGCGGCTTTTTCGGTCTGTTTATTGCGGCTTTTACCAAGCGCGATCCCGATGTCTTTTCGGAAGGCACTAACGAATAGGAATGAATAAACTGGATATATCGGTCGTCGTACCGCTTTACAATGAAGCGGAGTCCCTGCCCGAGTTGGTGGCATGGATCGACCGTGTGATGCGTGAAAACGGGTTCTCGTACGAGGTTATTCTGATCGACGACGGTTCGTCGGACGGTTCGTGGGAGGAGGTCGAACGCCTCAAGGCGCAGTATCCGGCAATCCGGGGCATCAGTTTTGCCCGCAATTACGGCAAATCCGCGGCTCTTTACTGTGGATTCGCAGCGGCGGAAGGCGAGGTGGTCATCACGATGGACGCCGATTTGCAGGATTCGCCCGACGAAATTCCCGAACTGCGGCGCATGGTCCTCGAAGAGGGCTATGACCTCGTGTCGGGGTGGAAGAAACAGCGCCACGACCCGATCGGCAAGCGCTGGCCCAGCAAGTTCTTCAACTGGACGGCACGGACCGTATCGGGCATCAAACTGCACGATTTCAACTGCGGGCTCAAAGCCTATCGCCGCAAGGTGGTGAAGGCCATCGAGGTCTACGGCGAAATGCACCGGTTTATACCGATCCTGGCCAAGAAGGCCGGCTTCGGCCGTATCGGAGAAAAGGTCGTGGACCATCATGCCCGCAAATATGGTTGTTCGAAATTCGGCCTCGAACGTACGGTAAAAGGGTATCTGGACCTGATCACGGTGCTGTTCATGACTCATTTCGGGCGTTCGCCGATGTACTTCTTCGGGAGCCTCGGGACGCTGATGTTCCTGCTCGGCGGCGGAACGACCGTGTGGATCATCGCCGAAAAACTTTGGAAACAGTCCCACGGCCTGCCGCTGAGGCCCGTTGCGGACCAGCCGCTGTTTTATCTGGCGATTTTAGCCGTAATTCTCGGCGTTCAGTTGTTTTTGGCCGGATTTTTGGGCGAATTGATCAACAGAGGATCCTCCGAGCGGAACAAATATTTGATCGACAAAACTTTGTAAATGATGATACAACGAATCCAAACGCTTTATTTGCTTGTCATTTCGGCACTTATGGCCGTGACGCTTTTTGCGGGGCTGGCATGGTTTGCGGGCGATGCCGGGGAATTCGGACTCTACGCCTTCGGGCTGAAAACCACCGACGGCGCAGTCGTTCAGTCCACCCTTTATATGGGGGTATTGCTGGCGCTGGCCTGCGCACTGCCGCTGGTTACGATTTTCCTGTTCCGCCGCCGTTTGCTGCAACTCCGCCTTTGCGTGGTGGAAATGGTGCTGTTGCTGGGCTCCGCGATCATGGAAGGCGTCTACTACTTCCTGAGCTGGAGGGTCTTTTCCGACCTGACGTTCCACACCCAGGGCTTTCGACCCGCCATTGTGCTGCCGTTGGTCTGCTTGCTGTTTGCCTATCTGGCGGCCCGTGCGATTTTCCGCGACGAATTGCTGGTGCGCGCTGCCGACAGAATACGCTGATTAACCGAATACTACTGGACCCGGAGTATGCCCGATGAGCATGTTCCGGGTCTTCTGTCCTCATCGGCGAACTGTCGGCAGGAGTTAAAAAAGGTTGTAAATTGGACCGATCTGATTATTAAAAGAGTGTTACAAACCTTTGATGGTCCGGAAAATAATTTTAACTTTGAGGCATAATATTACTATTATGTAATGATTTCGAATAATTTTGGCTACAAAAAATACATTTTTTAACTAACACTCAACTCTATGAAAGTAGTAAATTTCTGGAAAACATTGTTCTGCTCGGTGTTGGCAATTACAGCCTTCACTGCATGCTCGGACGATGACGACAACGGTTATTCGGGAATGCCCGAAATTACCGTGAACGGCGGCGAGGTCGTGACCATCGCCGGTAAACTTGCGGGAGGCAAGCTCGAACAGTCTGTAGAGGTCGTTTCGAAAGGCGACTGGGATTTGACGTTCAAAAACGCGGGCGACTCGCAGTGGTGCACGCCCAGCGCCATGTCGGGCAAAACCGGCACTACGACGCTGACCTTTACGCTCGGTCAGGCTACGGCGGAACGTACTGCAGAACTTACGCTGACTGCTTATTCCACGTTCGAGGGTATTCCCTTGAAGCGGGAGGCTACGATCAAGGTTGTGCAGAGCGACGGCGACATTCCGGTCGGCGACGCCCTTTACAGCGAGAATTGCGGTACGAAGGTCGAGAAGGGCACTGACGGCTACTGGCCTTATGTCGACAAGTTCGAAGGCTGGACCCGTGGCGGTTCGCTCGATCAGTCGGCTGTTGCCTATGGCGGCACCGACGCTTCGGTACGTAACAGCGGTGCGGCTTATCAGCCTTCCGACAGCGAGAAGTCCGAGGTTTCGGGCGCTCCCTATGTCTATATCGGCAAAACCTCGGCTGTTTTCGAGATCGAGAATATCAATATCGGCTCGAATAACAATTTCACGTTTACCTTCACGGCCCTGGATCAGGAAAAATATGTCAGTGGTGCTCCGGTACCTGCGGAAATCAACACTTCGACGGTGAAACTCGCTGTAAGTATCGATGGCGGTACGACCTATTCGCCCGTTGCATTTACGGCTAAAAAAGTCGGTACGGGCAACTGGTCTATCTGCACGGCGGAGTTCAAACTGCCGGCATCCGCTTCGACGGACAAAATTTCGGTACGTTTCAACGACTATCCCTTCACGGGTAGCAGTGTCGACGGCCATCAGGGTCTGCGTCTCGACGATTTCAAACTTTTCGCAGGCGGTAACGGTCCGGAACTCGGAGGCGGTGTTGTTGAAGAATATCAGAAAGTTACTATTGATCAGATTAAGAGCGCAGGTAAGTTCGAGGTTGAGAATGCTACCATTGTAGGCGTTCATCAAAAGGGCGTGCTGTTCGCGCAGAACAACAATGGAACCGTAAACTACATCTTGGGCTTCAATAATGATTGGAATACGCAGACCGCAAATCCCTATATCGGTGATATTGACAAGACCGCTACTGTAAAGGGAACCAGCGAACTTCGTATCGATCTCTATCAGTTCTCGTCCTTCGAGGTTACGGTAGGTGCGGCTTCGTCGCTTCAACTGCCTGCTCCGGCAACATTTGATGCGGCCGCCCTTTCTGCTTATATCGCAAGCCCTGGTGTGTACAAGTATGCCAAGATTTCCGGTACGCTCAATATCGAACAAGGTGCTTCGTATAATACTTATACGATTGATGTAACCGGATTCTCGGATAAGAAAATCCAGATTGCTTACGGATTGGATTCCTATTTCAATGGTTATGCTGATGGCGACGTGGTCGATGTATTGGGTTTTGCTCTTGGTTACGACAGCTCCAAGATCAATATCATGCTTCGCAGCATTTCGAAGAATACTACCACACCTGCCGTTGAGATTACGACTGTTCCGCAGCAGTTTGCGGCAACTTCTCCGGTAGCACAGACGCTTTCCTATACAGTCGCGAATACGACCGCCGATCAGGTAACGTTTGCACTTGAAGGCACGAATATCGATAAATTCTCGCTCGGAACCAAAACTGATAACACGATTGTTGTAAACGCTGTTGGTAATAACACTACCGATGCTGCTTATACGGCGAATCTCGTTGCAAAAGTCGCTGGTGTGACGCTGGCTTCGGTGGAATTGAAGCAGGCAGCATCGAATGCCAAAAATTATGTGCCTTTGACTGCAGCTCCGGCAGACTGGTCGGGAGAGTACGTAGTCGGCTATCCGGATGGCAAAGTATGCTATATTTTGAAAGATAAATATTCGGGTGCAACTGCTACTAAGTCCACTTTTACCTATGATAAACTTGAAAGTCCGGCTTTCGATGAAACGAATATCGTTTATGATGCTGCTTACAATACGATAACGATTGCTAAAATTACCGATACGGATTTCTATTCGATTAAATACGGCGATATGTATGTAGGATGGGAAGCTTCTACGGGTAACAGTTGTGCGTTCTCGTCAGTTGTTCCGAGTGCATCTACTCCGGATTATCAGTGGACTCCTACGATGGTAGATAATCTTATCGTGTTGACGTGTACGTCGTTTGAAGCTGGCAAAAAGCCGCGTCTCTTCCAGTTCAATTCAAATGCGGGTCAGGAGCGTTTTGCGATCTACGCAAGTACACAGAAATCTGTGATGCTGTATAAACTTCAGTAGTCAAGGAAACTGACTTTTTAAACCAAACCACTCTTGGCGGGGATAACACCCCGTCAAGAGTTTGGTTTCTAAAAAGGTCTGCGGACCAAATGTTATATATTTTTTGAATGATGTTGAAAATTAAACAGATAAGCGTGCTGCTCGTGACGATGTCGGCGATGCTTGTCCTGTTTGCGGGATGCGGCGACAAGGACGACGGGGACGATAAGCAGTCCCACGCAGAGCTCGTTGCAGAGACCGTGAGCAGTTTAACCACAACGAACAAGATTTCGACCCAGGGGCCTTCGGGCATCACTTTCGAGGCTTTGATCGTTTCGCAGTCCGGGGATGCGGATTGGTGTTCGTTTGCTTTAATCAGGGACGACGGTAAGATAGTCTCCTCCGCCAGTGGAAATGTCGGGGACCCGGCGTACCTCTACCTGCTGAAAAACAATTCCGACAACGATCGTGTCGCTACGATCGCTGTAACCTATACCAACGGCTATTCCACCTCGCTGACGCTGACGCAGAAGGCGGCAAACTCTACGTTCGACTACGACCGGGCCTGGGGCGAACAGCCGGAATATGCCGAAAACGCAGATTACACCTATAAGACCTACTATACGACGCTTGTCAACGGGAAATACGTGCGGAATTATTCGATCTGCTACGACCGTACGAAACATGTTTCACATTGGGTGGCTTATCCGATTTACCGCGATTATACGTCGAGCCGCACCTATGAGACCGGTCCGGGCACGCAGGGGCGCACCGATGCGTGGGCCTACGACGACTGGACGACGGAATATGTTTCGTCGAAGCCTTATTATCGGCAGACGGGCACGAAAATTTTCGAACCTGCCATTTCTGAACGCGATCAGGCGAATGTGATCAATTATTTTTCGGGTTACCAGCGTGGACACATGCTGCCTTCGGCATCGCGTTACAGCACTTGGACTACCAATGCGCAGACGTTCTTCTCCACGAACATGATGCCGCAAAACGGTGATTTCAACGGAGGAAGTTGGGCCACTCTCGAAGGTAAAGTCCGCGGTTGGGGAGGCCTCCGTAATTACGATACGCTTTATGTCGTAACGGGAACGTATTTTTCGGATTCGTACAGGACCATGACGAACACGAATGTGGGCGGTACGATCCGTGTAGCCGTGCCGGATAAATGCTGGAAGGTTTTGTTGCGCCAGCGCGGCAATCAGAACAAGCAGATTTCGGAGTTTGGGGCCGATGAGTTGAAAGCCATAGGTTTTGTCTTCGACAACACATCGTCGAGTGCCGACACGGAACTCCAGGACGCCGCCTGCTCGGTGAAGAAAATCGAGGAGCTGACGGGCTTCGAGTTCTTCCGCAATCTCGACCCTGCGGTCGCCGATGCGGTGAAGAGCAACTATAATTATTCCGACTGGAATTAATATTAAACCGGATAGAACCTTAATAACACAAAACGTTTATGAAGAGAATCTTTTTGACAGGACTGTTTGCCTCACTGATCGTGGTGGCATGCTTCGCGCAGAAGCCCTACAAGGTAGTCTTCTACAACTTCGAAAACCTGTTCGACACCATTCACGACCCCGGTGTGCTCGACGAGGAGTTTACGCCCGAAGGTCCCAAGAAGTGGAACACGGCCAAGTACACCAAGAAAATCGGGAACCTGGAGCGCGTGCTGTTCGACATTGCCGCCGAGGATAAGGATTATCCCGTCGTGATCGGCGTTTCGGAGATCGAGAACCGTTCGGTGATGGAAGATGTGATCGCTCAGCCCAAACTCGTTCCCGGCAACTACCGTATCGTGCATTACGATTCGCCTGATGCCCGCGGCGTCGATGTCGGTTTCTACTACCGGCCCGATGTCTTCAAGCTGGAAGGCAGCGCCGCCATTCCGTTTAAGATGCCCGAGTTGCCTAACTTCAAGACGCGTGATTTCGTCACGATGTGGGGTACGATCGAGGGCGAGCCGTTCTTCTTCCTCGTGAGCCACTGGCCTTCGCGCCTGGGCGGCAAGGAGGCTTCGGCGCCCAAGCGTTTGGCTGCGGCCAACCAGGTGAAGCACATCGTCGACTCGGTGATTGCCGCCAATCCGGCTACGAAGGTGGTCATTATGGGCGACCTGAACGACGATGCTACGGATGCCAGCATCGTCGAGGGACTGAACGCCAAAGGCAAGATCAAGGAGGTTAAGAAGGGCGATATGTTCAACCCGTTCATCAACCTGCTGAAGTCGGGTTACGGAACGCTGGCTTACCGCGACGAATGGAACCTGTTCGATAACATCATCGTCTCGGAAAACCTCGCTACGGGCTCCACGGGCGAACTGAAAATCCAGCCTGTGGGCAATTCGAAATTCTACGGAGGTATCTTCCGCCGTCCCTACATGATCCAGAAGGATGGCCAGTATAAGGGTTATCCGCTGCGTACGTTCGTGGGCAACGATTTCCAGGGCGGTTTCAGCGACCACTTCCCCGTCTATATCTACATCGCCAAATAAACACTCTAAAATATTTGTATGAAACTCAAAGTTCTACTTATTCTGATGCTCGCCGCCGTGACCTTCACGTCCTATGCGCAGGACGGAGGCATCCGCGGTAAGGTGGTTTCGCGCAACGGTCGCGTGGCCCTGAGCAATGTACAGGTGAAGATCGAATCGCTGGGTCTGGCGGCAACGACGGACAAGGACGGCAACTTCATCTTCGAGAATCTTCCCGCGGGCAGCTATACGGTGCTCTTCTCTACACCCGAATTCGAGGACCTCAGCCTGATGGTCCGTGTGGGTAATCAGCACGTACAGGACCTCAAGTCGGTAATTATCGTTCCGTCGGGCCCGGGCAGTGTGCTGGACGACGCCGTTTTCGCCGAATTCGACAGCGACTCGTCGTCGTCGGATACGCAGGCGCTGCCTTCGTCGCTCTCGTCGTCGAAGGACCTCTTCAACAACATCGCTTCGTACCGCTTCAGCGAGATGCGTTTCAACGTCCGCGGCTATGATTCGCAGTACTCGGACATCTACCTGAACGGCATCCGTTTCAACGACGCCATGACGGGCTACGGTCCCTGGTCGCTGTGGAGCGGTCTGAACGACGCGACGCGTAACCAGGAAAATTACACGGGCCTTCAGGCTTCGGATTTCGGCATCGGCGGCATCGGCGGCATGACCAACATCAACGCCCGCGCTTCGCAGATGCGCAAGGGCTTCCGCGTGAGCGTTTCGAACGGCAACCAGATGTACCGCTTCCGCGCGATGGTTTCCTACGGCTCGGGACAGCTCGACAACGGTTGGTCGTATGCCTTCTCGGTGGGAACCCGTCAGGGCGGTAACGGCTATGTGGACGGTGTTTATTACAACTCCTACTCCTATTTCGCTTCGGCCGAGAAGCTCTTCGGCCAGAACCACCGCCTTGCGCTGACGCTGCTCGCTTCGCCCTCGGAGCGCGGCGCCCAGCAGGCTTCGACCGACGAGGCTTATCGCCTTTTCGGCAATAACTACTACAACCCCAACGTGGGTTACCAGGCCGGTAAGCTCCGCAACTCGCGCGTGCGCAATACCCACGAGCCGATCGTGATGCTGAACTACACGTGGGACATGTCGGGCAATACGCGCCTGAACGCTGCCACGTCGCTGCGTTTCGGCAAGAACGGCTATTCGGCCCTGACGTGGAACGGCGGTTCCGATCCCCGCGGCGATTACTACCGCTTTATGCCTACGTCGGATTTCACGCAGGTTGTTCCGGGTATCACGACCGATGAAACGATTTACTTCTACATGCAGGACGCTCTTACGGCAGCCAACGTATGGGACGGCATGATCGATTACGACCAGCTCTACAACCGAAACCACTATATCGACACGGAGTTGACCAAGTTGATGGGCAACCAGTACCGTTCGAACTACATGATCGAGGAGCGCCATACCGACCAGCTCGATTACAACTTCGCGGCCAATGTCGAGCATAACATGCGCAACAACATGCGTATCGTCGGCGGTGTGAACCTGCGCGTGAACCGCACGAACTACTATTCGCAGGTCAAGGACCTGATGGGTGGCGATTACTGGTACGACATCGACAAGTTCGCCGAACGCGACATGGCCAGTGCAACGGCTGCCCAAAACGATCTGGATTACTACTGGGCTACGGGACATGCCCGTATTGCCCGCCGCGGCGACAAGTACGGCTATTACTACCGTGCTCACCTGCTCGAAACCAACGCCTGGGCCAACTATACGTGGGCTGTCGGCGGGTTCTCGCTGGGACTGGCCGGATCGGTCGGCTATTCGAACATGTACCGCGAGGGCATGTGGCGCAAGGGTCTGTTCCCCAACAATTCGAAGGGCGATTCGAAGAAACTCGACTACCTGACTTACGAGGGGAAACTCTCGCTGGGCTACAAGTTCTCGGGAGCACACTCGATCGAAGCCAATGTCGGTTACATGCAGCAGGCTCCCAAGTTCGCAACGGCATTCGTGTCGCCCCGTACGCGCAATACGACCACTCCGGGGCTGAAAGCCGAGAAGGTTTTCGCTGCCGACCTCACCTATAACCTCAATCTGCCTTACGTCAAGGCCCGCCTTTCGGGATACTATACGACGATCGAGGACCAGTCGAAGGTTATTTCGTTCTACGACGATATCCAAAGATCGTTCACCAACTTTGCGATGAGCGGTATCGATAAGCGCCACTACGGCGTCGAGTTGGGCCTGTCGGTTCCCGTATGGCAGGGCCTTTCGGTCGTCGGTGCGTTGAGCTGGGGCGATTACACCTATACCTCGAATGCCAACTTCGTGCAGACGGTAGACAACGTCGACCGGATCGTGCTGAAGGACAAGGTGAACTGGGACGGTTATCATGTGGAGAGTTCGCCGCAGTTGGCTTTCAACATCGGCCTCGACTACCGCGGACCGCGCAACTGGTTTGCCGGTGTGAACTTCAACTACTACGACAACCTCTATCTTTCGATGAACCCGTTGTACCGTACGGCTACCGCTGTGAAGTATTATGCCAACGTGCTGACTTCCAATACGGCGACGAACGATCAGAAGGCAGTCGCCATTGCGTCGATCAAAAAGATTCGTGCGCAGGAGAAGTTCGACGGCGTCTATACGCTGAGCGCCAACGTGGGCAAAAACTGGTATATCCACCGTGTTTATATGCTGGGCTTCAGCCTCGAGGTCAAGAACATCCTCAACGACCAGGACATCCGCACGGGCGGTTACGAACAGATGCGTATGAGCAAGGTTAGGGGTACGGGAGGCGAACAGATCTACGGTCGTTTCCCTTCGAAGTATTTCTACCTGTTCGGCACGACCTATTACCTGAATGTCTATTTCCGTTTCTAATCGAGCAAAGCATAATCTATGAAAAGTCTTAAAATAGCAATAGCGGTTCTCATCGGCCTCGTGGCCGTGAGCTGCTACAACGATTTCGAAACCCCGGCTCCGCGGAAACTCTATACGAACGAGGATATGACGCTGATGGGGCTTACGCCGATTTCCATTGCCAAGGTGAAGGAAAAATTCGGTCCTATTTCCAATACCGGAACCAACGATAATTTCGCTACGACCAAGAGTCTCAAGTTTGGAACCCTCACATCCGAAGAGACCAAGTTTGAAGGCCTTACGGGTTGGCCCGAGGCTGCGAACTACTACATCAAGGGCAAGGTGATCAGCAGCGACCGCCAGGGTAATATCTACAAGTCGCTCTTCATTTACGACGGTACGGCCGGTATCGAGCTCAAACTCTATTCGGGCCTGTATGTGGACTACCTGCTCGATCTGGAGACGATGAAGAGCCAGTGGGTTTACGTGCGTCTCGACGGTCTCTACCTGGGTAACTACCGCATGATGCTTTCGATCGGAGGCGCTCCTTCGGACGGTATCAATACGGCCGGCAACCATAAGTACTACGCCAATTCGAACCTCGACAATCCCAAGGTTGCCGCCCTGAATGTCTTCCCGGGCGAATATACGACGCTCGAAGCGAACGATATTCTGGAGGTAACTTCTTCGAACTACAAGGAGGTGCTGGGTACGCCTGCCAATATCGAGAAGAGCCTGGGCCGTCTGGTGCGTTTCAAGGGTGTGAAGATCCGCTATGCGGGCGTGAAGAATCAGGACGGCGTAACTCCCCCGAGCCTCAAAAACGGCGGAAATGCGAATCCCTATCCGAGTTGGATCGTAACCGACTGGGGAACGCCGATCTTCGGCGCATGGTATCGCTGGGCCTACAACAATAGTGAGCAGAACATCCGACTGTACGGTTCGGTGCTGATGAGCTATAATGACGAGGCGGAATATACTTCGGATCCGGGCATTTACGGCATTCGTACGAGCGGTTACAGCCAGTTCGCCATGAAGCCCATCCCGAAGGACGGGACAGAGGGCACGGTGCTCGGCATCTTCGGTATCTACTCGAAGCAGAGTACTTTTACCGGAGGTTCGAACGACTGGGCGCAATACCAGATCTCGGTGAGCCGCATCGAAGACCTCGACTTCCCCAAAGAGTCGCTGCTTTCCGATGAATGGATCACGGCGAATACGCCTTCCGAGTCGCTGAATCCGCCTGTGAAGAACGCCGGCGACGACTACGACGGCGAGTAATTCCGCTTTCGGGCAATAAAAAACTGCGACTCTTCCGGGTCGCAGTTTTTTTGTGCTGTGGAGGCAGATTGCTTGCGGCAGCAGGAGTGCGGGGTTCTCGAAGCGACTTTGGTTGTGGGTTTCGGGGCATCTCCGTTGCAATAGGAAGAGGCTCGGCCGCGCGCTGTGCGTCGGCGTATGCCGATAAACGGGCGAAAGCCCTTCGGCGGAGTAAACCGGTTGCGGAGCGAACGGTTTGCGGGATTATCCGGATAAAGAAAAGGCAGCCTTAGCGAGGCTGCCTTTTCAGAAATAGCTGCTTGTCGGTGCTTATTTCGAAGGACGCATGATCACCTTCATAAGGTTGCCGTCGGCAAGAATCTTCTTGGCAATGGCCTGCACATCGGCATTGGTCAGGTCGCGGATTGCCTGCTCGTGGTCGGCGACGTAGTTGAGTCCCGACTCCTCCTTGATCTGGAGGTATTGCATCCAACTGCCGTTCTGTTCGAGGCTGTTTTTCCAGCTTTTGAGCATGTATTCGCGGGTTTTCTCGATATCCTCGGTCTTGGGACCGTTTTCGGCAATCTCTTCGATCTCCTTCATCACGATCTCGCGCAGTTCGTCGGCCATCTCCTCGTTGGTGTCGAATGCGATGGTTACGCCGTATGTCTGGTGGGGGATATACGTCGTCGTTCCCTTGACTCGTACGCCGTAGGTTCCGCCCTTCTCCTCACGGATCGAGACCAGGTAACGCGAGTTGAGCGCCTGCGTCAGGAAGGTCAGGGCCATCTTCTCCTTGAGCGTGTAGGGCATCTTGCCGGTGAATTGGTAGACGACCGAAACCTTGGGCTGCTGCATCGGAACGGTGAATTCCTCGGTAACTTCACCCGTGACGGGAGCCACCTTGTCGTCGACGTAGTTTATCGCTTTCTTCGACGTGGGAATCGAGCCGATGTACTTTTCGACGAGCGGTTTGAGCGTCGCAAGATCGACGTTACCCACGAACGTGAAGACGAATCCGTTGGCGCCGGGGTAGAGCTTCTCGTAGATGGCAGGCAGTTGCTCGAAGTCGAACTTGTCGACGATTTCTACCGAAATCATCTGACGGCGGGGGTTGTTGCCGTAGGTGACATCGATGACTTTCTCCTGCATCAGATAATCGGGGTTCGTTTTTGCGTTGTCGAGCTGCGTGCGGAGCATCTTGATCAGGTTGTCATAATCGTTCCGGTCGAAGCGGGGCTGCGTGAAATTGAGGTAGAGCAATTGGAGCATTGTCTCGATATCCTTGGGCGAGCAGACGCCGCCCATGGCACTCGTGTAATTCTCCACCGAAGGCTGTACGGAAGCCGATTTGCCCGAAAGCTGTTTCTTGAGCTCCGTGGCGGAGAACTTGCCGACGCCCGACATCGAGTTCACGGCGGGCATCATCTCGCCCATATAGAACTCCTCGTCAGAGAGCAGCGACAGTCCACCTTTGGCTACGGCGCTCATGCGCACCTCGTCGGCCTTGTAAGTCGTGGGTTTCACAACGATTTTCGCACCGTTGGCCAGCGTCCATTCGGTCGTGCCGAGCAGCTTGTCTTCGGTCGTCTTCTTCACGGGCGAACCTTTGAGTTCGGTTCCTTCGGCGATCAGCGGCTCCTTCACCACGTTGTCCTCATAGGCCGTGATTTCCGCTGCGGTGACTTTGTCGCGGATGGCCAGAATCTCCTCGGCGGTCGGTGTCGCGAGGCCCTCTTTCTCGGGGGCATTGACCACGATCACCTGGTTCGTCGGAGTTATGGTCTGCTGTGCGAATGCGTTGACGGCATCGACGTTGAGCATCTTGATCAGCATGCTGTCGAGTTTCCATTCGGTCTCGGCGTCGGGCATCGGGTGATTTTTCCGGAAGCCGTCGAGGTAGGTCTGTACGAATTCGCCGTTGCGGCGGTCGTTGCGGTTGGCGTACGAACGTTCGACCTGACGCATCAGGTTCTCCTGGGCGCGTTCGAACTCACCCTGCGTAAATCCGTAGCGGCGCACCTTTTCTATTTCGGTGTAGAGCGTTTCGAAGCCGCGGGCCAGCTTGCCGTCCTGCGTCATGGCCACGAATACGGTGGCGTCGAGCGTCGGGATGATGCCGATTACATCGCCCGTACCCATGCCGGCTCCGAGGAACGGCGCATCGGGCTGCATGGCGATCTCCTGCAGACGGGCGTTCTCCATGGTGGTCATGTAGGCTTCGATTATGTTGGTCGCTTCGGCGAGCATCGTATTGGCCATCTGCTTGGGAAGGGCCGGACGCTTGATGAAGACCTGCACCTTCGTACCCTGCATTTCGGGATCGGTGAAGATGCTCACGATGGGTTCCTCGTTGTCGGGAACCACGATGGTCTCTTTCTGCGAGGCATTGGCCGCGGGAGCCGGAATGTCGGCCATCAGCGTCTTGATCTGGGCTTCCACGGCGTCTACGTCGATGTCGCCGACGATCACTACGGCCTGGTAATCCGGACGATACCACTGGTTGTAGAAATCCTCCAGTTCCTTGTGCTGGAAGCTCTTCAACCCGTCGAGGTAGCCGATCAGGTTGCGGTGCTCGTATTTCGAGCCCTTGCCCAGAGCTTGCAGCATCTTCATCGACGAACGCCACGAAGCGCCGTCGCGCGTGCGGAGTTCTTCCATGATCACGCCGCGCTCCGAGTCGATCTCCTTGGGTTCCAGGGCGATGAAATGCGACCAGTCGTGCAGGATCAGCAGCGCCGAGTCGATAATCCCCTGGCGTGAGGTCGGTACGTCCGAAATGTTGTAAACCGTATAGTCCCAACTGGTTCCGGCATTGAGATTGGCGCCGAATTTCACGCCTACGGTTTCCAGATACTCCGTGAGCTGTTTGCCCGGGAGGTTTTTGGTTCCGTTGAAGGCCATGTGTTCCAGGAAGTGGGCGAGTCCTTGCTGCGAATCGTTCTCCTGGATGGCTCCCACGTCGTGGAGGATGTAGAAATCCGCCTGGCCTTTCGGCTTTTCGTTGTGGCGGATGTAGTAAGTCATCCCGTTTTCCAACTTGCCCGTGCGTACCTCCGGGTCGACGGGGATGGGTTGGTTCATCTGTGCCACGGCGCTGCCTGCGGCGAACGCCGCTACGGCCAGCATCATTAATTTTTTCATAGGCTTTGGTATGAGGGTGTTATTCTTTCGTCTCTTCGGGGCGGTATTCGATGATGTCCCCCGGCTGGCAGTCCAGTTCGCGGCAGATCGCTTCGAGTGTCGAGAAGCGGATCGCCTTGGCTTTTCCGTTCTTGAGGATCGAGAGGTTGGCGGGCGTGATGTCGACCCGTTCGGCCAGTTCGCCGAGCGACATTTTGCGTTTGGCCATCATTACGTCTATATTTATGATTATCGCCATAATTCCCTCCCTTCTCCTTGTTTTGGTTTCAGTTCTCTCATGTCGGCGTTATTTTAAATAGTGTACTTCTGTTCCTCGCTCAGGTTCTGGCCGATAGCAAAGACCTCGGCGGCGAAAAGAATCAGGATACCCATGATAATCATTGCATAGGAGATGTGGAAACCCGTGTCGACGGTGTATCCGCTGTCAGCAAGCAGTTCGGCGGCACGGTTGTTCATCACCCAGTTTACAGCGTCGCTGATCAGTTCGGTGACGATCGTCAGCATGCCGATCGCACGCAGATACCAGACGTTGCGCTTGTCGAGCGTGCGCTCTTCGCGGATCGAGCGGCGCAGCGAATGTATGATCATGAACATCAGTACGATGATGGCCAGGTAGAGGAGCGGGCAAAGCATGACCAGCGCATAAATCCATGCGCTGCCGCCTACCGAACGGAAGGCCAGTCCGAGCGGCGACGCCTCGGGGGCGTCCTGTTCGACGATCAGTTCGAGTTGCCGGACGCTCGCGCTGATTTCGCTGCCTGTGGTTGCGGCGACCTGGACGACGTTTTCGGGTTGTCCTGTGATGCGGATGTCTCCCAGCATGTAAATCATGCGCGGGACGCCGGATTTCCATTTTTCGGCAATGTCGTGGCCGAGTTCCATGCCTTCGGCCGCACCCCGTGAAAAGTTGGGCAGGACCCCATGGGCGATGCTGGCTACGAGTACGATAAAAAACGTAATGTAGATGACCAGCAGGCGCTGCAGGAGTGATTTTTTGTTCTGCATGTGTTACTCTTTTGGTTTTAACTGATGCAAAGATAGGATTAATTTTCGAAAAACAAATAATATTTATCGTTTTTCGATAATTTTTTTAGCGTTTTGAAGTTTCAAGATCCAGAACTCGACAGGGATTCGTCCGGCAATCCGGGTGAAAATGAAACAAAAGCGTCCGATGATCATACACGGTCGTTTTCGTACTCTCAGAGGCCCTGAATGTGTCGGAAATGGAAGGACAACGGTAGTATGGACGTGTTAACTTTGTCTTAGCTTTGAACGAGGATATAACGCAAACTGATAAATGTATATTAAAAAAAGTCACTAACCCTTAAAAAGCAAAAATTATGAAAAGCCTACTCTTAACTGCAGCTGTTGCTGCACTGGCCTTTACCGGCTGTGCGACGGAAGATACTCCGGTCGGCCCCGAAGACCTTGCGGTTAAATTTTCGACCGAAATTTCCAGTGTTACGCGAACGGCGCCGACAATCAAGAAAAATTTTGAGGACGGAGATAAATTCAGCGTTACGGCTACGAGCGGATTGGGAGCCGCCATGCAAACTTCGTGGATGGATGGTATCGTCTTGTCTAAGACGGGGAGTGCCTGGAGCAGCCTTGGGGATACCTACTACTTCAAAAAAGGCTATAAGTATTCTTTCGCTGCTTATTCGCCTACGGAAACAGCCCTTACAATGACAGCCCCCGAGGCTGTGCCTTATACCGTATCCACCACTCTTGCCGACCAGAAAGACCTGTTGTATGCCTCTGCTTCCAAGGATTTTACGAAGGCAGATGAAACGGCTGTCGTAAGTTTGGGATTCCAACATGCCCTTGCACAGGTGCGCTTTACGGCTAAGACGACAGAAGATTATTCGGCTTATTATACCGTAACCCTGAAGACGATTGAGCTTCAGGAAATCAATTCGAAAGGTAATCTGAAGTTCAGTGACGGTACCTGGACTTCGCTGACAACGCCTGTCAGCTATTCTATTACTTACGATAAGGTCTTGACTGCAACCGAGGTGGAGATGACTAATGCCAGCAACGATGTGTTGATGCTGATTCCGCAGAATCCCCAGGATAAATCAATGGTGATTACGCTGGATGTAGCAGCCGTCGAGAACATGGGCGACAGCAATCTCAATGGAAATAAAACGGTTACCTTGACTGTTCCTGCAACGGCCTGGCTGAGCGGATATGCATATACCTATGATATTACGTTGAATTTGGATTCGACGTTAGGTATCGTTCCTTCGATTACCGACCCTACGATCAGCGAATGGAAGGATGGTGGGAAGATTCCGGTCAACAATAAGTGATTGAACAGACAGACAAGAAGGCCGCATCCGATAGATGCGGCCTTCTCTGTTTTACGGGGTGAAATTTACTCTACGTTGTCTTTCATCTGCTTCCAGAACGAAGCGTTGATCGACATGCCGATCGACATAAACAGGACGACCAGCACGAACATGACGACGAACGTGATGAAGCCGACGTTGATCATGCCGCAGATAGCGCTGAAAACCAGCATGACAATCGAGGCGAGTACTCCGAATACGAGGATGACGAAGAACATCGTCCATTTGCTGCCGTAGGTAGCGTCGTTCGAAGCCTTGATGGCCTGCATCGGGTTCTTGCCTTTTTCGATCAGGAAATAGTAGGCCAGCGACCATGCGATCGAGAGCACGATGCCCGGAACGATCATGAAGATCATGGCGATGTAGATGGGAATGACCATCAGGCCCATGGTGATCAGGAATTCACCCATGTAACGGCGGTACTTGCTGTCGAAGATTCCCAACGGATTGATTACCTCGCCTTTGGCAAGCTGCGTCGGCAGCAGTGTGATGGCGATGAAGGTTCCGATGTTGATGTAGGGGATCCAGATCGTGATTAAAAACAGCACGACGGCGGCAATGACCGACGGGGCATTCTTCACGCCGATGGCGACGGAATCTTTTAGGGTTTCTCCGAAATCAAGTTTTTTTACTTCCATAACTAACAATTTTTAAGGATTAGCGTCTTTCACAAATATATGAAAAAAATCGTATATTTGCCTGCATAACCGTAAAATTCAACGAAATGGCCGAGAAATCATGCTATAATTACCGGGTCGAACCCCAGGATGTGGACTTCACGCTGCGGGCGACGATTCCTTCGCTGGGCGGTTCGATCCTCAATACCGCAGGCATCGACGCCCACGGAAAGGGTTTCGGCGTCGATGCGCTGAACGCCGACAATCATTCGTGGGTGCTCTCGCGTATGGCCGTCGAATTCGATTACCAGCCCACCCAATATACCGACTATACCGTTGCTACGTGGATCAGCGATTACGGCCGCGTGCTTTCGACGCGAAATTTCACGCTGACCGACCTTGCCACGGGCCGTGAATTCGGCCGTGCCGTGACGCAGTGGGCCATGATCGACCTGCAAACCCGCTCGGCGATGGACCTTTCGTGGGTGGGCGACGCCCATGCCGACGCTATTGTCGATGCCGCGCCTCCGACGGACAAACCGCGCAAAATCCGTGAAGTAAATCCGACCGAAACGGTCGAACATCGCGTGGTTTACAGCGACATCGACTTTAACCGCCATGTCAACACGATGCGCTATATCGAGATGATGCTCGACATGCTGCCCGTCGAAATACTGACGCAGGAGGCTTCCGTACGGCTGGACATTCATTTCCTCAGGGAGTGCCGTTTCGGGCAGACGTTGCAGGTGGGGTGCGAGCTGCGTGACCGCTCGGCGCTGTTCGAAATTTCGGGCGATGGAACGACGGCCGCCGTGCGTGCCTCTATCGAATGGAAATAGGCCCTCGGGGAATGCTCCGGAAGGTGTTTATGGAACGGGTTTTGCAACTAAGGCTGCAAAACCTTTTTCATTATGGAAAGCGCAACTAAAACACAAACGAAAAACAAGTATCAGGTAAGCATCGACCTGCTGAACGATGCCGTAGGCAAGGAGATCGCCACCTCGCTGCAATACATGTATTTCCACACCCATTTCGAGGATGACCGTTACCAGTATCTCTCGAAGATCATGCGTGAGATTTCGATCGCCGAAATGCGCCACATCGAGGAATTTTCCGACCGCATCCTGTTCCTGCAGGGCGACGTGGACATGAACGCTTCGTTCCGCACCAAGCAGATTACCGACGTGAAGGAGATGCTGCGCATGGCAATGCAGCTCGAGCAGAGCACGATCGACAGCTACAACGAGGCTTCGCGCATCGCTTCGGAGAACAAGGACGCCGTGACGCACAAGATGTTCCAGGACATCATCGTCGAGGAGGAAGAGCATCTCGATACTTTCCGCACCGAGTTGCAGAATGTGATCGACTACGGTGAGGAGTACCTTGCACTGCAATCTGCCGCCGGCAGCAAGCATACGTCGAAGAGTTTCAAACATTCGGGCAGCGGCGAATAGCACGCCCTTCGGACAAAATCTTCGGGGCCCCGGTTGCGGGGCCCCGTTTTTTCGTATCTTTGTGAAGAGAAGTCCTGCATTGCAGAAAGATGATTTGCACACTATGAAAATTACGATTTTGGGACCTGCGCACCCGTACCGCGGCGGCTTGGCGTCGATCATGGAGATCATGGCCCGCACGTTTCAGCAGCGGGGCAACGAGGTCGACATCAAGACCTTTACGCTCCAATACCCCTCGCTGCTGTTTCCCGGCGAGAGCCAGACCGTCGCGACTCCTCCTCCTGGGGACCTTCGTATCTGCCGGTGCGTCAATACGATGAATCCGCTGAACTGGATTCGTGTCGGCCGCCGTATCCGGCGCGAACGCCCCGATTTCGTGCTGATGAAGTATTGGACGCCTTTCATGGCCCCCTGCTTCGGGACCATCGCCCGCATCGCCCGCCGCAACGGCCATACGAAGGTGCTGTGCCAGATCGACAACGTCGAACCGCACGAACATCACCTGACCGACAAATCGTTCAACCGCTATTACCTGCGTTCGGTCGACGGTTTCGTCTACATGTCCGAACAGGTCCACAGCGAACTCAAACCATACAGCGAAGCTCCGGCCCTGTTCTCGCCGCATCCGCTGTTTGAGAATTTCGGCGAACGCGTCGGGCGTTCGGAGGCGTGCGTGCGCCTGGGCGTGGACCCTGCAAACCGCTATGTGCTTTTCTTCGGGCTGATCCGCGATTACAAGGGATTGGATCTGCTGCTCGACGCCTGGGCGCAGCTCAAACGGGCGGGCCGCACCGAAGGCCGCCGGCTGATCGTCGCGGGTGAGTTTTACACGGCGAAAGAGCCGTACCTGAAACAGATTGCCGACAACGGGTTGCAGGACGAAGTGCTGCTGCACGACCGCTTCATTCCCGACGACGATGTGAAATATTACTTTTCGGCGGCGGATTTCGTCGTCCAGCCTTATAAGACCGCCACGCAGAGCGGTGTGACGCAGATCGCTTACCAGTTCTGCGTGCCGATGGTCGTGACGGCGGTCGGCGGACTGCCCGAGATCGTGCCCGACGGGCGTGTGGGTTATGTTTGCCCCCCGACGGCCGACGGGGTTGCCGCGGCTATCGGGCGGATGTACGAAGGCGATACGCTGACGCGTTTCCGGGAAAACTGCGTCGATGTGCGCCGGCGTTTTTCGTGGGCCGAGATGTGCAGCCGCATCACGGAACTCTACGGCATGGTGGCTCCGAAATAGGGTGCAGGCCGGCAAAGGCTTACATTTTTGGTATTTCGTTTGCTATTTGGGTGAAATGGACCTATCTTTGCCGGACCTAACCTTACTCTCGAATAGTGGCGTCACAATCGATCAATCTGAAAAGCAGATTGCTGAATCCGTATGTCGTGTTGGCCGTGTGGGTGCTCTGCACCCTCCAGATCTGCATCTCTCTATCGTTGGCCGCTCCGGCCAGCTACAATAATTTCCTGGTTTTCCGCGGGGTTTTCGACCACCTGTTCTCCTCGCTGCCCCTTTACGAAGCTTATCCGCTCGAATACGGCGACCTGAACCATTACGGTCCGGTCTTCGGGTTTATCATCGCGCCTTTTGCCGTGCTGCCGGTGTGGCTGGGCCTGTCGTTGTGGTGTATGTGTCTTTCGCTGTCGCTCTACTGGGCGGTGCGGCGGCTTCCGCTGCCCGTCGTCCTGACGACCCTCATCCTGTGGCTGACGCTCAACGACTTCTACGGAGCCTGTTTCAAGCAGCAGTTCAACATCGCGGTTGCCGCGCTGGTCGTCGGGGCGTTCGTTATGATCGAGAAACGCCGCGAAGGGTGGGCCGCACTGTTCATCGTCATCGGTACGTTCGTCAAAATCTACGGCATCGTCGGGCTGGCTTTCTTCTTCTTCGTGCGGCGCAAATGGCGGTTTATAGGCTACATGGCGCTGTGGAGCGCCGTGGCCCTGCTGCTGCCGCTGTTGTTCGTAAGCCCCGAATACCTCTGGGCGCAGTACCAGGCGTGGTACGTCGACATTGCGCAGAAGAATGCCGAGAACATGTTCTGCGCCTATACGAATATCTCGCTGGTGGGCGCCGTACGCAAAATCAGCGGATCGACCGCCTACTCCGACCTGCTGATCATCGTCCCCGCCATGCTGATGTTCCTGGTTTCGTACCTGCGTATCGGGCAATATAAATACCTCGGCTACCGCCTGACGATCCTGGCTTCGCTGTTGCTGTTCGTCGTGCTGTTCAGCAGCGGCAGCGAGGTCAGCGGCTATGTGATCGCCTCGCTCGGCGCGGGCATCTGGTGGGTGACACTTTCCCCCCCCCGGCGCGGCTGGCTTGAATGGCTGTTGCTGGCCTTAGTCCTCTTCGCCAGTTTCTCCTATAACCTGCTGCCGACGAAGTTCTACCGCGGCGTTTTCATGGCCTATGCGCTGCGTGCATTGCCGTTCGCTGCCGTCTGGCTCCATTGCATCTGGCGGCTGTGGCGCGAGGATTTTGCCGCGACGGACCTTGCTCTGGGATATGGACCCCGTCCGACACAGGACGACGCGTTCGAAGAACCCCGTCCGGCACAGCCCGGCGATACGCTCGATATCGTCTGCCCCTGCTACAACCCGCAACCGGGATTCGTCGGTTCGCTGGCACACGGACTTGAGGAGTTGCGCGGATTTTATCCGGACAAGCAACTGCACCTGATCGTCGTCAACGACGGTTCGCCGCGCAACTTCGGGGACGAGCAGCGCGCCGCTCTCCGGCAGGCCGTTCCGGGAGTCGAGATCGTCGATATTCCCCACGGGGGAAAGGGTGCGGCCATCCGCGCCGGTATCGCATGCTCCCGGGCGCCTTACACCATCTATACCGACATCGACATGCCCTATACCGCCGAGTCGATGCGCGAGGTGGTCGACCGGGTGTTCGCCGGGGAGGACGTGGTGATCGCCGTCCGCAACCGGAGCTACCATTCGCAGCTTTCGCCCGTCCGCAAACTGATGTCCTACGGTTCGAAGATGCTCAACCGCATCTTCCTGAACATCCGCCATACCGATACGCAGGGTGGCCTGAAAGGGCTGTCGCCCCGTGCCCGGGCAGTCATGCTGCGCACGCGGATTTCCGACTTTTTGTTCGACACCGAATTCGTCGTCCTTGCGGCGCGCGACAAACGCCTGCGCATCGGGGAGGTCGAAACTTCGCTCCGCGACGGGATCGTCATGTCGAAGATGTCCGGGCGTGTGCTTTTCCGTGAATTGAGAAACTTTTTCCGCATAGCCATCCGCTTATGACAGTAACACTCGGTTTCGATGTCGAGGAGTTCGATTTCCCGCTCGAAAGGGGACGGAAGATCGACTTCGATACACAGCTCGCGGTGAGCACCGAAGGGCTGGAATTCCTGTTGCAGCTCCTTGCACGGCTCGGTCTGCGGGCGACGTTCTACACGACGGCCAATTTTGCGCTCCACCGCCCCGAACTCATCCGCCGCATCGTCACGGGAGGACACGAGGTGGCCTCGCACGACTATTATCATGGATTGACCGCCGGAGCCGACCCTGCCGGGAGCAAACAGGCGCTCGAAAAGCTGACCGGGCAGACCGTGACCGGTTACCGTGCTCCGCGCCTGGCCGCGGTCTCCGCCGCAACGCTTGCCACTGCGGGTTACAAATACGATTCGTCGATCAACCCGACCTGGATTCCGACGCGTTACAACAACCTCCGCGCTCCGCGTTCGGTGTCGCACCGTGACGGACTGGCAATCTATCCGGTTTCGGTCTCCGCGCCCTTCCGGGTCCCTTTGTTCTGGATTTCGCTGCACGTCATGCCGCTGCCGCTCTATAAACAGCTTTGCCGCAGTGCCCTGCACCGCGATGGGCACTTGAACCTCTACTTCCACCCGTGGGAGTTCTCCGGACGGTTGAAAGACCCTGCATTCGGCGTTCCGGGCTATCTTTCGCATTGTTCGGGACCAGCGTTGCAAAATAAGTTCACCCGGCTGCTGGAGTGGCTGAAATCCCGCGGATGCCGTTTTACGACGACCCGCGAATACCTCGGATGCGATGAATAGGGTAGGAATGCTGATCCGGGCGCTCTACGAGAGCGCTTTCGTGCGTTTCGCCGTCGTAGGCGGCATTGCCACGGGAGTCAATTATGCGACCTATGTCGTGCTGGTAAGGCATTTCGACGACCTCAGGCCCGCCTTTGCCTACGTCTGCGCCTTCTGTGTCAGCATCGTGTGTAATTTCATCCTGTCGAGTTATTTCACTTTCCGCGTGCAGCCTTCGGTAGCGCGCGCCGCGAAGTTCCTGGCGGCTCACCTGATTAACCTGGTCAACGAACTGGTGCTGCTCGAAATCTGGCTGTGGGTAGGCGTGCCGAAACTCTATGCGCCGCTGTGTGTCTTTGCGGTCGCTTTTCCCATCAATTTCTTCCTGGTGCGTTTCGCCCTGCGCGGTCGCCTGAAAATCTGAAAAAACAGGGGCCTGTCGTGCATCGCATGACAGGCCCTTTCTTCATTTATTGGGTGTAGCTTGGGCTACTTCTTGATATTGGGCAGTTCCAGCCCGTATTTCTTTTTCCGGTCTTCGGCCTTGAGCCATATTCCCAGCAACATCGCCAGCACGCCGCAGGCGACGAAGATCAGCATCGGCCGCGTGTAGTCATAGGGCATACCTTCGGCGCGCCCCTCGTTGAAATATTTGAGTGCGAATCCGAAGAGCATCGGGAACAGGCACAGTCCGATGTTCTGAATCCAGAAGATCAGCGAATAGGCCGAACCCAGGTAGCGCGTCTCCACGATCTTGGGAACCGACGGCCAGAGTGCTGCCGGAACCAGCGAGAACGAAATGCCGAGCAGGACGATCGAACCGTAGGCGATGGGTTTGCTCGGGAATTCCGGGAGCACGAATGCAAAGGTCAGGTGGCATACGATCATCAGCATTGCGCCGAGAATGAGCATCGTGGCGCCTTTGCCCTTGTGGTCGAGATAACGGCCCAGGAACGGAGTAATGGCCGCCGCACCCATCGGGAACCAGCGGAAAATGTCGGCCGCAGTCTGGGCCGATACGCCGAGGTTGCTCTCCAGCATGTTCGTGGCGAAACGCTGGAAGGGGAAGATGGCCGAGTAATAGAGCACACAGAGGAAGGCAATGATCCAGAACACTTTGCTGCTGAGGATAAACTTCAGGTCGCTGACCTTGAATTCCTCTTCGCTGCCTCCGCCGCCCCGGCTGTCGAGGCCGAGTTGCTTGTCCAGTTTGCGGTCCATGAAGGAGAAGATCACGAAGGTCAGCAGGCCGATCAGCAGCAGCAGGGTGCAGAACGCCACGGGACGCACGACCGTGGCGGGAGCCATGTTGGCCAGCCAGGGCGAAAGCGAAAAGACGGCGAAGACGCCGACGCGTGCGATGGCCATTTCGAGTCCCATGGCCAGGGCCATCTCCTTACCCTCGAACCACTTGGCGATAGCCTTCGAAACGGTGATGCCGGCCATTTCCATACCGCACCCGAAGATCATGAAACCCAGCGACGCCAGCTTGGCCGAAGCGGGGAACGAAATCCACCACGAATTGAGCCACGCTTCGACGCCCGAACCTGCGAACAGGTCACTCACGGCGTAGTATTTGATTGCGGCGCCGATAAACATCAGCGACGCCGACAGTTCACCCGTAAACCGCACGCCCATCTTATCGAGGATGATGCCCGCGAGAATCAGGAATCCGAAGACGTTGAGAATAAACTCCGAACTGCCGTACATGCCGAACACGTCGGGAGTCCATCCGCGCTGTGCTTCGATCATGCTCTGGAGCGGCGACATGAGGTCGACGAACATGTAGCCGAAGAACATCGTGGATGCGATGAGCACCAATGCCGTCCATCGGGCCGCAGGCGAATCGTTCAGTTTGCGTTGGATAGTTTCTACCATATTTGTTTTTGTTTGAGTTAGTTATCCAGTGATGCGTAACGTTTCAGCACCTCGTAGGCTTCGGTGATTCCGAGTTCGCCGGCTTTCGAAATGTCGAGACAGCCCTTGCGGGTGTCCTTCATGAATATCTGGATGATGCCGCGGTTGTAGTAGGCCTCGGCAAATGAGGGGTTGAGTTCGATGGCCTTCGAGTAATCCTCGAATGCCTCGGGCAGGCTGCCCGACAGGGCCAGCAGGTTACCTCGGTTATAATAGGCATAGGCGAAGTCGGGGAAGAGCTTGATGGCCTTGATCAGGTCGGCCACCGCCTCGTCGTAGCTGTACGTGCGTTTCGAATTGTTGTTCAATCGGTTGGCAGGGTCCGAGTCGATCGTGATCCGCTGGTAGGAGTTGTCGATCGACGAGATGAAGTCGATCATCTCGGCGCGCGTCGTCGAACGGTTCAGGTAGAGGAACGGGTTCGACGGGTTGAGTTCGATGGCCGACGAATAAGTGCTCACCGAGTTGGTGTACTGCTTGATGAGCGACTGTGTGACGGCGCGTTCGAAGAGCACGGTCCACGAAGGCTCGCTGGTCTTGAGTTCCTGCACATAGTGCTTGTCGAGCATCACGAGCGTATCGGGCGCGATGTTGCTTTCGCGGCACGACAGGGTAAGGTATTCGTTGTCGATGCGTTTTTTGAAGTCGTCGACACGCTGGAGGTGGTAGGGCTTGACGGCGGGAACCGAGTCGGGGCGCATCAGCGTGAACTTGAACAGCGGCAGCAGGCGCATCTCCTCGTGGCCGCCGTTGTGGCCCGTGATGCGGTCGAAACCGCCTCCGGCGAACTTGCTGTCGAACGACAGCAGGCGGTCGAAACGCTGCGTCGTGTCGGCATAGATCGAATAGGTGCTGTCGCTCAGGCGCGACTTGTATTCGGCGATTTTCCGCTGGGCGATATTGCGGTCCTCCTTGGCTCCCTGCGGGTCGCGCAGCAACTCGCGCAGGCGGCTGCGGTAAATGTAGGCGTTGGCGAAATCGGGGTAGAGTTTGATGGCCGACGAGTAGTCCTCCACGGCGCGTTCGATCTCACCCAGTTGGGCAAAGACGCCCGCACGGTTGTAGTAAACCAGCACGTTGTTGGGCGAATAGAGCGCCACTTTGTCGTAGTCCTCCAGCGCACGGTTGTAGTCGCCGATCTGCGTGCGCAGCATCGCGCGGTTGAAATAGGTCAGCGAGTTGGTCGAATCGAGCTGGATTACCTTGTCGAAATCGGCCAGGGCCTGCATCGGACGGTTGGTCGACGAGTAGACCAATGCGCGGTTGAAATAGGAGAGTAGGTAAGCCGAGTCGCACTCGATGGCCTTGTTGAAATCCGCTTCCGCTTCCTTGTACTGCTCCTGTTGGAGGTGCAGTCCGCCGCGGCGGTTGTAGCCGTTGGGGTTTTCGCGGTTAGTGCGTATCGCGGTGTTGAAATTCTCGTAGGCCCGCGTGGTGTCTTTCAGGTGCAGGTAGCTCAAGCCCCGGCAGATGAATGCGTCGGCGACCTTGTTTTCCTGGCGGATGAATTTGTCGAAGTCGTCGATGGCCTCTTTGAACTGCTGGTTCAAAAGACGCGTCACGCCGCGGCTGTAATAAGGACCCGGCAGGTCGGGGCGCAGTTCGATCGCCTCGCGGAAATCCTGCAAAGCATCGTCGTAATTGCCCAGGCGCGAACGCGTAATAGCGCGGTAGGTGTAGGCTTGCGTGTAGACGGGATTCAGGCGGATAGCCGTCGAAAAATCGTCCTCGGCGCCCAGCAGGTCGTCGAGGTTGTATTTGGCGATACCGCGCAGGAAGTAGCCTTCGAAAGCGTCTTCGTCGAAACGCAGCAGGGTATTCAGCGTGCGGATGGCCTCCTGGTAGTCGTTGTTCATCATGCACGACCGGCCGACCCAGAAGAAATATTCCCGGTTGTACTGTGCATAGGTTTTCGTGCCGCACAGCAGGGCGGCCCCCAATATGATTCCGGCGATGAGTTTCCGCATGCTGACTGTTTTTGCTCTTTTAACGGGCTTTTCGTGCGATTTATTATTCCTGTTCGTATCCGAATCGGCGTAACTGGCGCTCGTTGTTGCGCCAGTCGTCGCTGACCTTGACGAACAACTGGAGGAAAACCTTCTTGCCGAGGAACTGTTCCATGTCTTCGCGCGCCGTCTGGCCGACCTTCTTCAGTTTCTCGCCCTTATGGCCGATCAGGATGCCTTTCTGCGAGTCGCGGGCCACGTAAATCGTCGCGGCGATACGGTCGATCGTCGGTTCCTCCTTGTAGCTTTCGATTTCGATCTCACAGCAGTAGGGGATCTCCTTGTCGTAGAATTTGAGAATCTTCTCGCGGATGATCTCCGAAGCGAAGAAGCGCAGCGTTTTGTCCGTGAGCGTGTCCTTGGGGTAGAACGCCGGGCCTTCGGGCAGCAGGCTGAGGATGGTCTTGAACAACCCTTCGATGTTGAAATTCTCCTTGGCCGACGTGGGAACGACCTGTGCCCCGGGAATTTCGGCCTGCCATTTGTCGACCAGTGCGTCCAGGGCCTCGGGCGTCGTGAGGTCGATCTTGTTGATGACCACGATCGTCGGGATGCCGCTTTGGTTGATGCGTTCGATGATTTCGGCCGAGCGTTCGCTCCGTTCGACGGTGTCCGTCACGTAGAGGATCACGTCGGCGTCGGTCACGGCGCCCGTCACGAATTTCATCATCGACTCCTGGAGTTTGTACGAAGGTTTCAGGATGCCGGGCGTATCGGAATAGACGATTTGAAAATCTTCGCCCGAGACGATGCCCATGATGCGGTGGCGCGTGGTCTGCGCCTTCGAGGTGATGATCGAGAGTTTTTCGCCGACCAATGCGTTCATCAGCGTCGATTTACCCACGTTGGGGTTGCCGATGATATTTACGAAGCCCGATTTATGCATAGTTGATGTTGTGTCAGGGGCGTTTTTTAGCTATTACGTGCAAAGGTAACGATAAAAACAGACCCCTGCAAACGCGGGAACGATTATTTGCCCCGTAAATTTGCCGTTTAGACCGCCGGGGTTTCATTTCGGAAATTTTTCCGTTATATTTGCCGTAACCGCAATACCGAATTTATGAATATGCCGAAAATTTTCAACATGGTCCCCGGGATCGTCCTGACGATCCTGCTGGTTGTCTCCTGCGGCGGAAGCTCTTCCAATGCCGGACAGGCGGTGCTGGATGCCATTTCCGCGCGCACCAGCATCCGCGCCTACCAGGACCGCCCGGTGGGCGCCGACACGGTCGAACTGTTGCTGCGCGCCGCGATGTCGGCCCCTTCGGCCCGCAACCGCCAGCCGTGGGCCTTTATCGTGGTGGATGACAAGGACATGCTGCGGCAACTGGCCGACTCGCTGCCTTATGCGCAGAGCGCCGCTGCGGCTCCGATGGCGGTCGTGGTGTGCGGCGTGCTGACCGAGTCGCAGGGTGCGACCAATGCCGGGTGGTGGGTGCAGGATGCGGCGGCCGCTTCGGAGAACCTGCTGCTGGCGGCCCATGCCGTCGGGCTGGGGGCTGTCTGGACGGGCGTGTATTCCTACGAGGATCGCGTGCGTGCCGTTCGCAACGTGCTGGGGCTTCCCCGCCACGTCGTGCCGCTCAACGTGATACCGATCGGTTATCCGGCCGAAAATCCTGCTCCCAAGCAGAAGTGGGACCCCGCAAAGGTCCGCCGCAACGGCTGGGCCGAGTAAAAAAATCCCCGGAACGGCGTTCCGGGGATTTTTGTGTGATCGGGTTTATCGGCGCATCATGCCGCCCGGCATCTTGGGCATCTTCATGCCGCCGCCTGCCACGGCTTTCATCATCTTGCGCGTGTCGTCGAACTGCTTCATCAGTCGGTTCACGTCGGCCATCGTCGTACCCGAACCCTTGGCGATGCGTTCGCGGCGGCGGGCGTTGATGATCTCAGGGTGCTTGCGCTCCGAAGGGGTCATCGACGAGATGATCGCCTCGGTCTGCTTGAAGACATCGTCCGGAATATCCACGTTCTTGAGCATCTTGCCCATGCCCGGGAGCATCGAAGCGAGGTCCTTGAGGTTACCCATCTTCTTGATCTGCTGAATCTGCGAAATGAAGTCGTTGAAATTGAACTGGTTCTTCACCAGTTTTTTCTTCAGCTTCCGGGCCTCTTCCTCGTCGAACTGCTCCTGGGCGCGTTCCACGAGCGACACCACGTCGCCCATGCCCAGGATTCGGTCGGCCATACGCTCGGGGTGGAACACCTGCAAAGCGTCCATCTTCTCGCCGCTTGAAATGAACTTGAGCGGTTTGTTGACTACCGAACGGATCGAAATGGCCGCACCGCCGCGGGTGTCGCCGTCGAGCTTGGTGAGGACCACGCCGTCGAAGTCGAGGCGGTCGTTGAACTCCTTGGCGGTGTTCACGGCGTCCTGGCCCGTCATGGCGTCCACGACGAAGAGCGTCTCCGAAGGCTTCACGGCGGCCTTGATCGCCGTGATCTCCTGCATCATCGTCTCGTCCACGGCCAGACGGCCCGCGGTGTCGACGATCACTACGTTGTAATTCTTCTGCCGGGCGTATTTGATACCGTTTTCAGCGATCTGCACGGGGTTTTTGTTCCCCTCTTCGGTGTAGACTTCTACGCCGATCTGCCCGCCGAGCACCTTCAACTGGTCGATGGCCGCAGGACGGTAAACGTCGCCCGCTACGAGCAGCACCTGGCGGCCTTTCTTGCTCTTGAGCAGCGAGGCCAGTTTGCCCGAGAAAGTCGTCTTACCCGAACCCTGGAGACCCGCGATCAGGATTACCGCCGGAGTACCCTCCAGCCGGATGTCCGTGGCCGTGCCGCCCATCAGTTCGGCCAGCGCGTCGCGTACGATCTTGGTCATCATCTGGCCCGGTTTGACGGCTTTCAGCACGTCCTGGCCCAGGGCCTTCTGCTTCACCTCGTCGGTGAAAGTCTTGGCTACCTTGTAGTTGACATCGGCGTCGATCAGTGCGCGGCGAATCTCCTTGAGTGTCTCCGCGACGTTGATTTCGGTGATGCGGCCCTCGCCTTTGAGGATTTTAAACGACCGTTCGAGTTTATCTGTTAAATTTTCAAACATATACTGTGAAATTTTGCCCGCAGAGACCGTACAGGCCGGGATGCTGCGGCCGGTTTTTCTGACCTTGCCGGGCGCCGTCCGTCTGAGCCGGGATTAATTCCCGGCAAAGATAGGCAAACAGAATGAAAAAATAAAGCTTCGTGAATTAAAAATTGCCCCATGTACCGACGTTGTGCGCTTTTTTATACCTTTGACGACGGACCTAACCGAATTACATGCAATGAAGAGACTCCTTGTCTTCCTGCTGCTGGCTGCCGCGACCGGGACAGCCGCAGCGCAAACCCTCGTCTATCCCGGCGAGCACGAGATGCCGCCGTCCCCGAAGACGTTCGACAATGAACTGGGCGTGCGCTATGGGGCGCAAATCTATGTGGGCGACGGGCGGGGACCCGAGTTGCAGGCCTTTTCGATCGACTATGCCCGTTATAATTTTTACAACATCGGTTTCAGGACCGGGCTGAACGTCTTTATCGACGAGGACGCCAACGACTATTTCTCCGTGCCGCTGCAATTCACCTGGCGGACCAGGCACTTTCGTGCGACGGGATATGCGCTCGAAGACCGGGGATATTACTATAACCACGAATATTACCCCGACGACAGGTCGGCGGACGGCAGTTATTTCCTCAATGCGTTGCTCTCGATTCTGCCTTCGGCATTCGAAGTGCATGCGGGTTTTACCCCGGGACTGATGTGCGGGCCGTTTACGACCGAAGGCTATTCGACGACCGACCCTTCGTGGCGGCCCTATACCGTCCGGCAGCGTTTCTCGTGTACGTTCGACGTAGGAGCGCGGCTGATTATTCCGATCTGGCGTTTCAACCTCTTCGGCGACTTCACCTACCATTGCTACCTGACCGACAATTTCCGCGCCGGGGAGTTTCGTCCTTCGCGTTCCTACATGGGACTGGGCGTGGGCCTGTCGTTCAATTTTTAGGGATTTTTACCGGATCAGTCCGGCCTCGTAATAGATGATGATCTGCTCGATCATCCTGTCTTCGCCGTCCTTGTCGTATTCTGATTTGAGGTTTTGGCCGAAAATTTTCGAAATTCCCTGCCAGAATCCCGCCACGAAGCCGCCGCGGAACTCCCGGAGCACTTCGTAGGCGGTGTATTCCGTTTCGCGGTCGATGAGTTTCAGCAGCACGCGGCCCTGCGTGCGGGTCATGTGCTTCAGGACAGGCGTATATTCGTCCTTGATCTCCTGGTAGATTTGCTTGATATACTCCTTCTGGGCCTTTTTGGTCGGCAGGCGGCACAGCTCCTCCTCCATCGTCGCCATCTTGGCTTTGGCGATTTTGGCAATGGGGTAGACCTTCTTCACGGCGTCCACCAGCCGGCGGTAGCGTCGCAGGTCGACCGGACGGCTGAAAACGTATACCGGCAGTATGTGGACCAGCGGAATGGAATCGCCCTTCTCGACCGTCCACTCCTGATGCCAGAAGCCACGGCCGCCCTGCGCCTGCGCTTCGGGAAGCGCCGCGACGAGTACGATGAGCAGGAAGAGCCACTTTTTCAATGTCTGTGAAATTTTGTTACCTTTGCAACTATGTCCGGGGCGGCCCTGCGGGGTTTTGCATCCGGTTTGCACAGCCTATGCGGCAAAGATAACGATTCAACCGAATAAACGAATTGCAAACGAATAATATTATGCTTGAAAAAGGACTTTCCGCCCGCAGCGCCGCAACCGTCGCTGCCGGTAATACGGCCGCCGCGATGGGTTCGGGCGACCTTGCCGTTTTCGCCACTCCCGCGATGGTGGCGCTGATGGAAAATGCCGCCATGACGGCTGTGGCTTCCGCGCTGCCCGAAGGGTCGACCACCGTCGGCGCCGAGATGAACGTCACGCATATCAAACCCTCGGGGCCGGGGGCCGAAATCACGGCGACGGCCGTGCTGACCGAGATCGAGGGGCGCAAACTGACCTTCAACGTGGGAGCCCGCGATGCCGGGGGAATGATCGGCGAAGGCATTCACATCCGCTACATCGTCGACCGCGAAAAATTCATGGCCAAATTGGAATAAGAAAAAAGCTCCTCGCAACGAGGAGCTTTTTTTATCAGAGGCCGATCAGCATGTGTTCGAGCCAGATGACCGCGATGCCGGCCACATAGCCGGCCAGGGCCAGGAGGCTTATTTTCCGGAAATACCAGCCGAAATTGATCTTTTCGAGTCCCATCGCCACGACGCCCGCCGCCGAGCCGATGATCAGCAGGCTGCCGCCCACGCCGGCGCAGAAGGTCAGCAGATGCCAGAACAGGCCGTCCTCCACGAAATATTGTGCGAATGCCGGATCGACGCTCGCCGCCACGGCAGCGGCGTCCGCTACCGGGTACATACCCATGCAGGCCGCAACCAGCGGCACGTTGTCCACCACGGACGAGAGCAGGCCGATGGCGCCCGCGATGGTGAAGACTTCGTGTACGGTCTTGTCCAGCCAGTCGGCCATGTCGGTCAGCACGCCGCCCGTTTGCAGGGCGGCTACGGCCATCAGGATGCCGAGGAAGAAGAGGATCGTCGGCATGTCGATGTGCTTCAGGGTCTTGGAAACACGCGGCTGGATCGACGCCTCCATGTTGCGGATGCTGCGCTTGCGGTCGTAGATGATTTCGGAGAGCACCCACATGAATCCCAGCGACACCATCATGCCCATGTAGGGCGGCAGGCCCGTCAGGCTCTTGAATACGGGGACGAACAAGAGGCTCAGCACGCCCGTGACGAGCATGAATTTGCGCAGGCGCGGACCGATGCACTCGGGGCATCCTGTCGCAAGGGCCTTGGAGCTGACCGGTGCGGCTTCCGTGTTGTGGATGTAGCGGCAGGCGATGGCCGTGGGGATGACGACCGACACGAGGCACGGCAGGAAGAGGTTGGCGACCAGATTTGCCGCCGAGACGTTGCCGCGCATCCACAGCATGATGGTCGTCACGTCGCCGATGGGCGACCATGCGCCGCCGCTGTTGGCCGCGATGACGATCACGCTGGCGAAAATCCACCGCTCCTTCTTGTTGGCGATCAGCCGTCGCAGCAGCATGACCATGATGATCGTGGTGGTCATGTTGTCCAGGGCGGCCGACATGAAAAAGGTGATGATCGCCAGCAGCCACATCAGCTTGCGCTTGTTGCGCGTGGTAATATGGTCGGTGATGACGTTGAACCCGCCGTAACTGTCTATCAGGTCCACGATTGTCATGGCCCCGATCAGGAAAACGAGGATTTCGCAGGTGTCGCCGAGCTGCTCCACCAGTTCGGACTGGATTTTGGGATCGTTGCCCAGCAGGCTGAAAACCGTCCAGATCGCTCCGGCCATCAACAGGGCGATGGCCGATTTGTCGATCCTGGTTTTGTGCTCCAACGCGATGAAGAGATAACCCACCACGAAGAGCAGAATCATTGTAGCTATCATATTTATATGTTTCTTAGAAAGTCCGTTAGCCGCAAAGTTAATAAATTACCGGGCATCGCGGCTGCCGGATGGGGCATTTTTTGTGTCTCGGATTGGTTTTTGCGATTTTTTGTTTATCTTTGCACTCGCTTTCGAGCGAATGTTTGAGCTGTGGTGTAATGGTAACACAGCAGATTTTGGTTCTGTCGTTCTGGGTTCGAATCCCGGCAGCTCAACAAAAAAAGGTGGTTGTATAACCACCTTTTTTGTTGAATAGGACATGTCGCCGGACTAGTTGCGCACCTTTTCGCGCACCCGGTCGGCAGCGGCCGTAACGGCTTCTTCGGCCTTGTCCGCGGCGCGGAGCACACCTTCTTTCAGTTTGTCTTCGGCTTCCGCCGCGCACTGTGTCGCATCGTCGAGTTTTTCGCCGAAAAACTCCATCGTCTCTTTGGCCTGATCGGCCGCCTGGTCGATTTTCTGGTTTTTCATAGGTTTGTTGGTTTAACGAATCTTGCGGTGGGAGATGAGCGCTGCGATCCATAACAGGATGATCGAGCCGATGACGGCTGTCGCCAGGCTGGCCAGCGTACCGACGGGAACCCATCCGAAAAACGAGAAGAGCCAGCCGCCCAGCACGCCGCCGATGAGTCCGACGATCAGGTTGACGAAAAGCCCTGAGCCCCCGCCTTTGACGATCAGGTTGGCGATCCATCCGGCCGCCAGACCGATCAGCAGATACCATAAGAAATACATAGTTTTGCAATTTAGGACGCTGGATTGAGCACAAAATCCGTACCCGATTCGGCGGCCGTCTTTTATAAAGTCTTTTTCAGCGCTTTTGCCAACTGATCGGGACACGAGGTCCCGCGCCCGCGGCAGTCGATGCCTTCGAGCCGTGCGACGGCTTCCGCGGCCTTCATCCCGCGTACGAGCGCTGCGATTCCCTGCTGGTTGCCGTGGCAGCCGCCCGTAAATACGACGTTGCGGACGATGCCATCTTCGATCTCGATGTCGATTTGCCGCGAGCAGGTTCCCAGGCAGGCGTGCGATATTTTCTGTGTCATGGAGTTACGGTTTTTCAGTTTGATAGTGCAAAGATACGAAACTCGGAACCTTTCACAAAATGTTGAAAACTTCTGTCTCCGGAATTTTGAAAGTCGGGGAATAATGGGGACTTTTGTCATCCGCAAAGGTGTCCTCCGCCCCGGCGGGACGGAGGAGAAGAGGGAATCGGGTGCGAATCCCGGACAGTTCCCGCTGCTGTATGCACTTTATGCCGCAGGCAAATCGTCGAGCCACTGTTCCGTCGGGGACGGGAAGGCTGCCTGAGGGTCGGTGCGAGTCAGAAGACCTGCCTTTGCGCATGCGATGCGGACCCGCGGGGCAACGGGGCCGATTGTGAAACGTATATACTCAATTACAATGGATTACACGCAAATTTCCATCATTAAACGTGATGGTAAAACCGAGCCTTTCTCCTTGGAGAAAATCGTCCGCGCCATTACGAAGGCCTTTCGCGCGGGCGGCATAACGGATGAAGAGCAGGCTGTCGCACAAATCGCCTCCGATGTGGCGGCTGCGATTACGAAGGCCGAGATTTCGGTCGAAGAGATTCAGGACATGGTCGAGGAGCGGCTGATGAAGCGCAACCCTTCGATCGCCAAACGTTATATTATCTACCGGGAGTGGCGCAACGTTGAGCGCGACCGCCGTTCGTCGATCAAAGGGGTGATGGACGGCATCGTGACCGTCGAGAAAAATGATATCAACCTCTCGAATGCCAACATGTCGTCGCATACGCCTGCCGGGCAGATGATGACCTTCGCGTCGGAAATTACTAAGGATTATGCCCTGAAATACCTCGTGGGTGTGCGCCACGGCCGTGCCCACCGCGACGGGGATATCCATATCCACGACCTGGACTACTATCCCACCAAGACCACGACCTGCATCCAGTACGATCTGGGCGACATCTACGAACGGGGCTTTGCGACCAAGAACGGCTCGGTGCGCACGCCGCAGTCGATCCAGAGCTACGCCACGCTGGCCACGATCGTCTTCCAGACCAACCAGAACGAACAGCACGGCGGGCAGTCGATCCCGGCTTTCGACCATTTCATGGCCCCGGGCGTGCTGAAGACCTTCCGCAAACACCTGACCGATATGACGCTGTTCCTGTGCCAGGTAACCGGGGCGTGCATGCCCGAACGTGCCGCGCTGAAGGCGCTTGTCGCCGAACACGTGCCGACGATCGAACCGTGCGAAGCCGCAGTGGGCCGCTTGTTCGCCGCCTTGCGCGAATCGGGCGTGGAGGTTGCCGACGAGGACATCCGCCGCATCTGGAAACAGGCCTACGACACGACGCGTAAGGAGACGCACCAGGCGATGGAGGGATTTATCCACAACCTCAATACGATGCACTCGCGCGGCGGTAACCAGGTGGTGTTCAGCTCGGTGAATTACGGTACGGACTTCTCGCCCGAAGGCCGCATGGTCATCCGCGAACTGCTCTCCGCCACGATCGAAGGCCTGGGGCACGGCGAAGTTCCGGTCTTCCCGATCCAGATTTTCAAGATCAAGGAGGGGGTTTCGTGGTCCGAGGAGGATTATGCCGCAGCCGTTAAGGATTTCGACAAGGCGCTGGCCGGGGAGATCGCGTTCAAGACTCCGAACTTCGACCTGCTGATCGAAGCGTGCCGTACGACTTCCGTGGCGCTGTTTCCCAACTTCATGTTCCTCGACGCGCCGTTCAACCGCCACGAAAAGTGGCGTATCGACGATCCCGACCGCTTCCGCTACGAGGTGGCGACGATGGGATGCCGTACGCGTGTCTTCGAGGACCTGCACGGTGAAAAATCGTCGTGGGGGCGCGGCAACCTCTCATTTACGTCGATGAACCTGCCGCGGCTGGCCATCGAGGCGATGCGCGAGGCCGAAGATATGATTCCCGACGGCAACAAACACGCGATCCGCAAGGAGGCGCGCGAAATTTTCCTCGAATCGGTGCGCAAGACCGCGACGATGATGGCCGAGCAGCTCTACGAGCGCTACCAGTTCCAGCGTACGGCACTGGCGCGGCAGTTCCCGTTCATGATGTCGAACGATGTCTGGAAGGGCGGCGGCAAGTTGCAGCCCAACGACGAGGTGGGCGACGTGCTCAAGCACGGCACGCTGGGCATCGGTTTTATCGGCGGCCACAATGCGATGGTGGCGATCTACGGCGAGGGGCATGCCGCTTCGAAGGAGGCGTGGCAGACGCTTTACGACGCTGTGGCGGTGATGAACCGTGTGGTCGATGAATACAAGGCCAAATACGAACTCAACTATTCGGTACTGGCGACTCCGGCCGAGGGCCTGAGCGGACGCTTCACGCGCATGGACCGCAAACGTTATGGCGAGATTCCGGGCGTCACCGACCGCGACTACTACGTCAACTCGTTCCATATCGACGTACGCGAACCGGTCTCCATCGTCGAGAAAATCCGCCTCGAAGCGCCGTTCCACGCCATCACGCGCGGCGGGCATATCACCTACGTCGAACTGGACGGCGAGGCGAAGAAGAATCCCGTGGCGATCCTCAAGATCGTGAAGGTCATGCAGGACGAGGGGATCGGCTACGGCTCGATCAACCATCCGATCGACACCTGCCGCAAGTGCGGCCATCGCGGCGTGATTTACTCGAAATGCCCCGTCTGCGGTTCGGACGACATCCTGCGTATGCGCCGCATCACGGGTTACCTGACCGGCAGCCTCGAATCGTGGAACTCGGCCAAGCAGGCCGAAGAGCGTGATCGGGTCAAGCACCGGTAATTTCGATTCTCACTGGCATCTTTTGCACTTCCCTTGCGGGGCGAAACAGTCACATACGCTTGTATGCTCCTGCTTCGCCCCACTTCACGAAGCCCAAAACCTGCTCTGCGATAATCGAAATTGGCGGACCCCTATCCGCCCCCTTAAAATCAAAATTCACCCGGCGGAAGGATTCTTTTTTTGCCGCCATCTCCGGTCGCGTGCGGCAAGTCCCCGCCTAAGGCGGGGATTTAGGGGTGGGTCGGATTTGTAAACACGGCGGGACGCCGTGAATCGAGACCAACGGAGTTGTATTCATGTTATGAAAACGCAATGGATTTATTAAGAATTATCGCCACCTACCCCGAAACCATCTCCGACGGTTACGGGCTGCGCTATGCGATCTATTTCGCGGGTTGTGCGCACCATTGCCCCGGCTGTCATAATCCCGAAAGTCATGATCCCCGCCGGGGCGAACCGCTGACCGTGGAGTGGGCCGAAAATATCTGCGCGGCGATCGCCGCGAATCCGATCCTCGACGGTGTGACGCTCAGCGGCGGCGATCCGCTGCTGCGGCCCGAACCGATGGCTGCTTTCCTGCGGCTCGTGAAGGAGCGCACGGGGCAGAACGTCTGGTGCTACACGGGTTATACGCTCGAAGAGTGTCTTGCGGACCCGGCCCGGCGGGAGTGCCTGCGGTGGATCGACACGCTGGTCGACGGACGTTATGTCGAGGCGCTGCGCGATCTGTCGCTCGACTTCCGGGGAAGTTCCAACCAGCGGATTATCGACATCGGGGCGCTGAAACTGTTCGGATAGACACAAAAAAAGAGCTGCAAATACTTGCAGCTCTTTTTTATACGTGGGTTACCTCTACTGGCGCTGGAGGTCCGAATTGTCGGCTACGACCATGTTCTTGTCGATGCGCAGCGTGACGTTGCCGTCGACCTCGATCAGCAGGGTAGTCTCCTTGATCTCCTTCACCACACCGTAGATACCGCCGGCGGTGATGATCTTGTCGCCCTTTTTCAGCCCTTCGCGGAACGACTGCATCTGCTTGCGGCGCTTGGCCTCGGGACGCCACATGAAGAGCCAGAGAACCAGCACCATGAGGCCGATCATAATTACGAAACTGTACTGCTGCATGAATCCCGGCTGGGGCTCTATGGGTGCTGCCTGAAGAAAATTAATCATACTGTTATTCTGTTTTAAGTGTTTATTTCAGTGAACGAAGCAAAGATACAAATTATTGCCGAATAAACAAGTATTTATTCGACATCGGCTTCGACGAGCAGCCGCAGGGGGTGCTGAGCTCCCGCCAGCGTGATGTCCAGGACCTTGAGCTGCCAGCCCCGTTCGCCGCGCGAATCGAAGGTGAGTTCCACCTGGCGGGCATCGCCCGGTGCAATCGGTTGTGAATCAAATTCGAGCGTCGTGCATCCGCAGTTGCGCTGATAGGAGGTGACGGCTACAGGGCGGCTCGAGTCGTTGGCCAGCCACAGGCGCAGCACGGCGATTTCACCCGAGCCGAGGCGTCCGAAACGCACGGTGTCCGTACCTCCCGTAGTGAGAATCGAATCCGTTAGCGAGATAATCCGGCCTTTGCGTTCGACTGCGCGGGGGCGTATGCCGCATGCCGCGGTGAGTGCCGCCAAGGCGAGAATCACGAGCGCGCGGGTCATGGACAGGCGTGGGGTTAGATCAGGCCGCGCCCGGTCTTCTTGATGCGTCCTTCCGCCGTCAGCGATTCGACGATCTTGTCCAGTACGCCGTTGATGAAGGTGCTGCTGCCCGGGGTGGAGTAGTATTTCGAAATCTCGATCCACTCGTCGAGCGTCACCTTGACCGGAACCGACGGGAACGAAGTCAGTTCGGCCATCGCCGTCCCGATGATCAGGTTGTCCATAAAGACGATACGCTCCACGTCCCAGTTCGAAGTGAATTTCTCGATGTAGTCCTGGTAGGAGGAGTAGTTGACCAGCGATTTTTCGAACAGCGTCTTGACGAACTCGGGGTCTTCGCTGCTCTTGAACTTCGCGGGAACCTTCAGTTCGGTGTGCGAAGGACGCAGGTTCGAAAGCGTGCGCAGGATCATGATCACGATATAGGGAAGGTCGTCGGTCCAGAGGATCGACATCTCTTCCAGTATGTCGTCCAGCGCTTCGCAGCTCTGCAACTCCTTGAAGAAATCTTCGAGCAGCTTCTTGTCCTCGTCGAACGAGCGCTCTTCGCGCGCCATGTAGTCCTTGTAGTATTCGCTCTCGGTGAGCTGCGTGTAGAGCGTACGGATCAGTTCGGGATATCTTTCCCAGCCCAGTTTGCGGGCCGCCACACGGTCGTTCACGGCATCGCTGTTGGCGATGACGCGGATCACGGCATTGTCCACGAACTTGGTGTTGGGGTTGAGGTCTTCGAATGTCGGCAGTTTTTTCTGTTTGGCCAGCTCCTGGCGTTGCTCGGCGTAACGCGCGATCTCCACGGGAAGAATCAGTATCTGGAAATAGAGGTCATAGGCCTTGTCGACGGATGCCATCAGTGTTTTTTCCGACGCCATCATGTTGTCTGCACCCGATTTGAGATGGGCGAACAGCGCCTTGACGACCTTTATACGGAGTAATCTTCTGCTCAACATTTCTTTTAGAACGATTTTAACGGCTGCAAAGGTAGTGAAAAGCAAATTAAAAATGAAAAATTAAAAATTAAAAATTAGCAATCCGGGGTAGTCGGCCATTTCGCGGGAGTTTTTGGATGTTTTTGATTTTTAATTCTTCATTCTTCATTTTTAATTCCTAATTTTGCACCCGTATGGAAGAATTGGAAGAAAAACAGCCTTTCGACGTTATCGTCATCGGGGCTGGCGCTGCGGGCATGATGGCCGCGGGCACGGCGGCGCGCAACGGCAAGCGCGTGCTGTTGATCGAAAAAATGGAGAAATCGGGCCGTAAGGTCCGCATCACCGGCAAGGGTCGCTGCAACGTCACCAACGCGCGGCCGGCCGAGGAGTTTGCCGATCAGGTGCGGGCGAACGCCGAGTTCTTCAAGGTTGCCTTCTCGGAGTTCAACAACCGGGCGGCGATCAAGTTTTTCGAACGCGCAGGCGTGAAACTCGAAATCGAGCGCGGCGACCGGGTTTTCCCCGAGAGCGGCAAAGCCTGGGACATCGCCAATGCCCTGTTGGAGTTTTGCGTCGATAACGGTGTTAAAATCATCTACAATACGCGTGTTACGGAGATCATGACCCTCGGGAGCAAAGTCTTCGGCGTGAAATATATCAACCGGCGGGGCTTCGAACGCAAGGAGGAGTGCGGGCAGGTGATCGTCTCGACGGGCGGTGTTTCGTATCCTGCGACCGGATCGACGGGCGACGGCTATACGTTCGCCGCCGATTTGGGGCATACGATCGAGTCGCTGCGTCCTTCGCTGACGCCGCTCGTGACCTCGCACGCCCTGGGTCGTTCTCTCGACAAAGTGCTGTTGCGCAACGTGAAGGCGATCCTTTACGTCGATAACGAACCTGTGCGCGAGGAGTTCGGCGAGATCGGATTTTCCGAACGCGGCATCGAAGGGGCCGTGGCGCTGCGCATGAGCCGCGATGCGGTGGACGCGCTGATCGACGAGAAGCGCGTGAAGTTGGTTCTCGACCTCAAATCTGCGCTGACCGAGGAGGTGCTGCACGAGCGTATCGCCCGTGAAATTGCCGAACTGCAACCCACGGATTTCTTCGGGGAACTGTTGCGCAAATTGGTTCCCAAGCCGCTGGTGATGCCGTTGGCGCAGGAATTGGACATCCGGGCGAATTGCTACGTCAGCAAACTCACCGAAGAGCAGATTATGCGGCTGGTCCGTACGCTCAAGGGACTGACTTTCCCGATTACGGATTATGCGCCGTTCGAATACGCCGTGGTGACGGCCGGCGGCGTGCGCTGCGACGAGGTGAATCCTTATACGATGGAGTCGCTGAAGGTCAAAGGATTGTATTTTGCCGGCGAGGTGCTCGACATCGACGCCAACACGGGCGGTTATAACCTCCAGATTGCTTTCTCGACGGGCCGTCTGGCTGGAATGCTCAAACAATAGCGGTTATGAAGATCGGCGGACATCCCATTTCCATCAGGCTGCCCGGACGGGTTTCCGAACTGCGCAACCGCCTCTCCCGCGCCCGCTATTTCCGCGGCCACGGAGTCCATTCGCCGTTCGTTTACGAGATCGTGCGTCGCGTATTCATGTGCGACGGCCTGCTGCCCGGCGACCGGGCTTTGTACGAAGCCCTGCTTGCTGCGGGCGTTTCCCGCCGCCGTGCCGTGCAGTTGCAAAACCTGATGATTCATTGCGGTTACACGACCTTTGGCGTGAATCGTGCGGATGCGGAACTCTGCATCGCAACGCGCGACCTGCCGCGGGCCGCAACGCTCGCCCTGGTGCGTGCGGCGGCTGAAGCGGGACATACCGTGGCGCTGATGTCGCCTTACGACGGCTGCGAACGCCAGGCGTTGTGCGGACAGATCGTCGCGGGACACTCTTCGACGACGGTCGACAACCGCGGTTACCTGCTGATTTTCAACAACCATTTGCCGAAACAACATTTCAGGATATGAAAGTATACACGAAAACGGGAGACAAGGGGATGACTTCGCTCATCGGCGGTGAGCGGGTCTTCAAAACCGACGAACGGGTCGAAGCCTACGGCTCGGTGGATGAACTGGCGGCTTTCACGGCGCTGCTGGCCGACAACATGCGTGCCGATGCTGCGCTGACGGTCGATGTCGACGACCTGAACCGCATTCTTTCGCGGCTGATGTCGGTCGAGGCCCTGCTGGCGGTGGGTGAGTCGGGGAGCGACAAGGTCGCCCCGCTGGCTCCGGAGACTATTTCGTGGCTCGAAGAGCGTATCGACGCCCTGCAGGAGAATCTCAAACCGATCGACAAATTCACGATTCCCGGCGGAAACGCCGTCGTGTCGATGTGCCATGTTTGTCGCACAGTCTGCCGCCGCGCCGAACGCGCTGCGCTCCGCGCCGACGCCAAATACGGCGTCGATCCCACGGTGCTGGTCTGGCTCAACCGCCTCTCGGATTATTTCTACCTGTTGGGACGCTCGCTTACGGCCCGTTATGCCGTGGAGGAAGTATTGTGGATTCCCTGACTTCTGATTCCGGGAAACGCTAAAACGACGGCGGAATGATTCTCAGATCGTTCCGCCGTCGTTTTTAACTTTATTATTCTGAGGCGATTATCCTCAAAATTCTTTTTAGTACTCCTCCTCGTTGAAGAAGAAGTCGTCTTTGGAGGGGTAGTCGGGCCAGATATCTTCGATGGATTCGTAGATTTCGCCTTCGTCTTCTATCTCCTGCAGATTTTCGAGCACTTCAAGCGGCGCACCCGAACGTACCGCATAGTCAATTAATTCATCTTTTGTCGCGGGCCAGGGAGCATCCTCGAGCTTCGATGCCAGTTCAAGCGTCCAATACATAGTCACAATTTTTTAAGTTCCCAATAATCAACGGATTAGTAGCCTCAAAGGGTTGCTAGCCCGTTATGACTAGTTTGCAAAAGTATAAAAAAAACGAGAAAAACAAAGAAAAATCATCAAAACATCGTATATATATTGCTACATCGTTAGTAATCACTGTATTATGGAATGTAATAACCCGGCGGTAAATTGCCGCAAAAGGTTTTAGTCCTTTTAATAGAGGTATTCGTGGAATTGTATCATTGCCGGGGTTGATGGACCCGGTTCGGCCGGATATAGTTCGGCGCTGTTTTGCAGACTTGTTTTTTTATCGTACTTTTGTTATAATTCGAAACCTTGATTGTTCTTTAACTGAAACCCGAAAACTGAAACCCGATGACCCGAACTTACCGTTTTTTCCTGCCGCTTCTGTTTTGCCTGGCGGCGCCCGCTCTTGCCGGGGCCCAAACCCGCTGGGAGATTGTTCCCGACAGCACGGCTATCGTGTGGAACGTCCGCGAGGGCGATTCGCACCGGGACCATATCGAAATGAGCGGCCTGAAGATTTCCGCCGTCCTGCGCTACGGAGTCGAAGCCGACGGTAGTTTCCGGCTCGACCGCAGTATCGTGTGGCCGATGCTGCGCACTGTTCCCAACAATACGCACGGTTCGCTGATGCGGCGTTTCGGGTGGGATATTCCCCGGATGATCACGGTCAACGAGGCCCTTTTGCAGCAGGAGAGAGTGCGCCGGATCGTGCTCGACGGCACAATGACCGTCGAGAGCGACTGGACCGCCGCCAAGGGCACGCTTTCGCTGACGCGTATCCTGTTCCCCTCGGTCGATGCCGCTGCTTTCTGCGAAAAATATATTCTGAAAAATACGGGTAAAAACCCGCTTTACGTCGAAATTCCCCGAGCCCGTTCGGTAATCCGGACGGAGCCTGCGAAGGGCGTGGAGGGGAGCTATGAACTGGTTGCCGAAATTTGCGGCGACACGGCGCTGATGCTCGCCCCGCAGGCGGAGGTGGCTTTCGAAGCCTTTTTCAGCGGCCGCAAGCCCGCTGAACAGGCTTTGGCGCTAAGCGCTGACGCCGAATATGCCAAACGTCGTGCATTGGTCGCGGAATGGCAGCGCAACCTGGTGTTGGAAACTCCCGATCCGGTGATCGACGCCATGTTCGCCTTTGCGAAAATCCGTGCTGCCGAAAGCATTTACGACACCAAAGGCGGCCTGATGCACGGTCCCGGCGGAGAACGTTACTATGCGGCGATCTGGGCCAACGACCAGGCCGAATATATCAATCCGTTCTTCCCCTTCCTGGGTTACGAAAAGGGCGATCGCTCGGCGCTCTGTTCGTTCGAGCATTTTGCCCGTTATATGAACCCTGATTACCGTCCGATTCCCAGTTCGATCGTCGCCGAGGGGGACAGTTTCTGGAATGGCGCCGGCGACCGCGGCGATGCGGCCATGATCGCTTACGGTGCAGCCCGTTATGCGCTGGCGCGCGGCGACGCCGCCGAAGCGGCCCGGGTGTGGCCGCTTGTGGAGTGGTGTCTGGAATACTGCCGCCGCCAACTGACCGGCGACGGCGTCGTGGCCTCCGATGCGGACGAACTGGAAGGCCGTTTCCCGGCCGGAGATGCCAACCTGTGCACCTCGTCGCTCTATTACGATGCGTTGCTTTCGGCCTCGATGCTGGGGCGTGAACTGCATAAGCCTGCCGGACAACTGGCGGCGTATAAACGCGAAGCCGCTGCCCTGCGGAAGAATATCGACCGCCATTTCGGCGGAATGGTCGAAGGATTCGACACCTACCGTTATTATACGGGCAACGATCTGCTGCGTGCGTGGATCTGCATTCCGCTGACTGTCGGTATCGACGAGCGCAAAGAAGCGACCATTGAAGCGCTCTTTTCCCCGAAACTGTGGACCGATAACGGCCTGCTGACCCAGTCGGGCGACAAAACGTTCTGGGACCGTTCGACGCTTTATGCACTGCGCGGCGTCTATGCCTCGGGCGCGACCGAAAAGGCGACCGATTACCTTTCTTATTATTCCCGGGCGCGCCTGTTGGGCGACCACGTTCCCTACGCCATCGAAGCGTGGCCCGAAGGCGCCCAGCGCCACCTGTCGGCCGAGAGCGGACTCTACTGCCGCATCCTGACCGAAGGGGTGTTCGGAATCCGTCCGACGGGCCTCCGGTCGTTCACGATGACGCCGCGCCTGCCCGCCGCATGGAACCACATGAACCTGCGCAACGTTCGGGCGTTCGGTTCGGCGTTCGACATCGAAGTCCGCCGTGCGGCGAAGGGGCTGGATGTCTCGGTGACGCAAGGAGGTAAAATCCTCGTCCGCAAGACGATTCGCGCGGGGCAGAGCCTCGGGGTGAAGTTGAAATAAACGAAAAGGGAGGTTTTTGAAAACCTCCCTTTTTTATTTCGTTGCGACGTAAAACAGGTCGAAGCACTTGTCGTCGACTGGCTCGACGGCGTAGTCGTCCATGCGGATCGAGGTCGTCAGGCCGGTGTTCTTTTCGAGGAGCTTGCGGCGGTTCATCCGGTTGAGGATGTCGTAGGGGAGTTGCAGCATCCAGCGCGGCAGGCGGTGCTGCAGGTCGAGGATGTCGAAACGGGTGAAGCGTTCGACGCTGCGGCGGTTCTCTTCGTAATAGTCCATTACTTTCTTATTGCCGAAGACTCCGAGGGTTTCGACTTCCGAAAACCGGGTGGCGAGCAGCCTGCGCAACTGCTCGGGCGTGTACTCGCGTACGTGCCACGGGTTGCGGGTGAGCGACATCGGGGCGTTGGGGGTCGTCACGATGAAGCGGCCGCCCGGACGCAGCACCCGGTATACTTCGCGCACGAAAAATGCGTCGCGTTTGATATGTTCGATTACCTGGAATGAAATCACGCAGTCGAAACTCTCGCCCGGAAAATCCAGCGGCGGAACCACGGCCCGACGGAACTCGACATTGGCGTGGTCGAGCAATTCTGGAGCAGGAGCGTGCTTGTCGATGGTGACGAACCGCCGGGCCTGGGGCGCCACGACTTCGATGCCGTAGCCGGCTCCGGTCCCGATTTCGAGCACTTCGCCCGCGATGCGTTCGGCGGCGGCGTGGTAGGCCAGCAGCGAACGCTGGAATACGAAATTGTCCGAGGCTTCGGCCGAAACGCGTTCGGCGGTGTTAATCTTCGCCATGTTCCCGGATTTTTATGCCTTTTTCGCCGATTTCGACCTCTCCGCGTTTGAGGAGCATGCCCAGCGAACGTTTAAAGACTTTCTTGCTGGTTCCCGTCAGGCGCGTCACCTCTTCGGGAGCGCTGTCGTCGTTCAGGGGCAGGAAGCCGCCGTTGTCGCGGATCAGTTGAAGCAATACCTCCGCGGAGTCCTTCACCTGCGCGAATCCCGTCTGCTGGAGGCTTACGTCGATGCGGTTGTCTTCGGTGATGCGGCTTACATAGCCCTTCAGGCGGTCGCCGACGGCTACGGGGCGGAAAATCTGGTTGCGGTAGATCATGCCCCAGTGACGGTTTTCGATAATCACCCGGAAGCCGATTTCACTCTCCGAAGCCACCAGCAGCGATACCTCCTGCCGGGGTTTCACCGTAATCAGGTCGTTGTTGATAAAACTTTTGAGTTTGGTCGTGGCTACGCAGCGGCCCGTGATGTTGTCCTCGTAGAGGTAGACGATGTAGCTGTGTCCGGGCAGGATGCCGCCCTGCTGGTTACGGTTGGGAAGGAAGAGGTCCTTGCCGTGGAGTCCCCAGTCGAGGAAAGCCCCGTGGGCCGTCTTGTCCACTACGCGCAGGTAGCCCGCTTCGCCTTCGCGCAGCAGCGGCGTTTCGGTAGTCGCCACGAGGCGGTCCTCCGAATCGTGGTAAAGGAAAACCTCCTTCGCATCGCCGGCCTTGTCCGTCAGCGAGGTGTAGCGGTTGGGAAGCAGAACTTCGTTCTGCTCCTCGTCGGCGAGGTATAGTCCGTATTCCGATACGCGGCTTACGGTGAGGGTTTGTGTGCGTCCTGCTCTGAGCATTGTCGTCCTGGATGAATTAATACGGTGCAAAAGTACGTTTATTTTCCTCCGAATCCAAACTTCGCAGGCCGCTTCGGCGGAGGATGTGGTCCATTTGGCCGGTTGCAGAACGAAAGTTTTGCGGATTGGCCGAAAAACGTTATCTTTACAAAACGTAAAATTCGCTCGAAATGATGAACTTCCGCCGATTCCTGGCCCTGCTCTGGGTTGGATTGCTGGCTGCGGCCGCGGTGTGCGCCCAGCCCGTCAGTACGCTTTACGACAAGGCCGAATACCGCATCGCCATGCGCGACAGCGTGCACCTGCACACCACCGTCTTCACGCCCAAGGCTCCCGGCAAGGCCCCGATGATTATTTTTCGTACCCCTTACGGTACAGGACCTTACGGCGAAGGCCGGTTCCCCGGCGGGTTCGAGACGGGTTACATGCGCAGCTATGTCGACCGCGGTTATATCATCGTCCAGCAGGATGTCCGGGGACGCTACATGAGCGAAGGCGAGTTCATGCACATCCGCCCTGCGGGTTTCGGCGATGTCGATGAGACTACGGACAGCTTCGACACGGTGGACTGGCTGGTGAAGCATATCCCCGGCAACAATGGCCGCGTGGGTTTCGCCGGGGCGTCCTATCCGGGTTTTTACGCCCTGATGGGCGGACTGAGCGGCCATCCTGCTGTGAAGGCCGTATCGCCGCAGGCTCCTGTCACCGACTGGTATATGGGCGACGACGTACACCACAACGGCGTGCTGATGCTGAGCGATGCCGTGCGTTTCCTCAATTCGATGAACACCCCTCCGGGACATACGCCGACGGACCAGATGCCGAAACGCCCGCTGACGACTGCCCCCGACGACCGTACGTTCTTTCTCGAACAGTATCCGACGCTGGCCGACCTGACGAAGCTGTTGACTCCCAACGCTTTCTGGGACGAGATCGCCCGGCATCCCGACTACGACGAGTGGTGGCGGGCACGCGATACCCGCCGGGCCTGCTACAACATCCGTCCTGCGATGCTCGTCGTGGGCGGTACGTACGACGCCGAGGATTGCTATGGGGCCTGGAGCCTTTATAAAGCCGTGCTGCGGCAGAGCGCCCGGACCCCGCTTCACCTGGTCGTAGGGCCGTGGGCGCACGGGGCATGGCGCGGCGACGGCCGTTCGCTGGGCGATTTCAACTTCGGCGAGGAGGCCTCCGGGGCCTACTACATGGAGCATTTCGAAGCTCCCTTCTTCGACTGTTACCTCTGGGCGCGCGATACGGTCGACCGCCTGCCGCCCGTGGCGGTTTTCTCCTCGGGCGACAACCGCTGGCGCACGTTCGAGCGGTGGACGCCTCCGCAGGCCGATAAACTGACCCTCTACCTGACTGAGGGCGGCCGTATAGCCACGCAAAAACCGACTGCCAAAGCCTCGTCGACGAGTTATACCTCCGATCCTTCCGATCCCGTGCCGTACATCGCGACTCCCGGGACGCGGCGGCCCAAGGAGTATATGATTGCCGACCAGCGGTTCCTCGAAGGGCGCAACGACGTGCTGACGTTCGTGACCGAGCCGCTTACGGAGGATATGACCCTCGCCGGTCCGGTCGAGGCGGCGCTGGAAGTGGCGCTTTCGACCACCGACGCCGATTTTATCGTGAAACTGATCGATGTTTTCCCCGAAGAGGGCGAAAAGGCGGGCATGCAGATGCTCGTCCGCGGCGACGTGGCGCGCGGCCGTTACCGCGACGGTTTCGCACGGCCGAAAGCTTTCGTGCCGGGCAAGCCCGAGACCGTGCCGCTGCGTACGACCGACATCGCCCACACTTTCCGCGCCGGACACCGCATTATGGTGCAGGTGCAGAGTTCGTGGTTCCCGCTCACGGAGCGCAATCCCCAGCAGTTCGTCGACCTGTGGAGCTGTGCCGCGTCGGACTTCGTACCCTGCCGGGTGACGCTCTTCCACCAGCGCGACCGCGCTTCGTCGGTTACCGTCTATAAACTCTGATTCCGATGACACTCCGCATCGCCCTTTGCCAGTGCGGCGTCGAGTGGGAACAGCCTGCGCGGAACCTTGCGCGGCTGGAACCGCAGGTTGCCGCCGCCGAAGCGGATGTCGTGCTGCTGCCCGAGCTGTTTGCCACGGGCTTCACGCTCGATCCTGCCGGCGTGGCCGAAGGCCCGGGCGGCCCCGTCGCCGAGGCCCTGCGCCGCTGGGCCGTGCAGTATGATAAGGCGGTTGCGGGCAGTGTCGCCGTCGTTGAAGACGGGTGTTTCTACAACAGGATGTATTTCGTGAAGCCTTCGGGCGAATGTGCGTGGTACGACAAACGCCACCTGTTCGCACCCGGCGGCGAAGCCCGGAATTATACGCCCGGCAACTGCCGTACGGTGGTCGAATACAAGGGTTTCCGATTCCTGCTGCTGGTCTGCTACGACCTGCGTTTCCCGGTCTGGAGCCGTTGCCGGTGCGATTACGATGCCATTCTGTGCTGCGCTTCGTGGCCCGCACCGCGCCGGGAGGTGTGGCGGACCCTGCTGCGCGCCCGGGCCATCGAAAACCAATGCTATGTTGCGGGCGTGAACCGGGTGGGGGACGATCCTTCGGCGCATTATGCCGGGGATTCGGCCCTCGTCGACTTCAAGGGCCGCACGCTGGCCGAAGCAGGCGCCGGGGAGCAAATCCTGACGGGCGCGCTCGACGACGGGGCGCTGGAGGCATTCCGTGAGAAATTCCCCGCCTGGAGGGATGCGGATGATTTTTGGATTCAAATCTGATTTCGGGAATTAGGTGTTTGTTGTACGACAGCCCGTATCCGACCGTCGTTTTCGCCGCTTTTGGCGTCGTATACAAGTCTGACCCCGCCCCAAACCCCTCCCTCAGGGTGGGACTTAGTGCCGCAAAGCGGCAAAATCGGTGCTCTCGGTTGTTGGTGCATAAAAGTATATAATCACGTTCTTGCGGCTTGTTTTTCAGACGCGAAAGTCGTATCTTTACGCACTTTTCGCTCCGGAAAAGTTCCCGCATCCAATAAAAGGGGCTTCCGGTGCGTTTTTCTCACGAAAATGGAAGATACGATCAAAATACTGGGCGCCCGGGTTCACAACCTCAAGAACGTGGACCTCGAAATTCCGCGCCGCAAACTGGTAGTCGTCACCGGCCTCTCGGGGTCGGGTAAATCGTCGCTGGCCTTCGACACGATCTACGCCGAAGGACAGCGGCGCTACATGGAGACGTTGTCGACCTACGCCCGTCAGTTCGTGGGGGCGATGGAGCGTCCCGACGTGGATAAGATCACGGGACTCAGTCCCGTGGTGGCTATCGAACAGAAAACGACCAACAAGAATCCCCGCTCGACGGTCGGAACCGTGACTGAGATCAACGACTTCCTGCGCCTGCTTTACGCGCGGGCGTCGCGGGCCTATTCGCCCGTGACGGGCGAGGAGATGGTCCACTATACCGACGACCAGATCGCCGAACTGATCCTTACGGGTTTTGCAGGGCGAAAAATCGCCTTGATGGCCCCCATTGTCAAGGGCCGCAAGGGCCACTACCGCGAACTGTTCGAATCGCTGGCCAAGAAGGGGTATATCTATGCGCGTATCGACGGCGAAATCCGCGAAATATCGTCCGGAATGCGGCTCGACCGTTATAAAATCCATACGATCGACCTGGTGGTGGACCGTCTCGTGGCGAACGAAGAGGCCCGTGACCGGCTGATGACTTCGCTCAAGGAGTCGATGCGCCAGGGCAAGGGCACGATGGCCGTCTACGACTACGGGACCGAGCAGCAGCGTTTCTATTCGCGCCACCTGATGTGTCCCTCGACGGGTGTGGCTTTCGAGGATCCTGCGCCGCACACCTTCTCGTTCAATTCGCCCAAAGGCGCCTGTCCCCATTGCAACGGACTGGGCGAAGAGGCTGTCTTCGACATCGGGAAGATCATCCCCGACGCCCGGCTTTCACTGCGCGAAGGGGCCGTCGAGCCGCTGGGGAAATACCGCAACAACATGCTCTTCGCCATCCTCGAAATGCTGGGCCGCCGTTACGATTTCACGCTCGACGACCCTATCGAGGCCTTTTCGGAAGAGGGGCTCAACGCCGTGCTGTACGGCGATTCGGAGCCGCTGACGGTCGACCTGCAGGAGTTCAGCTCTTCGGGCGGACGCCAGTTCCTTTCGTGGGAGGGCGTGGCTGAATACATCGGCCGCACCGAGGACGACGATTCGAAGCACGGACAGAAGTGGCGCGAACAGTTCCTCGTCTACCGCAAATGTTCGGTCTGCGGCGGCTCGCGCCTCAGGAAAGAGTCGCTCCAGTTCCGGGTCGCCGGCAAGAACATCGCCGAAGTGTCGGCGCTGTCCATTTCCGAATTTTCGGAGTGGGTTCCCACCATCGAACCGCAGTTGTCGGAGAAGGAGCGGAAGATCGCGCAGGAGATCGTCAAGGAGATTCGCGAACGCCTGCGTTTTTTGATGGACGTGGGGCTGGGCTACCTGTCGCTGTCGCGCTCGTCGCGTTCGCTGTCGGGCGGCGAGAGCCAGCGTATCCGTCTTGCCACGCAGATCGGTTCGAAACTCGTAAACGTACTCTATATCCTCGACGAGCCTTCGATCGGGCTTCATCAGCGCGATAACCAACGCCTGATCCGCAGCCTCGAAGAGCTGCGCGACGCGGGCAACTCGGTGATCGTTGTCGAGCACGACGAGGATATGATGCGTGCCGCCGACTTCATCGTCGACGTGGGTCCCCGTGCGGGGCGCAAGGGTGGTAACATCGTGGCTGCTGGGACGTTCGAGGACATCCTCCGATCGGACAGCATCACGGCCGACTACCTCACGGGACGCCGCCGGATCGGGATTCCCGAAACGCTGCGCAAAGGTACGGGCGAGCGTATCGTGATCCGCGGCGCGCGGGGCAACAACCTCAAGAACATCACTGCGGAGTTCCCGCTGGGCAAATTCATCTGCATCACGGGCGTCAGCGGTTCGGGCAAATCGACGCTCGTCAACGAAACGCTGCGGCCGATTCTTGCAAAGGAACTTTACCGCTCCTTCGACCAGCCGCTGGAGTACGACAAGGTCGAAGGGATCGAACACATCGACAAACTGGTCGTCGTCGACCAGTCGCCTATCGGGCGTACGCCGCGTTCCAATCCCGCAACCTACTCGAATGTCTTTTCCGACATCCGCAAGCTGTTCGAAATGACCCCCGACGCCCAGATTCGCGGCTTCAAGGCCGGGCGTTTTTCGTTCAACGTCAAAGGCGGCCGCTGCGAGGAGTGCCGCGGGGCGGGTGTGCAGACTATCGAAATGAACTTCCTGCCCGATGTCTACGTGCGCTGCAAGGCATGCGGCGGCCATCGCTACAACCGCGAGACGCTCGAAGTGAAGTACAAGGGCAAGAATATCGACGACGTGCTGAACATGACGGTCAACATGGCCGTGGAGTTTTTCGAGAACATACCTAATATATACCAGAAACTCAAAGCGATTCAGGAGGTGGGGCTGGGCTACCTGACGCTCGGCCAGCCCTGCACGACGCTGTCGGGCGGCGAGAGCCAGCGCATCAAACTCTCCTCGGAACTTTCGAAGCGCGATACGGGCCGTACGCTGTATATTCTGGACGAACCCACGACGGGGCTTCATTTCGAGGATATCCGTTTGCTGCTCGACGTGCTGAATAAACTTGTCGACCGCGGCAATACGGTTATCGTCATCGAGCACAACCTCGATGTCGTCAAGGTCGCCGACCATATTATAGATATAGGTCCCGAGGGCGGGGCTGCCGGAGGAAAGATCGTCGCCGAGGGTACGCCGCACGAGGTCGCACAGTGCGAACAGAGTTACACGGGGCAATTCCTGAAAAAAATTGGACTTTAACGAGTTCGGCATCGATTTTGCTGTCATAGCCGTAACAAACCTTATGTGCTATGAAAAAAACAGTCATTATCGTTGTGGGCCTGTTGCTCTGCGCAGCGGCCGTTACCGTGATCGGACAGAAAAAAGTGCTGTCGCCCAAAGAAGAACGCCGCGAGGTGCGCGAGAAACGTCGTGCGGAGCGTATCGCCAATTACGAGAAGTTCATGGACTCGCTCGTTTTGTCGCGTAACTTCCAGTTCAATCCGACATCTTTCCAGCGCCAGCCCGCAGGTCCTATGCGCCAGATCATGAACCCCGCGTTCAACGTCGGCGTCTGGGACGGTACGGTGGACATTACGCTGCCCTACATCAAGGGTTACGTGCCGCCTTACTATGTGACGATCATCAACTACACGGTTCCCGATGTGCAGGGCTATATCACCGAGCAGACACACGAGGGCTGGATGGTGACCTTCTCGACTTCGCTTTTCTCGGCGTCGACCTACACCTTCACCTTCGAGATCTTCTCCCGCACAGGCGGTGCGACGCTGACGATCACCAACCCGTGGTACAATCCCGTACAGTATTCGGGATCGATTTCGCAACTCTATTAGTTCGCAGCGTATGAGCCGGACTTCCGCTTCTTCCGGCGGCGGTTCGCGGCATGCCGCGTCCGCCGACCGTATCGACACGAAAACCCCCGCTTCGGCGGGGATTTTTGTCCGCAGGCTGTCCGTTGCGGCTGCGGGGCTTCTCGTGGCCTGCACGGCCGTGGCGCAAACCCCGCAGTATTCGCTCGAAACCTCTGCTGTGGACAGCGTACCCCAGACGACGATCGTTCCCGTACAGCAGTCTCCGGTGCAGGTCGTGGAGCGCACGACCGTCTATGAGGAGCCGGCGGGCATGGACCGTGCCGAGCGGCGGGCTTATAAGGCCAGGGTCTACGCCGCGAAGATCGACTCGCTGGTGCAGTCGCGCGATTACATGTTCTTCCCCAATTCGATGCAGCAGCAACCCGGCGGAATGATTCGCTCGATCTATGCGGACTACTTCTTTTTCGGGGTTTTCGTCGACCATGTCGAGGTGCACCTGCCCACCGAACGGGGAATCACCCAGTATGTCGAAATGCTGAATTTCGATTCGATGTCGGTTCGCGACTACCGCGCCGCCCGCGTGCAGTGGGGGTGGTCGATCTCTTTCAATATCACCGGCGGCGATGCGCTCTACCACGCCGATTTCGCCGTCTCGACCGCTACGGGCGAAACGGTGCTGACGCTCCTGACGCCCGATGTCACGATGCGCTACGTAGGGTGGCTGTGGAACAAGCGGGTGAACGATCCGAAATTCCGGAGACTGGATTGAAAAACAGAAGGCTGCCTATCCCAGACAGCCTTTTTTCGTTGCAACCGGCCGATTCCGCCCGTGCAAAACCGCCGATGGCTCACTTCTTGTATATCAATGCCACGGCCGAAGTGGAAACACCCTCTTCGCGGCCCTCGAAGCCCAGATGCTCTGTGGTCGTAGCTTTGACCGACACCCGGTCATCGCCTACGCCCATTGCGTCGGCCATCGCGGCGCGCATGGCGTCGATATGCGGCCGCAACTTGGGCCGCTGCATCTGGATCGTGCAGTCCACATTTCCGATCTCGTATCCCTTTTTGCGCAGCAGTGCCGCGACTTTCCGTAAAAGTATTTTCGAATCGATGCCTTTGAAGTCGGCCGACGTGTCGGGGAAATGCAGCCCGATGTCGCCCAGCGCGGCGGCGCCCAGCAGGGCATCGCATACGGCGTGAATCACCACGTCGCCGTCCGAGTGGGCGACGCACCCTTTCGTATGGGCGATCTCCACGCCTCCCAGAACCAGCCTGAGGCCGTCGGCCAGGGCGTGTACGTCGTATCCGTGTCCTATCCTGAAATCCATTGTTTCTGTATTTTATATTGCCAAAGTTACCGAATTTTTTTATATTTGCGAAAACAATCAGCATTATGTCAGAAATTACCTCTTTGGAACCGCGTCTTGTCTGGGAGCAGTTCGATGCCATTACGCGTGTGCCGCGTCCTTCGAAAAAGGAGGGCAAAATTATCGACTTCCTGGTCGATTTCGCCAAAACACACCATATCGAGTATAAAAAGGATGCCATCGGCAACGTCGTGATGCGCAAGCCCGCCACGCCGGGCTTCGAAGACCGCGCCGCGGTGATTCTCCAGTCGCACATGGACATGGTCTGCGAGAAGAATTCCGACGTGGAGTTCGATTTCGAGCACGACGCCATCCGCACGCGTATCGACGGCGAATGGGTCAAAGCCGAAGGCACGACGCTGGGCGCCGACTGCGGTATCGGCATGGCCGCCGCGCTGGCTGTGCTGCTCGACGAGTCGGTGGAACACGGGCCTGTCGAGGCGCTGTTTACCGTCGACGAAGAGACCGGGCTGACCGGCGCCTTCGAACTGGGCGAGGGGATGCTCACGGGCAAATACCTCATCAACCTCGACTCGGAAGACGAGGGCGAAATATTTATCGGCTGTGCGGGCGGTATCGACACCCTCGCGACGTTCCATTATACGATGGAACCCGCTCCGAAGAATTACACGTTTTTCCGCGTCGACGTGTCGGACCTGCAGGGCGGACATTCGGGCGACGACATCGACAAAGGCCGCGTCAATTCGAACAAGACCGTGGCGCGCCTGCTGTGGGACGGCATGCAGTCGTTCGAGTTGAAACTGTGCTATTTCAACGGCGGCAATCTCCGCAATGCCATTCCCCGCGAAGCGTATGCCATTTTCGGCGTTCCCGCGCGGTTCAAGGACGAGTTCGTCAAGCGTTACAACCTCTTTGCCGCTGACCTCGAAGCCGAATTCCGCTTCCGTGAACCCAACTTCCGGATTACGCTCAACGAGATGCCCCATGTCGACGAAGTGCTCGACGCCAAAACCCAATTTGCGCTGGTCTACTCGCTCGTGGGCGTCCCCAACGGGGTTATCGCCATGTCATTTGCCGTTCCGGGACTGGTCGAGACTTCGACGAACCTGGCTTCGGTGAAGTTCGAGGAGGGCAACCGCATCGTCGTCACCTCGTCGCAGCGGTCGTCGGTCGAGAGCGCCAAGACTTATGTGATGCAGATGGTCGAGTCGGTCTTTGCGCTGGCGGGCGCCGACGTGGCCCATTCGGACGGCTATCCGGGCTGGACGCCCAACCCCGATTCGAAACTGCTGGAAGTTACCGTCGATGCTTATAAACGACTGTTCGACACCGAACCCAAGGTCCGCGCTATCCATGCCGGACTGGAGTGCGGCCTGTTCCTCGAAAAGTACCCCGACCTGGAGATGGTTTCCTTCGGCCCGACGCTGCGCGGCGTGCATTCGCCCGACGAGCGGCTCGAAATAGCCACGGTTCCCAAGTTCTGGAGCCTGCTTGCCGAAGTTTTGAAAACGCTCTGATTCCCGATTTCAAGGTGCGTTGTCGCAGGGTGCTGCGCAACGCACCGTTTGTTTGCCGTCATCCGAAGAAACCCATGAAACCGATCCGATTCGTCATTTTGCTGTTTTCGGCGGCATTTGCGGCCTGCTCGGCCGAACGGTTCGACATCGTCGACCGTCCTGACATCGCTTCGCGCAACGCCTATTACCCGAGCAACCGGGCTCCGCTGCAACCCCAGTATTTCGTGAAGCTGCCTGTCGGGGCCGTGCGCCCTGCGGGGTGGATCGCCCGCCAGCTCCGGCTCCAGGCCGACGGACTGGCCGGAAACCTGGGGCGTATCAGCCAGTGGCTGGAGAAGGACCGCAACGCATGGCTGGGCCGCGGCGACAGCAACGGCTGGGAGGAGGTTCCTTACTGGCTGCGCGGATATGCCGCGACGGCTTATATCCTCGGCGACCGGGCGATGACGGACGAGGCCCGCTCGTGGATCGAGGGCATCCTTTCGACGCAGCGGCCCGACGGCTGGTTCGGCCCGGTTCTTACCAACGAGCGCGGCAGCCGCGACCTGCTGGCGAACATGGTCGTCTGCTGGATCATGCAGGACTACTACGACTATACGGGCGACGAGCGCGTCATCGCGTTCCTGACGAGTTACTACAAGTGGCTTGCAGCCTGCCCCGATGAGCTTTTCCTGAAACATTACTGGGACAACAGCCGTGGCGGCGACATGATGTGGACGCTGGCGTGGCTTTACAACCGCACGGGCGACGAGTCGCTGCCGGAACTGGCCCGCAAGATACACCGCAATACGGCGGACTGGACGAAACCGACTCAGTTGCCTAACTGGCACGTGGTGAATATCGCGCAGGGGTTTCGCGAACCGGCCGAATGGTGGATGTTCTCGGGCGACCGGAAGGCCCTTCACGCGACGTATAACGTCTTCAGTTTCATCCGCCGGGCCTTCGGACAGGTTCCCGGAGGCATGTTCGGGGCCGACGAAAACGCCCGCATCGGTTTCTTCGATCCGCGCCAGGGTTCGGAGACCTGCTCGTTTGTCGAACAGATGCTTTCCGACAATATTCTGTTGCAGGTAACGGGTGATCCCGCGTGGGCCGAGAACTGCGAGGACGTGGCCTTCAACAGCTATCCCGCGGCGCTGATGCCCGATTACAAGGCGCTGCGCTACCTCACCTGTCCGAACCATGTCGTTAGCGACTCCCGCAACCACAATCCGGGTGTCGACAACTCCGGGCCGTTTCTGGCCATGAACCCGTTCAGCAGCCGTTGCTGCCAGCACAACCACGGCATGGGATGGCCTTATTACATCCAGCATCTCGTGATGGCCACGCCCGACAACGGAGCCGCCGCACTCGTTTACAGCGCGTGTACGGCGACGCTGAAAGTGGGGGACGGGCGGCAGGTTACGATCACCGAGTCGGGAAACTATCCGTTCGAAGAGCAGGTGCGATTCACCGTGAATACCGACGGCGGCGTTTCGTTTCCGCTCTATCTCCGCATTCCGACATGGTGCGATGGGGCTTCCGTGTATGTCAACGGACATGAGGCGAAGGGGACCTGTACGCCGGGGAAGTATGCGAAAATCGCGCGCGAATGGCAGGACGGCGACGAAGTCGTACTCTGTCTTCCGATGAAACTTTCGCAGCGGACGTGGCAGGTCAACCAGAACGGCGTGACGGTCGATTATGGTCCGCTGACGCTCTCGCTGAAAATCGACGAGGAATACCGCCGCGTGGACAGCCGCGCGACGGCTATCAGCGATTCGAAATGGCAGGCTGACGCCGACGTGGCGCAATGGCCCTCCTACGAGATACATGCGGCGTCGCCGTGGAACTACGCCCTGGTGTCCGGTGCGCCGATAACGCTCCAAAGGCGGGAGTGGCCTGCGGACGACAACCCCTTCACGCTGGAGTCCGTGCCGCTGGAGTTCTCGGCCAAGGGGCGGCTGGTTCCGGACTGGACGATCGACCAGTACGGCCTTACCGGCGTGCTGCCCGGCCCCTGGGCGGAGCGCAGCGATACGGTGTCCGACATAAAGCTGGTCCCGATGGGGGCCGCCCGGCTCCGCATCTCGGTCTTCCCGCCCGCTGAATAGTTGCCTTTCCGCATCCGGAAGCGTAACATAATCCCGGATTTTATCGCTGCATTCGCATATTTTGCTATCTTTGTATTTCATAAAGTTGCGAAAATATGCTGAAAAGGTGCTGTGCCCTGTTGTGTTTTCTGCTTCCGTGTGCGGCGGCGGCCCAGTACCCCGGCGACGAATACTATCCTTATGCCGAACGCGAGGAGCGGCGCGAACTGCTTACGACCGATTCGGCTGTTTTCTACCGTGCCGTACAGTCCCCTTCGGACCTCTACGGCCTTCACACCGATTTTAACCTGCCGCAGGTCGCGCTCCGGCGCCGCGGACTGGATTACCGGCTGGAACGCACGTCGCTGACGGGCGTTGAGGTTTCCTACCGTTACCTGACGGCCCTGCGACTGCTCGGGGCCGAAGAACAGCGCTATGCGGGACTTGCCGCGGCGCCCGGGGAGCCGGGTACGGCGGGCGGCATCCGGACATTCCGGTTTCCGGACGGGGAGCCGTTGCAGCCCTTCCTGGCTTCGGTCCGCTTTACCGACCGCAACTACCTCGTCGGAGCAAAAGTCGCCGCCGCGTCGTCGTTCGGCAACGGTTGGCGCATTTCGGCAGCGCTCGATGCCCGCACGGGCCGCGACATGCACGTCGAAGGGGTTTTCACCAATGCCGTGACTGTCGGCCTGCACCTTGCCAAACGCTTCGGCGAAGGGCACGAACTCTCCGTGCTGTGCATCGTGCCGCCGTCGGTGCGGGGCACGCGCCTTTCTTCTTCCGAAGAGGCTTTTACGCTGACGGGCGACCGCCTTTACAATCCGGCCTGGGGCTGGCAGGACGGCAAGGTGCGCAACTCCCGCGTGCGGCGCGAAACGGTTCCGCTGGCGCTTTTTACCTATGGCGTGCCGTTGTCCGTTTCGACCTCGCTTGCTGCCGTGCTGGCCGCCGAGGCGGGCGTTGCGAAGTACAGCATGCTCGACTGGTACGACGCCCGTACGCCGATGCCCGACAATTACCGCTGTTTACCCAGTTATACCGGCGACCGGGAGACCGAACTGGCATGGCTCGCAAATGACCCTCGTTATACCCAGGTCGACTGGGACGAACTGATCCGCCAGAACCGCATGGCGGGCGGACACGCCGTCTATGCATTGGAAGACCGCGCCGAACGGCTCTGCAACCTTGCCTTCGACGCACTGTTCACCACCGAAACCGATGCCCGGCTGACGCTCCGCTACGGGGTCTTCGTGCGCCGCGAGCATACACGCTCCTATAAACAGATGCGCGACCTGCTGGGTGCGGAGTACGTCACCGACATCGACCGTTTTCTCGTGGACGACGATACGTACAGCAACAAGTTGCAGAACGACCTGCGGCATCCCGGCCGCACGATCCGCGAGGGCGACCGTTTCGGCTACGACTATGCGCTGACACTACGCGGAGCCGGTTTCCGCCTGCAGGCCGATTACCGTTCCGACCGTTTTCGCGCCGACCTTTCGGCGATGCTGGGGAGCGACGCCGTCAGCCGCCGGGGCTATTACGAAAAGCAGCTCTTTCCCGGTGCGCAGTCCTATGGCCGTTCGCGGGTCGTGCGTTTCACGCCCTATACGCTCAAGGCCCTTGCGGGCTGGGCTTTCTCCCCGCGGCACTACCTCGAAATCGCCGCTATGGCTGCCGCTCGCACTCCTGCGGCCGAAGACCTGTTTTACCAGCCGCTTTACAACAACCGCACGGTCGACAATCCTGCGCCCGAACGCATCTATGCCGCCGAACTCAACTACCGCCTGACAGGTCCCGTCGTGGATTTCCAGGCGACGCTCTTCGCCGTGACGACACTCGACGGCTCCGAAACGCGGCGTTATTACGACGACATGGCTTCGGTCTACTGCGACATGGCCGTAACGGGTGTCGGGCGCATGTCCTATGGCGTTGAGGCCGCCGCCGGCATCCGGCTGTCCTACCGCTGGCAGTTGTCGCTGGCGGCTTCGGCCGGACGCTATAAATATGTGCGCGACCCGCGCATTACGGCGCTTTCCGATGTCGATAACTCGGCCGTCGACATGCGTGCCGTGAGCCGCATGCGCGGATGCGAGGTCGGTGGCGTCCCTCAGCTTACCGCTTTGGCCGGGATCGCTTATTTCGGCCCGAAAGGGTGGGGATGCCGCGCCTCGGCGGGGTATGCCGGGAGGCGTTACGTCGAGCCGATGCCCCTGCGCCGTACCGACCGGATCGCCGGACAGGGCGGCATCACGCGCGAGTTTTTCGACGCCTTTACCCGGCAGGAGCGGCTTGCCGACGCCATCACGCTCGACGCCTCGCTTTTCAAATCGTTCTATTTCGAACGTTCGCGGCTGACGGCGTCGCTGATGCTGCGCAACCTGACGGGCAACGCCGATACGGTCTACGGCGGCTACGAGTCGCTGCGCGTGCGCCGTATCCGTCCGGGCGATGATACCCTCTACGCGCCCCATGCTTCGCGTTACACCTACGCCTGGCCCCGTTCGTTCTATCTTACAATCTCTTACCGCTTCTGATCCCTGCGCAAAAAATCGTCCTGATTTTTTGGATTTTCGTGTTAAATTCGTATTTTGGAAAGGCTAAAAACCTTAAAACATCCAAATCCATGATTATCGGTATTCCAAAAGAGATCAAGAACAATGAGAACCGCATTGCTCTTACCCCTTCGGGCGCGCAGGAGCTCGTGAAGCGGGGCCATCAGGTTTATGTGCAGGCTGCGGCCGGTGTGAACAGCGGGTTTGCCGATGATGCCTATACGGCCGTCGGGGCGGAGATACTCCCTACGATCGAGGAGGTTTACGCCCGGGCGGAGATGATCATTAAGGTCAAGGAACCTATTGCTCCCGAATATAAACTCATCCGCAAGGACCAGTTGGTCTTTACCTTTTTCCACTTCGCCAGCAGCGAACCCCTCACCCGTGCCATGATCGACAGCGGGGCGGTCTGCTGTGCTTACGAGACCGTCGAGCGCGCCGACCGTTCATTGCCGCTGCTGATCCCGATGTCGGAGGTCGCAGGCCGCATGTCGACGCAGGAGGGCCGTTATTTCCTCGAAAAGCCTCGCGGCGGCAAAGGCGTGCTGCTGGGCGGCGTGCCGGGCGTGAAACCCGCCAAAGTCTTCGTCATCGGAGCCGGAGTCGTCGGCACGGCCGCTGCGAAGACCGCAGCCGGAACGGGCGCCGACGTGACGATCTGCGACATTTCGCTTCAGCGACTGACCTACCTGGCCGACGTGATGCCCAAGAACGTCAAGACGCTGATGTCTTCCGAATACAACATCCGCGAGGAGCTGAAGCATGCCGACCTGGTGATCGGGTCGGTGCTGATTCCCGGAGCCAAGGCCCCGAAACTCGTTACGCGCGATATGCTGAAGGAGATGGAACCCGGAACGGTTATGGTCGACGTTGCCATCGACCAGGGCGGTTGTTTCGAGACTTCGCGCCCCACTACGCACGAGGACCCTGTGTATTATGTCGACGGCATCCTGCACTATTGCGTGGCCAACATTCCGGGCGCCGTGCCCCGCACCTCGACCCTCGCGCTCACCAACGCGACGCTGCCTTATGCCATCCAGCTTGCCGACAAGGGCTGGCGGCGCGCCGCGCAGGAGAATCCCGAACTGGCGCTGGGCCTGAACATCGTCGGCGGCAGGGTGGTCTATAAACCCGTCGCCGAGGCCTGGGGACTGCCTTACGAACCGTTGGCGCTTTAGCGGCGTTTCGTTTTTTTGACGGCCTTCCGGTCCTTTCGGGGCGGGGAGGCCGTCGGTATGTCATACGGTTTGCGTACGAATGGGCGAAAATTTAGCCGTTTTGTTTTTGAAATTCTTAAATAATTCATATATTTGCAAGAGAGCAAGGCAGTTACGTTCGGTGTTCCGGTTTCATTCCGATTGGAAAGAGAGTTGAAATGCGCCGGATTTTTAAGTGCGGTGACTGTTTTTGTTACGGATCGTAAGCAATATGAGAAGTTAGGGTGGCGTTCGCCGCACGGTAGCGTGAGGCGGCGTCATTGAGTTTTATTCGATAAAGAGGTTAGTATGAGCGAGAGATTGTACATTTTCGACACCACGCTGCGCGATGGTGAGCAGGTCCCCGGTTGTCAGTTGAACACCACCGAAAAAATTGAGGTCGCCAAGTTGCTTGAGAGCCTCGGCGTAGACGTTATCGAGGCGGGATTTCCCATCTCCAGCCCCGGTGATTTCAACTCCGTGCTGGAGATTTCCAAGGCTGTTTCCCTTCCGACGATCTGCGCGCTGACCCGCGCCGTGAAGAAGGATATCGACGTTGCTGCCGACGCCCTGCGGCTGGCGAAGCACAAACGCATCCACACGGGTATCGGCGTTTCGCCGCAGCACATCTATGACAAGCTGCGTTCCACGCCCGAAAAGATCGTCGAATCGGCTGTCGAGGCGGTGAAATACGCCAAACGTTACGTCGAGGATGTGGAGTTTTACGCCGAGGACGCCGGACGCGCCGATGTCGAGTACCTCGCCCGCGTGGTCGAGGCGGTCATCAAGGCCGGTGCAACGGTGGTCAATATCCCCGATACTACGGGCTACTGCCTGCCGAACGAATATGGTGCGAAAATCAAGTACCTTGTGGACAACGTTTCCAACATCGACAAGGCCATTATCTCCACCCACTGCCACAACGACCTGGGCATGGCTACGGCCAATACGCTGAGCGGCATTCTGAACGGAGCCCGGCAGGCCGAGGTGACGATCAACGGCATCGGCGAACGGGCCGGCAACACCTCGCTTGAAGAGGTGGTGATGACCCTGCGCTGCCACAAGGACGTGGCCATCGACACGAATATCAATTCGCGACTGATCACCAAGGCGTCGCACCTGGTGTCGAGCCTGATGAACATGCCCGTGCAGCCCAACAAGGCCATCGTGGGCCGCAATGCCTTCGCCCATTCGTCGGGCATCCACCAGGACGGTGTGCTGAAGCAGCGCCAGACCTACGAGATCATCGACCCGCAGGACATCGGCCTGAACGAGTCGATCATTGCCCTGACGGCCCGCAGCGGCCGTGCGGCCCTCGTGCACCGCCTCGAACTGCTGGGCTACGACCTCACGCAGGAGGAGATCGACGCCACCTACGAAAAATTTCTTGCCCTGGCCGATAAGAAGAAAGAGATCCACGACTACGACCTGTTGTACCTTGTGGGCGATATCGACCGCATGAAACAGCAGTCCATTGCGCTGAAGTTCCTGCAGGTGACCACCGGAACGCTGGTCCCGACGGCTACCGTGGTGCTGAAATTCGGTGACCACGAGCGCATGTCCACCGCCACGGGCAACGGCCCGGTCGATGCGGCGGTCTCGGCCATCAAGAAGCTGATTAACGAGAAGGTCGTGCTCGCGGAGTTCCTGATGCAGGCCATTACGCGCGGTTCGAACGACGTGGGCCGCGTGCATGTGCAGGTCGAGTGCGGCAGCCGCACGGTTCACGGATTCGGGGCGCACACCGATACCACGCGGGCTTCGATCGAGGCGTTCCTCGACGCACTGCGCGCACTCAACGTAACCGAAAAGATCGAGGAGGAGGATTGATATGGGACGAACGCTTTTGGACAAAATATGGGATGCGCACACGGTGCGTGTCGAGGACGGCGGCCGCTGCGTGCTTTACATCGACCGGCAGTATATTCACGAGGTGACTTCGCCCGTGGCCTTTGCAGGCATCGAACGCCGCGGAATCGGCGTCGCACGCCCGTCGCAGATCACGGCTACGGCCGACCATAACATCCCGACCGTCGACCAGCACCTTCCCATCGGGGAGCCCGAATCGCGGCGTCAGGTCGAGGCTCTGGCCGAGAACTGCGCCCGGCACGGTATCGAGCACTTCGGCGTGGGCAACCCGCAGCAGGGCATCGTGCACATCATCGGTCCGGAGCTGGGCTTTACGCAGCCGGGCATGACCATCGTCTGCGGCGACAGTCATACTTCGACCCACGGAGCTTTGGGCGCCGTGGCGTTCGGCGTGGGAACTTCGGAGGTCGAAATGGTCTTCGCCAGCCAGTGCATCCTCCAGACCAAACCCCGCTCGATGCGTATTGTGGTCGACGGCGCGCTGCGCCCGGGCGTCGAGGCCAAGGACGTTATCCTGTACATCATCTCGAAACTCACCGCTTCGGGCGGCACGGGCTATTTTATCGAGTTCGCCGGCAGCACGATCCGTTCGCTTTCGATGGAGGGCCGCATGACGGTCTGCAACATGAGCATCGAATGCGGTGCGCGCGGCGGCATGATCGCTCCCGACGAAAAGACCTTCGAATACCTCCGCGGCCGCGAACGTGCGCCGCAGGGAGCCGCTTACGACGAGGCTGTGGCCCGCTGGCGGAAACTATACAGCGATTCCGACGCCGTTTTCGATAAGGAATACCGCTTCGATGCCGCAGACATCGCTCCGATGATTACCTACGGGACCAATCCCGGCATGGGTATGGCCGTCGATGCGGCGATTCCCGCCGACGCCGATCCCAAGGCCCTGGAATACATGGACTTTAAGGCCGGAGAGAAGATGCTGGGTAAAAAGGTCGATTACGTATTCGTCGGCAGTTGCACCAACGGGCGCATCGAGGACCTGCGCCGCTTCGCCAGATTGGTCGAAGGCCGCCGCAAGGCCGATAACGTAATCGCGTGGATCGTTCCCGGTTCGAAGGGCGTCGAAGCCGCCGCCAAGGCCGAAGGGTTGGATCGGATTCTCGCTGCTGCGGGATTCGAACTGCGCCAGCCGGGCTGTTCGGCGTGCCTGGCGATGAATGCCGACAAGATCCCTGCCGGCAAATACAGCGTTTCGACCTCGAACCGCAATTTCGAGGGCCGCCAGGGTCCCGGGGCCCGCACGATGTTGTCGGGTGTGGCCGTTGCGGCCGCCGCCGCGGTAATGGGCGAAATCGCCGATCCGCGCGAAGTATTCGGATTCTAAACCAGTAAGACTATGGCAATTCCCAAATTCGTAACTTTTACCTCGGGGGCTGTTCCCGTCGAGGTGGAAAATATAGATACCGACCAGATCATTCCGGCGCGCTTCCTGAAAGCCACCGAGCGCAAAGGATTCGGCGACAACCTCTTCCGCGACTGGCGTTACGACGCTGCGGGGCAGCCCATCGCCGCATTCCCGCTCAACGATTCGCGCTACGAAGGCAAAATCCTCGTAGCAGGGCGCAATTTCGGTTGCGGCAGTTCGCGCGAGCACGCTGCCTGGGCCATCGCCGACTATGGATTCCGTGTCGTGGTGTCGAGTTTCTTCGCCGACATCTTCCGCAACAACGCCCTGAATACCGGGTTGCTGCCTATCCGTGTCAGCGAGGAGTTCCTCAAGGCTGTTTTCGACGAAATCCGCCGTAATCCGGCGGCGCAGTTCACTGTCGACCTGGACCGCCAAACCCTGACGATCGCTTCGAACGGTCGCAGCGAAGGGTTCGAGATCGACGCCTACAAAAAGCGCTGTCTCGAGAACGGTTACGACGACGTGGACTACCTGCGCAGTATCGCAGACCAGATCGGGGCCTTCGAAGCCGCACGCAAATAGGCTGTGCCGATGCTTCTCCCGGTTGAAATAATGGATACCACGCTGCGCGACGGCGAGCAAACCTCGGGCGTTTCCTTCAACGCCCGTGAAAAACTCTCCATCGCCCGGCTGTTGCTGGAGGAACTGCGCGTCAGCCGTATCGAAATCGCTTCGGCACGGGTCTCGCAGGGCGAACAGCAGGCCGTGCGCACCATTGCCGACTGGGCCGCCGACAAGGGCTATACCGACCGCGTGGAGGCGCTGGGGTTCATCGACGGCGGGCTGTCGCTCGATTGGCTCGGGGATGCCGGATGCCGTGTGGTCAACCTGCTGGCCAAAGGTTCGGAGAAACATTGCCTCGGCCAGTTGCGCCGCACCCCGCAGCAGCATCTCGACGACGTACGGGCCACGATCGGCATGGCTGTCGAACGCGGGATGAAGGTGAACCTCTACCTCGAAGACTGGTCGAACGGCATGCGTCATTCGCCCGGTTACGTCTATGCGATGCTCGACGGCCTGGCCGACACCCCGGTCTGCCGTTTCATGTGCCCCGATACGCTGGGCGTCCTCGATCCCTACGACACCGAACGTTTTTGCCGCGATTTGGTGCAGCGCTATCCGGCGTTGCATTTCGATTTCCATGCCCACAACGACTACGACCTCGCCGTGGCCAATACGGCTGCCGCCGTGAAGGCCGGCTTCCACGGCGTCCACGTCACCGTCAACGGGCTGGGCGAGCGTGCCGGCAATGCGCCGCTGTCGAGCACCGTGGCCGTGCTGCACGACCGGCTGGGCCGTACGACGGGCATCGACGAGACGAAGATCAACCGCGCCAGCCGGACGGTCGAGACTTATACGGGCATCCGTATTCCCGCAAACCGCCCGATCGTCGGCGCGAGCGTCTTCACGCAGTGCGCGGGTATTCATGCCGACGGCGACAATAAGAATAACCTCTACTTCAACGAATTGCTGCCCGAACGTTTCGGGCGGGTCCGCGAATACGCCCTGGGCAAGACTTCGGGCAAGGCCAATATCCTGAAGAACCTCGAAGCCCTGGGCATCGACCTCGACGAGGCGGCCATGCGCAAGGTGACCGAGCGGGTGGTCGAACTGAGCGACAAGAAGGAGCAGGTGACAGCCGAGGATCTTCCCTACATCATTGCCGACGTGCTGCGCTACGACCAGGTCGAAAATCCGGTCCGGATTCTCAATTACAGCCTTTCGCTTGCGCAGGGACTGCATCCCGTCGCGACGCTTCGGATCGAAATCCACGGCCGGGAATACGAGCAGACCTCGGCGGGCGACGGCCAGTACGACGCCTTCATGCGGGCCCTGCGGCAAATCTACAAGCATCAGCTCGAACGCGAGTTTCCGATGCTGCGCGACTATACCGTTTCGATCCCGCCGGGAGGCCGTACCGACGCCTTCGTGCAGACGATCATCACCTGGGAGATGGACGGGCGCGAATTCAAGACCCGAGGACTGGACGCCGACCAGACGGAGGCCGCCATCAAGGCGACTGTCAAAATGTTGAATATCATTGAAATAAACTATAACGACAATGGATGTTAAAATAGCTCTTTTAGCCGGTGACGGCATCGGTCCCGAAATCATCGCCGAGGCTACCAAGGTCCTGGACCGTGTGGCGGCCCGGTTCGGACATAAAATCACGTATCAGCCCGCGCTGGTGGGCGCTGCGGCCATCGACGCCACGGGCGACCCCTATCCCGACGAGACGCATGCCGTCTGCCTTGCGGCGGACGCCGTGCTGTTCGGAGCCATCGGCGACCCCAAATATGACAACGATCCCACTGCGAAGGTGCGTCCCGAGCAGGGTTTGCTCCGGATGCGCAAGTCGCTGGGGCTGTTTGCCAACCTGCGCCCCGTGGCGCTGTTCGACGCGCTGGCCGACCGTTCGCCGCTCAGGGCGGAGGTGGTTCGCGGTACGGATTTCATCTGCGTGCGCGAACTGACGGGCGGCATCTATTTCGGTCGCCCGCAGGGCCGTGACCAGGAGGGCACACGCGCCTTCGATACCTGCACCTATACCGTCGGGGAGATCGAACGGGTGCTGCACGTGGCGTTCCGGCTGGCCGTGTCGCGCCGCCGGAAGCTGACCGTCGTGGACAAGGCCAACGTGCTGGAAACCTCGCGCCTGTGGCGTGAAACGGCCCAGCGGATTGCCAGGGAATACCCCGATGTGGCGGTGGACTTCATGTTTGTGGACAACGCCGCCATGCAGATTATCCGCCAGCCGGCTTATTTCGACGTGATCGTCACCGAAAACATGTTCGGCGACATCCTGACCGACGAAGCCAGCGTCATCAGCGGATCGCTGGGGATGCTCTCTTCGGCGAGCGTCGGCGCCGAGGTGGCCCTTTTCGAGCCGATCCACGGCTCTTATCCGCAGGCCGCCGGGAAGAATATCGCCAATCCGATGGCTACGATCCTCTCGGCTGCGATGCTGCTGGAACACCTGGGCCTCGATGCCGAAGGCAAGGCCGTGCGGCGTGCCGTCGACAGGGCGTTGGCCGAAGGCGTCGTCACCGAGGACCTTGTGGCGTCGGGCGAAAAGGCCTGTTCGACCTCGGAGGTGGGAGACTATGTCGCCGCGAACGTATAACGGTCCTCTGAAATAACGGGTTATTGCAGACTGCTTTTCGCGGTCTGCTTTTTTTGTACTATCTTTGCAGTCCTAATTACAGTGCTGCATTCCCATCGCAAGCGATAAGTACCTTCCGAGGGAGGCGTTTGGGGTAGGGTTACGACTAGTATACGACGCCGAAGGCGGCGATAAGGAGAGTTGGCAGCGCAAAAACGATGAATAAACATGGCAGGATCGAACTTCGTAGATTACGTAAAAATATTTGCCCGTTCGGGGCATGGCGGAGGCGGCTCGATGCATTTCCGCCGCGAGAAATTCGTGGCGTTCGGCGGTCCCGACGGCGGTGACGGCGGCAAGGGCGGCAGTATTGTTCTCCAGGGCGACAAGCAGTATTGGACGCTCATCCACCTCAAGTACCAGCGTCACCAGTTCGCCGAAGACGGCGAACACGGTTCCGGAGCCCGTTCGTCGGGCAAGGATGCCAAAGACATCGTGATCCCCGTTCCGCTGGGTACGGTCGCTAACCGTATCTGTGAAAACGAGGACGGAACGACGACGACCGAAGTCGTAGGCGAGGTGACTGCCGACGGCGAGCAACTCGTGCTGCTCAAGGGCGGCCGGGGCGGTCTGGGCAACTGGCATTTCAAGAGCGCCACGAACCAGACGCCGCGTTACGCCCAGCCGGGCGAGGATGGCGAGGAAGGCACGTTCATCCTCGAACTGAAGGTGCTGGCCGACGTGGGGCTGGTGGGTTTCCCCAATGCGGGCAAGTCGACGCTTCTTTCGGTCGTTTCGGCCGCGAAGCCCAAGATCGCCAACTACGCCTTTACGACGCTGGAGCCCAACCTCGGCATCGTCGAGGTCCGCGACCATAAATCGTTCGTCATGGCCGACATCCCGGGCATCATCGAGGGCGCGCACGAAGGCCGCGGCCTCGGAACCCGTTTCCTGCGCCATATCGAGCGCAATTCGGTACTGCTGTTCATGATTCCGGCCGACAGCGACGACATCCGCCGCGACTACGACATCCTGCTGGGCGAACTGACGCAGTACAATCCCGAATTGTTGGACAAGGAGCGCCTGCTGGCTATTACCAAATGCGACATGCTCGACGAAGGGCTGATCGCCGAGATGCGCGGCCATCTGCCCGAGGGCGTGCCGTCGGTCTTCATATCATCGGTGTCGGGGCTGAATATTCAGCAGCTCAAAGACATGCTGTGGGAGGCGTTGCAGCGGTAGCGAAAAATGCTTCGCGGTTGGTGACGCGCAACGTGTATTTTCCGGCGAAATAGTCGATAATTCCATACAAGGAGCCTGTACCCTGCGGTACGGGTTCTTTTGCGTAGGTACAGGTTCCGGCGGTCCGCACGGTGAAGGTGCGGCCCTGTGCGTCGGCGATCTGCCGTTCGGTGGTGACGGTGCGGTGGGTTTCCGGATCGGTGTCGCACCAACTTCCCGCCTCGGTGAAATGCACCCCTTCGAAGCAGACGCGGGTGTCGATGTGCCGGGCCGAAACGGCGTCGAATGTGAGGCGCTCCACGGGACGCGCTTCGCCGGCAGGAGGGTCGGCGTGGATGTAACGCGCCAGTTCGTCGCGCGGAATGCGCCCTATGCCGTCGTCGCCGGGCGCGGTTCCCAACAGTATTTTTCCGCCGTAATCGTATAGCGTCAGCCCGTTGCAGCGTACGGTCGCAATGTATCCGAACGGAAACAGGTCGGCCAGCGGCGTGTGGTCGATGGCGATTGCAATGCCGTCCGAGCCGTCTTCGACGACGATCATCCGGTCATATTCCCCGTAGAGGTCGTTGGCCGTGACGAATCCGTAGACGGTGATGTCCTGCGTGATTGCGACGCTGCTTTTCCCGTCGCAAAGCGATTTGAGATAGGAGATCGAGTACTCCGATTCCGGAGGGCAGACCACATATTCGGGTTTGGTCGCCTTGTCGCATCCGCCCGGCAGCAGCAACAGCAGGCTAATACAGGCAGTCGTTTTCATCGCGGAGTTTGAGTATGTAACGCCCGTCGCCCGCCGCATCGTACTGGAGGATTCCCGTCAGTGAGAGTGTCGCGGCAGGTACTTCCGCATCGGCGAATCGGGCATATGGGCGAACGTAAGTGTAGACGGTGTTTCCGTTCGTGTCGGTGAACCGTTTGTATCCGGCCCATGTTGCAGGCGAAAGGTCTTCGGGCGTGTAGCGCAGGCCGTCGATGCGCACCAGCGTGCCGCACTGTCCCTGCGAAAGAGCAGGCAGGGTGAGCAGGGCGGGAGTCGCGGCGAGCAGTGTTTCGCCATTGCGGACCAATACGGCCGACAGGGCTGCCCGGGAGCCGAGGTAATCCGTCGCGTAGCCGCTTCCTGCGGCGGGCGGCCGGCCGACCTGCAATACGCCGCGGCTTTCGGCAAGGGTCAACCCCTCCAGGTACAAAATTACACGGCATCCTGTCGGGAAGTCGTTGTGCAGGTGGTCGATACCGGCCATCACCTCAAGTCCCGCTTCAGCATCTTCGATGCAGAGCGTGCGGTAGAAATTTTCCGCGAGATCGTTGCTCGTAACCGTTCCGGTGACGACGATGCCGCTCGTAATGGTAAAGGGAGTTCCCGCGTAGCGGGCGCGCAACTGGGCGATGGTCTCCGTTGCAACCTGATCCCGTCCGCCGCCGTTCGGCTCCCCGAAGCGGGAGTCGTAGCATCCGGCCAGCAGGAGCGCGGCGGCGCAGATCGTCGTCAGCGGTCGCATTACTGCTCGATGCGCGAATCTTTCAGCCCCAGGAAATAGAGGATGCCGTCCAGTCCGATGGTCGAGATCGACTGCCGGGCCGTGGCTTTCACCTTGGGCTTGGCGTGGAAGGCGATGCCGAGACCCGCGAGGTTGAGCATCGGCAGGTCGTTGGCGCCGTCGCCGACGGCGACCGACTGTGCGATGTTGATCTCCTCGAACTGGCACAGCAGCCGCAGCAATTCGGCCTTGCGGCGTCCGTCGACCACTTCGCCGACGTAGCGGCCCGTGAGACGTCCGTCTTCGATCTCCAGTTCGTTGGCATAGACGTAGTCGAAGCCGTATTTCTGCCGGAGGTAGTTGCCGAAATAGGTGAATCCGCCCGAGAGGATCGCTGTTTTGTAGCCCACGCGTTTGAGGATGGTCATCATGCGCTCCAGCCCTTCGGTGATCGGCAGGCTGCGGGCAATCTCCTCCATAACGGAGACATCGAGCCCCTTCAGCAGGGCGACCCTTTGTGCAAAACTCTCCCGGAAGTCGATTTCGCCGCGCATGGCGCTGGCCGTGATCTCGCGTACCTTGTCGCCCACGCCGGCGCGCTCGGCCAGTTCGTCGATCACTTCGGTTTCGATCAGCGTCGAATCCATGTCGAAGCAGATCAGGCGGCGGCTCCGGCGGTAGATGTCGTCCCGCTGGAACGACACGTCGAGGCCGATCTCCGAGAGGTTCATGAATCCCTCCTGCATCGTGCTGCGCTCCTGGTCGGTGAGCGATCCGCGCACCGAAAGTTCGATGCACGACTTCGCGGCCCGGTCGTCCTCGCAGAGGGGCATGCGGCCCGTAAGGCGTTTGATGGCGTCGATGTTCAGTCCGTGTTCGGCTACGACCTTCGTCACCTGGGCGATGTGGCGTGCCGTGACGGTGCGGCCTAGCAGGGTGATGATGTAGCGGTTCTTGCCCTGGCGGCTTACCCAGTCGTTGTAGCGGTCTTCGGGAATCGGCGTGAAGCGGATCATGACTCCCAGTTCCGAGGCTTTGAACAACAACTCTTTCATAATGCTTCCCGATTTGTCGGCCGTGGTTTTTATCAGGATGCCGAGTGTCAGCGACTGGTGGATGTTGGCCTGTCCGATATCGAGGATGAAGGCGTCGTAACGCGCAAGGATTTCGGTGAGCGACGAGGTCATGCCCGGTTTATCTTCGCCCGAAATGTTTATCTGGATAATTTCAACGTTGTTCTGCATCGTGTTGTGTGTGATGTTTTCCGTCGCTTTCTGCAAAAAGCGTAGACAAAGTTAATAAAGTTCTCCTTTTTTTGGCTATTTTTGCATGATAAACTTAAAAAACGGAATTATGTGGACATTTTTAGCAACTGAGGCCCCGGTGATAGTACCCGACAGCGTACAGAAGGCTCATTTCGCCGAAGCTGTCAACCGAATCGTAAATCTGGATGTCAGCGAACTCGTCGGGTCGCTGCTGCGCGAGTCTGTCTGGATCGTGATTAAAGTACTTATCGCGCTGGCGATCTATTTCGTAGGCCGCTGGATCGTGCGCCGCATCCTCCGGGTGGTCGATGTCGCCATGCAGCACCGCAATGTCGACACGTCGCTGCGCTCGTTCACGCGCAATACCATCAGCGCGGTTTTCACGTTGCTGCTCATCCTGATCGTCGTATCGACGCTGGGTGTCAACGTAACGTCGCTCATCGCCGTCGCGTCGGCCGCTACGCTGGCCATCGGTATGGCCCTGAGCGGTACGGCCCAGAACTTCGCCGGCGGGGTGATGATCCTGCTGATGAAGCCTTACCGCATCGGCGACTACATTTCGGCGCAGGGACAGTCGGGAACGGTCCGCGATATCAAACTTTTCTCGACGGTGATCACCACGGCCGACAATCAGACGATTTACATCCCCAACAACTCCATCGCCACGGCCATCATCGACAACTATTCGACTGCCGAACTGCGCCGTGTGGACTGGACCGTGGGTATCTCTTACGGCGACGACGTGGATGCGGCCCGCAAGGCTATCCTTTCGATGCTGGCCGCTGATTCGCGCATCATGCCCGATCCTGCCCCGGTGGTGTGGGTCGCAGCGCTGGCCGACAGTTCGGTGAATCTCTCCATCCGCGCCTGGGTGAAGAACGGCGACTACTGGAACGTCTTTTTCGAGCATAACGAGCAATTCTACAAGGAACTGCCGAAAGCAGGCATCAGTTTCCCGTTCCCGCAGATGGACGTACATGTGAAAAAAGAATAAAAAATGAAAACACGCCTCTTCACCTTCGTTGCGGCATTGAGCCTCTTTGCCTGCAATTCGAGCCAGGGACCCGAATATACGACCCCGGCGGAATTCGGGCCGGTTTCCTTCTATCCCGCTGTGATCAAGTCCGATACGGATGTTACGGTGGAGGTTCCCGTTACGAGCGAATACGGATTCAGCCGTGTGGACATCGTTTATATGCTCGATGACGACAGTTCGGACGTGAAGGTCGCTTCGCCGCGGGTATTTCCTTCGGCCGAAATCACTTCGTTCACTTATTCCGGCAAGATTCCCAAACAGAAAGGCGGCAGGAAGGTGACTTTCCAGGTCCGTGCCATTACGTTCTATAACGTGGCCGCCTATTCGCAGGTTCGCTCCTACACGGTTCCCGAGGACGAAGAGGAGGAAGGCGGCACGCAACCCGAATAACCCATTTTAACAAGAAATAACAATTTATGGAACTGAAAGAAATTCTGGCCATCTCGGGCCAGCCCGGACTTTATAAATTCGTGGCGCAGTCTGCGCGCGGCGTGATCGTCGAGTCGCTGCTCGACGGACGGCGCATGAATGCCTCGGCGAACGCCAAGGTGAGCGCCCTTACGGAGATTTCGATGTTCACCGAAGGCGAGGACATTGCACTGGCCGACGTTTTCACCAAAATCTATGCGCACACGGGCGGCAAGGAGGCGATCAGCCCCAAAGAGTCGCCCGAGAACCTGAAGGCCGCATTTGCCGAGGTGCTTCCCGAGTACGACCGCGAGCGGGTGCACGTTTCGGACATCAAGAAATGCTTCGCGTGGTACAACACGCTGGTCAAGGCCGGATTTACGGAGTTCAAACTCCCGGCGGAAAGCGAGTAACGAACAATGTCCCGGCTCTCACCGGGACATTTTGTTTGTGACGATCCGGTTAAGTTCGCAACGGGCTTTTTCCGCATGTCGGAAATTGTATTATCTTTGTAAAGCAACTGTAAAAATAACCCGAAAGCCCCGGAGGTTTTCACAAAGATAAAGATATTCATATGGACAGGAAGACGAAAGTGCTGGCACTGGTTGCCCACGATAACATGAAACGCGACCTGGCGGAGTGGGTCGACTGGAACAGCCGCAAGCTGAGCCGTCACCACCTGGTATGCACGGGTACGACCGGCAAGATGGTCGAAAAGACCCTGCGTGACCACAAGGAGGAACACGAGGACGAAGAGGAGGTGAAACCCGAACTGAAAATCACGCTGCTCAAGTCAGGCCCGCTGGGCGGCGACCAGCAGTTGGGATCGCTTATCGCCGACGGTAAGATCAATGCCCTGATTTTCTTCTGGGACCCGATGTCGGCCCAGCCGCACGATGTCGACGTGAAGGCGCTGCTGCGCCTGGCGACGCTTTACAACGTTCCGACGGCCATCAACCGTTCGTCGGCCGATTTCCTGATCTCCTCGCCGCTGTACGAGGACGACGAGTACGAGCCCGTCGTGAAGGATTATAAGGCCTATGTCGAGCGGGTGCTGAAGTAGGCGGCAACAGGTTAATAAGGCAGCGGTCGTGAATTTCACGACCGCTGCCTTTTTCATCACTTGGGTTGCCCCGGGAAACTTACGTCCATTGCGGCGCCTTTGTCTCCCTGCTGTTCCATCCATTTCACCAGTTCCGCCTTCATTTTTCGAATTCGGTTCTGGTGCTCGGGTTTGTCGGCCAGGTTGTTCATCTCCCACGGATCGTTCTCTACGTCGTAGAACTCGAACTCGGGACGGTGCACAAAGCGGTCGATCAGCATTTTCCCAGCGTGCCCGTGAGCTCGGTTTCAAATACGAGCCCGACGAACTGCTCGAAGGGCAGGCTGCCTGCGACTTCTTCGTGATGAGCGCCTGCGAATACGCCGACCGCAACCTGCTGCCGTTCTTCCGCCGCTGGCATTTCCCCTGCTCGACCATCGCCATCCGGTATATGAAACAGTTCCGTGAACTGGGCGAGAACGAGCAGTTCTGGACCAGCTACGACGGCTCTACGGAACCTTCGTTCGAGACACGGACTCCGAACAAGACCATCACGCGACCCTCCTGCCGACTGAAATTCGACATGGAAGACGCCGACGACAAACTCAACTGGTATCTGCGGGGCGTAGCCTGGGATTACAATGCTTATAACGATCCGGTCAATCCCCGGTGCGACACGGTCGTCAAGAAAGACGGGACGAAGTTTATCGGCAACTCGATCGCCAACCCGGCCTGGAAAAACGTGTTCGACGGCAACACCAGCAACATGAACGGACTTCTCGGCCATATGCAGCCGGAGACCGGTTCGATGTGGGCCCATATCCCGTTCTACATTCTGAACTTCACGGGTCCGGGCGAAGATACTCCCGAGGACGACGACTTCGAGTATTCGCAGGAGCCGGTCACGTTCAATACGTTTGCACTCTGGAACGTCGCCAACTACTATTTCACGAGTTACATCTACGACATCCAATACTACGACGATGCTGACGGCGTCTGGAAACCCACCGTCCCCAGCGAATTCAAGCTGCTGTACAATTCCAACTGGGAGTTTTATTATTTCGAGCAGGAGTACACGACGACCAAGATACAGTTCAAGTTGCAGCCCATTACGCCGGGTACTTCGGGGTATTCCATTACGCAGATGTGCGAGATGAGTTTCGGACTGGTCGAGGAGAAGACGGAATAACAGGCAAAAGAAATTTATAGATCATGAACAAAACCCTTTTTGCATTGGGAGCTTCGGCCGCGGCGCTCGCCGCAGGCAGCGCAACGGCGGCGAAACAACCCAACATTATCCTGATTATGGTCGACGACATGGGTTACTCCGATGTCGGATGTTATGGCGGCGAGATTCCCACGCCCAACATCGACCGCCTTGCGCAGAGCGGCGTACGCTATACGCAGTTCTATTCCACGGCCCGCTCGTGTCCCACGCGCGCCAGCCTGATGACGGGACTCTATGCGCACCAGGCCGGTATCGGCGGAATGTCGGAAGACCCTGTTCCCGGACGCAAACCGGGCGATCCGCGTCCTAAAAAGCCCGCCGCCTACCAGGGCTACCTCAACCGGAACTGTGTGACGATGGCCGAGGTGCTGAAAAGTGCGGGCTACCATACCTACATGTCCGGCAAATGGCATTTGGGTATGCACGGGCAGGAGAAATGGCCCTTGCAGCGCGGTTTCGACCGTTTCTACGGCATCCTGGCCGGAGCGAGCAGCTACCTCCGGCCGCACGGCGGCCGCGGGCTTACGCTCGACAACACCAAGCTGCCGCCCCCGGAAGCGCCGTATTACACCACGGACGCTTTCACCGATTATGCCATCGAATTCCTCAACAGCAACAAGGGCGACGGAAAGCCTTATTTCCTCTACCTTGCCTATAACGCACCCCACTGGCCGCTTCACGCCAAGCAGGAGGACATCGACAAGTTCCTCGGCAAGTACGATGCGGGCTGGGAGAAGACCCGCGAAGCGCGTTTCCGCCGCATGGCCGAACTGGGCCTCGTGGACGACACGTGGGAACTCGCCGAGTGGGAATCGCGCCATTGGGAGGACTTGACGGAGACCGAGCGGAAAAACTCCGCCCTGCGCATGTCGGTCTATGCTGCACAGGTTCATTGCATGGACTACAACGTGGGCCGCGTGCTCGACTGGGTGGAGAAGAGTGGCGAAAAGGAGAATACGCTGATTGTCTTCCTCTCGGACAACGGCGCCTGCGCCGAACCGCACACCGAGACCGGTTTCGGTACGGTGGCCGATATCAACGACCCCAACAGTTGGGTGGCTCCGTCCTACGGACTGCCGTGGGCGCAGGTCAGCAATACGCCGCTGCGCAAGTATAAAGTGCGTGCCTACGAGGGCGGACTTGCCGTTCCGCTGATCGTTTCGTGGCCCGGGCGCTTCTCGCGCTTCGACGGCCAGATTCGCAACAACGTGAGCTTCCTGCCCGACCTGATGGCGACCTTCGTGGACGTTTCGGGAGCGACATATCCTGCCTCTTACAACGGAAACGACATCCACCCGCTGGAGGGCAAGAGTCTCGTGCCGACGATCCGCAAACCGAAGACCGTGCTTCACGACTACCTGTTCGGCGAGCATTTCGACAACTGCTACGTGCGCCACGGCGACTGGAAGGCCGTCAAGGACGAGAAATCGAAGGAGTGGGAGCTGTTCAACATTCCCGCCGACCGCACCGAGCGCCGCAACGTCGCCGCGGAGCATCCCGAGATTCTCAGCGAACTCGTGGCCAAATGGAAGGTGTGGGCCGACACGCACGAGGTATACCCGAAGAAACTGAACAAATAGCTTTCGCAGCCCGGGATGGTTGGATGCCGTCCCCGTGTTGTGCCGGTTTTGGGCCGGTGAATACGAGCCGCGGCGACCCCGCGGCTCGTTATGTCCGGGCTGTGCCATCCCGAAGGACATACGAAAACATTAAATTTGTCCGTTCAGAAACAAATTTTTACCTTTACTGTGGTACTCCGTATGAAAAAATTCATCATATCGCTCTTTTTCCTGATCGGATGCGCGGGCTTCGCCGCGGCCAGGAACTACGCATTGGTCAGCTACAACGCCGATAACGGCCTTTCGCACAACACGGTCCGCTGCATTGCCCAGGATCAGCGGGGATTCATGTGGATCGGCACGGCGGACGGCCTGAACCGTTTCGACGGAATTGCATTCCGCGCTTATAATTCCGAAAATCTCCGGCACGGGCTTCTGAACACGTCGGTCCATGCGTTGTGTGCCGACCGGAAGAACCGCCTGTGGGTCGGAACCGAGCAGGGCGTTTATCTGTACGATGAGCGTAAAGATGTATTTTTCCCTTTCAGCGTGCGTACCCAGTACGGTGTGGTCATCACAGGACGCATCACCCGTATATTTGAGAACGGCGACGGTAAAATCTGGATAGGTACGGAGGCCCAGGGCTTTTTCATCTACCATCCCGAGGACGGCGAACTCGAACAGAACAGCCGCCTGGCCGATGCCGTGACCGATATGGTCGGCGGTCCGGACTGGAATGTTTTCGTGAGCGCCCGCAACGGGACGGTCGCGGAGTTCGACAGCGAAGGAAAACAGCGCCTGGCCGTCTATTCGAAGGAGCAGGGCGGCCATGTGCCCTCTATCCGGTCGCTTTGTTACAGTAACGACGAACTGTGGGGCTGTTTCGAAACCGACGGACTTGCGAAAATGACGTGGTCGGGCGACAGCGCGGCTAAGTGGACGCACCGCCGGGACCTTTCGGCGCAGGTGCTGCTGCCGCTTTCACGCGGAGAACTGATGATCGGCTCCGACGACGGACTGTTCGTTTACTATACGGGTTCGGGGCAGGTCGATCCCGTGACGGACATGACCGCCCGCGGAGAAAACTACACCCATACGGTCAATGCACTTTACCGCGACCGTGAGGGCGGAATCTGGGTCGCTACGCAGTATAACGGTATTACTTATCTTCCCCGCCGGCTCAAACCCATCGAGCACATGTCGCTCCGGATCGCGGAGAGGGGTAAAACGCTCGCCACGGCCTTTGCCGAGGACGACGACGGCAGCCTGTGGGTTGCGATCGACAAGCGGGGCGTCCTGAAAGTCGATGCCGCGGGCCGTGTCGATGAGGCTCCTTTCCGCGGCGGGTCCGAATCGTTCCGCCGCGAGACGAAAAACGTCCGGGCGATGCTTGTCGCCGGAGGCCGCCTGTGGCTGGGAACCATGTCCGGGGGTGTTTACGCCTGCGACCTGAAAACGGGGGCGGTGCGTAACTACCGGAACGATCCGGGGGTGAAAACATCGCTTTGCGACGACGACGTGGAGACGCTTTTTAGCGACGATGCCGGAACGGTCTATGCCGGAACACCGTGGGGATTTGCCCGGTACGACCGGCGTCTGGACGACTTCGTGCGGGTGAACAAAGGCGGCAACGACCTCTCCGTCTGTGACTTCGCCCAGGCCGGGCCGGGCCTGATCTGGGTGCTGGCGCGCAATAAGGGCGGATTCCTGTACGACACTTCGACCGGGGACTTCAAACACTACATGTTCGCCCGGAGCGGTACGCCCAACAGCGTCTGTATCCTGACCGACGGCCGCGACAATACGTGGCTGGGAACGGAGACGGGACTGTTCCTGCTGAACCGGGAGACGCGCCATTTCGTGCCGTTCAACGCTGCCGACGGCATCCTGAAAGGGTTGGCGGTCGCAACGCTGGAAGAAGGCGACGACGGAACGCTCTGGATCGGGAGCAACAACGGTATCTTCAGCCTCGATGCCGAGACGCAGGAGGTGCGTTACCACCTGACCGTGCGCGACGGCCTTACCGGCAACCAGTTCAACGACCGCGCCTCGTTGCGCGCCCGCGACGGGCGGCTCTATTTCAGCGGTATCAACGGTTATTCGGCCTTCCGGCCCGAGACTTTGCAGCGCAACGGATTCGTTCCGTCGGTCTGCGTGACAGGACTTTTGCTCAACGACCGGTGGGTGGAGATCGACCGCGGCGGCAAGGACTCTTCGCCGCTCAAACGCCCGTTGCACCTGAACAAGGAGCTCCGGCTGAAATATAACCAGAACTCGGTCGGTTTCACCTTTGCGGCGCTGAGCTACCAGTCTTCGCCCAAGAACCGCTATGCCTACCGGCTTGCGGGGCAGGACAAGGAGTGGGTCTATTCCGATCGCAACGAAGCCCATTTCACCAACCTTTCGCCGGGTAAATACACCTTCGAGGTCCGCGGTTCGAACGACGACGGCGTATGGAGCGAGAATACGGCTACCGTCGCCTTCGTGATCCAGCCGCCGTTCTACCGCTCGACGGTGGCTGTCGTCGGTTACCTGTTGCTGCTGGGGCTGCTGGCCTGGTACGGAACCTGGTATGTCCGCCGGAAACACCGCCTGAAACTCGCCGAATTTGCCTTGCAGCAGGAGAAGATCAACTACCAGTCGAAGATCGACTTCTTTACCAACGTCGCCCACGAAATTCGGACGCCGCTTTCGCTTATCAAGGTTCCCCTGGAATCGATCCTGAAGGAAGACGAACATTTTCCGCCCAAAGTGAGGGACTACCTCCATGTCATGGAGAAGAATACGAGCAACCTGCTGGAGATGGTCAACCAACTGCTCGACCTGCGCAAAACCGAAGATACGGACTATACGCCGTCGATGCAGACGTGCGATGTCTCGGAGTTGGTCGACGACCTGTGTGCGCGTTTCGGTCCGGCTGCGGAGGTCGGCGGAATCAGCATCGAACGGTCCATCGAACCCGGCGTGGTGGCCCGGGTCGACCGCGACGCGATTTCCAAAATCGTGAATAACTTGTTATCCAATGCGTTGAAATATGCCCGGAGCAACTGTTGCGTAACCCTCGCCTCGGAAGGCAAACTTTTCCGCATCACGATCTCCGACGACGGGCAGGGTATCGTTCCCGAGGACATGGAGCGCATCTTCAACACCTTCTACCAGTCGGGCAACAGCAAGGGCGGAACCGGCATCGGACTGCCCCTGGCGCGCCTGCTGGCCATCAAGCACGGCGGAAGCGTCGTGTGCTCCAACTGCGAACAGGGAGGTGCGGTGTTTACCGTGGAGATTCCGCTCAATCCCGCGGCCGCAGAGTCCGGGGTGTCGTCCGAACCGGGGCCGGAGAGCAGTCCGGGTGCGGAAATACCCCCCCCCGCAGAGGACAATGGAACCTGTAAGATACTGGTTGTCGAGGATAACGACGACCTGCGCAGCGTGATTGCCGAGATCATCGGCGCCCGTTACGACGTGCTGACCGCCGCCAACGGCAAAATAGCGCTCGAAGTACTCGCCGACAACAACTGCGACCTGATCGTCAGCGACATCATGATGCCCGAAATGGATGGCTACGAGCTGTGCGAATACGTCAAGTCGGAACTTCGGTACAGCCATATCCCCATCATCCAGCTTACGGCGAAAACCTCGGTCGAGGACAAGGTCCGCGGACTGGAGTACGGCGCCGACGCCTATATCGAGAAGCCCTTCTCCTCGGAGCACCTCATGGCCCAGATCGACAGCCTGATCCGGAACCGCGAACGCATCCGCCGTGCGCTGCTCGCCGATACGGGCCATGCCGACACGGCATCGCTGGGTATCAGCAAGCGCGACGCGGAGTTTATCGAAAAGCTGAACACCCATATCGAGGAGCACCTCTGCGAGGAGACTTTCTACATCGAGCAGTTGGCCGAGAATATGTTTATGAGCCGTTCGAACTTTTACCGCAAGGTCAAGAGCCTGTTCGGCATATCGCCCAACGATTATATGAAAACCTACCGCCTGCGCAAGGCTGCCGAGATGATCCGCAGCGGCGACTTCCTGATCAAGGAAATCTACGAGCAGGTGGGCTTCAAGACTTCGAGCTACTTCTCGGCCTGCTTCCGCGAGGAGTTCGGCATGACGCCCAAGCAATATAAGGATCAAAACTCAAAATCCAAGTAATGAAGAACAAACGATTGCTGTACCTGCTCGGGGCAGGTACGCTGACAGGCCTTGCAGGGTCTGCCGGGGCGCAGCAGCGTCCCAACATCATCTACATGATGGCGGACCAGTTGCGCGCCGACGTGCTGGGTTATGCCGGCGACGAACTGGCCGTGACGCCCAACATCGACCGGTTCGCACGCCAGTCGCTCGATTTTACCAACGCCGTGTCGGTCAGTCCCGTGAGCGCCGCTTACCGCGCCAGCCTCATAACGGGCAAATACACTTCGTCGACGGGCATGGTCATCAACGAACTCAACCTCAACCCCAACCACCGGACCCTGGCGCACGTGCTTACCGATGCGGGTTACCAGACCGGTTATGTGGGCAAGGTCCATTGGAACGACGCCCACCGCCGGCCCTACAAGCCCGGTCCCGAGCGCATGGGATTCGACGGATACTGGGCGGCCTATTCGTTCAACCACATCAATTACAACGCGTTCTACGATACGGACGGTCCCGGCGGCGAATCCGTGCATGTCAGCCTCAAGGGACAGTACGGTCCCGATGTTTTCACCGGGCTTGCACTCGACTACATCCGCGAACATGCCGACGACGAACAGCCTTTTACGCTGATGCTCTCGTGGAGTCCCACGCACGATCCCTGGGTCCGCAAGAACGTTCCCGAACATTGCTATGAGAAATTCAAAGACGTAAAATTCAAGCTTCCGGAGAACTTCAACGAGAATCCCGATCCCTATATGGACCGTTTTTTCTCCGAGTATTTCAACGGCAAGGCCAGTTGGCGCGACGATTTCGTCAAGGGAGAAGGGTATAACGAGGCCATGCGCTGTTACTATGCGATGGCTAACTCCATCGACGAGCAGTTCGGACGCGTAGTGGGGCTTCTCGACAGCCTGGGCATCGCCGACAATACGATCGTGGTTTTCACGTCGGACCACGGCGAGATGATGACTTCGCAGGGCCGCATGTTCAAGATGATCTTCTACGACGAGTCGTGCCGCATTCCCTTCCTCATGCGCTGTCCCGGGGCGAAGACGGGCAAGACGGACGTTTGCCTCAATACGCCGGACATCGCGCCTACGCTGCTCGGCCTGGTCGGACTTTCCGACAGTATCCCGGCTGAGATGGAGGGCGACGACCTGAGTTTCGCCGTGCGCGGCGGGAAGGGACAGGAGCCGTCTTTCGCCTTTATGCAGGGAATGGGACATACCCACCTTTGGCGCAACGGCTTCGAATGGCGTGCCGTGCGGGATAAACGCTATACCTATGCCCGCTATCTGCGCGACGGTTCGGAACTGCTTTTCGACCGGAAGAAAGACCCGCATATGATCCATAATGTTGCCGGCGACAAGAAATACGCGAAGGTGCTCGCTGCGCTCCGGGATGCGATGGCTGCCAAAATGGAGAGCTTGAACGACGAGTTCAAACCGTGTACCTGGTATCGCGATAACTGGATGTACAAGGGATTCAGCATCAAGGCCGCTGCGCACGGCGAGTTCGGTCCGCTGCCTCCGATCGAACCGGTCCGCACCAAGGAATAGCTCCGGTAAGACGCAAAAAAGACATCCTCTTTCCAGAGGATGTCTTTTTTTGGTAGGATCCGGGAGCGGTTACTCCATGTCCAGCGGCATGGATTTGATCACCGCTTCGTTGGCAGCCTTGATTCGCTCGGGGTTTACCTTCATCACCTTTCGGTCGTAGGTGAACAGGCCGTTCACTTCGCCTTCCACGTCGGTCGTCTGGGTGTAAACCGCACCCGAGAAGCCGAGACGCACGTATTTGATGAGGTTTTTGGCGTATTTCTCATACTCGGCCGTCACCTGGTCCGAGTTCTTGAACTGCACGTAGCCCCAGTTGCGTTTGTTCCACCAGAGGTGTCCTTCGAGGGCCATGCCGATACCGCCGTACTCGCCCAGCACGTTCACGCGCTGCGGGTCGAAGAGTTTCATGGCGGGACCCGGGTAGTTGTGCAGGTCGAGCATGTGGCCGCAGGGACGGTGGTTGCCGCCGCTGGCGGGGTTGACCAGGCGCGAAGGATCGTACTCCATGGTCCAGTTTACGATGCGCTCGGTGTCGAACTGACCCCATGCCTCGTTGAACGGAACCCATACCACGACGCTCGGGGAGGACATGCAGAAATCCATGATCTCTTTCCACTCCTTGCTGAAGTTGTCCTTCGACTCCTGCGTACGGTCCTTGTCCGTGCCGCCGTTGTAGGTGTACATTTCCCACTTGTTACCCATGTCTCCCGAGGGCATGTCCTGCCATACGAGAATACCTTCGCGGTCGCAGTGGTAGTACCAGCGTGCCGGCTCTACCTTCACGTGCTTGCGGATCATGTTGTAACCCAACTCTTTGGTTTTCACGATGTCGAACAGCAGCGCTTCGTCCGTCGGTGCGGTAAAAAGTCCGTCCGGCCACCAGCCCTGATCGAGCGGTCCGAAGTGGAACAACGGCTTGTCGTTGAGCGTCATGCGTGCGATCCCACCCTTGTCGCGCAGGATTCCGATCTTACGCATGGCGGTGTACGAATCGACTTTGTCGACGATTTTTCCGCCCTGTTTGAGCGATACCTCCATGTCGTAGAGGAACGGCGAGTCGGGGCTCCAGAGTTTTGGCTCGGCGATACCCAGGCGCAGCGGGCTGCCGGGGAATCCCGTCGCCGAAGCTACGACCGTACCTTTGTCGAGAATCTTCACCTCCACCAGGTCGCCCGTCGCGCAGTTTTCGGCTGCTACGGTTACGGCGATGTTCTTCTGGTCCAGGTTGGGAATGGCTTTGATACCCGAAATATGGCTCTTAGCCACGGGCTCGATCCACACGGTCTGCCAGATGCCGCTTACCGGCGTGTACCAGATTCCGTTGGGATTCTGCACCTGCTTGCCGCGGGGCTGGTAACCTGCGTCCGTTCCGTCGAATACGCGTACGACCAGCTTCTGGTCGCCCTTGGCGTTCAGGTAGGGCGTAATGTCGAGCGAGAACGGCGTGAAACCGCCCGTGTGGGAGCCTACGAGGATGTCGTTTACGAATACGTCGGCTTTCCAGTCCACGGCGCCGAAGTTCAGCAGCACGTTGCTGCCTTTCCAGGCGGCGGGCACGCTGAACGTACGACGATACCACAGTTCGTCCTTGTCGGTGACGGTTTTCTGTACACCCGACAGCGACGATTCGACGGCGAAGGGTACGAGAATCTTTCCGTCCATTTTTTTAGGTTCCATGGCGCCGATCGGCTTGATGGCGTAATCCCACAGGCCATTGAGGTTCACCCACCGGGAACGTACCATCTGCGGACGCGGGTATTCGGGAAGCACGTTGGCGGGGTCGATTTTTTCGGCCCACGGCGTCTTGATTTTGTCGCCCGCGGGTTTCCACTGGGCAAAGGTGCACAGCACGCTCAGTGCCGCCACGGTTGTCAGAATCGTTTTTTTCATTACGAATTAATAAAAGAATTGGGTTATGGATTTATTGGTTCTTCTTCTTTTTGAACTGTCCGGGGTAAGGTTCCACCATGCAGCGCTTCGCCCAGGTTTCGTAGGCCGCTTCCAGTTCCTGGAGCTTGGCGGGGTTCTCTGCTGCGAGGTTGTGCTGCTCCGAGCGGTCGTCGCTGAGGTTGTAAAGCTCCCAGGGGCGTTTGTTGCCCTGGCGGACGATCTTCCAGCCGTCTTTCGAGATGAACGCGCGTTCGTTGAAGTGCTCGAAGCCCAGGTAGTCGTGTCCTTCGCGCCGGCCTTTGCGCAGCACGGGTACGAGGCTCTTGCCTTCCAGCGGAATGATCTCGTTGCCGTCGTAAGAAGTGGGGTAGTCGGCGCCCGAGAGGTCGAGGCAGGTGGCCATGATGTCCATCACGTGCCCCATCTGGTCGGTCACCTTCCCTTGCAGGCTCTTCTTGAGGCCTTTGGGCCAGTGGGCGATCACGGGGGTGCAGATGCCGCCGTTGAACGACTTGGCTTTCCAGAAGCGGAACGGCGTGTTGGCCACGTTGGCCCATTTGGCGCCGAGCGATGCATAGGAGGTCTCGGGACCGGGCATCACCTCTTTCTTTTTCGGGTAGACGATGGCGCGTCCGTCGCGCGTCATGTCGGGACGGTCGTTCTCACCGGGCGAGTAGTTCTGGCACTGCTCGCTGCTGCATCCGTTGTCGGAGAGGAAGATGATCAGCGTGTTGTCCATCTGTCCGTTCTTTTCCAGCGCTTCCAGCACCCGGCCGATGCCCTGGTCCATGCGGTCTACCATCGCGGCATGTACGGCCATCGCGCGGGCGTCCCATTCGGCCGTGGGATTGTCTTCCCATTTGTCGTTGAACTGGCGCTGCGAAAGGAAATCCTCCTGTCCGGGGAAGATGCCCAGTTGTTTGATCCGCTCGTAACGCTGGTTGCGGATGGCCTCCCAGCCGACTTTGTAGGTGTCCTTATACTTCTCGATGTCCTCCGGCAGGGCATGCAGCGGCCAGTGGGGCGCTGTGTAGGAGAGGTAGAGGAAGAAGGGCTTGTCGTCCTTCGCATATTCGTTCACATAGCTGACGGCCTTCTGCGAAAGGTCGTCCGTCACGTAATACCCTTCGGGGACTTCGCGTACGGGCTCTTCGCCTTCCACGAGGCTGAACGGGTCGAAATAGTTCACCACGCCGTAAATCGTGCCGTAGAACTTTTCGAATCCGCGGTGGGTGGGGTAGTTGATTTTGTCGGCGAACTCCTCGTGGTAAACATGGTGGGCCAGCCATTCGCGCTGGTCGGGGCGCAGGGGCGTCTCGGCGATGTGCCACTTTCCGACCATGCCCGTGTGATAACCCGCTTCGCGGAGCGCCTCGGCGATGGTCACGGCGTTCTTCGACAGCGTGCCGCGGTATCCCGGCAGGTGGTCGTCGAAGGTCATCCGGCCGATGCCCGCCTGATGCTGGTAAAGCCCCGTGAGCAGCGACGCGCGGGTCGGGCAGCTACGGCTCGTATTGTAGAAATTGTTGAAACGCAGGCCTTCGGATGCCAGCCGGTCGAGGTTCGGGGTGTGGATTTCACCTCCGTAGCAGCCGATGTCCGAAAAACCCAGGTCGTCGGCCAGGATCACGATCACATTGGGCCGCGCGTCCTTTTTGGGTTTGGCCGCACATTGCTCACTTTCGGCGGCCGCTGCGGTCAGGAGCGAAACCGGAAGAATTAGTTTACTTGGATTCATCGTTCGTTATGTTAAGCTTTTTAGATGTAGATTTTACGCCTGATGGCTTTTTCAGCGCTTTGCCGATCGGTTCGGGTTCTCCTAACTCCGGGGTTCCCTCTGCCGAAAATCCGATTTTCTGCATGCGTACCGTGCGCGAATAGGGCCGGTAGGGGTCTCCTACGATATCGCGGGCCATGTAAACCAGGAAATACTCGGTTCCGTCGGGCGAAGGGATGATGAAAGGGGACCCCGGGGCATAGACGCCCGCCGCGGCCGGAGTCTGGTTTTCCGCTGCTTTTTTCCACGAAGGGTCGTTCATCGAGAAGACGGGTTTGCTCTTCTTTTTCCACGACGCGGCGTTGAGCAGGTCGCTGCCTTTCGCTGCCGACAGTTCGCCGATTGCGTAGTAGGGGGTCCACATGGCGCTGGCCGAATAGTAGATGTAGAGCCGGTCCGTGCGGTCGTTCCCGAAGAAGAACGGAGCCTCGTTGACATAGACCGGGTATGCGGTTTTATACCCGTTGGGGTTTACCCATTGCCGTTCCCATTCGTATTCGGGGACCGAAATCCGTACCCGGGAGGTGCTTTGCGTCCAGGGGTTTTCCAGCTTGGCGATGTAGATGCCCTGCGTCTCGGCGTAAACACGGCGCGATTCCCATCCCGACCAGATCATGTAGAGTTCCCCGTCGTATTCGAAAGCATGGGCGTGGATGGCCCAATTGTCGTCCGGGTCGGTTTTGATCCGTCCGCGCATCGTAAACGTCCCTGTGCGGGGATCCTTTTCCTGATTTTCCAACACGTATATCTGGTGGTTGTCCGTGTTGCCGTCGTCGGCGCTGAGGTAGATATACCACTTTCCGCGGATGTTCACAAGCTGGGGATGCCAGATGTGGAGCAGCCCGTATTCCTGTTTGGCCCGGCACACGACGCAGGGCTCGGTCTGCTCGAGCCGAGTCGGGTCCGCGTCGGCATAGAGTCCCAGGTTGCCGTTCGAATTGGTAATGTAATAGTACAATCCTTCGTGGAAATAGATCGACGTATTTTCGTATTTGAGGATGATGGGATTTTCGAAGAGGTTGTCGTCGGCCGTCTCTTTTCCTGCGCACGAGGTGAACAGGGCGAACAGCAGACTCGGAATGATCAGGCCCGCAGTCCGGCACAGCGACGCAGTATTTACGGGGATTTTCATAGTTGGGTCGGTTTTAAGGTCTTGTTTCCGAATACAAATTTCGGAAATAATAATTCTTTACCCGCTATATTTTGATCAGAAAAAAGCAGGATTTAGTCAAAATAGGCCTGGAGGTGCTTCATTGACGGAAATATGTCGTCGATTGGTCAAATATTGGTGTTCCGGACCGGCGAATCTGTTTAAATTTGTATGCAAATCAAAAAAGCGTTTTTTATTTATGCCACTCTTCAAAAGCCCGGCCCTTGCCTTCGTTTTCTGCGTCGTTTTCGCCTCGGGCTCCGCAGCCGCGGACCGGGGCGGCGAATATGCCCGGCGCGCCACGGCGACGCTCGATTCGCTCTATACCTATTATTCGGTTCCGGGGACTCGGTTACTCCGGGAAAACTATCCCGACGACGCTTCCTATAAAGCCACCTACCTTGCCGGGGAATCCGCCGCCAATCAGTTTTCCTACCTGTGGCCCTTCTCGGGAACGCTCTCGGCTGTCGCCGTGCTGGTCGAAACGCAGGGGTGGGAGACCTACGGCCCTCTGCTCGACTCGGTGGTGCTGCCCGGGCTGCGGGAATACGGCGATGTGCGCCGCCGGCCTTTCGCCTATGCCTCCTATATTGCTTCGGCCCCGGCTTCGGACCGTTTCTACGACGACAATATCTGGCTCGGTATCGACTTTACCGACCTTTACACCGCAACCCGTCAGCAGCGTTTTCTCGACGAGGCGGAGCGTATCTGGCTTTTTATCGCCAGCGGAACCGACGACAAACTCGGTGGCGGCATCTATTGGTGCGAGCAGAAAAAAGGTTCGAAGAACACCTGCTCGAATGCCCCCGGGGCTGTCTTTGCCCTGAAACTCTACCTGGCGACCGGCAAAGAGCACTACCTCGAACAGGGCCGCATCCTTTACGAGTGGACGCGCAAACGGCTTCTCGACCCCTCCGACAACCTCTATTTCGACAATATCTCGCTGAAGGGAACGCTCAACAAAACCAAGTTTTCCTACAACAGCGGCCAGATGATCCAGGCGGGCGCCCTGCTTTACCGCATCACCGGCAAGAAACGCTACCTTGCCGAAGCGCGCGAGACGGCAGCGTCCTGCCTGTCCCATTTTTTCCGGCCCCTCCACAAACCCGGCGGCGGTTCCGTCCGAATCCTGCGGCGTGACAAAATCTGGTTCGATGCCGTGATGCTGCGCGGATTTATCGAACTTTACCGTGAAGACGGCCGTGAGGTGTATCTGGATGCTTTCCGCGAGACACTCGACCATGCGTGGACGCATGCCCGCGACAGCCGGGGTTTTCTCGCCGACTGGAGCGGCCGGGGCCGCGAGGGGCGCAAGTGGTTGCTTTCACAGGCTGCGCTGGCCGAGATGTTTGCCCGGATGGCAGACGTAACCGACTAACCGAACTTTAAAATCATATTGAAAAAGATGAAGAAAAACACAAAAATCCAAATTTTCGCCCTCGCCGCTTTGTTTAGCGTCGTCGTATGCTCGGGGGCGTCCGCCGCCCAGCTTATCGTCTCGGATGCGACACGCGTTTCTGCCGTAGTTCCCGACTACACTCAAACGAAG
>NZ_JADNHQ010000019.1:1854-5019 GCF_015553985.1 Alistipes sp. D31t1_170403_E11 | reverse complement strand
CATAAAAAAAGGTCAGACCTTTCGATCTGACCTTGAAGAGGCGGCTACCTACTCTCCCACGGGAAAACCGCAGTACCATCGGCGTTAGTGAGCTTAACTTCTCTGTTCGGAATGGGAAGAGGTGGAACCTCACTGCTATAACCACCTAAAAGAACGTTGCTTCAATTTATCGAAGCCATGCGAGTGATGCTTTTAGATCATCACAATCCGTCGCACTCGGTATGAGTTGACATATCAGGGAAATGAGATAAAGAATTGATGTAAAAAAATCGTTCGGGTAATTAGTACTGCTCGGCTTTGACATTACTGTCTTTACACCTGCAGCCTATCAACGTAGTAGTCTCCTACGCCCCTCAAGGGAAAACTTATCTTGGGGATGGCTTCGCGCTTAGATGCTTTCAGCGCTTATCCAAACCGAACGCGGCTACTCGGCGGTACACTTGGCAGCATAACCGATACACCGGAGGTTCGTCCAACTCGGTCCTCTCGTACTAAAGTCAGGACCCCTCAATTTTCCTACGCCCGCAACAGATAGAGACCGAACTGTCTCACGACGTTCTGAACCCAGCTCGCGTGCCACTTTAATCGGCGAACAGCCGAACCCTTGGGACCTTCTCCAGCCCCAGGATGTGACGAGCCGACATCGAGGTGCCAAACCGCCGCGTCGATATGAGCTCTTGGCGGCGATCAGCCTGTTATCCCCGGAGTACCTTTTATCCTTTGAGCGATGGCCAGTCCACACAGAACCACCGGATCACTATACCCTGCTTTCGCACCTGATCGACTTGTATGTCTCACAGTCAAGCACCCTTATGCTATTGCACTCTACGCACGGTTACCATTCGTGCTGAGGGTACCTTGGGAAGCCTCCGTTACTCTTTTGGAGGCGACCACCCCAGTCAAACTACCCACCAAACGGTGTCCCCTCTTGAGGGTTAGAATCCAAGTACACAAAGGGCCGTATTTCAACGTTGACTCCACGAATACTGGCGTACCCGCTTCATAGTCTCCGGCCTATCCTACACATTGTGTACCCAAATTCAGCGTTAAGCTATAGTAAAGGTTCACGGGGTCTTTTCGTCCCGTTGCGGGTACCCGGCATCATCACCGGGACTACAATTTCACCGAGCTCACGGTTGAGACAGTGTCCAGATCGTTACACCATTCGTGCAGGTCGGAACTTACCCGACAAGGAATTTCGCTACCTTAGGACCGTTATAGTTACGGCCGCCGTTTACTGGGGCTTCGATTCAATGCTTCTCTTGCGATGACATCCCCTCTTAACCTTCCAGCACCGGGCAGGTGTCAGGCCCTATACGTCTTCTTTCGAATTTGCAGAGCCCTGTGTTTTTGATAAACAGTCGCCTGGACCTCTTCGCTGCGCCCACCTCGCGGTGGGACCCCTTCTCCCGAAGTTACGGGGTTAATTTGCCTAGTTCCTTAACCGTGATTCACTCGAGCACCTTAGGATACTCTCCTCGACCACCTGTGTCGGTTTACGGTACGGGTAACATATACTATAACTTAGAAGATTTTCTCGGAAGTCTACTTGGGTGAACTATCAAATTGGCCGTAGCCGCTCTGTACTGTCAGGTTTCAGCAAGGACTAACTCTTAATCTGTCCCTATACCTAAGCCCTTCAACCACCTATTCCGTCAGGCGGCGTCACTTACGTTCCTTCGTCTCTCCATCGAGGTATATGTTAGTATCGGAATATTAACCGATTATCCATCGAGATCACCGTTCGGCTTACCCTTAGGACCCGACTAACCCTGATCCGATTAGCGTTGATCAGGAAACCTTGGTCTTGCGGTGTGCGGGTTACTCTCCCGCATTATCGTTACTCATGCCTACATTTGCTTTTCTATCCGCTCCACCTATCCTCACGGAATGGCTTCGACGCAAATAGAATGCTCCCCTACCGCACTTTCGTGCCCAGAACTTCGGTGGTATACTTGATGCCCGTTTATTATCCACGCTTTGTCGCTCGACTAGTGAGCTGTTACGCACTCTTTGAATGAATAGCTGCTTCCAAGCTAACATCCTAGCTGTCTCTGCAACAAAACATCGTTAGATCAACTTAGTATACTCTTGGGGACCTTAGTTGCTGGTCTGTGTTGTTCCACTCTCGTAACCGGACATTAGCACCCGGTCGCTCACTGCTGTAAATCATACTACTGGCATTCGGAGTTTGTCAGGATTTGGTAGGCGGTGAAGCCCCCGCATCCAATCAGTAGCTCTACCTCCAGTAGACTCTTAATTACAACGCTGCCCCTAAAGGCATTTCGGGGAGTACGAGCTATTTCCCAGCTTGATTAGCCTTTCACCCCTACCCTCAAGTCATCGAGAAGCTTTTCAACGCTTATTCGTTCGGTCCTCCAGTTGGTTTTACCCAACCTTCAACCTGCTCAAGGGTAGATCGCAAGGTTTCGCGTCTACAACCACTGACTAAGCGCCCTATTAAGACTCGCTTTCGCTTCGGCTCCGTGCATCCTTGCACTTAACCTCGCCAGTGATTAGTAACTCGTAGGCTCATTATTCAATAGGCACGCCGTCACAGCACGAAGCTGCTCCGACAGGTTGTAAGCGTATGGTTTCAGGTTCTATTTCACTCCCCTGTTCGGGGTTCTTTTCACCTTTCCCTCACGGTACTGGTTCACTATCGGTCTCTTGGGAGTATTTAGCCTTACCGGGTGGTCCCGGCAGATTCAGACAGGATTCCTCGTGTCCCGCCCTACTCAGGATACTGCTATCGCATAACGAACTTACCTGTACGGGTCTTTCACCCTCTGTGGACGAACTTTCCAGATCGTTCCAGTTCATTGTTAATTGAATGTTGCAGTCCTACAACCCCGGCTTTGCCGTAACAAAACCGGTTTAGGCTGTTTCCCTTTCGCTCGCCGCTACTCAGGAAATCGATGTTTCTTTCTTTTCCTCCTCCTACTAAGATGTTTCAGTTCAGAGGGTTGGCCCATCTTTCGATGTGTCAGGTCTTCTACCTGACGGGTTGTCCCATTCAGAAATTCCCGGATCAAATCTTGTTTGCAAATCCCCGGGACTTATCGCAGCTTACCACGTCTTTCGTCGCCTCCAAGAGCCTAGGCATCCCCCATACGCCCTTATTTACTTTCTTACAACTTCTCACACGGCCTATTGTCCCGTGTG
>NZ_JADNHQ010000019.1:0-1538 GCF_015553985.1 Alistipes sp. D31t1_170403_E11 | reverse complement strand
TCTCCAGAAAGGAGGTGTTCCAGCCGCACCTTCCGGTACGGCTACCTTGTTACGACTTAGCCCCAGTCACCGGTTTTGCCCTAGGTCGCTCCTTGCGGTCACGAACTTCAGGCACCCCCAGCTTCCATGGCTTGACGGGCGGTGTGTACAAGGCCCGGGAACGTATTCACCGCGCCATGGCTGATGCGCGATTACTAGCGAATCCAACTTCACGGAGGCGGGTTTCAGCCTCCGATCCGAACTGAGATAGGCTTTCGAGATTCGCATCCCATCGCTGGGTAGCTGCCCTCTGTACCTACCATTGTAACACGTGTGTGGCCCCGGACGTAAGGGCCGTGCTGATTTGACGTCATCCCCACCTTCCTCTCGGCTTACACCGGCAGTCCCGCCAGAGTGCCCAGCTTGACCTGATGGCAACTAACGGTAGGGGTTGCGCTCGTTATGGGACTTAACCCGACACCTCACGGCACGAGCTGACGACAACCATGCAGCACCTAGTTTCCTGCCCCGAAGGGAAATCCTGTTTCCAGAATCGTCAGTAACTTTCAAGCCCGGGTAAGGTTCCTCGCGTATCATCGAATTAAACCACATGTTCCTCCGCTTGTGCGGGCCCCCGTCAATTCCTTTGAGTTTCATTCTTGCGAACGTACTCCCCAGGTGGATAACTTATCGCTTTCGCTTAGCCGCCGACTGTGTATCGCCGACAGCGAGTTATCATCGTTTACTGCGTGGACTACCAGGGTATCTAATCCTGTTTGCTCCCCACGCTTTCGTGCCTCAACGTCAGATATAGTTTGGTAAGCTGCCTTCGCAATCGGTGTTCTGTATGATCTCTAAGCATTTCACCGCTACACCATACATTCCGCCTACCGCAACTACTCTCTAGTTCAACAGTATTAGAGGCAGTTCCGGTGTTAAGCACCGGTATTTCACCTCTAACTTATCAAACCGCCTACGCACCCTTTAAACCCAATAAATCCGGATAACGCTTGAATCCTCCGTATTACCGCGGCTGCTGGCACGGAGTTAGCCGATCCTTATTCGTACGATACTTTCAGCCGGATACACGTATCCGGGTTTACCCTCGTACAAAAGCAGTTTACAACTCATAGAGCCGTCTTCCTGCACGCGGCATGGCTGGTTCAGACTTGCGTCCATTGACCAATATTCCTCACTGCTGCCTCCCGTAGGAGTTTGGTCCGTGTCTCAGTACCAATGTGGGGGGTTAACCTCTCAGTCCCCCTATGTATCGTTGCCTTGGTGAGCCGTTACCTCACCAACTAGCTAATACAACGCATGCCCATCCATAACCACCGGAGTTTTCAACCCAGAACGATGCCGTTCCGGATGTTATGGGATATTAGTACCAATTTCTCAGTGTTATCCCCCTGTTATGGGTAGGTTGCATACGCGTTACGCACCCGTGCGCCGGTCGCCACCAGAGTATTGCTACCCCGTGCTGCCCCTCGACTTGCATGTGTTAGGCCTGCCGCTAGCGTTCATCCTGAGCCAGGATCAAACTCTCCATTGTATAAAAA
>NZ_JADNHQ010000018.1:0-5283 GCF_015553985.1 Alistipes sp. D31t1_170403_E11 | reverse complement strand
CGCGATATCAACGGCATCAGATTCGGCAAAGCGATCAGAACCAAAATGCCGATAATAACCAGAACGACCAGCAACTCAGGCAAAGAAAAAGCACGAAGCCGTTTTAATCCGGCATAGGGAAATTTTCTCATAAACAATATTTTAGCACAAAATGAAAGCAAACGTTAAGGTATTTTTGCAAGGGAAGCCATATCTTCGACCTTTGCTTTTTTACAGAATTTACGGATACGCGAATAGCGGACGTAGATCGAATTGTAGTTGGTCATCCCGTACATGACACTCAGTTCCTGCGGCGTAAACCCTTTATTGATCAGAATGCACAGCAGTACATCCTGATTCTTGACCGCCTGGCTGTTCGTCCGGACAGCTTCGAGCTGGCGCTGCTCGGTATAGTTGCAGATCACATCGCAGCACTCCAGGTGACCGATGCTCACCTCTTCCTGGAACTTCTTCAGGAAAAGGGCCGGATTAGGCCCATAGACATAAGCCAGCCTGAGCAAACGACGCAGCAACTGCATGCGCTGTCTGGCAAGGTGGCTGCTCCGACGATAATGTCTCACGCGCCCGATTATGTACCGACAGGACATAACAAGGGCCGTTGCCGTAATCAGTACGGCAATAATGCACAGCAAAATCATGGCAGGAAGGTAAAATGGAGACGCGACGCGGCGGAACAGGCCACACCCCCGGGTCCGGATTTTATTCGATCATAACGTCACCGTAAGTCCAACAGGCCGCTCCGGGGATCGGAATACCGCAGGCCCCGGCATCGGGGTTCGCAGCATCGCGGCATGCGGCGCATCCGGACATATCCGCAATGGGAATCGTTAATTCGTCCGGAGAAACAGCCTCGTTAACAATAGAGACGGTCGCGGCTGAAAGCGCGGAACGAGTCGGCTCCGGATTGGAAGGAAGGACGGCTTCTTTAATCTGAACGTCCTGGCGCGTTCGGTCCGAGACACTCCGACCGAAAACGCCGGCCAACGCAGAACACGAAAAGCCCAAAGCCAGAAGGAGGAGAAGTTTTTTCATAAAAGAGCGGGTTAGTTTGGTGGTATTACAAAGTTATATACAAACAACTCCTTTCAGTACGCATCCGGGCTTAAAAATCATATAAGCCCTGCGCATATAACACTCTTATAATCAGCAACATAAAAACACCCGAATATAACCCCGGTCCCGGCGGAACAAAGACAATCTTGCGAACGACTGACAATCAGCATTTTAAGATTCAATCCGGCCGGCCGCTGCTATAACGCCGATCTTCTTTCAGCCGTTCGACCTGTTCCGATAAAAAATCCTCAAGACGGCAGCCGGACGACAAACCCAGTTTCTTGTGCAGTTTGGTCCGGCGGGAATAAAGGCTGTACACATTCTCGTGCTGGTAGAGCAAACGGATGCAATTGAACGGAAACTTCAACTGCAGCAGACACAACAGGTCCAGTTCATAGCCGGTCAGCTCCGGATAGGTTTTGCGCAGGTGGTCGATCAGTCCGTAATACTGTTTGTTGACGATGAACTGCCAATCGGCAAACAGCGACTTATCATTCCCGATCGATTTTGCATATTTCTTAAATTCGTTGATCAGGTTCCGGGAACTGCTCGTCCCATAGCCTTTATCCAGTAAATGCTGGAATTGCGTCAGCAGCCGGCCGAGCACCCCCAGCAGGTTCGCCTCTTCGGCCGACGTGCGGTCCAATTCCCCGGCGAGTTGCAGACAGCGGTTTCTGAACGCATCGTAATCCTCGTTCAGGGTCTCGACAAACTGCCGGTATCGACGACCTCGCCGGACATGTATTGCGACAAAAACCGCCAGGCATAAAACAAGAATAGCACCCCAAATGATACTCGCGGACCGGGTTCTGCGCCGGAGTAATTTATCGGCGCCGGCAAATTCCCGGTTGCGGTATCGCTGTTCCGCCTCCTGAACGAGCTGCTCCCGTTCGCAATTCACGACCGAGTCGAACAAATCGTAATAGGCGTGCCAATACTCCGTCGCCGTCCGGTAATTGCCCGAAGATTCTTCGATACGGCACATCTGCAAAATCATACCGCATCGTTTATTACCGGACACGGAACTGTCCGCCAGCGCCGACATCCCATAATGACGGGCCGAATCCAGCTTCTTTTCCCGCAGGCAGATCGCTGCCCACATCGGATAATCGGCACAAGGGATGCGGTCGAATCCGGAAACCGAATAGGCCCGGCACAAAAGCCGCCTGAGGGAATCCGGGGCAACATCGTTCCTGTCCAGCATTTCACGGACGATATCCCGGGTCATTTCCGACGCCCGCATGCTGTCGCCCATCCGCTCGAACAGATTCCGGGCCCGCAGATAGCCTCCGACAGCCTCCGCAGAACGCGCCGTCAGCGAATGGACCTCCGCCCTGTTCATCGCCGCATAGGCCATATTGGGCGTGTCACACAGGGCCTGATAATACGTTTCGGCATTCCCGAACATGATTCCGGCATCCTCAAAACGATGCTGGTCGCAATACATATTCCCCAGGCAATTGCATATCCGCGCCAGAAGGCAGGTATCCTTCGTTCCGGCCGCATGGGTTTCAGCAGCCAGCATTGCCTGGACAGCCCCGTCGATATTTCCGGCATTATAACGAATACATCCCAGGTAATAGTTCGTATATGCACGATCCTCAGCCCGGCCGTGCCGGGAGTAATAGGCGACAGCAGGAGCTATGACCGAATCGCTCCGCAGATCAACACGACTATTATCCAGTGCCTGGGAGTAAAGCAGGGCATAACGCGCCCGGAGCGCCCGGCGGCGGAGCTTTTTCGGATCGAGGGTCTTCAAAACCAGCAATGCGCTGTCCGGGTGTAAATCTATCCGGGAGTGTGCATCCCGAAAAATCTCACGGATCGGGATCGACGATTGGCACGCAATTTGGATAATCGCAGCCACAAGAACAAAAGAGGCGGTCGTTCTTTTCATACGCTGATTTAAAAAACAGCACGACCACAACTATGTTCAATCTTCTGAAGGTATCTCACCACCTTATATAGTTGAACAGAGGCAGGCCGTGCTGTACCAATACACGGTCTCCACCTGTTCATTCTCCTATATAATATATTGATTGTGAGATTTTCAGAAGAAAGAATAAACAGCGTAAAGCTAGCTTAAATATTTACTATAAATTCGTTTCTCTGCTCAGGAAAATTGATATTTTTTTCAGCGTACAAAGATATATAAATTCGAGAAAAAAAGAAACCCGGAACATTGGTTTCGGGTTTCTTTTTACAACCTTCTATACAAAAACGGATCGGCTGCCGTCTGTAAATATACTTCATAGAAAAAAAGGCATAGCCCAACGCCGGTATCGAACCAATTACCTGAATGTCCGATTATTCGGGTCTGATTATTCTTAGTATTTCACGTTTCTCCTTGACCTGTTCCGCTTTCTTCACATCATTCACACCGGAGACATAAAACATCAATCCGATGACAGTCCCAATAGAAACAACGACATAAATAAACATCCTCGTCCTGTTCCCCAATCGTTTTTTCTCAGGGAGCGCATTGTGTCGGTCAACGATACTATCGATTTTTCGTTCATAGAAAATCGTGTTGAATATCGTAAAACCGACAAAAATGCCGACATCAATCCATATTGAATAGGAAATATTCAGATCAAAAATCAGAATTATAGATCGCCATATTACCTCAAAATTAATGCATTGCAAAAAGGCCAGATTTACGCTCGCAGCACCCTCCGCATCTCCCCGACCTGTCAGGAATCTGCTTTTCGAAGTATATACATATATCCACAGATAAAGAGATTCAAAAAATGAAAGTTTCGAATATTGCAGATTCTTCATATTACATATACTGTATAAACCTCCATTGCTTGTTGCCTAGGTTATATTCAAAGATACGAATAATTTACGATACGAACATCGAGGCGATTAAGTTGATCGCCTCGATGCATTAATACCGAATTCTGCTGTAAATTAACAGGAAGCGAAACTTTACAATGATTCGATCCATTCGAATAAAGGCGAATCAAAGCCCATAATATAATAGCGGATATAATCGGAAGATATGGACATAAAGCCATAAATCACAAGTAAATGAACAATATTCAGCACTTTATAGATTTTCTTTTTCTTAGGTTCCATATTCGCTACTTCATCATATATCTTGGAATGCTTGCCCGTAACACCCAAATAAATCGCAATTGCCAATGGAATAATAAGAGGCAAAATCTTTCCCCATAACGTAAAATTGCAGTCCAGCAATTCCGGCTTCCATAATATTCCCAATAAGCTATATATGTCAAAAATAAGCGTATCAATAGCCATCCCGACAAATATAGCACCCCCGACATAGTAGGTTTCGCCTACATTCCAGAGATTATCGTATTTTTTGACATAATACGAAACACCATAAAAGAGATATTTATATAGCATTAGCATAAACTTAAATTATATCTACTTCAACCAAGACGCACAGACTTTCCCCATATCCCAGCCAAATGCCCACGCTGTACCATAGAATGGAACCATTGAAACCGCATTAGAGGCCTGTTCAATATAATACTGTTCTTTACATATTTGTCCCTTACGGTACATTAATTCAATATTATATGCGCTAGCTGCCGTAGCTGCAAAACCTGCCCATTTGAAATATTTTGCATATTTTGAAGCAAATTTAATCTTTCCTCCCGTATATTGATTCCCACCCCAATTTTGCGATCTTATCTTAAGATCCCGACCCATCCAGGTCTCTAATTTACTGCTGAATAACAACTGCTCTCCAACCCCGGCCGTTATGCCAACCCCAGCAATCAAATTACTAGCAATATCTAAATCTTTATTATTCAGTGATGCATATAAATCAAATGAGGTCGGAATATCAGGCAACTTGTACGAATTAACATATACACCATTTACATCACTGGTTTTCCAAACAAAAAAACTATTTCCAGAATCACTCCGCCACAAATAAGAATTTGACTCCGGATCATCATTCAGAAACTCATCATCCGTAAAATGAGTCCATCCATCCGGACTAAATGAACCAGATTCAATCAACTGCTGAAGGAATTGATTGATTAACCTTGGATCTGTTGTAGTCCAAAAATCTAGTCCCAAAATATCTATTCTAGAAATTGGATTTCCACCGCAATACAAATAGGGAGAAAGAGAATGATGCTTTTCCAAAAGCTGGTCAATATTAAACCAATTCACCCGATACTTCGAATCCAGCATCCTCGCGCCGTAATCCGTATACGGCACATCGACAAACGACTGTGTCTCCTTGCCGTT
>NZ_JADNHQ010000017.1:0-5609 GCF_015553985.1 Alistipes sp. D31t1_170403_E11 | reverse complement strand
GTGCCGTGCCCGAGGCCTTGGCCCCGGCATCGACCGCTCCCGAAACGGGAGGAAGCAAGGTTGTGTTTTCGTGCCACGGAAACTCCCTTACGGGACTTTCCGCGACCACTTCAAACAACCTTGCTCTGCGAGGCCATCCCATTCGGACTGCTCCCGGCGCGGGTCGCATTCCGAACCGCCCGCCGCTCCCTGCGGTCGCCGCGGGCTTGGGATTCGGGGCGTCTGCGACGCAGGTTTACGACCGTGCCCGCTTCACGGGTTTTACTCGGTCATTAGGCTGCGGTCGGACGTGGAGCCATGCGCTGAACTAACACGGATTCGCATATGGCCGAGAACCGAAAGAACAAGGGCGGCAGACCACCCAAAACCGCCGCCGCAAAACACTCCGAAACCGTCCGTTTCCGCGTAACGGCCGCCCAGATGCAAACCCTGCAACAAAGCGCAGCGAAAGGCAGGCTGACCCTGTCGGAATACGCCCGGCAAATGGTGCTTGCCGGAAAAGTCATTGCCTCGACCAGCCCCGAAGAACTGGGTCTGATCGCCGAGCTGACCCGCGAGAAGAACAACCTGAACCAACTTGCCAAAGTCCAGAACGCCGCAGGAGCCGCAACGCGGGAAGCGGAACTGATCCGGATCATCCGGTTTTACAATCGGATGATTGCCAAACTGAAAAGAGAGCAGCAATGATAGGAAAGATCGTAACGGGCAAATCGTTCGGCGGAGCCGTCGAGTATGTCCTCAGGAAAGAGAAAGCCCGCCTGCTGGATAGCGACGGGGTAGATACCGAAAGCATCCGGTCGATAATCGACGGCTTCAACTTCCAACGCAAGGCCCGCCGGGAGATCGCAAAGGTCGTGGGGCATATCTCGCTCTCGTTCCATCGGGACGATGCGCCGACGCTGACCGACGATCGGATGCGGGAACTGGCGGCGGCCTACATGGAGTGCATGGGCATTGCCGATACGCAGTATATCGTCGCCCGGCACAATGACACGGAACATCCTCACCTGCATATTATCTACAACCGGGTGAAATACGATCGGACGCTTGTGGCGGATAAGAACGAACGCCGCCGGAATGTCAAAGTCTGCAAACAGCTTAAACGCCGATACGGACTGACATTCTCCAACGGCAGGCAGGACATAAAGACCGAACGGCTGCACGGAGCGGACAAAGTGCGGCAGGAGGTGTTCGACGCCGTAACCCGCATCCTGCCCAAATGTGACCGGATCGCCGACCTGTCCGCCAAGCTGAAACGGCAGGGGATCGGCGTGCAGTTCGTCCACCGGGGCAACGACCCGAAGAAAGCGGTTCAGGGCGTAACCTTTACCAAAGACAGACTGACATTCAAAGGCTCGCAGGTAGACCGCAAATTTAGCTATGCCGGATTGTCGAAGACGATCCGCGAACGGGTCGAGACGTTGGCACGGGAAGCGGCCGACGAGGAGATCAAATACATGCAGGAAAGACGGCGGGAGCAGGAACGCGACACAACGCCGAAGCCGCAGAAAGCAGAAAGACCGCAACCGCCGCAGGTCAAACGGGAAGAAACACCCCGCCTGCAACAGTCGCGGCAGATGCAACCGGCTTCAGCCGTACCGAAACCCTCCGCGCCGCAGCAGGTCGAAATCGGCGGTACGCGATTTACGCAGGAGCAATGGCGGCAGTTGCAGGAGAACCGGACGCTGCGAATAATCGTTCGCCGCAGCGATGCAAATATGCTGCGCGAATACTGGTTCGACAATGCAGGCGGGGTGCAATACACCCTTATCGCCCTGCGCCGCAGGGATGAAGCCTTTACCCGTGAATTGGTTACGGCGATAAAAGGCTGTCGGCTGACGGTGCAGGAACAGAAACAGTTGTATTCCGGACAGGGGTTGATTAAGGCATTCCGCAGGCAGGACGGAACGGTTTATCGCTTCCGGTTCGGGGTGGAATCAAAGCCCGGACAGAAAGATATGCTGACCGAGTGCGTATTATCCGTGCAACAGCCGCAAGCGGTAAAGCCCGACACAAAGCCACAGGTCAAACCAGAACAGCCGCAGCAGAAAGAACGACCGCAGGTCAGAAGCTATCCACCGAAAAAACGGGGACGATATCTGTAATTTCTAGGATTATTGTGTGTTTTTATCTGAAAAACATATAAAACACGGCAAAAATGAGAGTTTTTCTCGTTTTTGAATAAAAATGTACTATATTTGTTAAAGCATAACTTGTATATAATTCTTTCGACTATGTTAATTAATTTTACAGTAGGAAATTATCGCTCATTTAAAGAGAGAAAATCTTTAAGTATGGAGGCGACGGCTATTAAAGAACACAATGAGTATGTAAAGATTAGAGGAAATTTAAAACTTTTGCCTTCTGCTGTTTTATATGGTGCAAATTCTAGTGGTAAAAGTAATTTAATAAAGGCGTTATCTACCTTTAGGCGAATTATTGTTTCTTCATCCAAATTAAATTCTACAGATAATATTCCCGTTGTTCCTTTTCTTTTATCCGATGAAACGGAAAATCAACCAACCACTTTTGAAATCGAAATTCTAGTTGAGGCAGATATTTATAGATACGGTTTTAAAGCCGATACGGCTAAAGTTCATGAAGAATGGCTTTTTTCTAAAACGAATGGAAAAGGTAGAGAAAAATGTCTTTTTGTTAGAACATCCGAAGGGATAGGGATTACACCTAATTTTCCTGAAGGGAAAGATTTAGAAGAAAAAACTAGAGATAATGCCTTATTTCTTTCAACCGTAGATTCATTCAACGGGGAAATCTCAAAAAAAATAATAAGAACCGTTACAAAAATAGTTCCTCTTTCAGGAATTAATCATGGATATTTGGCTGAATCAACAGAAAAAATGTGTAATGAATTAGGTAAATTTCATGAAGTATTAGATAATTTCTTTACTATGCTTGATTTGGGTTTTAATAAATTTCAAATTCCTGATGATCCGGATGTTATTAGACGAGTCAAAGCATATACTTATCATAATAAATATGATAAAAATGGTCTAATCATAGATCAAGTTCGTTTCAATATGAAGCAAAATGAATCATCAGGAACGAACAAAATATACGACCTCTCTTCTCCAATTATAACCGCTTTAAAAATGGGTCTCATTCTAATTATTGATGAGTTAGATTCGAAGTTGCATCCTATTTTGACGCAGCGAATTATTAAGCTATTTAATGATTCAGAACAAAATATGAGCGGTCAATTAATTTTTGCAACTCACGATACGAATCTTTTAAGTAATAAGGTTTTCCGAAGAGACCAGATTTGGTTTACAGAGAAAGATAAAACAGAGGCTACTGACTTATATTCTTTGGTTGAATTTAAAGAGCCGGATGGTACAAAAATCCGTAATGACAGAAGTTACGAGAAAGATTATATTAACGGTCGTTATGGGGCAATCCCATATATTAAAAATTGATAACCATGGGAAAGCTACTACCAAAATATAAAATGGAAGAAGCAAAAAGGCTAAAAAGAAATGAAAAAATTTCAAAAGGACGTAATATCGAAATACGACCAATAAAAATTAGTTTTTTAATAGTCTGTGAAGGAATCAAAACAGAACCTTTGTATTTTCAAGCATTATTAACGAATAAGACTTCAGAAATTCGTGAGGTTCAGATTGATGGTGCAGGTAGAGGAACTGTGAGTTTAGTAAAACATGCGATTTCAATTAGAAATGGTTCTGACAAAGATTTTGATAGAGTTTGGATAGTCTTTGATAAAGATAGTTTTACAGATTTCAATAATGCCATAAAATTAGCAAACGAAAATAATATTCTTTGTGCATGGAGTAATGAGTCTTTTGAATTATGGTACTATTTACACTTCCATTATTTGGATAATGAAGTTTCTCGTGACCAATATATAACTATGCTTGAACGGGAGTTTCAAAATAGAATAGGAGATCCCTCATTCCGATATCAGAAAAAGAATCCGAATATTTATTCTTTATTGCAAAAATATGGTAATGAAGATCAAGCGATAAAGCATGCTGAAAGACTCAGATCAATACATCGGGGTAAAAACTATGCTACACATAAACCCTGCACAACAGTAGATATACTTGTGCAAGAATTGAAAAATCCTGAATTTTTGTTGTAACGATAAATGTTATGAATAAGATCTATATGTTATTATTATAATAGTCGATTTGCTTACCACAAACCTTTTCCACAATGTCGCGGAGTAGTTCGATCTTGGGGACGAGAGCGTCGATGTCGGCTTTGGTGACGATGAAGTTCTTTTTGTTGTAGCGTGCCTCCAGATAGGCGCGGCGCAGCAGGTCGAACAGGCGTTTTTCTTCGTCCGTGTCGCAGGGGAATACCTTTGCCAGTTCCAGCGTATAGGGCTTGCACTTCTCGATCAGGAATTGCAGGTCGTGTTCTTTATAACCGTAAAGAATATAAACCAACGGGATAGTTTTTAGAAAACTTTCTGTTGCTTGGTGCAACATGAAAGCAGTCATGTGATAATTTTCCTCTTGGTAGTAAAAATTTGCTCCTTTAAAGAAATCAAGGCCATCGGAAAACTTATCATCATAATACTCTTCCGCCATCTTCTTAATCTCGGCATAATCCAACTCTCCGGGCGTGGCTAACTGACATTCGCCCGAATCGTAGAGCATGATTCCCTTTGCGACGATCTCGACGTAGAAATAACGTCCCATCGTCAGGGCGTCGTTCAGCTTGGAGATGCTTTCGTTGATAATCTGGGGTCGGGGCAGGTTCTCGTCGTTCTTCCCGGCTGCAAACCGCTCCCTTATGCGGGCCTCTACCGTGCTTTCCCGTTCTCCCAGCCGACGCTTGGTAACGACCAGCAGATCGTAGTCGCTCATGTAGATCGTCCGCACGCCGTAGTCGCGCCGTTCGTCGCGTTCGACATAGGTATTCGCCGCATAACTCCCGTATAGGATAATCATAACGACATCTTTCACCTCGTCGCGGATCAGTGCGGCCAATTCGCGTAAATCCCGCTGTTTGCGTTCGGGCAGAAAGTCGATGGAGTTCTTCATACCCACAAAATTAGCAAGATTTTTCCAAAAACACACGGCCCGTTGGTATTAGATTCGAAATTGTTCGTATATTTGTTTCACGATTCCTTGAAGCAGTTTCGTTGTATAGGGGCGGCAGAGGCCGTCCGGGAACAAACTGGCAAGCAACTACTATGCAAACTTCAAGGAATTATCTCGATTCGGCATAGCCGACGGACATAACATATAAAGGGTAAACAACTCTTTATACCTAACAGCAAACATAGGAACCTCTTTCGGGAGGGTTTGAAATTGGTATAATGGTTGTCAGTCCTTGTTATGTCCTGCCCATTCCGGGCGGGACAGGCAAGGGCGCAGGACAGCTGCCGATTTCGGGTTTCCTATGACCTGCTGTTAGGGGCTGCAAATGCGCCCCTTTTTTATTTCCATCCGGGGCGCACTCACACACTCACCCCCGGTATTATGTCACGGCACATCAATCGAAAAGAGGCGTTTTTGGCATCCGTCGGCCCTTGGCCGGCGGGCATTGCCGTGTCTGCCGGGGGCTTCACAAGGACGGCGGACATGGCCCTGAAATCTGGTAGTAACACGCAAGTAATC
>NZ_JADNHQ010000016.1:0-6893 GCF_015553985.1 Alistipes sp. D31t1_170403_E11 | reverse complement strand
AAACTGCTCTACCTGCTCTGCACGTCCGGGGTTCCGCTGCTCACGGGCGTGGGGATGCTCTCCGACGTAATCGGCTTCTATCCCTACCGGCAGTCGTTCGCCTCGATCTGCCGCGGCCTGGAGCACGGCGAACTTTTTTCGGCGTGCGTGGCGCGCTTCCCTGCGCTGTACGACCGCAAACTCACGGCCCTGGTCCGTGTCGGCGAGGAGACCAACCGCCTTGCAGAGATGCTCCGCCGCCAGGGTGACGCCCTCACCGACGAACTCGAATACGGAATCCGCCGCATGGGCTCGCTGCTCGAACCCGCCCTGATCATGCTCGTCGGCCTTCTGGTCGCCGTAATCCTCATCTCCATGTACATGCCCATGTTCCGACTCGGTGGAATAATGGGGTAATCGTGATGTTGCTTTTTGTTGTGTAAATGATTGATATATAGCATTTAATGAGTGTAATGATAAATTATGAAAAACTGCTTTTTTCTTTGAATGAATGATTAACAAGCGTAATTTGGGTTAATCTTATGTGGAAAAGGATAGAGAAAGATTTTGCCCAAAAGAGAGGTTCTATAAATATTAATTAAAAGGTTAATTTTATGAAAAAGATGATTGTTTTCGCTCTTTGCGGGCTTGTTGTATTTATGCCGATATGCGCTATTTCTCAAGAGGATATTAAAATTTATCCTCTGGGATGCCCTTCAATTGATCCATTAACCCCACAAACTGCCAGTTTCATGAAATATGGTGCTGTGCAGGAAAATTTGCATAAAGGAACGGTGGGAGTCGAGATCCCAATATATCGTTATACTGACGATGTTTTTGATATTCCGATAAGTATTTCATACAGCTCATCCGGTTATATGCCTAATCGAAACTCTGGACCTCTTGGAACCGGTTGGTTCTTAAATGTCGGCGGAATCATTACGCGGGAAGTAAGGGGGATTCCTGATGAAAAAAGTGTGGATTTCGCCGCTCATATATACGGTTATAAGGATGTATGGAGGGATAAACCGGTTTTGGATAAATATTGTTGTTTTTACACAGGCACATTGAACCCTGGATATGAAAGTATGCTTACTTACAGTTCGTCTAAATATTATGAGACAACTCCAGATATTTTTACTTTTTCTTTTTTAGGGCATGCAGGATCATTTTGCTTGATGCCTGATGGGAGCGTAAAAGTATTCAACACCAATGGTCCCGCTGGTGAATATCAAGTAATACCAGATTTTCAAACATTTATTACGTTTACAATTATAACAGGCGATGGTTATAAGTATATTTTTGGCAGGGGTATGACTGAAGATAACTGGTCTGCCGATGAGACGGAAGTTACACAAACTAGTTTCTTGTTGACAAAGATTATAGCGCCGAATTCTGAGAATGTCTCTTTTGAATATACCCCTGGGCCTGTTAACCGCCAGTGTACGCCCAGGGCATATCATATTTGCTATTCAAGTATAATGATTAACCAAGAATTATTTTCACAAGGTCCACAGAATCCTATGAGAGATTATTTATCTCAAATTCAACATACGCAGCAACTGTCGTCGATCACCATTCGTGATCGAGTGAAGATTAGTTTTTCTTATGATGACGCTCCTTGGGTAAAATGGGATCCATATATACCATCCGAAGATAAAAACTTATTTTGGGGTGAAATGGGCGGTTATTATGGCAATGATGGGACAGGTAAAGAAATATTGACATATATATATGTCAAGGATCTGAAAAATGGAAATAAACGTTTGCGGTCATGTGATTTGCAGTATCGATTCGCCAATGGTAATAAAGCAACATTCCTGAATACTGTACGAGTTTCCGGAACGGGAGTATATAAATGTAAATATTATAAAGAAGAATCTTCGTTTCCTCCGATTAATACATTTGCAATAGATTGGTGGGGGTATTATAATGGGCGAGGAACACCGACTAATTTTCTGCCGGAAGTCGACAGTTTCAACCGTCTGCTACAGACTTATACCGCTCGTGATCCGGATCCTGCATATGCTATTTATGGTATGTTGCATACAATTGAATACCCGACAGGGGGGAGTACTGAGTTCTTGTATGAGGGGAATGATTATTCGCAGGATTTTTATCTGAGTTATTTGCAAGATACGCCACAGGATAATTTGGGAGGCGGATTAAGAATTAAAAAAATTATTCAGCATACTTCCTCCGAACAATGTGACTCGGATAATACGCGTACTTTTGAATATCGGAAGAATGGAAAAAGTTCTGGTATTCGAGTCGGGAAGCCGCATGTATATAATGAATCGGTTTTTATCGCTGATTACACCGGAAAAGATCTGATTTTTTCCGGGTCTGGTTATGAATATACAGGCCCACCCTTTGCCATAAGACAAGAATATGTGGTTGAAAATAAAACATTGAGTTCGTATGACAGCTCATATTCTTCTCTTGCCAAGAATTCTATAGAATATGATTTTGTAACTGAACATCTGTCGGACGGATCAACCATCGAGTATGATTATTACTCTAAGGCCGACGGAATTGATCTGGCTTGGAATGTTGCCTCTGTTTCTTGTATTTCATTATTTAATGGTCCGATATATCAAGAATTGGCAACTCCCTGTACGAGGGAATCGTATGTCGGGAAAATCAATAGAATAACACATCGAAACTCTTCCGGAGACAAAGTTTTTGAAGAGCGTTATGAATATACCGAGGATTTAACGCAGCATTTGACATACAAAGAAGCTGTTGGTTCCACCATTTTTCAACCATGGATTAATTGTGAAGTCATACAACCTAAACGAAAGGTACAAACATGGTATTATCCAAATGCAGATAAAGTCGATTCTGTTTTTACGTCAACTGCATACGATTATAATAAAATCGGACAAAATATCCGGACCGATTTTATTGATGCTTATAGGACGCGTTATTCTGATTTTTATCAATATGTTACGGATCTTAATGTTGCCGATAGGTCTCCGGTGGAAAATGCGATGATAAGTGATCACGTTTTGAATCTCCCGTTGAAGCGCTCCCGGACTTTAAACAGATTAATTCCGGGCGATCAATCCGAGCTGCTGTTAAGCGAGAATCGGTATATTTATTCCGTGGTAGCAGGGAATGACGGCTCTGAGATGATCCGCTTGGCACAAATGAAAACTGCGAAAATAGAATATAATCAGAGTGCGATGATTTCTCCGGAATATGAAACCGTTGAAACTTACGATGTATACGATTTAGGAGGCCGTATTCTCCAAACTACGGACAAAGCCGGGCTTCCTACAACGTATATATGGGGGCATGGAGGCTTATTTTTGGTGGCGAAAATTGTGAATTGTACGGTTGATCAGGCGGCTAAAATAAGTGGAATATCTACATTTCGGACATCACCCTTTTCTGGAGATTTACCCGATAATATCCGAACGTTGCTTTATAATCATTCATCTGATGGCAATTACAAAGTGACTGTTTATAGTTATCAGCCATTTTGGGGCATTTCGCGAATTATGGATTTTGCAGGTCGGTCATCTTATTTCCAATACAATGACGATGGCAAATTGATTTCAGTAAAAGACGATCAGGGCAATTTGGTTCAGGAGTATGAGTACCATACAGTGAGTGATGAAGATGAGCTATGAACGAATGAATCGTTTATTCCTCATGTAAGTTTGAAGCCCCGGAGAAATGAGAGATTACCACACTCATTCTCCGGAGCTTCAAATCGGATTCTGTTTTATCAACGGACCTCGATGTATCTATTGCGAGGCGATTCGGCTGTATTGTTTATCTGGAACCCGATTCAGTTAAGGCGCAAGGTTGAGAGTTGGGACTTAAATCGTATAAAATGTGGATTTTAGTCCCACTCCAGATGCCGGTTCCATAAAGGCGGATTCTTCCATATCAGAAGTTCCTTACATTTTTTGATTTTTAAAACACAGTTTAATTCTTGGTAATAAAAAACATTGAACCAAGAATTGTATGGAGGGGATAATGTTATTTTAAACTGGCCGTTAGCAGTATTCCGAACGGTATATATTGCCGTTCGAACCTGATCGTTGTTTAGAAGAGGGGCCTGCATTGTGGGATTTGACTCAGCCACAAGGTAAAATGATTGAAAATTACGAACGCTTTTTTTCGGGATAGCTAATCGATCGCTATCGAACTTATACTTCTCATTTCCATTGCATAGCCATATCGTCGTATCATCATATACTTTATTCGTTAAAATAAACTGAAGAAGGCTATCGACCGGGCTTTTTGATTCGGTGACGTCTATCGGAATATTCTGGTGCGTATAGTCCGAGGTCAGCCTGATGTGTTTGTTATCGATAATTTCCCATTTTGCAAAGCCTTCCTGTTTTGGTACTCCCCATCCATATTCTCGCTTATATGAAACGGTACTGTCGGATAAAAATGTCAGTTCACTCTGCCAGTTTTTGGGAAGTATGAACGTTTTACCGACGAAATTCGGCATTTTGCAACAACCTGCAAGTATTGTACTCAATAGGACAAGAGTAATTTTTTTCATTTTTGTATACGTGTTATATACGAGTTCCGATACATCGTTTTTGTTTTATTCGAAGTCGGGAAAATATCATTCAAGCAGAATGTTGGGCTGAATTTTGCCGTCGACAATCTTTTTTAAGGTATCAAAATAGGCCTCATTCCCTTTTATAAATTTCTGGATGGAATCAAGTTCAAGAATAATATCTTTAGTATGCGTTATTTTGGATTTGTAGTAATATTTCTCGGCTAAAACAATACCTGGTTGCGTATTAACGATAGACTGTATATCGGATTGACATAAAACCGAATCCACCTGGTTTTTATTTCGTAGAAGGTATTTGTCATACTCGGCGACAATTTGCTCATAATACTTTCGTTGCTTCTGAAACTGCTGCCTTTGTCCGGCTTGCTTGGCTTTAATCTTGCTGATTAGTATATATTTAAATCCTGCATATGGCAACAATTTATCATCTGATTTTTTAATATTGTTTATTGCCTGCCCATACTTTTGATATAGAAACAATGCATGTGATTTGTGAAGTGCAATATGGTTTCTATATTCTTCACATTTCCCCTCTACCCGATTCAGAGACATCAAAGCCGAATCGAGTCATATGGTCTGATTTGTGAAATAATATTCATTAATGTATTTAATCGCATTTGTTATTGCACGGTCGCACGCTTCCGGCGGCAACGTTTGTTGGCCGCACATCGTCAGGAAAAAACTCATGGCGAAAACCCATATCAGAAATAGCCTCTTTTTCATAGTTGTTTTTTGGCTAATTGATGTCTCTGCATTTTTTGTAGAAGAAGAGTTCAATAGAACGGCATAATTTGCTGAGGTTTTGGAGTTGGCATCTAAGTCCGAATTTATAGCTTTGGTTGCATTCGGTTATTTCTTATATGGGTTTTAATCCTACTCCAGATGCCGGTTCCATAAAGGCGGATTCTTCCATTTCGGAAATCCCTTGCATTTTTTGATTTTTAAAACATAGTTTAATTCTTGATAGTAAAAAACATCTATCCACGGACTATCCGAAAGAGGTAACGTTATTTTAAACAGGTTGTTACCAGTATCCCGAACTGTATATATCGCGGTTCGGATCTGATCGTTGTTCAGAAGTGGAGCATATTTATCCGTATTTGCATTAGCAACGAGATTGAATGATTGAAAATCATAAATATTTTGTAGCGGGACAGCTAATTGCTGGCCGTTGAATTTATATTTTTCATCTCCGACGCATAGCCATATTGTTATGTCGGGATACACTTTGTCCATCAAAATAAATTGAAGACTATCGACCGGGCTTTTTGATTCGGTGACATCTATCGGGATGTTCTGGTGCGTATAGTCCGAGGTCAGCCTGATGTGTTTGTTATCGATAACTTCCCATTTTGCAAAGCCTTCCTGTTTTGGTACTCCCCATCCATATTCCCGATGATATGAAACGGTACTATCGGATAAAAATGTCAGTTCACTCTGCCAGTTTTTGGGTTGTATATACGTTTTACCGACGAAATTCGGCATTTTGCAACAACTTGAAAGTACCATGCACAGTAAGAAAAAAGCGTGTTTTTTCATCTTATTTATATTTTTTGTATAAATCCGAATATACTGGTTTATAATTTCTATCCAACAAACCTCCCACCCATCGGGGAGTAATCTGGCCCACTCTGCTCGGAATTCCGCCTCGGGAGGAGGTTGGCATACTTGATTGTCCGCCTATTAAGTATTGAACTGTATAAGCCTCCGTTTCGAGAGCCTCTTGTGAGGTTGCGTGATAATTAAATGATGTTGTCCCTGCCATTTTTACGCTAATTTCTCCATTTACATGTTGTATCGCATGGGTTGTCTCATGAGCTATATTACCTGTGTCTCCACTTGTATTAATTAGAATAGTACCATCTGTTTTTGAGCTTAATTGATATACATCTTTTCCGGGATTAATATTATAGGTGTATGTTGTTTGAATATCGTTTTCAATTTTTCCCAGCCCGTCGATAAAGTTATCAACACGAACTTTTGACAATTCTAATTCATTCATTCTTGTTGAACTGCGCTCGAGTTTGCGATCTTTCTGTTTTTGACTGAGTTTTGTATTGTTATTAATCTCTGCTTGTTTGGCTTTTTCTTTTTCCATCTCTGCTGAAAGCTCTGCTGCTGCTGTTCTTGCTATGTCCAACAACATCCCTGCTTTCATTAGATCTTCTGCACTGGCCCATTTCATCCCGTTCGGATCGACCCGATTTATCGGATTATTCCCGCAGAATGCATAAGGGCCGATATGACGATAAGTTTCAGCCATTAAGTCCACCCCGTTCCAACCCAGACGATACTTCGAATCCAGCATCCTCGCGCCGTAATCCGTATACGGCACATCGACAAACGACTGTGTCTCCTTGCCGTT
>NZ_JADNHQ010000015.1:0-9143 GCF_015553985.1 Alistipes sp. D31t1_170403_E11 | reverse complement strand
GAGTTGCTGGTCGTTCTGGTTATTATCGGCATTTTGGTTCTGATCGCTTTGCCGAATCTGATGCCGTTGATATCGCGGGCTAAGGCCACGGAGGCGCAGCAGCAGTTGACCTACCTGCATACGCTCCAGAAGAGTAATTTCTACACCTATTCGCGCTACTCGCTGTCGCTGGACGAGTTGGGTTTCGAACAGTCGAAGCTGGTCACGGACGGCGGTCAGGCTAACTATCTGATCGAGATCGTGGAGGCTACGGAGCATGGTTTCCGGGCTACGGCGACGGCGGTTGTCGATTTCGACGGCGACGGGACGTATAACGTTTGGGAGATCAACCAGGACAAGGAGTTGAAAGAAACCGTCAAAGACTGAGCACCATGCTATTTTCCTGGTCTTATCTGCTGTTGCTGGTTCCCGCCGCGCCGCTGGCATACGACGATTTCCGGCTGCGCCGTGTCGCCGTCGTGTGGCTTGCGGTGCTCGGAGTCGGGAGTTTCGGCGTGTCGTGGCAGGTGCAGGGCTTCGATGCGGCGCTGCTCGGCACGGTCCTGAATACGGTCCTGCTGTCGGTTCTCTGCGCAGCTTTGGCGGGCTGGCATCTGTTGCGTGGCAAATCCTTCGGAACGTTCTTTCGCCGTAGTTTCGGTGCGGGCGATGTGGCGATGATGTTCTCCGCGACGCCGCTTTTCAGCCCTGCGGGCTATGTGCGTTTTCTGCTTGCGGGATGCGTGGCGGCGCTGGCGTGGTGGTGCGTGAAGCGGCCTGCGACGCTTCCGTTTGCTGGAATCCTTGCCCTCGTACTTGTGGCTTTTGTCCTTTGTAAAACGTTCGGATTATGGAACTGACGCACCCGATCCCCACGGAGGTCATCCAGCTTCTGAGCGCTTCCGAAGCAGGCGAATACCGCCTTGTTCCGGTTCGGCGTCAGGGTGCGGATATCTGCTGCTATGGAGCCGCGGGCCGGGATTACGGGGATGCCTGCGCCGAACTGGAGGTGCTCTACGGCTGGCATGTCACGGTCGAGCCGGTCGCCGACGAGCTTTTGCAGCGGCTCCTGCTGCAATACTACCGCCCGGATACGGGGCCTAAAACCCCGGCGGGCAACCGCCTGACGGACATTTCGTCGGGGCAGGGCTTCCTGATGTCGCTCATCGGCGAGGCGCTGCGCGATTATGCCAGCGACATCCACCTCGAACCCTACGAGGAGCGCTGCCGGGTACGCCTTCGCATCGACGGCAAACTCACGGAACGCTACGTCGTCGAACGGACGCAGTACACGCCGCTCGTGAACCAGATCAAAATCCTCGCGAACCTGGACATCTCCGAGAAGCGTCTTCCGCAGGACGGGCGCATTCTCTACGACCGCGACGGCAGCAAGTTCGACGTGCGCGTTTCGACGCTTCCGACAATCTACGGCGAGAAAGTCGTGCTGCGCCTGCTGACACGCCATGTCGAACTGCTGGAACTGAAAAACCTGGGTTTCTCGCCGCGGCAGTACGACGATTACTGCCGCTCCATCGCGCGCCCGTTCGGCATGGTGCTGATCTGCGGACCGACGGGCTCGGGCAAGAGTACGACGCTCTACGCCACACTGCGGCGGCTGAATGCCGTTTCGGAGAATATCCTCACCATCGAGGACCCGATCGAGTATACGCTCGAAGGGGTCAACCAGACGCAGTTGAAGGAGGAGATCGGGCTGACGTTCGGCAGCGCGCTGCGCACGTTCCTGCGCCAGGATCCCGACATCATCATGCTGGGTGAGATCCGCGACGGCGATACGGCGCAGATGGCCGTGCGCTCGTCGCTGACGGGTCACCTGCTGTTTTCGACCATTCACACCAATACGGCATGGGGCGCCGTGGCGCGCCTGTCGGACATGGGCGTGCATCCCTACCTGGTGGCCAATACGCTGGTTATGACCGTCGCGCAGCGCCTGGTGCGCCTCTTGTGCCCGCATTGCAAACGGGAGACTGCGGCGACGGACGAGGTGCGGCGGCTGGTTCCCGACGCTGGGATGCACTTCGAGGCCGTGGGCTGCGAACGATGCTTCTATACGGGTTACAGCGGCCGGCGCGCCGTGTATGAAGTGATCCCGATGGACGACAGCCTCTCGGCTGCGGCGCGCGACGGACTCTCCGACGTGGCTCCGCTGCTTGCCGCGCGCGGTATCCCGTCTTTGAAAGACGCCGTTGTAGACCTTTTTCTGCGGGGTGAAACCTCGCTCGACGAACTGATTCCCCTGCTGAACTACTAGCCTATGAAATACTTTTACCTGCTTCTCCTGCTGTTTCCCGCCTATTGCGCCGCCCAGGGCGACACGGCCCGCTTTGCGGCGGTCGACCGCACGCTGGAAACGCTGGTCGACCGTGATTCGACCTTCGCCCGTACGGTCGACGTTACGGCGGGGCGTCTGCCCCTCGCGGAACTGCTGCGCAATATCGCGCGCGCGAGCGGCGTAAACCTCTCGGTGCGGAGCGTCGAGAACGTGCCCGTTTCGTGCAACTTCACCCGGGCGCGTGTCGACGACCTCGTGCGGTTCCTCTGCCGCGAGTACCGGCTCGACGTGGAGACCACGGGTAATATCCTCTCGGTCTTTCCCGCCGCGCCTGTCCCCGCTCCGCAGCCCGATCCGGATGTCTTTTACAATGCCGCCGACACGACGCTGTTCTACGACCTGCGGGGTGAGCGGCTGATCGACGTGGCGAAGAAGATCACGACTTTCTCGGGCCGCAACATCATCGTTCCGCAGCCTTTGTACGATTACAAGGTCTCGGGTTATGTGCGGGCCATGCCTTTCGACGGGGCCCTTCATACGCTGGCCTCGGTCAACGGCCTTACAGCCGAGAAGGATGCGCAGGAGGTGTGGACCCTTTACCGCGAGCAGGCCGCACCGCAGGAGGGCGGCGCCGCGGGCCCGTCGTATACGCGGCGGCGGCAGTTCTCGCAGAACGAACTGCTGGCCGACTCGCTCGGGCGCATCACGGCGCATATCGCGCGGGGCAATGTGCAGGATATTATTCTCGACCTCTGCGAGCAGTTGGAGCTGAACTATTACTTCAAGTCCCCCGTGAGTCTGACCACGGGCATCTGGGTCGACGACACGGATTTCGAGACGCTGCTGGCCGTGCTGCTCAAGGGTTCGCAGTATTCCTACTACTGCGAGCGGGGCATCTGGGTTTTCGGGGCCTCGCAGGGCGACGGGCTCTCCTCCGCGACGATCGTTCCGCTGGCTTTCCGGGCTGTTTCGAAGGTCGAGGAGATCATCCCTGCGGCCCTGAAACAAGGGGTCGAACTGAAAACCTTTCCGGACCTGAACAGCCTGGTCCTCTCGGGCGACCGGAGGGACGTGGTGCGTGTCGAGACGTTTCTTCGGTCGGTGGACAAACCCGTGCCGCTGATCACGATGGAGATTATCATCGCCGACATCACGAAAAGCAATATCCGGGAGATCGGCATCGGCGGCGGGGTAGGCAAGTCGCCCGCGCAGACTTCGGGGACGCTGGGGCCGGGCGTCGATATGATGTACAGCGCGGGAGCCGTCAACAACCTGCTGCAACGCATGCAGGGGACGGTGAACCTGGGGCGTGTGACGCCGAATTTCTACCTGAGCCTGCAGGCCCTCGAAGAGAACGGCACGATCCGCCTGCAATCCACGCCCAAACTCTCGACGCTCAACGGCCACGAGGCGACGCTCACCAGCGGCGAGACGCAGTACTACAAGGAGGTGCAGAATAACTATTACGGGACCCAAAACCCCATTTCGTCGGAATCGTACCAGTGGAAATCGGTCGATGCGAACCTGTCGATCAAAGTTACGCCTTACGTTTCGACCGACCGTCAGATCACGCTGGAAATCGAGTTCGAGCAGACCGAGTTTACGGGCCGCGAGCAGGAGAACGCCCCTCCGGGAACCGCCACGCGCAGTTTCAAGTCGATCGTCAAGGTCCAGAACGAGGAGATGGTCCTGCTGGGCGGCCTGGACCGTAATTCGATGGAAAAGTCCTCGCGGGGCATCCCGTTCCTGGCGCGTGTCCCGGTCATCAAGTGGTTCTTCGGCAAGGAGAAACGCAACAAGGTCGAACGTACGCTCAACGTTTTTATCAAACCTACGGTTATCGAATGAAACTGCTTTCCCGCATCCTGAACCGCATTGCCTTTGTCCGGGCGGACTTTGCCGCCGACGGGAACTGCCGCACGGAGGTTTTCCTGTGGCGGACGGGCGGCGTGGCTCCGGCCGAACGGAGTGCGGCGAAGGGCCTGCTCGCGGCCGTGGTCGTATGCGGCCACGGGGTCGTAACGAAACCCGACGGTTCGCAGATCGCCGCCCGTATCAAGGCCGATCCGGAGACCTTCCTGTGGAGCTCGGCCGGCGGCGGGACCTCCTTTGTCCGGCGGGAACGGCTCGGCGCACTGACCGAAGAACTCGCGGCGGAGGGCATCGTTCCGGTGCGCATTTTCTGTGCGGATGCCGGGGCCGGTTTCGAAACCCTGGCGGAAGAGTTTGCCCGGCAGGTTTATGCAGACCTGCGCTGGTGCTCGCTCATGCGTCCGGGCGCCGAATCTTCGGCGGCGGCACAGGCTGTGGTGCGGCGTGCGGCGCTTCCGGTGCTGGGCCTGTTCCTGTGCGTGCTGGCCGCGAATGCCGTGTTCTCCCCGCGGCTGAATGCCCGGCGGCAGGCGTTGCAGCAGCAGATCACGGCGCGGGAACGTACGGCCTCGAACGCCGCATCGGCGGGAGCCCGGCAGCGGGAATTGCTGGCGGAGTTCTCGAAACGCCCGGCTGCGCCGTGGGCCCTTGTGTGCGACCGGGTCGCCGGAGCGGTTCCCGAACGGGTCGTGCTGACGCAGTTGGCGGTCGAACCGCCTACCAAACGCTTCGAAGCCCGCAAACCGCTGCAACGGCTCGAAGGCCGGGTCGTCGTCTGCGGAACGGCTCCGGAGGCTTCCGACGTGTCGGCATTCGTGCGGCGGCTTTCGGAGGAGGCCTGTTGCCGCGGCGTGCGGCTTATGAATGTGGAAAAGGAACGCGACGGCGACCGGCTCTCGTTCCGCATCGAGACTGCCTTATGACGTTGCCTTACAAATATCGTGGAATCGTGCTGCTGGCCGGACTGGCGGTGGTCCTGCCGTGGATTGCATGGCATTTCGCCCTGTGCGATACCTGCGCGGCGCTGCGCGACTGCCGGCACATGGCCGCACGGCTGGAAACCCTCGAGCCCGAAACCGCACAGCCCGCGGCGGTCGGACCCGGGGAGTGCGAACTGGTCCTCTCGGGCGGACTGCTCGACACGGTGCGCCGGGCCGCCGCGGAACGCTCGGTGCAGGTCGCGGGCTACGAACCGCTTGTCACGGCGGAACACGACGGCGTGGCGGTGCATACCGCGCAACTGACCCTGACGGGCGGCTACGCCTCCCTGCTGCGGGTTGTCGATACGCTCGAACGCACGCTTCCCGCCTGCCGCCTGCGTTCGCTCGTCTGGCAGGCCGTGCCGGACCGGCGGACGCGGAAAATCCGGTTGACGCTGACGCTTTATATCCAGCAAATCGTACTTAAAAAATAATGCCATGAACAAACTGCTGCCCCTTTTATTTGCCCTGCTGGCCGTCGGCTGCGAGGTGCTCGAAGAAGATATTTCCGGCGTGCAGGTGCGGATCACCGCTCCTTCGGACCGGGTTTCGGTGGCCGCCGGAGGCGTCGGCTTCCGCTGGGCGGCCACACAGTATGCCGTCGGCTATGAATTTACGGTGGTCGAGCCCTCGTTCGCCGCCGCCGGGCGCATCGTGGCCGATACGGTGATCTACGCCGATTCGCTCGCTCGCAGTTACGGCTGCCGCGTGGAACTCACGGCCGGCGAATACGAATGGTCCGTCACGGGGTTCAACGGCGGTTACAGGACCCGTACCGAGGTCCGGAGACTTACCGTTACGGCCCCTGCGGACACCGAAACCCCGGAGCCATGAAGTCCCGCTGGACGACCTGCCTGCTGCTGGCGGCCGTTGCGGCGGTCTGGGGCGTCGTGGCGTGGAAAATCTTCGCTCCCGCCGGCGATGCCATTCCGGCAGCCCGTCCGAAGCCCGCGCAGGTCTCTGCCGCGCCGCCCGCCGCCGACTCGCTGCGGCTCGACTATCCGGACCCGTTCCTGAAAGGCGCGCTGCGGCATGTGGCTGCCGTGCGTCCTGCGGTGCGGAGCCTCCCGGCGCCGAAGGCCGCCGCTCCCAGGCGTGAACGGGTGAAGATTGCCCACCTGGGAACCATCACCTCGGCGGGTGGTCCCCTCTATATCCTGACGGTCGGAGATACCCAGTATGAACTGACCCGCGGCGATTCGGCCGGAGGGTTCGCGCTCACGGCCTGCGACGGGGATTCGCTTTATCTGTGTAAGGACGGCGTGACGTACGGCGTAAAACGGTGCGGGCCATGAAACCCCCGGGCACATATCTGTGCGGGAACGTACTGCCTACGGTGGTCGTGGTGTCGGTGGTGATGCTGACGGCGCTGCTGGGCCTCATGATGCTGTGGGAACAGGAGTCGCTGCTTTTCGTCCGCAGCCAGCGGCTCCGCCAGGCCCGGGCCGACGCCGAATCGGCCTATACGCTTTACCGGTTGCATCCCGACGATGCCTCGCTGGCCGCTTCCGAAGGCTGCCAACTCTACGACTCCCTGCCGCGGTCGCGGGTCTTCGTCCGGACACAGCCGTGGGGATTGTACGAGGCCGTGCGGGTCCGGACTGCCGATTCGCTGCTGCATGTCTGTCGCCTGTACGGCGCAGAACCCGATGCCCCGAATACGCTTTTTTATGCCGACAACCGTTCGGCGGTGACACTTGCCGGGCAAACCCGCTTGCAGGGGACGTTGCGCCTGCCCCAAAACGGACTGGTCTACGGGCGCGTAGGTTCCGATTTCTACCGCGGGCCGCAGTTGCCGCACACGGCCATCCTGCATGCCGAGGGCGGACTGCCGCAGCCCGATCCGGCCGTCCTGCGGCGCATTGCCGCGCTGTTTACCCGGTCGGAACTATCGCCGGATACGCTTCCCGACAGCCTTTTCCACTCTTTCCTGCGCGATTCCGCCGCTGTTTTCCGGCTCGGCAGCGCCGAGGTCGGCGATTGTTCGCTCCGGGGGCGCATCGTGCTTTACGCCGACTGCCTGCGCATCGACTCGACCTGCCGCATGGAGCACCTGCTCGTCGTGGCGCGTAAGATCACGGTGGGCGGCGGTGCGCGCATTGCGGCGCAGTTGTTCGCCCGCGACACGGTCGTCGTCGAAGCGCGTGCCGTGCTGGAATACCCTTCGGGAATCTATGCCGGGCAGTATGCCGAGGTCGGCGACCGGGCCGAAGTCAACGGTTATGCGGTCGTTCGCGATACGGTGCGCCGCAAAAAGGTGACGGCTTCTTACCGCCAGTCGCGCACGGCGCGGCTCCGCGGACTGCTCTGGGTCGACGGCGTGGCCCAGGTGCAGGGCATCGTCGCGGGGCGGGCGGTATTGCGGCAGGCTGTTTATTTCTCGCCCCAGGGCTACTACAAAGACATGTTCTACGGGGTGACATTGCTTGAAAATCCCGTGACGGCGCAGCCGCTCTGGCTCGCATCCGCGCGGAGAAAGGAGGCGGCATGCGCAGACTGAGGGGTGCGTCGCTGCTGGAGGCGATCGTCGCCGCCGTGCTGTTTCTGACGGTTTTTGCAGCGGTCATGGAATTGTTGCCGCGTCTGACGGTGCGTGACGACGACGCGCTGCTCGTGGCCGAGGCCGATTACCGTGCCGGACGGGCTTTCGACAAGTACGCCACCGGGCTATGGCCCTCGGGCGAATATGCCGAGGCCTACGACTGGGGAGCGGTCACGGTGTTGGTCGAAGCCTATCGCGGGTTTTCGGATGTGCAGGTCGTGACGGTCTCGGCGCGCATCGGCGGCAGCCGCAAACGAATCACCCTCAAGCAACTGGTCGAATGCCGGGACTGAACCATACGCTGCGAGGCTCGACACTGGTCGAGACGCTGGTGATGATGCTCGTGGCGGGTGTCGTCTTCCTTGCCGTGATGGACGGCCTGACGCTTTTTACCCGCCTGCAAACCCGGCGCGCCGGGGTGTTGCTGGAGAACGGACGCCGCCGCGACGGGTATTTCCGGTTGGAGGCATTGACCGCGGGCGCCGACAGCATCTGCACCGGGTGCGAAGGGGTGGCTGTCTTTTGCAGCGGCAGGCAGTCGGTATTGGCTTTATGCGACTCGGCGCTGGTTTACCGTACCGGGGAGTTCAGGGATACGCTGCTGTCGGGTGTTGCCGGGCTGCGGCTCTCCGGGACCGACCCCGATACGCTGGAGGTGGCTCTTGCGGAAGGGTTCGTGGTTCGATTCCTGGTGGAACCTCCGCCGGCGGAGCAGTACAGGAGGTCGCTGGCGATTATTGAAGAAGGCTATGACTACGAAGAATAAGATAACGGATGCCCGGCGGGAGGTATTCTACGCCGAACTGCATGCCCTGCTGACCGCAGGGCTGGATTTCTCGCACGCCTTTGCGCTGTTGATCGAGGGCGAGCGGGATGCGCGGATGAAAGGGCTTCTGAAGGGGCTTTACGATGGGGTGGTGGGCGGCTCGGCCCTGTGGCAGGCCATGGAGCGCAGCGGGGCGTTCCGGCCCCTGGACTGCGGCGTGGTGCGCATCGGCGAGCAGACGGGGCGCCTCTCCGAAACGCTCGAATTCCTCGGCGGCTATTACCGTAAGCGGACCGCCCAGCGGCGGATGGTCTCCTCGGCGGTGAGTTATCCGCTGGTGATCCTCTGCACGGCCGTAGCGGTCGTGGCCTTTATGCTGGCCGTGATCGTCCCGATGTTCGAGCAGGTCTACGCCCGCATGGGCGGCGAACTGCCGGCCCTGACGCGCTGGATCATCTCGCTCTCGAAATCTTTTCCCGCTTATGCCGCCGCAATCGCGGTTGCCGGGAGCGCTGCATATATCATTCTATACACCAACCGAAACCGAAAGGAGGTACAACGATGGACTTCTGAACTCATGCTGCGCCTGCCCGTTGCGGGCGCGATTATCCGCAAAAACCATCAGGTGCAGTTTTGTAAACTGCTCTACCTGCTCTGTACGTCCGGGGTTCCGCTGCTCACGGGCGTGGGGATGCTCTCCGACGTAATCGGCTT
>NZ_JADNHQ010000014.1:0-10297 GCF_015553985.1 Alistipes sp. D31t1_170403_E11 | reverse complement strand
TTTTTATTTTAAAATTTTATTAAAATTAACGCTTATGGTAAGAAAAATTGTACTATCGTTAATTGCTATTTTGGGCCTCTGTGCGTATGGATTCGCCCAAAACCGGCAGGTTTCCGGTACAGTTGCCGATGCGGAGGGAAAGCCCGTCGCAGGCGCTACGGTCCTGGTGGATGGTACGACCGTTGGTACGACAACCAACGCATCCGGCCAATTCATGATTTCGGCCCCTACCAACGGAACCCTGTTGGTGACGTTCATCGGCTATGAAGCCCAACGTGTTGCAATCGCCGGCAAAAGCCAGCTGAAAATCACGATGAAAGAGGATGCGCAGGCGATCGACGATGTAATCGTCGTTGCATATGGTACAGCCAAGAAGGAGGCTTTCACCGGCTCCGCATCAGTGATGAAGTCGGAAGATATAGGCAAACGTCAGGTTTCCAATATCTCGAACGCACTGGCCGGCGCCGTAGCCGGTGTGCAGGCAGTCTCTTCGAACGGCCAGCCGGGTGAGAGTGCAAAGATCCGCATCCGCGGTATCGGCTCCATCTCGGCGAGCAGCGCCCCGCTCTACATCGTGGACGGCGCACCCTACGACGGATCGCTGTCGTATCTGAACAGCGCCGACATCGAGTCGCTTACGGTTCTGAAAGATGCCGCCGCATCGGCCATCTACGGAGCACGCGGTGCAAACGGCGTCGTCCTGATTACGACCAAGAAAGGTAAATCGGGCGATGCGAAGGTTAACTTCGACGCCAAATGGGGTACGAACTCCCGCGGTGTGCCCAACTACAACGTGATCTCCAATCCCGGCCAGTATTACGAACTGGGCTATCAATCGCTGTTCAACAGCCGCTACCAGGCCGGCAGCTCGCTCGCCGAAGCCCGCGCCTTCGCCAACTCGGCATTGTTCGACAGCAACAACGGCGGTACGGGTTACAACGTCTACACGATTCCCGCAAAGCAGACGCTGATCGGTTCCAACGGCAAGCTCAATCCCAACGCGACGCTGGGTTATTCGGACGGTGAGTACTACTACATTCCGGACGATTGGTATGAAGAACTGTTCGGCAAGGGCAACCTCCGCCAGGAGTACAACGTTTCGATCGCGGGCGCTTCGGACCGTTTCAACTATTTCATGTCGGCCGGTTATCTCGACGACTCGGGTATTATCGAGAACTCGGGCTTCACCCGTTATTCGGCCCGTCTGAAAGCGGACTACCAGGCCAAAAAATGGCTTAAGGTGGGTGCGAACATCAGCTATTCGCACGCCATTTCCAATGCACCCACGGGGCAGACCGAGAACGATACCGGTTCGTCGGCCAACCTGTTCTACCTGGCTAACATGATCGCCCCGATCTACCCGATGTATGTGCGCGATGTCTACAAAAACATCAAGTACGACGACCATGGTAACAAGATTTACGACTCGGGCGTGAACACCAACCAGACCCGTTCGTTCTCGGGCGGCGCCAACCCCATGATTTCGATCGATCTCGACCGCCACCGCTCCTACACCGACGCGGTGAACGGCAACTGGTTCGCGACCGTAACCCCCATCGAGGGGCTGAACTTCACGGCCAACATCAGCGCCAGCGCCATCAACCGGCGTCTGAACCGTCTTTACAACTCCTACTACGGTTCCTATATCGGCAAAGGTTCGACCTCTGTTTCGCATTCGCGCACATTCGGCGTCAACCAGCAATATCTGGCGACTTACAAAAAGACTTTCGCCGACAAGCATAATTTCGACGCGCTGGTGGGCTTCGAGAACTACTCGCTGAAAATGCAGTACCTCTATGGCAGCAACACCGACCTTTACAACCCGAACATCGGTGAGTTGGACAACGCCATCTACGAAACGCCGCAGGTAAGTTCTTACACGGACACTTACTTCACGATGGGCGTCCTGTCGCGTCTGCAATACGACTACGACGGCAAATACTTCTTCTCGGCCTCGTACCGCCGCGACGCTTCGTCGCGTTTCCATCCCGACAACCGCTGGGGTAACTTCGGTTCGGTGGGCGCCGCGTGGCTGATGTCGAAAGAGACGTTCCTCCGCGACGTGAAATGGCTCGACATGTTGAAACTGAAGGTTTCGTACGGTATTCAGGGTAACGACGACCTGCTGGACCAGAGCGGTTACAGCAACTACTATCCCTATCAGGACCAGTTCCAGGTAGGCCGTGTTGACGGCGACTTCTCGCTGACGCTCAACTACAAGGGTAACAAAGACATTACCTGGGAGTCGTCGCACTCGTTCAACGTCGGCGTGGAATTCGGACTCTGGGACGGACGCCTGAACGGAGGTATCGAGTATTTCTCGCGCAAGACTTCGGACATGCTCTACTACAAGCCCGTACCGCCTTCGCTGGGTTACTCGCGGCAGCCGCTCAACGTAGGTTCGATGCGCAACGCCGGTATCGAGGTGGAACTGAGCGCCGGCCTGCTGCGTTACAAGAACTTTACGTGGGACCTGAACCTCAATATGACCCACTACAAGAACAAAATCCTTTCGCTCGACAAGGATATTTCGGCGAATGGAATCGTCGGCTCGATGTCGATCCGCGAGGTAGGTGGTTCGATGTACGACTCTTACCTGAAAACCTATGCGGGCGTCGACCCCGAAACGGGTAAATCGCTCTGGTATATGGACCCGGACAACGGCGATTATTCGACTACGGACGTTTTCGATGACGCTCGCCAGGCCCGTCAGGGCAGCACCCTGCCCAAAGTCATGGGCGGTTTCGGCACTTCGCTGAACTTCTACGGCGTCGATATTTCGGTACAGTTCGCTTACCAGCTCGGAGGTCGTCTCTACGACAACACCTACCACCAGCTGATGCACTACGGCGATGCGCTGGGTACAAACTGGCACAAGGATATCCTCAAGGCCTGGACGCCCGAACACACCAACACGGATGTTCCGCGCCTCAACTCGTCCGACGACTCGTACCAGAAATATTCGTCGCGATTCCTCGTCAGCTCCAACTACCTCTCCGTCAACAACCTGACGGTAGGTTATACGCTTCCCAAGAAGTGGACCGACAAGATGCGCCTCGGCAGCATCCGCATCTACTTTGCGGGCGACAACCTCGCTGTCTTCTCGAAGCGCGAAGGTCTCGACCCCCGAATCGTATTCGGCGGAACAGGGACGGCGGACAACACCTCCTACTCGGCCCTGCGGACTTTCTCGGGCGGTATTAACTTGACGTTCTAATACAGGTAGAAACAACTAAAAACGCATCTATGAAAGCAATTAACAAGATATGGATATTTGCCCTGGGAACGGCGGTTATGGCATCATCGTGCTCCGACCTCGACACGTTTCCCGAAAGCGGCGTGGTAACCGAAGATCAGAAGAAAGAGGTCGTGGAGGACAATCCCGACCGTCTGCAGGCCGACATCAATACGCTGTCGTCGATCTTCGTCCAGTTACTGCCCAACTGGGCCGGCGGTAACGACCAGGTATTCCACAACGACTTCAGCTATCCCGCGGTCTGCATCGCTACCGACGGTAACGGCTCCGACATGGTGTCGGATAACAGCGACTACGAGTGGTTCTCGGTGGCGTTCGAATATTCGGACCGTAACGCCAACTACGCCGTGCCCCTCTTTACGTGGAATTTCTGCTACCGGCTGAACAAGCAGGCCAACGACATCCTCGCGACGATTCCCGAAGATACGGATGACGAAAAACTGATCCACTACCGTGGCCAGGCGCTCGTGGCGCGTGCATTCGCACACTTCACGCTGGCGCAGCGCTTCCAGTTCACCTACAAGGGCAACGAGGACAAGCCGACGGTTCCCATCGTAACGTGGGATATGCCCGTCGAGCGCGTCGGCGCCAATCCCCGCGCTACGAACGCCGAAATCTACAAGCAGATCTACGACGATTTGACACAGGCTATCTCCGACCTCGAAGGTTTCCAGCGCTCGGGCAAATCGGCCGTCAACCAGAATGTGGCTTACGGCATGCGTGCCCGCGTGAATCTCGTGATGAACAACTGGGGAGAAGCCGCTACGGACGCCGCGTCGGCCATGGAGGGCTTTTCGCTGCTGACGAAGGAGGATGTGTCGGCTCCCGGGTTCAACGAAGCTACGGCATCGTCGTGGATTTGGGCCGGACTCTACAAGGCCGCCGATACCCCGGCCAACTACCGGAACATCACCTGGGGCGGACACCTCTGCTCGTTCAACAAGGGTTATACCACGAGCCAGGGTCTGTACAAGCGCATCAATTCGCTGCTGTACAACATGATTCCCGAAACCGACGTGCGCAAGGGATGGTGGATCGACACCAACCTCTCGTCGCCGCTGCTCGACCACATGGATTGGGACGGCGTAACCGGTTCGGCCATCAGTTCGCTCTCGATTCCCAATGTGAAGCGTGCATTCGTGCCCTATACCAATGTGAAGTTCGCACCCTTCGAGAATAAGTGCGGTACGGACATCAATGCCGGCGACTGGTGCATCATGCGCGCCGAGGAGATGCTCCTCATCCAGGCCGAGGCCATGGCCATGGGCGGCAACCTCAACGGCGGCAAGTCCCTGCTGGAAAACTGGGTGAAAACCTACCGCAACGAGGAATATACCTGTGCTGCATCGACTCCCGAAGCTTTCCAGAACGAAGTCTGGCTGCAGCGCCGCATCGAATTGTGGGGTGAAGGACACGCCTACACCGACATCATGCGCCTGAAGAAAAACGTTGTGCGCTGCACCACGGCCGGCAAATCGGACTTCCCCGACGCTTGGGCGTTCAACATCGCGGCCGACGACGGTATCCTGCTGATGCGCATTCCCACCCGTGAAACCAATGCCAATGCGGCCATCGACCCCATCAAGGACAACAACACCGGAGGTACGTTCCCCGTCCACGGAAGCGGTGCGGGCCTGACCGACGGAGTGGTCGTGAAATAGTGTAGAACCGGATTAACATTGACAAATATGAAAACACTCAAGAGTATATTATATGCGTTTATAGCGGTGTTCATCTTCGCGGGCTGCGATGATGACGGCGACTATCTGGCCGGCGCGCCCGAGAATCCCGATTGCTATAACGTCTATTTCCCCGCGCAGGATAATGCCTCCGATGTGGAACTCGACCCTGCGGCCGATACCAAGTTGAGTTTCATCGTACGCCGCCTCAAGAGCGACGGAGCGATCACCGTTCCCGTTTCGGTGAAAAAGAACCAGGGCAACGTCTTCGCCATTTCGGCCATCGAATTTGCCGACGGTCAGGAGGAGACCAGCTTCGACGTGAACTTCCCGGAGACGGAGGTCGGCACGAAATACGCCTGTGAAATCAATATCGACGACACGAAGTATGCTTCCGTCTATGGTGAGAAATCCGTCGGAATGACCTTTTCTGTAACCCGTGTCAAATGGAACCTGCTTACGGGCGGGGCCGGCGAGACCAAGGGTAAGTGGCGTGACGACGTGATTTCGTCGCTGTTCGGCGTGACTAATGCCAACGCCGAAGTCGAACTCGAAATTTATGAGCGCGACGACCGGCCGGGTTACTACCGCATGGTTCCCTACACGCAGACCCTTATCAGCGCCCTCTTCGGACGCAACGTAGGTTCCTGCACCGAACCTTATACCATTATCGACGCAACGGATCCCGACAAGGTCTGGATTCCCTATCAGACTACGGGTGTTACGTTGGGTGGCGATGGTGAGATCGAGATTGCATCGAAGATCAACAAGAACATCCCCTCCGTTTCCGAGGCTGCCAGCCTCTACGGAACGCTGAAGGACGGTGTTATCACCTTCCCGGCCAGCAGTATCTACGTCAACTTTACGATTTCCGGCGGTTGGTACGGAGCCAATGCCAGCGGCATGCAGCGGATTGTCCTCCCGGGAGCCAAAGTTTACGACTATACGCTTTCGCTGTCGAAGACCGAACCGAAGAACGGCGTGGTAGAACTCGGCTTTACCTTCGGCGCCGACGTGGCGAAGGTGCAGTACGCCTTCTTCGAGGGTGCGCTCAGCGAGGCCCTTGCCGAAGCCAAGTCGAAAGAGATGGCGGAAGGCGGACTTCCGACCCAGGAGATCGCTGCAACGGGTACGGTCAACGCCGTGATGAACGAAACGGGCATGTACTCCGTGCTGGGTAACATTTACAATGCGGCCGGCGAACTGCAGGGCTACTCGTACCTCGCCTTCGGATACGTTAAGGACGGCGACGAGAAGCCGGTTCTGATGAGCGTAGGCCTGAATATCACCGACAAGTATGCAAACAAGGGCTACACCGCCGAGGATTCGGCCGAATTCTGGGCCAACGGCCAGGAGATCGAGTCGGGTTACTACGGACTCTACGAGACCGAAGCGCTTGCAGGTGCGACCGAAGCCAACCTGATTACGCTCGTTACCTCTTCGCAGGGCATGAAGTTCTCGGCTGAAAATCTCGAGGCCATCAACAAGGCCGACGGTACGTTCGCACTGATGCTCGGCGGCCTGAACGGCGGAACGGACTATACGCTGCTGGTATACGCTTACAACGGCTACGTTTCGAAGCTGATGACCGCACAGGCTACGACCGAAGGCACGCCCCATCCGCTCAAGCGCAACTACACCATGGACGACTTCCTGTCGACTCAACTCTCGAAAGCCGACATGTGCAAGACGTGGAACTACTACACGGGAACAATCAGCAACAGCGTTGCGTCCGGCAAACGGACCAAGGTCGGCTCGGTTACCATTACCGACAACACGACGGCGGACACCGCGGATGCGGATTACCTCAACATTTCGGGCCTGTCGGGCATCGGCCGGCTTATCGGTGGCGACGACACCATGCTGATCGAATACTACAACGGCGTTCTTTACTCGATCTCCGACCAGATCATCGGAAGCTATGGCGGGGAACCGGTATCGTACTGGATGACTACCACTACGCTCAAAGCCTATTCGGTCGATTATGCGCTGATCGGCGGTCAGGTGGTAGACGGCTACCTCGCTTTTGTCGCCAACCCCAATTACATAGCAAGCAATAGCCTGACGTTCGACGGAATGCGGTTCCTGACCTTCTCCGACGAATCGCTGGGAACGGCTACGGGCGGCCTGGTATGGCTTTACAACCTGATGCTCGAAGACCCGGGCAAAGCCGTGCCGATGTCGGCTCCCGCTGCGACTGTAACCCGGCCTCAGCTCGAAAAGATTTCGTCGGCCTTCTCCGCACCGGATAATTTCGTCGAACTGCGCGGCCGCGAACGCATGCGCGCCCTGATCGACGAATACATCCACTCGGACAGGGACGCCTCGAATGTCGCCCGGCCGGCCATGACGGTCGTAAAATCCGACGCGAAGACAGCCAGTGCCCGGGTAACCGTATCGCAAGGCGTGGCTCCCAAAGTTTCGGCCCCGGTGCAGGTGATGGTGAAAAAAGGTGTTGACCTGGTTAAATAATCGGAACTGTTAACCAGATAAGATCGGGAGGATCCGGTCTGAAACGTCCGGATCCTCTCTTTAAAATCAAGAAAAATATGGCTAATAGAAAATTCTTACTTATAGCAGCGCTGCTGATGGCGGCTTGTACGTCCGATCCCATGGAGGAACAGCCCGGAGAAAACGGCGCTCCCGAAATTGCTCCGGCGCATAAGATCGTCAATACGTCCGTTAGCGCCGAACAGGGAACCCTGTTGGTTTATTTCGACGACGAGGCCGTCGGGCAAGTCGAAAATATGGCGGCAATCGCAGCCAAAACCCGCGCTGCCGTGACTCGTTCGGGTCTCGTGAAGGTCGACGAAGTGCTCAGCGCACTCGACGTGACCAGCCTTCGCCGTGTCTTCCCTTACAACGCCAAAAACGAGGCGCGCGCACGCGCTGCCGGCCTCCACAAATGGTATGTTATCGGTTTCGACGCCGAAGCCGACCTCGACGAGGCTGCCCGGCAACTGGCCGCCGTTTCCGAGGTGGAGCACGTGCAGTTCAACACCCGCCTCATGCTGGCCGACGGTCATAAACCCGCCCCGCTGCGTACGGGTTCGGCTGTAACCGCCGCTACGACTCCCGTTGTTACCCCCGCGTTCAACGACCCGGAATTGTGGCGCCAGTGGCACTATGTCAACTACGGTAATACGGGCATCGCCCAGACCTCGCGCGTCGGCGCCGACATCAACGTCCGGGAGGCCTGGAAACTCACGGGAGGCGATCCTTCGGTGATCGTGGCCATCGTCGACCAGGGTGTGAAATACTCGCATCCCGACCTGGCCGCCAACATGTGGGTCAACACGGCCGAGCGCGACGGAGTCGCAGGCGAGGACAGCGACAACAACGGCTACAAGGACGACGTACACGGCTACAATTTCGTAACCGGAGGCGCTATCTCGTGGGATATTCCCCACTACGACAAGGATGGTAAATACGATGGCGACAACGGCCACGGAACCCATGTCGCCGGTACGGTTGCCGCCGTCAACAACAACGGCGAAGGCGTCTGCGGCGTAGCGGGCGGCACGGGCAATAACGACGGCGTGAAACTCATGTCCTGCCAGATTTTCTCGGGCGGTTCGGGCGGTACGGCCGCCATTTCGGCCGAGGCGATCTATTATGCGGCCAACAACGGTGCATCGATCATCCAGTGCTCGTTCGGATACCCCGCCGGAGCCGCGACCTCTGACAACGCTTATGCCAACGGCGCACGCGCAGAGAAGCAGGCGATCGATTATTTCATCAGCACGAAGAACTGCGACGCGATCGACGGCGGACTCGCCATCTTCGCGGCCGGAAACGACGCTACGGGCATGTCCGCCTACCCGGCGGCTTACCGCGACTACATCTCGGTAACAGCCTTCTCGCCCGACTTCCTGCCGGCCTACTACACCAACTACGGTCCCGGCTGTAACATTGCCGCTCCGGGCGGTGACTACGCGATCTCCGCAGACCAGGAGTCGAGCGAGGTACTCTCGACGGTTCCCTCCGAACTGGCCGACTTCGCAGGCAGCGACTATGGCTTCATGCAGGGAACCTCGATGGCTTGTCCGCATGTTTCGGGTGTGGCTGCACTGGGACTTTCGTATGCACTGAAGAAGGGCAAGACCTTCACGACGGATGAGTTCAAGGCGATGCTGCTGACCTCGGTGAACGACATCAACTACTACCTCGAAGGTACGAAAACGTCGGCCGCGACCATTAACCTCGGCCTCTACTACGGACAGATGGGAACCGGTGCGATCGATGCTTACCAATTGCTCATGCAGATCGAAGGCACGCCGTGCATGCGGGCCAAGATCGGTGCTTCGCAGCTCATTCCGCTGACGACGTATTTCGGCGGCGGCGCATCGGACCTTACCTATACTGACGTGACCATGTCGCAGGCAGACATGGATAAGCTCGGCATCACGGAAGCGCCTAAGATCGTTTTCGGCAAGTTGCAGATTCTTTGCACGAAGCCCGGAGCGGCAAAAATCGCCATTACGGCCATTGCCGGCGGCGAGAACCTCGGCGGAGGCAATTCGATGGGCGGCCAGGCAGTTACCAAGGAGTTCGCCATCGTTGCCCGCGCTACGGAAAACGCAAACGGAGGTTGGTTATAATAAATGAAAAACTGAGAATATGAGAAAGACTCTTTATACCTTATTCGCCGTGCTCGGTTTGTGCTTGTTTGCCGGCTGTTCGGACGACAACGAAAACAACTCGCCGCTGGCCAAACAACTTGCCGGCGAATGGCACTTGGCTTCCTGGAACGGGGCCGCCCCCGTCGATTTCGATGCCTACATATCGTTTACATCCGGCGGCTCGTTTGAAATCTACCAGCAGATAGACCAGCCCGGCTACCAGAAATATTCGGGTTCCTATAAGCTCGACGACGCGACCCTTTCGGGTAAGTACAGCGACAATACGCCCCTGGCCGGCGGCGCTTACGAAATCTCGTTCGACGAAGCAGGCAACACGCTTACGATGGTGAGCGATCCTTCGGTCGGCGAAGTGAGCGTCTACACCCGCAAGGCGATTCCCGAATCGATCAAGAGCGACGCCAAGGTGGTGAAATCATCCCGCTCGGCAAGCCGGCTGTTGTTCTAACGCCTCCGGTTACTGTTAAGTAACCTTTCGCCGCAAGGCCTTCCGCGTAAATCGTTATGCGGAAGGCCTTTTTTCATTGTATCCGGGTATCGGTTTGGTAACCATGCCCTTTCCTGACAGTTACCTGAAAATGGATTAATATCCGTTTAAAGCGCTGATCTATAACGAATTGTTTGTTTCAAGTAAAACGACTCTGGAGTTTGCTTGTTTTTTATTTTAAAAAACAAATTAGATTAACGCTTATGGTAAGAAAAATTCTACTATCGTTAATTGC
>NZ_JADNHQ010000013.1:0-32390 GCF_015553985.1 Alistipes sp. D31t1_170403_E11 | reverse complement strand
TGGTGCGGAGCGTTATAAGCCAGCGTCATCGAGAACTTCTCATTCGACTTGGAGGTCAACCAGCCCCGGAGGTTGTACGACAGTTCTTCGGCAAGCAACTGGTTGTCTCCGCCATATCGACGAGTTGTCAAATTGCCCAGTTCGTCATAACCGTAGTTCATACAGGCCTCTGCCCCATCGTTCAGACACGCACTCTCGGCCAACAAACGTCCCCTGGAATCGTAGGTGAACCGCCGAATCAACACATCCTCTTCCGCATCGCGATTCTTCCGGTGGGACTCGGCACTCAAAAGCACATTGCCGCAAAAATCATAGCGATAGCTGACCCGGTCGACACCGCCCGACTGATTCCGGATAACTGTCTGGATAACCCGACCTTTCTTATCGTAATAGAATGCCCGCTCCACATATTCGTCTACGGAGGAATCGTTCAAAATCCGGATTTTCTCATAGGCGCGCAAACTCGATCCGGCAATATCCCCCGCCGACACAATATCCGGAACTTCGGCAAATTCCAACTCCGCAGGAATCAGGGACGAATCGTAGAAACACTGCGATTCCAACTGCGCCGATGGTGAATCGTAAAGCGCAGACTCCCGGCCTTCGGCAAAAACCTCCGTCAATCCGGCACGGTCCAACGTCGTCGGAAGAATCCGACGGGTCGATTCCCGGTCAAAAGCATCATAACCGATCAACGCCCACCGGTTACCGGCAGCCCGCAGGTTACCGTCCTGGCTCATCACCAAACGATCGCCGCGGTCATAAACCAGGTACTCGGCCGCGCGTCCGGGAAATTTCTTTTCGATCACATTCCCCCGACCGTCGTACTTGTAAACATAACAATACTCCTGCGCGGCGGCCGCACTCTCCGGAAGAACCGATGAAGCACCCAGGCCGGCAGCGCCTTCGGGAGAAACAACCCAACGAAGACGGCCCATATCATCATATACGCTGTAAGTATCGATCGCATTACCGTTGCTATCGAACACACGGTTCAGAAGCGTCAGTCCTTCCTGATTGGCGAAAACCCGGGTAACGTTCCCGTCTTCGTCCAGCGTCTGGGTTTTACATAATGTCCCTTCGGGATAATACCCTGCCGCAGAAAGGATATTACCCGAATCGTCCACTTTCAACCGAAGGACTTCCCCGGAACCATTTCCAAGATATTCGACTGAAACATATTTCACACTGCCGTCGGACGTGAGCGTACCCGGACCTGCCGTACGCCGTACACGTCCCAAAGGAGACGATTCGTACTCCTTCACAGAATAGGGTCTCGCCTCTTCCGCGCCGAATTGCGCCCGATAGAATTGCGACTGGTCCCCGATTGCATCTCTGCGGAAAACACCTCCGTGTCCCTCAGCAGGATAAGGCAGGTAACTCCGGGCGTCATCACGCAGCACGGCATCGTATTCAATCGGAGTAACCAAATCCCTGCCCTGAGGTGTGTTCTGTACGCTAACGTCCTGAACGGGCAGGCCCAGGCCGTTGAAATAGCGAATGTCGCTCACCATCCCCGCACCACCGGGCGCCGTAGCCGTACGGGTCTCGATCCAGTTCGCACCTTGGCTCATATCAGGGCCAGTAACCGACACCTCGGCCTGAAACGGCGTCGTACGGGCTGTAATCCAATCCGTATTCGAACCGATCGCACAGGCATTATCGTCAAAGTCCGCAGTTATGCGCTGTAACGAGCTACACTCCGATCCATCCCCGATCGTATCGCTGTTGGCGGCCTCCAACCGATCGGGTTTCTTGCGGTTGGACGTACCGTCGTAATAAATCCAGTCCTTGATTACTCCGGATTTATCCGACAATTGCACCTCTTCGCCTCCGTTTGCAAGGATAATCTTATTCTGGTACACGATACCGCGCACCGCCGAAGCATCGAGCCCCGAATAAAGATCGGTCAGCAGGAAATTACTGCCCGCATAGCAATAGGCAATAACCAACGTCCCCCGACCGGGAATCACCGTACCATCCGGCAGTTGAAACTGTTCTGTAACCCCGGAGCCTTTAAGCATCCAGCCACTGATGTCAGCCTCTGCGGACTCGCAGTTATAAAGTTCGAGAAATTCGCCGTTGCTATACGGACGCGTAGTCACTACCTCGTTCAACGGGGTATCGTACATGATCTCGCTGATGATTACCCGGGGCGAAAACCGGGGCTGGGCGTTGAGGGTCGACACCAGTGCCAGCAAGATGCAGATTGTTGCTATCTGAGCTTTCATAGGGCATTTACAAGTCTTGTGAGTAGCTGTATTGAGTTTCGATATTCCCATCTCCGTCTTCAACCCGAAGCAGACGGCCGGTCTCCGTATTGTACACATACGACCTGGTACGTCCATCAGGATCGGTCTGGGATGCCATGCCGTACAGAGGCCGGTAAGTCGCCGTCGTAACCTGCAGTTTTTTATCTGTCCGCAGGTTATTGATCTGCTCCAGGTCGGCGACGGCAGGAACAGCCGCTTTCCGAACACGGCTGAGCAGGGTGCTGCCCAGTTTCTGCTGCACCTGCTCGTAGGTTGCATTCCGAATCTCGGCAATCAGATACTGGCCGTTATATCCCCACAGGTAGCAGACCGGACTTTTGCCCGGGGATACGATCTGGCATATATTGTCATCTTCATCGTAAAGGATGGCAGCCCGCTGTACATAGCCGGAGTCCGGCGTATAAGCCGAGGTTCCGGAAGGGCCGAAATCATTCGCGGCACTCTTGTTCGACAGGCGGAAAAGAGATTCGGACAAGTTATCCGTTTCCAGCATATACGCACTGACGATCCGGCCATAGAAATCATAGCGGTACGACTCCCCGGAAACAACCCGGCCATTGCGGCGAACGACCCGCTCCATCGGCAGGTCAACCTGATTCCGCGTCTGGAGGGACTGCACGTAGGAATCCCGAACATAATCTTCCGGGAAAAGCGTATGTTCAGTCACGATATCCCCGGTCGGATAGGTCGTCACCTTGCGTCCTGGCAGGTAATGACCGGGATTGTCGTAGTAATAGCGGGTCCGCGTGGTTTGGACCCGGCCATCGTCATTGCGGACATATTCGTCTTCCTGAGCCAACTGCATACATCCGATCTGAATAGCAGAAGTCCGGTAAGAAAAAACATTGTAATCCTTTACGAAAGAACTGGATAAATAGCCATCAACCAGAACGGCAATGACGCTCTGCCAAACCCGTCCCTGGAAAATCCGCTCCGGCTCCATATGGCATTCGTAACGGTAACCGGTTTTCTTCACCCATTCGTACTTTCCGTTATCATACCTGTAATAAATCGTGGAATCGGGAACCCCGATCCACCACGCGTCATCGCCGATCGGGTACGGCGCCTCCGGATCGGCATACTGCCCCATCATGCCGTACGGGTCTTCGAGATTGTATTTATAGACGGTTTTCCCGGTCTCAATACCCCTGTCTTTATTATATTCGGCAACCTCGCTGTAATTGATACGACTTCCATCAGAATAGTTCATCTGATAAATCGTATTGGGCAGGTAACTCCGCAGGCGTGCCGTAGCGTCCAGCGAATATGATCCCAGGTAGGGCGTATAGTACCGGACCTCCTGACAGGTATGACAGGTTCCGTACTCTTCGTCGAAAGTGGGCTCACGGCGAATAATGCCGTAGCCGTTTTCATTTTCTCCGTATTTATAGATTTTCTGCTTGACTAGCGTTGTGTCCGTATCGAAATAATTGATCTCATTGACGCGTAATCCGCCTGCATCGATTATGTAACCAAAATAATTCCCGTCATTGCACAGGTAATTGTTTCGTTCACATGAAAACTGCGTTAAGCCACCGGTGGGATATTTAATCGTAAGGAAAGGACTACCTTTCGTCGCCGTAGTGCTATACGCCGCGACGGATTGCAATCCGACCGACAGGCCGAAGTCCGTATTAAAGAAGTTCCGATCATTGATCAGGCGACCGTCCGGTCCGGGTTCAACCGTGATGAAATGCAGGGGAACGCCGGCACACCCATTGAGAAAAGTACCCATGCTTTTATACCCCCAGAAATCCGGAAAGCATTCGCCTTCGTGTTTCGTCCCATACGCAAATGAATAGGTGTCCCTGCCGACTGTCAGGGTTCTGAGCGTCCGCGCATAGCCACTGCCCTCCTGCGCCAGGGCGACGACCCGGACAGGTTCGGCCTGGCCCTCAGAAAATAGCTTTATCTGCGTCAGGACCTCATTATCGTCATAGACGAATTCGACCCGCCCGTTTTTGAACCGAATACCCGAAAGGTTATGGATAACCAGATTCTGATAATTACGTAAATCATCGACGGGGCCGACGCTTTCCCAGAAATAAGCATATCCACCGTCTTCTTCTACCTGCACAAGCTCCATGCGTGACGTGAGTTCACCCCCGTATATAAGGTGTTTCGGTCCACGTACCATGTTTCGGACAGCATTCGATGCGGCGCGGTTCGTGATACGAATCCGATCGTAAACTTCTTCTTTCCCGTTACACATTTTGACCAATGATTTTTTATAGCTGACATAATCGAAAGAAATGATATCAGCCCCGGAAGCACTGACTATCCGGTCACATTTCCAGGACATGTCAAGAGTCGTTCCCGCATTCGGACTGCACTGATCCTTGGCACTGGACGAAAAGTAATATGTCGTTCCATCCGTATCGACCGCCTCGAACCGGCCCGATGAATAGGAAACCTGTACTCCGTTCAAGGGGACCTGCTTCGGAATGGATGAACCGTTCTGCTGCCGCATAAAATAGAACGAACCTCCTTTCCCAAGCAACCTGTAATAAAATTTATCCGGCTCCTCGTCTTTCTGTTTTATATGCATCAAGTAAAGGTCTGTCTGACTCTTTGCCGGTGCAATTCCTTTATAATCGGGGTAATAAAAACCAGTGGATAAATACCCGGATGGCGCCAGGTCGTCCAATCCGTTAATCGACCGGGAAATCTGAATATCGGAACTCAGCGTCCAACCGGCTCCGGCCGCCCCGGGCAGTTGATTTACTTTTGCATAGTCGTCGATATGAAAAGAGAGCGTAAGCGGCAATTCCAGTTTACCCGAACGAATCGTGAAAAGCGGGATGCCAATATCCGGAATGCCAGTGCGGGGACTTACCGGATAATCGATATACTTCATCATGGAGGCAACCGAAGGCGGGTAGAAATTCACCCGGTTGTAATCGTTTTGGGAGAAGGCTGTTTGAGATATGACAACGGCAAGCGCGAAAGAATAAAGTTTTTTCATCGTTTCTAGGTTTGTGGTTTGTAGCAGGAATCTTTTACGTCACGCCGAAACAGAATTCCGGCAGATATAAAAACCGGAACAACACGCTCAGGACGGGAATCGAGACCTAATCGCGTCTTTCAGAAATTTTTCTATCGACACATAACTCGGACCCGCAATTCGAAAAAATCGGCAACGTATCAGCAAAATTAGCCTAAATGTCTCTCTGATATCCTGAAAACCAACGGATTCCAAACCTTTCAAACTGCGAATCAACACACTGATTATCAATACAATATAAAAAAAAGTGCCTAACAAGGCACTTACACAAATATACCACACTGATTTACTGCACATTACGATACAGGCACAAAGCATCACAGTCCAACCCAAAGGTCGTACGCTCCCAGGCTAAAACAAAAACGCCATCGAATTAAAAGTTTCGATGGCGTTGAGCATTGCGGCTTATTTCCTGAATTGGGGGACTTTCGCGCGGAGCGACGGCGAAGAGCCTTCGACACGGGGCCAGCCGCCGGTCCAGTCGACCCGGTCGGCCATCAGCACGCGGCCCCGGGGATCGGCGCGGCTCACGGCATGGTAGAAAATCCAGTCGCGGCCCTTGTCGTCGGTCACGATCTCGGAGTTATGCCCCGGCCCGACAAAATCGGGATTGCCATGGATCAGCATTTCATGGTGGTTTTCCAGCATCGGGCGGCCCTGCCGGTCGGTATAAGGCCCGAAGAGACTTTCGGAACGCCCCACAACCGTTGCGTAGGTACTTTTCAGCCCCTCGCAGCAACTGCCTGTCGACGCAAACAGATAATAGTATTTACCCCGTTTGTGGATATACGTCGCCTCGTAGGCATCCCCCGCAATCCGCACAGGTTGGGCATCCGGATCGAGGGACAGCCCGTCGGCAGCCAGTTGCGCGCCGTAAAGGCCGTGAAAACTGCCCCAGAAAAGGTATTTCTTCCCTCCGTCCTCGATATAGAACGGGTCTATGCAATTCTGAATACCGATCTCATTGCTACGAAACAGCTTGCCCAAGTCCTCGAAAGGGCCTTCGGGACGCTCAGCCACGGCAACGCCGATGCCGCAGGTCCATTCGCCGCCCCAGCGCGACATCGAATAATAGAGGACGTATTTATCCCCGATCCGGTTGATGTCGGGCGCCCAGACGCGGCCTTTCGGCTCGAACGTCGGGCGGGTCCGGTCCGTAAACGCCGTACCGATAAACTCCCAGTCGACCAGGTTTCGCGAACGGAAGATCGGAACGTTGCGGATGCTCTCCGTCGCATAGAGATAGAAACAACCGTCGTCGCCCCGGATAATCGTCGGGTCGGGCAGGCTCTGGTTCACAACGGGATTGAAATACTCGCCCTGCGGCGCTATCGGGCGCGCCCCGACGCCCTCGAAGGTCATCCGCACGGGTTTGATCCGCCCGTCGGCATCGAACCAAAGCCGGTCGATACAGGTCGCACGGCTGTCGCGGCCTGTTTCGGTCAGCGGACGACGGTGGTAAACGATATACCACTCATCCTTGCCCGGAACCTGGATCAGGGAGTGATGCCCGGCGCTCGTGGCCACTTCGGGGTCCTGCTCCAGGATCGTCCCGATGCGTTCGAAAGGTCCGAACGGCGAGTCGGCAATGGCATAGGCAACCCGGTAATCGGGACCGCCCCAACCGCCTTCGGACCACATGAAGTAGTATTTACCCTGCCGTTTGAACATGAACGGGCCTTCGGTGTAGCCCTTCGGCGTGACTTCGCGGTAAATCGTTCCGTCGTCGAACGGCACGACGCTCAGCAGGTCGGGAGCAAGCCGCACCATATTGCAGTGGCCCCAGCCGCCGTAGTACATATAATAGGTTCCGTCGTCGTCCCGAAAAACGAACTGGTCGATAGGCTGTGCGCCGTTCACGATCCGGTCGATCAGCGGTTTGCCCAGCGCATCGCGGAACGGCCCGGCCGGAGAGTCGGCCACGGCGACGCCGATACCGCCCACCTCGTTCTCGTGGATGTCGTTACCCGCGAAAAAGAGGTAATATTTGCCGTGGGCCTGAAGGATCGCCGGGGCCCACATCGCCCGTTTTACCCACGTGACATGCTCCGTCGTAAGGACCCGGGGATGCTTCTGCCAATGCACGAGGTCCTTCGAGGAAAAAGCATCGAAAAACGTCTGGTCTTCATAAAGAGCCGAATAAGTGGGATAAATCCAGTACTCGTCGCCGAAAACCACCCCTTCGGGATCGGCATACCACCCTTTGAAAAGCGGATTGCCGCTTTTTTCGCCCGCTTCCCCGGCCGTTTGCGCCCGGACTCCGGTGCAAGCCCACAGGCAGGCTGTCAATAACCAACAGTAACGCATATTTTCATATTTTTAACAAACAGGAAACGGGAATCACAACCTCAAGGAGTATCCTCAAATCCCCGCAACAGTGCTGTTTGAGGCGTAAAGTTAGCGATAATTTTACGGAAAACACACGTCCTCAACCAAAAACAGCCGGAGCATTTTCCGGTTGTCTGGATTAGCGGCTCCGGCCACAGGGTTATTCCCGGGCGAAGCGGATACCCAGTTCGTAGAGCAGGTAAAGCGGCAGGAAAACGGCCAGCAGCACAAAGGGATCGCCCGAAGGAGTTACCAGCACGGTCAGCAGGAGCAGAACGACGGCGGCCTGCCGCCGGTATCTGCGGAAAAAAGTCCGCGTAGCCAGTCCTGCCCGGGAAAGCGACCACGTCAGCAGCGGCAGTTCCAGCGCCACCCCCATCACGAAGACCAGCAGCAGGAAACTCCGCATATAGGAGTTCAGCGATATCTGGTTGACGATCGACGAACTCAACTGATACTCGGTCAGGAACCGGAACATGAAGGGAAAAACAAACAGGTAACCCACGGCGCATCCCACGAAAAACAACCCCGTTCCCCCGATGAACGCCAGCCGCACGCTGCGCTGCTCGTCCCCGACCAGGGCAGGCCGGACAAACCGCCAGGCCTCGAAAATCAGGTAGGGAAACAACAGCACCAGCGCAAACCAGAACGATGCACTGATGTGCGTGAGCAGTTGGGACGAAACGTCGGTGTTGACGATCTCAACGGCATGGCTGCCATTGCCGAAATCGGGAAAAACCGAAGCCGGGACCCCTGTTTCCGACAACCACCGGTAAAGGGGAAAATCGGGTGAAGCGGGCGCCAGGACAAAACGGTCGAACAGCCACGGCATAAGGCAGAAGCAGAGGACCGCCAGGGCGAAGAGTACGCCGCCGACACGGACCAGCGTCCAGCGCAGGTCGTCGAGATGTCCCCGAAAAGTCATTCGAAGTTCTTCCATAGTCAAATCAATGCGGATTAAATGGGTACGAAAACCGGGGTCCGCCGGGTTTTCCGGCCGGACCGGCAACAAAATATCCGGCCGTCTCGACAGACAGCCGGATATTTCCAACTCTCCAGGAGGCGTTATTTACGGTATGAAGCCTCGACGAAAGGCGCTTGTTGCAAGTACTCGATGCACTCGCGAACGCTGCGCACAATGTCGTCGTAACTCGATCCTTCGATCTCGACGATGATGTTCTCCACACCGGCGGTCTCAGCATTGGCGAAAATGGCATCGAAGCCCACCATGCCGCTTTGTCCGATCTCGCGGTAATCCTTGATATGCAGAAGTTTGAAACGGCCCGGATACTTCTTGAAATACGCTACGGGACTCGCTTTGCCGATCACCGTCCAGTACACGTCCATCTCGAACAGCACTTTGTCGGGATCGGTGTTCCGGAGCATGTAGTCCAGCATGACCTGATCCTCGATCTTCTCGTATTCACGCGAGTGGTTGTGGTAGCCGAACTTCATGCCGGCGGCCTTGCACCGTGCTCCGATTTCATTGAAATAGTCACAGTAGGTCTTCAGGTCCTTGAGGTTGTCGATACGGCGCATCGAAGGAACCACGATGTACTCCGCACCGGCGGCCTTGTGCGCCGCGATGCACTCGTCCCACCATTGGAGGGCCTTCGAGAAATCGCCGCTCGCCAACTCTTCGTCGGAGAGGTTGAGCGTACAGTGCGTCGAAAGAACCTTCATGCCGGCAGCCTCGACATCCTTGCGGAACTGCTCGGGATTCTGCCCGTAGAGCAGTCCGTCCTTGTAGCTGGCGGCCTCCACCGAAGTGTAACCCATGTCGGCGAGCTGCTTCAGCACGGGCTTGTAGTCCTGCTGGTTTTTGCCGAAGCTGCCGATCAGGCTGCGTACCGAGTAGAGCTGGATGCCGATCTCCTTCTTCGGGGGCTTCTTCGCCTTGGCGAATGCTCCGCCGGGGAGCATCGCCAAAGCCAGAAGGGCGCAGATCGCTGCAAATAGCTTGTTTCTCATAATCCGGGACTAGTCGAGAACCTTGATGCGGATATTGCGGAACCAAACATCGTCACCATGGTCCTGAAGGCCGATATAGCCTTCGTGGTTCTCGCCGCCGCAGTTGTTGAGCAGTTCGAATGCCAGGGGCCACTTCTCGGGGCTGAACTTGCTGTTCTCCAGCATCTCGGTCCACTGGGGAGTCCACAGGTGGTATTCGACCACGTTCTTATCGTTCTGACCGTGTACGACAGTACCTTTGTAAACCATGATTTTGGCCTTGTTCCACTCGCCGAAGGGCTTCTGGTTCTGCGGAACGGCGGGAATCATGTCGTAGAGCGACGCCGACATGCGGTTGCCGTCCACGCCCAGCTTGGCATCGGGATGGTTCGCGTTGTCGAGCACCTGATACTCGGGGGACGAGATATAGATCGGCTCGTACTTGGTTTTACCGTCCTTCTGGGTCGTAACCTCCTGGGCCAGGTAGAAAATACCCGAGTTACCGCCCTTCGAAACCTTCCACTCCATTTCAAGTTCGAAGTTCTTGAACTTCTTGGCGAAAATCAGGTCGCCGCCCTCGCCGGTCTGCGCTTCGCCGCCGCCCGAGCCGTTGAACTTGATGGCTCCGTTGTCGACCGTCCAGCGCGAAGGCGCCTTGTCCTTGCCGTAGCCACGCCAGCCGTTGAGCGTCTTGCCGTCGAAAATCACGTAGTAACCGTCCTTGTCCTGCGGGAACGAGGCGAGGTCCACCTGTGCGTTATTCACGACCGTGTATTCGGGAACGGCCTTCTTTTCGGTTTTGGCATCGGCCGTCTTGTCATCGGCCGTCTTGGCTTTTCCGCCCGGGCCGCCACAGGCAGCCATCATTGCCGTCAAAGCGGCGCATGCTGAATACAAAAGGATCTTTTTCATTATTCTTTCTGTTTTTTAAGTTTTTCGTAAATTCGGTTCCGTACTTTCGCTGCACGGGATTAACGCGGCATGTCGGGAAGCGCCCAACCTTCGCGGTAGTTGTGTTTGATGAGTTCCTGGGCGAACTGCTGAGCGTTCACGGGATCGGTCCAGGTCTTGTCGAAGGTCGGGTGTCCGTCCTTGATGTGGAAACCGTCCTTGATGACCGTCCGGATCGTGGCGTCGTCCGGAATGTTCGTGAAGCGCATGTTCGGACCGTCCCACTCCAGCACCTGGTTGAGGCCCTGCAGGCGGACTGCCAGCACGCCCATGACGACCATTTCGTTGAACGGTCCGGCCTCGCTGAAGTCCGATGCGGAAAGCACACGGTCGTCGGCGTCTTCCTTGCAGGCACGCACCCAGTCCATCTGGTGCGACTCGGTGATCTCGCGCAGCACCTTCGGAGCCTCGGGAACACGACCCGAAACCAGGTAGGGATCCTTGCCGTAGCAGCCGCAGATCAGCGTATCCTTCGTACCGTAGAAAATGGCGGCGCCGCCGCTCACGTTGAGGTCCTTGCCGGCGGGAAGTCCTGCGGGACGCTCCGGCATCAGACCGCCGTCATACCAGTGAACCTCGACTTCGGGCATGGCCACTTTCGGCATGTTGTCGCGGGCCGGGAAGACGAACTTCACGCGCTGCGCCGAGGGAGCCGACTCGTTCAGCAGCAGCGTCGAACTGCCCTCGACCTTGGTCGGGTAACCCAGTTTGAGACCCTTGAACACGGGATGCAGGATGTGGCAGGCCATATCGCCCAGCGCACCCGTACCGAAATCCCACCATCCGCGGAAGTTCCACGGCGTGTAAGCCGCATTGTAGGGACGATAAGGAGCCGGGCCGATAAACGAATCCCAGTTCATCGTCTTGGGAATGCGCATGTCCTCCTCGGGACGTGCCAGCCCCTGCGGCCAGATAGGACGGTCGGTGAAGGTATCCACACGGGTAACCTCGCCGATTTCGCCGTTCCAGATCCACTCGCAGACCTTGCGGACGCCCTCGGCCGAAGCACCCTGGTTACCCATCTGCGTGGCAACCTTGTATTTGTCGGCCAGCTTGGTCAGCAGACGCGACTCGTAGACGGTATGGGTCAGCGGTTTCTCGCAATAGACGTGCTTGCCGGCAGTCATCGCGTCGGCGGCGATGATTGCGTGCGTGTGGTCTGCGGTAGCGACCATCACAGCGTCGGCCGACTTGAGCATCTCGTCGTACATCTTGCGGTAGTCGTTGAACTTCTTGGCCGCAGGATAACGCTGGAAAACATGGTCGGCATACTTCCAGTCGACATCGCAAAGGCCGATGATGTTCTGGCTCTCCAGCCCCTTCAGCACCGAAGCGCCGCGTCCGCCGACACCGACGCCCAGGATGTTGAGTTTGTCGCTGGGGGCCGTGTATCCGAACTTCTTACCCAGAACCGTGCTGGGAACGACCGCTAAGCCGATCGCGGCAGCCGCTCCCTGCTTCAGGAACGTTCTTCTTGACATTTCTTTTGCCATCGTTTCTCGAGGTTTAAATTTAAGTTAGTATTGAGGTTATTTGATGTTCTTTTCGATGTTGTCGACCTCGTCCTTGAAAATCTTGTAGCCCTTGCCGAGGCCCTTCATCAATTCCGGGATCTTCGTGCCGCCGAACAACAGCAGCACCACGAGTGCGATGACGACAATCTGTCCCACGCCGATAAATAGCAGATGATTCATAGTTCAGGTAGTTTTAAGGTTATGTGGATTTATGCATGTTTACGAAGCAGTCCGTAGCCGTTTTTCATCGTCCGGCGGCGTTCGCGGATCTGCCGGAGGGTCTCCAGTTCGCCGATGGCCGGGAGGTCGTGCCCCCGGGCATCCTGCAAAAAGCGCCAGGCGTACTCCGAAGCGATCGCCGCATCGCGAAACTCGGGAAGCGCCTCGCTGCGGCGGCCCGTCTCGATCGACTCGGCGAAGAGTTTGCACAGCGTGTCGATATTCTTACCGCCGTAGGGCTGGATCAACCGGTGGGTCTGCGTCACGCCGTGCAGTTCGACGATCGCGGTCTTGAAGTCGTGGGTCATGCGGGCGATACCTTTCGTACCGATGATGTCCACATAGGAGTTGTGGGTCTGCGTCTCGGCGAGCTGGCCGTAGACATGCCCCTGCGTGATGTCGAACACCACCCCGTTTTCGAACGTTCCGTGGCATTGCAGCCACCACGGGTCCTTGTAGTTCCACATCCTGACGGCCTGGGCGTTCCAGGTTTTGAATTCCGATCCGGCATACCAGCGTGCGATGTCCACATAGTGCATACCGCAGTCGTGGAACGAAGGGCCCTCGTACTCGTGGCCTTCACCGGGAGCCAGTCCGGGAGTCATATGGCAAACCCGGACGATAGCCAGTTCGCCGATTTCGCCCTGGGCGATAAAATCTTTGATCGTATTGTGATACCAGGAATTGCGCAGGTAGAGATTGACCGTCGAGAAAAGCGATGTATTTTCAGCCAGGTCCACGGCCTGCCATTCGTTTTCGATACTGTCGGAGATGGGTTTTTCGGCGATGACATGCTTGCCGGCGGCAAAAGCCTTTTCGATTTGCAGTTTGCGCGAGTCAGCGAGGGCGAAAAGGCCCACGACCTGCACTTCGGGATCGTCGAAGATAACCTGTTCGTCGTCGATCACCTTCGCTCCGGGGGCCAGCCTGCGCGCCAGTTCCCGCGATTCAGCGCAGACATCGCAAATGTAAGCCACGTCCCATTTGCCGCTTTTCTGCATCTGTTCGAGGTAGAAACCTCCCATTCTGCCGAAGCCGATAAGGCCAACTTTTACAGGATTCATTGTGTAGTCAATAAGGTCGGTTAAAAGTAGGTTCAATGTCGCGGCGGTCGTTCCCGGATGGTAAAACCGGCAGGAGCGCCGCGTCGATTACAAAATTAACCGGAATAGGTATCGGTTTGAAAACTGAATCGGAAAATGTAGAACCTGATTTGACCCATATAATTAATTACCAATATTTTACATTTTAAAACGACCTGAAAAATGTAGACAATCTGGAATGACTCAACTGTCTGTTTTGTGCGCCGTGCCGATCTTCATGACCATTTTTTCGAACTCTTCGCGCGAAATGGCGGCCTTGTTGCGCACCTTGGTCCGGTAGTTATACACGGTCGACAGCGAACAGCGCAGGAACGAAGCGATCTTCACGCTGTCGGTAATTCCCAGGCGCAGCAGGGCGTAAATCCGGAGCTCCTTGTTCAGCAGGTCCTCCTGCTTGAGCACGATCCGTTCGTCCTCGGTCAACAGGGCATTGAAGTCCTCGACGAACGACGGATAGAGGTTCAGGAAAATGGCGTCGAAATTCTTGTAGAGTTCCTCCTGCTCCTCTTCGAGCATCGAGGTCGATTTCAGCCGCTTGTAGAGGTCCTCGAACTTCCGGTCCTGGGCCAGCTTCTTCAGCGACTTGCGGTAGTCGTCCATCTTGTCGATATACATGGAGCAAAGGTCGAAGAAACGCGCGATGTACTGCACCTTGACGGCATTGGAGTCCGACAACTGCTCGTTCTTCTCGGCGAGTTCCTCGTTGAGCCGGGCCAACTTTTCGTTGGTGTCCGAAAGCTCCTCCTTGATGCGGTTGACCCGCCGAAGCTGCTTGTAGAGGTAGACGAACAGCAGGACCAGGACCACCGAAAGTACGCTGATCAGCACCAGGTAGTGCTGCAGTTTGTGTTTGATCTTCGACTCCTTGGCCTGGTGCGAAGCGATGATGATCGAATAAAGTTCCGACATCTGCACCGTGCGGAACTGCACGTTGCTGAACAGCGCGTCCTCGACGGCGGCCTGGGTGTATTTGAAGGCCCGGAAGAGGTCGTCGTGGCGGTAATAGAGCGTCGCCAGCGCCTGGAAGGCCGCGTTCTCCTTCGTGGAGTTCCGGACATCGGTCATCGCCGAAATCATGTAGTATTTGCGCGCCAGCCAGTCGTCCCCGCGGCGGCGGTAGAAACTACCCACCGAATAGGCGCACTCGGCGTAGACCTGCGAATCGGGTTCGAGGCTGTTCAGGAAATCGAGCAGCCGGACCTCCATTTCGTGCGACTGGTCCCGGCGGCTCATCTGGTAGAGCAGGTCGAGTTTGTAACGCAGCGAAGCGGTGTCGGCCGTCATGATCACCGAATCCTGGTAACGTTCCTCCAGCTCGCGGAAATGCTTCTGCCCGCTGAAAGCCACATATTGCTGGTAGAAACGGTTGTAAGCCTTGTAATAGACCGGCAGCAGGTCGCGTGTGACCGAACGGCGGTCGATCGAATCCAGCATCCGCTTCGCCTCGATGGACATGCCCGTCGACGAATAGAGTTCGGCCAGGCGGATGCCCGAAATGCAGGCGTTGCGGCGGTTGCCCAGCCGGCGCGCAAGAACGACGTTGCGCTCCATGTAGCGGATGGCCGAATCGAGTTTGTATTTGTGAAACTCCGCGAACAGTTTGTCGTTGATCTCGTACTCCTGCTCCGGAGTCAGGCCGCTCACGCTCAGCAGGTGACGCAAATCGACGATCCGCTGCTCCTTTTCGCAGTCGTAGACCTGCCGGTTGGCGATCATGTGATCCAGTTGCTCCGACAGCGATTTGGTTTCGTTCTCCTCACAGGCGGACAAAACAACCGTCACGGCCGACAGCAGCAGCAACATTTGCAGCAGGTATGTAGGTTTCAGCAGTTTCATAGGGTCGGGTCCGGCCGCCGCGGAAAGGCGTCCTTAAACGTCACGAAGTTACAACTATTCGTCGAATTAAAATTGCCTTTTTTAACTTTTTATTGTCCTGTTTTCGATTTTCTTATTTGTTTATTGCCATAAAGGAAATTACTCCGTAGCACGAATCGAAATGACGGGGGCATTCCGGCCTCCGGTCCGGGTTTCGAAACACATAAATCCGTTTTTCCGGTTCAAGATACGAAAAATCGCCGGAATACCGAGCGTCCCGGGCAAAAAAAAGAGGCCCCGGCGACAGAATCGCCGGGGCCTCAGCCATTATCCGCCCGTCCGGCGGAGTGCCCCGGGAGGCAATCCGAAGCGTAATTTACAGACAATGAGGCCGGGCTATCCCAGTTTCATCACATCGTCGATGCCCATATCCTTATAGGTGCTTTCGAGCTCCTCGCTGCGGTCCGAAATGACCAGCAGTTTATCGCCCAGCTTAAGTTCCGTTTTACCCTGCGGCACGAAGTACTCCCCGTCGCGGCAGACCATCATCACCAGTGTATTCTCCGGCAGGGTGATGTCCTTGAGCGTCTGCCCGCTGGCGAGCAGGCTTTCGTTGACCTCGACCTCCGTAAGCGCCGATTTCATCTCCTCGTGCATCTCGACGTTGAAAGCCGATTCCCGCTCCTCGTAGGCCAGCCCCAGCAGGTTGGCCATGCCGCTCACAGTCGTACCCTGCACCAGAAGGGAGATGATCGTCGAAAGGAAGACTACATTGAACAACAACTCGGCATGCTCGACACCCGCCATCATCGGGTAGATGGCGAACAGGATCGGCACGGCGCCGCGCAGGCCCACCCACGAAACATAGAGGCGCGCCTTGGTCGTGAAATGCCGGAAAGGCAGCAGGCAGGCAAGGACCGTGACGGGACGCGCCACGAGGATCATGAACGCACCGACCGCACAGCCGAGGATCAGCACCTCGGGACGCAGCAGTTCGTCGCTGTTGACGAACAGGCCCAGCGTAAGGAACATCACGATCTGCATGAGCCACGTGAAACCGTCGAAAAAGACCGTCAGCGAGCGTTTCTGCGCCAGTTTATGGTTGCCCACGACCAAGCCCGCAAGATAAACCGCGAGGTAGCCGTTGCCCTTGATCAGGTCGGTGAAAGCGAAGGCAAAGAAGATAAATGCCAGCAGCAGCACCGAGTAGAGCGAGTGGTTGGCGAGGTTGATCTTGTTGATCGTCCACACCGCCAGCCGCCCGATCAGGTAGCCCGAAAGCGCTCCGACGACCATCTGGATCACGAAATAAAGGATGCTCATACCCATCCCGGTACTGCCCGACGAGTTGGTCACGACGCCGATCAGCAGGATCGTGAGCATGTAGGCCATCGGGTCGTTCGAACCGCTCTCCAACTCCAGCAACGGGCGGAGGTGCTGTTTGAGCCCCTGTTTCTTACTTCGCAGGATCGAGAAAACCGACGCCGAGTCGGTCGAAGACATCGTGGAGGCCAGCAGCAGGGCCAGCGTGAAGGAGATTTCCAGGTCGAGCCACGGAGCAACGAGCCATACGAAGCCCGCCAGTACCACGGCCGTCATCACCACCCCCACCGTAGCCAGCACGACGCCCGGCCCGATGACGGGTTTTATCTCCTGGAAAGAGGTGTCCATACCACCCGTGAAGAGGATGATGCACAGCGCGATCATACCGACGAACTGCGTCATTTCGACCGAACGGAACGAAATGAAATTCAGTCCGAACAACATGCCGACCCCCAGGAAGAGCAACAACGCCGGGGCGCCGAAACGGTAAGCGACCTTGCCGGCCATCACCGCCACAAAGAGCAGCAGCGCACCGACCAATACTACATTTTCACCACTGATGTCTATCATTCTTTAAAATTAATTTTTTGCCGTTTGCATCTCCGGCCCGTCGACGATCTGCAACCGGGTCAGCGGCCTGTATTCCAAATCGGTATACTCGAAGGCCTGCATGGCGGCAAAACGGCTGTCGGGCGTACGGTATACAACCACGGAGATCGCCGGAACCTGCGCGTGCGGCATCGTCAGCAAACGCTGCACATCGCCTTCCGCCACGAGGTCCACGACAGCATGGCTCTGCGAACGCTCGAAATAGAGCTCTTCGTAACGCAGGTAGCTGTGTCCGGGACGGTAGTAAGGCGCACCCTCGGCGCTGAAATAGCGCGCGGCTAGCGTGATCATCCCCGCCAGGGCCAGCGAACCGCCGATAAACACCGCCGACGAGCGGAGGTTATTGGTCATCGAAGCTCCGTAAATGTGATTCAGAACCAGTATCGCCACGCCGGCTGCAAGCAGCACGGCAGGTATTACGAGGGATTTGCGGCGGCGTACCACGACCTCCCCGGGCAAGGCGTACATCGCCTCGCAGATTTTAATCTTATCCATATCTTTTTCATTATTTTAACGTTGGTATTTCAGGCAAAAAAACGGTAAACCGTCCGGGAAATACGCTACGCTAAATAATGAGCCGGCGCAGGCGGTAAACATAATAGTCTACGGCATGTAGGCCAGGCGAAAGATAAAGAGATCGAAACGCTGAGGTTAGTTTGACAACTCCCGTGCCGCAATGGCACGACGCGACGCAATGCAGCGCCAGGCGAGCCGTCCATCCGGGCCCGGTGCGCTGGAACGCGGGGGCCGAGGGGGACGCTTCCGCCTCCCCGGAAACACGGGGTTGATTTAAATCCGAATTGTAAACACGCTCACACTGCCATTGATCGACATGCATATCGCTGCTGGAAAAGACCGCCGAATGCACGGCCTCCCGGGCATGCACATCGCCGCTGCCCTCCGAAAAAAGCAGACATCCCGCCAGGGCCAACAATATGAACAGTAATTTACGCATTTTGGATTCGGAACAGAGACAAAGATATAAATAAAATCTGAAAATAAAAAACAGTATTTCTGTTCAAAATGCCGCAAATCGACACCAGGCAGGGGTCGCCGCCGTATTCCCGCAAGCCGGCCGCAGCAGATGCAAGGCCTACTGGGGAATAAAAATATAAGTGATCGTCCCGGTCTGCTTGGCGGGAGCCGAATTGTCGATGTTGAACAGCGAGTTGCGGGCCGCACGCAGGGCCGATTCACGCATGCACTCGTCACCGCCTTCGGAGACGCGCGCACCGACGACCTTACCCGCACGGTCCACGGTAACGGCAACTACGACCTCACCCCCGCCCTCGCACAGGTAGGCCGGGACCTCCAGATAACGCGACGTGCGCACAGGATTGGAGATCGAAAACGACACCGTCACGCGGCCTTTGACCTTGCGGTCCTGACGCTCGGCGCCGTCCTCCTTGCCGCGGCGTTCGCGGATAGCCCGTTCCTCGGCAAGCCCCTGCTCGTATGCCTCGCGGTTGGCGCGCATCCGCGCTTCGGCCTCGGCGGCCGCTTCGTTCAGCGCTGCAGCGTTGGTTCCGCGGTCGTCGCGGAGCTTCTCGTTCAGGGCATTTTCGTTCGACGCCTGGTTGCGGATACTGCGCCAGTCGATCTCTTCCTGCTGCTGGCGCTCGCGCACCTCGCGTTCCAGCCGGTCGCGTTCCTGCTCCATTTCGGCCAAAGTCTGCAGGTCGATGTACATGCCCTGCTGGTGCGAACGGCCGCCTACGACGATCTTCGACGACACGAATACGATCATCAGCACCAGATAGGCTATAATCGTGACGCACAAACCGATACGATGGTCGTAGGTCCACGATCCGACATCCTCCCGGCGTTTGTCGAAAGGTAGTTTGATACGCGGCCGCCGGGCAGGGCGGGGTTTGTTGTCACGGGGTGTTTCTGTCATTGCTGTCTGTCGGAATTTTGAGCAAAAGTAACGTTTTTTACCGAAATTTTTCTATCTTTGCGCGCAAATATTAGAACTCCGCTTATGTCAACCAAACAACAAACGCTGAAGGCGCCGATCTCTTTTTCGGGAAAGGGCCTGCATACGGGCGTCCGAGTTACCATGACCGTGAATCCTGCCGAAGCCGGAACCGGAATCGTATTCCGCCGCACCGACCTCGAAGGACAACCTATAATTCCTGCCTTGTGCGACAACGTCGTAGATACTTCGCGCGGTACGACCATCGAAGCCGGCGGTCACCGCGTATCGACCATCGAACACATCATGTCAGCGCTCTGGACCCTCGGCGTGGATAACGCCGTGATCGACATCGACGCCCCCGAAACCCCCATCATGGACGGCTCGGCCCGCGAATACGCCCAGGCCATCACCAAAACCGGACTCACGGACCAGGACGCCGAACGGCAGTTCTACCACGTGACCGAAAAGATGGTCTACACGATCCCCGAGAAGGGCGTGGCGATCATCCTCTACCCCGACGACGAGTTCTCGGTCTCGGTGCATGTGGACTACAATTCGAAGGTTATCGGCAACCAGTACGCCACCTTCAACCCCGGTGACGACTTCGCCGGCAAGATCTCGCCCTGCCGCACGTTCGTCTTTCTGCACGAACTGGAGCCGCTGATCAACATGAACCTGATCAAGGGCGGCGATCTGGACAACGCCATCGTGGTCGTGGAGAACCCCGTCCCCGACGAGCAACTGGACAAACTCAAGAAACTCTTCAACAAGCCCGATATCGAGATCAAGGCGGGCTACCTCAATAACCTCGAACTGCGCTGCAACAACGAGTTGGCACGCCACAAACTGCTCGACCTGCTGGGCGACTTCGCACTGCTGGGCGTACGCATCAAGGGCCGCGTCTGGGCCACCCGCCCGGGGCACTTCGCCAACACGGAGTTCATGAAGCAGCTCAAGCAGACTATCCGCCGCGCGGGCGAAAAGCCCCGCTTCACTTACGACTGCCGCAAGCCGCCGCTGTACGACATCAACGACATCCGCCGCATGCTGCCCCACCGTCCGCCGTTCCTGCTCGTAGACCGCATTTTCCACTGCGACCCCGTGTCGGTGGCCGGCATCAAGAACGTGACCATGAACGAACCGTTCTTCGTGGGCCACTTCCCCGAAGAGCCCGTAATGCCGGGCGTGCTGATCGTCGAGGCAATGGCACAGTGCAGCGGCATCATGGTGCTGAGCAACGTCGCCGACCCGGAAAACTACTCCACCTACTTCATGAAGATCGACGGCGTGAAGTTCAAGCGCAAGGTCGTTCCGGGCGATACGCTTCAATTCGAAATCCACCTGCTGGAGCCGATCCGCCGGGGCGTCGCCCTGGTCGAGGCCAAAGCGTTCGTGGGCGAAACCCTTGCCTGCGAAGCCGTGATGATGGCCCAGGTAGTCAAAAACAAAAACTAAAGGAAATGATCAGCAACCTGGCTTACATCCACCCCGACGCAAAGCTCGGGGCCAACGTCACGGTAGAACCCTTTGCATACATCGCAGGCGACGTAGTTATCGGCGACGACTGCTGGATCGGCCCCGGAGCCGTGATTCACGACGGGGCGCGCATCGGCAAACGGTGCAAAGTACATACGGCGGCTTCGGTCTCCTGCCTGCCGCAGGACCTGAAATTCGCCGGTGAAATCACCACCACCCAGATCGGCGACGACAACGACATCCGCGAATACGTGACGATCAGCCGCGGAACCGCCTCGACAGGAACCACGATCATCGGCTCGAACAACCTGCTGATGGCCTACGTGCACATCGGACACGACTGCATCATCGGCAGCAACTGCGTGATCGCCAACCGGGTATCGCTCGCCGGCGAAGTGCATGTCGGCGACTGGGTAGTGATCGGAGGCCATGCCGCCATCCACCAGTGGACCCACATCGGGGCCCACGCCATGGTGCAGGGCGGCGCGCTGCTGGGACAGGACCTTCCGCCCTACGTCATCGTGCGCAACGACACGCTGCGTTTCGCGGGCATCAACAAGATCGGCCTTGCACGGCGCGGTTTTTCACCCGAGCGCATCGCCGAAATCCACGACGCCTGCCGCATCCTCTTCCAGAGCGGACTGAACTACCTGAACGGCTGCGACGAGGTGGAAAAACAGATTCCCCAAAGCCCCGAACGCGACGCGCTGATCGATTTTATCCGCACGTCGAAACGCGGCATCATCAAGCCCTACGAATCGAAGACAAAAGAGGAGTAAATTTTGCATATAAATATTGGTATATCGAAATTTTTCACTATATTTGCGGTGTCGAAAGGCAGCGTGAAGGGTAAGGGGACGGGTAGTCCCCTTATTTTATACTTATACTCGACCGAAATTCAACGACTATGATAGATACGAAAAAGATAATCGAAGCGGCGGAACGTCATTTGGAAGGGACGGATATGTTCGTCGTGGAGTGCACCTCGACGCCGGGCAATGAAATCGAACTGACGATCGACAGCGACACGGCGGTCGGCATCGACGCCTGTGCGGAGTTGAGCCGCGTCATCGACGCGCAGTTCGACCGCGAGGAGGAGGATTTTTCGCTCACGGTCATGTCGGCCGGCATCGGTTCCGAGCTGAAGACCCTGCGCCAGTACCGCAAACTCACCGGCAAATCGGCCGAAGTGCTGCTCATGAGCGGCGTGAAGGTCCTTGCCAAGCTGGAAGAGGTTACCGAAGAGGGCATCACGCTCTCTTACGAAGAGAAGCAGCTCGTCGAAGGCAAAAAGAAAAAGCAGTTGGTGAAGGTCACCCGCTCATACCCTTTCGCCGAGATCAAATACACGAAAGAGTATCTGGACTTCAAATAATCAGACAGGCAGAATTAAGAATTAAAACAAGATAAAGCACACAATGGACAATCTCAATCTCATTAGCAACTTTGCCGAGTTCAAAGAGCTGAAGAACATCGACAAGTCGACGATGATCGGCGTGCTGGAGGACGTTTTCCGCCACGCACTGCAAAAACAGTATGAAACGGACGAGAATTTCGACGTGATCATCAACCCCGAGAAAGGCGACCTCGAAATCTGGCGTAACCGCACCGTCGTCGAAGACGGCGCCGTCGAAGACCCCAATGCACAGATTTCCGTTTCGGAAGTCAAGGCCATCGACCCGACCTACGAAGTCGGCGACGAGTATGCCGACGAGATCAAACTCGCATCGTTCGGCCGCCGCGCCGTGCTGTCGCTGCGCCAGAACCTCGCCTCGCGCATCCTCGACCTGGAGAAGGCCAGCCTCTACGAAAAATACTCGGAGAAGGTCGGCGACATCGTCACGGGCGAGGTGTACCAGGTGTGGAAAAAGGAGGTGCTGATTCTCGACGACGAGGAGAACGAACTGATCCTTCCCAAAGCCGAGCAGATTCCCAACGACTTCTACCGCAAGGGCGACACGATCAAAGCCATCGTCAAGTCGGTAGAGATGAACAACAACCAGCCGCGTATCATCCTTTCGCGTACGGCCAACCAGTTCCTGGAGCGCCTGTTCGAGCAGGAGGTTCCCGAGATTTTCGACGGACTGATCACCATCAAGAAGATCGTCCGCATCCCCGGCGAGCGCGCCAAGGTCGCCGTGGAGTCCTACGACGAGCGTATCGACCCGGTAGGCGCCTGCGTCGGCATGAAGGGTTCGCGTATTTACTCGATCGTCAAGGAACTGCGTAACGAGAACATCGACGTGGTGAACTACACGGCCAACCCGACGCTGATGATCCAGCGTTCGTTGAACCCCGCAAAGGTTTCGTCGATCACCATCGACGAGGAGAAGATGACCGCTTCGGTCTACCTCAAGCCCGACCAGGTTTCGCTGGCCATCGGCAAGGGCGGTCTCAACATCCGCCTCTCGAAGATGCTCACCGGCTACGACATCGACGTTTACCGCGAGGTCGAGGAGGAGGACGTAGCCCTCACGGAGTTCGCCGACGAAATCGACGGATGGGTAATCGACGCCCTGAAGGCCGCCGGCTGCGACACCGCCAAGAGCGTGCTGGAACTCTCCGTCGAGGAGGTTGCCGCCCGCGCCGATCTGGAGCAGGAGCAGGCACAGAAGGTCATCGACATCCTGAAGGCCGAGTTCGAATAATCAAAACCGCAAGACAAGAAAGGAAAAGAGACAGATATGGGTAATGAAAGAAAATTAAGGCTCATTCAGGTTGCAAAGGAGTTTAACGTTGGTCTGAACACCATCACGGACTTCCTGCAAAAGAAGGGCATCAAGAGCGACGGGTCGCCCAACACACTGGTCGACACGGACACTTATGCCGTTCTGGAGAAGGAATTCGGGGCAAATCGCAGCGCTGCCGGCGCACGCGATTCGATCCGCGAACGCATCTCCCTGAAGCAGACGACCGTAACCCTCGAAGAAGCCAAGAAGCAGGAGCGCGAGGAAGAGAAAGAGGTTGTCATCAAAAGCAACGTCATCAGCGTCAAGGACGAAATCCAGCAGCCGAAATTCCTCGGCAAGATCGACCTCTCGCCCAAACCCAAGGCCGCTCCGGCTCCCCAGCCGAAACCCGAACCCGAGGCTGTGAAGCCTGCGCCCCAGCCGGTCGCTCCGGCCCCGGCCGTGAAGGAGGAGGCTCCGAAAGCCCCCGAAGCCGTGAAACCGGCGCCCGCTCCGGCTCCCCAGCCCAGGCCTGCCGAGGCCCCGAAACCCGCAGTGGCCGAAACTCCGGCTCCCGTGAAGGCCCCGGCCCCCGCGCAGGAGACTCCGAAGGCGGAAGTTCCCGCCCCGGCCCCGCAGCCCAAGGCCGCAGAGGCTCCCGCAGCCCCCGCTCCCAAGCCCGCTCAGCAGGCGGCTCCGGCCGTGCAGACAGCATCCGCGCCCGCTACCGAAGAGCCGAAGGCCGAGGCTCCGAAAGACAATATCTTCCGCCCCCAGACCGTGACCCTCGCAGGTCCGCAGGTGCTCGGCACGATGGACGTGTCGGGCTTCGTCGCAGGCGGCAAGCACAAACGCAAACGTCTCCAGAAGGAGAAAGTCGATGTCAGCAAAGCCCCGAAGGGCAATGCGCAGGGCGGCGGCAACCGTCAGGGCCAGGGAGGTCCGGGCGGACAGAACAACAACGGCAACCGCCCGGGAGGCCCCGGCCAGAACCGCGGCGGACAGGGCCAGAACCAGCCCCGTCCGGGCGAAGGCCGCCGCAACAAAGGCAAGAACCTGCCGCCGAAGCCCATCGTGCGCCCCGAAGTGAGCGACGAAGAAGTTTCGAAGCAGGTAAAGGATACCTTGGCGCGCCTGACGGCCAAGGGAGCCAAGAGCAAGAGTTCGAAATACCGCAAGGACAAGCGCGAAGCCGTCGCCGAACGCATGAACGAGGAATTCGAACGCGAAGAAATGGAACGTTCGACGCTCAAGGTCACGGAATTCGTGACCGTCAGCGAGTTGGCGACGATGATGAACGTCTCGCCGACGGAGGTCATCATGGCCTGCATGAACCTCGGACTGATGGTGTCGATCAACCAGCGCCTCGATGCCGAAGCGCTCGTGGTCGTTGCCGAAGAGTTCGGTTACAAGACCGAATTCGTCTCCGTGGAGATTCAGGAGGCTATCGCCGACGAAACCGAAGACAAGGAGGAGGACCTCGTTCCGCGTCCGCCGATCGTGACGGTCATGGGACACGTCGACCACGGTAAAACCTCGCTGCTGGACAACATCCGCAAAACCAACGTCATCGAAGGCGAAGCCGGCGGTATCACCCAGCACATCGGCGCTTACAGCGTGGTGCTGAACGGACAGAAGATCACCTTCCTCGACACCCCGGGCCACGAAGCCTTTACGGCCATGCGTGCACGCGGCGCCGCCGTTACGGACGTTGCCATCATCATCGTTGCGGCCGACGACAGCGTCATGCCGCAGACCATCGAGGCGATCAACCACGCGCAGGCCGCAGGCGTGCCGATGGTTTTCGCCATCAATAAGATCGACAAACCCAACGCCAATCCCGACCACATCAAGGAGCAGCTTTCGCAGATGAACTACCTCGTGGAGTCGTGGGGCGGTAAATACCAGGACCAGGAGGTTTCGGCCAAGAAGGGCATGAACCTCGACAAACTGCTCGAAAAAGTGCTGCTGGAGGCCGAGATGCTCGACCTGAAAGCCAACCCCAACAAGAAGGCGCAGGGTACGGTCATCGAGTCGACGCTCGACAAGGGCCGCGGCTACGTATCGACGATCCTGGTGCAGAGCGGCACGCTCCGCGTCGGCGACGTGATCCTCTCGGGAACCTACACGGGCCGCGTGAAGGCCATGTTCAACGAGAACGGCAAGAAGGTGGACGAAGCAGGACCCTCGACGCCCGTACAGGTATTGGGCCTGAACGGCGCCCCGCAGGCCGGCGATACGTTCAACGTCATGGACGACGACCGTTCGGCCCGCGAAATCGCCAACAAGCGCGAACAGTTGGCCCGCATGCAGGGCATCATGACCCAGAAGCACGTGACGCTCGACGAAATCGGCCGCCGCATCGCCATCGGTTCGTTCAAGGAACTGAACATCATCGTCAAGGGCGACGTGGACGGATCGATCGAAGCTATGTCCGGCTCGCTGATCAAGCTATCGAAGGAGACCGTACAGGTCAACGTCATCCACGCCGCCGTGGGACAGATTTCGGAGTCCGACGTGCTGCTGGCCGCCGCTTCGAACGCCATCATCGTCGGCTTCCAGGTACGTCCGTCGGCTTCGGCCCGCAGACTGGCCGAGAAGGAGGAGATCGAAATCCGCCTCTACTCGATCATCTACGACGCCATCAACGACATCAAGGACGCTATCGAAGGCATGCTGGAACCTGTGATGAAGGAGGAGATCGTCGCTTCGGTCGAAGTACTCGAAATCTTCAAGATCACGAAGGTCGGAACCGTCGCCGGATGTATGGTCCGCGAAGGCAAGCTGCAACGCTCGACCCCGATCCGCGTCATCCGCGACGGTATCGTTATCTACACCGGCAAGCTGGGTTCGCTCAAGCGTTTCAAGGACGACGTGAAAGAGGTCGTGATCGGCCAGGACTGCGGTCTGAACATCGAATCTTTCAACGACATCCGCGTCGGCGATATCGTCGAGGGATACGAACAGGTGGAAGTAAAACGCAAGTAATCTTCTTATGGTCGCACGTATTAGCGTATTAGTGATGTCGCTCTGCATACTTTGCGGAGCGGCATTCGCGGCCCAGCCCACCGACAGGAAGGCTGCACGCGAACAGAAAGCCCAGGAACGGGCGCAGAAAAAAAGCATCAAGGCCGAAATTCGCTACTATGAAAGCCTGCGAAACGAAGCCGTCGCCGAATTTGCAAAAAAGCACCAGCCTGCCTCGATCGAGACGCCGGGCATGGGCAACGAAATCCGGGTTTCGGATATCGTATGCGCCGGAGACAACATTTCGGGCACGGTGGTGCTGCACCTGCAGGTCACTCCGACGTTCGGTCCGTTCCGCCTCTTCATGGGCGGCAAAAACAACGGGACACAGGCTCTGGCCAAGGGCATAAGCTACCCCTCGTCGGACACCTACGGACGTATCTACACGCTGCGCAGCGGTCAGCCCGAGCCCGTCATCGTGATGTTCTACGACATCGCCCCGGGCGTCGAGCGCCTCGACCGCGTGGATATCAGCATGGGGCTTGCGCTCAGCGCGCTGAACATCATCACGCTCAAGGATGTGCCGATTATCTGGACCTACTCCAACAAGGCGATCAGCAATTATCTGCGGAAACCGGAAACGAAGAAATCTGCAAATTAATACTCCAACACACAAAACATGAACACCCAAATTAAATTCACCACGGCCGAGGAGGCCGTCAAAGTCATCAAGTCGGGTGACCACGTTCACCTGAGTTCGGTGGCATCGGCTCCTCAGTGCCTGATCAACGCCATGTGCAAACGCGGCGAGGCCGGTGAACTGAAAGACGTACACGTCCATCACCTGCACACGGAAGGTCCCGCACCTTACGCCGATCCCAAGTTCGAAGGCGTCTTCCAGCTCGACTCGTTTTTCGTAGGCTCGAACGTCCGCAAGGTAACGCAGAGCGGCTATGCCGATTACATTCCCATCTTCCTGAGCGAGACGCAGCGTCTGTACCGCTGCGGAGCCGTACCGTGCAACGTGGCGATGATTCAGGTCTGCCCGCCCGACAAACACGGCTATGTATCGCTCGGAACCTCGGTAGACGCAACGCTGGCTGCCGTGGAGTGCGCCGACCACGTGATCGCCGTGGTAAACAAACACGTTCCGCGTGCCTTCGGCCAGGCCATGATCCCCATGTCGAAGATCGACCTCTTCGTCCAGGACGACACCCCGCTCATCGAGGCCAAATTCTCTGAGCCGAACGAAGTCGAGACGGCCATCGGTAAGCATTGTGCCGCGCTGATCGAGGACGGGGCAACGCTCCAGATGGGTATCGGCGCCATTCCCAACGCCGTGCTGGCACAGTTGGGCGGTCACAAGAACCTCGGTATCCACACCGAAATGTTCGCCGACGGCGTACTGCCGCTGGTACGTTCGGGCGTAATCAACGGCGAAGCCAAAAAGACCGACCCGGGCAAGATGGTCTCGACCTTCCTGATGGGTTCGAAAGAAGTTTACGACTTCATCGACGACAACCCCGGTGTACTGATGATGGACGTGGGCTACACGAACGATCCTTATATCATCTCGCAGAACGATCGCATGACGGCCATCAACTCGGCACTTCAGGTCGACCTGACGGGCCAGGTGTGCGCCGACTCGCTGGGCACGAAATTCTGGTCGGGCGTAGGCGGTCAGATCGACTTCGTTTACGGTGCTTCGCTGTCGAAGGGCGGCAAGGCCATCATCGCCATGCCTTCGATTACCAACAAGGGTGTATCGAAAATCTGCCCGACGCTGTTGGACGGAGCCGGCGTCGTGACGACCCGCAACCACATCCATTGGTTCGTAACGGAGTTCGGCGCCGTCGATCTCTACGGCAAGACCCTTCAGGAGCGCGCACGCCTGCTGATTTCGATCGCACACCCCTCGGCACAGGAGGAACTGGACCGTGCGGCTTTCGAGCGCTGGGGCGAGCATCACCACTACATCAAGGGATACATGAAATAACCGGCTTCCGAACGGAAACACCTATGGGAAAAAGCTGCGCAGATTTCGCGCAGCTTTTTTCGACTTCCGGATTCCATTGCCCCCGAACCCAACAAAATGCAAGCGTCTTTCCCAAACAGGAAGGCGCTTTTTTTGTATCTTTACGTCAACAAATTTCGAATTCATGCAAAAAATCTCCTTTCTGATCCTGGGTCTCTCGCTCACGGGCTGCGCCGCAACCCGCACGCCGGGCCGCTACCCCGCTTCGGCTGCGCCGCAGGAGAAACAATATGTCGTCATCCTCTCGATGGACGCCTTCCGCTGGGACCTCGCTTCGCGCAGCCACACCCCGACGCTCGACTCGCTGGCGCGTGTCGGCTCGTACGCCGAGGTTTTCCCGGTCTATCCGTCGAACACGTTCCCGAGCCACTACGCTATGGCGACGGGACTGCATCCCGACCACCACGGCGTGGTCAACAACTCGTTCTTCGACAAGATGCAGGGCCGAAAACTCTCGGTTTTCGATGCCGAAGATGTGAAAATCCCGGGATTCTGGGGCGGAGAACCGATCTGGAACACCGCCGAGCGGCAGGGTCTCACGGCGAACATTTTCATGTGGCCCGGCAGCGAAGTGCCTGTCAACGGCCGCCAGGCGACAGTCTGGACCCGCTATTCGTCGAAGCCCTCCTACTACCAGCGCGCTGACTGGGTCATCGACGCCATGACACGCCCCGAAGCCGAAATCCCGGAACTGGTGATGTGGTATTTCGAACAGCCCGACGCTGCGATGCACACCTACGGTCCCGAATCGCCCGAGGCCGTGGCGCAGGCCGAACGCATCGACTCCGTGTTGCGCTACTTCTTCCGCGAAATCCGCCGTTCGCCCGTCTTCGACCGCATCAATTTCATCGTCACGGCCGATCACGGCATGGCCGAACTCGCACCCGAACGCTATCTGAACCTCTATGGGCTGTTGGACTCCACACAAGTCGTACGTACTGTCCCGGGAACGCCCTTCGGCATCGAGGTCCGCAAAGAGTATGTCCGCGAAGCCTTGCGCATCCTGCGCCGGACGGGACACATCGGCGTCTGGGAACGCGAAAAGATGCCCCGCCGCTTCTGTTACGGCCGACACCCCTCAAGGCTCACAAACCTCGTCCTGATCCCCGAAACGGGCTGGACACTCGACTACGCCCCCCAGGACCGACCTGTCCGCAAACGCGGCACACACGGATTCGACAACCGCGACCGCGACATGCACATGGTCTTTTACGGTTCCGGTCCGGCATTCCGCACCGGGTTCCGCCAGCAATCGTTCCAGAATCAGAACATCTACCTTATCCTTTGCCGCCTGCTGGGCATCGAACCCGCGCCGAACGACGGAGACTGGCGAAGCGTCAAACGCATGTTCCGCGAGCAGTAAACGCTCCGAATCCGGATGTTTTTATTATCTTTGCCACACTGAAAACAGGATTAACATGAAGAAACTTTTCTTTTTATTTGCTGCGGCAGTTATCGCCGCAGCCTGCCCTGCAGGGGCTTTCGCACAGTTCAAGATCGGCGGTAAGAAAATCGACGCCGGCAAATTGCTCAACGCCGGAAAAGACGTAGCTACGGCCATTACGCTCAGCGACGAGGATATTGCCCGCCTGAGCCGCGAATCCGTCGAATGGATGGACGCCCACAACCCCGTTGCCGCCGACACGACGACCTACGGAGCGCGCCTCAAACGCTTGACCGAGGGTATCACCGATGCCGAAGGACTGCCGCTGAACTTCAAGGTTTACCTCGTGACGGATGTCAACGCTTTCGCCTGCGGCGACGGTTCGATCCGTGTATTCGCCGCCCTGATGGACCTGATGGACGACGATGAACTGATGGCCATCATCGGTCACGAGATCGGCCATGTCGTACATGCCGACACGAAACACGCCATCAAGAACGCTTACCTCGCCTCCGCTGCCCGCAATGCCGCCGGAGCCGCCCAAGGCAGTACATTGGCCAAGCTCAGCGAATCGCAGTTGGGCGAGATCGTAACGGCCTTCACCGACGCACAGTTCTCACAGAAACAGGAGTACGAAGCGGACGAGCACGGTTTCGAATTTTGCGTAAAACATGGATTCAGCCCCTACGGCATGGCCAATTCGCTCAGCAAGTTGGTCGAACTCTCCAAGGGTGCAAAAGCCTCTACCGTACAGAAGATGTTTTCCTCACACCCCGACAGCGAAAAACGGGCAGCCCGCATGAAGGAGAAAGCCGACGCCTACTCGGCTGCACAACAGAATCAATAGCCGCAGGGGCCTGTTCGCCTGGCTACACCCGGCGGCAACCGGTTCCCGGAGAAGGCCTCCCGCACACAACATGACAAATACACGACAAAAAAACATCCGGAATTTCGGATGTTTTTTATATATTTGTGCGTCACTAACAACTGAATTGCCTATGGAATAATCCATAAAGTCGCAGTAATACAATAAAAAGCGCCGAATCCGCACGAAAAGCGACGGCGCACACATATAAAAAGCGTTAGCTTTGTACCTTGCTTTCTGAAAATCTGGAAAATTTTAAGAGCAACCAAGGAATGAAGTTTGACGCTCACGTTTCTAACGTGGGCTTCATTCTGTATTTGGTTGCACAGGTTATTCCAGAGCCTCAGAAAGCAAATCAGAGTTTTGTCCCACGTTTTTTATTTCCCCGGACTGAATTCGAACTTAATTTCCCAGACGCTGCGGGACAGGCGTACATACATCTATGAAAGCCCACGTCCTGCTTTTTGCAATCTGCTTTGTGCCTGCCGTTGCAGGCATCCTCGTCACACGTCCGATGTGGCGGGTACGCAACCTTCCCAACGAAGTCATCCAAGGCATCGGCCTCGTCGTACTGATCATCGTACTGGTCGGCTGTCTCTTTCCGATCTTCCTCGGCGATGAAGAGGGAATCGGATTCGTCTGCATCCTGTTGAGCCTGTTCAACCTCGTGATTTTCCAGTGTTACGAGCACAGGCTCAACACTTCCCGCTGTCCGCAGTGCCACACCCGCAACCTGCGTGTGCGCAAACACAGCAAGGGGCTTTACAAACTCTATTGTTCCCATTGCGGGCTGCACAGCCGGTGGCACACCTGGCGGTATTTTTCGAATGAAGAGTAAGGACTATTTCAACGGCTGGCAACAGGGACAATAGTAGACTGCGCCGCCCAAATAAGCCTCTTTGACGATTGATCCGCCGCAGACCGGACAAGGCTCCGCACAGGTATTGCGTGAAAGCAACACGGCATATTCTCCGTAATTCCCGAAAAGGTCCTTCTCCGTATCGCGCCCGTTCCGGCCGGTCATCTCCGTCAGGAGGCTTTTTACCGTCCCGAAAAGCCGTTCGGCGTCCCCGTCGCCCAATGCGGCGAGTTTGCGCTTGGGATGTATCTCCGCCCGGAACAGGATGTCCTGCAACACACCGTTGCCAAGCCCCGGAATACGCTGCTCGGTAGCCAGGAAAGCCTTGGCCGAGAGGTTTTGTTTCACGCCAGCGAGCATGCCCCGGAAGTATTCGGCGTCGAACTCCGCATCGAGCGGCGACCGCTTCGTCTTCGCACCCAGGTAATAGGGATTCTCGAAAATGCCCCGAAAAGCGATAATGCCGCCATACATCGCGACGGTGAATACCAGAAAGCTTCCGTCGTCGAGCGTGAGAAGCAACTGGTATTTGGCCGGGATCTCAGCCTCGGGCCTGTAAAGCCGCAGGTTCACCCCATCCGACACGGCAAGGCGCATATCGTCCTCAAGAAGTATCTCGACATATGCGCCAAAACCTTCTGCGCCTACGATCTTCCGGCCGGCCAGCAACTTCGGATATTCGAGCGGATCACCCGCATACCAAGTGAATTTGTGCGGATGCGTAGCGTTGAACACATCGGTTATAGTACGCCCTGTCAAGGTTTCACGCACCTGCCGCGCAACGGTTTTCGATTCGGGAATTTCGATCATAAGCCTGGGTTTTGAACAAAGATAACAATCAAAGGCCAAAATCCCAATCATCCCGGAATTATCTTATGGCAAGCCCATTAGTTCCAGAGGCGTTAGGCGGCTCTTGCCGTAGCATCGGGAAACAAAGTAGCGACAGGGCCCCTTCCTTCCGGCAAACACCAAAAAACCCGGCCCTGGATACAGGAGCGGGGTTGAAGAAATGCAGCCTTTCAGCAAGGGGAGGCCGCACCTCAAAGTAGGACATAAAAAAAGGTCAGACCTTTCGATCTGACCTTGAAGAGGCGGCTACCTACTCTCCCACGGGAAAACCGCAGTACC
>NZ_JADNHQ010000012.1:39971-53474 GCF_015553985.1 Alistipes sp. D31t1_170403_E11 | reverse complement strand
CTTCGTTTGAGTGTAGTCGGGAACTACGGCAGAAACGCGTGTCGCATCCGAGACGATAAGCTGGGCGGCGGACGCCCGCAAGGAAACGCCGAAGCACAGCATCGAAGCCGCAAGGCATAATTTCAGAATTTTGTCAGTTTTCATTCTGTTTAGCATGTTTTATTGGGGATTATTCAATGTTAAAACTCCGCGACTCGCAGGCCAACGAGTCGACGGTATTCGGAGAACGGATGCGAAGACCCTGCATAAGAGGGTGACGGAGTGACGGAAGTGCAGGTCGCCGGATTTCGTTCGGAGACAAAGGTAGAAATTTCCGGGCTTTCCTGCAACGGCCGAAACAAAAAACACGGGACGAAAATGGTTTTCAAGCAAAACACAGTACGGCCCCATTGCCGGAAAACGGTTCCGTCTGCGCAGCGGAACCCGTTGCACAGCCCTTACGACCGCAGAGCCACAGTCGGAAGAAAGTTGAGTTATCGGACCGTGTTCGCGTTATTTAAATGCAATTTGTTATATTTGCATCTGAATAACTCCACAGTAAATGAATCCACTCAGAAAATTAACCTCCTCGGAAACCGCCTCCCTCGAAGCACTCGGCAATTCGGCCGAAGATTGGTCGAAGGTACTGGTCGCAGAGGACTTCCAACCCTTCCAGTTGCTCCAGAGCCATCTGGAAGGAAATATCGAACTCGCAGCCGGGGCCCGCATCATCCGCTCGCGCGTCGCGAATTACCGCATCGGGCCCGGTTCGCTCGTCGAAGGCGTCACGGCCCTCGAATGCCGCCGCCGCTCCTCGTTCGGCAACGGCGTCGGCGTAGCTACAATGAACGAATGCGGAGGCCGCACGGTAAAGATTTTCGACCGGATGTCGGCGCAGACAGCCTACATCATGGCCATTTACCGCCACCGGCCGCAAACCATCGCCGCATTTGAAAAAATGGTCGGCGCATATGCCGAAGGGCGTTCGTCGGAGATGGGCGAAGTGGGCAGCCGCTGCCGCATCGTCGGGGCCCGCTTCATCCGCGAGGTCCGCATCGGCGACGACGTGGAGATCGACGGCGCTTCGATCCTCGAAAACGCCACCCTCTGCGACGGCGCGCACATCGGCGTGGATGTCAAAGCCTACGACTTCATCGCCGCCGAAGGTTCGGTCATCAGCAACGGGTCGATCGTCGAGCGCTGTTTCATCGGCGAAAGCTGCCGCCTGGACAAAGGCTTCACGGCCGCCGAGTCGCTCTTCTTCGCCAACTCGCACTGCGAAAACGGCGAGGCCGCAGCGATCTTCGCCGGGCCTTACACTGTTTCGCACCACAAATCGTCGCTGCTGATCGCCGGCATGTTCTCGTTTTTCAACGCCGGCAGCGGCTCGAACCAAAGCAACCACCTCTTCAAGAGCGGCGCCGTACACCAGTCGGTGCACCTGCGCGGCTGCAAGTTCGCCAGCAGCGCCTACATCATGTCGCCGGCACTCGAAGGGGCCTTTACGATGGTCATGGGACACCACTCCTACCACCACGACACCTCGGCTTTTCCCTACTCCTACCTGATCGAGAAGGAGGGCCGCACACACCTGATGCCGGGCGCCAACTTCACCAGTTTCGGCGCCGTGCGCGACATCGAGAAGTGGCCTGCCCGCGACCGCCGCTCGGTAAAGCGCGACGTGATCAGTTTCGAAGAGTACAACCCCTATATCACGGGCGCCATGCTCCAGGCCGTGGACATCCTCCACTCGCTCCAGGAGCAGGACCCCGACGCCCCGGTGTTCACCTACAACAAAACCCTGATCCGCTCGGCAGCCCTGCAACGGGGACTCAAGCTCTACAACAAGGCCATCGTGGCGGCGTTGGGCGCGATGCTGGCCAAAGGGACATCGAATCCGCGCTATGACGGCGACGGGCAATGGCTCGACCTGGCCGGGCAGTACATCGCACGCAGCGAGGTCGAAGCGATCCTCGCAGCCGTGGACCGCGGCGAGTTGACGACGACCGACGCCGTGGACAATCGTTTCCGGGTCTTCGCCGTACACTACGACGACTACGCCCACAGTTGGGCCAAGCAGGTTTATGCTTCGATACTGGGCCATACGCCGACCGTCGACGAGATCGAACAGGCCGTCTCGGCAGGCCGCAATGCCCACGCCTCGATGCGCCGCACGACCGACGCCGACCGCGACCGCGACTGTTCGCTCGACATGGCCGTCAGCTACGGCCTCGACTGTACGAGCGAGGAGGAGCGCCGCGAAGACTACTATTCGGTCCGCGGCCTGAAATAGACGAACATACGACGCAACATGTATACACAAAGCATCACACGCACCCACCGCACAGCCTTTATCCTCGCCATCGACGGCTCGGGCTCGATGGCCGAACAAATCCTCTTCCGGGGACGGCAGATGACCAAAGCCCAGGCCGTGGCTTCCGTCACCAACGGCATGCTGTTCGAGCTGATCGAACGAGCCCGCCGCAGCGACGGAGTCCGGGATTACTACGACATCGCCGTCATCGGCTACTCGGGCGACGACGAGGTTTACTCCCTGCTGCCGGGCGGCAAAGAGCTGATTTCCGTGGCGGAACTGGCGGCCGGAGAACCGCCCATAAAGAAAGAGGCGATCGAATACCGCCTGCCGGACGGGAGCGTGGCCCTGCGCGAGATTCCCTCCCCGGTATGGGTGGAGCCCGAAGCCGCGGGGCAGACCCCGATGTGCGAGGCTCTGCGACGCGTGCGCGACATCGCCGCGGAGTGGTGCGCCGACCCGGCCCATGCCGACAGTTTTCCGCCGATGGTCTTCAACATCACCGACGGCGAAGCCACCGACTGCGACGACGCGGAACTGCGCGCCGTGGCCAAACAGATCAAATCGCTCGGCACGACCGACGGCAACGTGCTGCTGGTAAACATACACATCGCCGCGGGCGACACCCCGCACATGGTCTTCTTCCCTTCGGCGGAGGAGGCCTCCTACCCCAACCGCTACGCCGCGGTACTCTACGACTGTTCGAGCCCCATGCCCGAGGTCTTCAACGAAGCGATCCGCGAGGCCAAAGGCCCCGGCGCCCTGCCGCCGTTTCGCGGCATGAGTTTCAACGCCTCGGCCGAGGAACTGATCACCATGCTCAACATCGGGTCCATCAGCGTAAAAACCGAATAGCCATGACACCGACGCTGCAAATCTTCACCCGGGCACTGCTGACGCCCGACCTTTCGTTCGAGACGCTCACCGACGCCCGGGCCGCAACCGGCATGGACGGCCTGCCGCGGCTGATGCGCACGACACGTTTCGCCGAAGCCGAGATCACCTGGGGCGGCCGGCAATGGCTGCTCTCGATGCCGCTTTCGCCCATCGCGCTGACCTCAATCGAGCGCACGGCATCGCAACTCGGACGCCTCAACACCGAATGGCTCACGGAATACCGTATCCTGCGGGGCGAATTGCGGTGGACCGACCCGGCCGGCAGTGAACGGCGTTTCGACCTGGTACTCCAACACCTGCCCGCAGGCAAATCGGTTGCCGAAGCGCTGCATACGCAGCCCGCCGACCGGTTGCTCGCGGCGCTCGACGCCCTGCAGGCGGCCCTGCGGGAACTGGACTTTTCGCACAACAACCTCCGGGCCGACAACCTGCGCTGGGTAAACGGACGGTTTGTCCCGCTGCGTTACCACGACGGCCATTTCGGCTCCCCGGGGGACGATGCGGCTTTCGAGGCTCTGCGGGAGCAGGTCCGGCAAAACGCCGGTCCGATGCAGGTCAGCGATGTGGAGGCCGCATATACTCCGCAGCGCCGCCTGACGGGCCACCGCTGGACAAGCCATGTCTTCGAAGGGCTGGTATGCGTCGAGGACGAAAGCGGATTCGGGTTCGTAGACACGAACAACAACCCCGTGATCCCGGCGCAATATCTCTGGGCAGGCGATTTCCGCGAAGGACGCGCCGAGGTCGAAACACCGTCGGGGATGGGACTGATCGACCGGAAAGGGCGCTATGTCATTCCTCCCGAATACGAGATCGTCGACTATGCGCCTTCGGAAAGCGTCGTCCGCGTGCGCAAAGGCGGCCGTTGGGCGGAATTCGATTACCTGGGACGCCGCCTGACGGAATTTGGAACGAATAATGAATAGAACATGCTAAAACAACTGACAATATGGAAGAACAAGTAAAAGTCCTGATCATCGGCAGCGGCCCCGCAGGGTACACCGCCGCAATCTATACCTCGCGCGCCAACCTCGCCCCGGTGCTTTACGAAGGCATCGAGCCGGGCGGACAGCTTACGACGACCACCGACGTGGAGAATTTCCCGGGACATCCCGACAGCGTGAGCGGTCCCGACCTGATGGGACTGATGCGCAGGCAAGCCGAGCGGTTCGGCGCCGACATCCGCACAGGCAACGTCACGCGCGTAGACCTCTCGTCGCGGCCCTTTCACGTCGTAGTCGACGGCGAAAAGGAGATTAAGGCCGAAACGCTGATCATCGCCACGGGAGCCTCGGCCAAGTATCTCGGTCTCCCCTCCGAAACCAAGTTCCGCGGGATGGGCGTGAGCGCCTGCGCCACGTGCGACGGTTTCTTCTACCGCAAGAAAGACGTAGCCGTGGTGGGCGGCGGCGACACCGCCTGCGAGGAAGCCACCTACCTCGCATCGCTCTGCCGCAAGGTCTACATGATCGTGCGCAAGCCCCACCTGCGCGCCTCGAAGGCGATGCAGCAACGGGTGTTCAACACGCCGAACATCGAAATCCTCTTCGAGCACAACACCGCCGAGGTGCTGGGCGACGAGTCGGGGGTGACGGGTGCGCTGCTGCGCAAAAACGACGGCACGGAGAAGACGATCGACATTGCGGGATTCTTCCTGGCGATCGGACACCACCCCAACACGGAACTTTTCTGCGACCAGTTGAAACTCGACGCCGACGGCTACATCAAGGTCGAAGGCATCAGTTCGCGCACGAGCGTCGAAGGCGTCTTTGCCGCGGGCGACGTGAAGGACCCCCATTACCGCCAGGCCGTTACGGCCGCCGGCTCGGGATGCGTCGCAGCGTTGGACTGCGAACGCTTCCTGCTGATGCAACAATAAGTAATAGACAGGTTGAGTTTCAGCGTTACCATATTAGGCTCGTCCTCGGCGAAACCCACGCCGAGCCGGCATCCGTCGGCGCAGGCGGTCAACATCCATGAACAATACTACCTCGTGGATGCGGGCGAGGGTGTGCAGCAACAGTTGATCCGCTACGGGGTCAACCCGCTGAAAATCCGCGCCGTGTTCATCTCGCACCTCCACGGCGACCACGTTTTCGGGTTGTTCCCGCTCATCTCGACGCTGGCACTCTACGGGCGTAAAACCCCGCTGAAGGTCTTTGCACCGGCCCCCTTCGGCGAGATTCTGGCCTGCCACCTCAAATACTTCGACAGCGAACTGCCCTACACCGTGTCGTGGACCGAGGTCGACACGACCCGCCACACGCTGCTGCTGGAGAACCGCACGCTCGAAGTATGGAGCATCCCGCTGCGCCACCGCGTACCGTGCGCCGGATTCCTTTTCCGCGAAAAGGAGCCGCCGCTGAATATCGAAAAGTTCAAGATCGCGAAATACGGGCTTTCGGTCGCGCAGATCACCGCCGCCAAACGGGGCGAGGACCTGCAACTGGCCACAGGCGAAGTGATTCCCAACGCCGCACTGACCTACCGTCCTTATGCGCCGCGCTCATACGCCTATCTCTCGGACACGAATTTCTCGGCCAAGGCCGCAGGACTGTGCAAGGGAGTCGACCTGATGTACCACGAGGCGACCTACGCCGCCGCCGAACAGCGGAGCGCCAAAGACCGGGGACATTCGACTACCGCGGACGCCGCAAAAGCGGCCCTGAAAGCGGGCGCCAAGCGGCTCGTGATCGGTCACTACTCGTCGCGCTACAAGGACGATGCGCCGCTGGTCGAAGAAGCGCGGGCGCTCTTCCCGGAGAGTTATCCGGCAACTGAAGGAACCACCTACACCATCGAAAAACAACGATGACAAAAGCCGAAATACAACTCGTCCGCGCACTGGCCGACAAACGCGGCCGCACGGAGCACGGACTTTTTGTCGCCGAAGGGGAAAAACTCATCGGCGAACTGCGGACATCGCACCTGCGCGTACGCAAAATATTTGCATTGGAAGGGGTTTTCGAAGGCCCGGAAGTGGAAATCGTCGCCCCGCGCGAAATGGAACGGCTCTCGTTGCTGAAAACCGCCAACAACTCGCTGGCATTGGTCGAAACGCCGCATTACGACCTGCGGCCGACGCAACTGAAAGGGCGGTTGACGCTGGCGCTCGACGACGTACAGAACCCCGGCAACCTGGGCACGATCATCCGGCTGGCCGACTGGTTCGGAATTACTGACATCGTCTGCTCCGAAACCTCGGCCGACTGTTTCAACCCCAAAGTCGTGCAGGCCACGATGGGGGCTGTCGTGCGGGTACGCGTACACTACACTGACCTGGCGAGGCTGCTCACGGAAGCCGCCGCACAAGGGCTTCCGGTTTACGGGACGTTCCTCGAAGGCAAAAATATATACGACGCGCAACTCGCCCCGGCAGGCATCGTCGTGATGGGCAACGAGGGACGCGGCATCACGGACGCCGCAGCGCAGGCCGTCACGCAGAAACTCTTCATCCCGCCCTGGCCGGCCGACCGCCGGGGTTCGGAATCGCTGAACGTCGCCATGGCGACGGGTATCATCTGCGCTGAATTCCGCCGACAGGCGAGTGCAAAGGCTGCGAAATAAGTCCGCAGGAAAAACGGAGCATCGCGACGTAATTCCGGGAGCAATACCAAAGAATTGCGAGGTATCCCGAGCGGAGGCAAGGGGTGCGATGTAATTCCGGCGACCAAAGGTCGCCGAAGCCGGGCAGAGCCGGCATTCCGGATCTATTCCGGGTCGTGTGAAGCTGTCGGCGCAACTCCGACAGCACATCCAACAGGCAGTGCCCTCTGTATCCGCCGGACCTGTTCCAGCGCCTCGGCGCACTCCGCGGGTGAAAACAGCCGCGACTCGGCAACCTGCCGGACAGCCCGGTCGAGGGATGCGACCGCCTGTTCCACTTCGCCCAACTGCACCGGGGAAGCCGTCGCTAAATCGACTTTCCCCAACAGCACCGACGCACGGCGTGCACAACGTTCGAAATTGACCAGCACCGGATAATCCCGCCGTTGATCATAAGGGGCCACCCAAAACGTCTCGAACATCAGACGGAACAGAACATCTACGAACTCAGCATTGCATTTTAGCATTTTCCGCTCACTTCTTCTCATCTTTCCAAACTTGTCGGTCCGGAAAAAAGCGCGGGCAGACTTGCTGCTTCACCGCCGAGGTATTGGACGACCCGTAACGTAGAATGCGGCAAATGCCCACGCTGAAAAACAGCGAGAGCATCAACCTTTATTCCTTACGTTACCCGAAAGTGTCCAATTTCCGACGGTAAGAGAAAAGCCGATGCGCTTTTTATCCGTAAAATGTCGACAATCCCCACAGACTGCCATAACAAAGATAATAAAAAATTGCACTCCTGCCGCAAAGCGCGGCAAAAATTCATTTTAATCGGATAGAAGACATTGTGTATTCTGAATATTTTATAACTTTGTAAATTGAAATAAAATTGATTATGCCGGAAAACAAATTCAAAATAGGCATCACGCAGGGCGACACGAACGGCATCGGCTGGGAGGTCATCCTCAAAGCGCTCGCCGACCCGCGCATGACGGAGCTTTTCACGCCCGTCGTTTACGGTTCGCCCAAGGCCGCGGCCTATTACCGAAATACCATCGCGGAGATCGAGCAGTTCTCCTTCAACCCCGTGGCGTCGGCCGCCGAGGCCCGCCGCGGAAAGGTCAACCTCGTGGCATGCGGGGAGACGGCCGACATCGCGCCGGGCAAGCCGACATCCGAAGCAGGCCGTGCGGCCGTGGAGGCGCTGCAAACCGCCATGCGCGACCTGAAAGCAGGGCATCTCGACGCGCTCGTAACCGCTCCTTTCGACAAAGAGACCGTACAGGCGGACGATTTCCGCTACACGGGGCATACCGAATACCTGAGCGCCGAACTGCAGGGCGAGTCGATGATGATCATGTGCAGCGACGTGCTGCGCGTGGGGCTGGTCACCAAGCACATCCCCGTGTCGGAGATCGCCGCGAACATCAAGCGGGAAAAAATCGTCAAAGACCTCCACACACTGCGCCGCTCGCTCGTCGGGGACTTCGGCATCGTCGAGCCGCGCATCGCCGTCATGGCCCTCAACCCCCACGCCGGCGACGGCGGGCTGCTGGGCCGCGAGGAGCAGGAGATCATCAAACCGGCCATCGTCGAAGCGTTCGGCCAGGGCGTGCTGGCCTTCGGTCCGTTTGCGGCCGACGGACTTTTCGCCGGGGGCGGATACGCCAAATACGACGGCATCCTGGCCATGTACCACGACCAGGGGCTGGCGCCGTTCAAGACCTTGTCGCCCGACGGGGTGAACTTCACGGCAGGGCTTTCCGCCGTGCGCACCTCGCCCGACCACGGCACGGCCTTCGACATCGCCGGGCAGGACAAAGCCGACGAACAGTCGATGCGCAATGCGATCTACACGGCCATCGACATTGTGGAGCACCGCATCGCCTGGGCCGAATGGACGCGCAATCCGCTGCAACGCGCCGAACGCGAACGCGGAGGCCGCGACGTTTCGGTCCGAGACCTGCCGCAAACCGAAAAGGAGGACTAACAAAACCAGCATACCGATCCGGCGCATATGAACCGATTCCTGACAGCGTGGAAACAACGATCGGCGACACTTGCCGAGGCCCGACAGGCGGCTTTCAAACCGTCGGTATGGCTGCTTGTGCCGATATTCCTGCTCGTATTCCTGGTCGCACAGCTGGCATCGCTGATCGTCGCAGTGCCCGCCGTGTTGCCGGATGTCCTGCAACACGGGCCGGAAGCGATCGACCAGGCACTCAACGGACCTAAACTGTGGGTTTCGCTCTTTGCGACGATACCCGTAACGGCGGTGTTCATCTTCTACATGAAGCGGATCGAACGCCGTTCCTATCTCTCGATGGGGTTCACGCGCGGCGGAACCGCCAAACGTTATTTACAGGGACTGGGCTGGGGTTTTGCGATGTGTATCGCAGCGCTGGGCATCGCCTGGGCGCTGGGCGGGATGCGTTTCGAAGGTTTCACCGGACAAATCCCGTGGGGAATGCTGTTGCTGCTCTTCGTCGGATTCCTCTTCCAGGGGATGTCGGAAGAGGTGGTCTGCCGCAGTTTCCTGATGGTTTCGGCGGCCAACAGGGCGCCGCTGTGGATAGCCGTAGCGCTCAATTCGCTGATTTTCGCGGCCATGCACCTCGCGAACAGCGGCGTAACGTTCTTTTCTTTTGCGAATCTGGTTCTCTACGGCGTCTTCGCCTCGTTCTATTTCCTGCGCACGGACAACGTATGGGGTATCGCGGCGCTGCACACGGCATGGAACTTCACCCAGGGGAGCGTGCTGGGGGTCGAGGTGAGCGGCCGCGCCATTCAGGACCGGCTCATGCATTTCGGAGCCACAGATGCCCCCGACATGCTGAGCGGCGGCAAATTCGGGCTTGAAGGCGGCGTCGCCACGACGGTCGTCTACCTGGCCGGAATCCTTATCCTGGTATTCTGGCCGGACAGGCAGCAGGCTGAAAAGGAGGCGTAAAAAGATGGGAAACAGGAACCAGCGTAAAATGGCGGTCGGCCTGCTCTGGGTATGGGCCGTACTCGAAGGCGGCTGGATATACCTTTACCTCTTCGGGGACACGACCGGGAAACAACTGCTGATGGGGACCATCACCTGCCTGCTGGGTGCAGCCGGAGCGATTGCAACGATGCGCCGGGCCGCCAGGGAGGCAAAACACGAATAGACAAAACACCGGACAACCCGGAAGCGTATTCCGTCTCGTAATTGTGGAAGCGCCGAAGGCTCCGAAAACTTAATTTATAGACAACAAATGATTAAAATCACTTTTCCCGACGGCTCCGTAAGGGAGTATGCCAAAGGGACTACTGCGTATCAGATCGCAGAGAGCATCAGCCCTCGTTTAGCTGCTGACTCGCTCGCGGCCGCGGTAAACGGCGCGACGGTAGACATGACGCGCCCGATCGAAGAAGACGCTTCGGTCAAATTTTACAAATGGGACGACGACGAGGGCAAACATGCCTTCTGGCACACCTCGTCACACCTGCTGGCCGAGGCCCTCGAGGCGCTCTACCCGGGTATCAAATTCGGCATCGGCCCGGCCATTGAAAGCGGCTTCTACTACGATGTCGACTCCCCGACGCCCATCACCGAGGCCGACCTGCAAACGATCGAAAACAAGATGGTGGAGCTTTCCCGCAACAAGGAAGCGCTGATCCGCCGCGAGGTTCCCAAAGCCGAAGCACTGAAAACCTTCACGGAGAAGGGCGACCAATACAAGGTCGAACTGATCACCGACCTTCAGGACGGAACCATCTCTTTTTATAGCAACGGCGCCTTCACGGACCTTTGCCGCGGCCCCCACATCCCCAACACGGGATATATCAAGGCCATAAAACTCACCTCCGTAGCCGGGGCTTACTGGCGCGGCAACGAGAAGAACAAGATGCTGACCCGCATCTACGGCATCACGTTCCCCAAGAAGTCGATGCTCGACGAGTACCTGGTGATGATGGAGGAGGCCAAGAAGCGCGACCACCGCAAACTGGGCAAGGACCTCGAACTGTTCTGCTTCTCGCAGCGCGTAGGCCAGGGCCTGCCGTTGTGGCTGCCGAAGGGTGCTGCACTGCGTGACCGCCTGGAACAGTTCCTGCGGGGCGTGCAGAAGGAGTACGGTTACCAGCAGGTGATCACCCCGCACATCGGCAACAAGGAGCTCTACGTCACCTCGGGCCACTATGCCAAATACGGCAAGGACTCGTTCCAGCCGATCCACACCCCGATCGAGGGCGAGGAATACCTCCTCAAGCCGATGAACTGCCCGCACCACTGCGAGATTTACCGTTCGAAACCCCGTTCGTACAAGGAACTGCCCGTGCGCCTGGCCGAATTCGGAACGGTATACCGCTACGAACAGTCGGGCGAACTGCACGGACTGACGCGCGTACGCGGATTTACGCAGGACGACGCCCACCTGTTCGTACGCCCCGACCAGCTTCTCGAAGAGTTCGAACGCGTGATCGACATCGTGCTCTATATCTTCAAGACGCTGAAATTCGACAACTATACCGCCCAGATTTCGCTGCGCGACCCCAATAACAAGGAGAAGTACATCGGTTCGGACGAAAACTGGGAAAAAGCCGAGTCGGCCATCATGCAGGCCGCCAAGGAAAAGGGCCTCACGACGGTCGTGGAGCTGGGCGAAGCCGCCTTCTACGGTCCGAAGCTCGACTTCATGGTCAAGGACGCCATCGGCCGCAAGTGGCAGTTGGGAACGATCCAGGTGGACTATAACCTGCCGGAGCGTTTCGACCTCACGTACAAAGGCGCCGACGACCGGCTCCACCGCCCGATCATGATCCACCGCGCCCCGTTCGGCTCGATGGAGCGCTTTGTGGCAGTATTGTTGGAGCATACGGGCGGTAAATTCCCGTTGTGGCTCTCGCCCCAGCAGGTCGTGGTGCTTCCGATCTCGGAGAAGTTCAACGACTACGCCATGAAGGTGGCGGAGTACCTCAACCGCAGCGATGTCCGCACCGAGGTCGACGACCGCAACGAAAAGATCGGCCGCAAGATTCGCGACAACGAACTCAAGCGCATCCCCTACCTGCTGATCGTCGGCGAGAAGGAGGAGGCCGAAGGGTTGGTTTCCGTCCGCGCGCAGGGCGAAGGAGACAAGGGACAAATGTCGCTGGAGGCATTCCGCGACTTCATCGCCGGACTGGTCAAGGAGGAGATCGAGGCCAACAAACTGGAGAAGAAGTAACGACCGACGACCGGTCCCATAACAACAATACACCAAATTTTATTTAACCATTTTAATACTTAAAGATTATCGCAGCACCGAAACCATTCCCGCCGAGGCCGTTTACCCCCGGGAATAACAGACCAAAACCGGCAACAGGCAACAATCCCCGCTTCGGACGCAGGCCGCCCGAAAAGGAGAATCCCCACCGCATCAACGAACAGATTACGGTTCCCGAAGTGCGTCTGGTGGGCGACAACGTCGAGCAGCCATTGGTGCTTCCGATCCGCGACGCACTGCGTCTGGCGGAAGAGATGGAACTCGACCTGATCGAAATCTCGCCCAAGGCCGAGCCGCCCGTATGCCGTATCGCCGATTACCAGAAGTTCCTCTACCAGCAGAAAAAGAAGGCCAAGGAACTGAAGGCAAACCAGACGAAAGTCGTCGTGAAGGAGATCCGATTCGGCCCCCAGACCGACGACCACGACTACAACTTCAAGCTCAAGCACGCGCAGAACTTCCTTAAGGAAGGGGCCAAAGTCAAGGCTTACGTTTTCTTCCGCGGCCGCTCGATCGTCTTCAAGGAGCAGGGTGAAATCCTGCTGCTGCGCTTTGCCACCGACCTCGAAGAGTTCGCCAAAGTGGAGATGATGCCGAAGCTCGACGGCAAGAAGATGAACATGATGCTCGCACCCAAAGTTAAGAAATAGCGAAGGGAGCGCAGCCCGGAAAGGGCTTGAAGCAGATACAAAAACAACGACCGCGGTCGGATTTTCCCGGACCGCTGGTTGTTGTTTTTGCGTTTACAGGGATGAGCAGCCGGCTCGTGCGGGTTGCTCGGATTCGCAGCAGCCCGTCTCTTGAAGTTCCCCGGCAGGAACGAGAGGAATACCCGGCAGGATAACTTTTTGAACGTTTTGGATAACCGAATATCGGAAACTGCTCCCGATCTTTGCCCCGGCAGGCAAACACCAGAAAAACAACACGTTTTCAGCGGAACGAACCTGCTGAAAAATTAAACCGAAAAAGAAGATGAAAAAATGGTTATTATCCGGATGTCTGCTGACGCTGATGGCTTGCGGACAAGTGCCGCAGAAACAGATCGATTCGCTGAAACAGACTATCGCCGATTACGAGGAGAACGGCGCCGGAGCCGAAATGCCGGAGGAATTCCGTGCGTTGCAGGAATCGTTTGCCGAGGTGGAGAAATCGGTGGAAGCCGAAAAAGAAAAAATGTTCAGCAGCTATTCCGCAGTCGAACAGAAGTTGGCGCAGATCGAAAAACAGTTGGACGGCATGGCGTTTACCATCGGCGCCCGGAGTGACCGATTTCAGAAGATGTACAATAAATTTGCACGGGAGGGGAGCCTGGGGCTCCTCATGTACGCAAGCCTGCCCAAAGACAAAGCCCGGAGCCTGCCCAAAGAGATAAAAGACGATTTACAGCGCGCCGTGCAGCCCATGCCCCTGCTGAGAGAACTCATGAAGGCCGAAACCTATGCGCAGAAACAGGAAATCCTGGGTCCTCAAGTCGAAAAACTGGAGAAATTGAACGAAATGATGAGACCCTGGCTTTCGGAGCAGAAATAC
>NZ_JADNHQ010000012.1:0-39875 GCF_015553985.1 Alistipes sp. D31t1_170403_E11 | reverse complement strand
ACAGGAAATCCTGGGTCCTCAAGTCGAAAAACTGGAGAAATTGAACGAAATGATGAGACCCTGGCTTTCGGAGCAGAAATACGACGAAATTCTGAAAAAGGTCGAAGCCCAAATGAAAAAGACAAATCTCAGCGACGACAGCCACAGCGGATACGGATTGTTTTAAATATTCCGGTCTTCAGCCCGCAAGCCGGACACGATTACAAATCCCGGTTCCGAACCCTGCACAACCAAAGAGTCCGGAACCGGGATTCGCATGAAGGACTGGATTTTACGTTCCGGCATCCCGGAAACACTCCTACTTTAAAATATACACGAAAATACACGATCATTTGTACCTCATAATTATTTCTTCCAGATCAATGAGAATGTACAAACATAGTAATTGAAAGAATATGAAACAGATTAAATCGACATTATTAATGATTACATCAGCAAGTCTTATGTCTTTAGGTTGCACCTCCAAGCCCGGCCCGCTGGGTGAAAAGACAATCGAACTCGACGATTTCGACTTTTCGACATCTATTTCGGAGATACTGCCCGAACGCTACAAAAAAACACCGAATACGGATATGAAATCTATTTGGTTCCATCCGTATCGGGCGAGAATGTGTACGAGAGAGACTCATGCCGCAGCTACTCCACAGATGAGGTTCTGTGGATCGAGTACCGGCATGGCATGCGCAGTTGGACCGATGAATACCTGAGCATGGCGGGCCGGACATTCAACGCCGCCAATTTTGCTACGACGTTAGACGGCCGTATTTTTGTGGTGAGCGGATTTATCGACGAACTCACACAGGCCGAAAACGACGATTTCATCGCGCAACTGAGTAAACGCTACGGCGAACCGGAACATACCAAGAATTCGTTTTTCATAGAAGATTACGACCTTTACACATGGACACTGGAAGATCGGACGCTCAAATATGCAGTTGCCACCACCGACGAAAGCAACGCTGTGAAATTCGAAGTGGAACGCAACGAAGCAGGCGAACTGACCGACATCCGTCCAGGTGAACGTGAAACGCACCTTCAAAGTTATTTCTTTGTGATCGACGCCGCATGGAAGGAGCGTTTCCTCGCTTCCGGACATCCCAGATCAGGCGATTTTGTTTTCTGCAAATAAACTTTACGCCGGATTTTTGCGGCACTGTCCCGACCTGAAAATGCCCCCTGCGGAAGATATGGTTATTTTTATATAATGTAAATCTGACGATAAACCATACAGAATAACTGACATGAAAAAACATTATTACTCCTACATCGTTCCCGCCATGATTTTATTTGCCGGTATCCAGCTCCCTGCCTGTGCCTCCAAACCCGGTCCCCTGGGTGAGAGGACAATCGAACTCGACGATTTCGACTTCTCGACATCCATTTCCGAAATATTGCCCGAATGTTACAAAGACCCCGAATACGGAGACGACTTTTATCTGGTTCCATCGTCCGGATTCGGCAGGAAAGGATACGGCAAAGAGACATACCGCGATTTAGACACGAACGAGGCCCTGTGGATCGAATACCGGTGGGGCTCGGTCTGCTCGACCGATGAATACCTGAGCATGGCGGGCCGGATATGCAACGCCGCCAATTTTGCCACGACGTTAGACGGCCGCATTTTTGTGGCGAGCGGGTATATCGACGAACTCACACAGGCCGAAAACGATGACTTTATCGCCCAACTAAGCAAACGCTACGGCGAGCCTGTACATACCGAGGAATCATTCTGCTCCGATTACGACCTCTACACATGGACGCTGGAGGATAGAACAATCAAGTACGCGGTCGTCACCACCAACGAAAGCAACGCCCTGATAATCGAACTGGAACGCAACGAGACAGGCGACCTCACCGACATCCATCCAGGTGAACGCAGGACGTACCTTCAAGGTCGTATCTTTGTGATCGACGCCGCATGGAGAGATCGTTTCCTTGCATCCGACCTTACAAGGACGGGCGATTTTGTTTACTGCAAATAAACTTTACGCCGGATTTTTGCGGCGCTGTCCCGACCTGAAAATGCCCCCTGCTGAGAGAACTCATGAAGGCCGAAACCTATGCGCAGAAGCAGGAAATCCTGGGTCCTCAAGTCGAAAAACTGGAGAAATTGAACGAAATGATGAGACCCTGGCTTTCGGAGCAGAAATACGACGAAATTCTGAAAAAGGTCGAAGCCCAGTTGAAAAAGACAAATCTCAGCGACGACAGCCACAGCGGATACGGATTGTTTTAAATATTCCGGTCTTCAGCCCGCAAGCCGGACATGACAGCGAATCCCGGTTCCGAACCCTGCGCAATAAAAGGGTTCGGAACCGGGATTTGCACGATATGCCGCATGTTACGTTCCGGCAGGCGGAAAGTCACTCCTCGGCGGCATACGCTTCGGCGAGGGCCGCCGAAGCGAGCTCCTCTTCCGCAACCATCCGAACCTCCGCGGAGGAATCCTTCTGAATGGTTTTCGCCTGAATTTTCCCCTGAATGGCAACTCCGGACTCCACACGCACCGAGTCCGAAATCAGGTCTCCGATAACGACTGCCGGAGTCCGTACCTCGATGATGCGTTTTGTGGTAATGCTCCCTTTGAAATAGCCGCAGATCATGGCCGTATCGCTCTCGATATTCCCCTCGAAGTGGGCCGAAGCTCCGAGCATCACGTTCTTTTTTGACCGCACATTGCCGCGGATATAACCGTCGATCGAAATATCAGCGTCGGTCTCGACATCTCCGTAGAGCCGCATCTTCGCCGAGATGTAGCTTTCTTCTTTTGAAAACAGTTTCATAAACAGTGACTTTTAAGTGATTCGATTACTTGACTTCATCCGGGTCGGGACGCTCCCAACCCTCCCGATAAACCTCGGGACCGTTAAGCAGGGAACCGATCCACTCCATGCAAACCCGCCGGGCTATTGCACACCACGACAGGCCTAACCTGAAAAACTTCTTCATAATGAGTTTGAGTTTTCGCGTTCCCCAGTTCCGATGGAGCAGCCATAAAAAGAAAGCGTGGAACTGAAATCCCACTTATGCGAACAGGCTCTGGTAAACCTTATGGTTAAATAGGACACAATCCCACGCCACGAGTCGTGACGTAGAAAAACTATGCCTATCTTCACCAGGAATTCAATTTACCAGATTTCGTTCGCAGAAGATAGAACTTACACTTTCGTGCAAATTGTAAAATGTCGCAATCCCCTTTGAGATTACAGCGACAAAGACAGAAAAATAATTTTGTTTTTTGTTACCTTTGTGGCAATGATTACCCCGGACGACATATTCCGTATCGCGGACAGGACAACCTTCGACGCCGCGGCGCTGGAGGTATTCCGCCGCCAGGCCCGCGATTGCGCCCCCTACCGCGAATACCTCGCCCGGATCGGCGTCCGGGCGGAGTGCGTGGACACGCCGGAAAAGATTCCGTATCTGCCCATCGGATTATTCAAAACCCACGACATTTACTGCGGGGAGGCGCCGCCCGAGGTCGTTTTCACCTCCTCGGCCACGACGGGCATGACTCCCTCGCGCCACCCGATGCGTTCGCTGGCGCTCTACGAACAGGCGTTCCGCACGGCATTCCGGGCCTTCTACGGCAATCCCGCCGGGCTGAGCCTCTATGCCCTGCTGCCCAATTACCTGCGGCGCAAAGGCTCGTCACTGGTCTACATGGCCGACCGGCTGATCGCCGACTGCGGTTCGGGCGGGTTTTACCTCGACGACTACGAAGCTCTGCTGGCCGCCATGGAGCGGGACCCGAAGCCAAAAATCCTGCTGGGCGTAAGCTATGCGCTGTGGGACCTTGCGGAGCGTTACGCCCCGAAACTCCCCGGCACGATCGTGATGGAGACGGGCGGCATGAAGGGCTACCGTGAAGAGATCCCGAAGGAGGAGTTCCACAAAATCCTCTGCAACGCTTTCGGCGTCGGGGAAATCCATTCGGAATACGGCATGGCCGAACTGACTTCACAGGCCTATTCGGCGGGCGGCAACGTGTTCCGCTGTCCGGGCTGGATGCGCGTCACGGCGCGCGATGTCAACGATCCGTTCGACCTGCTCCCGGCCCGAACCCGTGGCGGGCTGAACATCGCAGACCTTGCAAACTGGTGGTCCTGCGCCTTTATCCAGACGCAGGACGTGGGCCGCGTCGGAGCCGACGGGTCGTTCGTCGTCGAAGGCCGCATCGACCATTCGGACATCCGGGGCTGCAACCTTTTAGTACAATGAAATACCGGTTGAAATATCAGAAATGTATCGCAGCTCCGAATGCCGTTCTCACGGCGTTCCGCCGTGTTTGCAAATCCGCCCCACCCCTAAATCCCCGCCCGGGGCGGGGACTTGGATGCCGCAAGCGGCAAAGTGTCGCTACGAACCCCTTTACAAATTATCAAACTCCATGAAAACCGTCGCATTCGTTCCCATTCGGCTCAACAGCCAGCGTGTCGCAGGCAAAAACCTCCGGCCATTGGGCGGCTCGCCGCTGATGTGCCACATCCTCAAAACCCTGACTTCGGTAGAGGGCATCGACGAAGTTTACGTCTTCTGCAGCGACGAGAGGATTCGCGAACTGCTGCCCGAAGGGGTTCGGCTGCTGCGCCGCGACCCGTCGCTCGACAACGACACGACGCTCGGCAAAGAGATTTACGACAGTTTCACGGAAAAAGTCGAGGCGGACCTCTACCTGCTCGCACACGCTACTTCGCCCTTCATCCGCGCGGCGACGATCGCCGATGCGCTCGGAAAAGTCCGCTCGGGCGAGTTCGACTCGGCATTCAGCGCCGAGGAGATCCGGACCTTCGCGTGGTTCGGCGGCAAACCGCTCAACTACGCCCTCGACAACATTCCCCGCACGCAGACCATCGAGCCGGTTTATATCGAAACCAGCGCCTTTTTCATCTTTTCGCGCGAACTGTGGCGCAGCCGGGGCCGCCGCATCGGCGAGAGGCCTTACATGGCCGTCGTGGACCGTATCGAAGGACTGGATATCGACTACCCCGAGGATTTCGCGATGGCGGAGATCATCGCGGCAAGCCAGAATTTGCCGAGATAGAAAAAAGGGCGGTTTTACAACCGCCCTTTTTTATTCTGCGCCCCGCTCGTAGGCATCGATCATCGACCCCTTCGTCCGGTTTACGATCCGCGCCCCGAGCGAGCGGGCATAGTCGCGCAACACCTCGTGACCGCGAAACAACTCGGCGACCTCCGCCAGGTAAACGGCCATCGTATAGGGCCGGCGGGGAACCTTCTGGAAAATCGGCTTCGGAGCTGCCGGAGCGTCGTCGTAATAATGGCCGTCGGACCGGCAAAGGCGGTTTTCGCCGTCGACCGACAAGCCGTCGAGCAACGTATGGTCCACGCCGCAAAGTTCCAGCCTCTTATACCCCAGCAGCAGGGCGATGTACTCGCACACCTGCACCACGGTCCCGAAATTGGCGCTTCCCAGGCCGCGGCGGAAGAGCCAGAACTCCACGCTCCGGAATCCCGAATAAACCTGCGTATGAAACTTTACGATGCGGATATTCGCATTGGGCAGCGCCGCACGGTAGTCGAACCGCTCAGGGTTGTAATACTGCACGTAGAGGTTCATCGGCCACGTCACCCGCTCATTGAGAACCCGGTAAAGTTCCGCAACGCGGTCGCGGTAGACGCTGTCGCGGAAAAACATCGGGTCGGAAAGCACGTAATAAGCCGGCCGGACCGTCGTAAAACGCTCGTCCAGTGCAAAATAGTTGACCGCCATAACATCCTTCGCCGTGTGTTCGCCCCGCTCGATCAGCCGCGGCAGGTCTTCGGCCAGCGAAGGCCCGTTGCCGAGGATCAGGACCGAAGGCTTCGGCTCCCCGACCGTCCCGGCGCGGCGGATGTAGTTGCGGAAGTTCTCCTTCACGGCCATCACGGCGAAGTACAGCGCCGTGTCGAAGCTGTTGCGAATGAATGCGATGATTTTCTCGGATGCGGTCATCGGACTGGTTTTATTTGCAAAAGTAGCAAAAGATCAATATCTTCGCAACAAAACCCGGCAGAACAGATGTCAGAACACCCTATTTCGGTCGTCATACCCCTCTACAACAAACAACGCGAGATCGGCGAAGCGGTGCGTTCGGTGCTGGCGCAAACCCTCCTCCCCCGGGAAATCATCGTCGTGGACGACGGGTCGACCGACGGCAGTGCGGAGATCGTACGCTCGATCGGATCACCGCTGGTACGGCTCGTCCCGCAGCCCAATGCCGGGGTATGCGCCGCGCGTAACCACGGCATCGAAGAGTCGACGGGCGAGTACATCGCCCTCCTGGACGCCGACGACGCATGGGAGCCGGGATTTCTCGCCGAAATCACCGCAATGATCGACCAATTTCCCGGCTGCGGCATGTACTGCACAGCCTTCAACATTGTCAGCGACGACGGGCTCTACCCCGCACCGACACCCTCGCAGCGCGGCATCGTCGGGAATTTTTTCCGCGACTCGGCCCACCAGTATATCGCCATTCCGTCGGCCTGCTGCATCCCGCGGCGCGTTTTCGACAATGTGGGACTGTTCCCCGACGGCATGAAGATCGCCGAGGACCTCTACATGTGGATCCGGATTGCCCGCCGCTATCCGGTCTGCTTCTCGCCCGAACGGCTGGTTCGCTACTCGCGGGTCGCATCGAACCGATCGGCGACGAGTTACACCCCCGAACAGACCGTCTATTCGTTCGAAGAACTCTACGACCCCAATGCACCGGAGGAGGACCGGGAATTCGTGGCCCGCGCCGCGCTGGGGAAAGCCCTCGTCATAAGCGCCAAAGGCGGCACGAAGGAGGCCGCCCGCGCCGCCCGGTTCTTCGCCTACACGAAAACCTATCGCCGCACGCTGCGCAAGGTCCGCTTGCTGAACGCCCTGCCCGCCGGTTGGCGCGGCCCGGTGATCCGGTTCTACAACGCGCTGGCCTGGCGCCTCGCCCGCAAAGGACTCTAAACCCAAGACCATGAAATACCTCCTGCAAACCCTGCTGCTCCTGGCTGTCTTCACGAGTTATGCCCGGCAAACGCCCGACCATACGCTCCGCTCGGGCGGCATCGAACGCACGTACAAACTCCACCTTCCGGAAGGGCTGCCCGACGGCGCACCGCTGGTCGTCGTCCTCCACGGCTACGGGGGTCAGGCCCGACCCGAAAGTTACGGAATGAACGAGATCGCCGACCGCCACGGCTTCGCCGTCTGCTACCCGCAGGGCGAAAAGGACGGGCGCGGCAAGACCTGCTGGAATGCGGGCTATCCGTTCCAGGCCGGCATGGCCATCGACGACGTGCAGTTCATCACCGAACTGGTGGCGCACCTGCAGCAAAAGCACCATCTGAGCGGGCATAACGTCTTCTGCACCGGGATGTCGAACGGCGGCGAGATGTGCTACCAACTGGCCGTACAGCGGCCCCGGCTGTTCGCCGCCGTGGCCCCCGTCTCGGGGCTGATGCTCGAATGGCTCTACCGGGCCGACGACTCGACGGTTCCCGTACCGCTGTTCGAGATACACGGCACGGCCGACAAAACCTCCGCCTGGGAAGGCGACCCCGAGAACAAGGGCGGCTGGGGCTCCTACCTCCCCGTGCCGCTGGCCGTGCACCACTGGGCCTCGAAAGACCGCTGCAACCGCATCGAATGCGACACGCTTCCGGTCGGCAATCCCGAAACCGGACACCGCGTCGTCGCACACCGGTTCACGGGCGGCACGGACGGCTGCGAAGTGTGGCTCTACGAAGTGATCGGCGGCAAGCATTCGTGGTTCTTCGACCGCGACATCGACACGGGCGAGGAGTTGTGGAAGTTCTTCAGCAAATACATCCGGTAAATAAAAAGGGTTCCGAACGATTCGGAACCCTTTTCATTTTACAGAACGGCGTCAGTTCGAAAACGAAAGCCCGTCCTTTCCGGCGTCGATCGAGATCGGCTTCGAGTGATCGACTTCGCCCGCAAGAATCCGCTTCGAGAGGTCGTTCACGACATAACGCTGGATGACCCGTTTCACGGGACGCGCTCCGTAGAGCGGGTCGTAACCCGCCGCGGCGATCCATTCGCGTGCCTTGTCGCTGTATTCCAGGCGGATGCCGTTCTCCGAAAGCATCTTGCGCACGATGCCCAACTGGATATCGACAATGCGTTCGATGTCCTTATGCGTCAGCGGTTCGAACATCACGATCTCGTCGATACGGTTCAGGAATTCGGGCTTGAGTTGCTGCTTCAGCAGGTCGATCACCGCCAGGCGGGTTCGCTCGACCACCTCCTCGGGCAATTTCTTGCCGTTGAAGGCCTCGGCGAAATTCTCCTGGATTACGTGCGATCCCATGTTCGAGGTCATGATGATGATCGTGTTGCGGAAATCGACCGTACGCCCCTTATTGTCGGTCAGGCGGCCGTCGTCCAACACCTGCAGCAGGATGTTGAAGACATCGGGATGCGCCTTCTCGATCTCGTCGAGCAACACGACCGAATAGGGTTTGCGGCGCACGGCCTCGGTGAGCTGGCCGCCCTCGTCGTAACCGACATATCCCGGAGGCGCTCCGACGAGCCGAGACACGGCATGCCGCTCCTGGTATTCGCTCATGTCGATACGCGTCATCATCTGGTCGTCGTTGAACAGGAACTCCGCAAGGGCTTTCGCCAGTTCGGTCTTGCCGACGCCCGTCGTACCGAGGAAAATGAACGAACCGATCGGCTTGCGGGGATCGTTCAGCCCGGCGCGCGAGCGGCGCACGGCATCGGAAATAGCCGCGATGGCCTGCTCCTGTCCGATGACGCGCCTGTGGAGTTCGTCCTCCATATGCAGCAGTTTCTCACGCTCCGAAGCCAGCATGCGCGTCACGGGAATCCCCGTCCAGCGCGATACCACCTCGGCGACATCCTGCGCATCAACCTCCTCCTTGATCATCGACCCGCTGGCCGAAGCGAGGCGGTACTCCTCCTGGAACGCTGCGATCTCCTTCTCGGCCTCCTGAATCTTGCCGTAGCGGATTTCGGCCACCTTGCCGTAGTCGCCCTGGCGTTCAGCCTGCTGGGCTTCGATTTTCAGGCTTTCGATTTTGTCTTTATTCGCCTGGATTTTTTTGAGCAGATCGCGCTGCCCCTGCCACTTGGCGCGCATCTCGGCGTCGCGCGCCTTCAACTCTTCGATCTCCTTGGTGAGGTGCGCCACACGCTCCTTGTCCTTCTCGCGGCGGATGGCTTCGCGCTCGATTTCGAGCTGGCGTACCCGGCGGTCGAGGGTGTCAATCTCCTCGGGCACGGAGTTCATCTCCAACCGGAGCCGCGAAGCGGCTTCGTCCACCAGGTCGATAGCCTTGTCGGGCAAAAAACGCGACGTGATGTAACGCGTCGACAGTTCGACGGCCGCCACGATAGCCTCGTCCTTAATCCGCACCTGGTGGTGGTTCTCGTAACGCTCTTTCAGGCCGCGGAGAATCGAAATAGCATCCTCCTGCGAAGGTTCGTCGACCATCACCTTCTGGAAACGGCGTTCGAGGGCCTTGTCCTGCTCGAAATATTTCTGAAACTCGTCGAGCGTCGTGGCGCCGATCGTCCGCAGTTCACCGCGCGCAAGGGCCGGTTTGAGGATGTTTGCGGCATCCATCGCACCCGATGACTTGCCGGCTCCGACCAGCGTGTGGATTTCGTCGATGAAGAGCAGTATTTCACCCTCGCTCGACACGACCTCCTGCACGACCGCCTTCAGACGCTCCTCGAATTCGCCCTGGTATTTGGCGCCGGCGATAAGGGCTCCCATGTCCAGCGAGTAGATGACCTTCGATTTCAGGTTCTCCGGCACGTCGCCGTCGATGATACGGCGGGCAATACCCTCGGCGATGGCGGTCTTGCCGACACCGGCCTCGCCCACGAGGATCGGGTTGTTCTTCGTACGCCGCGAAAGGATTTGCAGCACGCGGCGAATCTCTTCGTCACGGCCGATAACCGGATCGAGTTTGCCGCTCCGGGCCTGCTCGTTCAAATTGATGGCATACTTGCCCAGGGCATCGAACTGCTGCTCGGAAGTCTGCGAATCGACCGTCGCTCCCTTGCGGAAAGTACGGATGGCCTCGATCAGTTCCTTCTCCGTCGCACCGTTGCGCTTGAGGATGTCGGCGGACTGTCCGCGCTCGGCCACAAGGCCCAGCAGCAGGTGTTCGACCGAAGCGTATTTGTCACCGAAGTTCTTCGTAAAATCGACGGCACGCTGGATTACCTTCGAGGTATCCTGCGCAAAGAACTGCTCGCCGCTTCCTTCGACGCGCGGCAGCGAACCCACGGCCCGCTCGGCTTCGTCGCGCAGCCCGCGTACATTCACGCCCACACGCCCCAGAAGGAACGTCGAAAGCGAATCGTCCTCGCGGATCAGCACCGCGAGCAGGTGAAGCGGTTCGACAGCCTGCTGTCCCCGCTCCCGCGCCAGGTTGAGCGCTGCTTGCAGCGCCTCCTGCGCTTTAATGGTTAACGTGTTAATGTTCATAAGTATGTGTTTTTAGAATTTTCTTGTTGTATACCCAACTTCCGCAAAACCCCTGCCAGTCTGCATTTTCAGCCATTGTGTCATCTTTTGTCACATATTGACCGCCAGATTCCGCCAGACTGTCAGCCGCACAACCAGATTCCGGGAATTCGGGAGGGGGACATTCTACCTATCAAATACCGTCCAAAAGGCCATACAGGGCATACAGCAGGGGGACAAGAACGTCCTGCGCGCATCTACGACAGCCAAATTTTTCTACCTTCGCAGCCGATAAGCGTCTTTTAGGCAAACAGCAGTCAATACTAACATAAAAACAGGCTCTATGCCGCTTCGTACGATTCATTGTCGCCGAATCATTCAAAACCCATAAAACCATGAAAAAAACTCGTTTTTCCCTGCTGATCGCGGCAATTGCGTTAGCCGTCACCTCGTGTGATTCACTCAAATCAGCATTCACTCCCACCAAGATGGACACCATCGAAGCAACGACCAAAGTTGCCGACGCCATCAAGAAGAACATCGACTTCAAAGAGTGGAAAATTTACAAAATCTATTGGATGGAGGGTGAAAGCCTCGAAAACGATCTGTTCTCCGTCCACCTGGAGATGATCAACAAATCCAATGGCTGCTTCACGCAAAGCCTGATCCTCGGCGGACAGACCGCCGGAACGGTCACCGACCTGCGCGACGCCTCCGGCAGCGGTGTCAAAGACCGGAAGTTCGACGAGATCAAGGGTATTACCCCCGAGATGATCAACGCTGAGATTATCCAGAAACAGTACGACGCAGCCAAGGCCGCGATTCCCGAGGAGTATGAATTCCGCAGCATCGGCTCCTATACGATCGCCGAAGCGGTCACTTCGGGCAGCTCGTTCCTCGACCGGGACAAAAAACTCGGCGAGATCAGTTGCGAATTCGAGATCAACGTCATCGAACCGGGCAAGGAGTACGTCGAAAGCGCCGGCAAAAAGTCGCTCCAGTACTACCAGGTAGATTTCAAGGCTTTCGCCGACGGTACGGTCGAAATGGACGAGTAAGACTCCGGCATCGAATTGTAAAAAGCGGGAACCGGTTTCGGTTTCCGCTTTTTTCATCCCCGCCGGCTCAAATTATTCTTAATTTTCGTATCTTTGCGCTACTATGAGTGATTTCATCGTCAGCGCACGCAAATACCGCCCCGCGACCTTCCGATCGGTCGTTGGGCAGAAACATATCACCTCGACGCTCCAGAACGCCATCGAGCGCGGCCAGTTGGCCCACGCCTACCTCTTCTGCGGTCCCCGCGGCGTAGGCAAAACCACCTGCGCCCGCATCTTCGCCAAAGCTATCAACTGCCTTGCGCCCAACGGCGCCGAAGCATGCAACGAGTGCGAATCGTGCCGCTCGTTCAACGAAGGACGGTCGCTCAACATCCACGAACTGGACGCCGCGTCGAACAACTCGGTGGAAGATATCCGCACGCTGATCGAACAGGTACGCATCATTCCGCAGGTGGGCCGTTACTCGGTATTCATCATCGACGAGGTCCACATGCTCTCGGCGGCGGCCTTCAACGCCTTCCTCAAGACGCTCGAAGAGCCTCCCGCACACGCCATTTTTATCCTGGCGACCACCGAAAAACACAAGATTATCCCGACCATCCTCTCGCGCTGCCAGATTTACGACTTCAACCGCATCCGCGTCGAGGATTCCGTCGAATACCTCAAATACATCGCCTCGCAGGAGGGCATCACGGCCGATGAAGAGTCGTTGAACCTGATCGCCCAGAAAGCCGACGGCGGTATGCGCGACGCTTTGTCGATGTTCGACAAAGCCGTATCGTTCTGCGGCATGGCGCTCGACTACCGCAATGTAGCCCAGACGCTGAACGTCCTGGACTACGACACTTATTTCGGCGTCACGGAAATGCTCCTCGCGGGCAACTACGTCGACGTACTCGTTACCTTCGACACCGTATTGTCGAAGGGATTCTCGGGGCAGACCTTCATGGCGGGCATGAACCGCCACATGAGGGACCTTCTGATGGCCAAGCGTCCCGAAACGCTGCGGCTGATCGAAATGACCGGAACACTGCTCGAACGATACCGGACGCAGGCGGGCGCCTGCAGTGTCGAGTTCCTGTTCGGAGCCATCTCCGTACTGACGGAGCTCGACGGGAAGATCCGGCAATCGTCGAACCAGCGGTTGCTTGTCGAGCTGGGCCTGATGAAAATCGCGGGGCTCGGCCAAAAAAAAAATGACACCCTGACATCCCCCGGGGAGTATCCGCTTCCCAGCCTGACACCCCGTACGGCGGCAGCGACCGCTCCGGCAGCACCTGCGGCCCCCGTGCCCACGGCACAACCGCAGACAGCCCCGGCAGTCGAACCCGTCGCAGCAGCAGCGCCTGCTCCGGCCGTACCGCAGCAACCTGCGGCGGTTGAGCCCGAGCCTGTCGTGCAACCGGTTCCCGCACCCGCTACCCCGCCCCCTGCGGCAGAGCCCCGGGTGGAAACGGCGCCGGCACAGCCCGCGGCGCCGAAACCTGCGCCCCAGCCTGCCCGGCGACCGCTAATCTCGGGAACCTCCCTTTCGGAACTGCTCGCCTCGGCGGGCGGTGATGCGGACGAAGAGTCCTCCGAGGACGAATTGTCCGAGCCGGAAGCCGTGGCGATCGACCCCGAGTGCGAACGGAAACTGGTGCACGCCCGGGATAAGATCCTGAACCTCATGAAGGAGCGGCGTCCGCGGTTCGTCCCGGCCTTCGAACTGATGACCGTGCGGGGCAACACGATTTCGCTGAGCGTACCGACGAGCGAACTGCGCGAGGAGATTCTCCGCAGCAAGACGGGTATGCTGATGCGCATCGCCGAACTGGCGGACATCACGGGAGCCATCGAACTGGAGGTCGTCGTCAACGAGCAGATACGGGCCGCCCGCCCGATCAAGCTCGAAGACCGGGTGAAACACATGACAGAGAAAAACCCGCTGATCGTGGAACTCCGCCAGGCGTTGGATTTAGAAGTGGAATAACCCGCTTAAGAAGCGGAATTTACGGGCGGCGGAACAGTCGCATGGGGTAAAACCCCGATCTGCGCCCGAAAGGAAAAAATTGAAAGAACAGAAAAAATAACATGGCAACAAAGAATTTCATCGAAGAACTCGAATGGCGCGGCATGATTCACACGATCATGCCCGGCGCGAAGGAACAACTCGAAAAAGAACTGACGACGGCTTACCTGGGCATCGACCCCACGGCCGACTCGCTGCATATCGGACACCTGGTAGGCGTAATGATCCTCAAGCACTTCCAGATGTGCGGCCATCGTCCGCTGGCCCTCATCGGCGGCGCAACAGGCATGATCGGCGACCCTTCGGGCAAGTCGCAGGAGCGCAACCTGCTCGACGAGAAAACCCTGCGCCACAATCAGGAAGCGATCAAACGCCAGTTGGCGAAACTGCTCGACTTCGAGTCGGACGCCCCGAACGCCGCACAGATGGTGAACAACTACGACTGGATGAAGGAATTCACGTTCCTCGATTTCATCCGCGACATCGGCAAATGCATCACCGTCAACTACATGATGGCCAAGGACTCGGTAAAGAAACGCTTCAGCGGCGAGGGCGACGGCATGTCGTTCACCGAGTTTACCTATCAGTTGGTCCAGGGCTATGACTTCCTGCACCTCTACGAGACGAAAAACTGCAAAATCCAGTTAGGAGGCGCCGACCAGTGGGGCAACATCACCACCGGTACGGAGCTGATCCGCCGCAAGCTGGGTTCCGAAGCCGAAGCCTTCGGTATCACCTGTACGCTGATTACCAAAGCCGACGGCACGAAGTTCGGCAAGACCGAAGGCGGCAACGTATGGCTCGACCCGCGGTATACCTCGCCCTACAAATTCTATCAGTTCTGGCTCAACGTCAGCGACGAAGACGCCCAGCGTTACATCAAGATCTTCACGCTGCTGGACCGCGAGACCATCGACGCACTCATCGCCGAACACGAAGCGGCTCCCCACCTGCGCGTGCTGCAAAAGCGGCTGGCACAGGAGATCACCACGATGATTCACTCCAAAGAGGAGTATGAAAAGGCCGTCGAAGCCTCGGCGATCCTCTTCGGCGGCGCTACATCGGAGGCTTTGCACCGTCTCGACGAGCAGACGCTGCTGCAAGTATTCGAGGGCGTACCGCAATACCGCATCTCCCGAGCCGAACTGGGCCTACCGTTCATCGACCTGTGCGCCGAGAAGAGCGACATCTTCCCTTCGAAAGGCGAATGCCGCAAGATGGTACAGGGCGGCGGCGTGTCGCTCAACAAGGAGAAAATCGCCGACGCGATGCGTCCGGTGGGCGAAGAGGACCTGATCGCGGGCAAATACCTGCTCGTGCAGAAAGGTAAGAAGAACTACTACCTCGTGATCGCCGAGTAGGATGGAATACCGCATCGTTCTTCAACGCATGGAGTTCCGGGCGCTGCACGGCTGTTACGAACTCGAGCGGAAGGTCGGCAACCGCTTTACGGTCGATCTGGAGATCACGGCCGAATTGGGCAATGTGGCTGCCGAAGACAGTGTCGAACAGGCGGTCAATTACCTTACGGTCTACGAAGTCGTTTCGCTCCAGATGCGCATTACCCAACGCACGATCGAACGCGTGGCAATGAACATCATCGAAGCGGTTTACGCCTCCTTCGGGCAAGTCCGGCACGTAAAATGCACCGTCTCGAAACTGGCGCCTCCGCTCGGCGGCAAGCTGGAGAAGGTGAGCGTTGTACTGGAAAAATAAAACACACGCGCACGCGATGCGTGCGCGTGTGTTTTTCAAATAGGACCGATATGCATCATTCACACGGCCGCGCTACCCTGGGCGGCAAATTGAGCGCCGTGCTCGTCGCGGCGGGAAGTTCCGTGGGACTGGGAAACATCTGGCGGTTCCCCTATGTCGCCGGCGACAACGGCGGCGGAGCCTTCCTGGTAATTTACATCCTCTGCGTCCTGCTGCTGGGACTCCCGATCATGGTGGCCGAATTTTCGGTCGGGCGTGCCTCGCACCGCAACGCGGTAGGCGCCTACCGGGCACTCGACCCCAAATGGAGCTTCCTGGGCTACAACGGCGTGATCGCGGCGTTCCTGATCCTGGGTTTCTACTTCGTAGTCTCGGGATGGACCGCCGAATATATGGTTCACTCCGTAACGGGCAGCCTGGCGAAACTCACCACCCCCGACGAATACAAAGGCGTTTTCGAGACCTTCATCCAGAATCCGTGGCGGCCCGTAGTCTACACCTCGCTCTTCGTGCTGGCCACGCATTTCGTGATCGCAATGGGGGTACAGAAAGGCATCGAACGCTCAGCCAAAGTGCTGATGCCGTTGCTGTTCATCATCCTCATCGCACTGTCGATCCACTCGCTGCTGATGCCCGGCGGCGACGAAGGACTCCGGTTCCTTTTCAAACCCGACTTCTCGAAGGTAGGTCCCTCGACCGTGCTCGTGGCGCTGGGGCAGGCATTCTTCTCACTCTCGATCGGCATCGGTACGATGGTCACCTACGCCTCCTACTTCAAGCCCGACACCAACCTGCGCCATACGGCACTGAACGTCACGATCCTCGACACACTGGTCGCCATACTGGCCGGCGTAGTGATTTTCCCGGCGGTTTTCAGCGTAGGCATCGAGCCTTCGTCAGGCCCGTCGCTGGTCTTCATCACCCTGCCGGGTATCTTCAATTCGATGCCGCTGAGCATGGTCTGGTCGTCGGTATTCTTTCTATTGCTGGTCGTCGCGGCGCTCACCTCTACCATTTCTTTACATGAGGTCATCACGGCCTACCTGCACGAAGAGTGGCATCTGAGCCGCAAAGCCGCCGCATGGGCCACGACCGGGGCCTGCATGGCGCTGGCTGCCGTAGCGTCGCTGTCACTGGGCGTACTGAGCGGATGGAGCATCTTCGGGCTCAACATCTTCGACTCGCTCGACTTCCTCACGGCCAACATCCTGCTGCCCGCAGGCGGGTTCTTCACCTGCATCTTCGTCGGATGGCGCCTCGACCAGAAAATACTCAAAGCGCAGATCAGCAACGACGGCACGCTGAAGTTCCGTATTTACGGGGTGTTCATCTTCCTGCTGCGCTACATCTGCCCTGCGGTGCTGCTGCTCATTTTCCTGGATAACCTGGGTCTCTTCTGACGCCCGCCACGTATAACCCAAACTACCCTTATGAAACGACTTACACTTCTATTACTGTTCTGCGGACTCTTTGCCGCAGCTTCCGCCCGCCCGATCAAGGGCACGGTGAAATGCGACGGAAAACCCATGGCGGGCATCACCGTTACGGACGGCTACGCCTTCACAGAAAGCAACGCCGAAGGCGTGTTTACGCTCGACGCCAACGACGAAGCGCTGTTCATCAGCCTCGTAACCCCGTCGGGCCACATCGCGCCGACAAAGCAGGGTGTGCCGCAGTTTTACCTGCCCTACGCCCCTTCGACGAAACGTTACGACTTTGAACTGCGGCCGTGGACGGCGACCGGAGAGGCTTACGAACTGCTGGCCATCGCCGATCCGCAGCCCAAGACCGAGAAGCATTTCGAGCGGCTCTGTACAGAGATCATCCCCGTCCTGCAGGCCGAAACCACGGCCAAGAAAGCACAGGGAGTGCAGCAGGCCGCCATCCTGCTGGGCGACATCGTCTGGGATTCTCCCGAGCTGTTTGCCCGCGTAAAGGAGCAGTTCGCATCGCTCGGAATTCCCGTTTACGGCGTCATCGGCAACCACGACCACAACCTGAAGAAATATACCGACCGGGAAGCCACCGAGAACTACCGGTCGTTCTTCGGTCCTACCTATTATGCGTTCGACATGGGCCGGACCCACTATATCGTGCTCGACGACATTATCTACCACGGTGAAAAGAAGTACGAAGAGCAGATCGACTCCCTGCAACTGCGCTGGGCGGCAGCTTACGCCGAACGCCTGCCTGCCGGATCGCGCGTCTGCATAGCCGTGCACGCCCCGATCTTCAAATACTGGAAAGAAAAACCGGTCATGGCGTCGGCCGAGAAACTGATCGACGCTTTTGCCGGCCAGGAGCTCCATTTCATCTCGGGACACACACACATCAATTCGAACTTCGACATTCGCGAAGGAGTCATGGAACACAACGTCGCCCAAATCTGCGGCAACCTGTGGTACGATCCGATCAACAAAGACGGCACGCCCAAAGGCTACCAGCTTTTCCGCGAATGCGGCGGAGATTTCTCGTGGGAATACCAGAGTCTCGACGCTCCTTCGGCGTGGCAACTGCGGACCTGGAAGCCCGGAACGGTAAAGGAGTATCCCGGAAGCATCGTCGTCAAAGTCTGGAACTGGGACCCTTACTGGACCGTCGTCTGGTATGAGGACGGCCGTTACCGCGGCTCGATGCAGCGCATCCGGATCGGCGACCCGGACTACGCGGCCTACCTCGACTCGCTGAAAACCGCGGGACAGAAGATCGCCAAGTCGCAGTCTCTGCGCATCTCGGATTTCTTCTTCAAGGCCCGTCCTTCGGCCTCGGCACAGGTCGTCGAAGTGGTCGCCACCGACCGTTTCGGACGCCGCTATTCGGAGCGCATCTCCCTGGAGCAGACTAAAGAATAATACACCGACCCCAATAAAAAAAGCCATCCTGTTTAGGATGGCTTTTTTTATCGAAGGTAAAACCGAAGTTTAGTTGATGTTGCGGCGGTCGGGCTCATGGTCGGGAGAAGCTGCCTCCATGTCGATCTGCAACTTGACCATGTTGACAGCCGTAGCTGCGGCCTCGTCGCCCTTGTTGCCGTGGCGGCCGCCACAGCGGTCGAGGGCCTGCTGCATGTCGTTGACCGTCAGCACACCGAAGGCAATGGGCATGTTCCATTGGATTTGCAGTTGCGTAATGCCCTGCGTCACGCCCTGGCAGATAAAATCGAAGTGCCGCGTGTCACCCTGGATAACGCATCCGAGGGCGATTACCGCGTCCACGTCGGTATACTCCGCGAAGAACTGCGCACCGAGCGAAAGCTCGAACGTACCCGGGACATACTTGACCTGGATGTTCATATCGGGGCATCCGGCAGCACGCAGCGTACGCACGGCGCCCTCCAACAGGGCCTCGGTGACCTCGCGGTTCCACTCGGCCACGACGATACCGAACCGCATATCAGCGGCCGAAGGCAGGGGTGAGTCGAATTTGGAAAGGTTGTGATTCTTGGTCGCCATCGTCCTTCGTTATTTTACGCTGCCGAGCAGTTTTTCCGCATCGCGGGCCTCCATCGAGGCGGGATACGAAGTCATGATCTCCTCATAGTAAGCAGCGGCTTTCTGCTGATTGCCCATAGCCTGCTCCGCAAGACCGGCCTTGCGCAGATACATCGGAGCCGTCAGGTTGTTGTCGGCGGCCTTCACGGCCTTCTCGTAGAACTTCACCGCCTTGGCGTAGTCCTGCTGCTCGACGGCGATGTCGCCCTGCAAACCGTAGTTCTGGGCGTTGATCAACTCTCCGGGAATACCCTTCAGATGCGAGAACTTGGCCAGGTACTTGCCGGCATTCTCCAGGTCGCCCGTACGCAGGTAGCAGATACCTGCATAATGCTTGGCGAGGTTGCCCGAAGGCGTCGAACCGTACTTTGCGATCACGTCGAGGAAACCTGCGGCGTTGTCGTCGCCCAACAGCGCCAGTTCGAAATCAGGGTTTTCAGCTTCAAAACGCGACTGTGCCTCGGCGATCATCTCGGCAGCCTTCGTAGCACGGGGCTGGAGAATCAGCGAGCGGTAGCCGAAAACGAGAGCTGCGGCAACGAGCAGGCCGAGAAAGATGTAAGACATCAGCCGGCCGTTCTTCTCGAAAAAGAGCTCCGTTCTGTTCATTGCTTCGCCGAGGGTTTCCTGTTCGGCGACGTTCTGCTTTGCCATATTACGTATTGTGTTATTAGTTTATAATTCGTACGATAGTTTGCAAAGATACAAAACTATTCACAATGTGCAATGTCGTGTCCGGATTTTTTGTATTTTTGTCCTATGTATCTGAAGAAAATCGCACTGCTGAATTTCAAAAACATCTCCCAGGAGGAACTCGTGCTGTGCCCCGGCATCAACTGTCTGGTAGGCGACAACGGCGCGGGCAAAACCAACGTCGTGGATGCGGTCTACTACCTGTCGATGTGCAAATCGTCGCTGCAGATGACCGACGGGCAGAGCATCCGCCACGGAGCCGACTTCTTCCTCGTCGAAGGGGCCTACGCGACCGATGCGGGGAAAAACGAAACCGTCGTGTGCAGTTTCTCGCGCAAGGGCGGCAAGGTGCTCAAGCGAAACGGCAAGGAGTACGAACGGCTGTCGGACCACGTGGGGCTGATCCCCGCAGTGATCGTATCGCCGGCCGACAGTGCACTGATCAGCGACGCCGCCGACGAACGCCGCCGCTATCTCAACGCCTTCATTTCGCAGTTGGACCGCGCCTACCTCGGCTCGGTGATGCGTTACAACGCCGTACTGGCCGAACGTAACCGCCTCCTGAAAACCCGGCCCGACGAAACGATGCTTCAGATTTACGACATGCAGTTGTGCGAGCACGGCAAGGCCATTCACGCCCGGCGGCAGGAGTTCGCCGAGCGGCTGCAACCCGAAGTCGCAGCCTATTACCGCATCCTCTCGGACGACCGGGAGCAGGTCGAACTGCACTACAAATCGGAACTGAACGAACGCCCGTTCGAAGAGATCCTGCTCGAAGCGCGGCAGAAAGACATTGTCAACGAATTTACGACAGCGGGTATTCACCGCGACGACCTGGTACTGAAAATCGGGGGTTATCCCTTGCGCAAATACGGTTCGCAGGGGCAGCAGAAATCGTTTCTGATCGCCCTCAAACTGGCACAATACGCCGTTGTCGCCGAAGCGAAGGGCGAGCGACCCATTCTGCTGCTGGACGATTTGTTCGACAAGCTCGACGCCGGGCGCGTCGAACAACTGATCCGGCTGGTTTCGAACGATACGTTCGGACAGATACTCATCACCGACTGCAACCCGACGCGGCTGAAGCGGATCCTGGACAAGGCAGGCGGAGACTACACCCTTTTCTCGGTCGCCGAAGGGGCCGTGACGCAGGAAAAAGCCGCCGCAGAAACAGCAGAAACAACCGATCCGGAACACGCCGCGCAAACGGAATCAACTAACGAACAGTCATGAGACGGACCAAAACCATGTTGATGGGCGACCTGTTGGAGGAGTTTTTCAAACGCCCCTACATCGCCGCAAAAGTCGCCGAAGGCAAACTGCCGGACACATGGCGCGAAATCGTCGGCGACCGGGCCGCAGAGGTCACCACCGAGCTCAAACTCGAAAAGCACATTCTCTACGTACGCATTCAGTCGAGCGTTCTGCGTTCGGAACTTTTCTACCAGCGCGAGGCGCTCAAGGAGGAGATCAACCGTCGTTCGGGCGTCCGGCTGGTCAACGCCGTTATCGTCCGATAAATTCCGAAACATACCTTATAATATATAGACAAAAAAGAGGCTCCCCGCGGAAGCCTCTTTTTTGTCGTTATGGCGGGAAGGTTCTATTTACAGCCCCCCCCTGTACGGCCCGGCCGGATTATTTGATAATCACAGCGCGGTTGGCCTTTTGGTTGTTCTCGTAAATGTTGGCTGCGTTACCCTTGCCTTCGTAGGTCAGCTGCTTGGGATTCACACCGCATTTTACGAGGAAGTCGTAAACGCTCTTGGCGCGGTTCTCAGCAACCTTCTTGTTGCCGGCAGCAGTACCCGTCTGCTGGTCAGCGTGGCCTTCGATGCTGTACACCTTGTCTTTCGGACCGTTCTTGATCAGGTCGGCCATCAGTTCGAGGCGGGTCTTCTCCTTCGCCGTCAGTTTCGACATGCTGTAATCGTAGAAGATAATCGAAGTCGGGTTCAGGGTATTCACCTTCTTGGCAGCGGCTTCTGCGGCAGCCTTGGCAGCAGCGTCGGCAGCAGCCTTGGCGGCAGCGGCCTCGGCCTGCGCAGCCTTCAGCTTGTTATTCAGGTTTGCATTCTCAGCCTGAGCAGCTTCGAGAGCGGTATTACCGGCAGCCACTGCATTCTGGAAAGCACGAATGTCATCGGCCGTATAGCCCGGGACACCGCGCTCCCAACCACGCTGGTTGAAGCGATAGGTGATACCTGCCGTAGCGGTGAGGCCGGCCAGGTAGGAACCGTCCATACGGGCGGGGCAGATCGTCGACTTGGTGAGCAGGCCCTTGAGCTCGATGTTGAAATCGAACGCCGGCGAGAGGCGGAACTTGTTAAGCAGACCTGCCGTGAACGCGAAGTTCTGGCGCGAGCCGGATACGTTCTCACGCTGGCTGCGGTCGGTGAAGTTCGAAGCCATGTAACCGAAACCGGCGAACGGCACGGCATACCACGCACGGTCGGCACGGTAACCGCCGATCCAGTTCGATGCATTAAGCATGAAATCCACGTGTCCGAACATGTACGGCCACGTCATCTTGCCGATCTGGGGATCGAAGTTGTTGAACCATCCGCCCTGCAACTGAGCGCGGATACCCGCGATCGGGTGCACCCATTTCGTCAGCGACAGGTTGCCCTCGAACCCGAAGCGGTCGCTGCGGGGGCCACGATTGCTGCCGTTGGAAAAGGCAGTCCCGGTTCCGAAACCGGCCGAAATCTCCCAGTTATCCCAGAATCCGTTCGAAACGAATCCGGCAACACTCGGCTTTTTAGGCGTTCCTTCAGCGAAGGAGGCAGAGGCAAAAGCCACGAGCAAGAAAGTCAAGAATAATTTTCTCATAAATGTTACATCTTTAATACTTTAATACGTCTACATACTTGCTGTAAAAGTAAGCATTTTTTCACAAAAACCATTCAATTCCGGTCAAAAAAACAGGAAAAACAAACTTTTGAGGCTAAAAAAGCCCCGGATGCCTAAACACCGGAGCCTTTTAGAACACAAATCAGGTTGTTTCGACCATTATCCGCATTTGGAATAACCGCATGCCATGCAGGTCAGACAGCCGTTTTGGTAGGCCATGTTCTCCTGTCCGCAGCTCGGGCATTTGCCCTTGGACTTCGTGCCGTCGACGATATATTGTTTCAGCGCGCGGCATACGCCCGTCTTCCAGGTATTGATTGACTCGCTGTCCAGGTGCAGGGATTCGATCAGCGACACGGTCTTCTCGATCGGCATTCCGTGGCGCAACACGCCCGAAATGAGTTTTGCGTAGTTCCAGAACTCCTCATTGAACAGGCGTGAGATGCCGCCGATGGTGTTCGTATAACCGTAGCGGTCGGTATATTGGAAATCGTAGCGCTTCGTGCCGTCCTCCTCGCGGACCTTGATGATGAAGCCCTTCTTGATCTTCGGGGGAATGAACATCGCGTCCTCTTCGATCTTACCCGTGAAGACTTCGTAGGGACGGCCGTCCTGCAGACCCACGAAGGCGATCCAGTCTTCTGTGCCATTCTTGAAACGCACGATGTCGGCCGGGATCGACTTGGGACGCTTCTGCACCTCGCCGGGATGCTCCTCGCACTTTTTCTTGTTCTTGGAGTTCTTCTCCAGCAGCACGCCGTCGCGGCAGCCGTCGCGGTAGACCGTGACGCCCTTGCAGCCGCACTCCCAGGCTGTGCGGTATACATCGGCCACCAACGCCTCAGAGACGTTGTTCGGCAAGTTCACCGTCACCGAAATCGAGTGGTCCACCCACTTCTGGATAGCGCCCTGCATCTTGACCTTGGCCACCCAGTCGATGTCGTTGGCCGTAGCGCCATGGTAGGGCGATGCGGCGACCCACTTGTCCAGTTCGGCGTCGGAGATCGCGGCAAGTTTCGACGTGTCGTATCCGTTGGCCTCCAGCCACTTGACGAAATTATGGTGATAGACGTTATACTCCTGGAACTTTTCTCCCGTTTCATCCTCGTAATCGACATGGGTGTCGACATCCGAAGGATTGATCTTGCGGCGGCGCTTGTAAACGGTGCGGAACACCGGCTCGATGCCCGACGTAGTCTGCGACATGAGCGACGTGGTTCCCGTGGGTGCGATGGTCAGCATGGCGATGTTGCGGCGGCCTACGCGGACCATCTCTTCGTAAAGGGCAGGATCGGCCTCGCGGATGCGGGCGATCATCGGATTATCGACCTCCTTCGCGGCATCGTAAACCGGGAAGGCACCGCGCTCGGCAGCCATCTTCACCGAAGCCCCGTAAGCGGCAAGGGCGAGGGTTTTCTGCACCTCGACAGCGAAGTCGGTCGCCTCCTGCGTACCGTAGCGCAGGCCCAGTGCGGCGAGCATGTCGCCCTCAGCCGTAATGCCCAGGCCGGTACGGCGGCCCTTCTGCGCCATCTCGCGGATTTTCTTCCACAGTTCCAGTTCCACGCGGCGCACGTCCATATCCTCCGGGTCGTCCTCGATCTTGCGGATGATCAACTCGACCTTCTCCAGTTCGAGGTCGATGATGTCGTCCATCATGTGCATCGCCTTGTACACGTGGTCGCGGAACTTGTCGAAATTGAATTTTGCGTCGGCCTTGAAGGGGTTGTCCACATAGCTCAGCAGATTCATCGCCAGCAGGCGGCACGAGTCGTAGGGACAGAGCGGAATCTCGCCGCAGGGATTGGTCGAGACCGTTACGAAACCGTCGTCGGCATAGCAGTCGGGGATGCTTTCGCGGATGATCGTATCCCAGAACAGCACGCCCGGTTCAGCCGATTTCCAGGCGTTGTGGATGATCTTCTCCCAGAGTTTCTTAGCGTCGATGTCCTGTTCGTATTTGGGATTGTCCGACTTGATCGGGAACTGCTGGTGGTACTTCTTGCCGGCGAGGGCCGCACGCATGAATTCGTCGTCGATCTTGATCGAGACGTTGGCGCCCGTCACCTTGCCCGTATCGACCTTGGCGTCGATGAACCGCTCGGCATCGGGGTGCTTGATCGACAGCGACAGCATCAGCGCGCCGCGCCGTCCGTCCTGCGCCACCTCGCGCGTCGAGTTCGAATAACGCTCCATGAAGGGCACGATACCCGTCGACGTAAGGGCCGAGTTCAGCACCGGGCTGCCCGTGGGGCGGATGTGCGAAAGGTCGTGCCCCACGCCGCCGCGGCGTTTCATCAACTGCACCTGCTCCTCGTCCATGCGGAAGATGCCGCCGTAGGAGTCGGCGGGATGCTTATGGCCGATAACGAAACAGTTGGACAGCGACGCCACCTGGAAATTATTGCCGATGCCGGTCATCGGTCCGCCCTGCGGAATGACGTACCGGAAATGATCGAGCAATGCGAAAGCGTCCTCCTTGGAGAGGGGATTCGGGTATTTTTTCTCGATCCGTTCGATTTCGGAAGCGATACGCTCGTGCATCTCGCGCGGCGATTTCTCGTAAATGTTCCCGAAAGAGTCCTTGAGGGCATACTTGCTGACCCACACCGTGGCGGCGAGGTCGTCCCCCTCGAAATACTTCTTCGACTCGGCAACCGCATCGTTGTAATTGACTTTCTGCGGCGTGTCGGCTTTGGTGGCTTTTGACATAACTATTTTCTATATTGTTTTTCTATTTTAGATTTTGGCGTCACAGCGGGCAAAACCCGGTTCTACAAAATTGACTCTTTTCCGGCTAAAAAACCAGTCCGGAGGGTCAAACTTATTCACAAATTATCTACAAAAAAAGCAAAAGCGCGCCTCAGGCATCCGGAGCGCGCTTTCGGCCGGACGGCGGCGTTTACTTTGCCGCGACAGCATCGATTTCGACCAACGCCCCCATCGGAAGCGCTGCGACCTCATAGCACACGCGCGCCGGCATTCCGCCTGTAAAAAAACCGGCGTAGACGGCATTCATGGCGGCAAAATCGCCGATCGACTTCAGCAGGACCGTGGTTTTCACCACGTCGGAATAGTCGTACCCGGCTTCGCGGAGGATGTGCCCGAGGTTCGTAAGCGACTGGCGTGTCTGAGCCTCGACGCCGTCGGCCATTGCGCCCGTCGCAGCGTCGATCGGGAGCTGTCCCGAGACATAAAGCGCGCCGCCGGCCTCGACAGCCTGCGAATAGGGACCCACGGCTTTGGGCGCACGGGGTGATGCGATGATCGTTTTCATAGATATACGGTTTTTATATTAAAACGGTTGAAAGAGCCCGACAGGAACAAAAACCGGGCGCACTGTCCCGCAACGCCTCCCGGCCCATAAAAATATCGTTACGACACCAAAGGTACGATTTATTCCCTATATTTGTGGTATGATATAAATGGAAAAACGATGAAGATTTTACTCAAAATCGCGATAGTCGCTGTCGCTGCGGCCCTTATGGCCGGATGCTGTAATTGCCGTTCCTACCAGAAAAAGACCCGCCGTCCGCTGGTGGGAACCGAGTGGCAACTGATTCAGCTCGGCGGCAAGGCAATCAAGCCCGAAGAGGGTAAGTTCACGATCACGCTGCTCGCCGAGAACAACCGCATGGCGGGCGTAGGTGCGTGCAACCGCCTGATGGGAACCTACAAGACCGACGAAAAGCGCACGCTGAAGATCGGCCCCCTCGCCTCGACGATGATGGCCTGCCCGGGCATGGAGCAGGAGAACGCTTTCACCAAGGCACTCGAATCCGTGACCCATTACGACATGGACGGCCCGATGCTGTTGCTGCTCAGCGACGGCGAACTGCGCGCCGTGTTCCAGGCCAAACCGTGACGACACCCGCGAAAATCGGCTGCGCGCTCCTGCTGATTACATCCGCGTGGACGGCCTTCGGGCAGGAGAATGCTACGACAGAACAACAGCAGGCCCAGGTCTCCATTTTCCGCGATTCGCTCCGCCTGATACACTGCGACACGCCGCCCCTGTTCCGGAAAGACGACATCCGAACATTCCGTAAATGGGTGAACGAACGGGTCAGGAATGTCCGGGTCGTCATCGGATGCCCTCCTATTCCACCCCGCGTAGTGGTTTCGTTCGTGATCGACACGACGGGGCGTCTGACCGATATCCGCGTCCTGCAAACGCCCGACCGCAGCCTGTCCGCCGAAGCGGTCCGGGCGCTCGAAAGTTCCCCGCAATGGAAGCCGGGAGAGCTGAACGGGCGAAAGGTTCCCGTGAAAATAGTGCTTCCCGTGGACTTCTGCACATCCAATTAAAAAAGGACCGGATACATCCGGTCCTTTTCAGTTTTGTATTTCCTGTTATTTCAGGTGCGGATTCAGGCGGCCCCACTCTCCGACGGGCGGCAGGATGCCCATCGAGATCACCTCGTCGCGCAGTTTCGAAAGGTGCTCGTAGCTTTCGGTGAGTTTCTTATGCTCTTCGGCAGTGCCCTGCACGTTCTTATACGAAACGCCCTCCTTGGTAATGGAGGTCTCCATCGCCATCAGGATATGTTTGAACTCGTCGTTATGAACGAATACGCCGGCCGGGTATTCGAACGGTTTGCCGCCCATGGCCGCTGCGATCATGCAGATCGAAAGGTAGGCCGGGCTCTGGAACGACGAACGGCCCCGGAGGTCGATAATGTGCTTGCCGCCCTGAATCACCCGCTGCTGCAGGTCGGTCCAGTCGCCTTCGGGCATTTCCTTACCGATCAGCGACGAAAGGGGTTTTCCGGCGACGAGCGTCGTCGAAGCGAAGACTGCCATCTGCTCACCGTGGCCGCCGTAGGTACGGCAGTTACGGATTTCATCGGGCGAAATCTTGAAGTATTTGGCCAGTTCCGAACGCAGACGCGTGGAGTCCAATGCCGCGAGGGTCGAAACCTGCGAAGGCTTCAGTCCTGCGTAGATCAGCGTGATGAGACCCGTGATGTCGGCGGGATTGAAGACCACGACGACGTGCTTCACGTCCGGGCAATAAGCCTTGAGGTCTTTGCCGAACTGCGCGGCGATCTCGGCATTGCCTTTCAGCAGGTCCTCGCGCGTCATGCCGGCCTTGCGGGCCGCACCGCCCGACGATACGACGTAAGCCGCATCGGTCAACGCCTCCCGGATGTCGGTCGTCCACGTGATGTTCACCCCCTCGAAGGCGCAGTGGAAAAGTTCCTCAGCCACGCCCTCCAGCGCCGGTCCGTAGGGATCGTAAAGGCAAATGTTGAGCGTCAGGCGCATCATCAGCGCCGTCTGAGCCATGTTCGAGCCGATCATGCCGGCTGCACCCACGATGGTGAGTTTCTCGTTCGTTACAAAATCCATAGTATTCCAATTTTAAGAAAACCGATTCTATCTTACACAGACGACGCCCCCCGTGAGCCGCACCTTCCGGCGGGCTACTCGATCTCGCGCCGGTTCATCAGCGCGTGGGTGATCGTCAGTTCGTCGACATACTCCAACTCGTCGCCGAAGCCGATACCGCGGGCGATCGACGTAACCTTCAACTCCGGGAACTGCCGCAGGCGGTTCATCAGGTAGAAGAGCGTCGTTTCGCCTTCGACCGAGGTCGAGATGGCGAGGATCACCTCTTTCACGCCGCCCCGGGCGATACGTTCGCACAGCAGGTCGATCTTCAGGTCCGAGGGCGAAATACCCTGCATGGGCGAGATGACGCCTCCCAGCACGTGGTACATGCCCCGGTACTGCCGCGTATTCTCGACCGACAGCACGTCGGCAACCTGTTCCACGACGCAGATCGTAGCGTGGTCCCGTTCGCGGTCGGCGCAAATCGGGCAGACCTCCTCGTCGGAGAGGTTGTTACACTGCGAGCAGTAGCGTATTTCATTGCGGAAGCGGTCGATGCTGCACGTCATGTCGGCCACCGAATCCCGCTCCATACGCAGGATGTGAATAGCCAGGCGCAACGCCGTGCGGCGGCCTACGCCCGGGAGTTTCGAAAGCTCGCCGACGACATCCTGTAAAAGTTTCGACATTTAAATCGTTTCGATCATTCTGGATTCGAGCCACCCTTTCTTGCCGTCGGCAATGGTGATTTCACACCAGTTGTCGAGGCGGTTGGCAATTTCGACGAGCGTCCCTTCGTGCAGTACGAAGAGGTCTGTCGCCGACTTGTCGGGGGAGCTCTTCACGGCGGTCGAGGCTGCCATCACGACGGCCTGCGTCCGGTCGAGCATCTCGCGCCGTTCGCCTATGGCGAACCAGCTCGTCAGCATGAAGACCGCCACCGCAACGAGGGTCCCGTAAAATCCCGTCTTGCGCAACGACAAACGCTGTGCCAACAGGTAGACCAGGAACAGCGCCAGGGCAAACACCAACGCCCCCAGCGAAAAGAGGCTCCACGCCGTACAACTCATCAGGCGGCGCACGTCGCGCATCCATTCGGTAAAGAAAAATTCGGGTATCTGCTCGATGTTGTCCTTCGTACGGGCCTCGGCGACGCTCAGGTTATAGCGAATGTCGTCGTTGCCGGGAGCCAACCGCAGAGCCCGGTGGTAGAAAAGTATCGACCGGCCCAACTGCCCCTCTTTGAAATAGGCGTTGGCCAGGTTGTAGTAGAGTTTCATGGAACTCAGCCCGCGGGCGAGGATCTGGTCGTAGAACTCCGCGGCAACGTGGTAGTCGCCGTTGATGTAGGCCGTGTTGGCGCGGTCCCACAACTGGTCAGGCGACGCCTCGGCCAACTGTTCCGGAGCCGTCAAAACGGCGGGCTGCGCCAGCGAGTCGGCACTCTCCTGCGCCCTGGCGCAGAGAATGCCCGACAGCAATATAAGGAATAAGGTCAATCGCTTCATAACACTATCGTTTTATCACCGATTCGATACGCGAAATCAGATTCACGCCCTCCGAATAGACATCGTTCATGCGCGCCGACTCCACGGGTGAATACTGCGCCTCGTCGCACTGGGTGATGATGGCCGTGAAACGCTGCGAATCTTCGGACGAAACGCCCCGTTTATGCAACTCCTCGCGGACATTTTCTTTTGTGAGGTTGGCGACCGGGATGTTGAACTTATCGCTCATATAGCCCCACAGCGCGCGGAGCATCTCTTCGTAAAAGGCGTGGCGGTTCTGTTCCTCCATATAGCCTTTGGCGGCGCGGAAACGCTGTACGGCGACTTTATTCGCCCGCTTGCCGCGTACGAGGGCGACGTTCTGCGACTCGCGTATCTGCTTGCGCAGGGCCACATAGATCATCGTAAAGATTACCAAGATACCCAACAGAAGAATCCAGTAAGCGGCGCTGAAAATGAACGGGACACGCTCGGAACGCAACTGCGCACCGCCCAGCTTGATGAAGCGGATGTCCTGTCCCAGCATCTTTACCTCTTCCTTCGACATGCCGCGGCCCTGCATCACCACCGCATCGCCGCTGCCGTGCACATCGGGCGTAACATCGAGCGTCAGCGGCTTCGAGCGGAGCGTCACGTACTGTACACGCTGGGGGTCGAAGTAGGTAAATTCGATCGGTTCGATGTCGTAAGTGCCCTCGGCTCGCGCAATGAAGGGATATTCGAACTGGCGGTAACCGGAGATACCGGTCGACGCCGTGTTGATCGACTCGGTGGTTTTGACGTTATACTGCTCGAACGAAGTCGGCAGCAACAGTTTCGGGGCCTGCACGAAGGTAAGGTTGCCCGTACCGGAAATCTTGACCGTGAAGGTTGCGCCCGAGTTGGCCGCAATGCGCTCCGCAGGAGGCTGCGTATCCATCGTAAAACGCCCCACGGCTCCGCTGAAACTGGAGGGAGCTCCCGAAGGAAGCGGCTTGACGGTCACCGTCGTACGCTGGCTCTGCACCTTGCGCGGCACGTTGAACACCTCGCGGCCGCCCCCGAAGAAGGGATCGGCATTCCGGCTCTGCACCACCACCTGCGCCACGACGGTCATATCCACGGGGTCGATCGTGAGCGAGCCGACCTGCTGCGGATAGAGCAGGTAATCGTACAGTACACGCGTCTCGTAGACCTTGCCATTGTAGGTCTCGCGTCCTACACGGGCCGAATTGGGATCACTGAGGTCCTGCGACCAGAATCCGTTGAACGACGGGGCCGATTCGGGAACGATGTTGACGTAAGGAACCCGCGTATAGAGTTTGAAAGCCACATGCAGCGGCTCGTTTTTATACACGGACGACCGCGAAACCACCGCCCGGAGCAGGATATCGTCCTTGGCGACCTGGCCCTGGACATCCGCCTGGGCATTGCCGGGACGGTTTGTGCCGCCCTGCTGCTGTTGCCGGGCCCCGGAGCCTCCGCCTTCGCCCTCGTTCACGATCTCGATCGGCAGCGGTTTGGTCCGGTAAGTCGTGCCGCCCACCTTGGCCTCCGCGGCGCCGACCGTTACATTGCCCGCTGCCTGAGGCAGGAGCACGTAGGTAATGCCGTAACTGAAACTTTTGGTAATCGACCCGTTTACATATTGCACCGACGAACCGGTCGAGACGCTCGGCCCGGCAATCACGTCGAAGCCTTCGAACGAAGGGGCCTTGAACGTGTTGGCGTCAGGTTCGGCGTTCAGCGTGAACTCCACGCGGAAAGCCTCGCCGACGGCGACCATCAGCGGCGAACTGGCCTCAAAAGTGACCTTCTCGGCAGCGGATGCCGAGAAGATCGCCAGCACGAAGAGTGCCGTCAGGGATATTTTTGCAACAAAATCTCTCATTGAGCCTGCAATAAAATCGTTTATCCGATTTTACAACGTAAAGTTTTGCCCTTTAGTATTTTTTCATGCGACTAATTAACGACGACCGTTCAAAACGCCGATCCTGCCGCCCGGGCCACTAAGCCCCTGCCTCGGGCAGGGGTTGGGGCGGGTCGGATTTTCACACGGCGCCACAGGCGGCAATCACGGTGTCCCGATCCTAAAAAAGGCACAAATCAGAATCGTCGATCCGTTCTAGTGCTTGAAGTCAGCGAAAAAGTCGTTCCCTTTGTCATCGACGATGATGAACGCCGGGAAGTTCTCGACATAGATCTTACGCACAGCCTCCATGCCCAGTTCGGGGAAGTCCACGACCTCGACCGATTTGATGGAGTTCTTGGCAAGGATCGCAGCCGGACCGCCGATCGAACCGAGGTAGAAACCGCCGTATTTCTTGCAGGCATCGGTAACCTGCTGCGTGCGGTTACCCTTGGCCACCATCACCAGCGAACCGCCCTGCGACTGGAACAAATCCACATAGGGGTCCATACGTCCGGCCGTCGTGGGACCGAACGAGCCCGAAGCCATACCCTCGGGCGTCTTGGCCGGGCCGGCATAGTAAACCGGGTGCTTCTTGAAATACTCGGGCATCGGCTTGCCTTCGTCGAGCATCTGCTTGATGCGGGCATGGGCGATGTCGCGGGCCACGATCAGCGTACCGCGGAGGTTCAGGCGCGTCTTGATCGGGTATTTCGTAAGGATCGCGCGCACCTTGTCCATGCCCTCGTCGAGGTCGATGTCCACGGCGGGCGACATGGCGGGAGCCTCGGCCGGCAGGAAACGTGCGGGATTCTTTTCGAGTTCTTCGAGGAAGATGCCCGACGGGGTGATCTTGGCCTTGATGTTACGGTCGGCCGAGCAGCTCACGCCGATGGCCACGGGGCACGAAGCCGCATGGCGCGGGGCACGGATCACGCGCACGTCGTGCACGAGGTATTTGCCGCCGAACTGGGCGCCGACGCCGCTCTGCTGGCAGATTTTCAACACCTTCTCCTCCCACTCCAGGTCACGGAAGCAGCGGCCGCCTTCGTTGCCCGAGGTGGGCAGTTCGTCGAGGTAACCGGCCGAAGCCTTCTTCACCGTCGAGAGGCACATCTCGGCCGACGTACCGCCGATGCAGATCGCCAGGTGGTAAGGCGGACAGGCCGACGTACCGAGGTCGAAGATATGCTGTTTGATGAATTTCGTGAGCGACTCCTCGTTCAGGAGCGCCTTGGTCTGCTGGTAAAGGAACGTCTTGTTGGCCGAACCGCCGCCCTTGGTGATGAACAGGAATTCGTATTCCATGCCGGGCTTGCCGCCGTAGATGTCGATCTGGGCGGGAAGGTTCGTACCCGAGTTTTTCTCTTCGGTCATCGTCTGCGGAACGACCTGCGAATAACGCAGGTTACGGCCTTTATAGGTCTCGTAAACGCCTTTGGCGATACACTCGGCATCGTCGGCCCCCGTGTAAACGTCCTCGCCCTTATGGCCGATGCAGATAGCCGTGCCGGTATCCTGGCAGGTCGGCAGTTCGCCTTCGGCCGAAACGACCTGGTTCAGCAGCATCGTGTAGGCCACGAACTTGTCGTTGTCGGTGGCTTCGGGGTCCTCGAGGATGTTGCGCAGCTTTTCGAGGTGCGCGGAGCGCAGGTAGAACGACACGTCGGCATAAGCCTCTTTCGAAAGCAGTTCGAGGCCCTTGGGGTCGACCTTGAGGATTTTGCGTCCGTCGCACTCGACGACCTTCACGTACTCCTTCGTCAAAAGACGGTACTTGGTTTTGTCTTCCCCCACGGGGAACGGCTCCTGATAAATAAAGTCTGCCATAGCGTAATATGTATGTTATTTGTTTTGTGTTGTCGCCTCAGACCGGCATCCCACCCGGAACAGGGGCGGATATGCCGCCAAAAACCTGCTGCAATGTTTCTGCCCGTCACCGGAAAGTCCCCGCAAATTTACAAAAAACAATCCGGATTGCATAACTATTTCCCGCCTGGGCTGTTATTTTTTTCACAAAAAACGGCTGTTATTTAGAATTTTTAGTAAATTTGTGCGGTTTTTTGAGTGCAATAAATTCACTAATAATTCAAATACTATGGTATCGTACAAAGATCTGGGTCTTGTGAACACGCGCGACATGTTCGCCAAGGCCATCAAAGGCGGTTATGCCATCCCGGCATTCAACTTCAACAACATGGAGCAGATGCAGGCTATCGTTGCGGCTTGCGTCGAGGCTTCGTCGCCCGTAATCCTGCAGGTTTCGTCCGGCGCACGCAAGTATGCCAACCAGACGCTGCTGCGCTACATGGCCCAGGGCGCGGTCGAGTATGCCAAGGAGCTCGGCAAGAACATCCCCATCGTACTGCACCTCGACCACGGCAACTCGTTCGAGCTGTGCAAGAGCTGCATCGACATGGGCTTCTCGTCGGTGATGATCGACGGTTCGCACCTGCCCTACGAGGAGAACGTAGCCCTCACCAAGCAGGTAGTTGAATATGCCCACAAGTTCGACGTAACGGTCGAGGGCGAGCTGGGCGTACTGGCCGGCGTGGAAGACGAGGTTTCGGCCGAGCACCACACCTACACGCGCCCCGAGGAGGTCGTAGACTTCGTATCGAAGACCGGCGTGGATTCGCTGGCCATCTCGATCGGCACGTCGCACGGCGCCAACAAATTCAAGCCCGAGCAGTGCACCCGCAACGCCGAGGGCATCCTGGTTCCGCCCCCCTTGCGTTTCGACATCCTCAAGGAGATCGAGAAGCAGATCCCGGGTTTCCCCATCGTGCTGCACGGATCGTCGTCGGTTCCCCAGGAGTACGTGAAGATCATCAACACCCACGGCGGTGCGCTGAAGGATGCCGTAGGTATTCCCGAGGAGCAGCTGCGTGAGGCTGCCAAGAGCGCCGTTTGCAAGATCAACATCGACTCGGACGGCCGTCTGGCTATGACCGCCGCCATCCGTCAGATCTTCGTAGACCAGCCCGCCGAGTTCGACCCCCGCAAATACCTGGGTCCGGCACGCGACGAGCTGAAGAAGCTCTACAAGCACAAGTGCGAGAACGTCCTCGGTTCGGCCGGCAAGGCATAGTCCAAGGATCGGTTCATAATCAAAAAGAGTTCAGACCAAAGTCTGAACTCTTTTTGTTTTGCATTGCGTTTCCGCATCGCCGGACAGTTCCGCCTGTCTCGCACTCGCGGCCAACGACCGTGTTTATAAATCTTACCCACTCCTAAATCCCCAGAGGGGACTTGTCACAGCGCGCAACCGGTTTTTTACCGGTTTTTATTCAATCACAACCCGGAAGCGGCACTCGGAAGCTCCCTCCAGAACGGTTCCCAGCGTTTCCACCCGGACGGTTTTATCCGGAATCAATTCCTCATAGACAAACAGGATGCTCTGGCGGGAACATTCGCAATGGGTCGGAGCCGCGACGAACCCGGCATCGACCTGCGGACAGAGACACCGGGGATACCCGATCTCATAAACCCGTCCCGGCTCGACGATGTCGGCAAAAAAATATTCCGAGCGGTTGTATTTCGCATACTGCTTGTCCAGGTCGCAGCCGCACTCCTCGAACTGCCGGCGAAGCTCCGCCAGGACGACATCTTTCACACAATTGACGGCACACGGCCGGTAAAGTTTCGCACGCACGTCGGCGGGAAGTTTCCCGATAGCCTCCTCCAGAATCCGGTAAAAGGCTTGTGCCTGCTGCAAGTTATAATTATCCATATTATAATTCATTGGCAATTATATATTTCATTGGACCAATCCCGCTGTCGACGCCCGTTGTCGCCGCCTACGGCGTCGCATACAAATCCGACCCCTCCCCAACCCTCCCTCAGGGAGGGAGATGGCGTACTCTTCGGACGGTGATACATGAAAATATATAATCGCGGTCTTTATTCAATTCACTCCGCCTCGTCACCGATATATTTTCCCACGAACTCCCCGACACGGCGCGTATATTCCTCCCGGTTATCACGGTACGAGTTCGCGTGCGAAGCTCCCGGGACCACCCACAACTCCTTTTCACCGGGCTTGGCTTCGTAGAGCGGGTAAACCATCGATGTCGGCACATAATCGTCGGCATCGCCGTGGATGAACAGCATCGGAAGCCGGCTCTTTCGCACCTGCTCCAGCGACGAAGCCTCGCGAAAAGTCCAACCGTATTTCAGGCCGCACATCCACCCGGCCACGTCGAGCAACGGAAACGCAGGAAGCCCGAACTGCTCTTTCAGCTCCTTAGCAAACTGATCCCGGACGCTCGTGTAACCGCAGTCCTCGACAAAACATTTCACATAGGGTTTCTGCGCTTCGCCCGCAACCATCATCGTCGTCGCAGCGCCCATCGAAATTCCGTGGACCACCATACGGGTACGGCCACCGAAGATTTCGTTGGCAACGTCCATCCACCGCAGCACGTCGAGACGGTCCTTCCATCCCATCTGGATGGCCCGGCCTTCGCTCTGGCCGTGATAACTGAGGTCCGGCAGCAGGATGTTGTAACCCAGGTCGTGGTTATAGAGGTAACCGATCATCAGCATCCGCACGGCATTGTCCGTATAGCCGTGAACGATCACCGCCGTACGGTCCGTCGGGCGGGGCGCCGCCGCATAGAGCGCATGCAGCCGCTCGCCTCCGCTCCCGGCGATCACCGTATCCCGCAGGGCCCCGGCACGTTCGAGGCTGTCGACCCACGGCCGCAGGAAGGGATATTCGCCGTACATATATTCATACGACGACGCATTCTTGGCCTGCATCGTCGCATCGGGCGTCAGCGAATAGGACAGCATGTAAAGGCTGCCGCCGGCAATGGCTGCCGCCAACAGCACCAAAAGGACAACAACGCTCCGGACAATTCGTTTCATAGCTGCGATTTTCGGTTATTCGATCGGTTCGGACAAAGGCAAATTCCCTGCCCCGGCGTAAAACATAATGACTTCGGCGGCCCCGTCACCCGCGGCGTTCCCGCAGGATAGGCCGGGAGGGTCTCGCCGACCCGGTTTTCGGAGGCAGCGATGAGGGGAATTATCCCGACATCACTCACTCCGCAGCCAGTTTCATGCGGATATGCTCCAGCATGTCGTCGGTCATGCGCGAGAGGTCCCATTCGGGTTTCCAGCCCCACTCCTCGCGGGCACAGGTGTCGTCCAGCGAATTGGGCCAGCTTTCGGCAATCTCCTTTTTCACGGGATCGACGTTGTAGTCCATCGTGAATGCAGGCAGGCGCTTTTTGATCTCGGCGCAGATGATCTCGGGCGTAAAACTCATCGACGCAAGGTTGAAGCTATTGCGGTGGATGAGCGTCGCCGGGTCGGCCTCCATCAACTCGACGCAGGCGCGCAGGGCGTCGGGCATGTAGATCATATCCATATACACGTCCGACGGAACGGGACACGTGAACCGGCCGCTGCGGATCGCCTCGTAGTAAATTTCGACCGCATAGTCCGTCGTGCCGCCGCCAGGCAGCGTGACGCTCGAAATAATGCCTGGAAAACGCACCGAACGGGTGTCGACGCCGTATTTATGGTGGTAATAGTTGCCCAGCAGTTCGCCTGTGACCTTGCAGATACCGTAGATCGTCGTCGGCTGCATGATCGTATCCTGCGGCGTCGAATCCTTGGGCGACGAGGGTCCGAAAGCGCCGATCGACGACGGGGTGAACAGCGCGCAATGGTGCTGGCGGGCCACTTCGAGCGAGTTGTTGAGCGCCCCCATGTTGACATTCCACGCCATCTGGGGATTGCGCTCGCCCACGGCGGACAGCAGGGCCACGAGGTTGAAAATCGTATCGATGCGGTAACGGGCCACGACCGAGGCCATAGCCGTCGCGTCGAGGGCGTTCAACACCTCGAACGGACCGTCCTCGGCCAACGTCCTGCACTCGCGCATATCGGTTGCGACGACATTCCCGCCGCCATAAATACTGCGCAAATAAACTGTCAGCTCGGAACCGATCTGGCCGCCTGCGCCTACTATTAAGATGCGTTTCATCTGATTTCTATTATGAATTGGTAGTAAAGGTAGAAAATAATTATGAAAAGTGTACAATTTTTTGGTCTTTTCATTTTTCTTGTGTACTTTTGCACCACTCGAAAGAGAAATGTTGCTGACATAGCTCAGTGGTAGAGCACTTCCTTGGTAAGGAAGAGGTCCCGGGTTCAAGTCCCGGTGTCAGCTCAGAAGACGGCACACAACCTTTGGAAGGCGGGTGTCATTCAACAGAAAATCAATTGCATAATCCTTGTAACAGGCTTGTTACAAGTATTTTTCTTTTTCGTTCCAAACAATCCTTCCGAAAACCGACTGCAACCGATCCGCACAAAACAACTCCTCCGGAAACAAAACAGCCGGAAAAACGAATCTTCCGGCTACGACCGGCTCTGCCCGGTCTATGCAATGTAAGTTATCGGAAACGGTTATTCGTCCATGCGAATCGTTTCGCCCGTCCGGCGGCTGCGTTCGGCCTCGTAACAGATGCGGTGGCTCTCGATCGAATCCTCGATCGAAGTCAGGAAAACATGGTCGGGATCGTAGAGCGCCTGAATAAAATCGTCGATCAGATAGAGGTCGGCCCCGGCATGGAAAGGCTGTCCGGCAATGTCCGAAAAGTCGTATGTCCGCTCATAACCGCCGCGGAACTTCCGGACCCGAAGCGTCCGCTCGTCGCCGTCGATCTCGCCGCCGGTCATCCAGATATGCGTCCGCCGGAAATCGTCGTTGGAGAACATCTCCATCGACAGGCTCACGACGACCGCGTCATCCATCTCCATCGACAGCAACTGCCTATCCACCACATCGTTATCACAACGGTAGACGCAGCGGCCGAAAAGTCCCGTACGCAGTTCTTCCAGAATGGCATCGTCGAGGGTCATCCCTTCGGGAACATCGAAACTGGCCACCCAGTCCCGGCGGACATAATAGAGATCGCGCGCCGAAAAGGGGCATTGGGGCTCGATTTTACAGTCGAGACACCGTTCTCCGGCTCCTGCGGGAGCATTCTCGGCCCGAAACCATTGCAGCGATCCGAACGACGAGAGTTTCGAACAACGCGAACGGGTCAGCCACAACAGGAAGTCAATGTCGTGGCAGCATTTGGCCAGCAGGATGGGATTCGCTTCGCGCACCCGACGGAAAATCCCACGCACATAGCTGTGTGTAGCCCGGTCCAATCCGACCGATGCAATGTGATTGACGGAGACGATCCGTCCGAACTCGCCGGAAGCGACCAGTTCCCGAATTTTAGCAAAATAAGGATGATAGCGCAGCACATGGCACACTCCGACCCGGACTCCGCATTCCCGGGCGCGCCGCGCAATCTCACGGCATTCGTCCAGGCGCTGCGCAATCGGCTTTTCGAGCAGAAGGTGGTATCCGGCGTCGATCGCCTTGACGGCCGGGTCGAAATGGGCATTCTCCGGCGTCGAAACCAGCACCATATCGGCCTCGACACGATCGGCAAAGAAATCGTCGTAATTCACATAGCGGCGATCCTCCGGCAGTCCGAACCGGTCGGCCATCGCACGACGGCGCAACTCGTTCAGTTCGACGACGGCCACGAGTTGCAGCCGGTCGGGATAACGACGGGCATATTCGAGGTATTTGTCGGCCCGGTTCCCAGCTCCGATCACGGCGATCTTCACAGGACGGGACACGACCGGTTTAATTTTCATCAGGTCTTCACAGATGTTCGAACAGTCATACATATTCCGGATACAGCCGCAACGTACGGAACCGGGCTCAACAAACCCGGTTATTCGCACTTCCGGACAGCGGCGGTCAAAAGCGGACAGGGTGAAAGCCGCCGCCCGTCCGGATTTCTCCGGACGGGTAACGATTTTCGGTCTATTTACGCCCTGAAGCACTCAGGTCCAACACCCGCAGATTGCGGAACTGAATACCTGCGCCATGCCCCAGCAGACCAAGGTGACCGCTCTTGTTGAACAGTCCCGGATGATTCCGATGGTCGATCATATAGTGGTTGCCCTTCTCGCCCGGGTCACCTACGCAATGGCCCTGGCAGGCTTCGCGGATGTTGCCGTCGAGAATCACCTCGCCGTTGACCGTCACGGTGATCCGATCACCCACGGCGCGGATTTCCTCCACGTTCCAGTCACCGAGCGGCGGGAATTTCACACGTTTGGCAGCAATTACACCGTAAACCGAACCATGCTGCTGGTAGTTTTTGATATCCTTGTAAATCGGTGCGTCGTGGTCGAGAATCTGAATCTCCATCCCCTCGAACGCAGCGTCGACGCCCATCGGCGTGCGGATGCCGATACCGTTGTTGACGCCCTCCCGAATGAAACGGAACTCGAAACGCAGCACGAAGTCGCTGTACTCTTTCTTGGTGTAGAGGTTGCCCGAACCGCCGTATTGCGCCGTCACATCGATCGTACCGTTCAGCGGCACGTAATTGGTCGTATTGCCGGTCCATTTGTGGAGCGACCGACCGTCGAAAAGCACCTCGAATCCTTCAGCAGCCTCTTCCGCCGAAAGTTCGAAAACAGGCGTCGAAGGCAGCTCGTTTACATATACATTGCGGAATTCGACGGGAGCAGCACCGACAATCAGCTCGATGCAACCGCAGATACCGACGGGTTCACCCGGCATATCCGGATTGGTCATCACGGCATTCTCGACTATTTTCACATCGTTTTCGAAGACGGTGATACGGTCGTCCACGACCTTTACATAGAGTGTATTCCAATTACCCGGCCGGTTATCGGCATCCGCAACACCTTTATCGTCCGCCAGCAGACCCGTACCGGACACACCGCCCAAACGAATCTGCGGAATGGCCCTTACCGCGATACCGGCCTCTCCAGGAGTTTTCCAGTCGAGAATCATCTCGAAGTTTTCGTA
>NZ_JADNHQ010000011.1:0-62131 GCF_015553985.1 Alistipes sp. D31t1_170403_E11 | reverse complement strand
GCCCCTCGACTTGCATGTGTTAGGCCTGCCGCTAGCGTTCATCCTGAGCCAGGATCAAACTCTCCATTGTATAAAAAATAATGTATTGTTAGAGTCCTGACTATTCGTTTATCCTTTAAAAGGAAATTGACAGATAAATACTACAATTTTACTCTCAAAATATTATCAGTAATTCAAAGAACCAATTTTAAAAAAGCTTCGCATTTTCATTGCGAAAGGGATTGCAAAGATAGGTGTTATTTTTGAATCCGCCAAATCTTTCTCAAGATTTTTTTCGCAGTCTCTTGCGAGACATTTGCGAAAGGGACTGCAAAGATAAGTAATCTTTTTCGAACCTCCAAAAACTTTTTCAAGAACTTTGCATCTTATTGAAATTCAGACTACAAAACCGCCTCAAGCTCCTTTATTGTAAACCCTCGACTTATTTGTAAGAACCGGTATTTCTCAAACGCGGATGCAAAGGTAGCGACATTTTTCGAACCTGCAAATATTTGCCCGCTTTTTTTTGAAAAATCTTTAATTTTATTCAAAAACAGTCCTTCCACCTATATATATTAATACCCACAAAAAACGACGGCTCCACCGGGAACCGCCGCAAGGCATATCGGAATGAAACCCGGTCAGAGCCATCCGCCGTTGGCAGCCAGCCCGGCACGGGAGACGATCGCAAATTCACGCGTAAACTCCGTATCTCCGGCCCGGGCCCGAATCGTCAGCATCGAAGTTCCCGGCTCGGGACAATTAAAAGCAATCTTCGTCCCGTCGAAAGCCGCTGTCGAAGAACTCAATCCCAGACTGGACGCCGAGTCATATTCCGCCGAGATCAGCGTCACCCGGCTTCGGTCCCCTCCGAAATAGCGAGCAAAATCCACGGTCACAGCCTCCCCGGTCTTCACATAGATCGCAGGAGTCCCCTTGATGGCGAGCAGCAGTTTCAGCGCGTCGACACAACCGCCGCCCATCTTGTTCTTATAAACGGACAAGTCGGGAATCGTCATCGGGACATTATTCGCATCGAAATACTCCTTCGAGCCCGTAAAATAGTCGTCGATTCCATAAATGGAACTCAGCAGCAACGCCTTGAATTCGGCCGGGGTATACTGTTTACCGTTCTGCGCCGCATAGGAAAGCCCCAGGGCGGCAATGCCGGAAACATGAGGGCAGGCCATCGAGGTTCCCTGCATAAAGCCGTAACCGTACATATCGCTGTTTTTACGGCCGTCCTGGTAGCTGATCGCGTCATCACAAAGAATCGTACTTAAAATCATACCATACCCATCTTGGGGTCCAGATGTATAGATATCGCCTCCCGGAGCCGTAATATCCACCCACGAACCGTAATCGGAGTAATAGGCCGGCCGGAAACTCCAGTCCATCGCCCCTACGGCGATTACCGCATCGTAGGCCGCCGGGTATCTCCGGGCGTCGCCGTAAATGTCGCCATCGTTGCCGGCTGCGAAAATCACAAGGCCGCCCCGCAGCGGGGAATTCGGATTTTTGGTTCCCGCACCACGGATAAACGTATCGATGGCATCGCGTATAATACCGTAATTACTCTTCCACTCCTGCTCGAACTGCTCCGGCGTTATCTTCTCGCCGTTTACATCGGTGAGGCTGTACCCCCAACTGTTCTGGGCGATAACCGCACCGTTGGTCCAGGCGTATTCGAAAGCCTTGACAATCGGATTGCCTTTGTTGGCGCCGGAACTGTTGCCCATGATCTGGCACGACATGATCCGCACGCCGCCGCTGTTGTTCCTGCCGCCGGCAATGCCGGCAATGCCGCGGCTGTTGTTGTTCACCGCGGCGATGATGCCCGCGACATGGGTTCCGTGATCAGCGTATTCCGGAGACTGAGCGTCACCGCCGACCGTCCTCCAGTCGAGTTCCGAACTATTGTCCCAGAAATTATAACCGTGCTCCTGCGAATTTTTCGGATTCGACCAGATATTCGCCTTCAGGTCGGGATGGGTCGTCTGCACGGGCTCGTCGATCACCGCCACTACGATATCCTCGCTGCCCGTGCAGAGCTGCCAGGCATCCAGCAGATTGATGTCCGCCCCGGCCTTCGGTTTGACAACGACATCCGGAAAGATGCTCCCTCCCGGATTATCGTAGTTCCACTGATACGGCAGCATCGGGTCGTTCATCGACTTCCCGGCCCGGGTTTCGCTGATCCGGGGCAACAGGCCGTCCGAAACCGGTATGGCAGGCCCCTCGCTCATCGGCCGGATATACTTCGGATTGATCCCGTACTCCACGACCGCAACACCGGGCAGCGCCGCAAGACGCTCCCCGACCTCGGCCAGCCCGACTTCGTCCCCGAAGGAGACGTTATACCAGCGGTTGATGCCCGTCTGTTCGTAAACATCCTCCCACTCGGGATTATAGGTGATAATGCGTTCGAACCGTCCGGCCCCGATTTCATGCAGGATCGCATCGATATCGCCGACGCCCGAGCGGGTCACGACGCCGTCCCGCGTAGCGGGCAACGACGCCTGCGCCGTCGCAACCGCCTGCGCCATCTCGGGCGACAGTTTTACGGAAAGACTTCCCTGCAACGCCATGCCCGAAGTCGGAGAACCCAGGATCCGGGCCTTCTGTCCGCCATCGCCGCCGGAGGGAGCCGCAGGTTCTTTCGTACAGGCAAACGCCGTCAACAGGCCGCAGAGGAGTAACAATCGCTTCATAAATCATCAGACATTAGATTTTCCAAAGTTATAATTTTTCCGCCAAAGTACGCCGGTCCGAAGGGAAAATCGCACCATACCCCTGAAAAAGAAGATTTTTTACTATTTTTGCAACGAAATACCACTCCGATTATGAATTTCAAGAAAATATCGCTGCTGATCGTGCTGCTGCTCATCGCAGACCAGGTGCTCAAAATCTGGATCAAAACCCACATGCACCTCGACGAGTCGATCATCGTCTTTCCCGACTGGTTCCAACTGCGGTTCATCGAGAACAACGGCGCGGCCTTCGGCATGCACATCGCCTCGCGCGGAGGATTCGACTGGGGCAAACTGCTGCTGGGCATCTTCCGGATCGTCATGGTCGGATTCATCGGCTGGCTGATGTACCATCTCTGCACCAAACGCAAGGATACGCCCAAAGGTGTGATCGTGGGCCTCGCGCTGATCTTCGCCGGCGCCATGGGCAACATCCTCGACAGCGCATTCTACGGACTGATCTTCTCCGAATCGACCCCCTATACGGTGGCGCACTTCGGGGGGCACTATGCGGGATTCATGATGGGCAAGGTCGTCGACATGTTCTATTTCCCGCTGTTTCAATGGAACGGCGTCCCCCGCCTGCTGCGGTTCCTGGTCGACAGCAACAACTATTTCTTCGGCGCGATTTTCAACCTGGCCGACGCTTATATTTCGGTTGCCGTAGTCTATCTGCTTCTGTTTCAGTACAAATTCTTCAGCAAGTAGTTTTTTTTCGAAAAAAGAGTTGGCGATTCAGAAAAAAGTATTACTTTTGCACACCACAATTCCAGAAATGCCCAGGTGGCGGAATAGGTAGACGCGCACGTTTCAGGTGCGTGTGCCGCAAGGCGTGCAGGTTCGATTCCTGTCCTGGGCACTGGCAATCCCCGTAATCGTTTGATTACGGGGATTTTCGTTTTCCGGCGTCCGACGTTCAGTCCGCAACGCCGTTTAGAGGCGGAAGGCTGCGGACCTCGGTCCGGCCGCCGCGGAGGAAGTAAACCGCCGGTTCCGGCGCCGTGATCGTCCGTCCGCCGAGACGATATTCTCCGGCCCGGTGAACCACGGCGCAGCATGTTTTCCCGTATTCGACAGCTTGGCATTCGGCATCATTCCGAAGTATCCGCACGGACGGATTCCGGGCAAACCGTTCGGTCCGTTTCGCGTCGCGGCACGGCAGAAAAGCGTAGGCATAGCCGCCCGTCCGGGCCGGATCATGCCCGAACCAGCACTTGAAAACCGGCCCCCGTTGGGTTCTGTCCCTGTAAAAAGGGTCTATTAGGTCCCATTTTCCCTCCTGAATCTCCGTGCTGACTGCAATCGGAGCGCCGTCCAGCGATACGTATCCCCGGCCGTCGTGATGCACCCACGGCAGGCCGCCGGAAGTCTCGGCCGCTCCGCCCCGGGTTACCGGACCCGCAAGGTGCGTCTGATCCAGGGCCGTGGTGATCCGGAAAATCCGGGCGTCGGAACTGCGGATGTCCGCGCCCAGCGCCACGACGAGGTCCCCGAAAAAGAATGCCGACTTGAGGGCGTGAAGCCCGTCGCGCTCGATCTCCATCGTCGTACACAGCACATCGTCCGAAGCGAGGCCGCCCACATGCCCGGAACGGTTTTTCCTGGCCTCGGCGGAGTTATCGCATTTCAAGGGCGCGCCGTCGTCGTAAGTCGTCGTCCCGGGAACCATCCGCCAGTCCCAGTGGGCGAAGATATTGTCGTACTCCCACCCGTGCTGCATGAACAGCAACGCCCCGTCGGCCGAGAAGTTGGCGAGGGTGTTCTCCCGGTTCGTAAACTCGAAGCCGATCGTACGGTCGGAGTGCATGCGGATCGACGCATACCATGTGCCGGTACGGTAGATACCGCAGTCCGAACGGTCGTAATAACGCGGCCCGCGCAATCCGTCCGAGCGGTTCTCCGGCTCCAGTATCCTTTTGGCGAACCGCCTGAAAACCCGGTGTCCCGGTCTTTTCAGCGCCGCGATGTTCTCCGCGGCGACGGTTGCCGACGAAGCTTTTCCGGGACCGCTGTCGATAAACACCTGCCGGCCGCAGAAACTCGGGTCCATCACACCCCGCCAGATGCTCCGGCAAATACCCTCCCGCATCAGTTTTTCGATGACGGCGCACTGCACGTCCGAGAACATATAAGGCGTCCCGTCGAGAACCCGAAACCAGAACGAGAGGCCCTCGGCATAGGCCAGTCCGTAATTCCCGAACTGAATCTGGGGTCCGTGCTGGTGAAACGACCAGTCGTCCTGAATGCCCTCGCCGTCGGTGACGACGATCTCCTCGGCGATCTGATCCCGGGCCTCAGCGACGAGTGCCTCGTCGTCCGTCAGCAGCCCGCGCATCAGGTTGTTCCCGGCCAGCCATACCTTGTTCTGCCCGGTGCGGCCGAAGCGCGAACGCTCGATGATCCGCAGCCCCTGCTCCAGTTCCGGACCGGAAAGTTCGCCGCGGATCATCAGCAGAATCGCGGCGAGTTTCTTGGGAACCCCGATCTCCCCGTGCCACCAGTTCAGCGACGACGGCTTCTTCGCATACCAGTAGGCAAGTCCCTTGTGCAACAGGCCGCCGATACGCCTGTCGCCATACCACACCGACGCAGGGTCGGCATAAAGTTTCGCCAGGGCGTACATCCGCGTCAGGTGCAGCGACGGCTGCCACCGCCCCCTCGTCCGGTCGTCGTAATCGATGTCGGACCAGAATCCGCCCGCATCGAAAAGCCCGAGCAGGCGCCGCACCTCGTCATCCGGAAGGTGGACCGACGTGTAGAGTTGGAGCAGCAGCACGTCGTTCGCCCTCCCGTAATCGGAATAGCGGACGAAACGTTCGGTCGCCTCCCCGTCCGGGGCATAGGACATCACCGACACATCGACAAAGGCTTGCCTCACACGGTCGAGCGAACCGGCCGGGCAAGCGCGGGCCATCGTCAAAAAAAGCAGGGCGGCCAGAAAGGCCGTACGTAAACCATTCATAACAGTTACCAGAAACTTGTGAAACACCGCCGTTCCGAAGACAGGGAACCGACGCGGAAAGCGGCATGACAAATATAAGTCTTTTTAAACCAAATATCCCCCGACGACGACCCGGAGAAGCGACTTTGACCGGATTCTACTCCCCTTTGACCGGATCGAATCCTTCCCGGAAGAATACAAAATCTAATTTTGGATGACGGAAAAACCACCAAAAAAACTACTGTCTGACATGAGAACCCGAACCTATCGCACAGCATTGCTGTCGACCCTCCTTCTCGCGGGATGCATTCCCCGGGAGACAATGCCGGAACTGACCGATCGCGTCTTCGCCGTAGCCGCAGCCCAGTACGAACAGCTCGAAGGCCGGCTGACCGACGAGACGCTTCCGAAATCAGTGGCCTCCGACGGAAAATTCATCCCTTCCAACATCCGCTGGTGGTGCAGCGGATTCTATCCCGGCTCGCTCTGGTATATATATGAGTATACCGGCGACAAGACATTCCGCGAACTGGCCGAAAAAAACACCTTCAAGCTCTATCCCCTCAAACAGAAAGGCACGGACCACGACCTGGGATTCCAGATGAACTGCAGTTTCGGCAACGCTTACCGGATCACCGGCGAGCAGAAATACCTCGAACCCATCCACACCTCGGCGCGAGTCCTCGCCGGGAGGTTCTCGCCCGTGACGGGCGTCATCCGCAGCTGGGACTTCGTGCGCAAGGGCCGTGACTGGAAATACCCGGTAATCATCGACAACATGATGAACCTCGAACACCTCTACAACGCAGGCCTGCTCTTCGGGGACGACACCCTGAAGAGCATCGCGGTGACGCACGCCAACACGACCCTCTGCAATCATTTCCGGCCCGACTTCACGAGCTATCACCTGGTGGACTACGACCCCGCAGACGGCCGCGTCCGCCGGAAGGAGACCGTGCAGGGCTTCAGCGACGAATCCGCCTGGGCGCGGGGACAGGCCTGGGCGCTCTACGGCTACACGATGATGTTCCGCCTGAGCGGCTACGAATGTTACCTCAACCAGGCCGAGAACATCGCCGGCATGCTGTTGGAGCGGCTTCCCGACGACGGCATTCCCTACTGGGACTTCGACTCCGATCGCATTCCCGACGACCTGCGCGACGCTTCGGCCGCGGCGATCATGGCCTCGGCGTTCGTCGACCTGAGTTCGCTGACCAACAAGCCGGAGGAAAAAGGCAGATACCTGAAAATGGCTGAAAAGCAACTGCGCAGTCTCGCCTCCGACGCCTACCTCGCCCGTCCCGGAGAGAACGGGAACTTCCTGCTCATGCACAGCGTGGGGTCCCGTCCGGACAACCACGAAATCGACGTGCCGCTGACCTACGCGGACTACTATTTCCTGGAAGCCCTGCTGAAATACAGCCGTACAACCCAAACAAAACCTAATAACAACTAACACCGTGTGTAATTATGAAACAAAAACTGACCAAACTACTTTGTTCGGTGTTTCTCGTTGCCTTTGCGATCCCTGCGATCGCCCAGTCGTCCGGAGGCAGCAGCACCCGCACCATTACGGGAAAGGTGACCGACAGTGAGGGGGCGCCGATCATCGGCGCGGTCGTCATGGCGTCGCAGCGCGAAGCCACGACGACCAATTCCGAAGGCAGGTACACGCTGGCCGTCCAAAGTCCCGACGCAGTTCTCCGATTCTCCTGCATGGGCTACCGGCCCCGTTCGGAAAACGCAGCGGGCCGCACCGTCGTCGACGTCTCGCTGGAGACCGACAACCAACTGCTCGAAGATGTCGTGGTGGTAGGCTACGGCGTCCAGAAGAAGGTCAACCTGACGGGGTCCGTCGCGTCGATCGACTTCTCGAAGACCAGCGAGAGCCGCTCCATCATCAGCACTTCGGCGGCGCTGGCGGGCCTGGCGGCCGGTATGAACGTCACGCAAAGTTCCGGCCAGCCGGGTTCGGACAACGCGACGATTCGCATCCGCGGCGACGGCTCGTTCACCTCCGGCGCCAACGGCCCACTGGTGCTCGTGGACGGCGTGGAGTGGAGCATGGACAACGTAAACCCGAACGACATCGCGTCGATCTCGGTGCTCAAAGACGCCGCCTCGGCCTCGATCTACGGAACGCGTGCCGCCAACGGCGTCATCCTCATCACCACGAAAAACGGCTCGTCCGGGAAAGCCCAGATCAGCTACTCCTACAAGGGCATCCTGCAAATGCCCTACAACGACCTGCACTTCGTTTCGGATTACGCCCGGCACATGGAGCTTATCAACGAGTCGTGCGACAACATCGGGACCTCGCGCATCTTCTCCCAGTCGAACATCGACCTCTGGCGGGAGAAGTCGGCCGATCCCTACGGGGTCGGTGAAAACGGCGTCCCGAACTTCGCGCTCTACCCCAACACCGACTGGTTCGACGAGATTTTCGAGAACGGCTACTCCCAGGAGCACAACCTCTCGATCTCGGGCGGGTCGGAGAAGATCCGCTACCTACTCTCGCTGGGCTACCTCGACAATCAGGGCGTCATGGGGCGGTTCGGCATCGACTCCTCTACCCAGAAGGTAAACTTCCGCACCAACCTCGAAGCGGACGTCACGAAGTGGTTCACGGCAGGTGTCCGGCTGTTCGGACAACGCCAGGAATACGGGTTAGCCAACATCTCGGGAGCCTTCAACTCCCTGTACCAGACCACCCCGGGCGTCTATCCCGGCTCCGTCAACGCCTGGGGCCGTCCCGCCCTGGCCGCCGAGGAGTCCTCGAACGCCAACAACATCTTCGGAATGATGTACGGCTCGGGCGGCTACAACAACTCCACCCGCGTCAACGGCTCGGTCTACGCCACGATCCGCCCGTACAAGGGCGTGAGCGTCGAGGCCACGGTGAACTACTCCCCGACCTTCGGCGAACGGCACTCCTACGGCCGCGAAAACGGCTACTGGGACTACACCACCGACACGCGCTATTCCAGTTCCGACCTCTCGAACGCCGGGGTTTCGAACACCACCTCGCGGAACTACTACCTCTCCTCGGAGCTCCTCGCCCGCTACACGGCCACCATCGGCGACCACGACTTCGGCGTGCTGTTCGGCTATTCGGCCATGGAATACCGGACCTGGGGCTGGGGCGTGAGCAAGCAGGGAGCCACGGACTGGACGCTGAACGACCTGGGGACCTACGAAACGCTTTCGGGATCGTCGAGCACGGCCAAAAACGGCTGGGGCCTGCGCTCCTACTTCGGACGTATCAACTACACCTACAAAAACCGCTACCTGTTCGAGGCGAATCTCCGCGCCGACGGCTCCTCACGCTTCGGCAGCAACAACCGTTACGGCACCTTCCCCTCGTTCTCGGCCGGATGGAAAATCCACGAGGAACGTTTCATGGAGGGGACCGAAGACTGGCTCTCGAACCTCAAGCTGCGCGCATCGTGGGGCAAGGCCGGCAACAACCAGGGCATCGGCAACTATGCCTGGCAGGCGGTCTACGCCACACAGAACGTCGTGGTGGACGGGTCCGGCTCGAAAGGGCTCTACATCTCCTCGCTGAGCAACGCCGACCTCAAGTGGGAAACCACCGCCACGACCGACATCGGCCTCGACATGGGCTTCTTCGACAACCGGCTCACGGCGGAGATCGACTACTACCGCAAGAACACCACGGACATCCTCTACACCCCGACGATCTACATGACGATGGGCGAGGTGTCGGGTGTGCCCTCGAACTTGGGCAGCGTGGTGAACAAGGGCGTCGAGCTGGCGCTGAACTGGAAAAGCCGCATCGGCAAGGATTTCAGCTACTACGCCGGGGTGAATTTCTCGTACAACAAAAACCGGGTCACCAGGTTCAAGGGCAATCTGGTCAAAACGTGGACCGACGGGGTATACACCAACAACCTCTCCGACGTCACGGCCGGCTACGGCAGCGGTAAGCTATGCGAGGGGCACGCTCTGGGCGAGCACTACCTCCGGAGGCTCTACAAGGGCAATGGACGCGGTTACAGGGGCGGCGCCGTCGACGTCAACGCCGGACCGAAGGACGGCATGATCCGCACGCAGCAGGATTTCGAATGGGTGCAGGCCATGCTCGAAACGGGCTACACGTTCAACGGCGTGACGGCCCTCAGCAAGGACCAGCTCTGGTACGGCGACCTGATCTACGCCGACCGGAACGGCGACGGCAACTACGGCGACGACAACGACATGGACTTCAACGGCCGCACGAGCACGCCGTCGTACAACCTCGGCGTCAACCTCGGATTCGCCTGGAAAGGGCTCGATTTCAACATGACATGGTCGGGCGCATTCGACTACTACATCATCTGGAACGCCCTCTACTACAACGGAACCCAGACCACGAACGGACACGGCATCAGCGAACGGGTGGCCGACAACCACTACTTCTTCGATCCGGAGAATCCCGCAGACGCGAGGACCAACCTCAAGGGAGCCTATCCGCGGCTGACCTTCGGCACTCCCGGCGACAACCGCCAGGCCAGCGAGTTCTACGAGTACAAGGGCGACTACCTAAAGCTGAAGAACGTCCAAATCGGCTACACGCTCCCCTCCCGGATCACGAAGAAATTCTACATCCAGCAGTTGCGGTTCTTCGTATCGGGAGAGAACCTGCTTACCATCACCGACTACCCGGGCCTCGACCCGGAAAAAGGTTCCGCCATCGGCTATCCCCTCATGCGTTCGGTTACATTCGGAGCACAGATAACATTCTAACGACTATGAAAAAGCTATATTATACGATCCTTGCCACCGCAGCGGCCCTGACGACCGCTTCATGCGTGGACCTGCTCAACACGGCCCCTGAAAACCAGATCGCCAGCGAGAACATGTGGACCACGCCCGAACTCGCCTTGAAGGGCATGAACGGACTCTACGAGACGTTCTACAACCGCAAACAGAGCAACGGCACGCAGGTCCGCTCGGAGAACCTCGACGGACTCAACAAGTACGGCATCGAAGCCCTGGGATTCTGCACCGACTACTACGCCAACAACTACCCGATCTACCTGCTCTACAATCAGGCGAAGCGCGCCAACGACTGGCAGCTGGCGCACGAATGGAGGTTCTGCTACACGATCGTGCACGCCGCCAACGACGCCGTCACGAACCTGCACAAGGCCGGACTGGACGCCCCGACCTACGAGCGTTACCTCTGCGAGGCCCGGTTCCTCCGGGCCTGGGCCTACTCCCGGCTCAACAAGTTCTGGCAGGGCGTCCCGGTCTACCTCGAGCCCATCTCCAACGAGCAGTGCACGCGGACGCAGGAAAGCGCCAAATACGTGTGGCGCGAAGTGGTGCTGCCCGACCTGAAATACTGCATCGACAACGCGTCGTTCCCCGACAACACCCTCGGGGAGGGCAACTTCGGCCGCCCGTCGAAAGGCGCCGCCTACGCCCTGCGCGGCATGGCCTACATGTGGCTCAAGGAGTGGCAGAATGCCGCCAACGATTTCGAGAAGGTCGGCCAGTGCGGCTACGACCTCTGGCAGGGAGAGTACATCGACTTCTTCAGCCCCGACAACGAGCGCGACAACGAAATGATCTTCGCCATCCAGTACGACGAGGAGTCTGGCTACTGCGACAACATCCAGCAGGCCGTGGGTGCCCGCGACACCTACGGCGGCTGGGACGAGGTGAAGCCGGCGTCGGATTTCGTCGACTACTACCAGAACGACGACGGCACGAAGTTCAAATGGAGCCAGGTTACCGGGCTTGAGAACTGGGACCAGCTGACGCCCAGACAGCGGGCCGTGTTCTTCTGCCGCGACGGGCTGAAAAGCAACGCGAAGTTGGCGTCGCAGAAGACTCAGGCGATCGGCATCTGCGGACAGGACATCTTCGACCGCTACTACCTCGACAACGGCAACGAGGCCCGGATCAAGGCCGCCTACGACAAGCGTGACCCGCGGCTCAAGCAGACGATCGTCACTCCCTACGAACCGGTGGACTGCTTCACGGCGGGACTCAACGGCGACGAGAACATGATCGGCAAGCAGCTCCGCTGGCCGCTCTACCTGCAGGGAACCAGCGGCGGCGACTTCTGGCTCGACAAGCGCACCTCGGCCTACTACTGCTACCGCAAGTACGTGCGTTTCCTCAAGGGCGAACTGATCGACCGGCAGCGCTGCTACACGGACTTCCCGCTCATCCGCTACACCGATGTCATCCTGCAATGGGCCGAGGCGCTGATCGAGCTGAACGAGTTCACCCCGGCGAAGGACCTCATCGACCAGGTGCGCGCCCGCGCCCACATGCCGGGCATCACGATCGGCGACCTCAACGCTATGCGCGAGGCCGTACGCTACGAGCGCCGCGTGGAGTTTCCGGTCGAGGCGGTGAACTTCTTCGACGAAGTGCGCTGGGGGACCTATAAGGAGACCAAGTTCCAGGGACAGGACGTCCACGGCGGCCAGTCGTGGTGGGGCGACAACACGGTCGAGTACGCCTGGTACTGGGACGACTGCCTCTGGCCGTGGTCCGTACCGCAGGGCGAGTTGCAGCGGAACGCTTCGCTCACCACCCGCCCAGGCTGGGTCTATTGATTGTTTAACCTCAATCCGTTTATCGAAATGAAAAAAATTCTCATACTGTCGGCCGCGCTCCTCACCGGCTTTTTCGCCCTCTCCTGCGGGGATTCCTCGTCGGAACCCGAAGACGACCCCAACATGCCCGCCGTGAAGATCGAGGTCGGAAACATCGCCGACAACAAGGCGACCGTCACCGCGGCGCTGGAAAAAGGCAACTTCTACGGGGCCAAGATCGTGACGGGCGTCCGCGTCTCCACCCTCACGCTCGACTACACGCGGGAAATCCCGCTGATCAAGTACGTCGAGGCGAACGGCACGGCGGCCGAACTGCCCTTCACGACACAGCTCACCGACCTGATCTTCGAGCAGGACTACTTCTGCGCCGTCATCGTCTACGACCGCACGGGCCGCGCCTGCCACTCCGCCTACCTCACCTTCACGGCCGAGGGCGATCCGGAGGGAATCAGCAACGACAATTCGGCCGGAAACCTCGAAGACAACCCGCAGTAAAACCCAAAACGAGCAAACGATATGAAAAAGCTACTTTATAGCGTCTCAACGGCCCTGCTTCTCCTCTCCTGTAGCACGGAAGACCCGTCGCTGGAGGCCGAACCGGGCAAAGGCGGGAACGTGATCACGTTCGTCGGCCGGACCTTCCCCGAGACCCGGACCGAAATCGGCGTGAAGGACGGCAACTCCTACCCGGTCCTCTGGTCGTCGGGCGACCGGATCGGCATCATCTCCCCGGTCGAAACCCTTTTCCAAAACGCCAGCGCGACGCTGAACGCCAGCGACGCCGGCAAGAACAGCGGCATTTTCGTCCTCGAAACCGAAACCGCCGTGGAGAGCAGCATGGACCTGATCGTCTACTATCCGTACAGTTCCTACACGACCTACGGCGACGGCGCTCTCCATGCGTCCGTTCCCATGGAACAGCGTCAGACGTGCCCGGGTGACTCCTCCCACACGGGAAAATACACCCTGGCCTACGACAAGACCACGATCGACCCCGCCGACGCGGCCCCGGGCAAGTCCCCCTCGGCGTCGTTCTCGCTGCGGCACGCCGTGGCGTACGTCCGGCTCGTGATTTCGAGCACGGAATACGCCGGCTACAAACTCAACGGAGCGTCGCTGTGGTGTGACGGCGAGGCTGTCTCCGGCGACATCTCGGTCAACGTCGCCACGGGCGAAACCCGGACCGAGACCCCGCGCAACTACGCCACCGTCGTCGTGGAGGAGCCACAGGCCCTCTCCTCGGCGCAGGAGCTCTGGCTCGTGACGCTGCCCGTGAACCTAACCGGCAAGGAGGTTTACGTCTCCGTGGCCATGACCGACGGTACGAAAAACGTGACCATCCCCGTCAAGGTCGACGTAAAGGAGCTGAAGGCGAACGCCGTCAACACGATCACCGTGGCGAACGTCTCCCCGGCCGACAACCGGTTCGCCTGGTATCAGCCCGAAGAGACCCGCTACCTCGCAGAGGGCTGGGCCTACGGCGAGGCCAACACCTTCGTCACGAGCACCGACGGCGAGGAGATCACGGTCGATATCAGGGCGCGCGGCTTCTTCAACGGCTGCGAAGAGCCGAAATACGCCAAAATCATCTTCGCCAACAACCTCTCGGGCACCAACTACACGCTGGCGATCAACGGCAAGCGGAACAACCCCGACTCCCCGGCCGACTATGCCGAGGAAGTAGAGATCGGAAGCGACTACAAACTGACGCTCAAGACCACGAAGGGCAGCTATCTGGGATGGTTCGGCAAGGTGGGCCTCCTGAACGCCGAAAAGAAATTCATCTGGGCCTTCACCGTCTGGTATCTGCCGGGAGGCATCACAGGACACCCCTACAAGAGCGGAGTGGTCATGGACCGCTACATCGGCGACAGCTACGCCCCGAACTACAACAACTGGCACGGCGTGGGAGCCTACTTTCAGTGGGGCCGCCCGTTCAGTTTCTCCTGGGGCAGCATCACCTACACGGTCGCCTCGACCAACGTGACGGACCTCAAGATTTCGGCGACCAGTCCGGGCGTCTTCTTCAAGACCGACGGTTCCTCGAAGCACAACGGCGACTGGTGGCTCGGCGACTGGACCGGCAAACGCACCGACCGCAAGGATGACTTCTGGGGCAACCCGAACGACACGGCAGAGGCCGGATCGCCCGCGAACGGCACCAAGTCGATCTTCGATCCCTGCCCCAAAGGCTGGATGGTGGCCTCCCCGGCAGTCTACAAGGAGGTGCTCGCCGGCAAGGAAAACACATTCGAAAAGAATAACTCGGTACAGTCGATGATCTACAAATACGACGGCACGAACAAGGCTTACTGGCACTTCAGCGGCCTGAAATGGGCCTCGTCGGGCGGAAACCCGAACAACAACTCCAACGACATCCTGGGCGTCTGGTCCAATTCGTCCTACCACGGATACGAAGCCTCGGACCACAACGTTTACCAGCTCTACTACCGCACGTCGCAGGGCACATGGAACGACAGCGGCGGCCGTGCGGCCGGCATGTCGGTACGCTGCATGCAGGACACCGAAAACCGTTGACAACCGGAATCCGGAGGAGCGCCCGGCCGTCGGGCCGGACACTCCCCGGTTTGCGAACAAAATATTTTACAGCCATGAAGATATTGAAAAAACTGCTTTGGTTCGTCGCGGCGGCATGCGTTCTCTCCGGATGCGCCGACGACAGAATGATCTACAAACCCGGAAGCGGATCCGAGAACAGCGGAAACGGCGGCGGCGGAGAGCAGCCGTCCGGTCCGGGCGACTATTCGAAACTCACGGCGGCCAACCACCCGCGGATCATCATGACCGAGGACGACGTGACGGCCATCAAGGCGAAACTGGCCGCCGGGTCCGACGCCAACCTGAAGAAACTCCACGAGTGCATCATGGCCTACGCCGACAAGGCGCTCACGGCCAAGGATCTGGTTTACGAAGTCACCGGCAAGCGGCTGCTGTCGGTCTCGACCGAGGCGGCCAACCGGATCATCTCCTGCTCCTACGCCTACCGTCTGACCGGGGAGGACAAATACTTCGAAAAGGCGGAGAAGGACATGCAGACGGTCTGCGCCTTCAAGGACTGGAACTCCGCGACCCACTTCCTCGACGGGGCCGAGATGGCCCACGGCGTGGGCATCGGCTACGACTGGCTCTACAGCCGGTTGAGCGACGCGACGAAGAAGAGCGCTGAGAAGGCCATTCAGGACTACGCGTTCTACTGCGCCCTCAACGGCAAGTGGAACCTCAACTTCTACACCTCGGCGACCAACTGGAACCAGGTCTGCAACGGCGGACTGGTGGTGGCGGCGCTGGCCGTCTACGAAACCTGTCAGGACGACGCGAGGAGCATCATCGACAAGGCGATCAAAAGCAACGCCTCGGTCATGCCCGAGATGTACAACCCCGACGGCAACTACCCCGAAGGCTACGGCTACTGGGGTTACGGAACGGCCTTCGAGTGCATCATGCTCGCAGCGATGGAGTCGTGCACGGGGACCGACAACGGTCTTTCGGCCGTCGACGGTTTCAAAAAGACCGGCAAATGGATTCTCTTCATGGAGGGTATGAACAAAATGGCGTTCAACTACTGCGACTGCGCGCCTTCGAGCATCGCCTTCCCGCCGCTGTGGTATCTCGCCCACAAGTTCAACGACCAGTCGCTGCTGTACGGCGAGCTGATGAAGCTCAACGACGGCCGCTACACCTCCTACGACTCGCCCAAGTACTTCCCCATGGCGATCGTCTATGCGAGCAAGTTCGACCTGAACAGCATTGCGCCCCCGGAGGAGAAGGTGTGGAGCGGCAAGGGCATCAACCCCGTGGTGCTGATCCACGGCGACTGGACCTTCACCGACACCGACAAGTTCCTCGGCATCAAGGCCGGGCGGGCGAATTACAGCCACGGCCACATGGACGTCGGGTCGTTCGTCTACGACGCCTGGGGCACGCGCTGGTCCGCCGATCTGGGCCTCCAGAGCTACGGTACGGTCGAAAACATCAATCTGCCGGGCTACACCGGAGGTTTCGGAAGCTACGACCAGGGGGCCTTCCGCTGGGCCGTCTTCCGCTACAACAACTACAACCACAGCACCATCACCATCAACGACGCTCTCCACCGCGCCGGAGGCCGAGCCGAGATCTCGAGCGTCATCAACACCTCCGTCTCGAAGGGCGCCACGATCGACATGACGGACATCCTTTCGTCCGAATGCGAAAGCGCCACGCGGACCGTAACGCTCGAAAACGACACGGACCTCGTGGTGAAGGACATCGTCAAGGCCAAATACAACAAGGCGGCCGACGTACGGTGGACGATGGTCACGCGAGCCATACCGACCGTCGAGGGCAACCGGATCGTATTGCAGGGTACGTCGAAAAAACTCTACCTCAAGGTGACCAGCCAGAACAACGCCAAAGTCACCCTCAAGACCTGGTCCACTGTCGGCGAATCATACGACGCGAGCAACGCGGGCTACTACGAAGCCGGCTTCGAGTCCAAGGTGACCTCCGGCCAGACGGACACCTTCACCGTGACCCTCTCCCCGAACGAATAAACCGAAAACGATGAAAATAACCCTTCTGTCGATCTTCCTGTCGGTCGCGGCCCTGATCCGGGCCGCCGCCGGCAACGACGGTCTGAACATGCTGCAGGCCGAATATTCGAAACCGGGCATCGCCGAATCCTTCGCAGCGGGGAAAGCATGGTTCCCGTTCCCCGCCTACGAAGACCGTGCGGGCTGGGCCGCACTCTTCGGTCCCGACACCGAGAAAGTCATCCAGCGGGGCGAGCAGTTGCTCGACTACCAATGGCAGCACATCCCCGCCAGCGCCTACCTCGCCTTCGAGCGGACGGGCGACCGGCAGGCCATGGAGAGACCCGAAGGGGCCAACCGCGGCGCGATGATCGCCCTGACCCTGGCCGAACTGGCCGAAGGGAAGGGACGGTTCATCGACCAGCTCGCCAACGGCGTCTGGCTGGCCGCGCAGCAGCCTTCGTGGGTGCTCTCGGCGCACCAGGGGCGGCAGCGAAGCAAGCGGTCGCTTCCCGACGCCCGCGAACAGCTTATCGACCTCGCATCGGGGCGTTACGGCTCCATCGTCTCCATCGCCTATCACTTCTTCCACCGGGAATTCGACAAACTTGACCCCTCCATCTCGGTCGCCGCGGAGAACGCCGTCCGGCGAAACATCCTCGACCCGTACCTCGATCCCGGACAACGGCACGCCAACTGGTGGCTGGGACTGGCATCCAAGGGATCGATGCTCAACAACTGGACCCCGTGGTGCAATTCGGACGTGATCCTGTGCTTCCTGCTGATGGAAAAGGACCAGGAGCGGCTCGACCGGGCCGTGGCCCAGTCGGTTCAATCCATGGACCTGTTCCTCAACTACATCCAGAAGGACGGGGCCTGCGAGGAAGGCCCCGCCTACTGGGGCGCGGCGGCCGGAAAGGTCTACGACTACCTCCAGATCCTGTACGACGCCTCGGACGGCACATTCTCGCTGTTCGGCAACGAACGCATCCGGAAAATGGGCGAGTTCGTCTCCCGCTCCTACATCGGCAACGGCTACGTCGTCAACTTCGCCGACGCCGGAGCCAGGCTGAACAACCCCAGCGAACTGATCTGGAATTACGGTCATGCGGTGGGCAGCAGGGAGATGACCGATTTCGCGCTCTACTGCCTGGCCGACCCCGCGAGCGGGAAATTCCGAAACCCCGTCATCACGGGCAACGACGCCTACCGGGCGCTCGAAACGGTGCGGTTCAACCCGCTGATCCGCGAGGCCGCGGATTCGCTGAACCGCCTTGCGGCCGAAATCGCTCCGGCAGAGGTGCGCCGCAACCTGCGGCGCGGCGTACCCCCGGCCACGTGGTATCCCGAGACCGAAATGTGCTTCATGCGCAATCCTTCGGGATGGTTTCTCGGAGCGAAGGGCGGCTACAACAACGAGAGCCACAACCACAACGACGTGGGGAGCTGCGTCGTCTATGTCCGGAACATCCCGGTACTCGTGGACGCCGGCGTAGGGACCTACACCAAGCAGACGTTCAACCACGACCGCTACAAGATCTGGTCGATGCAGTGCGACTGGCACAATCTGCCGATGATCAATGGGACCGCCCAGCCCGCCGGCGCACAGTACCGGTCGAAAAACACGTCGTGCAACCTCTCCAAGGGGATGTTCTCGCTCGATCTGGCCGACGCCTATCCGCCGGAGTCGGAATGCCAGAAGTGGGTCAGGACCTACCGTCTCGCCCCGAAGGGCGCACCCTCGGTGACGATCACCGACTCGTTCGCGCTCGACGCGCGAACGCAGCCGGACGTGGAGCATTTCTTGATCAAAGGATCGGTCGTCCTGCCGGGCGGAACGCACGAAGGGCGGACGCTGCCCGACGGGGAACTGCTGATTCTCTGCGACGAGGGGCTGGTCGTGAAGATGACCTTCCCGGCGTCGCTGAAAGCCTCGGTCGACGTGATGGAACTCACCGACCGGAGGTTCTCCGGCGTGTGGGGTCCGAGCCTGTGGCGGATCAACCTCGCCTCGCCGCCCGACGCTCCGGCGAAGGGCAGCTATGAATTCCGGATCACCGAACTCGGCAAAAAGTGACGGCGATGCGACACCGGACCCTCCTCTTGATCGCCGCCGTGACGGGCCTGCTGGCCTGCGCCTGCGGCGGAACCGAGGCCGAACGGCTACACCGGGCCGCCATGCGGGAGTACCTCGATCCGATCCGGCCCGGATACGAAGGGCGAAATCCCTTCTGGAACGCCTTTGCGACGAAGTTCATCTACGCCCCGGCCTTCGGATTCGAACCGATGGAAAACGCCGTGAAATACCGTTTCACTGTCTCGCACCTCGGAACCTCGATGGTCGAGTCGCCCCGTTATCGCAAGGACACCCCGACCGAAGACCCCGAACCCCGGCGGGTCCTCGGGCCGGGCGTTCCGACGGGACGTTCGTGGAGTTTCGAGGCGGACTCCCCGCAGCAGAGCCTCGCCCCGGTATGGAACGACATTCCGGCAGGCCGGGTGCGAGTCACGGCGGAGGGGCTGGACGCCTCGGGACAGGTCCTGGGAAAGGCCGGGGAGCGGGAATTCCTGCGGGACTTCCCCTTCCGGCCGCCCTACAACGGCAACGTGAGGCCTTACGCCGAGGCGGCGCGCATGGCCGCCCTGTACATCCACGAACTCCCGGCGATCCGGCACTGGCTCACCGCCGCAGAGCCGGACATGACCTACCGCCACAACACCTACGCATGCAAAATCGTGGGGGCCACGATCCAACTGGAGGTGCTGGTCGCGAAACTGCTACCCGCGCACCGGGAGGAGGCGCTCGCCATCGCCCGGAACGCGGCCCGGTTCCTGATGGACCGAAGCCGCCCCGAAGGCGCCCCGCTGGCCTTCTTCCCGCCGACCTACTACTCCGACCTGATCTCCTCGTCGCGGGCCGAAAACCGGGGCAAGACGATGACCATGGAGGCCTGCGCCGCCGGAAACGCCTTTCTCGACCTCTACGACGCGACGGGCAACCGGATCTACTACGACCGGGCGCTGGCCATCGCTGAAACCTACTCCAGGCTGCAACACGCCGACGGCTCGTTCCCGATCAAGGTCGATTTCGAGACCGGGGAGCCGGTCAACGGCTGCAAGGCGATGCTCACGCCGGTCATGGAGTATTTTGGACGGCTTGAAAACCAATACGGCGTCACCCGCTACCGCGGCTACCTCGCCCGGGCGGCGGAGTGGATGCGCCGCAACGCGCTCGAAAGTTTCGACATGACCGGACAGTTTGAGGACATGACCGTTCTCGGGCAGCAGCCCTACCAGAACCTCACCAACTGCGCCTCGGCGCCCTACGCCTCGTGGCTGCTCAAAAAGCCCGGCCGCACAGCCGCGGAGCTGGCCGACGCCGTCGACCTGATCCGTTTCAGCGAGGACCAGTTCGTATGCTGGGACGTGCTGCCCGACGACAACGGCGTCCGGACGCTCTGCACGCCCTGCGTCTACGAGCAGTACGGCTACCGGGTTCCGGTCGACAACAGCACATGCGTGGTGGCGAACGCCCTGCTGGACCTCTGCGAGGCGACGGGCGACCGGCTGGCTTTCGCCAAGGCCAAAGCGCTAGCGGACAACCTCACCGTGGTCCAGAATGCGCTGGACGGGCTGATCCCCACGTCGCTCGACGTGCGCGAAGGCGCCAAGAACCGGATACGGGGTTTCTGGGTCAACTGCACCTACGCCTCCATTCTAACGCTGCTCCGGATGGCGGAACTCACCGGGGAGACCGCCGGTTTTCCCGCAGACGTCCCGCACGCACGCTAACGCAGGAAACGGGCCCGGAATTCCCGAAACCGGATATTTTTCGGTATCTTGTGCCATCAATCCGACGCTTTTCCGATGACGAAAAACTACATAGCGGCTCTGGTCCTGCTCCTGGCGACAACCCTTCCCGGGTCAGCGATCAATCCCTACCGGCGGTACGATGCAAGAAACGGGCTGTCCGACAACAGCGTGAAGGACATCTGCCAGGACAGCCGGGGCTACATGTGGTTCGCCACGAAGGACGGGTTCAACCGCTTCAACGGCTACCGCTTCGACGTTTTCGGCTCGTCATTCTCCGGCGAGCACCTCAACATAGACGTCATCTGCCCCCATTCGGACGGAATCCGCATCTGGCTGGGGTGTACCGAAGCCCTCATGCTTTTCGACCCGCGGGACGAGCGCCTCACGCGGTTCGACGCCCGGAACAGCGAGGGAAAGGGCATCCGGAACTGCATCAGCCTGCTGTACGACCCGCTGGGCGACCTGTGGATCGGAACCGACGACGGGCTGTTCCGCTGGGACGAACGCATCGGCCGCCTCTTCCGCTACGAACTGGAGGAGAGCGACGGCAGCACGTGCCGCGAGATCCGGACCATCTTCGAGGACAACGGCGGCGAAATCTGGGTCGGGACGACCGCCGGACTGTACCGCTACCACCGCAAGACGGACCGCTTCGGCCGGAACGCGAAGCCCAAGCCGGAGAGTTCCCTGCTGGGCGACAACGAGATCACGGCCATCGTCGAGGCCGAAGACGGCAAACTGCTGATCGGCATGCAGAACGGCTACCTCGGCGAATTCGACATTTACACGGCCCGGTTCACGGAATTCCCCGCCTTCGACGCCGAGGGAAAGCAACTCTCCGTCACGCGCATCCACACGATTTTCCGACGGGACATGAACCGCTACATGATCGGTTCGGACAGCGGACTTTTCTTCTTCAGCCGCAAGAACGGCCGCTGGTCGGTCTCCGGAGACAACCTCGCCGACGAAAGCATCTACCGGTGTTTCCGGGACCGCGAGGGCGGCATCTGGATCGGAACCTATTTCTGCGGCGTGAACTACCTTTCGCCCCGGCAGGACGAAATCCTGTGGTACTACGACGACGGCCATCCGGAGTCGCTCGACGGCAACGCCGTGAGCCAGTTCTGCGACGACGGCCGGGGAAACCTCTGGATCGCGACCGAAAACGGGGGGCTGAACCATTTCGACGTCCGCAACCGGAAATTCACCAACCACACCGCCCGGAGCCATAACAACCTGCATGCCCTCTGCATGGACGGGGACGACCTGCTGATCGGAACCTTCTCGCAGGGGCTTGACCTGATGAACCTCCGGACCGGAAAGGTCGTCAACTACCGGAACATCCCCGGGGATTCCGCCTCCCTGTGCAACGACTACGTCTACGCCATCTTCCGGGCAAGTGACGAAACCCTCTATGTCGGGACGATGTCCGGCATGTGCACCTTCGACAAACGCCGGGGACGGTTCTCCCGGGTGAAGATCACCGAAGGGAGATTCATCTACGACATCGCCGAGGATACCGGGGGCAACATCTGGGTCGCCAGCAAGGTGAGCGGGATATACCGCTATTCGCCCGGCGACGGGACCTGGAAAAACTACCGCCACGACGAACTCGATCCGCGTTCGCCCGCCGACGACAGGTACATCCGGGTCTACGTCGACACCGGAGGGCAGGTCTGGTTCTGCGGCGAAAGCGCGGGGATCTGCCGCTACGATCCCCCGACGGACGGTTTCGAGAATTTCGGCGCCGACGACAATCTGCCGAACGGCATCTACTACGGCGTGCTGGACGACAGCGCGGGCAACCTGTGGCTCTCCTCCAACCAGGGCATCCTCAAATACAACCCTCAGCTACACACCTGCGCGCGCTACACGATCGAGGACGGACTCCAGAGCAACCAGTTCAATTTCCGGTCGTCGCACAAAGCCGGGGAGGGAACGTTCTTCTTCGGAGGAATAAACGGCTTCAACTACTTCTCTCCGTTCAACATCTCGGTCAACAAGGTCCGGCCGGAGATCGTCATTTCGTCGGTCCGCATGCACCGGGCCGACAGTTTCTCGGTCGGTTCGGAGCGGCAGACCCTCCCCGACGGGAACCTGCGCATTTCCAGCAAAACGATCTCCTTCGACATCAATTTCGAGTGCCTGAGCTACGTGGCCCCGGGGCAGAACCGCTATGCGTGGAAACTGGAAGGGTTCAACAGCGACTGGGTCTACACCGACCAGCACTCCGTGTCGTTCATGAAACTGCCCGCGGGCCGCTACGTCTTCCGGGTGCGGGGCTGCAACAACGACGGCTACTGGAGCGATGCGACCCGCAGCCTGGAGATCAGCGTACAGCCCCACCCCTTTCTCAGCCCCGTCGCCAAGGGCGTCTATTTCCTGCTAGTTGCGCTGCTGATCGTCGCCGCAGTCCGAGTCATTCTCCGGCGGCAGGGCGAAAAGAAGGAAAAGGAGCTGATCCAGACCAAAATGGCGTTCTTCACCCAGGTGGCCCATGAGATCAAGACGCCGGTCACGCTGATCAAATCCCCGCTCGAACGAATCATCGAAACCGGCAAATGGAACAACGACGTAACTTCCAACCTCGACATCATGAAACGGAACGTCGACCGGCTGCTTGAACTCATCCGCCAGTTGCTCGATTTCCGGAAGGTAGATAACGAGGGATTCCGGTTGAGCCGCCGCGAAACCGACATCAGCCTGCTGGTCGAGGAGACCGTCGCACGGTTCCGCAACTCGACCGAAAAGATCACCATACGCACAGACTGTCCCGACGCGCACGTCCTGTTCTATGCCGACGGCGAGGCCTTCACCAAGATTTTGAGCAACCTGCTCGCCAACGCCCTGAAATACGCCCGCTCGACGGTCGTGGTCGTCCTCCGCATTCTGGACGACGACCGGGGACGAACGCTCCGGCTATCGGTCCGGGACGACGGGGACGGCATCCCGCCCCGCATCCGGGAAAAAGTGTTCGACCTCTTCTACCAGAAGAATCCCGATTCGGGCAAGGGCTTCGGAATCGGGTTGAGCCTGGTAAAACTCCTCGTCGAAAAGCACAACGGCCGGGTGTACGTCGACCGGCACACCGTCGTGGGCTGCGAACTTACAGTGGAGATCCCGGATTCCGGAGCATTTGCGAGGGGGGGGGTCCGCACCCCCGAACCGGCCGAAGAACCGGCCGATAACCCGGAAGACCGGCAGCCGGAAGCGAAGCCCTTCCACATCATGATCGTGGAGGACACTCCCGACCTGCGTGAGTTTCTGATCAAGAATTTCGAGGACACCTACGGCGTCCTTTCGGCGAAAAACGGCGCCGAGGCCCTCGCCATCCTCGAAAAACAGGCATGCGACCTGATCATCAGCGACGCCCTGATGCCCGAAATGGACGGTTTCGACCTGTTGATGAAGGTCCGTAACGACGAAATGCTGTGCCACATCCCGTTCATCCTGCTCTCGGTGGTCGACTCCGTGGACTCGAAGATCAAGGGACTGGAATACGGGGCCGACGTCTATATCGAAAAACCCTTCTCACTGGGTTACGTCAAGGCGATGGTGGAGAGCCTGCTCGAAAATCGGAAACGGGCCTTCCGCCACTTCGCGTCACGGCCCGGATTCCAGTACGAGAAAGACGATATGGGCCGCAACGACCGGCAGTGGCTGGACAAGCTGACGGGCATCGTCCGCGAGAACCTCACCTGCGAGACGCTCTCCGTGGACCTGCTCACCGAGAAAATGGCCTTGAGCCGTTCCAGCCTGCAACGGAAACTGAAAGGGCTGACGGGCGTCTCGCCCAACGAATACATCCAGCTGGTACGGCTGAAAACGGCCGCGCAGCTGCTCCGTAGCGGCGAATACCGGATCAGCGAGGTCTGCTACCTGACCGGATTCAGCAGCATGTCGTGGTTCGCCAAATGTTTCACGAAGCAGTTCGGTATGCGCCCGAAGGATTTCATCCGGCAGAATCAGGACGGGAAATCATCCGGATAAGAGTGCGGGAGCACTGTTTTTGAACAAAAATGCTCCCGCTCCTGCCGCTATCTGCGGAGAGTCCGGTTTTCAGGGTTTGGTTACACGCCACTCGCGGGGAGCCTTGAAACCCTCTTTGCCCTGACCGTAGGGCAGTTCCGGATGAGCCGGACGGATCGAGTCGTAGCGAATGATATAATTGCGCAGGCGTTCGGCCTCGGCCGCATGGTCCGCAATCTTATTCTGCCGTTCATAGGCGTCTTCGGGATAATAGACCAGAAAGTCCTCCCTGAGGTTCATCGGCCTGCTGCCCTCTTTGAGAATCAGCTTGTAGTCGCCGCTGACCGCCGCGCCGCAGCCGAGGTACAGATCGCGGGAGAACGAAGGAACCTTGCCCGTAAGCACGGGAAGCAGGTTCACGCCGTCGTACGGACGCGGAGGGTTCCCGGCGCCGACCAGCACGGCGATCGTAGGCGCCATGTCGACGAACGCCGCAAGCTGCTCCGAACGGACGCCTTCCACAAAATGCCCCTTCCAATATAGAACGGCCGGAACACGGACACCGCCGTCCCACTCGCGTCCCTTATGGCCGCGCAGCGGGGCACAACTCGACCCGCCGGGCAGGTTCGGGATTCCGCCGTTATCGCTCATGAAGAGCACCAGCGTGTTTTCCAACGCTCCGCTCTTCTTCAATTTTTCGAGGATACGGCCAACTCCTTTGTCCATCCGGGTCACCATGGCACGATAAGTATACGCCTCCTTTTCGCGGGGTTTCAGCGCGGCGAACTTCTCCGGCGAAATATGTTCGGCAATCTCGTCTTCGGGAGCCTGGAAAGGCGTATGGGGCGCATTGAAAGCCACGTAGAGAAAGAACGGCCCTTCGGGGGCATACTCCCCGATACAGCGCACCGCCTCATCGGCGATCAGATCGGTCGAATAGCCCTTGTCGTAACTCGACTCCCAGTCGTCGTGCCAGTCCAGTTCGCCTTCGCGTTCGTGGGTAAAATAGTCGAGGGCCCCGTTCAGGAAGCCGTAGAAACGGTTGAATCCGCGGTTGAGCGGATGGTAAGCAAGCCTGCCATGGCCGAGATGCCACTTGCCGACGATCGCCCGGTGTTCGTAACCGTTGGCGGCCAGCAGGTCGGCCAGCGTCTGCTCTTCGGGATCGAGCCCGTAGTCGCGCCAGGGCGGAATCACGGTCCGCCGGATACCGAAACGACTGGGATAACGCCCCGTCATAAGGCCCGCACGGGTCGGCGAACTGACCGGAGCGGTATAAAAACGGTTCATTTCGATGCCCTTGGCGGCCAGCGCATCGATGTTGGGCGTAGGGATGACGCTTCCGTGATAACTCACGTCGCCCCAGCCCAGGTCATCGGCTACGATGAACAGGATGTTGGGGCGTTCGCCGTTTCCGGCGGCCGCAGCCGGAAGTGCGGCGGCAAGACAGGCGCCTGTTCCGAGCAGGCTTCGGCAAAGCAGGGTTCGATTCATTGTCGGTTCTGGATTTAGTTACCGCTAAGGTATTCATTCCCGCGGGGAAACGGGGCCGTTTTTCGGCCAAAAAGTGTCGATATTTCGGCAAACGGCCTCCTGCCCCCCCCCGAAGCCCGCCCCGACCGGGATACCTGAACTCCGGAAATCCCTCCGGCAAGGTTCCGGTTTATGCCCTTCGGATGTATTTTGAACATTCCGTCGCCTTTTTTTGGCCAATTTTTTAAATTCCGGGACCTATATAATAACTATCTTGCAATCGGAAATCAACCGAAAAAACCGCTTACAAAAAAAACGATCCTCCTTGTCCCCGGCGCCGCGGCATACGCCCTCCCCGCAGCAACGTAAAACCGTGGTCCGGAGGCTCCGGCAACTGAAACGACATGCAAACCTACAAAACACCAAACCATGAATAACCGCACCATCCTCACCGGACTGCTGGGCGTCGGAACCGTCGCCTCGGCCACAGCCCAGGCTCCCGCAAAAGCCAAAGCGCAAGCGCCGCACGCCCGTCCCAACATCGTGATCATCTACACCGACGACATGGGTATCGGCGATCTCTCGTGCACCAACACGGGCTGGGTCGAAACGCCCGCCATCGACCGCCTGGCATCGCAGGGCCTCGTGCTGAACAGCTACTACTCCTCCGCCCCGGTCAGCTCGCCCTCGCGCGTAGGACTCACGACGGGCATGTTCCCCATGGAGTGGGGCATCAACACCTACCTCCAGACCCGCAAGGGCAACGCCGCGTGCGAGCAGGCCGACTTCCTCGCCGCCGACGCTCCTTCGATGGCCCGCATCCTCCACGACGCAAGCTACGCTACCGGACACTTCGGCAAATGGCACATGGGCGGCGGCCGCGACGTGAAAAACGCCCCGCAAATCACCGCATTCGGCTTCGACGAATACTGTTCGACGTGGGAAAGCCCCGATCCGGCTCCCGAACTGACCGCCACGAACTGGATATGGAGCGACAAGGACGACGTGAAACGCTGGAACCGCACGGGCTACTTCGTCGACAAGACGCTCGACTTCATGGTGCGCCACAAAGACAAGCCCTGCTTCGTCAACCTCTGGCCCGACGACATGCACACGCCGTGGGTTCCCGACGAAGAGTCGCAGCACAAACAGAAGGACTGGAACTCACAGCCCAACTTCACGGAGGTGCTCGCCGAGTACGACCGCCAGATCGGGCGGTTCCTCGCGCAGCTCGACCAACTGGGACTGAGCGACAACACCATCGTCATTTTCACCTCGGACAACGGTCCGGCGCCGAGTTTCCGCCAGTTGCGCACGAACGGCATGCGCGGCGTCAAGAACAGCCTCTACGAAGGCGGCATCCGCATGCCCTTCATCATCCGCTGGCCGGGCGTTATCGAGGCCGGCAAAGTGGACAACAAGACAGTCGTCTGCGCCGTCGACCTGCTGCCGTCGCTCTGCAAGATCGCCAAGGCCCGGCTGCCGAAAGGTTACCGTTCGAGCGGCGAGGACATGAGCAAGACCCTGCTGGGCGCGCCCTCCACCCGCAAAGGCGACCTGATGTGGGATTTCGGACGTAACGAAGCCTTCATATTCCCCCGCGACAAATACCACCGCAGCCCCTCGCTGGCGATCCGGCGCGGCGACTGGAAACTGCTCGTCAACCCCGACGGTTCGAACGCAGAGCTCTACAACATCGCCGAGGACATCGACGAAACGAAAAACCTCGCAGAGACGAACCCCGCGCTTGTCCGCGACCTTTCGAAGACCGTGCTGGCCTGGTGGGAGCGCCGTCCCCGCATCGGCGGCGGACAGCAATAACCCTCCGCGCGACCGACCCGAAACCGCACAGTATGAAAACCAAAACGATCCCTACCGGAAAAATCGGACTCGGAGCCTCGCTGGCCCTGCTCTCCGGCGGCGCCGCACAAGCCGCGAAACCCGCGGCCAAACAAAGCCCGAAGCGCCCCAACATCGTGCTCGTCATCGCCGACGACTGCCGCCATTACGACCTGGGGTGCTACGGAAGCCCCGACGCCATCACGCCCAACATCGACCATCTGGCCTCGCAGGGCGTTCGTTTCGAGCGGTTCTTCCAGGCGACGGCCATGAGCTCCCCGACACGCCACTGCCTGCTCACGGGGCTTTATCCCGTCCGCTCGGGCGCCTACCCCAACCATACGCGGCTCGACGACGGCGTCCGGACGCTGCCCGCATACCTCAAGCAAGCCGGCTACCGCGTCGCCCTGCAGGGCAAACGGCATATCGCGCCGATCGAGGCCTTCCCGTTCGAGTATCTCTCGGAAGAGTCGCTGCGCAGCGTACATCCCGAAAAGATCGAACCGTTCCTGGCCGACGTTGCCCGAACGGGCGAACCGTTCTTCCTCTACGTCGCCTCGACCGAGCCCCACGACCCGTGGACGCTCGGCGACCAGAGCCTCTGGAACCCCGACGAACTGACCCTGCCCTCCAACCTCGTCGATACCCCCTCGACGCGCAAGCAGTTCCGCAACTACCTCGCAGAGATCAACGTGCTGGACAACCAGGTCGGGGCGGTCGATTCGCTGCTCCACAAATACGGGCTCGACGAAAACACCGTCTTCATCTTTACCAGCGAACAGGGCTATTCGTTCCCGTTCGCCAAGTGGACCTGCTACGACGAAGGTCTGCAAACGGGCTTCGTCATCCGCTGGCCGGGGGTCGTCAAGCCCGGCACGACGACCGACGCCATGTGCGAATACGTCGACGTGACCCCGACAATAGTCGACATTGCGGGCGGAAAAGTCCCCGAAGGGCTCGACGGCCGCAGTTTCCTGCCCGTCGTCAAAGGGAAAGCCAAGGATTTCAAACAGGAGGTCTACGCCATCCAGACCAGCCGCGGCATCCACGCCGGACCGGAATATTACGGCATCCGCTCGGTGCGCAACAACCGCTTCGCCTACATCCTGAACCTCACGCCCGAAGCGGCGTTCAAATGTATGTCCACACACCCCAAACGGAACTGGTGGGTTTCATGGAAGGAGAAGGCCTCGACCGACGAATTCGCCCGCCGGCAAGTCGAGCGCTACCAGCATCGCCCCGGCGAAGAGCTTTACGACATCGTAAGCGACCCGTTCCAGACCCGTAACCTGGCCAACGACCCGCAATATGCCGGGGAGAAAGCCGCGCTGCGCGCCAAGCTGCTCCGGTGGATGGAGCGCCAGGGCGACCGGGGGCAGCAGACGGAGATGGAGGCCAAGGAACACATGTTCCACAAGGAAGTAGCGACCGCACCCGGGCCCAAAAAGAAAAATCCCGGAAAAACAAGGCCGCAAAACTCCCGGAATGATTAACTTTGCATGCAAGAACCCAAAAACACATCCATGAAAAGAAATTTCATCGCATTATGCACCCTGCTGCTGGCCGCCTGCGGAAGCCAGGAGCCTAAAATTACGCTCTTCAGCAACGAGGCCTTCCAGACGGAGGTGGACGGCAAACCCGTCGGACTCTACACGCTCCATGCCGGCGACGTGACCATGCAGGTCACCAACTACGGCGCCCGCGTCGTCTCGCTCTGGACCCCCGACCGCGAGGGTAACTACCAGGACATCGTACTCGGCTACGAGACGATCGGCCGCTACATCGACAACACCGGCGAACGTTTCCTCGGCGCGGTCGTAGGTCCCTATGCCAACCGCATCGCCAAGGGCTCCTTCACGCTCGACGGCGTGGAGTACACCCTCCCGATCAACAACAACGGCCAGACGCTCCACGGCGGACTCAGCGGACTGGACCGCGTGGTCTGGGACGTGGTTTCCGCCTCCGACACCCAACTGGTGATGAGCTACCTGCACGCCGACGGACAGGAAGGTTTCCCGGGCAACCTGCAAATCGAGATGACCTACTCGCTCACGCCCGAAAACGAATTCCGCATCGACTACAAGGCCACGACCGACAAGCCGACCGTGGTGAACCTGTCGCACCACCCCTTCTTCAACCTCAAGGGCGAGGGTAACGGTACGATCCTCGACAACGTGCTGACCATCAACGCCAGCCGAACCACACCGGTCGACTCGGTGCTGATTCCCACCGGGGAGATCGCCGACGTGACAGGTACGCCGTTCGACTTCCGCACCCCGCACGCCATCGGCGAGCGCATCGGCGCCGACAACGAGCAGTTGCGCAACGGCGCGGGTTACGATCACAACTGGATCATCGACCGCAAAACAGCGGACGGCATCGAGCCCATTGCCACGGTCTGGGAGCCCGCTTCGGGCCGCACGATCGAGGTGCTGAGCAACCAGCCGGCCCTGCAATTCTACAGCGGCAATTTCTTCGACGGCGCAGTGAACGGCAAATACGGCAAGCCGCTGCGTTACCGCGAATCGCTGGCGCTCGAAACGCAGAAATACCCCGACAGCCCCAACCACGACAACTTCCCCTCGACCGTACTGCGTCCGGGCGAAGAGTATACGCAGGTCTGCATCTACAAATTCGGGGTGAAATAACCCGCCGCTCCGGCAACACGAAAAACGCCTTCGCAGGTAAATCCCTGCAAAGGCGTTTTTCATTTACTTCGGGTAAGGGTCCGAAGCTACCGGCAACTGAACACGACGCTTTTGGAGGCTCCGTGTTCGTCGATCACCGTCAGGCGATGCTGCCCGGGTGCAGGCCTTACCGACAGTTTGTGCTCCAGCGTGGTGGCGCCGAGGTATTCATCGTCGATGTGCCAGAACAACACGGCATTGCGGTCGCGGTGGACGGCCGTGAAGACAAGGCTCTGCGCCTCCCCTTCGAGCGACTTCGGGGCCACCAGCACACGTCCCGGCTGGGGATAGATGATCTCGATCGGATCGCCTCCCGCTTCCGCCCCCGACAAACCGGGATGCAGCGGCGGCAGCGGCTGGTAATCCGTATGCTGTTTTTTGTAGTACCACTCCTGCGCAGGAGGCAGGATAAACATCGGTTTGCGAACGATCCGGGCCGCATCGCAGCAGTCGGTCGTCACCCGGTATTTCAGGTCGGGGCTCAGGTTCACGATCCGGTGGTAGGGGCAGACCTCGCCCGCGGCAGCCGACTGCGGAATCATCACCGTATCGCGGTCAGGACACACCTGCGAAGCCAGGAAACCGCTCTGCCGGCAGACTACGGCCGGTTCGAGGTCGCCGTAAGGCTCCGAAAACCAGCTTCCCCCGGGCAGCAGGCCGAACACTTCGAACAACACGGGCGCAGCATAGCCGACACCCGTCATCAGCGGACGCCCCTCCCCCGAACAGTTGCCGACCCAGACGCCCACGGCGTAATCGGGCGTCGCCCCGACGGCCCACGCATCGCGGTTGCCGTAACTCGTCCCGGTCTTCCAGCCGATCTTTTTCGACGATGTGAAATACTGCCACTCGCCCTCCTCCTCGGGACGCGTGACATGGCTGATCGCTTCGAACATCAGCCACAGCGCACCCCGCGAAAGGGGAATGTCGTCGGCGCTGACGACCGCCGCATTGGCCGGATCGTAGTGCGGGGCATGGATCGTATCCTGGTCGTTGAGCTTGGCCGCCATCAGCATGTAGGCCGCCGTAAGGTCCCACAGCGTGATTTCCGCGCCGCCCAGGATCAGTGAAAGTCCGTAATGGCCGGCGCTCCGGTTGATCGTTCGGAATCCCAGGCCGCGGACCAGCGACAGGAAATTCTCCCGCCCGTATTTGTCGAGCATCCTCACCGACGGAACATTCAGCGAACGCTCGACGACCCGGTTGGCCGGAACCGCGCCGTCGAACGTACGGTTGTAGTTCTGGGGCGTGAAATCCTTGTAATAGGTCGGCACATCGGGGAACAGCATCGTCGGGAGTGCCGTTCCGTTGTCCAGCATCGCAGCGTAAAGAATCGGTTTGAGCACACTGCCGCTGCTGCGTGGCGCGGGGATGACATCGACGCTGGTTCCGGTGCTCCGGTCCGCTGGGTCGTAAACGTTGCCGACATAGGCGAGCACCTCGCCGCTGTGCACGTCCATCACCACGACGGCCAGGTTGTTGATCTTGTTGCCGCGGTACTGGTTGTTGCAGCGGCGGGCCAGTGCATTTATCCGGCTCTGGAGATCGGCATCGAGCGTCGAGCGCAACGCCCCTTTCTTCATCTTGCCCAGCAGATACATCGCTTGCATCGGCATCGGCTCGGGAGCCTCGGGCAACGGCTCCTGCCTGGCCAGGGCGCACGTCAGGGAGTCGATGTGCCCGCTGCGCCAGATGCGGTCGAGCAGTCCGTCGCGCTTCTCCCGCAGCCGTTCGCGGTTCCGTTTTATGTGGATGAGCGACGGGGCGTTGGGCAGCACGGCGAGCAGGGCGCTCTCGCCCCACGAAAGCTGCCGCGCGCTGCGGCCGAAATAGTACCACGAAGCGCTCTCCAGCCCTACGACATTGCCGCCGAAAGGCGCATGGGCGGCATACAACGCAAGAATTTCATCTTTGTCGCAGCGCAGTTCGAGCCGCAGCGCCAACACCATTTCGATCAGTTTCTCGCGCAACGTCCGGGGCTTTCCGTCGCGACTGAGGCGAATGGTCTGCATCGTGAGCGTACTCGCCCCGCTCGTTATCCGCCCGGCCGAGAGATTCTGCCCCACGGCGCGCCCCAGCGCCAGCAGGTCGACCCCGAAATGGTCGTAAAAACGCTTGTCCTCGTAGGTCGTGATGGCCGTCCGGAACTTGTCGGGCACGCTGTCCGTCGGAAAAAAGCGCCATTGCCCGTCGGGAGCGACCTTCGCCGACAACAGGCGTCCGTCGCGGCTCCACACCGTCGCGGAAAAAGGCTCGTCGAAAAGCGTCCGCGGCAGGGCGAACAGGAATCCCGCAGCCAAAATGACCGTGAGCCCCACCGAGAGGAAACATATTGTCTTTGCCGACGCTTTTTCTGACATTTTTTTACGTATCTTTGGAGGAGATATGCACACCTCCGTCGTATCGTTGACAAAGTTACCTAAAAATCTTCACCATGAAAGCAATTCGCGCCGCATTATTTGCCGCCACCGTCCTGCTGCTCGCCTCGTGCGGCCACCGGCCGAGCAACATCATCGAATCATCGACCAATGGTTTGTCAGGCGTCAAGATGCCGCTCCAGGTGACATTCCGCGAGGATGTCGAACTGACGAAAGACGATCTCGGGAACGCCGTTTCGTCCTCCCCTTCCGCCGATTTCGACGTTTCCCGCCTCGGAATGCGGATGCTGCGCATTGTCCCGAAGTCGCCCCTGAAAAGCGATACCCGCTACAAGATATCCCTCGATGCATCGAAACTCACCGACGGAAAATTCAAAGGCACTGCGGAATTCGAATTCTCGACACCGAAACTGCGGTTTTCCTGCGACGAATATTGGTTGCAGCACAGCGAAGACATGCTCTCCTACGTGCTGGTGGGCGAACTCACCGCCTCCGACTATGCGGACAGCGACTACGTGGAACGGAATTTCAACATCAAGGGCGCCCAGGGGACTTCGACGACGTGGGAACACTCGCAGGACGGCCTCACGCACCGCTACACGGTCGAGAACATCGCGCCCCGCAGCGACGAAAGCTATACGCTGACGCTCGGATTCGATTACGCGGAGCAGAGGACCCTCGAGGTCGAAGTTCCCAAAAAGGACGACTATGTCGTTATGGACCACACCGTCATCGAGGAGCCGCTGGCCATCGTCGTCACCTTCTCCGAGCCCCTCAAACCTAACCAGGATTTCAAAAACCTGATCCGGTTCGAATCGAAATTCCGGACTTCGGTCGACAAGAACCGGCTCTATATCTACCCTGAAGCACGCCTCACGGGCAACTACGAGGTTGAAATCAGCCGGGAGGTGCAGAGCAAATCGGGGCGGCGGCTCGAAGAGCGTTTCGCCTTTGAGGCGACGCTGCCTTCGCAGACTCCCTCGATCCGTTTCACGGGCAAAGGCTCCATCCTGCCCTCGTCCAACCGCATGAGCCTGTTGTTCGAATCGGTGAACTATGCGAAAGCGCGCGTACGCGTACGAAAGATATTCGCCAACAACCTGCTCCAATTCTTCCAGCGAAACTATTACGGCGACTCCGATTTTTCGGACATGGAATATGTATCCCGCATCGTCCGCGACACGACCATCGACCTCGGAGGCAAATCGTCGACGCGGCTCGACCGGACCAACACCTACTCGCTCGACCTCAGCCGCCTGATCACCGACAGCCGGAAGTCGATGTACATGCTCGAAATCAGGGGTGTCGATCCGCTGATCCCCGTCGACGACGACTATGATTACGACTACTATTTCGGCGATTACCGGACCTACTCCGAGCGGTCGAAGATCGTCCTTCAGTCCGACATCGGCATCATCTGCAAAAGCAACGGCGACGAGGAACTGATCGTCTACACGACCGACCTGGTTTCGGCACGCCCGAAAAGCAACTGCAAGGTACGCGTTTACGACCGCCAGAACCAGCCGTTGGCCGAAGCGACCACCGACTCCGAAGGACGGGCCGCATTGAAGTGCAGGCAAGCCCCCTACATGATCCTGGCCGAAGCCGGCGACGATGTCGCATTCGTCAGGGCCGAGCAGGGTGCGGCGCTCTCGCTGAGCAATTTCGACGTAGGCGGCACGACCGATGCCAAAGGCATAAAAGGCTACCTGTTCGGCGAACGCGGCGTCTGGCGCCCGGGCGACGAAATCTACCTCACGCTGATCGTCACGGCGGACAATCCGCTGCCGGAGAACCATCCGGCGTCACTGGAGTTCTACAACCCCAACGGCCAACTGGTGCAGTCGCTGGTCAGCAACAACTCCTCGGACGGCATCCACACCTTCAGATTGCAGACGACGCCCGCCTCGCCCACCGGCATCTGGCGCGCCAAGGCGAACTTCGGCGGAGCCACTTTCGAAAAGAACATCCGGGTAGACGCCGTCAAACCCAACCGGATGAAGATCGAGATGCACCTCGGCGACGGACAGACGATCGACGCCGGAAACTTCACCGGCCGCCTGACCGCCCGCTGGCTCCACGGGGCCCCGGCCGCCGGAACCAAAGTCACGCTCCAGGCCCAACTGACCCAAATCCCGACACGCTTCAAGGGCTATGCCGATTATTCGTTCGACGACGCTACAAAAGAATTCGACCCCGAAGAGCGCGAGATCGCATCGGGCACGACCAACGAACAGGGTTCACTGCAACTGACTACCGACCAGCTCTCGTCGCTGGAGGGACTGAGTCCGGGCCTGCTGAGCGGCAAATTCACCGTCAAGGTCTTCGAAAAGAGCGGCGATTTCAGTGTCGATCAACAAATTACGACCGTCTCGCCCTACGACGCCTATTTCGGAATCGCCGTAACCGAACAGCAAAGCGAATGGGGCGACGAATACCTCGACAGCAAACGCGACCATGCCTTGAAAATCGCACTCGTCGACGCCAAGGGCCGCCCCGTAACCGGCTCGGAAGAGGTGACCGTATCGGTTTATAAGATCACCTCCTACTGGTGGTGGGACGCCTCGTCGGCCACCTCCCAGGCCCGTTATGCCAAGAGTGCGCTCAATGCCAACTACAAAACCCTCCAAACCACCCTTTCGGGCGGCAAAGGGCAGGTCACGATGCGCTGGAGCGCAGGCGACTACGGCTATTACCTGATCCGCGTGACAGGCGCCCGGCAGGCGCATTCGGCGACGCGCGTCGTCTGCGTATCGTCGTCCGACTACCGGGGCGATGTCTCCTCGGTGACGGATGCCGCCACACGGCTCGCCATTGCCAAAGACAAGGATAAATACGTCCCGGGCGACAAGGCCAAGATCACCATTCCCTCCTCCCCGGGCGCACGGGCCCTGGTAAGCGTCGAGAGCGGCAACTTCGTCCGCGAAAGCTACTGGATCGACTGCACCGCCAAGCAGACCTCCTTCGAAATACCGGTCAAAGAGGGCATGGCCCCGAACGTCTACGTATCGGTAACCCTCGTCCAGCCCCACAACAACACGCTCAACGACGCGCCGATCAGGCTGTTCGGCGTACTGAGACTCCCGGTCGAGGACGCCGGCACGCGCCTCACGCCCGTCATCGAAATGCCCGAATCGGTGAAACCCGAATCGGAGATCACGATCAAGGTCCGCGAGCAGAACGGCAAACGGATGAGCTATGTGCTGGCGCTGGTCGACGAAGGCCTGCTGGGGCTCACGCGCTTCAAAACACCCGATCCATACCTCTATTTCAATGCGACCGAGGCGCTGGGCGTCCGCACCTGGGACCTGTTCGACTATGTCATCGGCGCTTACGGCGGCCGCATCGAGCAGTTGTTCGCCATCGGCGGCGACGCGGAGCAGCCGAACACCGGGGCGCTGCGGGCACAGCGGTTCAAACCCGTCGTGCGTTTTATCAATGCGCAGAAACTGGGCGCCGGAAAAACGAACACCCACAAAATCACGCTGCCGCCCTATTTCGGGTCGGTACGCGTGATGGTCGTCGCCTCGAACGGCCATGCCTTCGGCTCCTCGGGGAAGGAAGTCGCCGTGAAAAAGCCGCTCCTGGTACAGGCGACCCTGCCCCGCGTAGTATCTACGGACGAGGAGATCGAACTGCCCGTCACGGTCTTCGCCCTTGAAAACGGGGTCGGCAAGACCGATATAAAGGTCACCGCCAACGAGTCGTTCACCATCGTCGGCCCGCAAAGCAAAAGCATCGCCCTCAGCAGCGAAGGCGAACAGATCGTCGCCTTCCGGCTGAAGGCAGGCAAGCAGACCGGAATCGGAAAGGTCCGCGTCACGGCATCGTCGTCGGGCGACAGTTCCGTCTCGGAGATCGAACTCGACGTGCGGGAACCGAATCCCTACGTAACGACCACCGAGGACCGCATTCTCCAGACGGGTCAGACGGCTGCGGTCAAACCCCTGAAAGCCACCGGATCGGCCAAGCTGGAACTCTCGTCGATACCTCCGATCGACCTCTCCCGCCGCCTCGAATACCTCGTGCGCTACCCCCACGGCTGTATCGAACAGATCACTTCGGGAGCCTTCCCGCAGCTTTACCTCCCGGCCATCGTGGAGTGCGACAACCAGATGTTGCAGGACATCGACCGCAATATCAAGAGCGTCCTGCCGCGGCTGGGAGGCTACCAGTTGTCCAACGGTGCATTCGCTTACTGGAGCGGCGGAACTTCGCTTTCGGAGTGGGGCACGGTCTACGCAGTCCATTTCATGACCGAGGCTGCGAAATACGGCTATGCCGTAGACCGTACGATCTTCGACCGGGCGCTCAAATACCTGCGCAACAACACTTTCGACAACCCGCTGACACAGGCTTACGCCCAGTATGTCCTCGCACTCGGCGGCTCTCCCGACCGCGGCGGCATGAACCGGCTCCGCGAGAAATCGGCGCAGGCGGGTAACGACGTGAAATGGATGCTGGCCGCAGCCTACGCCCTCGACGGCAACCGGAAGGTCGCCGAAGAGTTGATCGGCCAGGCCGCAAATACGGCGGGCCAGAAGGTCAATCCCTACGACGGAACCTATAACAGTTCCGAACGGCAGATGGCAATCGTCCTGATGACGCAAACGCTGCTCGGACACCGCGAAGAGGCGTTCCGCACGGCCATGCGGATGTCCGACATCCTGAAAAAAGACAAATGGCTGAGCACCCAGTCGACGGCATGGATGCTCAATACGCTGGCGAACTTCGCCTCCACGGGACAAACGGGCATCGACGCCAAAGTCGGCCGGGAAGAGCTCCGGACTGCCAAATCGATCGTCAGCATGCCCCTCACCGCCGAGACCGAAGTGAAGAACAACGGCACAGGCAGCCTCTATGCGGTCGTGAGCCAGAGCTACACGCCGGGCAAGGGCGAAGAGACCGAAGCCGCGAACGGCATCCGGATCGATGTCCGGTACAAGGACATGAACGGCGCCGCGATGGACCCGCGGTCAGTTCCCGTATCGACAGACTTCTACGCCGTCGTGACCGTCACGAACACCAGCGGTTACGAGCGCTATGCCGACCTCGCCCTGACGCACATCGTCCCGGCGGGATGGGAGATCACCTCCGAACGCGACCTCACGTCGGTCACCTACCAGGATATCCGCGACGACCGGGTGCTGAGTTATTTCGACCTTCGCAGCGGCGAGAGCAAGGAAATTCCCATCAAGCTCACCGCTACTTACAAGGGTCGCTACTACCTGCCCTCGATCTACTGCGAGGCGATGTACGACAACTCGGTGCGGGCGCTCAAAAAGGGCGAATGGGTCGAAGTCGTGGAGACGGCCCCGGCTGCAAAATGAAAAAAAGACGATTTTATTTGATTTTTCCCACAAAGTCCCTATATTTGCAACCAATGAATCCGATTATGAAAAGTTTTTCGATCAATAACGCATGGTGGTGGCGCTTACAATTTTCCGTTGTGAGTGACTTGCCGCGTGTAGTTGTTGAACGATAAATCAGCGATAAATTCGAAAAGGCCTGTTGTACTCACAACAGGCCTTTTTTCATGTGCAATATTCTAAAATCAGAAAATATGAATTACCAGGTTAATGAGAAAGGTTATTACGGACGCTTCGGGGGCGCATACATCCCCGAAATCCTGCACAAATGCGTCGAGGAGTTGCAGCAGAACTACCTGCGGGTGATCGAAAGCGAATCGTTCCGCGAGGAGTACCGCACCCTGCTGCGCGACTACGTGGGCCGGCCCTCGCCGCTTTACTTCGCCCGCCGGCTGAGCGAGCGCTACGGCTGCCGCATCTACCTCAAGCGCGAGGACCTCAACCATACCGGCGCCCACAAAATCAACAACACCATCGGTCAGATACTGATCGCCCGGCAGATGGGCAAGACCCGCATCATCGCCGAGACGGGAGCCGGACAGCACGGCGTCGCCACGGCTACGGTCTGCGCGCTGATGAACATGCCGTGCGTGGTCTACATGGGCCGTACCGACGTGGAACGCCAGCAGGCCAACGTCCGGAAAATGGAGATGTTAGGCGCGACGGTCATCCCCGTTACTTCGGGCAACATGACCCTGAAGGACGCCACCAACGAAGCCATCCGCGACTGGTGCTGCCACCCCGCCGACACGTTCTACATCATCGGCTCGACGGTGGGTCCCCACCCCTACCCCGATATGGTGGCACGCCTGCAGTCGGTCATCAGCGAGGAGATCCGCGTGCAGCTGCAGGAAAAGGAGGGCCGCGACTACCCCGACTACCTGATGGCCTGCGTCGGCGGCGGCAGCAACGCCGCAGGAACCGTCTACCACTACCTCGGCGACGAGCGCGTACGGATCGTGCTGGCCGAAGCCGGAGGTGAAGGCCTCCTTTCGGGGCGGAGCGCGGCGACGATCCAACTGGGGCGCGAGGGAATCATCCACGGCGCACGCACACTGGTCATGCAGACCCCCGACGGACAGATCGAAGAGCCTTACTCGATCTCCGCCGGCCTCGATTACCCCGGCATCGGGCCGATGCACGCCAACCTCTCGCAGACGGGACGCGCGAAGGTGCTCTCCGTCGACGACGACGAAGCGTTGCGCGGGGCATTCCTACTCACACGCCTCGAAGGCATCATTCCCGCCCTCGAAAGCGCCCATGCCCTCGGCGCACTGCCTAAAATGGAGTTCCGTCCTTCGGACGTAGTGGTGCTGACCGTCTCGGGCCGCGGCGACAAGGATATGGAGACCTACCTCGAAAACATAGACCGTCCGGAAATCGCCGGCAATTTGTAAAATCCGAAAAACAGCCATCACGATGTATCAATTCACAACGGCAAGCAAAAAACTGCTCGGAGACCTCCATACCCCCGTCAGCCTCTACCTCAAACTCCGCGACGTATACCCGCAGTCGGCCCTGCTCGAAAGTTCCGACTACCACGGCAACGAAAACAGCCTTTCGTTCATCGCCCTGCGCCCCATCGCCCGCATCGGCGTCAACAACGGCGAAGCCGTCATGGATTTCCCCGACGGCCGGAGTTCGGCAAAACGCCTCGGCGGCGATTACACCACGGCGGATGCGCTGAAAGAGTTCCTCGCCGGCTTCCGCATCACGGGCGACGGCAGCGAACACTGCGGACTGTTCGGCTACACGGCGTTCGACGCAGTCCGCTACTTCGAAAACATCCCCGTCAAAGAGTACCACCACCAGGATTCCGACGCCCCCGACATCTGCTATATACTCTATAAATACCTGCTGGTTTTCAACCATTTCAAAAACGAGCTGTCAATTATCGAACTGTGCGCCGACGGCGAGGAAAACCACCTGCGCGAGGTCGAAACGCTGATCGAAGACCGCAATTTCGCCTCGTACAATTTCCGCACGACAGGCGAGCGCCGCTCGAACCTTACCGACGAAGCCTACAAGGCAATGGTGCGCGAAGGCGTACGGCACTGCCTGCGGGGCGACGTGTTCCAGATCGTGCTGAGCCGCCGCTTCGAACAGCCTTTCCAGGGCGACGATTTCAAGGTCTACCGCGCACTGCGGAGCATCAACCCCTCGCCCTACCTTTTCTACTTCGATTTCGGAGGCTTCCGCATCTTCGGTTCGTCACCCGAAACACACTGCAAAATCGAAAACGGCCGCGCCACGATCGACCCCATCGCAGGCACGGCCTTCCGGACCGGCAATTCGGCCCTCGACCGCGAACGGACCGAACGGCTCCTGGCCGACCCCAAGGAGAACGCCGAACACGTCATGCTGGTCGACCTGGCGCGCAACGACCTGAGCCGCAACGCCCACCATGTGAAAGTAGACTTCTACCGCGACGTACAGTATTACAGCCACGTCATCCACCTCGTCTCGCGCGTCAGCGGCGAGATCGACGCCGACAGCGACTCCATCCGGACCTTCATCGACACCTTCCCGGCCGGCACGCTGAGCGGCGCCCCCAAGGTACGCGCCATGCAGCTCATCTCGGAAATCGAGCCTCAGAACCGCGGCGTTTACGGCGGATGTATCGGCTTCATCGGCCTCGACGGCGACCTCAACCAAGCCATCGCCATCCGCACCTTCGTCAGCCGCAACAACACCCTCTACTACCAGGCCGGAGCGGGCATCGTCTCGAAAAGCGATCCCGAACGCGAATTGCAGGAGGTATCGAGCAAACTGGGAGCGCTGGACAAAGCCATCCGCGAGGCCGGGAAACTGATCAATTAACCGCTAAAAAAACCGAAACCATGAAATGTTTGCTTTTCGATAATTACGACTCGTTCACCTACAACCTGCGCCACATGCTGCTGGAACTGGGCCTCGAAGTCGACGTGCGCCGCAACGACCGCATCGCGCTGGACGAAGTCGCCGCCTACGACCGGATCGTGCTCTCGCCCGGCCCCGGCATCCCCTCCGAAGCAGGACTGCTCCTGCCGCTGATCGGGCGTTACGCCGCCGCCAAGCCGATACTGGGCATCTGCCTCGGCGAACAGGCCATCGGCGAAGCCTTCGGCGCAAAGCTGGAAAACCTCGCCGAAGTCCACCACGGCGTCTGCTCGGACATCCGTGTCGTGGCCGACGAGCCGCTTTTCGACGGACTGGGCTCAGGCTTCCGCGCCGGGCGTTACCACTCGTGGGTAGTCTCGGCCGAAGGGCTCCCCGACTGCCTGGAGGTCACGGCGACCGACCGCAACGGCCTCATCATGGGCCTACGGCACAAAACCCACAACCTGCGGGGCATTCAGTTCCACCCCGAATCGGTCCTTACGCCGCAGGGCAAAACCATTCTCGAGAACTGGATCACGAAATGCAACCGATAAACGCGCATAAGCTATGAAAGATTTACTATACCGCCTCTTCGAACACCAGTACATGGGCCGCTCGGAGGCACAACAGGTACTGGCAGGCATCGCCGCCGGGAACTACAACCCCGAACAGGTATCGGCACTGATCACCGTCTTCCTCATGCGCAGCATCTCGGTCGAAGAACTGGCCGGATTCCGCGATGCACTGCTCGAAATGCGCCGTCCGGCAGACCTCTCGGAGTACGAACCCATCGACATCGTCGGCACGGGCGGCGACGGCAAGAATACCTTCAACGTCAGCACCGCGGCCAGTTTCGTGGTAGCGGGCGCAGGCTACAACGTCGTCAAGCACGGCAACTACGGCGCCACCTCCGTGAGCGGCGCAAGCAACGTCATCGAACGCCACGGCGTGCGGTTCACCGACGACCGCGACCGCCTGCGGGCTTCGCTCGACGCATGCGGCATCGCCTACCTGCACGCCCCGCTGTTCAACCCCGCGATGAAAGCCGTGGCGCCGATCCGCAAGCACCTCGCCGTGCGCACGTTCTTCAACCTGCTGGGGCCGCTGGTGAATCCCGCACTGCCGAAATACCAACTGCTCGGCGTCTACAACCTCTCGCTGTTCCGCCTCTACAACTACGCCTACCAGTCGGGCGACACGCGCTTCGGCGTGGTTTACAGCATGGACGGCTACGACGAAATCTCGCTCACCTCGGAATTCAAGGTCGCAACGCCCGAAAAGGAGCAGGTTTTCACACCCGAACAGATCGGGCTCAACCGCTGCCGCCCCGAAGAGCTTTCGGGCGGCGATACCCCCGAAGAGGCTGCACGCATCTTCGACGCCGTACTGCACAACACCGCAACTGCCGCCCAGCGCGACTGCGTCCTGGCCAACGCCGCTTTCGCCATCCGGGTGATCTGCCCCGACAAGGAGGTCGCGGAGTGCCTCGCCGAAGCACGCGAATCGCTCCTGGGCGGAAAAGCCGCGGCGGCATTCCGGAAATTCGTGGAAATCAACAGCTAAAAGATATGGATATCCTGGAAACCATCACAGCCAACACGCGCCGGGAGGTCGCCTGGCAAAAACAGACGCTTCCCGTCGATGCGCTGCTCCGCCTCGGTTCGCCATGGCTGGCCGAGGCGCCCCGCTCCATGCGCCGCGCACTGGCGGAATCCGAAACGGGCATCATCGCCGAATTCAAGCGCCGCTCCCCGTCGAAAGGGTGGCTGCACGAGGATGCAAAGATCGAAGCCGTCGTCCCGGCCTACGAAGCGGGAGGTGCTTCGGCCTGCTCGGTGCTGACCGACAGCGAGTTCTTCGGCGGTACGCTGGAGGATTTACAGCAGGCCCGCCGCCTTGCGGCCCTGCCCCTGCTGCGCAAGGATTTTATCGTCGACGAATACCAGCTCTACCAGGCCCGCACGTCGGGAGCCTCGGCCGTACTGCTGATCGCCGCAGTGCTGTCGCCCGACGAGTGCCGCCGCCTGGCCCGCACGGCACATGAACTGGAACTCGAAGTACTGCTCGAAGTGCACACGCCCTCAGAGCTTTCCCAGCTGAACCAATACGTCGACATGCTGGGCGTGAACAACCGCGACCTCGGGACCTTCCATACCGACGTTGAAAATTCGCTGCGGATGATCGACCTGCTCCGGCGTGAAACCGGCGGCAGTGAAGGTCCGCTGCTGATCTCGGAAAGCGGCATTTCCGACCCGCAGACCGTCCTGCGCCTGCGCGAAGCGGGCTTCCGGGGATTCCTGATGGGCGAAGCCTTCATGAAAACCGGCGATCCGGGCCGCGCGCTGGCGGAGTTCGTCACACGGCTCAAAACCCCGCAGCCATGATCGTCAAGGTATGCGGGCTGCGCGAACCCGCCAACATCCGGGCCGTCGACCGGCTGCCGGTCGACCTCTGCGGCTTCATCTTCTACCCCCGTTCCCCGCGCTGCGTACCCGACGACGAACTCCATGCCGAAGCCGTGCGCAACTGCCGCAAACCGGCCGTCGGGGTCTTCGTCGACGCCCAGCCCCGAGAGATGCTCCGCACCGCCGAACGGTTCGGCCTCAGGTGGCTCCAACTCCACGGCGACGAATCGCCCGAGACCTGCGCGGCGTTACGGCAGCGGGGTTACGGCATCATCAAGGCCATCCGCATCGCGACGGCCGCCGACCTGGCAGCCGCCCGGGATTACGAAGGATGTGCCGACTACCTGCTGTTCGACACCCGGTGCGACGGTTACGGCGGTTCGGGACGGCGGTTCGACTGGACGGTACTCGACGCCTATACGGGCAACACGCCGTTCCTCGTGAGCGGCGGACTCGATGCGGAGTGCGCCGAAGCCGTGAAACGCTTCGCCCATCCCCGGTTCGCAGGCGTAGACCTCAACAGCGGATTCGAAACGGCCCCGGCGGTGAAAGACGCCGGAAAACTCGAAAAATTCATTCCAAAAATCCAGCAATCATGAACAGAATCAACCAGTTATTCGTTTCCGGGAAGCGCGACATACTCTCCATCTATTTTTGCGCCGGGTATCCCGATCCGGACAACACCGCCGAAGTGATCCGCACGCTCGAACAGAACGGTGTCGGGATGATCGAAATCGGCATCCCCTTCAGCGACCCGATGGCCGACGGCCCGGTTATCCAGAACGCGGCCCAGCAGGCACTGCGCGGCGGCATGTCGCTCCGAAAACTCTTCGCCCAACTGGCGGACATCCGCCCCGGCGTGCGAATTCCGCTGCTGCTGATGGGCTACCTCAACCCGATCATGCAATACGGATTCGAGAACTTCTGCCGATCCTGCCGCGACTGCGGCATCGACGGCTGCATCATCCCCGACCTGCCGTTCGACGACTACCTCGCCGAGTTCAAGCCCGTCGCCGACCGCTACGGCGTCAAAGTCGTCATGCTCATCACGCCCGAGACCTCCGAGGAGCGCATCCGCCAGATCGACGCCCACACCGACGGTTTCATCTATATGGTCTCCTCGGCATCGACGACCGGGGCCCAAAGTGCATTCGATGAACAGAAGCAGGCCTATTTCCGCCGCATCGACGCCATGTCACTGCGCAGTCCGCGCATGGTGGGATTCGGCATCAGCAACCGCGCAACCTTCCGGGCCGCGGCGGACAATGCCTCGGGCGGCATCATCGGCAGCCGGTTCGTCACCCTGCAAGGCGAAACCCCGACCCCGGAGGCAGCCATCAAAAAACTGCTGGAGGATCTAGAACGCTGATCCGATCCGAAAAAAACAGTTCCCGGAATGCCTGTGCATTCCGGGAACTGTTTTTGGAAACCGGACGGTTATTCGTCCTTGCCTTCGAAGAAATAGGTAGCGTAGTTCAGCCCCGCGGCATCGTAACACTTGCGCAAAGAGTTCATGCGGTGTTTGAAATCGTCGAAATCCTTGCGGTCGTAAGCCCAGCCGACCTCGGCGATAGCAGCCAGGCGCGGCAGCAGCATGTGTTTCAGATGCGGAAACGTGGCGATATACTCCGTCCACAGGTTGCCCTGCACACCGAGGATATAGGTGCGTTCCTCGGGCGTAAGCTGGTCGTAGGGATCGAGTTCATAAACCTTGCGCATCGGAACGTATCCGCCGATACCCATCGGCTCCTTTACAGGATCCTTCGTCTGGTAATAGTCGAGGTAACAATGGACATTCGGCGTCATAATAACATGATTGCCGGCCTTGGCCGCGGCGATACCGCCCTTCGAGCCGCGCCACGACATGACGGTCGCCGTCGGCGAAACGCCTCCTTCCAGGATTTCATCCCAGCCGACGATCTTCCGGCCGTGTTCGCGGAGCCACTTCTCCATGCGGCGCACTGTATAGCTCTGGAGTTCGAATTCGTCCTTCAGCCCTTCGGCCTTGATACGCTCCTGGCACAGCGGGCACTGTTTCCAACTGTCCTTCGGGCACTCGTCGCCGCCGATGTGGATAAACTCCGAGGGGAAGAGATCGAGCACCTCTGCAAAGACGTTCTGCAGGAACTCGAACGTCGTCTCCTTGCCCGGGCAAAAAACCTCCTTGCTGATGCCCCAACGCTTGCGGACCTCATAACCCTCGCCCTTGCAGCCCAGCCACGGATAGGAGGTGAGCGCAGCGACGGCATGGCCCGGCAGTTCGATTTCGGGAATCACCGTGACGTAGCGGTCGGCGGCATATTTCACGATCTCGCGGATCTCCTTCTGTGTGTAATAACCGCCGTGGGGCGTCTTGTCGTACTCGTTCGAAGTGTGATGGTGGCCGACGAGCGTCTCTTTGCGCACCGATCCGACACGCGTCAGCTCGGGGTATTTCTTGATCTCGATACGCCAGCCCTGGTCATCGGTCAGATGCCAGTGGAACTTGTTGAGTTTGTGCATGGCGAGGATGTCGATGTACTCCTTGACCTCGTCTACCGTCCAAAAGTGGCGGCAGGGATCGAGCATGCCCCCGCGGTGTCCGAAATAGGGTTTGTCCTCAACCGTTACGGCGGGCAGCACGCCTTGGCCGTCGACGATCAACTGGCGCAGGCTTTGCAGGCCGTAGAACACACCCTGCGGTGTACCGCCGTTCACCTCGACACCCGAAGGAGTCACCGTAAGTTTATAAGCCTCGGCTTCCAGCGAGCCGTCCACCGACAGGCGGATGTCACCCGCGGCGGCAGCCTTCATAACGCCGCCGAGGACAGGCTCAACCTCTTCGGCAAAAATCCGGGCCGAACGGCGCAGTTCGGCATCTTTTCCGACACCGATCTTCGTCGACGCGGTTACGGTAAAAGTTCCCTCGCCGGGCTTCACCGAGAGGGGTTTGGGAACGATGTTGGCCTCGGGTCCCGCTCCGAAGGCCGCGCACGACAAACCGACGGCGCACAGCGACAAAAAGAGTTTTTTCATTTGCATTCAGGTTATAGTTAAAATTGTCGTTTCAGCGGAAATTCGTGCACATGCGCGACCTTTTCGCGGAGACCTACAACCTGCACACGAATCAGGCTGTCCGCAACGTCGCAGCGCACATAGCTTTTGTTGTCGTTGACCACGATCGGGAACTGCGTACCCTGTTCCCCGGCCGGCCGGAACGAATAAGCGTGGTCGTGGCCGCAGAGCATCAGGTCGATCCCGGCCTCGTTGAGCACCGGCACGAAGAGTTCGTTGAGATGGACGCTCCCGTGCCACGCCTCCGCCATGGGCGGAATGTGGAGCAGGACGATCCGCGCCGATGCCGAAAGGAACTCGTCCGAGCGCACGGCCCTTTTCAGCCATTCGCATTCCTCGGTGCGGTAAGCGTCGTAGTCGGCCAGCCCGTTATACTCCGCATGGTCGTCGGGTTTGTCCTCCCCGCAGTCCAACAGCAGGATGCATACGTCGCCATAGCGGTAGATGCCGTAAAACCGTCCGTCCTGTCCGGGGAAATAGTCGCCGAGGCTGTCGGCAAAAACGCCGCGCGTCTCGTGGTTGCCGCGGGTAAACAGAATCGGGGTCCCGGTGGCGAAGAGCGACACCGAAGCGTCGAGGTATGCTTTGAAAAGCTGCTCCCCGCTCTCGACGCTGCTCGACATATCGCCGTTGAAGGCTACGAATCCCAGTTTCGAAAAATCCACGCTCTTGCAGAGCCGGGTCATGTAGTCGGCTTTGCCGTGGATGTCGTTCAGCACGATAAACGAGCAGCCGGAACCCGCCTGCGGGAAGGTCCGAAATTCATAAGCCCGGCGGCGGGAAGCGTCGGCGTCAAGGGTTTTTCCGTAAGTGACGTTGTTGACATCGGGCCACGACTGCACCTCCTGCGAAAAGATGCGGTAACGGTAATCGGTCCCGGGCTGCAATCCCCGGACCCGGACCGCATGCAGGGTCCTGCAAGCCAATTTGCGGCCCGCGACGGTCTGGTAATACCGCGCCTGTCTCAAAGCAGGGGCGTTCAGGCTGTCGGCGGGCGACGCCTCGACCCACGAAAGCGCAGGCTTGCTGGTGGTCCAGACCACCGTCACCCCGTCGTGCGTCATGTCGCACAGGTAAGGACCATGTGTAATTCGAAGTTCCTGGGCGACAGCCGTCCATGCGAAGGCCACTCCCGCCAATACGAAAAGCAGTTTTTTCATTCTATTTTCAGTCGGTTGCCTTGTCCGGCAAATGGTTCGGGATCGCCCGCGATTCCTGAACCGGAAGTCATGTTACGAAGGTAGTGATTATTCCCCAAACTGCCGCATTAACGCCAAAAAAAGGAGGCAAATCGGTTTCGATTCGCCTCCTTTTTGTTGTTTTACAGGTTTACTTTATCCGCTTCAGGAGTTCCTGCTTGCGGTCGGACTCCTTGAGCATCGCCACGAAATAACGGGCATCGGCCCGGTTTGCCGCCGTCGGGTCGGCCTCGTAAACCTTCACAAAATGTTCGGCGTGTTCGGCCAGGGCATGCCGGCAGTCGATATTGATCGCCAGCACCTCGGTAGCATCCCCGGCCTTTTCGCCGGGTCCCCACGAAAGACCCGTGACCGTTTCGCCGGACTCGACTGCCGTGCAGGCAGACGGATCGGCGCCCGAAACATTGAGCGTCAGCGACGGATAATAGAAATAGAGCCCGCCGGGCAGATTGACCGTCAGTGTCAGCGTATTTTCCGCGACCCGGCACGTCACCTCCGCATGGCGGCGCAGGTAGTTGTATTCGAAATATTCCTCCGGCGCGGGCATCCACAGGCAATCCTCTCCGTCCTTACCGCAGGTATTGTTGAGCCACAACAGCATTTCGGACCAGGAACGGTCGGTTCCGTGCGCCCCGATATTGACCGCCTCGCGCTCGGCGACAGGACGGGCCAACTGCGCCTCGATCACCCCCGGAATCGCCTTCGGCTGCCAGAATCCGCGCTCAAGGATTTTCTTCGTCAAATCGCCTTCCACGGCAAAGGGACGGAGTTTTTCGCCGCCCGACTGTACGAAAATAGTTTGAATCGGGTCATAGTCCTGCGCCGCAGTCACATAGGCCTTGTTGCCGTCGGGTTCGGCCAGCATCTTGCACCCGCGGCCCGAAAGGCGGTCGAGGATGATTTGCTGGGCGAGGCCGTAATGCTTCAGGATCGAGTCGGGCAGGTCGACCGACGGGGTGTTCATATCGTGGAAAGCGATGCCGACGCCATAGCTGAGCATTTCGGCCACGTCGCCCCACATCAGCCCCTTCTGCATGAAGAACCGGTAATAGTTATCCGTATATCCGGGCTTCACGGTCGCTTCGGCGTCCATGTACTCCCATTCGGGGGAGATCGTGGTGGCGAAGGCGAAACGCACTTCGCGCCCCGTGCCGTCGGTCGAGCCGAGCGTCTTGCCGAAGCTGTACGTGTCGGGCGGCATGTCCCCGCCGCGCAGGTGCGCCGCCGTATAAAAATAGGTATCCGAAAGGGGCCGTCCGTTGATTGCAGCCCATGTCGTCGAGAAGGCGGCCTGCTTGCAGTCATCCTGCGTCAGCAACACCAGCAGCGACTTGTTGTATTTCAGGGGAGGAATCTCGATCTGCACGCCGGAAAGGTCGGTTCCGGGATCGAACGTCAGCGTAACTTCGGCCGTTACCCGGCGGGGTTCATCGCCGAACGGATAAATGTATTCCGCAGGGGGGGGGAATCGGGATTATCCGGACCCTCCGGTCCCTCGGGCTCCTCGCCTCCCGTTTTCGGCATTTTGATACAACCCGCCAACAACAGCGCGGCAGCCGAGGCGAATAGCACAAAAGATGGGATGAGCGCTTTTTTCATAAATACAAAGATAGCGAAAATCGGGAATATCAGCGTTTTTTCGCCGCCTTTTTCTTTTTGCGGACCGACCAGCCGAAATGCCCCAGCGCCTCGCCCAGCGCGAAATATTCGCCGTGGGAATAGACGATCGGATCGGCGCGTTCGAGGCAGAAACGGCCCGTCGCGGGGTCGATGTAGGCTTCGTCGGCCTGCACGCCGACCACCTCGGCCAGAAACATGTCGTGCGTTCCGAGCGGCAGCACCTGCGTCACACGGCACTCGATATTGACAGGGGCCTCGGCAATGACGGGAGCAGCGACCTTTTCGGACGGAACAGGCGTCAGGCCCATCTCGCGAAATTTGTCGTAATCGCGCCCCGAGCGCACCCCGCACCAGTCCGCAGCACGCGCCAGGTCGCGCGTCGTAAGGTTGATGACAAATCCGCCCGCCCGGCTGATGATCGCATGGGAATGGCGTCCGGGCCGCACCGAGACATAGCACATCGGCGGGTCGGAACAGATCGTTCCGGTCCACGACACGGTCAGCATGTTATACTCTTCGGGCGTTGCACCACAGCTTACCAGCACCGCCGGCAGCGGATAAAGCACGGTCCCGGGTTTCCAATTCTGTTTCATAGCAAATTCTATTTGGCAATCATAGACCTCCATATACCAGCCGCCGCCGAACGCCACGCCGTCTTTGCCGCCTGCGGCGTCATCTACCAATCCGACCCCACCCCTCCCTGAGGGAAGCAGCGGCCGCAGCTTCCGGTTCACACAGCCAAGTCTATGATCGCGTTTATTTTTCAGAACAAAGGTAACGGTTTTGGCAATGGGAACCAACACCGCCGCGGATCATTCTGCCGTATTACGACCCGAAATTGAACAGAATTAATTCGACAACCTCAGCCATTTTTGCCTATATTTGTCAAAATGATTTCCGATTTCGTCCAATACCTCGAAGCCGAACGCCGCTACTCGCCGCTCACGGTCCGCAACTACCGCCACGACGTGGAGCAGTTCCTCGCATGGCTGGGAGTCACGGACGCGGATTTCGAGCCGCGGAGGATCACGACGGAGGATATCCGCGAGTGGATTCTCCACCGCACCGAGCAGGGCCGCGTGAGCGCCGCTTCGATGAACCGCGAGGTTTCGTCGCTGCGCGCGCTGTTCCGCTGGCTGCTCCGCACGGGAGCCGTCGACCGCGATGTCGTGCGTCCGATCTCCTCGCTGCGAACCTCACGCCGCCTGCCGGCATTCGTCCCCGAAAGCCGCATGAGCGGCATCGTCAGCGAATGCGAATGCGACAGCGAGGATTTCATCCGCGAACGCAATTCGCTGATCATACTGCTCTTCTATGCCTGCGGCCTGCGATTGGCCGAACTGGTCGGCATCGACCGCGGCGACTTCTCGGCAGACTTCACGTCGCTGCGCATCCGGGGCAAGGGAGACAAGGAGCGGATAGTCCCGATCCTCGAATTCGTACGCGAAAAGATTTTACATTACGCCGGGTTAATTGAGAGGCAAAATATTTGCATTTCATCGGAAAAAGCACTATTTTTAACACTCGAAGGAAAACGCATATCCCGGACGGCGGTATACCGTACGGTGCAGGAAGAGCTGGGCAAAGCGGGCGTACAGGGCAAGAAAAGCCCCCATGTGCTGCGGCACACATTCGCTACCCACCTGCTCAACGGCGGCGCCGATATGCGCGAAATACAGGAACTCCTCGGGCACGCCTCGCTGCAGGCCACACAGGTCTACACGCACAACAGCATCGCCAAGCTCCGGGAGATTTACGCGAAGGCCCATCCCCGCGAAAAGGGAGGCAAATGATTAACTTTTATAAACTGTAAGGCTATGAACGTACAGATTCAATCCGTGAAATTCGACGCCGACAAACGGCTCGTCGAATTCGTGAATGCCAAAATGGCGAAGTTGGACCGCTTTGCGGAGCGCGCAACCAGCGCCGAGGTCATTCTGAAACTCGATAAAGACCACGAAAAGGGAAATAAATTCGCAACGATCACGTTGCACATGCCCGGCGAAGACCTGGTGGCCTGCCACCAGTCGAAAGCCTTCGAGGAGTCGGTAGACGAAGCCATCGACGCACTGAAACGCCAGTTGGAAAAATTCAAGGCAAAATCGGAAAAATAAAACCCCACCAACCTTAATACCTTAACTAACCAACGCCGCTACGGCCGCCTTATCACAAGGCGGCCGTAGCATTTTTCGGGAGCAGGGCGAAGAAGGGAGAACCCGGAACCGATTAACCCAGCCTACTCACTGCCCTGCTCCCTATGGGCATCGGTCCGGGTATGTTTTTTCAGATCAGTATACCCACTCGAAGTCGTCGACCTGCATTTCGTTCGTCGAACAGCCCGTCAGGTAATCGCCGCGTACGCTCGTAGCGCACGAAATCACCAGCGAGAATTTTTCCGGGGCAGGCTTGGCAGCATTCTCCGCATACCAGTTGAACGGAAGCGTGGCCTCGACCCAACCGGCCGCAGTCTGGGTAATGATCAAATCCGCGTAACCCAGAATCGCGCCTTCATCAAGACTCTTCGTCGCTGCCGGGTCCCACATACCGGTGGGAGCCGTCATGCCCGAAGTTACACCGTGCTGCGCCGTCCAGTCGACGACAGCCGCGAAAATACGCGAGCGGTCGGGCTGATCCTTGTATTTATCCGCTTCCGGGTCGTTCGAACCCAGTTTATCGATCGTGCCGACCTTCGCCTTGTAGCGTACTTTCAGCGCACTCGGACGGGCCGTCCAGGTATAGGCTTTGCCGAAATTGACCGTACCGGAGAAGCCCGAATAATTGAAATCGCCGGTGAACATGTTTCCCGGGGCGAACACGAATCCCATAACCATCCGGGCCGAAAGAAGGGCCGTCCCGGCTTCCGTTTCGCTCTCCCGGCAAAGCGGCGTAAAAATCGTAGGCGCACCGCTTTCGTCATATTGTTCAAGGAATGCGTTGTTACCGCTGTCCCAGAGCTTCAGGCCTGCGGGATTGGGATAAGTGATCGGCCACTCCTTCTTGCTGTCGTCGATCCACATTCTTTTCGACCATCCCGACATGTCGCCGTTGGGAATCTTATCCCCGGCCGCCGTCGTAAACTCACCGCTGTCGAGCACCTTCTCGCCATCCAGCATACGGTATTCGTAGGTTGTGGCGGCAAAAATGCCCGTACCGGCCTTAATCGTATAAATATCAAGTTCCGCCTCGTTTTTCGACGCTTCATAAACCGGAGCGATATTGAAAACGGTCCCGTCCGCGGACACCGCATCGGTCCATGCCTCGGCATCCTTCACACGATACTGTACCTTTGCACCTTCGGGCTGATTCTTCACCGTCAGCGTCGCCGTATTGGCCCACAGGTCGGCATCGTTATTATAAGTAATCGTTTGGGGACCCGACAGGTGGAATTTCAGGGTCTCGGTCGCCCGCTGCGCCTTGGCATCGGTTACCGTCAGCGTAAAGTCGTGATTCGAAGTCTGGTCGTAAAGCTGCGCGATCAGCGGAATCAGCGACGAGATATTGAACGTCAACGCCGTCTTACCCTTCACATCGTCGCCCACCGGGAAACCCAGTCCTTTCAGTCCGGCAGCCATCTGGCTCGTAGCCGGAGTCACCAGATTCATCTCCGCAGCGAGGCCCAGGGCACTCAACTCCTCAGGAGTCAGGAACGGCGAATCAATACGGATCGTAAAATCGGCGACACCGCCCGGCGCAGCCACATTCACGACAACCGACATCCCCGACTCAATTTCGTGGGTAGCTTTGATGTCGCCGTCCTTAAGCGTTATCGTCGGTGCGGGGGGGGGAGTTTTTTCGTCCTCGCCATCATCCCCGCATGCTACGAAGAGCGACGCAGTCATGGCCATAGCCACAGTCATACACACTAATCTTTTCATGATCAAGCTAATTTAAATGAGAAATTCTGTTTGCTGTTGAAACAAAATTAGAACCCTGCCGCGACGACGACAAATAAATTCAACGGACACGGAAAGAATGATTATTAAAAGTCGCTTTTTCATCACGAAAAATCAGCGGTGCAGGCTAAATCCGCGAAACAGGGACTCCCGTCTCCGCCGGATACAACAAAAAACGGCCGCACTTGCGTGCAGCCGTAGCTTCGTAGTGGATAGGGGATTCGAACCCCTATGTCGTGCGTGAGAGGCACGTATCCTAACCCTTAGATGAATCCACCGGTTTAGTTTTGTGGTGCAAAGATAACGCCTTCTTTCGAAACTCCAAAATTTTCCTGTAAAATATAGTTTTTTTTTCGTTTTTTGCCGCCGCAAATGCTTTTTACGCTATCTTTACATAGATACTGAAAAACATTTGCCATGAAATTCCGCACACTTACGATCCTGGCCGTCGCTGCAACGCTGACGGTCGGTTCCTGTACAAAACGTCCCATACAACCCCAATTCTCCGTTATAACCGCAGATACGCTGATCGACGGAAACAGTTTTACCTGCAAGATCGAATACCGCTTCGCCTCGATCGGCAACGCCCAGGCCTCCCCTGCGCTCGCAGCGATCGAGCAGGCGAACATCGGCCGCTTCTTCGAACTGGAAAACTTCGAGGGTACACCCCGGGAAGCCATCGAAGCTGCGGTCCGCCAGGCCGTGAATGACATGATGCCGCCCGAAAATACGCCGGAAATGTCGGAACACCGGTTGTGGGAAGGCGAAATCTCCGCCGAATCCGAAGGATCGGTCGTCGACACGCTCCTCTGCTACATCATCACACGTTCGAGTTACACAGGCGGCGCACACGGCATCTACGGCACGGAGTGTTACACCTACTCGCTGGCAGGCGGTTATGAGATTACAACGGCCGATCTGTTCACCGAAGCGCAACTGGAGCGGCTCAACGAGTTGATCCGCAAGGATATTTACGAACAATACGAAGCGAAGAATGACGACGAGCTGTCGGAAAAGGGATTTTTCCCGGAATACATTCGCGCAACGGAGAATTTCCGCGTCACGCCCGAAGGCATCACGTTCTACTACAATCCCTATGACATCGGATGTTACGCGCTCGGGGCCGTCGAAGTAGAAGTGAGCCGCGAAGAATTGGCCGAACTCTGACGCACCGGCCGGGCAAAAAAAAGAAAAAAGGTCCGAGTCTCACGACTAGGACCTTCTTTTTTGGCGGGGAACCACCCCCTCCAAAAATGAGGTTCAATCGGAGGTATTCGACCGCGAAACGAGTACCGTTCCTCTGGTCTTAGTAACGGACATTCCGTTACAACCTGCCGATTTCCTCAACCAACCTAAAACTACTAACCTAAATGAACCTTAAAACTTCTCTGCAAAGATAAGGGGCATTTTTCAATTACGCAAATATTTTATGAATATATTAAATATATTTAACAATTTGGTAACATTGGCAGACCAATAAACCTACTTACCCGATTAAGTAAACCGTCTCGCAAGTATTTAATCCTAAATAAATTCAGCATACAAATGAGGCCGGCAATATCCATCCGGCAATATTTCCGGAAAAACCGGCCAGGTTAACACGAAAAAGTTGGAACCCGGAGCAACCGGAGAAAAACAGGACGGAAAAACCGGAAAAAGGCTTTTCAAGAACCCGGAGACAAAAAGTAAAGACCGCCGAAACCGGACATAAAAAATGCCTTCCGAAAAAGGCACAAAAAAAGGAAACCTGGAATCGGAGCATAGTCCGTCTTTCCCAGTTTCCTCACCAACCTAAAACTACTAACCTAAATGAACCTTAAAACTTCTCTGCAAAGATAAGGTGAAAAAACCATCTGCGCAAGCTTTTATTAAAATAATTTTCAAATTTTTTGATATTTTTTAATATTGCCCATGGTTGATAAAATACATATTGTTGAAAATCAACGATATAAACCGTAATCAACAACTTTTACAAAAAACTTTTCACCCCGCGCGTGCAGTATCGGCAAAAACGTGCATTTATATATAAAAAGCACGATATGACGATAGTAACGGATAAATTGCTACTTTTGCAAAATGATTTTAGCAACACCCTCTACAGTCAACCCTTTCCCGTGCAAAACCTCGGCAGAGATTTTGCATCTTTTTCATTGCCTATCCTCAAACTCCGAACCTAACCAATAGTTTTACATTGCGATGACAGTATCGTTGATTATTTCTACTTACAACTGGCCTCGAGCGCTTTATTTATGCCTCGACAGCGTGATGCAACAGACCGTCATGCCCTCCGAAATCCTGATTGCGGACGACGGATCGGGTATGAGCACCCGCGATGTCGTAAAGCACTTCGAGAATATTTCGCCAGTTCCCGTACGCCACATCTGGCATGAGGACAACGGGTTCCGTCTAGCGGCCATCCGCAACAAAGCCATTGCCGCCAGCAAAGGAAAATACATCATTCAAATCGACGGCGACCTGATCCTGCATCGGAATTTCATCCAGGACCACATGATGTTCGCCCGCGAGGGGTGTTATGTTACCGGTTCCCGAGGCATCGTTACCGAACTGCTGACCCGCAAGGTGCTCAGCGGCGAGATCACGTCGTTATCCCCGCTGATGAAAGGTATTCGCAGCAGCAACAACGTCGTACGTATCCCGATCATGTCGATACTCTACCATACGTTTGGTCCCACGAGGGGTCCCAGAGGCTGCAACATGGCGTTCTGGCGTAACGACCTGATCCGCGTCAACGGATACGACGAATCGTTCAAAGGCTGGGGATTCGAAGATGCAGAACTATGTATACGGCTTAACAACAACGAAATACAACAACGCTGCATGAAATTCCGCGGTATCGTTTTCCACCTGCACCACGGCAATGCCGACCGAGAGGGCAGCGAGGACAACAAGCAGCGTCATCTGGACAGCATCCGCGAACACCGGACCCGCTGCGAAAAAGGCCTCGACAGGCATCTTACGCCCAAGATCTCCTACGAGACCGAGAGGGGCTCAGCGATTGCGATCGGTGGCTGATCGGCTGTTTTGCATCCGGCGCGCACGCTATTTTTCAAACGATGACTTCCGCGGGAAACGGGCTTTGAGAAATTCCCGGACCCGGGCACGGTCTTCATCGGTCATCCGGGCGTCGTCGTTCAGGCAGAACAGCGACGGATCGTACTTCCTCATAACAGACTCAATATCCGGCACATAAGCCGGAATGCAGCGCGAATCGCTCCCGCAGCCGGAACCGAACGCCGCGCAAAGCAGCCGCAGCGGATTGTGCAGCTTGTTGTACCGATTCACCCTACGCAGCGAAGCACGCCCTTCCTCAAGGGCATAATAATGTACCAGCGAGCGCTGCCAATCCCCGAACGAGCGGAATCGGCTGCGAAGATTCCCGGCCAATGCCTCCTGAAACACTTCACAGCATTCCAGGTAATCGCTGCGACGGTAGGCGTCGACATTGTGATGCGGAGCCAATGGGGTGCACTTGCCGTACCGCTTCTTCACGAGCTCCTGCATCCGCAGGATCGTATAGCAATAAATATCGTCGGGATGGCGTTTCAGCGACTGCTTTTTCAGCCGGACAATCGGCAGCCCCCGGGCATCGAAGAAAAAACCGGGATCGACCGGAGCGCTGAAAAACATATCGTCGTTGGCGTAAAGGAAATGCTCCGACAATCCGGGAATCCGCGCCAAGAACAACTCGATCACCGTCGAATTGAAAACAGGCAGAATCTCCGCCGGCAGAATCTCCCGGTGCGACACCACCCTGATCCGCGGATTCGACGTATCGAGCCATGCCGGCGTCTGGTCGTCAGTTACGATGTAAATACGGCGCACCCAGGGCACATACAACTCCACCGAGCGCAGTGAGTAGCGTAATTCGTCGTTCTCCGCATAGCGGCACTCCCCCGCAGCCTGGGGGTCTACCTGCTTGTCTGCCGGGAGAAACGCATTTTTCCGCGCCAGCCACTCGGGGTCGTTTCCGTCGACCCAAAGGTATACCAGATCAATATCCATCGTATTTCGCTTATTTATCGGTTACACGTCTCCGCCACACCGGAATCAGGTCGAACAAACGGTACGTCGCCCGATCACCGCACTCCTTGACCTTCAGCCACGTAAGCCCCCACCGATCGTATGTACGACGGGTAATGCGGCGAAACCGCGCGTCGATACGGATTCCACGGGCATCCGCATAGGCCACAAATGCCTTGTGGGCCAGATATTTGTCCTGCTGTTTCTTAGGTGTCTGGCGGCTTTTGGTAATCGAGGCCCCGTTGACTACATAACGGTAGACCACATCGGGAACCGTCACCAGACTCTCCGATTCGCCCAGCAGGCGCATCGTATACTCCACATCCTCGTAGCAGACCCGTTCACGGAAACGCAAACCCATCTGCAGCAACATCTCCCGCCGCAGGAGTTTATTCATCACATAGAAGTCGGGCGGACAATGGGCCGCGAGAAACCGCTCCTGAACGGCCGTGACCAGTTTCTGTTCCGTATAATGAACCGTCCATTTCGAATAGGACGGTCGTATTTTCAATATCGACGCACAGGCAATATCGGCCCCCGACTGCCGGGCGGCTTCATAAAGGCGTTCGCAATAGGCCGGATCGATCCAGTCGTCGGAATCCACATAAAGGACGTATTCGCCCGTCGCAGCGTCGAAACCCCGGTTGCGGGCTCCGCCCAGGCCGCGGTTTTCCTGCGAAATAACCCGGATACGGCTGTCCTGCGCCGCATAGCGGTTCAGGATGTCGATCGATCGATCGGGGCTTCCGTCGTCGACGCAGACGATTTCGATCTCGCGCAGGGTTTGCCCCACGATGCTGTCCAGGCAGCGAGCCAGAAACGGCTCGACGTTGTAGACCGGAACAATAACGCTAACTTTCGGTTCCATCGGTTATCGAATATAGTTTTTTACCGCTTCGGCGATTCGTTCGCCGTCGAGTGCCGCAGAAATAATGCCGCCGGCATAACCGGCTCCTTCTCCGGCGGGGAATAACCCCTTCGTTTCGGGGTGCATCAGCGTCTCCCGGTCGCGCGGAACACGCACAGGCGTCGAAGTGCGCGACTCCACCCCCACGACCACCGCCTCGTTGGTCAGATACCCGCGCATCCGGCGGCCGAAGGTCCCCAGTCCCTGCCGCAGCCCCTGGGCAATAAAGCCGGGCATCCACTCGTCCAGGCGCGACGGCGTAATACCGGGAATATACGATGTACGGGGCAGCGACCCGCTCGCGCGACCCGCCGCGAAATCGGCGACACGCTGTGCCGGAGCGATCTGATGCTCTCCGCCCTGCTGCCGCGCCAGTTCCTCGAACTGCTGCTGGAATTTCAGCCCCGCCAACTCGCCCCATTCGGCGCGCAGGTGGCCGAAGTCCGCAAGCCGAACCTCCGTAACCAACCCCGAATTGGCATAGGGCGACGTACGCCCGCTGGGCGACATGCCGTTGACCACCGACTCTGCGGCATCGGTCATGGCCGGAACGATGAAACCGCCCGGACACATGCAGAACGAGTAGACGCCGCGGCCATTCTCCTGGCTCACGAGCGAGTAGGAGGCCGCCGGAAGGTATTCACCACGCGTCTCCTGGTGATATTGAATCGAGTCGATCAACGCCTGCGGATGTTCGATACGCACACCCATCGCAAAGGGCTTGGCCTCGACACGCACACCCCGGCGGTGGAGCAATTCATAAATATCGCGCGCCGAATGGCCCGTCGCCAGCACAACGGCGGCGCCTTCGATGAGTTCGTCGCCGCACCAGACCCCGCAAATACGGTCATCGGCGATTTTCAGGTCCGTCACACGGCTCCCGAAACGAAATACACCGCCCGCCCCGACAATCGTCTGCCGGATATGCTGCATGATGCCCGGCAATTTGTCGGTTCCGATATGGGGATGCGCTTCGAAGAGAATTTCAGGCGTAGCACCATGAAATACCAACGTCTGCAACGCCTTGTTATAGTCGCCGCGTTTCTTGCTGCGCGTGAAAAGTTTGCCGTCGGAGAAGGTCCCGGCCCCGCCTTCACCGAAGGCGTAATTCGAATCGGGATCCACGGCCCCGTTGCGATTGATCTGCGCGATGTCACGCTTGCGGGCCGATACGTCGCGACCGCGTTCCAGGATCACAGGACGCAGCCCCAATTCGATCAACCGCAGCGCAGCAAACAGCCCCGCCGGCCCCGATCCCACGATCACGACCTCCGTACGGCCCTCGACCGACGGATAATCGAAATACACCGGCCCGGGCTGCGGCTCACGGTCGACATACACTTCGAGGGTCAGATTCACTTTCACCTGCCGCTGCCTGGCGTCGATCGACCGCTTGACGACTCGCACCAATGCAACGTCGGCTTCTACGATACCCATACGGCGCGCCGCCTGCGAAGTGTAAAACTTCGCATCTGCGGCCTGCTTGGGCGTGAGTTGAAGGGTAATAAGCTGCGGCATGTCTAAAATTTACAGACAAAAGTAACCAAAAAAGCCGGATAATGCCCCGTGTACGTTGTGTTTTGTGAATTTTTACCTACCTTTGTCCTACCAATGCGGATATGGTGTAATTGGTAGCCACGTCAGACTTAGGATCTGATGCCTCACGGCGTGGGGGTTCGAGTCCCTTTATCCGCACTTTTCAGTCCTCTTTTGAGGACTTTTTTGTGAGCGAATCTGCGCAAACAAGAGAATTTCAATCTGTATATCAACACCTTACAATCGAATTTACGATCTTCCTCCGGAGCAAAGCTGTTCCGATAAAAGCACATTTCGCGTGTGCCAAACTGTGTGCAGAGGCATTTGGGCCGATTCTCGGCACACGATTTAGGACATAATGCACTGATAAGCATTGTTTTGCTGCAAACCTTTCAGGCTTTTCAATCGTAGTATTAACAATTAAAGCAGGTTGAAATGAACAGGAAAACATTTTGCATCTCGTTCTTTTTACGACGAGTACGCACCGTCAAAGGGATGGCGCCGATTCTGGCGCGGATTACCGTAAACGGTATTTCTAAAGAAGTTTACACCCAATGCCGCACCCCGGTCGATAAATGGGATACAGCCAAAGGGCGGGCCACCGGACGCGACAAACTCGCCTACGAGGTAAATGTTTATATCGACGACTTCCGGGCAAAGGTCGTCGAAATATATCGCACACTACAAGCCGAAGGCTTCGAAGGCAACGTTCTGGAAATCAAGGAACGCCTGCAAAGTCCCGGCAAACAGGCGAAAATGTTTCTGGAAGAACTGACACTTTACTGCGAAAAGCGACAGAAAGAGGTCGGAGTGCGCATTACGCAACTTACATCCAACAAATATTACCGTCTTTGCCGCTACCTGCGTGAGTACACCAAACAGGAGTGCAAAAAAGACGATATTCGCCTGTCGGCTGTTTCCTATGGCTATCTCGACGGCTTCAATACCTATTTACAGACCGCCCACCGTTGCCACCACAATGGCGCGGTCAATATCTTGGACTGTCTGCGCAATTTCATGCTCTATTGCCTGCGAAACGAGTGGATCGAGAAAAATCCGTTTAAAAACTACAAACTGAAAGAAGTTGCCCCACCACCCAAAGAACACCTTTCCAAGAAAGAAATCGAACGGTTGATGGAAAAACCGATGCCGAACCTGCGGCTGGAAAACGTGCGGGACATTTTCGTATTCTGCTGCCTGACCGGGCTGGCGTTCGCCGATGTCAAAGAGTTGAAACGCGAACACCTTACGACTGATGAACAAGGCAATATGTGGATTCGCAAGCCCCGCGAAAAGACGGCGGTAATGAGTACGATCCCACTACTAAAACAACCCAAAGCTATTTTACAAAAGTATGCGTTCGACCTGCATTGCATGGAATCCGGCAAGCTACTGCCCGTACCGAGCAATCAGAAAATGAACGCCTATATGTCCGAGATCGCCACGATCTGCGGGCTAAACAAAAAATTGACGACACATTGCGCCCGCCATACATTCGCCTGCCTTGCCGTGGAATACGGGATGCCGATAGATGTACTGGCGAAGATTCTCGGCCACACCAATACGAACATGACCCGCCATTACGCGAAATTCTCCGAACAGCTTATCGGACGGGAGATGCAGAAGATCGGCGAGGTGTTCGCCGCCGCGAACTAATCTGTCCCGACAATGAAATGCCGCCTTTGAACCATGCACAGTTCAAAGGCGGTATTTCATTATTCATCGCAAAGTCTTGTATTCATTTCATCGGGCCTTTGCACCCAGCCATATTGTTTCAGTAATTTATCGTACCCGTCGAAATCCATCAGGTCGAACGATTCCACCCGCTCCCCCGCTTCCCGCCGGGCGGCTATGATCTCCAACAGTTGCCGGAATTGCCGGAACCGTCTTATCGCGTCGGCTCCCGACGGGGTTTCCCGGCCTCCCGCCCACATATCATGCCTTACGGCATAGGCGTATGCGAACACCTTGAGCGAAAGATGATCGTGGCGCGGCGTTTCCCGCAGGCGGAATATCGCGTCCATATCGTCCGGAGTCGTCAGGTAATGATACCACCCCGGCGGCGGCTCGGACTGCCATTTGCGCACAAAGACCGTCGGCAGATGGTCCGCCCGGATCACGAAATTATTGCGCCGCAGGTAGGCGACGCTCTGCCGAATCTCCTGACAGGGATCGTAATAAGGGCCTCCGTATATTCGGTACTGCTTCCGGTCGGCCGGATAATGCAGGCTCGCATAACCGGGATGGAGCAGTTCGTATTGCACGGGCAGCGGCACGGCCATATCCGTCAGCAGTTCGCGCAGCAGTCCGACCAT
>NZ_JADNHQ010000010.1:60834-62645 GCF_015553985.1 Alistipes sp. D31t1_170403_E11 | reverse complement strand
GGATAAGCCACGACGAAAAGTAACGTGACGAAACGTACTTCTCGATTCCTAAACCTGACAATAAATGATAAAGCATGGAAGACGCGAAAAATTGCCGGAAACCTGACCGACAGGATAGCCGGAATGCAATATGAATCGATCCCTGCCGGAACAGGGATAAGCCGATATCGGTGACCTAAAATAACAAAGTATCGAAATCTCCGCCTGCAGAGAGATCTGCGGACGGAATACGTACAGATTCGGCAGGACAGCCGATTAGTCCGTCGTGATTTTTTCGAGAAAACTGCCGGGAATGTAAGTCGTCGCCACGGCTACGACGCCCTCGATCGAGACGATCAGCCGCCGGTTGCCCTTGATGCGTCTGATATACCCCTCGGCCCCTTTGAAAACACCCTCCGTAACGCGGACCCGGTCGCCCCGCCGGAGTTCCGCCGGCGCTTCGGGGAGGTATTCCAGCCCGGGATCGTCGGTCGACGTGACCAGCATGAAGGCCTCCATCTCGGGATCGGGAATGACGGCCGGTTTTTTGGTCTCCCGGTCGAAATATACCATCAGCGGACTGGTAGCCTTCGCCCGCTGCATCAGTTCGAGCACCGCGCGTTCCGCCTGCCGGACGAACATCAGCGATGAAACGGCCGGTTCGCGTCGGCGAATCGTCCTGCCGCCGACGGTTGTTTCTGTGGAACGTAAAGGAATGTAGGTTTTTACACCGTCCTGTGCGAGAAGCCTTTCGACATCGAACACCCGGTTGTAAAAGACTTTCAGTGCATACCAGTGCTCTTCGTCTCTCTTGTCGAACATAGCTTGCTAAAGGGCATATTTTACAATCCCCCGCAGATAGAAAACCCACCCCATGAAGGAGGTTTTTTCAGCGAGGCAATCGGGGGTTGGCCGCTTGTAATCCGACACCTGATGCAACCGTTCCTGACCCAGGAACAACACCGAAACCCCTGTAAAAAATGCAACCTCCGAAGAAGAGGCGATTTTTACTACACAAAAGTATGAATTATTGGCTGAATAACCAAACATTTCATTTCAATCTTTTCGATCCAAAAATTTCAGCATTTAAGAAATAATCTATATATCAATATTTTACACAACAAATAATTATCACATACACCCAAATAGACAACAAAACACCCGTTTTGTTTCATTCAACAATCCGAACGCGATAAAACCCACAAAAAATGCGACCCGAAGGCCGCATTAAACAGAGTTCAAAACTACCGGAAATCTACTCGATCCACTCTACTCCCTTTCCCTGTAAACAATCAGCGCCTATAATCTTCGTCATGCCTTTATTTCCCCGCGCCCGCATCCATTCCTCGAATTTTTCCAGATAATCGGGGTCGATACGGCTGAACGTGAAATTAAGCGGTTTGTCCCGATTAAAGGATTTCAGTACGTTGCAGGAGTTCAGATAGGCATAGGCGTTTCCTACGGCCCCTTCCGTTTGAGTTGTTCCACCGTTCGCAAATAAAAACTCTCGACCGTCTCGAACTGAATTTGCTCACGGGACTGCTCTTTTACGACCGTTTCCGCCGTGTAATCTTCATCGTCCGTTTACGGTCTTTCGTAATGCGCAACATGAGCGGATGCTCCCCGTTGGCGAGGGTCTTGCTTTTGAAACAAATAACTGAAATAGTGGTGTCCATAGCCTTTTGACGGTTTACACAGACCGTGTAAACCAACGCAAAAACGGGGTCGAGAGCCACGAACCGATCAACCTCCGACAAAAGAAAAAGGCTCGATAATCATCAGATTACCAAGCCTTTTCATCAGTCGGGGTGACTGGATTCGAACCAGCGACC
>NZ_JADNHQ010000010.1:0-60742 GCF_015553985.1 Alistipes sp. D31t1_170403_E11 | reverse complement strand
CCTCCGACAAAAGAAAAAGGCTCGATAATCATCAGATTACCAAGCCTTTTCATCAGTCGGGGTGACTGGATTCGAACCAGCGACCACACGCCCCCCCAGACGTGCCTCAAAACTAACGTAATCAACAAATTATCAATCAATTACAATACCAGAAATAGAAGCAGTTGACTTATCGGTTGATTCGACAGTCAATCATGGTTAAACAATTAGTGAACTGATAACAAGGAGAAACGCGCAAGAAAATTTTCCCCTCCTCCCTGCTCTCTCCTTTTAAGAGAGTGTATGTTGCTTTGTTATTAGTTGAAAAAGCAAGGACAAACATTGTCAAACGGTCTAATTATAGACCCCTTGTCAAAGTCGGTCCTCTTATCTTTTATATGAATTGTTCTAAATATTTCTCGTTGAAACCCGTGAGTGGAAATTTGAATACGTTCTGTTTGCCATCCGTTGTCGTATAATCAAATATGACCGTATCACTCTTTATATGGGCATCAAAGAGATTAAGGGTGTGGTTGGACTTGGGAAATGTTATAAGATTAGATAACGGAAGTACAAAAATGCCTGTCTTTCAATCTTGCGGGTCTAACTGAAAGGAGAAACCTGCTATATCCTGCCCTCGTTTGCAGAATCGAATCGCCATATCCTTTTCAGGGTCGATGTCAAGTTCAAAATAATAAGTGAATTTCAATGGTGTAGGTTCTGCTGTTTTGCGTCCTACGAATAGACAGACATTGCAATCCCGTGCGTAAGTTACGGCTTTGGCAACATAGGAGTACTGAATATCATCGACAGTCTCCGTCTTTGTCTCTCATTCAATTTTTGGTGTTTTTCTTTTCATTTTAGCTAAAATTTATATTGTTATTAAATCTTTGATTATGATGTAAATATACAAAAAATTTATGAAATATACAAGTAATATAAAAAAGGACAAACTTGGGCGGAACGGTTAATTATAGACCGTCTGCACAAGTCTGTCCCTCAATTCACGAATCAGTTTTGTCCGAAGTATTTATCAATTATTGCATATATTTTAGCTTCTAAAACTTTATCATTATCATCATAAACTATTTTATTGCCTTTTATAACTCCGAGCAGTTCCAATTCTTTTAGAGCCTTTGGCCCATTTAATTTTCCCTTTGCACCAATGAATATTAAATCAAGAGTTTTCATAAAAGTTTTGAGTTAATCCAATGCCGAAATATTAGCAAACTCTTTCCACCCTGTTGCCTGTTTATAGGCTGCAACACTTTCAGACGGGACTTTCAGTATAGAGAATGATTTTATTTCTGAAAAAGTATCACTCTCACAGGTAGGTGGTGTAATAGTTCCTATCTTGAATAATTCTAACGATTCGTTTTCAGAAAACGCCATGCTACCAATGGATTCTATTTGCGTACATGCTGACATATCGACTGTTTTTAATGACCCGAAAACAAGGTTATCATCATAATCGCGAGTAAATGCAGATGATTTAATAGTTTTAAGTACTGATCCAGCGGCAAATGAAATACTGCTTATTCCCCGACATCCACGAAATGCTGCATATTCGATTGTTTCCACGCTTGCAGGAAATACCAGTTTAGGAAGCCTTGCATTCGCAAAAGCATATACGCCAATCGTTTTTAATCCATTTGGAAAATCAATAGCAGTTAAGGACGTGCAACATGAAAAAACACCATAATAATAATCCTTATATGGCCAACTACTACTATCAGTATATGAGCCACCATCAGCAATTGTATTTAGTTTCGAATTTTTCGCAAAAGTCACAGTTTCCAAATTCTCACAGTACGCAAAAGTTCCACTTTCCAACACCTCAATACCAGCTGGAATATTGATAGATTTTAACGCTTTGCAATTATAAAAGGCACCAAAACATTTATTGTCTTCATATCCACCTTTGATTTCAGTAACTCCTGATGGTATAGTAACTTCTTCTAATTGCTTGCAATTCTTGAATAAGGATTGAGGAATAACTTGTAAGTTCTTTGGAAGAATCACCTTTTTTATAGACATGGAACTAAAACCGTTGGCAGGTAATGTTGTAAGCGGAATTTCTGATATATCGAGATATTCTAAATTATATAAATCTCGAATAGTGATAAAATCCTCATCGTTGAGATTTCCTGTTATAGTTAAGGCTATAATTTCGTCTTCATTCATATTTGATAGGACATTACCCAATGTTCCTGCCTTTTCGACGTGAATAGTATTTTGGCCTGTCTGTATCAAGTAAATATTAGTTTGCTTATTCCTACAAGTAATAGTAAATATTGCATTTCTGGGGTCTGTTCCAATATATTTATCAACAGAGAAAGTTATTGTTGCGTGCCTACCTTGGTTGTCTCCCCCGATATAACCTTCCCCGCCTTTGCTTGATGGTTGACACCATGATTCGCCACCTGTCAAATTCCATGAAAACTTTTCTCCTTCAAAAAAAGGGTTAAAGTCAAAGTAAATGTCAATAGATTGTTCTCCACCCAAGAAATCAAAATTTATTTCTTGGGATGGATAACAGTTGACTCCATTAAATGTACTAACTTTTTCATCAGAACATCCGCAAATCATCATTGCAGACAATGCAAATAAAAATAGTTTTTTCATAGTAAGATAGTTTTAGTTAAACAAGTGTTTCCAATCTTACTATCCGTCCCTCGATAGTGGATTATGGGTAAAAGAAAGCGCAGGACCGAAGCCTATTATAGTTAAGCGGGTTCTGACAAAACCTTGACAATATAATAAGCAACAGCCCCGCGCCTATCCGTAAGGATATGACGCGGTAGATGTTCGCCTATTCTCTTGTCTTTTGAACTGTCAGATTCGCTTAACGAGAACAAGCTACACTTTCCGTGTATTCAATATGTTACTGCAAAAGTAGCATATTCAGTGGAAATTGCAAAACATCTTACCCTTGCGGGTGCTGTTGCCATATCAAAATTCGTCAAAACAAAGTTTCCTTGCAATAGCACGCCTTATGGATTCAAAACTTTGTTATTCGTAAATTGAGGGAAACGTTTGCAAGATTAAGGGCGCATAAGGTCGAAAACAACGTATTGCGATATACCATTGCATCCAATTATCGACCTTACGTCAGCAGGAAAACAGAAATTAGGGCCTGCAAAATCTTCTCGAAATTGCAATGCCCCTAATCTCTGTAATTTATGATTTTGCTATATCGATATGCAAGCCGAGTTTCATTCACCTGCAATCTTCTGTATTGCGGCGTCCATGTAAATAGCTTGTCCGCTCGCTAACCTGCCCCACCAATAGCAACCGTATTCGTCGATAATAACCTCTCCCTCTCGTTTCAGTCGTTCTGCCAACCATGAATCAATCAGCCACCATTCCATGACATCACCCAAGAATGGATAGATATATTCTTCGGGAAGCAGGTGCTTGTTCAGCATTTCATCCACGACTGCGGTTTGATTCATCAGTACGCAGTTCTCCACTAATCGCCGTGCTGTCATAATAGGTGCTGTTGTGTGGCTATATTACGGAGCCATTGATTAGCGAATGTCGTGTGGTCTGCCTGTAAACGACGGTTCAGCAAAACACCCTCTTCCGTCCATCTAACGCTGTACTGCTCCATGCCCATATAATCATTACGGTAATAGTAGGGAACGAATTGCTGGCTTTCTTTGTGCAGGGCAATAATCATTTCAGGGTCGCGCATGGCATCGCCGTTCTGCTCTCCATAATGAGCCAGCGAAATGTGGTTGTACTTTTCCGTGCGGTCTATCAGCTCAATGTATACAGGCATATAAGTACCGTCCGAGTTGTCGATTTTTGATTTTTGCAGAGCCAATAATCCACGCAGGATTTCTGACGCCTTTCTGTCCAATGTTTTCATGGTTTTGATTTAATTTTCACATTAGATAAGGGGAGGGGGCTTTAGTTCATGTATCTGTTCGTGGGCAGTATATATGCAATTTTTATAATCTTGGGCTTATTGAGTGAGTGCCTACGGCACGCCATATAAAGATGAATAACACAATTAAAAGGTCTATATAAATCGAATATCCACAAAATATGTCATTCTCTTATTAAATGGGAAAAGCCCTGCATGCGTAAGCATGGGGGCTGTATATGGATTATTATTTGCTGGCTGTTATTCAAATGCAAAACCTTTGAAATCTTCCTTATCGAGTTTGTTTTGCTCTACCTGTTCTATAACTGCATTATATTGCTCCTGCATATCCAGAGCCTTAATAAAGTAGGGCAACGATACCTTATCAGGCAGGTTCTTGCATCGTTTATTGAGTTGGTAGGTTATGCTTATTGGCTCTATACTCGATAAGCCTATTGCATTGTACTTGGTAAGCAAAACAGACATTGCCCGTCTATCTCATTTAGGAGAATCGACACCCTTTAATTGGCAGAAATCACATATCTCCTTATAAATCCCTGCATTGGTCTTTTTAACAGAGGAATTGATAAAACAGCCTGCTGTTAGTTCATAGCCCTTTGCAATCTGCTTTATAAGCCCTAATTGCTGGCACTTTTTAATGAGGACTGTGGTTGTGTTCCTCGATAAACCGATACTCTTTGCAATTTGGGATATACTTCATTGAATGGTATCCGTATTATTAAGGCATATTGCCTTTAATAAGAGCAGAAACCCTGCAATCTTGGCGGGATAGTTCCTCTTAAAGAAACTGTTATCCAAAAAGAAATAGTCTTTAATAGCGGGCTTTATAAAGTAAGAATTACGTCTTATAAATCCTCTATCTGCATCTTCTTTAATGGTAGTCTGCACGGTCAGATAACCTGCGTCTTTTAAGCGTTTAATGCTCCGTCGTATAGTTCGTTCATCCAATCCCGTCAGTAAGGATAGTTTTTCCTCTGCTATATGGGATATGTTCGTCTTGTAATTGGAGCAATATTTAATGGTCGCTCACACGTAAATATCAATAGGCTTACTGTTGCCCGTCTGAAAGTTCACGATTGATTTGGGAATTACGGCATAATTCATCGTTAGCAATGGAATTTTGATTGTTCGTAAATATGATTTCTTTTAAGTGTAGCAGTTTTCGAAAGCAGGCCACCCCGTAATGGTCTTTGACCTGTTTGCGGTTATCGAATCACCTGCGGTCTTTAATGTGGTAGTACATGGTCGGGACGACTTTAATAGGTAGTGTATAAGTAGGTAATGTATATATAGGACACTTTTGAGCAGTTTGCATAGGACAGTTTTGAGCAACTGTCTATTCTGTCATTCAAAAACCTACTATCTCTTTAATTGGAATCTTCCATATTTTCTGATTCTGAATCTATACTTATAAAGGAAATCTTCATTTCACACTCAAAAAATGTGGTAACACGACGCAAAGAAAAGGCAGACGAATCTGCCCTTATAGGAACTGCTCAATTTGTAGTGTGGGATTCTTTGCTGAATTGCCTTGCAAATATACTAAATATTTAATCAAAAGTCAAGTAATTTAATAAATATTTTCAACTGTTCTCACGGGAAAATTCAATAGTGTAGACCGAGTGAATCAGCCTGCCCTTGTCCGTGCAAAATGACTTGTTCATGTCGATGTATTGCATTTTGTTCTAAAAACCCTATAAAACATGTTTTTTTTGTTCTAATAGGTAGGTAAGACATTGTTTCAGAGGTCAAACAGAACAATTTTACATGCTATTTTGTTCTGTTATTCCTCTGTTTGTTATTCGTGCAGGCTTTCATTATCTTTGAGAAACCGAAAATTTGTACGACTATGAGCTATACGATACCGCAAAATTGCATGGACGAAGAAATGAAGTATGCACTCAAACTCTACGATAAACTCTGTTGGTACGATGGAGAATATTTAGACAATGGTTGGCTTATGCTTTTTCACAGCCGATTGGTAATTGATGCTATCAAACCTCCATTCAAATATGAAGCATTCCTCGATAACAAAGATATTATCGCCACAATAGAGGGGTACGAATTGGATGTAGAAAAATTCTGGTTCGCCCTGCTGTTCATTTACGATATTACGAAGGATTTTGGAATAAATGCAGCGGATGCCAGCAAATCGGATTATGATATATTGGTTGAAATCAACGATTATTTGCAGAATCATCCACAAGCCGTTCTTTACCTGTCGGACGATAAGGAGTTACGCAAAAGCGAGCGTTACGAGACCAACAGCCCTTTGATATTGGAGAATCTACGCCATTTCGTAAAGTGGGAACTTGATAAATATGAAGAAACTCCCCAATTAAAGGTATGGACGGATGGCATTTTGCAGGATAGCTATACGGAATCGTTAGGGGCGGCTCAACAGCAGGTGTTAATGTACAAACTATTCAAGGTATTGTTCGATGTCCTCGGCCTGCCCGATTTAAGAGCCAAGAAAGGCGAAACCGCATCGTACAGTAAAATGCTTCTTATCTCCCGCATCATCTATTTCTGTCGATTAACCTCAAACGAATCTTTCATGTTCGAGAGTTCCTCGCTGAAAGGTATTCTGAAACAATATGGGGATTTCGATTTCAACCAGCGGCGACCCAAAAGCTATACGGGTGATTTGAATCTCCCCAAAGATGAGGGTGAGTAAATCGGCCTGTGTTTTACTCCCTAAAATCTGAAAATTTTGCCCACATCTTTGCAGTGTCGAAAGGGATAAGCCTAACGACCTGCAAGCCCACGGGCAAGGCGAGCAGAATAATAGATGCCCCTCCGTAACAGGAGTACTTAAAAGATATGGCAAATGCTATCATTCCCGCAGCCGAGGTCGCTGCAAACGTCGAGAACAAGAACAACGCCGTTAAGGTAAACGCACCCAAGACGGAACGCCGCCGCGAGTACAACGCCAACAAGCGGCACGAGATTCCCGCCCTGTGGAAAGTGCTGGGCAAGGCTCGGCCCGTGTTCACGGTGCAGATCAGCAAGACTAACGAGGTAAAGGCAAGCTGTATTCAACGATTTATGCCTGCCCTCTACCCAGACCCGTCGCAATTCTGGATTGAGTTCATGGAGCAGGTGAACATCCTTTTGGACAGCCGACGATTCTGCCGCGAGTGTATGACACTCGGCTACCAACCAGAGAACGTGGCAGAACACGTGGTGTTCCTCGGAAGCGCACCGATGCGAAAGGTGTTACGAGAGGGTGTGCAAAACACGTTAGGCGCGTTGATTCAGTTCTACAAGGAACGCTTCTCGCCTGTCGAAGCTGACAATTACCGAGAGGGTGCAGTAGAGCCGCAGGTCGCCGCAAAACCTGCAAAAGACGAAGAGGCCGCATAAATCTACTTGCCATAGTAGGAAAAAAAGGGGTTACGGATTGCACCGTAGCCCCTTTATTCGTTCATAGCAGGTGTTGCATAGCCGCGTCAATTTGGCTGTTTTCGAACGCTCCCAAATAAATCTGTGTGGTTTTCAGACTATGGTGGCCCAACGCCTCGGATATGATACCGATATTCACACCCGATTTCTTCAATACGGTAGCAAATGAATGCCTCGCCACATAGGTTGTAACCTCGGCTGATATTTTCAGATTTTGAGCCAATTTTCGCAATTCCACATTTACTTGGTGGCAGACCTTATGCACCCTATTCCTTTTCTGAATGGGTGTTATATGCAACCGCCCATCGAGTATAGGGAACAGATACCCTGCATGTTCGCAATAATCGCTATACCGTCCAATAATCTGCATGGCATACTCTGACAACGGTACATTGATTGCCCCGTGCGTTTTCTGACGTTTATAGGACAATCGCCCGTCCACAATATTGGCAGGCGTAAGATTAGCCACGTCCACAAAGGCAATACCGCCGCACAAATAGGAGAATACAAATACATCGTGTGCCAAACGGTACAAATCGCTTTCAGCAGAGCAATCCGCATCGACAATCTTCATCACCTCCTCCTTGCTCAATGCCCGTTTGGGGGTTCGCGTGTCGAACTTGCTCACTTTGTACTCCTCCCCGAACGGGTTTTTCTCTTTGGCAACCGCTTTTGCCTTAATTGCTCGGTTGAACACGGCCCGCAATGTCCGCATCTGAAAACTCAATGTGGTGTCTTTATTTCCTCTCGCCCGCATCCAAGCCTCGAACTTTTCCAAAAACACGGCGTCAATCGTACCGAACGTATAAGTCAATGCACGCCCCTTGTTGAAACTGCGCAACACGCCATAGGAATTTTGATAGGCATAGGCCGTTCCTACCGCCCCTTGTGCTTTGAGGTCTGCAATCAACTTTACATAGAACTCCTCGACACTCTGCGCCCGTATCTCCTCTTTGGATTCATGGACGAGCGTACGGGGCGTGAACTCCTCCTGCATAGCCTCTTTCGACAGCACAAGCGCATTGCACTCGCCGACGGCACGCAGAATGACCTGCTGAATGTAATTCCGATTGGGGCAGTTTCTCTTGGGCTGGTTTGCGGCAAAGTCCCAATAGCGGGCGTGTACGGAGATACCCAAACTTTTCATCGTCCGTTTGCCGCCCTTACAGATACGGAGCATGATGGGTGATTCTCCGTTTGTCAGAATTTTGTGATGGTAACATACAACCGAAACAGTTGTTTTCATTGGATTGTGGTTGACTTCTCGGTTGACTTTTCTCGTCAACCAGCGCGTCAATCGCCCTATTTCCGCTCGGAACACGCAAAAGAAAAAGGCTCGATAATCATCAGATTACCAAGCCTTTTCATCAGTCGGGGTGACTGGATTCGAACCAGCGACCACACGCCCCCCAGAGGTGAAATTTATTTTTTCCGATAAAAGTAATTAACTTTATTTTAGTATATTTACATCATGTACAGAGAATTGCGATTTTGACTTATTGTCATCTATTGCGATTTTTCTTGTACCACTTTTGTACCACCAATTATTTTGCATCGGAAAATGGCCTACTCTGTTCGCATCGTTTTACGGAAATACAAACCCAACTCAATGGGGTATCACATTCTCCAATTATGCGTCACTAAAAATAGCAGTCGCAAGCGCATCAGTCTGAAATTATACGTCAATCCGGCCTATTGGGACAATTCGGCCGAACGACTTATCATCGAACGGAATCTGAAAGGCGAAAAGCAGCGGGAGGCCAATAAGAAACGGATTCAGGACAATGCCTTTTTGGACAAAGTCAAAGCCCGCGCCCGCGAGATTATCGAGAAATTCGAGATAGACGGCATTGACTGGACGCTGAATCAATTTGAGGACGCATTTTTGAATCCCTCCAAGCAGGGCAAATTCTGCGCATATCTTGAAAATCATGTCCAAACGCTTCGGGATACCGGACATACGGGCAATGCCAAATGCTATTTCGAGACGCTTCGATTGCTTAAATACTATGACAGCAAGTTGAATCAACGGCTGTTTTCCGACATCGACCTGCGTTATGTACGCAATTTCGATACATTCCTCCAAAAACGGGGTTGCAAAGGCAATACCCGCAAATATTATTTCAAAGCATTGCGGGCAATCTTGAATCAAGCGAACCGAGAAGGCGTCGGTTCGGAAGCAGCCTATCCTTTCGGGAAAGGCGGCTTCGAGATCGCCAAGCTGGAAGAAGCGACAGAGAAGCGTTATCTTCCGCCTCAAGACTTGCAAAAACTCAAAGATACACCCGCACAGAATCCGCAGAACGAATACGCACGACAACTCTTTCTGTTCTCCTATTACTGCTACGGAATGTCGTTCGTCGATATGGCCTACCTTACGACCGATCATGTTCAACGACTGGCCGACGGGAATTACATCGTCTACAAACGCAACAAGATTAAGCACCAAAAGAACGTAACCGCCATCCGAATCCATATCACGCCGGAGATTCAAGGATTGATCGAACGGCTGAAATCGGCCTCGCCAACCGTCGATAACTATTTGTTACCGATCATTACCTGTTCCGGCTATACGGGCGAGAAACTATACAACCATATCCGAAGCCGTTACGCCAAATATCAAAAATATTTGAAATCGTTGGCCGAAGAACTCGGCATCGACTATCATTTGACAAGCTATGTGAGCCGTCATACAATGGCAATGACTTTGCAATACAATAAAATTCCGCGCGAAATCATTTCGCAGATGCTCGGCCATGCCGACCTCGAAACGACCAACACCTACCTCGACAGCTTCGACAACAAGGTAATCAACGAGGCGGCAAAAGTTCTGTAATTTTAGTATATTTGACAAAAATTCATGCAATATGATTACTCATATAAAAATCAATGGTTTTAAGTCATTTCATAATTTTGAAATGATGTTTACTCCATTTACAGTTATTGCTGGAATTAATGCCTCGGGAAAAAGTAATTTATTCGATGCATTAGAACTACTATCAGCAATTGCAAGTGGAAAAAAGACTTTAAAAGAAATATTTAGAGACCAACGAGGGGATTTTATTGAACTATTCACCAAATACGACGAACAACATTATGTTAGCCAAATGACCTTTGAGGTCGATATGTTGGTGGACAAAAATATTACAGACGCTTGGGGAGCATCTGCCAAATTAAAATATACACGTCTGCAATATTCATTGACAATACAACGTGTAACGGGGGAATATGGCATTGACGATCTAATTGTTACTAACGAACGGCTTGAAACGATCAAGCATGATGACGACCAATGGGTTAAGCTTATTTCAGCACAAGATAGAGGAAATTGGCGGCCTAAAGTGACTACAGGGAAACGAGGAACCCCCTATATTTATACAGAAAATAATAAAGGTCAACTTACGGCTTATGTCCCCCAAGATGGCGTAGCAGGAGGGAAAAAACGGACTTATCCATTAATAAATGCGACACAAACAGTTTTAAGTAGCATAGGAACTATTGATTTCCGCCATATATTAGCAGCAAAGAATGAAATGGAAAATTGGCGGTTTTTACGCTTCAACCCGGAACATTTAAGACAACCTACCAGTAAATATACCGGTGCTGATAAACTCACCCCATCTGGACTTAATTTGGCTGCCGTACTTTATCGAATAAAACAGGAAGATGAATATTCATTGATAGAAATCTCAAGAGAGCTAAACCGATTCATTCCCGAATTTACAGGTGTTGATGTTATCGATGATGTAGAACATAATCAATATGTAATTTACCTGCAACAAAGGGATGGTAAAATATTTTCATCCAGAGTTTTATCGGAGGGAACTTTACGTTTACTTGCTTTATGTATAATTGAATATGATAATAAAGTAAAAGGAATAATATGCTATGAAGAGCCAGAAAATGGGATTCATCCTTTTAGGATCAATGCTATGGCTCACTTGCTATATAATATTTCCACTGATTTTTCAGACCAGCATGCACCTCTACGCCAAGTAATTATTAACACCCACTCTCCTGTTGTTGTTAAAGACATTTTCGCTTGGGAACACAACGATCATGTTTCAATATACTATTCCCAAATGCGATCACGAACAACCAATATTGATCAATCCAGAGTTAGAATCAATATTACTCGCATGATTCCAGTTGTAAAGGAACTTGATAATATCAAATCCGACACTACCGGACAATTAGAGTGGAAATACAATATTTACAGTAATGAAGAACTAAAGGCCACTCTCTCAACTGTTGAATCATTACTAAATATGTCGAATACTACTATAGAAGAAGAATAATATGGGGAACTACGTTTTTCTTAATATATGTCTATATACTGAAGGGACAACAGATATTCGATTTTTAGAAAATATTGTTCAACAAACATATGAAAGAGCTGCAATACAAGCATATGGCGAAATTGATATAGAGCTTCATGTTATAACCATCGATAAAACAGGCCTGAATTTCACACAGCAAGTATTAAAAGCTGCTCAAAAAGCCAAACAAGAATATGGTGCTACAATAATCTGCGTACACTCAGACGCAGATAGTTCAAGTATTGACAACACCTTAAATACTAAATTTGTTCCTGCGCAGAGATGCTTATTGGAACAGGAGAATGACTCTTGCTCAAAAATTTTAGTAAATCTCATCCCTGTTCACATGACGGAAGCATGGATATTGGCAGACAAACGACTTCTTAAACAACAAATTGGAACAACGCTTTCAGATACAGAATTAAATCTAAATAAGGACCCAGAGAGTATTAGTAATCCCAAACAAGCTATCGAAAATGCAATTAGAATTGCAAGACAAAATATCGTAAAGCGACGTAGACGCAATCTTGGAATTGGAGAATTATATGCTCCATTAGGACAATTAATTAATATAGACCAGCTAATGGACTTAAAATCATATCGCCAATTTTGGGATAATGTAATTAATAGTTTAAAGCAACTCAATTTAATGAGAGCTAATTAGGTTTATTATTTTTTGTATATTTGTACTATGAGTACGACACCGCAAACAAAAATAAACCAACTATTACAGTCCCTCCCACCCGGAGCAGTCTATTTGTCGTCATGGATGAAACTCAAAAACATCTCCAACGACTTACAGCACCGTTACATAAAATCCGCTTGGCTGACCCCCATAGGTACAGGTGCAATGATCCGCACGGGCGATACGCCGACATTATACGGAGCCATATACAGCCTCAATACACAGGCTGACAAACATCTGACAATCGGAGCCATGTCGGCACTGGAAATACACGGATATTCGCACTACCTCCCGATGGGCAGGCCAACCGTTTCGCTGTCTGCGCCACAAAAGGAGTATTTACCGCTTTGGTTCAGAAAATACGACTGGGGTGTGACGCTCCGGCTATTTACCACCGAAATATTCAATTCCGATACCGGAATCACCACCACCCGACAAGGGGTTTTCGAGTTGCCGATCTCTACCCCGGAACGGGCGTTCATGGAGTGTCTGCATCTCACTCCGCAATATTACGACATTACCGACCTCTATTATGTGATGGAAATGCTGTCGATACTCCCGCCGAAGAATGTACAACGCCTGTTGGAGGAGTGCCGTTCCGTCAAAGTGAAACGGCTGTTCCTCTTTATGGCCGAAAAGGCCCGTCATACGTGGTTCGAGACCCTCGACCTCGACAAGATAGACCTCGGCAGCGGCAAGCGGGTAATCGCCAAAGGAGGTGTTTACGATAAGAAGTACCAAATCACTATTCCGGCAGAACTGAAAAAATGATTAACCAAGAGTACAAAGAGCGCGTGCGGCTGTTGCTCCGCATTATCCCGATTATTTCGACGGAAGAATGTTTTGCCGTTCACGGCGGCACGGCAATCAATCTGTTCGTGCAAAATCTGCCGCGATATTCGGTAGACATCGACCTGACCTATATTCCCGTCGAGCCGCGGGAAGCAAGCCTCGCCCAGATCAAAGAACGGCTGAAAGCGATAAAGGCAAAGATCGAGGCTGCAATACCGGGCATTGCAATACGCGAAGTTCCCAACAAATTGATCTGCACCCATAACGGGCATTTCGTCAAAGTAGAGGTAAACGACGTGAAGCGCGGCATTATCGCACCGCCCATCGAATTGCCCTTATGCGACCTCGCCCAAGAAGATTTCGGCGTATTCTGCAGAGCCCGCATCGTTCCGCTGTCACAACTCTACGGTGGCAAGATCACGGCGGCACTCGACCGCCAGCACCCGCGCGACCTGTTCGATGTAAGTCTGATGCTCGATTATATCAAAGACTTTGACCAGATCAAGCGCGGTTTCATCTTCTGCCTGCTGGGAAGCGACCGCCCGATCTTGGAGTCCCTTAATCCTAATTTCAACGACCAGCGCGACGCCCTGACCAACCAATTTGAGGGCATGTCCTCAACGCCGTTCACCTACGAGCAGTACGAAGCGACCCGCCGCCGACTGGTCGAGTATATCAACGACCATCTGACACCGACCGACAAAGCATTTTTACTCGGATTCGAGGACGGGACGCCGGATTGGGACGCATCGGAATACCAAGATTTCCAGCATTATCCGTCGGTTCAATGGAAGCTACTCAATATTAGAAAGCTGAAAAGGAAAAATCCACAAAAGCATGAGGACGGCATAATCAAGTTGCAAAATTATTTTGGATTCTAATGTACGAAGACATAGTAGATTACGATGACTTTTCAGAAAGAGTAGGTTCTGAAAACGACATCCTTGACCTAATTTACAATGAAATTTGGAAGAGAACATATTGCCCTAAATGCGAAAGATTCAACACCCACAGCAGAAGCAAATACGCTTCAAAAAATATTCTTTGTCATCATTGCAGTATACAATGGTCTATCCTGCAAGAGACAATATTTTTCAAGACACGCATCGATTTAGTTAAATGGAGCTATGTCATCTATGCAATATCGTTTTACCCCCGAAAAGTATCTGTTAAATGGCTCATGACCGAATTGAAAATCAACTCCTATAACACAGTCTGGCATATGGCAAACAAAGTTAAAACTGTTGCCAACCATAGCCCAAAAGACAAATGTATTTTCAGAGAATTAGAAAAAATATTTCGTCGGCATAGATTTATATAACAGGATATAAAATTCATATAACAGGATAAATTATATAAACGACACAAAAACCGCATAAAAAAAGCAAAAAAACTTCAGCCAATAGTATCTTTTCCTACATTACATCTTATAATCAATACAATATGACTGGGAACACCAGTCATATTTTTTGTCTAATCCATAAAAAAACGATATAAAATCTTCAAAATAAAAATACACAAAATATTGACAATCAATATTTATAAGGAATATTTATAATAAAATCAAAATACTGTCAAAATATCCATTCGTATTAGGAGTGCATAACTTAATTTTTTAAGATTATGCATACTAATTCTTTCTCAAAATTCGGGGATGATTTCCCCATCGCGGGACTCTCGGTAAAGCAATTTATCGAACTCTGCGTGAGCCTCGGCTTCGGCAATCGCCCCAACTCTTATCCTAATAAGCCGGAATCACCTCCACCAGAAATTATGGGCATCAATGATGTGATTAAACTTACAGGCTATTCAAAGGCCACGATCTACAAGTTCACACATCAACGACTCATCCCATTTCATAGACCCGCCCACGGGGGACGGCGCTTGGTGTTCATCCGACAGGAAATCGAAGACTGGATGAAAGAGAATTCAATCCCCACCGTCGGGCAATACTGTAAAGAACAATTAAAAAAACTTAATAATTAAAAAATTTATGAAAACAGAATTTAACCCTTTGGAAGCACTGGCCGACATTTCTGAAGACGAACTGAATGAATTTATCGAACTACAGGAGGAAGCTCCCAAGAAGCGCCGGAGACAAAAACCCCGAGAATCCTTTGTGTGTTTCATCTCATTTTACGAATCTATTAAATTAATGCCGGAACGGCTCCATTTAAGAGCATTCAGAGTATTGATGGATTATGCATTCTATCAGAAGGAACCGCCTACAAAGACACCAACACGTATTATGCAATCTTTCGTCAGTTGGCGGAAGCAGGTGGATGTGAACTCGCAAAAATATGATAGAAAAGTCGAGAGTAATTGGGGCGGGAAAGATGATGACGAGAAAGCGGATAATGACGGGACTTAAAACATCCCGTCTTATTTCTCAGAGCAATAACCGGACTAGAAACATACAAGAAACAGGCAACAAGTCAATACGCAAAACACTGAATAACAAAATCATATCCACAACCATCGGATAAAATGATAATTTCAAACGCAATGAACCAAAACAATAAACTCACACTCTCAAGGACAAACACCGTTGTTAGGATTCCAGAAGACATTGTTGGGCCTCAAGTTTCGCTCTTTGCAAACGTAGTTAGCACAACCCCTGTCGCAACGGTCGATTTATGGACATTTTTATTAACGACCTCCTACCAAAATATAGTAGACGAATATCGAGGCACTAAAGATCCGGACATACGCGCCAAAATCAAGAAATTCGAGATACCGTGCGTAACCGTTGCCGGTGTATTCGACACACGCGCCAAAAAGAGGCTTCAACATCTTCATAGCGGCTATATCTGCATCGATATTGATGGGAAACAAAACCCCCGTGTAAAAGGGCGATGGAACTTGGTCAAAAATATGTTGAAAGAAAGAATCAGCAGTTTATGCTATGCTGGGCTATCTGTTGGAGGCGATGGATTATGCTGCATCTTTCGAATAGCTTATCCTGAACGCCATAAAGCTCACTTTTATGCTCTCGTGGACGAAATACAAGAACGGACGCCACTAATCGTCGATGAAAGTGGCAGCGATGTCGTAAGGCTGCGTGTGGCCAGCTATGACCCTCACCCCTATTTCAACCCTGATGCTCCTCCGTACTTGTATTACAAGCCGAACAAATACAGTGCGCCGCGCAGGGTGAAGAAGGCTCGAAACGCCGAAATGGATGTAGTCACAAAACAACGGGCATATTCACTGATAAAAATAATTCAGAAAAAACAGATTGATATCACTGTTGGACGTGCCGTTTGGAAATCCATCGGACAAGCTCTCGCCAGTGAATTTGGGCCCGAAGAAGGGTTACGACTTTTCCACTTGGTAAGTAAATGGCATCCCGATTACGATCATACTGAATGCGATGAAATGTTTGACTGGTGTATCAAAAATCACGATGATGTGGATATAGCTACTTTCTTTTATCATTGTCAAAGGTATAATATAACTTTCAAATAACCCCATCGTGCCGCGAGTGAAGCCGGAGCCCTTCAAGGCTCCAGCTTTTTTATTATATCTGCATCCCTGCGTAGATAATACCCGAAAGCATGTTTGGCGAAATTTGCACAACAAGGCCCCGATGGGTGTCGTCAATTACGAAATATTTTTTACCTTTGTCTTGTCGCGCAAGCGGCGTATATTGGTGAAAGTGTTTCGATTTAACCTCGAATAGGAATCTGGAAAATTCAATTTGCTGAGGGTAAACGACGGCACTCATCACTTGTATTGGTATGCGAGATTAATCCCCATACTATACAGGTGTGGGGTCTTGTGTCAGTTTATTTCAGCAAAGGTATTCCAGAACCTCTATTCGAATAAAACGGGCAGCTCCACACTTTCTTTTTGTAATCATGCCAAGTCGGGGCTGGGTGGCGCAAACACTTACCGTCATGGAGAAAATTACAGCCTACTCGATTCTCAAAGAATTAGGTAACGATGCGTTGTACAAGTACATTTACGAGAACATCGCCGAACCCACCTTTGACTCGCACCGGGTCACCAATCCTTTTCCGCAAGATTTCAAAGACTATTACGAACGTATGTTGATCGCACATGCGGACGAAGGCGACATCCGGAATCGTAATGTAATCATCGCAAACCGTATAGGCATCTATCTCGGTCACAACAGCAGGGATTTGCAGATTGAAAAGATCGGAGAAGTTACGTCTACAAACATGAACGGAGAAGAAACCCCGACTTCGCTTTGGAGAAAAACAACCATGTAACACTACCTTTACTATCTAATAATAAAACTATGGAAGAATTTTACTCACCTGTATGGCAGGAATACCTCGGTGGAGTGAGCGGCATTGTATTTACAATCATCATCATTCTTTTATTCGTTTTCACGTTTCGATACTTGCGTAAAAAGCCTATTTCGCCCACTGCTCCGTCCCAAGTTCCGCAGGCACCGGATGAATTGCCGACAGTCGAAACCTCACAACCAGAACCGCTATTGATTCATTGCCCGGCCTGCGGGACGGAAATATCCCGTTACGCCCCGTCGTGCCTAAAATGCGGGCATCCAATCTGCCCGACCACGAATCCGAGAACCACATCACCGACAGATCATAACCAGACGATCATCATTCAGCAGCCCGTTCGTCAATCTAACGGGACAGGAACCGCCGGATTCGTTTTATCTCTTATCGCCCTGATTCTATCATGGTTCCCGGGAGTAGGCTGGGTGGTTTGGTTTCTGGGATTCATACTGTCTTTCATCGGCATATTCAAAAGCCCGCGAGGCTTAGCGATTACGGGCTTTATCATTTCAATAATCGACCTGATTATTTTAGTTGCACTGGTCGGAACCCTTGCCGGTATAGCCTCAATTTTATTGTAATATATAAAAAAATTAACTATATGCAAAGAATCACAAACAATATTTCAGCAAATTTAACATCAACCCAAGCGACAGAAAAAGCAATGTATAACATGGGTAAATTAGGATTTATACTATCTCTTTTTTCAATTCTTGGAAGTGGTGTCATATCGCCAGCATCCCTTATTATTTCCTGCATTGGAGCAACTTATCGTCAAACGAAACTAACAACGGCAGGAATAATTATTTCATCAGTCATGTTGTTACTATTCTTAATCGGCTCTTGTTTTGTCTATTATTACCTCTCTCATGAAGAATATTAATAGCACCTTTAGTGTATGCCGCAGCGTTCTTACGTTCAACTTATAATCTTTTCCCATGAATACAACTATTAGCTCAGACAATAATGAACAGACTCAAATACAAAATAATCGCATTGGAACAGCCGGACTTGTATTAGTCCTTATGTCGTTCATATTATTTTCTTTCGAAGGGTACATCATAAATTCATTAAACGATAAGAGTCTGTTTTTCACACTTATTTTACCAGTCTTAATAGGGAATTTATGGTTATTGGGACTAATATTTTCTATTATAGGCCTCCGCATTAACCCCAAGGGCAGAGCAATAGCAGGATTAATCATCTCTCTATTGCCGATTCTATTTGCTGCAATAAGTACTATGAGTCCCCAAATATCAACACCTATCCATTTTGAAAACGAATTAAAAGAACGCAAAGCACAGGTCATCGAACGCATCAAGGATGTCCGCACCGCTCAGCGTGCGTTCAGAGCCGAATATCAGCGTTATGCCGAAGATTTCGACGAATTGGAGAGATTTCTTCATGCAAATCCAACCGAATTAAGATGCGACATCGAGCAACTCCGTTACATTCCCAATTCCGACAACGAGTTTATCTTGGAAACCGGATTTACCAAGACATCCTCTAATCGTACCGGCCCTTTCATAGAAGTTCGTGCCCCCTACAAACTCTTCCTCGATACGATTAAATACCGGCAGGAAATAATCAATCTAATTGATGAAGAAGTAAATGTTTTCGACCGTTATCCCGGCATCAAATTCGGCTCGACAGATGAAGCCGATAATGATATTGGTAATTGGGAATAAAATTAATTTCTCGTATATAATTCCGGTCGAGGATAAAGCACATAGTTATAAGTTGTTATCCACATCCTTTCTGAGTCTTTATCCCGACCGTTCTTAGTTGTCCCGACCTGCCGCAACCCGGCAGGTCGCTTTGTTAAATCCCGACAGAAGATACTGCGATGCGATTACGGCTCATGTAGCCGGAAACTCGATAAAATTCATTAACCGCCTGTTTCAAGCCTGTGTATAGGGCTTAAATAAGCAAGCCGCAACGGCGATCTACCAGTACATATCGGCAGAAACGACCTGCGTATTCACAGCCGGAATGTATTACCCAAAAACAAAATCACATGAAAAACAAAGAAGAAATCAGACACTATCTTAACATCCAATTCAGCCCATCGGAAGACGATATGGTGCAAATCGTCCGGAACGATTTCGACCGTATTTTGAATAGCGCGGCATCTTGTGCCCTAATTACGGTCGAGGGTGCAATGCCCGTCTTGGCAGAACAACTCCGCACCGAATTGGAAGCCCTGCACATCGAAGCCGACCTCGACGTGGTTGTAAAAGTAAGCTATCATCCCGCATCGGAGATTAGTTTCGACGACCTATGCAGCCTTTTAACCGTCATCCACGAATTTGCCCCGCAGGTTAATATCGTCTGGGGCTGCGGCACGGATGCAAAACTGGCGGAAACCGACTATTCAATACTGTTGCTGATCGGGACATCGGCAGAGTAAATTTGCAAAACCTGCCAATATGTTTTGGCAGGTCGCTTTGTTAAATTCCGATAGAAGATACTGCAACGCGGTTACAGTCCATATAGCCATGCCCCCGATAAAATTCATTATCCGCCTGTTCGGAGCGACTGTATAGGCCCAAACACAGCAACTACCCAACAACCAAATACTTAACGACTGAGACTAAAATTTTCGGATGGCGATCATTTATGTACCACTTGTGTACCACCGCCACTTTTCTGGCTATACATCACAAAAGAAAAATCCTTGATATTCGATTAAATATCAAGGATTTTCCATCAGTCGGGGTGACTGGATTCGAACCAGCGACCACACGCCCCCCAGACGTGTACTCTAACCGGACTGAGCTACGCCCCGATTCCTGCCGCGGAGGATTTCCCTTCGCTTTGGGACTGCAAATATAGTATATTTTTCAAAAACAAACACATTTCCGCAGGATTTTTTTCTATTTTTGCGGAAATGAAACGATTTTCACATTTTTTACTCTCCGCTGCCGCGTGCCTCGCAATAGCCTGCGGAGGCCCCTCGGGACACGCCCTGAGCGACTTTACGACCGAAGTCTATACCCCGTTCTATGCATCGGGATTCGACATCCGCGGAACCGACAAGGACGCCTCGACGCTCGTCACGGTCCACAATCCATGGCAGGGAGGCAGCAATGTAGAGCAACACCTGCTGATCCTGCGCGACGGCGCAAAAGTCCCCGCGAACTTCGACGGACAGGCCGTAAAAGCCCCCGTTCGCCACGTGGTCTGCATGTCGTCGAGCCATGTGGCGATGTTCGACGCCATCGGACAGGTGAAACGCATCTCCGGTGTTTCGGGCATCGACTACATCTCGAATCCCTACGTTCAGGAACACCGTCTCTGCGGCGAAGTCCGCGACGTGGGCTACGATACGAACCTCAATTTCGAACTGCTTGCCGCCATGCGCCCCGACATCCTGCTGCTCTACGGCGTAACGGGTGAAAATACGGTCGTCACAGGCAAACTCCGCGAACTGAATATTCCTTATATATATATCGGCGACTATGTGGAGGAATCCCCGCTGGGCAAGGCCGAATGGCTGGTCCTTGCCGCCGAGCTCTGCGACCTGCGTGCCGCCGGCGCCGACACCCTGCAACGCATCGCCCGCGACTACCATGCCCTGAAGGCGCAGCCTGCACCCGAAGCGCCCCGTCCGAAGGTAATGCTGAACACCCCCTACCGCGATACCTGGTTCCTGCCCCCGACCCACAGCTACATGATCCGCCTCGTCGAGGATGCCGGCGGGGAATACGTCTATACAAAGAACGATTCGAATGCGTCGGTGGCGGTCGACCTGGAGGAAGCCTACCTGCTGGCCAACGCAGCGGATTTCTGGCTCAACGTCGGTCCCTGCAACACACTGGCGGAACTGACGGCCCAAAACCCGAAATTCGCCAATATCCCGGTTGTACGCGACCGTAAGGTCTACAACAACAACCGCCGCCAAACGCCTTCCGGAGGCTCCGACTTCTGGGAATCGGGCGTCGTGCGCCCCGACCTCGTGCTGCGCGACCTGCGGACAATCCTCTCCGGCGGTAGCGATGCGACCTACTATTACAAACGCCTCGAATAACATGAAAGCCGTCATCGCAATCCTCCTTTCGCTTTTCGCCCTTCAGGCCGCGGCTCAGCCCAAGGAATCCGACACGTGGTTCCACTATTATTCCGACGGGCGGGCTGTCGCCAAGCGCGACTCGCTTTACGGATTCATCGACCGCAATGGCGTGGAAGTCATACCGTGCCAGTACCAGAAAGCCTACAACTTCAACGACGGCATCGCCATGGTCCGCCACAATTTCGAGGTCTTCGCCATCGACACCCTGGGCAACCGCCTCGACCGGAAGGTCCGAATCCCCAAATTCCGGGGCCAGGAGTTCGAGGGCTTCGTCTATTGGGTCTGGCGCCGCTTCCCGTTCACATCGAGCGACGAATACGCGCAATTGCGCAACCAAACGGCCAACGTCGTCATCACCATCGGCAAGGACGGCCGCATCACAGACTGCGAAAAGGCCGACGACAGTCCGGAATCCATTTTCTGGAAAGTTCATGAAATCGTCATGGATTCACCCGCATGGACGCCGGGGGAGGTGGACGGCAAGCCGGTTGAAATCCGTTACCTGCTGCCGATCGAATTCGGCCATTTCCGTCCGCTGAAATGCCGTCCGATCGACGCCGAGGGCCGGTATATGGGCGGCAACCTCGTTTACCCGCTCTTCCGGAACGGCTACGCCTACAATTTCTACGGCTGGTTTTTCGGCAACCTCCGGTTCCGGAACTCAAACGAATACCAGCGCGCCGCATCGGGCCGTGTCCGGGCCGCATTCACCGTCGACACGAAGGGCTCGGTGCGCGACATCGAAATCCTCAGCTTCCACAACGAGGTCTGCCGGAAGAAAACCGTAGAATTGCTCAAGAAATCGCCCCGGTGGATACCGGGAACCGTCGACGGCCAACCCGTAGCCGTCCGCTATGAACTGACGTTCAATTTCAGATTCCGCTAAATGAAAACCCGCAGGACCGCCATCCTCTTCACCGCACTCAGCCTGCTCACTGCGGCGCTCTTCATCGCCGACCTCGCCGTAGGGTCCGTCGCCGTACCGCCGGGCGATGTCTGGGCGGCTCTCACGGGCGGCGCCTGCGATCCTACCACCAGCGACATCATCCTTAAAATCCGCCTGCTGAAAGCCGTCACCGCACTCTTCGCCGGCGCGGCTCTTGCCGCCAGCGGTCTGGAAATGCAAACCCTTTTCCGCAACCCGCTGGCCGGGCCCTACGTATTGGGCGTCAGTTCGGGCGCCGGACTCGGCGTCGCGCTGTTCCTGCTGGGTGCACCCCTGCTGGGCGTCGCAGGACACTCGTTCATCCAGTCGCTGGGCGTCGCCGGAGCGGCATGGCTGGGCTCGGCCCTCGTGCTGGCCGTCGTCATGGCCGTCAGCCGCCGCATCAAGGACATCATGGTCATCCTGATCCTCGGCATGATGTTCGGCTCGGGCATCAGTTCAGTGGTCGAAATTCTCCAATACCTGTCGAGCGAAGCCGCGCTCAAATCGTTCGTCATCTGGACCATGGGGTCGCTCGGCGACGTTACGGGCAGCCAGCTTGCACTGCTGCTTCCCGTCGTCACGGCAGGCCTCGTACTGGCCGTCGCCGTCATCAAGCCCCTCAACCTTTTATTGCTGGGCGAGAACTACGCCCGCACGATGGGCCTCAACGTCCAACGCACACGCACGCTGATTTTTCTTTCGACCGTCCTGCTCGCCGGTACGGTCACTGCCTTCTGCGGTCCGGTAGGCTTTATCGGACTGGCCGTGCCGCACCTCGCACGCATGCTTTTCGCCTCGGCCGACCACCGCATCCTGATGCCGGGATCGATGCTCGCGGGCGCCGCCCTGCTGCTGGTCTGCGACCTCGTCGCCAAGAGCCTCGCCCTGCCGATCAACACCATCACGGCCCTGATGGGCATTCCGGTCGTCATCTTCGTCGTCGTCCGCAACCGCAATATTTTCTGAGCATGAGCATCACCCTGCGCCATATCACACTCTCCTACGGCAGCCGCACGCTGCTCGAAAACGTCACGGCCTCCTTCGAACAGGGCTCGCTGACCGCACTGATCGGCCGTAACGGCACAGGTAAAAGCACCCTGCTGCGGGCCGTCGCCGGACTGGGCGAAACCGCCGCCGGCGAGGTGGAACTCTGCGGCCGCCCGTTAGCCGCGCTTGCGCCGTTGCAGCGGGCCACGACCGTGGGATTCGTCACCACCGACAAGGTCCGCATCGCCAACCTGGCGTGCGAGGATGTCGTGGCGCTGGGACGCGCCCCCTATACCAACTGGATCGGACGCATGCAGGAGACCGACCGCGCCGTCGTCGAACGGTCGCTGCGCCTGGTAGGGATGTCCGACTTCGCCCGCAAGACGATGGACCGCATGTCCGACGGCGAGTGCCAGCGGGTGATGATCGCCCGCGTGCTGGCGCAGGACACCCCCGTCATCCTGCTCGACGAACCCACCGCCTTTCTCGACCTCCCCAACCGCTACTCCCTGGCGATGCTGCTCCGGCAGTTGGCCCACGACGAGCAGAAGTGCATCCTCTTTTCGACGCACGACCTCGACGTGGCGCTCTCGCTCTGCGACTCGGTGGCACTGATCGACACCCCGGCGTTGCACCACCTCCCGGCCGACGAAATGGCCCGCAGCGGATTGATCGAACGGCTCTTCTCCGAATCGAACGTCACGTTCGACGCCGCAACCCGGCACATCCGCATCTCGCATGACTGAGCCGATACAGGCCGCCCGTATCCCGCACTCCTTACCGAACGGCTGGCAAACAGCCGTTTATGCCCAGCCGATCTGCATGGCCGCAACGAAATACAGCAATGAATTCCGGCAGGCGCAGACAGGATTTTTTTCGTTCGGACTCTTTTTTCTCATTTTTTTTTGCACAAGTCACTTTTTTGCTTACCTTTGCACCGCTAAAGTAACCCCATTCGGGGTATGCGATAGTGGTAAGGGCCCATTCGTCTATCGGTTAGGACGCAAGATTTTCATTCTTGAAAGAGGAGTTCGACTCTCCTATGGGCTACAAACGAAGGGGCCGGAAAGGCAGCGGCAACGGGAAGGCACACATAGCCCCCGAAACATCGGAAATCGCCGGCAACGACCCCTACGGGTGAAAAACTTTTCGAGGAGCGGACCTGCGGGTCTATCCGAAGGCGGCCAAGGCCGTTTCAAGCCAAGCAACTGAAAAAAGTAAAAATAAAAATTAACGAATTATGGCAAACCATAAGTCATCGAAAAAGAGAATTCGTCAGACCCTGACGAAGCGTGCTCACAACCGTCTGTTCCACAAGACGGCCCGCAACGCCGTGAAGGCTCTGCGCACGACTACCGAGAAGAGCGCCGCCGAAGCACTTCTTCCGAAGGTAACCGCTATGCTCGACAAACTGGCCAAGCACAACATCGTGCACAAGAACAAGGCCGGCAACCTGAAGAGCTCGCTGCAACTGCACGTGAACGCGCTTTAGCCGCTGACCGAAAAAAAGTAAGCGCCGAACCTCTTGAAGGTTCGGCGCTTACTTTTTTTACCGGCCGCAGGAATCGGGTGCAAACGTTCCGCCCTTGCAAGATACGACAGCCAACCGGACCGGCAACGACCCTCAGGATCGTCCGCCCCGCCGAAGGAGAATCGGCTCTCCCCTGCCGCGACCGCCTATTTCAATCCGTCGATCACCGTAGCGATGCGATCGAAAACCTCGTCCATCGTCCCTGTGCCGTTGACCGAGGCGTATTTCCCCTGCGCAGCGTAGTAATCCGACACGATGGCCGTCTGCGCACGATACACGTCCAGACGCCCGCGAATCACCTCTTCCGAAGCGTCGTCGGCACGGCCCGAATCCTTGCCGCGCAGCAGGATGCGGCGAATCAGTTCCTCCTCGGGAACGTGAATGTCGACCATTACATCGACCTGCAGGCCATGTTTGGCCAGGATTTTGTCGAACTCCTCCGCCTGTACCGTGGTGCGGGGGAAACCGTCGAAAATACAGCCGGCGGCATTCATGTGCTCGGTGACATAATGCTCGATCATGCCGATTACGATCTCGTCGGGAGCCAGCCGGCCCGACTTGATGTAGGCCTCCATGCTCTGTCCCAGTTCCGTACCCCGGCGAATCTCGTCGCGGATCACCTCGCCCGTGGAAACGTGATCGATTCCGTAGTGTTCCTTTAAGCGCTGAGCCTGCGTGCCTTTGCCGCAACCCGGAGCGCCGAATAAGACGATATTTACCATAACTAACCCTTTTTGTAATTGGACCGGGCAAAATTACGTTATTTTTTGGGGAAACAAGAGTATTTCCTTAATTTTGTAAAAAATTTTAGATTCATGGATCAGAAAAAACGCACCGAGATCGCTTCGCTCGGACAATTCGGACTCATTGACCTGCTGACCAGCGAGTTCTCCCCGAAAAACGCTTCGACGCTCAAAGGCGTCGGGGACGACGCCGCCGTGATCGCCCCGGCGCGCGGCGAAGCGGTGCTCTGCACGACCGATTCGTTCTACGAAGGCGTCGACTTCGACCTCACCTATTTCCCGCTCAAACACCTGGGCTACAAGGTTGTGACCGCCGGCGTAAGCGACATCCTGGCCATGAACGCCCTCCCGGCACAGATCACCGTATCGCTCGGCGTCTCCTCGAAACTGCCCGTCGAAGCCCTCCGCGACCTCTACGAAGGGATCGCCTTCGCCTGCAAGGAGCAGCAGATCGACCTCGTAGGCGGCGACACGCGCGCTTCGCTGACCGGTCTGGTCATCACCGTCACGACGCTGGGCCACGCCAAAAAAGACGCGGTCGCCTACCGCAGCGGCGCGCAGCAGAACGACCTCATCTGCATCACGGGCAACCTCGGCGCAGCCTACATGGGCCTGCACCTGCTGGAACGCGAGAAACGCGTGCTGGCAGGCCTGAAAAACCCCGAACCGCAGTTCAAAGGCTACGAATACCTGCTTGAAAAATACCTCAAACCGCGCCCCCGCACCGACATCGTCCGGGCGCTGGCCGAGGAAAAAATCCGCCCCACGTCGATGATCGACCTTACGGACGGACTCGCGAGCGACCTGATGCAAATCTGCAAATCGTCCGCCTGCGGCGCGCGCATCTACCTCGAACGCATACCGATCGCCAAACAGACCTCGGCGCTGGCCGAAGAGATGCACGCCGACCCGGTCGTCGCGGCGCTGAACGGAGGCGAGGACTACGAACTGCTGTTCACCGTGCCGCTCGCCATGCAGGAACAGATCATGCGGCTGGGACTGGTGGACGTTATCGGCCACATCACCCCCCAGTCCACCGGCGCCTACCTCATCACGCCCGACGGCGCAGAGATAAAACTCAAGGCCCAGGGATTCCCGGAGTCCGTTTAAAAAGCGGGATTCATGCGCCCGGCCGTTATGCCTCCCGGGTAGTCATTCTCGATAAATCGCCGAAAATGAGAAATTTTTGATCCCTAATTTTTCATTTTTAATTTTAATGCGTATCTTTGCGGTCCCTTTGGGGATTTAATTAACTAATTAAAAGCATTATGAACAATTACGAAACCGTTTTCATTGTCACGCCGGTTCTGTCCGATGCACAGGTACAGGAGGTTGCTGACAAATTCCAGGGTGTTATCACCGAGAACGGCGGTCAGATCGTGAACAAGGAGTCGTGGGGCCTTCGCAAGCTCGCTTATCCTATTCAGAAGAAGACCACCGGTTTCTACTTCCTGGTAGAGTTCACGGGCGAAGGCCCGATCATCAACACGCTCGAGACGCAGTACCGCCGCGACGAGCGCGTGATTCGTTTCTTAACTTTCAAGCAGGACAAATACGCCGTAGAATACTCGGAGAAGCGTCGTGCTAAACTTTCTAACAAGCAGGAGGAGTAAACCATGGCACAGGACAACAAAGCACAGTCGGAAATCCGTTACCTGAATCCCGTATCGGTAGACGTTAAGAAGAAAAAGTACTGCCGTTTCAAGAAACTCGGCATCAAGTACGTAGACTATAAGGACGGAGAGTTCCTCAAGAAGTTCCTCAACGAGCAGGGCAAGATCCTTCCCCGCCGCCTGACGGGTACTTCGCAGAAGTTCCAGAAGAAGGTCGCTCAGGCCGTGAAGCGTGCGCGCCACCTGGCCATCCTGCCCTTCGTAACCGATTGCATGAAATAATTAAAAGGAGGACAAGACCATGGAAGTAATTCTGATCAAAGATATCGAAAACCTGGGCTACGCCAACGACATCGTCAACGTGAAGCCCGGCTACGCCAACAACTACCTGATCCCCCAGGGCTACGCCAAGTCGGCTACCGCCTCTGCCAAGAAGATTCTCGCCGAGAACCTGAAGCAGCGTGCTCACAAGGACGCCAAGATCCTGGCCGACGCTCAGGCACTGGCCGAGACCATCGCCAACCTGCCGCTGTCGCTGGCCGTGAAGGCCGAAGAGGGTAAACTCTTCGGTACGGTTACCGCTACGGACCTTGCCGAGGCGCTCGCCGCCAAGGGCATCACCGTAGACCGCAAGCAGATCAGCGTCGAAGCTATCAAGACCGTCGGCGAGTTCGAAGCTACGGCCCGCCTGCACAAGGACGTGAAGGCTACGATCAAGTTCTCGGTTTCCGCTGCCGAGTAACGCGAAGATACACCTATTACGAAAAGAGCTTCCCCAAAAGGGAGGCTCTTTTCAGTTGATGGCGATACGCTCCGAAGCCCTGTATGTCCACCCCGACCGAGGACTGGACCGGTAGTCGCCGACCGCAATTAATGCGGACTCGCCGCAGGCGGATCGACCTGCCGGGGCTTCACCAGATAAGACCGGAGCACCAACCCCACCCCCGCGAAGATCACCAACGCAAAAATCACCGTATCGGCATGCAGCTTATCCAGTCCCATCGCGACGGAAATAGCGATCGCCAGCACGGGCTGCAAATAGGTGTAAATACTCGACACGGTGGGCTGCACGGTCTTGAGTGCATAATTGAGCATCAGGTTCGGAACATAGGTCGGAACCATCAGCACGAAAAGCGCCGGGAACAGGGCGTGATGGGCAATGGCCGTGAAATCGGTGTGTACGATCGGTCCGATACCGAACGGCAGCGCCATGACGGCCGCCGCACAGTAAACCCATCGCAGGACCGTCGTAATGCGGTATTTGGCAATCAGCCGCTTGAACCACACCATATAGACGGAAGTAGCGCAGGCACACAGGAAAATCATCACATTGCCCCAGAGGTGCGAATGGGCGTGGCTCGACGAAGCCCCTGCGAGCACCACCGCCACAGCCCCCGCCATGCCGAGCACAAGGCCTGTGATTTTGAGTTTCGTGAAGCGGTCCATCCCCAGCAGCACCGAGAGCACCAGCACCAGCAACGGCACGATGGTGTCGATAATCGAACCGTCGATCGGCGAGGTCATCGACAATCCGAACATGATGAAAACCTTGCGCAGCACGCCGATCAGCAGCGCAGCGCCGATCAGTTTGCGAATATCTCCGCGCTCGACCTTCTCGGCTTTCTGCCACAGCAGCGGCACGAGCGAAAAGAGCGCCGTAACGATCAGCGACGCCGAAACCAGCGCCATCGGGTGCAGGTAGCGGGGCAGGACGATGTTGTAAAAAGGGTAATCCATCGCCCAAAGGATATTGCACACCAACAGGGCCAGGTGGGGTTTCAGTTTGTTCATCCGTTTCGTCGTTTACCCCGCAGAAAAACAAAAACAATGCCCGAATCCCAACCCGTTCCGCCGCAGAAAAAAAGGCCTTCCCCGCAGGGAAAGCCCGATGTATAACAAAACCCGTCTGCTATCGCCGCTCCGGTATCCGGAACGTGGACGGAGAAGCCCCCGGAACCGCCTTGCCCCGGTAAAAGACCGTCCATGCGTCTTTTCCATATCCCCATCCGAGGTTTTCGAACGAGGACGAAGCGGCGCCCGTCACCTCACGCCCCTCGAAAACCACTTTCCACGGGTCCTTGCCGTAGCCGCCCCCGAGGTTTTCGAACGACGAAGCGGAAACGCCCTCCACCTTCCGGTCCCGATACCAGACCGTCCAACTGTCCTTGCTGTATCCGCCGCCCAGGGCCTCCTCCGACACCGTGCGGTCACGCTGTTCCTCCCCGCACAAGTAGATATGCCAGGCATCTTTGCCATACCCCCTGCCGAGGCTCTCGAACGACATTGCCGAAGCTCCTTTCACCTCGCAGCCTTCGTAGAACACCTTCCAACTATCCTTGCCGTAACCGCCGCCGAGACTCTGAAACGAGGAGGCCGCAGCCCCTTCGATCTTGCGTCCCCGGTAATAGACCGCCCAGCTGTCCCTGGAGTATCCGTCGCCGAGAGCTTCCAGCGAAGGACTGTTCAGTCCCGACTGTTTCCGGCCCTGGAAAAAGGAGTTCCACGCATCTTTGGCATAGCCCCGGCCGACGTATTCGAACGACGAAGCCGAGGCGTCTTTCATCTCCCGCCCCTCGTAAAACACCTTCCAACTGTCTTTGCCGTAACCGCCGCCCAGATCGGTGAATGAGGAGGCCGCGGCCCCTTCCACCTTCCGGCCCCGGTAAAAGACCGTCCAACTGTCTTTCGAATATCCGCCGCGCCGTTCTTCGTGCCGGGGCTGCACAGCCCGGGTCTCGGCAGCACATGCGCGTCCGTTCCACAACAGACCGCCCGAAAGGACGACCAACACGGCTAACAGGTATAAAATCGGTTTTTTCATGCGATTTCGGTTTGCTTTATTATCTAACCTCAAATATACCGGGTTATTGTCCGCGGAGCAAGGAATCCCCGGTAAATTTTACGACGAAACCGCAAAATAACGCCGCTCCGCCCCATAAATCAAGTGCACGGACTCTTCCCGGGTGCAAATCTCCGCCATTTCGGCCCGCGCCCAAACAGGGTTCCGCTCTTGGCCGGCCCGGAACGCAAACAGCCTCAACGGCCCCACACTTCACAGTCCGCCCCCTGCGCTCCGTCAGACGGCCCGACCGACCGCACGGCCCGAACACCTCCGCTTCGGACCGTCCCGCCGCCCGGAACCGACAGCCGCCGCCCCTCCCGCTCCGCACAAAAAAAACGCCCGCGCAGGTCTCTGCGCGGGCGTCCGGTTATCGGATACGGAAATTACTCCTCATCCTCTTTCTTGGCAGCCTTCTTGGCCGACTTAGCCTCGGCAGCCTCCATGGCGCTCTTCAGGGCAGCCAGGCCGGCGATGTCGCCGAGCGTCGTCTTCTCGACCGAAGCGTTGATCTTCTTCACGGTTGACTTCGTAGCATCGGCAGCAGCGCGCTTCTCAGCCTTTTCGGCAGCGACTTCGGCACGCTTGGCCTCCTCGTACGTACGCAGGTGCGAAAGGGTGATACGCTTGGTAGCCTTCGAGAACTCAAGCACCTTGAAGTCGAGCTTGTCGCCCACCTTCGGGGTCGTGCCGTCCTCTTTTGCGAGCTGGCGTGCGGGGCAGAAGCCTTCGATGTTCTCGCCCAGGGCAACCACGGCGCCCTTGTCGGTCATCTCGGTAATCGTACCCTCGTGGATGCTGTCCACTGCATACTGGTTCTCGAACTCGTTCCAGGGGTTCTCCTCCAGCTGCTTGTGACCCAGGCTCAGGCGGCGGTTCTCCTTGTCGATCTCCAGAACCACGACCTCGATATCAGCGCCTACCGACGTGAATTCGCCGGGATGCTTCACCTTCTTGGTCCAGCTCAGGTCCGAAATGTGGATCAGGCCGTCGATGCCCTCCTCGATCTCGACGAATACGCCGAAGTTCGTGAAGTTACGCACCTTCGCCGTGGTCTTCGTGCCTACGGGATACTTGGTTTCGATATTCTCCCAGGGATCGGGGGTAAGCTGTTTGATGCCGAGCGACATCTTGCGCTCTTCGCGGTCGAGGGTCAGGATAACGGCCTCGACTTCGTCGCCGACCTTCATGAACTCCTGAGCCGAACGCAGGTGCTGGCTCCACGACATCTCCGACACGTGGATCAGACCTTCCACACCGGGAGCGATCTCTACGAATGCACCGTAATCGGCCATAACGACCACACGGCCCTTGACTTTGTCTCCAACCTTGAGGTTCTGGTCAAGCGCCTCCCACGGATGAGCCGTAAGCTGCTTCAGACCCAGCGCGATGCGCTTCTTGGCCTCGTCAAAGTCGAGGATCACGACGTTGATCTTCTGATCGAGCGCCACGATCTCCTCGGGGTGGTTTACACGGCCCCACGAAAGGTCCGTGATATGAATCAGGCCGTCTACGCCGCCCAGGTCGACGAATACGCCGTACGAGGTGATGTTCTTGACGGTTCCTTCGAGGATCTGACCCTTCTCCAGCTTGGACATGATGACCTGCTTCTGGGCTTCGAGTTCAGCCTCGATGAGTGCTTTGTGCGAAACGACCACGTTGCGGAACTCCTGGTTGATCTTGACAACCTTGAACTCCATGGTCTTGTCTACGTATACGTCGTAGTCGCGGATGGGTTTCACGTCGATCTGCGAACCGGGCAGGAACGCCTCGATGCCGAATACGTCGACGATCATACCGCCCTTCGTGCGGCACTTGATGTAACCCTTGATAATTTCGTCTTTCTCCAGCGCCTCGTTGACACGATCCCAGCTCTTGAGCTGACGGGCTTTCTTGTGCGAGAGGGCCAGCTGGCCGTTCTTGTCCTCGACCGACTCCACGTAGACTTCGATCTTGTCGCCTACCTTCAGGTCGGGATTGTAGCGGAACTCCGAGATGGTGATGATACCCTCGCTCTTATAGCCTACATTGACGATAATTTCGCGCTTGTTGATACCCGTTACGGTTCCCTCGACCACTTCGCCGACGTTGACGTTCGAAAGCGTCTTGTCGTAAGCCTCGGTGATCTGGCCTTTGTCCTGGTCGTAAACACTCAGGTCGTTCTCAAAAGCATTCCAGTCGAAATTTTCGTTTGCGACTACATTCTTTACTTCTTCCATTGTGGAAATTTTGTGCGATTCAATCGCTCGTTAATTGGTTAATATTGAATATCATACCCCACGACCGGCACGTCGTGCGCGTACGCGAGGGCTACAAAGGTAACGCTTTTCAGCGAAAATACAAAATATCAGCGTTTTATTTGCGGCGTCCTGTTCCAACAGCAAAAGCCCCTGCCGAAGCAGGGGCCTTGGAATGAATCGGATCGACGATCGCGGCACGATGCCGCAGACTCCGGAAATAGCCGGAATCGCGGCTATTTCCTGCGCACCTCCTGCCTCGGCCTGTTGTCCGGGGTCAGCGGGCTGTCGTCGTGCAACTCTTCGAGCAGCACGCCGGCCACCGTTATGCCGGTGAACTTCCCGTCGGAGTAATTCAGGTCCTTGTAATTCTTGTAGACATAGTCGCTCACGGCCACCTCGTAGACTTTGCCTTCGCGCAGCTTCGGGAACCGCACGTCGAGGGCGTTGTCCTCAGCGTCGGTCACGATGACATAGGGCGTCGTCGAGATCAGGTCGATGCGGTGCGCCTCCTTGCGGTTCTCCGTGTCGTTGTACTTCGAAACGATCATCCGCCGCATGTCGGCCGGAGTCATCCGCATCAGGGCGATCTCCGTCCCGAACGGCTCCAGGTCGTAAACCTTCGCCGTACTCACGCCGCCCGCCGGAATCGAATCGAGGCGCACCCCGCCGATATGGTAAAACCCGACATCGGCGTCGGTCTCGTCAGCCACCGACCCGGCCATCCAATTGGCGAGGCCCCACTTGTCGATCGTCTCGGAGAATGCCCCCACGGGCTTGTTCAGTTCCGGTTCGGCATAGTAGCGGTCCACTTCGGCCTGATACGACGCGTCGGGCGCATAATCGGCCAGCGGCACGAGGCGGTAATCGACGCTCTCTATCTTTTTGCCGCGGAGCCTGACCACCGTCACACCCACGTTCTGCAAATTCTTCCCGGTCTGCGTCAGCAGCGTGCCGTTCACCCGTTTGTTGATCTGCTCGTGGGTATGTCCGCCGATCACCAGGTCGAACTGCGTCTCCTTGCCGAGCAGTTCCTCGTCACGGTCGTCGCCCATGTGCGACACGAGCACCAGCACGTCGACCTCGGGCCGCAGTTCGGCTGCATATTTCATCGCCATCGCCTGCGGATCGGGAAACTCCAGCCCCGCGAAACTCGAAGCGTTGCCCGCGGGATGCCCCGGACCTTCGTAGTTAGTCACCACGCCGACGAATCCGATGCGGATGCCGTCCTCGTCCAGCACCGTATAAGGCGGCAACTGCGGGAACGTGCAGGTGTCGCTCACCACGTTGGCACACACCACCTCGAAATCCATGCTGTCGATCATGCGCCCCAGGAAAGCCTGCCCGTGGTCAAACTCGTGGTTCCCGAGCGTCGCCACATCGAAGCCCAGCCGGTTCATCAGTGCGATCACCGGCATCCCGGGCGTCGGCGCCATATCCACATAGGCATTTCCGGTCCAGCGGTCCCCGGCGTCGACCAGCACCACCAGCTGCGCCGTATCGCGGCACGCCTCGACAGCGGCAGCCAGGCGGGGGAAGTTCTGAATCTTCGCGTGCATGTCGTTCGTCGACAGCACCACGAGCGTCCGCTCCCGGGGAGCACAAGCCACGGCGACCGCCGCGAAGAGGATCAGGAGCCCACGAAACATTCTTTTCATATTAGTCGGCATTATTTTTCAACTTGGATTATAATTTGTCAAAAGTACAAATAATTCCTATCTTTACGAATCAAACATTGTAAAAATTTCCCGATGAACGATCTGATAAAAGTCGTCTGCGAGAACCTCTGCGGAGAGCTCGAAGTCCCGATGGGAACCCCGCTGCTGGAGGTTGCCGAACGCCTGACGCCCGGCCTGCATCCTTTCCTCGCGGCCTTCGTCAACAACCGCATCAAAGAGTTGAGTTACAAAATATATGCCCCCGTGACGATCCGGTTCGTCGACATCACCTCGTTCGCCGGCATCCGCGTCTACCAGCGCACCGCATGGTTCCTGCTGCAAAAGGCCGTCAAGGACCTCTACCCCGGGCAGACGCTCCACATCCGCCATTCGATGGGCCAGAGCGGCTTCTACTGCGAGATCGACGGCATCGACGAATTCACCCCCGACGACGCCGCGAAACTCCACAGCCGCATGCGGGAACTCGCCGTACGCGACCTGCCCATCACGCGGACGCGCATGCTCACCACCGAGGTCCGCGCCCGCTACGCCGAGGAGGGCCTCACCGACAAAATCGCCCTGCTGGACTCCCGCCCGCGGCTTTACAGCCAACTCTATACGCTCGACGACACGGTGGGTTATTTCTATGGCTCGCTGGCCCCCTCGACGGGCTACGTCACGCTGTTCGACATCGAGCCCTACTACAACGGCTTCTACCTGGCCCTGCCCCTGCGCACAGACCCCGACGCTCTCCACAAGAACGTCCACCAGGAGAAGATGTTCGGCATTTTCCAGGAGTACCAGTCATGGGTCCGGATCATGGGCGTCCCCACCATCGGCGATGTCAATTCGAAGGTGCTCGCGGGCGACGGCGGCGCTTTGATCAAGCTCGCCGAGGCATTCCACGAACGCAAGTTCGCCTGGGTGGCCGACACCATCTACGAAGCCAACCTCACGCGCGGCACACGCATGGTGCTGATCTCGGGCCCCTCGTCGAGCGGCAAGACCACCTCGGCCAAACGGCTGGGCATCCAGTTGGGCGTGCTGGGGCTGAATCCCGTGCTGATCTCGCTCGACGACTACTTCGTCGACCGCGAAAAGACCCCGAAGGACGCCAACGGCGACTACGACTACGAAGCGCTCGAAGCCATCGACCTCGCCCTGTTCAACGACCACCTCGGCCGCCTGATCCGGGGCGAGAGCGTCGACATCCCGCGCTACGACTTTATCACGGGCCGCCGCACCTGGCACAACACGCCGCTGACGCTCGACGAACGCTCGATCCTCATCATCGAAGGCATCCACGGACTGAATCCGCGCCTCACGCCCTCGATCCCCGACGCGCAGAAGTTCCGCATCTACATCTCGTGCTTCACGTCCGTGGCGATGGACAACCTCTCGCGCATCGCCACCACCGACAACCGCCTGCTCCGCCGCCTCACGCGCGACTACCGCCAGCGCGGAGCCGACGCCCTCTCCACGCTCTCGCGCTGGGCCTCGGTGCGCCGCGGCGAGGAGAAGCACATCTTTCCCTACCAGGAGAATGCCGACGTGATGCTCAACTCGTCGCTGCTGTACGAGATTTCGGTGCTGCGTCCCTTCGCCGAAAAAATCCTCCGCGAAGTCCCCGACACGGTTCCCGAATACGATGAAGCGCGGCGCATGCTCAAGTTCCTCGACAACTTCACACCCATCCCGCCCGACGAAATCCCGCCCACTTCGATCCTGCGCGAGTTCATCGGCGGCAGCAGTTTTCAATATTAAGCCCGGAATATTTTGCGCGTCCGCGCCAATTATTTACCTTTGTATGCTCGTGTTTCCGAGAGACTGCTACTATTAAATTCATCATATGTTCGACAAGTTTTCCGAACGCCACATCGGCGTCTGCAACGAAAAAGACCTCAAAGCCATGCTCGATGTGATCGGCGTAAAATCGACCGACGAACTCATCGCGCAGGTCATTCCCCAGTCCATCCGGCTCAAAAAGCCGCTCGCACTGCCCGAGGGGATGAGCGAATACGAATTCGCGGCGCACATCCGCGACCTGGCCGACCGCAACCAGCCCTACCGCTCGTTCATCGGCATGGGCTACTACCCTTCGGCCGTCCCGGCCGTCGTCGTGCGCAACGTCTTCGAGAATCCCGCATGGTACACCTCCTATACGCCTTACCAGGCCGAAATTTCACAGGGCCGCCTCGAAGCGCTGCTGAACTTCCAGACCGCCGTGATCTCGCTCACGGGCATGGAGATCGGCAACTGCTCGCTGCTCGACGAGGGAACCGCCGCCGCCGAGGCGATGGCGATGATGTTCTCGCTGCGCTCGCGCGAGGCCGTCAAGGAGGGCCGCAACCAGCTCTTCGTCGACCGCAACATCTTCCCGCAGACGCTCGACCTGCTGCTCACGCGCAGCGAACCGTTCGGTATCGAACTCATCATCGATGAATACGACCAGTACGAATTTACAGGCAGGGAGTTCGGCGCGATCGTGCAATACCCCGCCGCCGACGGCTCCGTGCGCGACTACTCGGATTTCACGGCCGCGGCGCATGCCAAGGACGCCCTGGTGACCGTCGCCGCCGACCTGCTGTCGCTGGCCCTCATGAAAGCCCCCGGCGAATGGGGCGCCGACATCGCCGTCGGTTCGGCACAGCGCCTCGGAAATCCAATGGGCTTCGGAGGTCCCGCCGCCGGTTACCTGACCACGCGCGAGGCGTTCAAACGCAACATGCCGGGCCGCATCATCGGCGTCTCGGTCGACCGGCTGGGCAACCGGGCCCTGCGCATGGCGCTCCAGATGCGCGAACAGCACATCAAACGCGAAAAAGCCACCTCGAACATCTGTACCGCCTCGGCCCTGATGGCCTCCATGACGGGCTTCTACTGTGTCTACAACGGCCCCGAAGGGCTGAAGCGCGCCGCCGAAACCGCCCACCTGGCCGCCGCCACCGTTGCCCGTGCGTTGGAGGCGATGGATTATAAATTAACATCGAAGGAGTTCTTCGACACGCTCGAAGTCGAAGCCGAAGCCGCCGTCGTACAATCGCTGGCGCTCGAAAACGGCATCAACTTCTACTATCCCTCCGAAGGCCGCGTGCGCATGTCGTTCGACGAGGTGACCACTCCTGCGGAGATCGAAGCCGTAGCTGGCATTTTCGCCGCAGCCAAAGGCAAGAAAGCCAAGGCGGTAAAGGCCGTCACCGAAAGCAACGTTCCAACTGCCCTGCGCCGTAAGTCACCCTACCTGCAGGAGCCTGTTTTCAGCGCCTACCGCTCCGAAAGCGCCCTGATGCGCTACATCAAGAAACTCGAACTGAGGGACATATCGCTGGCCAACTCAATGATCTCTTTAGGTTCGTGCACCATGAAGCTCAACGCCGCGGCGCTCATGCAGCCGTTGTCGCTGGCCGGCTTCCAGAACATACATCCCTTCGCCCCGGCCGACCAGGCCAAGGGCTATATGGACCTGATCGCCGGGCTGGAACAGGACTTGGCGACGATCACCGGCTTCGCGGCCTGCTCGCTCCAGCCCAATTCGGGCGCGGCGGGCGAATATGCCGGATTGATGGTGATCCGCGCCTACCACCAGAGCCGCGGACAGGGCTACCGCAACGTAGTGCTGATCCCGGCGTCGGCCCACGGCACGAACCCCGCATCGGCAGCCATGGCGGGCATGAAGATCGTCACCGTAGCGTGCGACACCAACGGCAACATCGACGTGGAGGACCTCGAAGCCAAGGCCAAAGAGTACTCCTCGGAGTTGTGCGGCCTGATGGTCACCTACCCCTCGACGCACGGCGTATTCGAGAGCCGCATCCGCGAGATCGTGGACGCCGTTCACGACGCGGGCGGACAGGTCTACATGGACGGCGCCAACATGAACGCACAGGTGGGCCTCACGAACCCCGGCTATATCGGGGCCGATGTCTGCCACCTGAACCTCCACAAGACCTTCGCCATGCCCCACGGCGGCGGCGGCCCGGGCGTAGGCCCGATCTGCGTCGCAGAGCACCTGAGGGCGTTCCTGCCGTCGCATCCGGTCGTAGCCACAGGCGGCGACGAGGGAATCACAGCCGTCGCTTCGGCCCCGTGGGGTTCGGCGCTGCTCTTCCCGATCACCTACGGCTATATCAAGATGCTGGGAGCCGAAGGGCTGCGTAAAGCGACCGAGATGGCCATCGTCAACGCCAACTACATGTCGGCGGCGCTGGCCCCGGAATACCGCACCTACTATTCGGGCGAAACGGGCCGCGTAGGCCACGAGATGATCCTCGACCTGACCTCTTTCAAAAAGGATTACAACATCGACTGCGGCGACATCGCCCACCGGCTGATGGACTACGGATTCCACGCCCCGACGCTCTCGTTCCCCGTACACGAGACGCTGATGGTCGAGCCGACGGAATCGGAGCCCAAGGAGGAGATGGACCGTTTCATCGAGGCATTGATAAGCATCAAGCGCGAATGCGAGGCGGCCGCCGGACAGCAAGACAACGTCGTGGCGAATGCGCCCCACACCGCCCGGGAACTGGCCGGGAACTGGGAACACCCCTATTCGCGCGAACAGGCGGCCTTCCCGCTCCCGTGGGTCGGCGAGGCGAAGTTCTTCCCCTACGTTTCGAAAATCGACGCGGGCTACGGCGATCGCAACCTCTGCTGCCGCAACTGCGAGTAGACCCGGATTTCCGACCGACAAAAAAACGGATGAGCGAAAACTCATCCGTTTTTTATTTTTCACCGGGTTAAAACATAAATTCAGCCCTGAAAATCACGTTTTTCTCATACCTTCGGCCCCCTAACCGCTCTGCAACATCCTGCATCTGGAAACCGATATTAAAAGCCAGCGCACAACGATTCCCGAGGGGCCAGCTCATACCCAACGCCGGGGAAGCATAGAACCCTTCGTCATTTTCCAGAAACCCGTAGCCTGCATCGACCGAGAGAAAAGGCGTCGCCCCTTCGGCGAGCAAATAGCCCCGCACATTGCCGTAAACATGGTAATCCAATGTTCCGAGCGAGCTCCGATAGTCAAGTCCGATGCCGGCTCCGGTAAACAGATGCGGATTTATCCGCACGCCGTGCGTCGTTTCCACATTGACCGGGTTTGCGTCCGCCCATCCGATCTGAATGCCGTATCCGGCGGCCAAATGCCCCTGATAGCGGACCTGAGAGAAAACGGCCGTCACTGCAAACAATGCAATAACCGTCAGGAATATTTTTTTCTGCATGATTTTAGCAATGGATTAGCTCTATCAAATATAGAAAAAAAACGACATTTACGCAACTCGTTGCAAAATATAAACTTAATTTCTACCTTTGTCAACTCACAGTAAAAGCAAGATTCACCTAATTATCAAATACAATGAAAGTAGAACAGAACAAAATGGTCGGCGTAGACTACAAGCTCACCGTCGACGGACAGATCGCAGACCAGTCGCGTCCGGGCCAGCCGCTCGAATTCATCTTCGGAACGGGCATGCTGCTTCCGAAATTCGAGGAGGCGATCCTGGGCAAGGAGATCGGCGAATCGGTCGCGTTTACGCTTGAGGCCAAAGACGGCTACGGCGAAGTGATTGCAGACGCCATCGTCGACCTGCCGAAAGATATATTCATGGTAGACGGCAAACTCGCCGAGGACATCCTCTTCGAGGGCAGCCAGGTTCCGATGAGCGACGCCCAGGGCAACCGCATGATGGGTATCGTCAAGGAGGTAGGCGACGCAACCGTGAAAATGGACTTCAACCACCCGATGGCGGGCAAAACGCTCAACTTCGAGGTGGAGGTGGTTTCGGTGCGCGACGTGACGCCCGAGGACCTGCAGGGCGGATGCTCGTGCGGCGACTGCGGCGACGGCTGCAACGAAGACTGCGGCTGCGAGGACCACGACGGCCACTGCAACTGCCATTAACCGAGAAGGCCTCTTCGGAGGCTTTTTTTTTGCCCTGTTCTTTAGACCGGGCCCGCCTTCCCGAAACCGGAAAATGCGGCGAATCCAAAAATAATCCGTAAATTAGGGTGCTTACTCCCCAGTTCAAGACGGTGTATACCCTTCGCCAATACCTCCTGACCCTGTTCGACTCCCGCGGCCTGACGCGCACGCTGGGAGAAGTCGACGTGTGCCACGACGAACGGGGCCGTCCTGGTTTCAGCGCCGGTAATTCGGCGGCGGTTTTCCGCATCCGCCTCGGCGGGCGCATCCGGTCGCTGCGCTGTTACCTGCGCCCGATGCGCCACCTGAAGGAGATTTACGGCGATCGGCTGCTCGAAAAAGAGCTCTACCTGCACACCTCGGCCCAAACCGGGGTCTGGGTCGATGTCGTCCTCGGCGACTGGATCGAGGGCCTCACCCTGCACGAGGCGGCTGCACAGGCCGCTGCGCTCCGCGACAGGGAATGCCTGCAAATCCTCGCCCGGCTGTTCGACAGGCTGGCCTTCGCACTGGTTACCGACGACTGCGCCCACGGCGACCTGAAGCCCGAAAACATCATCGTCAGCGACGACGGAACGCTTCATCCGATCGACTTCGATGCCTCATACCTGCCTGCCTTCGCCGGGGAGACGAGCCCCGAACTGGGCACGGCTGCCTACCAGCACCCGGCACGGACTGCTGCGGACTTCGACGAACGGATCGATGACTACCCCGCGGCGCTGATCTCGACGGCATTGCACGCACTGGCTGCCGACCCGACGCTCTGGGACCGCTACGGAAGCACCGACGGACTGCTGTACTGTCCCCAGCGGATTGCCGCCGACGCCGCCTACCGGGAGACGCTCGCGCTGTTCGAACAGCGCGGCATGGCCGTTCAATACCGCATCGCACAACTGCTGCGCGCCCCCTCCCTGCGGCTCTTCGGTCTCGCGGGACTGCTCGCCGAGGCAATCCGCGAAAAACCCGCAGCGGCAGCATCGGACGAGGAGCCCGAACTCTTCGTCGAGAGCGGGCGCTGGGGTTACCGGACTCCGGAATGCGTCGTTATAGCACCGCTTTACGACAGCGGCTTCGACTTCACCGAAGGACTCGCAGCGGTCCAGCTCGGCAGCACGTGGCACTACATCGACACGGCGGGCCGCACACGTCTGAGTTGTCCGGACTGCACCGCCGTCAAACCGTTTCGCGGCGGAAGGGCGCAGGTCGTGCGCAACGGGGAACGGCAGGAGATCGCCCATCCGCTGAAAGCACGCCAGTACCAGGAAGGTTGACACCGGAGCGGGCAACGACAAAACAGGCGCACGATGCAGATCGTGCGCCTGTTTTGTTCGGAATTCCCCGTTACTGCTCCGCAGAGAAGGAATAGGGACGGTCCTGCGGACCGACACCCCGCTTCCGGTTGGGCTCCGCAGACATGCGGAAGTCGATCTTCGCACCGTTGCTGAGCGTCTCGTGCGTCAGGTAGTTCTTCGTACTGGTCTTACCGTCGACTTTCAACTCTTCGACGTAACGCGCGGTCCGGGAGTTGTTCCCGGCGGTAATCTCCAGCGTCTTACCGTTGGCAAGATGCACGGTCGCCTTTTTGAAGAGCGGCGAACCCAGGATGTACTCGTCCGAGCCGGGGCACACGGGATAGAATCCCAGCGAGGAGAAGACATACCACGCCGAAGTCTGGCCGTTGTCCTCGTCGCCGCAATAGCCGTCGGGAGCCGCCGTATAGAGCTTATCCATCACCTCGCGGACCCAGTACTGCGCCCGCCACGGTTCGTCGGCCCAGTTGTAGAGGTAGATCATGTGCTGGATGGGCTGGTTGCCGTGGGCGTAGTTGCCCATGTTCATCACCTGCATCTCGCGGATTTCGTGGATCGGACGGCCGTAGTAGCTGTCGTCGAAATGCGGCGGAATGGTGAAGACCTCGTTCAGGTTCGCGGTGAAGCGCCCGGGACCGCCCATCAGTTCGACGAGGCCCGCCGGGTCGTGGAACACCGACCACGTGTAGTGGAGGCTGTTGCCCTCGGTGAAGGCGTCACCCCACTTCAGGGGGCTGAACGGCGACTGGAACGTACCGTCCTCGTTGCGGCCCCGCATGAGCGACGAACCGGCGTCGTAGAGATTGCGGTAGTTCATCGCGCGCTCCTTGTAAGGGGCGATTTCACACTCGGGCTTGCCCAGCGCACGGCCCAGTGTGTAGATACACCAGTCGTCGTAGGCGTATTCGAGCGTACGGGCGGCATTCTCGCGGATGCCGACATCGTAAGGCACGTAACCCAGCTTGTTGTAGTACTCCCAGCCGAGGCGCCCGGTCGACGAAACCGTCGGATGCACGCTTTCGGCGCCGTGCTTGACAGCCTCCCAGAGCGTTTCGACATCGTAATCGCCGTACTTGTTCGCACCCTTGATCCATGCGTCGGCCACGACCGAAGCCGAATTGTTGCCGACCATGCAGCCGCGGTGGCCCGGCGAGGCCCATTCGGGCAGGAAGCCGCTTTCGAGGTAGGTGTTCACGAGGCCCTCCTGCATCCGGGCGTTCATCTCGGGATAAACCAGGTTCAGCAGCGGAAACAACGAACGGAACGTATCCCAGAAACCCGTGTCGGTGAATAGGTAGCCCGGGCGGACCGTACCGTCGAAGGGGCTGTAATGCATGCGGTTGCCCGCTGCGTCGATCTCCGAGAGGTCGCGCGGGAAGAGCACCGAGCGGTAAAGGCACGAATAGAACGTGCGGAGGTTGTCGACATTGTCGTCCTCGATCTCGATACGGCCCAGAACCTCGTTCCAGCGGTCGCGGCCTGCGGCAACGACGGCATCGAACGAGTCGCCGCCCAATTCGCGGAGGTTCAGTTCGGCCTGCTCCGCGCTGATGAACGACGAAGCGACGCGCAACTGCACCTGCTGCCCCTGCCTGGTGCGGAACCCGACGACAGCCCCGGCGTGGTCGGCCGAAGCCTCGGCCGTCCCTTCCGCAAGGAGGCCGTCGGCAACGGCGGCCACATACTGGAACGGCGTGTCGGATTCGATGACGAACCAGTTGCGGAAATTCGCAGGCACACCGCCCGAGTTCTTGGTCGTATAGCCCACGATATGCCGCATATCGGGCAGCACACGGACCTCGGAACCGGAATCGAAGGCGTCGACGACCAGATAGGAGCGTTCGGCCTCGGGATAGGTCAGGCGGAACATCGCGGCACGCTCGGTGGGCGTGATCTCCACCGTCACGTCGTGATCGGCGAGGTAGGCGCTGTAATAATAGGGCTTCGCCACCTCGGCCTTATGCGAGAACCAACTGGCGCGGGCGTCCTCGTCGAACACCGGGCCCGAGGTGACGGGCATCAGGGCAAACTGGCCGTAGTCGTTGATCCACGGCGAGGGCTGGTGGGTCTGCTTGAACCCGCGGATTTTGTCGTCGGTGTAGGTATAGGTCCAGCCGTTGCCCATCCGGCCGGTCTGGGGCGTCCAGAAGTTCATACCCCACGGGCGCGCGATGGCCGGGTAGGTGTTACCGGTCGAAAGTTCGTATTTCGACTGCGTACCGACCAGCGTCGAAACATAATCCACCGGATCGGCGGCGGGTGCGGCAGGCTTCGGGCAGCAGCCGGCCGACAGGACGATTCCCAAAAGGAATGCAAGGGTGCGTTTCATCTATTTTTTGATTTTCGGTTCCAGCATCTTGATCCAGTAACCTCCGACGACGGCTCGCGCCATGAAACCGCGGCGGTTGGGTTTGTCGGTGAAGAACCAGTCGGACATCGGCACGCGGTCGACGGTCTGGTTCATGAAGTCGTACATCGGGTCGATGAAACGCTCGAACGTGGCCCTGTCGTCGGCCATCGTCGCGGTCCAGACGATCCAGTCGGCCTTGGTATAGGTCTCACGATTGTCCAGCGGCAGGCCGTAGCGGTTCTGCTTTGTCAGGTAGTAGGCCAGTTCCTTCGGAGCGACCTCCTTGGGAAAAACGTTAAGTTTCAGCAGCTTGTCCCATACGAGATTGTATTTCTGGCTCCACGTACCGGGCTTGTCGAACGTCAGGCGGTAGTGGTCGCCGTCGTCGGCCATTTTCACCCACTCCTTCGCCAGTTCGCGCGCTTTGGCGGTGTACTTCCCGGCAACGTCGTGCCTGCCCAGCATCTCGGCCATGCGGCCGTAGCAGGCGATGCCGACGATCGCCTTAATCGAAAGATTGGCGTTGTGGGCGAAGTGGCCCGCGAAATCGTCGGTGCAAAGCTGGTTCTCGGGATCGAGTCCCTTCTCGACAAGATAGTCGGTCCACGTGGTCAGCACGTCCCAATGCTTTTCGGCATAGGCAGCGGAGCCCTCCATCGTGCAGACGGCAGCAGTCAGTGCCAGCATGTTGCCGGCCTCCTCGACGGGCATATCGCCGCCATAGGTCTGGCCGTTTGCCTGCGGATAGGTTCCCACGTCGTGTGAAGGGAAGGGTTTGGTCCAGCGGCCGCTCTCGCTGTAATAGTAAATATGGTTCATCAATCCTTTGGCCAACTCGGTATTGTAATACAGGAAGAGCGGCGAAGAGGGATAGGTGATGTCGACCGTACCGATCGAACCGTTGCTGTCGTTCTCCTTCGAGAGCCAGAGCAGGTCGCCGTTGGGGGCCTTGACCAACTTGTGCGCGGCGATCGACTGGCGGTAAGCCAGCGCGCAGAGTTCGGCGTAACGGCGGCCTCCGACCGCAGCAGCCTCCTCCATCAGTTCTTTGTCGAATGCGTAGCACCGTTTGAGCAGCGAAGCGTATTCCTTGTCGGCGGCGTTCAGCTCGTCGAAGATCGTGCGCGTGCCGTCAGCGTTCCAGTAGGGCCGCAGGTTTTCGCCGAAATACTGAATCGACCAGATATCGTCGTAGGCGATCATGATTTTACCCGCAGCGTCCCTGGCATCGCCCAGGTCGCGCACGAGTGCCATGCGGGCCGAACTGTTCTCGCCCGAAACGGCAGAAGGATCGGTGGTCCCGGCGATAAAGGCCGAACGCAGGCGGTCGCTGTTGCCGACCATGCCCCGGGTGTTCTCCTTTTCGGCCGCGAGGTAGAAATAGCCCCAGTCGATGCGCACGTGGTCGCCGCGCTTGGCCAGGATGTTCTGCTCCTTGCGGCCCGACTTGAGGCAGACGAGTCCGTCCTTCTCGAAGCATTCGCTCTGCGACTCCTGGTAAGGCTGGTCGAGCGCCCAGCGGGGCGACGCCTCGACGTAGAGTTCCAGTTCGTGGGGCTTGCCGTCGGCGGAGGTGACGCGGTAGGTCAGGTAGTTGACCGGGCGGCTGATCAGCGCAAGGTCGTCGAGGAACAACGGCGCCGAGAAGGTCAGTTCCAGGTTGACATCCCCGCACGTGAAGGCATAGTGCGTCTGCGTGGCCTGCACGTCGACGGAGGTCTGCACGGCGGTCTTTTCGAGCGCCGTCTGCGTCTCTTTCGGGGTCAGCAGGCCGAAGTCCAGCAAACCGTTGCCCACCGGATTGCGGCACTCGGCGGCGATCAGGTTTTCGCCCTTGCGGAGCGTCGCAACGACGGCTTCGGGGAGTTTCACCATCGCGTTCTTGTTGCAGGTCGAACCGGTATTATGTACTTCGACGCCGTTCACGTAGAAGACGGCATCGTCGTCGTTGGAAAATTCCAGGAAGATTTGCTTCCCGGCCATATCCTCGTCGAGCGTCACCGTGCGGCGCACCCAGATGTTTTCGGTCGTCCAGTCGGTCTTGGCCGTAGGTTCGTTGATCTTCGTGCCGAAGGCCCCGCGGTCGCTCTTCCACGAAGCGTCGTCGTAGGAGGGCGCCTTCCAGTCGCCGGCGGGCTTCACGGTCGTCCAGCGGCCAACCCATTCGCCCTGCTCCGAGGTCGGAACGACAGGCAGCAGTTCGAGGTCCTCAGTGCCCATGAAACGATAGGCTACGCCGTCGACCTTCAAGGCACCGATCAGCGGGAAGTCCTTGCCGGTCCAGTGTTTGACCGAACCGTCGTAGAGGTTGTCGGTCATCGACCAGGCGCTGGTGTAGGGGTCGATCGTAACGAGCGGATAGGCCGGGGCCCGCAGTTCGCTCTTGATAACTTCGCCCGTCGTCGCTCCCTGCCCGGCACAGGCGGCGGCAGCGAGGGGAATCAGGAATAAAAAGGGATTTTTCATGTATGAAAGTTAGAAATTAGTAGTTCTCGGTTTACCAGCCGATCTCGACGGCCACGCCGTCCGGATCGTTCTCGAAGCGCAGCCGGTAGGTCCGGCTCACGGCGTCCCATTCGGCGGGGGCAAAAACCTCCCTGCCGCCGACCTTCACGCTCCGGGGCTGCTTCGGAAGCAGAACGCGGGCCACACAGGTGGTCTCGGCAGGACTTTTGGCCACAAAGGCGTAGCTGTGCCCGGTGACTTTCTCGTCGTAGGCCCGGCAGGCTGCGGCCAACACCTGCGGACGCCGCTTCTGCGCGACACGGCCGACGTTGACGAAAAGACCCTGTTCGCCCGGACGGATCGTGCGTTCCGTGCAGACGGGAAGTTCCGGATCGTAGAGGTCGACGAGCGTACCGCGCAGCGTGTAAGGCGCGTCGCCGACGCTCTCGTCGAGCACGGCCACCAGGTCGTAGACGCCGCGCTGGAGGTAGAAATTATTTTTGAATGTCAGTTCCCCGCCCTTCGCTCGTCCTTCGTAGAGCGATTTGACGGCCCTGATCAGCGGCTCGTCGCCGCCCTTCGCGAGCACGAACTCCTTGGGATCGGCGCGCAGGATGCAGACCGTGCCTTTGCCGCAGGCATACTCGCCCTGGGGTGCGGCGGCGGGAATGTCCATCTGCGCGAAGAGGTGGTCGGCGGGCGCGGCATAGGCGTTGCCGCCGCTGTTCCACCACTCGCTCACCGTCTGGAACGGATCGTCGTCACGGCCGCAATAGACCAGCACGCCGCCCTTCTTTACCCACTCGGCCAGTTGGGTGTGTGCCTCGGGCGACAGGGGTTTGAGGTTCGAATAGGTCATCAGCAGCACCTTCGTTGCGGCCAGCGCTTCCCGATAACCCAGGTTTTCGATATGCACGGTCTTCACGGGTACGCCGCGCTTGAGCAGCGGAAGCGTCAGACCGTAGAAGTTGGCCAACTGGGGATCTTCGTAACCGGCATGAGTTGGAAAACGCTGGAACATCAGCGAATTGGCCATCAGGACGCTGATTCCGGCGGAACCGGTCAGGCGGTTATCGGTGGCGGGCATCGAGTTCAAAGCGTTGATCATCACCTGCATCTGCGTCGAATAGTGGCGCGGTATACGCGCTTTTACTTCGCTGTCGCGGCTGGTTTTGTAGAGCCCTTCGTAGATGCGTTCGGGCCACGGCATCACCTCGTAATCGGCAATCTGGGGATAGAGCAACTGCGCGGTGAAGGTAGCTTCGTAATTCTTTTTATAGTCGGCCCAGTCGCGCGCCCGGTCTTCGATCGGGTCGGTCAGGAAGAACATCTTGCGGCCCGTGGGGGCGGTCATCGACTCCATCGAGCCGTATTCGAGGTAGGCGGTTTCGAAGACGCGCTCACGAAGCGTGCCGTCGAAGTAGTTCGGTTCGCGCGACGTGCCGGTCCAGACCTGTGCGATATAGCCGTCGACCGAGGGCAGCGAGGCGAGGCTCGCTTCGGGGCTGACGATCTGCCACTGCGAATAGTTCACCAGCGAGTGGGTCGGGACATAGCATTTCACGTCCATGCCCTTGCTCCGGCCATACTCCTTGGCGTAGGTGAAGACCTCGTTCAGAGCACGGTAGTAGAGGTGGTACTTGAGTTTGTTCGCCAGGTAGGTGTTCTCAGGCGACTCGTGCTGCGGGCGCCAGTCGAAACCGTAGAAGGCTTTCCATTCGCGTTTGAACGCCTCGCTGTAACCGGCCCGGGCCCAAAACTCGGGTTCCTCCATGAAGATGGCGTCGATGCCCGCGTCGATCACACGTTTCACATGCCGCTCCTTGAGGTAACGGAGGTAGTTCTCCGACGGAACGATATAGGGCACGAGGTGTCCGTGCCAGATCGTATCGCCGCTGCGCTGCACCTGACCTTCGTCGAGATGCCACTCACCGTCCCACTTGCCGGTGAAATAGTCCTGGTATTCGCCCCAGGCGATTCCGGTCATGAAATGGGTCGTATAACCCCGTTCGCGCCACGAGGCGACGCGGTCTTCGAACGAGATGCGTTTCGAGCGGTCCGAAGGGTTGCCGCCCACGCCGTAGACCATCACGGCGTCGGCACGGTTGTCGATCGTGGGTCTCCACTCGCGGGAGGACTGGAAAGTCGTCTTTACATCGTCGGGCTGCCGCGCTCCGGCCGGATAAGCGAAGCCGGCGGCCAGCAGGCAAAAAATCCAAAATTTCTTCATGGCTGATCGTTATAACAGTCGGTGTGAAAAAAAGTTTAAGGTTTAAAGTCAGGTTCTTAGCGAAGATAACTTTAAACCTTAAACTCGTATGCAACAGGTTTTACGGAATAATCACTTCCATCGGTTCGCTGTAATTCCAGCGGCGCGTACCGCTGCCGGCCGGCGTGTCGTAGTTGATGCGCGCGGCGGCACGGACGAAGACCTTGCGGCCCGAGGGAACATAACCCTGCGAGCGGATGACCACGGGCTGGCCCAGGAACTCGTTGAAAGCGGAACCCGTGTATTCGAGTTTGCTCGACCAGCGTTCGTCGCGGGCGCGGTAACCCACGCTCGACGAATAGCTGACGAACAACTGGATGTCGGTCACGTTGAGGAACTCGTCCTTCCAGCCGCCCATCGGCTCGATCTTCTCGCGGAAGATCGCGTCGGAAACGCCGCGCGTCACGCGGACCTTGGCCGAAATCTTACCGTCGCTGACCATCGGATAGTCCACGAACTCGACGTTGAGGAAAGGCTCGACCTCGAAGCGGACGTTCTTCACGCCGCTGATTTGCAGCGTCTGCGTCTCGTCGGCCAGAGGCACGCCGCGCTCGTCCTCGCGGACCAGCGGAATGAACGGACCGTCGACGCGGACGTTGTATTCCCCCTTGAAGACCTTCGTGTTCTGGAACGTTCCGTCGGGCATGCAGAAAAAGTCGGGATTGGGCTGGACGTTTTCACCCCAGCTCAGTTCCAGCAGGCGCACGCGGATGCCCTCGCTGCCCTGGTCGGTCAGCACGGGTTTGCCCGTGGCCACGTCGACCACTTCGCCGCGCAGCGTTTCGGCGGGCTCGTCGTAGTTGTCGACCTTGAAAATCTCGCACGAAGTGAAAGCGAGCGAAGCGCACAATAAACTGTATAATGCTATCTTTTTCATAATCTGCGTATCTTAAGGTTAACGGTTCGGCTGCTGGTCGATCACGGGACTCTTCGAAACCTCGCCGCCCGGGATGGCAAAATAGTAGTCGAGAACCGAATAGTTGAAGGTCTTCAGGCTGACCCACTGGAAATGGGCGTCGAAGAAGTACTTGTCGGCCTGGGTCGAATAGAACGGATAGAGACCGCGGAAACGGTAGTTCGAGTTGTTGCTGTAAAGATCCTTGTTGCGGGTTTCGCCCCAGAATCCGTCGCGGCCCTCGTAGTGCCATACGCGCCAGCGGCGCAGGTCCCATTTGATCTTGTGCTCCAGCGCGAGTTCCTTGCGGCGCTCCTTGCGGACGATGTCGCGGCCCGTGCTGGTCGGTGCGATATTGGTCTTGAGCAGTTCGGCCCCGGCGCGCTCGCGGATGTCGTTCACCGCATCGGTAGCCACCTTCGTCAGGTCGGCGCCGTCGGGCGAAGCCACGCCGGCCATCGCCAGTTCGACGGCGGCTTCGGCGGCGTTGAGCAGCACCTCGGCATAACGCATCAGGATGAACGGCTGGGCCGAGTTGCCCTCCTTGGCGACGAACGAAGGATCGGGGTTGAGCCACTTGCGGCCATAGAAGCCCGTCAGGTTAGCCTCGCCGTCCTCGTAGAACGGACCGTTCTCCCCGGCGACCGACATTTTGACACCCTTGACGACGAGCGAGTCCTGGCCGGTACTCTTCGCACTCATGCGGAGCGTCTTGGCGCTGGTATAGATGTCCAGTTTCTGGTAAGTCGTTTCGGCGGCGCTGTACGAATAGTCGCTGAAGAACGGCTTAACAGGCGTCGAACCCGTATAGATGCCGGCGCGGGTTTCGTTCTCGCGGTTCTTGAACATGTCGCCCGGGAAAATGACGTAGGCGCGCAGACGCGGTTCCGCATTGGCGAACAGGTCCATCGGTTTGTCGAACATCAGGTAGTTGCCCGAGGTATTCGAAACACCGTCAGTAACTTTGAGCGTACCGTCGCGGTAGCGGTCGAAGCCGTCGAAGAGTTCGATGAAATCGAGCGTCGGGCAGGTTCCGGCTGACAGCGGACCGCGGAAATAGAACGTCGAGCTGTAAGCGTCGTAGCCGTGGGTCAGCGTCGGATAGACATACTCCTTGACATAGATGTTCTCGGGGCTCGAAAGGTCGCTGAACATGTCGACCATGTTCTGGTACTGCGCCTCGCGGTTGGTTGCCGACCATTTCTTCTTGTAGAGCGAATAACCGCCGTTGGCCATCACCTCGCGGGCAGCCTTGTAGGCTTCGGTGAAGTACTTTTTCGAGGCGGCCTCCCAGGTCTTCGAGTCGAAGCCCATGACACGAACGCCCGTCTTGCGGCCCAGGCCCGTCAGGCGGCCCGTCACGGTCTCGTTGTACTTGGCCACGCTGCCGGCATAGAGCATCGCTTCCGACTTGAACGCCAAGGCGATATAGCGGTTCGCATAACCCGTCTTAGAGGCTTCGAGTTTGGGCATCAGCAGTGCAATGGCATTGTCGTAGTCCGAAAGCACCTGGTTCCACGTCTCCTCCTCGGAGGCACGGGGAACTTCGAGTTCGCTGGCCGAAGCCGGGTAGTCGATCACATGCGTCACCAGGGGCACGCCGCCGAAACGGCGGGCCATGGCGTAGAATACCGTAGCGCGCACGTAGTAGGCTTCGCCGAGGTAGTGGTTGTAGGTCACCTCGCCGAACGATCCCCGGTATTTAGGCAGCGTTTCGAGCAGGTAGTTGGCGTCGCGCAGCAGTTTGAACGCATCGCCCCAGTAGGCCGTGCGCTCGCCGGTGAACGCCGCACAGATGCCGTCGCGGTTGACGGCCTCGCCCGTGCCTTCGATACCCATGGCGGACAGCCAGCCGTTGTACTCATAACCCCACTGGGCCATGTACTTAAAATCCTCGAAAGGCATGTGACTGTACATGCGGGCCAGGTAAATCTCCATACCGGCCTCGTTCGACAGCAGGTCGTCGGCAGTCACAATATTCTTCGGCGCAAGGTCCAGGTCCACGCAGGAGACGGCCAGCAACAGTGTGCACAAAGAAGCTATCAGTGTCTTTTTCATAAGTGTCAGATTTGTAATTCGCAACGTTTTGATCTGTTAGAACGAGAGTGCGAGTCCCAGCGTGTAGGTCTTGTTCAGCGGGTAAAGGCGGCCCTGCTCGTCGTCGGGATGCTCGGGATCGACGAATTTCACCCCGGTGATCGTGAAGAGGTTATAGGCGTTGGCGTACACACGCAGGCTCACCGACGAGAATTTGCTGATCCGCGGGATGGTGTAACCCAGTTCGAGGCTCTTCAGGCGCAGGTAAGCGGTGCTCACGCGGTTGAACTCCGAGTTTGCGATCGGCGAATGGCCCGTGTAGGCGTAGTGGCCGCCGGTCCACTTCGTAGAGGGCGCATAGGGGTCGGCCGTCGGGTCGACGGGATGCCAGCGGTCGAGGAACTGCTCCAGCGCACCGCCGCCGTCTTTGCCCCAGATGGCGTAAAGCGGCTCCTGATATTGCATCGAGCCCAGTGCCGAGCCCTGGAAAAGCATGCTCAGGTCGAGGCCTTTCCACGAGCAGGAGAAGTTGAGGCTGAAGTTGAGCCACGGCGTCTGGTCGAAGGCGAAAGGATGCTCGTCGAGCGAGTTGATCTCGCCGTCGCCGTTCCAGTCGACGTATTTATAATCGCCCGGCAGGAGGTTGTTATCCTTGTAGATCGGATAGTTCCAGATGTCGTTCCAGTCCTGGTAACGCCCGGCCGACTCGTAGCCGAACTGCACGCCCTGGAAACGGTTGTTCAGGTTGTCGTGGCGCCAGCGGTCGTAGGAGTTGCCGTAGCCGCCGTTCTGGACCGCTTTGAGGTACTTGTTACGCGTGATGGTGGCGATACCCCGGAGGTCGTAGGAAAATTCGCCGACCTTGTTGCGGTGGGTGATCTGGAGTTCGAGACCCATGTTGCGGCTGCTGTTGGCATTCAGACGCGGGGCCGTGGCGCCGATAACCGTCTGGAAATCGCCCTCGGGACGAGCGTACAGGCCCGACATGTGGCGGTCGAAGTAATCGAACGAAATGCCCAGCAGGCCGTTCCAGGCCTCGAAGTCGACGCCGACGTTGAACGTACGGGCCGTAAACCACGAAATGCCGATGTTCGGAATGGCTTTCGGGTCGACGCCCATGATCACATTGCCGCCGAAGATATATCCCGGGGCGTACTGGTTATAATAACCGTTTTCGCCGTTGCTGTTCGTCGACGGATAGGTATAACCCATCACCCAGTCGTATTCGGCGCCCGTATCGTCACCCATTTCGCCGTAGCTCGCGCGCAGTTTGAACTGGTTGATGAACGAGAGGGCCGAACAGGATTTGAAGAACGGCTCCTCCGAGATGCGCCATCCGGCAGAAATCGAAGGGAAGAAGCCCCAGCGGTGACCCTTGGCGAACTGCGACGAACCGTCGTAGCGGAACTGCGCTTCGAGCAGGTAGCGGTCGTCGTAGGCATAGTTGAGACGGCCGATCAGTGCGCCGTAGGCCTTTTCGTAGATGCTGCCGGAATTGGCGCCGCTGTCCTTGTTCGAATCCGTACCGTTGAACAGGTAGGGCGTCGCAAAGGCCAGTTCGCGCTGGGCGTAGAAGTTGTCGCCCTTGATCTTCTGGACCTCCCAGCCGACCAGCGCGCCAACCTTGTGAACACTGTTGAACGTGCGGTCGTAGTTGATCGTGATCTGGCCCAGGGTCTGCTGGCGGTCGTAGAACTCGCGCTTGAGCCGGTTGGGCGAACTGTTGTTGTAAAGTTTTTGCAGGTAGCTTCCCGTAGTGGGATCGGGGGCGTAGAGCGAATACTCCCGCTGGAAGATTTCGTTGTTGTCCATGCGGTAGTCGTAGCTGAGCATTCCCTTGACCGAAAGACCCTGCAAAGCGTGCGTCAGCGTTCCGAGGTCATAGGTCAGCGACGCCGACGACTGGAAGGATTTCTGCTTGTATTTGCGGTAGCCCGAAACGTCGGAGGTCATCTTGGCAACGGTATTCTCGTCGAGGTCGAGACCTTCGTAGTTGAGCATCGTATTCTCGGGGTCGGCATAGGCGGGGAAGAGCACGCCCTGACGCCAGTAGTTGCGGATGATGTCCGTCGAAGTCGAATAGGGATTGTTACGCTCGTCGGCCATGCCGTTGATCTTCAGGTCGAAAGTCAGTCCCTTGAAAATCTCGGTCGTCAGGTTCGAGCGCAGGTTGAATTTATCGTAATTGAGGTCGCCCGAGCGGAAGAAGCCTTCCTGGTAGAAATAGCCCAGGCTGACGAAATATTGCGTCTTCTCGCTGCCGCCCGAAATGCTGACATCGTGCTGCGTCTGCGGGGCGAAATCGGCAAAAATCAGGCTGTTCCAGTCGGTCGTGCGGCGTGCGCCGGTACGGTAGTCCTCGAAATCCTTCTCCAAGTAGACGGGAGCGCCGCCGCTGACCTTGTTCATCGCCATTTCGTTGTAGAGCGTCATGGTCCCGAAAGCGTCGGCCAGCTTGGGCATCTTCGAGGGGACCTGGAACGTATAGGAGCCGTTGTAGCTCACTTTCGCCTTGCCCTGCTGACCTTTCTTGGTGGTGACGAGCACAACGCCGTTGGCGGCGCGCAGGCCGTAGATGGCCGCTGCGGCATCCTTCAGCACCGAAACATCGTCGATGTCGCTGGGATTCATGCGCTGGAAATCCTCCACCGAACGGGGAATGCCGTCGATGATCACCAGCGGGCTTCCCAGGCCGCGGATGTCGAAATTGGCGTTATAAGTTCCCGGCTCGGAGCTCTTCTGCCAGACACGAACACCGGCCACGCGGCCCGTGAGCATGTTCTGCGGGTTCTCGCTCTTGGTGTGGATCATCTCCGAACCCCGGACCGCAGCCACGGCTCCCGTAATCGAACCGCGTTTCTGGACACCGTAACCCACGACCACAACGTCGTTGATCAGCGTTTGGTCGCTGCTCAGCACGACGTTGATCGTCGTACGGCCGTTGACCTTCTCTTCCTTGCCCGTGAGGCCCACGAACGAGAACGAAAGCGTCGCATTGGCCGGAACGGTGATCGTATAGCGGCCTTCGCCGTCGGTCACAGCACCGATATTCGTATTTTTGGCGACGACGGTGGCGCCGACGACCGGTTCATTGCTGCTGTCGGTCACGACTCCGGTCACCGTTGCGTTCTGCGCCCACGCCGAGGAGGTTGCAAAAACAAGGAGGAGACTCATCAGCAGGCCGAAGAAGCCCCGCCGCGGATGTGAAATATTCTCCATAATCATTCGGTTTTAAGTTGGGTTACTTTTCTAATTCGTAGCGGGCCAGTCCGGCATACTCTGCGGCAAAGGCAAAGATGAACTGTCCGTCGACATTGTTCTTGCCGCGGTCCTGGTTCCAGCCTACAAGCAGGTTGGTAGGCAGCAGGCCGTTGCGCAGGAAGTGCGACCAGGCGTAGTCGAGATTGGCCTGGAAGCTCGCCAGGGGCGCCGAAACCGACGGGTAGAACTTGTGTCCGTCGACCCAGCCGCGCATCATCACGCCGTTGAACCAGTCGTTGAAGCCCAGGACGCTGTACGTATAGTAGCCCGGAACGTTCTGGTTGAGTTTGCCGAAGTAGTTGAAGCTGGCATCGGAAAGCTGCTGGAAATCCTCCAGGTACTCGCCCAGGCGGGTTACGCGGTAGAGGTCGGCAGCGCCCGAAAGCATCGTACCGCAGTTGTAGGAGAGTGCTTCGCCTTCGCTGCGCGTCAACTGGGTGTTGGCACGGTAGCGCACGCCGCCGACCCATTCGTAAGCCACGTCGCAGTTGGGAACGCATCCGCCGCGCATGTCGTGGTAAACGCCGTCGCTGCGGAGCAGCGTCGATTTCTGCCAGTCATAGACCTTCTTGGCGAAGTCGAGGTAGTAGCGGCTCTTCTTGACCGTCTCGCTCTTGCGCTTCTTGTCGATGTCGATGAAGCGGTGTGTGGTCTGGTCGTCCTTGCCTTTGTAAATCTCGTAGAGCCACACCAGCGGGCTGACCATCGGACCGTTGCTGCACGAGTGCTTGGTCGTGTAACCGGGGCCCCAGGGAATGCCGCCGTTTTCGTCGCCGTCGACGTTGAGCGTGCAGTCCCAGCCGTCGAGCACATACTCGGTCAGGTACTCGGCCTTTTCGAGGTAGGTTTTGTCGCCGGTCAGTTTATACGCCTCGATGAACTCGCGGATCAGCCACTGCTGGTCGTCGTAAACGTTCAGGATGCCGTCGACCTGCGCCGAACCCTTGTCGCTGCCGCGGTTCACGCCGTAGACGGTCCATTTCCGGGTCTGCGTGAACGAAGTCAGGGTATAGGTTCCCAGGTAGTAATCGGCATTTTCGTAGAGCTGGGCCAGCAGGTCAACGTAACGCTGGAAATGCTGGTCGTAGAGTTCCGGAATACCCTCGCGCTGCTGGGTCTTCAGGCCGCGGAGGATGGCGTTGACGGCCTCGATCGACGAACCGTACATCCAGACACTGGCTTTTTCATCGGGACTGGTCCCCGTGAAAGGATTGTAGTAGCGCGACATGGTCATGCCGGAGCCTTCGAAATAACATTCTATCGCCCGGTCGACCAGCGCCATGGCCCGTGTCATGTTCTGCACGGACTGTTCGGACGGTGTCTCCGGAATACGGACCGTATTGTCGGGCTCGTTCGTCTTGCTGCATGCAACGGTGGTCAGCATCAGCGAACTGAGCGCAAAAGAAATGATTTTTTTCATAAGTCAGGGTTATCGGTCCCGGCTCCCCGGGGCATCCTCCCGTCCATGGCGGCCCAAAGGCCTGTCCGGAGGAAGGATACCCGCAGAAGCGCAGGATTTTTTCAGATTAGTTCATCTCAACGTCGTAAATGCAGACCTTGCTCTCAGTGCCGTTGTCCTCGCCCTTGTAGACGCCGAGGACCAGCACCACGTCTTCGCCGTTGAACTTCGAAAGGTCGTAGACGAACTTGGCATAAGCATCCGGGTTGCCGGGACCGCCGTTCTGGTGGACAAATTTCCAGCATCCGTTGGGGGCTGCCGAGGAAGATGCGGCCGTATTCGATGCCGGAACGATGTGTTCTACCGTGCCGTCGTTTTTGATGGCGGTGATCTTGAAGAACGTAGCTTCTCCGGCGAAGTTGCGGATCCGCAGCGTCAGGTTGTTGCTGCCCTCGGCAATCGAGAACTTCGCATAGAGGTAGGCTTCCGGCTCGATCGTGTTGACCGCCGTGCCGCCGCCGCGCGTCTTGATGATATAACCCTCGCCGGCAAACGGTTCCGGGTCCTTGACGCGGGGAACGAACGACCATTCGGCGGCAATATGGGCGTTGTCGCGCCACGAGTGGTAAGCAACCTGGCGGTTGTCCTTGTTCTTATCGCCTTCGCAGACGGTAACGCCGCTGAACTTCTTCTTGGTGTGCGGCATCGTCGAACGAACCATCTCCATGGTCAGCTTCCAATCCTTGAGGTCGTCGTTGACAGCCGTACCCGTGATATAGTTCCAGCCGTCGATTTTCGCGGTCGAGAAAGCGATACGGCGCAGCACCAGCTGCTTCCAGTAGTCGCCCGTCTTGGCGCGGTAGATACCCACGGCGATCACGACCTCCTTGCCGACGTAGTCGCTCAGGTCGAAGCCGAAGGACTTGTACGAATCCGAACCATAGCTTTCGTTGCCGCCGATCTTCACGGCTGCGGGCTCAGCGGCGGAAAGGTCGATTACCTGGACGCCGAAGACCGCGGGATTCTCGGAGTCGGCATTGTGCGTGCGCACCTGCAGGGTCATCACCTTGTTGTCCTCGGTGATCAGTTTGCTGCCATATACATAGGAGTCGAAGACATCGAGGTCAACAGGATTCTTCTGGTTGGCCCCGTCGTTGCGAATCTGGAGCGTCGTACCTTCGTTCTGTTCCTGCCATGCACCCACGAAATCGAGTGCGGCCATATAGTCGGTCGACCAATCCCAGTGCGGGTAGCTCGTATCGTTTCCGCCGCCGCGGTATTCGCTGTAATACCACTTGTCGGCATCACGCAGGTCGAATGCCGTCTTGCCGCGGAGCACCTCGGGGCTGCCCATGACTACGTCGAGGACGGCGGTGTTATTCTCGAAAGCGTCGCGGCCCATCTTCTTGGTAACGGTCGCGTAATCCTTCAGCGAGAAGGTCAGCTCGTAGGCGTCGAGCGGCAGGTTGGCGATCTCGTACTTGCCGTTCGCATCGGTCATGCCCGTCTGGGTCTCGCTGATGGTCACCTTGACCCCGGCCAGCGGAGCGCCGTCGTTGCGGGCGTCGAGAACCGTACCCGTGATCTTCGCCGCGGCGTAACGCATCTCGATGTTGACCGTAGCCATCGCCTCGGCGTTGAACTTCTGCGGTTTGAGCGTCACGCTCGTAGTCTGGTAAGTCGCCTTCTTGCAGGTAATCATGTGCGAACCCACGAGCACGTCGGTCAGGGTATAGCGGCCGTCGGCCTCGGTAGTAGTCGTAGCCGTCACACTCGTCTCCGTCAAATCTACGATATCGGCGATCGACACCTCGACCCCGCCGAGCACATTGCCCTCGTCGTCCGTCACAACGCCCGAGACCTCTCCGATCGTCTTTTCCGTCTCACCCTTCGTGTCGTCATCCTTACACGAGCTCACCGAAACAGCCAGCCCTCCGAGGAGCGCCGTAAACGCGAATGTTCGCAATAGTCTGTTTAATCTCATAGTTTTAAGTTGTTAGTAAGTTTTAATAAAAATTTTAAGAAATCGAAAGGCGTTCGCTCGACTTTGGCCTCAATCTCCCGCCGCCTGTATTTTTTTGATAAATTTGAGGTGCGATAGGTTAATTACAGGGTTAAAATCCGGTTAATCGGCAGAAAAAATCATTAATCCCCGATTTTTTAACCCTCCGGAAAGGCTTTTCCGGGAGCCGAACGAGGCGCGAAATTAGCAATCGAATCCGAATCAAGGAGCGTCCGGCCGGTAAAAAAATTTCATATTTCCAATAAATTATTATCTTTGTAAGACCGAACCTCCAAACGGATCATGGGCAGATACTACCATACACTCCTCCTCATTGCACTGGCTGCGGTTCATGCCGCGTCCGCGCAGGGCCTGAAATTCAACAGCGCCGAATTGCCGATCGACAAGCGGACCTCGTACAATGTCTTCGACGAACGCGTTCCGTCGTTCGCGGACCGGTTCGACATCGAATTCGACATCCGGCTCTATCCGGTCACCGAAATCGGTTACATCCTGCGCATCAAGAACCAGAAGAGCGACAAAATCTACAACCTGTTCTACGACGGGCAGGGCGACGACTTCTTCAAACTCAACGAAGAGGGGAAATGCAACCTGATAACGGCGAAAATCGACCGGGAGGAGTTGCTCGACGCCCATTGGTTCCGCATGAAACTCGCCTTCGACCTCAAAGGCGACTCGATCACGCTGACCATCCACAACCGCACCTTTACGGCGACGCAGGCAAACCTGCCGGACACTTACAGCCCGATCATCATTTTCGGCAAGAGCGACCACATCATCGACGTTCCCTCGTTCGCCATCCAGAACCTCACGGTCGGCAACAGCAAGAATTACACGTTCGAACTCAGCCAGAACGAGGGAAATACGGTCTACGACACCAAAGGGCGCCCGCAGGGCCGGGTCCAGAATCCCGAATGGCTGATCAACGACGCCTATCACTGGCGCTACCGGGCAGCATTCGCATCGCAGAGCGTCGCCGGGACAAATTACAACCCCTTACGCAAGGAGGTTTACTATTTCAATCGGGACACGCTATTCATATACAACGTCCGCACCGAGCAGACCGAAATGCACCGTTTCGCCGAACGTTGTCCGCTGAAACTGGTTCTCGGCATGAACTTCATCGACCCGGCACACAACAAGCTCTACGCCTACGAGGTTTACGACGAGACCTCGCCCGCGGACTGTCCCGCCATGGCCTGCCTCGACCTGGACACCTATCGCTGGAGCACCGAGTGCCGGGAACACATGCCGACGCAGCTGCATCACCACGGGTGTTATTTCGACCCCGAACAGGGCCGTTACACGATTTTCGGAGGGTTCGGCAACATGAGTTACAGCCGCGAGTTCCACACCTACGACCTGCAGGCGAAACACTGGGAGCCGCTGGGCGAATTCAGCGGCGACCCGCTCTTCCCGCGCTATTTCTCCTCGATGGGCTACCTGAAGGAGAACAACTCGATTTACATCTTCGGCGGCATGGGCAACGAATCGGGCGACCAGTCCGTCGGGCGTTACTATTTCTACGACCTGCACCGCCTCGACCTCACGACGGGCCGCATCTCGAAACTCTGGGAAATACCGTGGCGGAAGACCAATTCGGTCCCCGTACGCAACATGGTGATCCTCAACGATTCGTGTTTTTACACACTCTGCTACCCCGAAAGCGTCTCGAATTCCTACCTGCGCCTCTACCGCTTCTCGATCGCGGACGGCAGCTACGAAATACTGAGCGACTCGATTCCGATCCGGTCCGACAAAATAACGACCAACGCCAACCTCTACTACGACGCGCAACAGGACGACCTGTTCGCCACCGTACAGGAGTTTGACGACGACATCCAGTCGCGGATGAAAGTCTATCGGCTGGCATTCCCGCCCATTTCGGCCGAAGAACTGGCCGCCCACGCCAAACCCCGGAGGAGCGATACATCCTGGATGCTGGTGCTAATCATAGTATTAGGTGCGACGGCAATCGGGGGGGGGATTGTGTGGCGCCGGAAGTCCGCGGGTAAAACGCCGGGCGAAGCGCCGGACGAAACAGAAGCCGCAGAGATGTCGGCCCGGCCCAATTCGATCTGCCTGTTCGGCGATTTCATGGTCCGCAACCGCCATAACCGCGATATAACCTACCTGTTCACCACGCGGCAGCGACAGATTTTCTGCCTCGTGCTGCAAAACAGCTTCGAAGACGGTATCTCTTCACAACGGCTCAGCACGCTGCTGTGGCCGGACAAGCCGGAGGACAAAGTGAAAAACTCGCGCGGCGTGACGATCAACCACCTGCGCAAGACGCTCAGCGAACTGGACGACGTGGAACTGGTTTACAGCAAGGGCTGTTTCCGGCTCGTACAGGGACCGGCTTTTTACTGCGACTATACGCGCTGCATGGAGATTATCTCGGCAGAGCAGATCGGAGAGAACCGCGGGGAACTGGTGCAACTGCTTTCACGCGGAAAATTCCTCAAACACGACGACCAGCCGCTTTTCGACTCGTTCAAGGAAGAGGTGGAACGTACGTTGGAACCCGTCCTGCAAATCGAAATGGAGAAATGCTTTGCGGAGGAGGACTACGGAACGACGCTTGCACTGGCCGAGGCCGTATTCTGCATCGATCCGCTCAACGACCAGGCCTTAGCCTACCTGGTCCGGTCGCTCAACCGGCTGAAACGCAACGAGGAAGCCCGCAGCCGTTACCAAGCCTTCGTCCTCGAATACAAGAAGACGTTCGGGGCCGAATACCCCTATCCGTTCCGGAACCTATAACGACAAGCCCCAACAGAAAATGCCGGAGTCTGGGACTCCGGCATTTATTTTCCGAGTTTCGGCCTTTACTGAACCGTGATGCTGTTCAGCAGGTCCGTCTTGCCCTCATT